>JADHTB010000015.1 GCA_016776605.1 Alphaproteobacteria bacterium | reverse complement strand
TATCGAAAAATGGCATTCAGAACGCCGCTAACGCGTCAAAATCGGAGGTGTCGAGCGATTGGAGGAAACAACTCTTTGAGAAATGGTGTTATTTTGTATACTCATGCTGAGTTTGAAGATTACTTGGGAAATGTCGGTTGAAGCTTTAACCGACGGATCCTCATTCCAAGCGGCTGCCAGATCGTAAAAAGCAAAGGTCTGAGTGCTGAGAAAAAAACCATTGCGGGCGGCAAGATTACGCTGCAACTCGAGATATCCAGCAACGCCGTATTCACCCGATATTTCCGATGGGTCGTAGGCGCGGCCAAAATTATTGCCGCCGGCGCGAAATTCCTCGCCCGAGAGCGCACCCTGGGGCATAAACTGTCCCTTCAGGCCAAGTTCCGCCGACCACGGCCCCGGCAGCGCCTGATAGCGGGTATAGTACGCTTCTATCTTCGTGAAATCGATCTTGCCGCCGGTGCGCGATAAATTGCTGGCGCCGTTCGGGGAGGCATCCAGGATATCGAGCCCCTGGCTGGCCGTTGCAACAAGAATGTTTTCGCCCGCCATTTGATCGACGACAAAACCCCGCACGGTCAAACGCAACGCGCGTATGCGGTCATCATAACTGTTCGCGCCCGCAAGGGATTCCTCGGTGTCGTGGTATTCAAAAGTACCCGTGACGAATAACGACGATTCGCGGCCTCGAATAAAGGGATGCACCAAATAGACGGCGGCCCGGGTGTCAAAACTGTCCAAATCCAGGGTTTCGCTGGTTCCTCCCGATTCGCTGACGCTGTGCCAAACGTCTAGACCCACCAGGGTACCTTCGGAATTCAGGGTGTATTCCTGCTGACCTTCAAGAAACAGCAATTCGCGATTGCTGTCGGGCACCGTATAGGCAACCAGCGCCGAGCGTTCATACTGGCCCAACAAGGAATTGAAATTCGCTGAAATCTGCGCCACATGCCGGCCCACGGAACGGGTGCTTTTATTATCGATGCTGGCATAGCCCTGAAAATCGTCCTGGGTCAGCTGCAAGACCAATTCATGGGCGCCCGATGCCTCGTCCAAGCTCCGCAGGGCCGGACGGACGCCGAGCCCCGGCAGATCGTCCATCAGCATGACATAACGTTCCAGCATATCCTGGGTCAGGGGGCGGGCCGCCTTCAATTTGCCGGCGAAACTTGAAAGCAGGCTTTTTCGGGCTCCCTGCGGCCCCTTGAACAACACATTCTCGATAAAACCCTCGGCAACATCGATGCTCAGAATGCCGAATTCCATATTCTGCGGCTGGGCGGTGGCATAGGACAGGATGTAGCCATCTTTTTGATACTTCGCGGTAATCGCGGCGACGATTTTTTCGGCGTCCGCCACGGCGAGCACGCGCCCCAGATAAGGTTCGTAAATCACTGCCAATTCGGCCTCGGGGTAAATCGTGGCGCCGTATATCTGCACACCTGTCAGGACGATATCGGCGGCCCCAGCGGCTTCCGGCTCGGCGGCCTTATCTTTAGCCTTATGGGGCAGCGGAATATCCACATCGCGCGGTACGGTCTGCTTCGGCTTGACCCGTTGCTCCAGAACGGAGGGACCACTGGCCCGCTCGCCCCCGGAAGTGGTCTGCGCCTGTGCCTTTGGCAGAAAAACGGCTACGATACCAATCAAGATGAGGGTCAGCGCGGCGCCAAGCACCGCCCTATTCAAACTATTGGAAACGCTCTCGCCCATTGCAGGAATGCACAAATCTTCCAGCCACCAAATTAATCTACAGGCCACCACGCATTCCCGCGGGTCCGCAGGGTGTATGGATCGATGTTAGTAGTGTAATAAAAAAATAGCACTCCGCAACACTAACACTACGCATTAAAGGTTTGTTAACGTTTCAGGCGCCAGTATGCCATTCAATTCCACGCCTGGTAACAGGGAATCAAACAATCGTGGGACGAGGGCGGCAACGCAATAATGGCAAGAAATGCCAGGAGCCGTACAATGTCGTATTTTTTAATGCGTTCCGGCCTTATCGTCACCGGAGCGGTATTACTTTGCGGTAATATCTTCATCTCATCTCCCGTTCTGGCTGATGAAGGCATCAGCAATGCGGTGGCGAGCGTGCTGTCATTGGATGGCAAACCGGCTGGCCGGAAACAATCCTCATCCAGCAAGGTTCTGCAGGTCGCGCAATTGGCGGGCGATAGCTGGGTCGTGCGTCAGGTAACCGCGCCCGTGCGCCGGGACGGCGCGGAGCGGGCGGTGGCGATTGGCGACCGCTTGGCAACAGGCGACCGGCTGATAACCGGCCCGGGCGGCCAGGCCGTGCTGGTCCGGCGCAAGGACAAAATCTCGATGTCGCCGAACAGCGATTTAAAAGTGGGCGACAACAAAGGCGATAGCCTGTTCACCAATATCGTTCAAACCCTGGGCACCCTGTTGTTCCAGGTGGAGAAGAACCCACGGCAACGTTTTCAGGTTGGAACGCCCTACCTGGCCGCCACCGTTAAAGGCACAACCTTTACCGTCAGTGTGCGTCCGGAAGGCGCGGCGGTGCATGTGACCGACGGCGCCGTACAGGTCGCGGCCCGCGGCAGCCAGCGCGCCGTTATCGTGCGGCCGGGTCAAACCGGTTCGGTCTCTTCCAAGCCGGGTGCCGAAGTGGAGATCCGCAAGCGCGAAGGCAAAAGCACCCCGTCTACGGGTGAGAACACCGAGTCCGCCGCCGCCGAGCAAGCCGAGGGCAAGAGTGGCGGCGAAGGTAACAAGGCATCAGCCAAGGCACCAGCCAAGGCATTGGCCAGCACATTGGGCACCGGACCGTCAAACTTTGCCAAGTTGACCAAGGGTTTCGCCGGCAATGCCAATGCCAATGCCAATGCCAATGCCAACCGTGGTAACAGTGGCAAGGTGAATGCAAACGCTGGCGGCAACGGATCCGCGCGGTCAGCCGTCAGCAGTGTTGCATCCGCGCAGCGTGGAAAGACTACTCTGTCGAACGTCAGTAGCCGTGGCAATGCAGCCCAGGCCAGCAATGCCGGCGGCAACAGTCCCAAAAGCAACGCGAACGTCGGCGGCAACAGTGCCAAAAGCAACGCGAACGCCGGCGGCAACAGTCCTAAAAGCAACGCGAACGCCGGCGGCAACAGTCCTAAAAGCAACGCGAACGCCGGCGGCAACAGTCCTAAAAGCAACGCGAACGCTGGCGGCAACAGTCCCAAAAGCAACGCGAACCCTGTCGTCAAACAGGCCGCTCTTCCCCCAGAGTTAGGCGGTCCAAAATCCAATGCCAGCGACAAAGGCAAAGGCAAAGGTAAAGGCAAAAACAAATGATCTGTGATAGATAGTTACTAAGCCGCACTGAAGGCCCGGCCATAACGGTCGGGCCTTTGGCGCTTGGCACGTCGGAGGCCTGATCAGAATGAGGCGGTTCGTTCCACGCTTGCTTGTCATGGGCCTGGTTGCCGCTATCTATTTCATGGGTGGTCTGGAGCGCGTCGAATATTTATTGATGGACCTGCGCTTTTCGCTGGTGCAGCGCGATGCCAGCAAACAGCTGGTTTTGGTGGAAATTGATGCGCGCAGCCTCCGCCTCCTTGACGTCTGGCCCTGGCCCCGTTCCCATCATGCGGAACTGATCGAGCGGCTGAACAACGCCGGGGCGCGGAACATCGCCGTTGACATCGATTTCAGCTCCCGTTCCACGCCGGAACAGGATGCCATGCTGGAACGGGCCCTGGAACGGGCGGAGGGGCGGGTCATTTTGCCCGCCTTCAAGCAATATAACGGCTGGGCGCGCGACCCTTCGGCGATCGCTGAAACCGGCCCCCTGCCACGTTTCGCCACGCGGTCGCGCCTGGGATCGGTGGTGATGCGGCCCGAAACTGACAGCCTGGTGCGGCGCACCATGCCATCAATTCCCTGGGGTGGAACGGACCTGCCCAGTTTTCCAGTCCTTCTGGCCGATGCCCTCGGTTCGTCATCCATTCAATACTATATCGACTATGGCATCCGCCCAGGCAGCATACCGCGCATTTCCTATGTCGATGTGCTACGCGGCGAATTTCCGCCAGAGCTGTTCCAAGGCCGCGATGTTATCGTTGGCGCATCCGCCATTGAACTGGGGGACTATCTGTCGGTGCCGTTGCATGTGACGGTCCCTGGTTCGACCCTGCTCGCATTGTCAACAGAGACCCTTAGCCAGGACCGCGCCCTGCGGCGCACGGGCGCGTTACCAACCCTGGCCGTCATGGCCTTGTTGACCTTTCTACTGGCGCCTTTATTGGCGCGATGGCCCTGGCATCGGGGCCTGTTGGTGCTCGGCGGCGGCTCGCTGAGCCTTGTCGCCGCCACGGTGGGGCTGCAAAAAGTGATGCCTGTCAGTTTGGACATCGCGCCATGGTTATTGGCCCCCTGGCTCTGTTACGGGCAGAGCATGATCGCGTTGATCGACCGCCAGACGCTACGCATATTCCGTCAACGCATGGCTGTGCTGCATCGTGGCGCCATGATGCGCCGCTTTGTCGAAAGCAGTTTTGACGGCATTATCGTAATCGATCCTCAGGGTCACATCTCGCTATTCAATCAGGCCGCCGAGGCGATGCTGGGCTATCGCAGCGAGGAACTTGTCGACAAACCGCCTGATCCATTGTTCGATTTCAGCGGCGACGGCAGCGATCCATTCAAGATAAGTGATTTGCAGAACCTGGAGACGCCCGTGCCGCTTGCGCGCGAGGGACTAGGCCTGCGCAAGGATGGCACCACCTTTGTCATGGACATCACCATCCAGCGGGCCGTTTTGCAGATTAGCCGAAATCCCCTGGAACGGCGCGAGGTGCCGCGAACCCATCATTTTCTTACGATCCGCGACGTAACCGCGCGCCGCCTGCTGGAAGAAACCCAACGGCTGGCAGCGGAAGAGGCGATCGCGGCCAATCGCGCCAAATCAGAATTCATGGCGGCAGTCAGTCACGAGCTGCGCACGCCCCTGAACGCCATTATCGGCTTCTCGGAAATGATCAAGGATGAAATGCTTGGGCCAATCGGGAACGAGCAATACAAGGACTATTCAGCGGATATTCATTCCAGCGGCAGTCAGCTTCTGGCCATCATCAACGATATTCTGGATATCGCCAAGATCGAGGCCGGCAATACCACGTTGCAGGACGATTTGATTGACACCGAACTTCTTGTCGAAACAGTGATCGGCTTGGTATCGGCACGCCCTGAGGCCGAAGGCCTGACAATCAACAGCGAGAGCGAGGCCGATTTACCAGTCCTAAGAGCGGACGAGACGGCGTTGAAGCAGGTGCTGGTTAACCTGCTGTCCAACGCCGTAAAATTCACCGACGAAGGCGTGGTAATGGTGAAGACTGCCATGGCTGCCGACGGTTCGATGCTAATTGCAGTGTCGGATACCGGCATCGGTATTGCGCCAGAAGAAATCGAAAAGCTGGGGCGGCCATTTTACCAGGTCGACAGCTCCCTGGCCCGAAAATTCGAGGGCACCGGGCTTGGCCTGGCCCTGTCCAAATCTCAGATGGCATTACACGGTGGCGAACTGACAATCGAAAGCGTGGAGGCCGAGGGCACGACAGTGACCTGCCGTTTCCCGGCCGAGCGGATAGAGACCGCCACGAGCAGTTAGAGGACCTGCCCGGGCCAACAATTGCCTGTCATTATACTTCCGCCGCATAGGGAGGTGCTGGGTCGTATTCCATGTTGCGCTGGACGCCGCGGGCGAAGCTGGGGGTATACATTTCCCCGATCAGCCACAGGGCCATGTCGATGCCGGCGGAAACACCGGCGGATGTCACGACGTTGCCATCGCGCACATAGCGGACCCCTTCCAGGACCTCGCCGGCCTTGCCCCGTTTGCGCAGCAGATCCATGGCAGCCCAGTGGGTGGTAATCCGCTTGCCCGCCGCCGGGCCCGCCTCGGCCAACAACAAAGAACCGGTGCAGACGGAAGTGACCCATTGGCAATCCTTGGCCACTGTTGCGATCCACTGCAACAGAGCGGGATTATCGACCTCCCTGCGGGTGCCCTGGCCGCCCGGGACCAGCAGCACATCCAGTTTCGGCGCATCGGCAAAGCCATGATCCATCAGAATGCGCATGCCTTTGCCGCAGGTAACCGTACCGCCATGCTGGGAGACCGCCACCACGGCGATGTCATCGCGCTGTTTTGACGCCATGGTGAAGACTTCCCATGGGCCAACCGCGTCGAGTTCCTCGGTGCCGTCAAAAAACAAGATGCCGAATGTGGTGGTCATAGGTAGCTCCTATCGAATGGCCTAGAGCGCATTCGAAGAAAATGCGCCCGGACTCTTAGAAATAGAGCAATTGAACCAATCACTTAAATCGCGAGAGCGACTCCAATAAATTAAAAATTGCTCTGGTCAGGCAGGATATTGTAGCGCCGGGCGCGGACCGAAACGAGTCCGCCCGGCTAGAGCCGTTCCGGAACCGCTCTAACCGCCGCGGTCTGCCGGGCGCCACGACAGCAGGCCAACCAAAATGGCGCCGGCCAGAACAACAATGCCCATGGCGGCAAAGGCCCAGCCCCAGCTGCCGGCGCTTTGGCCGCCGCCCGTATGATCCAGAATGACCCCGAACAGCACCGGCCCCAACAGGCCGCCGGCGGCCGCGGCAATGCCATAGACGGCGACCGTGTTGCCCCGCTGCGCGGGGTCCGAGGCATTGACCGCGCCGCCGTTCAGCATTCCCGAATCCGCCAGCACGAAGCAATTGTGCACAAGCACCAGGACAATAAGCGCCCATAGTGACCACGTCGCGGAAAAGCCAACGAAGACCGCCGCCAGGGCAGAGGCGGACATGACCAGAAAGGCGGCCCGTGCATAGCCGACCCGGTGGCCGAATTCGCCCCCCGCCATGCTGGTCGGCACGCCGATCAGAATCAACAAAGTGGCCACCAGCGGCACATTGAAGCCATCGGGAATATCCGGCCGTGCCGCGACAACCCAGGTCAGAAAGGCCACGGTCCAGGCGCGGACGCCCAGCAGTTCGAAATGATGTGCAAAGGCGCCGAGAATATAGCCAAGGGCTGGTTTGTTACGCAGCACGGGGCGGAAATTAGGGATGATCCGCCATTGCATGGGCGGTGCGCCATGCCCGCCTGCCTTTCCCTCGGGCACCACCGGTGGCAGCATAAAAAATATCAGGCCGGCGGCGATCAGGTTCGTACAGGCCGGCAGGACAAAGGCCCATTCCCAGCCAAAGGCATCCTTGGTTTCGGCCGCCAGCAATAGGGAAAATGACGAACAGACGGCAAAGGACGAGATGTAGATCGACGCCGCGCGGCCTTTGTTTTCGCCCGGCACCCGGTCCGAAATTGCCTTGACCCCCGGCAAATGGGTCCAGGCAAAGCCCAGGCCTTGAAGAGCGCGGAAAAACATGGCGCTCCAAAACCCGTCGGCCAATCCCATGCCGCCATACCCGGCGACGTTGATGATTGCACCCAGGATCAGCATGCGGCGCGCATCGATACGGTCGGTGATACCAATAAACGAAACCCCGATCAGATAGGTCAGATAGGGGATACCCGCGATCCATCCGGCCTCGGTATTGCTCAGCGACCACATTTTGACGAACAACGGCAACAGGGCGGGCACCGCGTGCATACCCAACAGGGTCAAGCCCAGGAAGGTGCACATCAGGATGAGCAGGCGGCGCATCGACATCTAGCAAAAAATTCCCGAAAATGCGGACTAGCGGCTGAGCCGCCGGTCGATGGGCATGAGCAGGCCCGCGATCAAATTTACCGTCTGGCCGTCGGCGGAGAATGGGAACAGGGCCCGGTAACAGGCGACGAAGGCGCGGTTCCGTTCCGGCACACTGGCCTGCCAACAAAGCGGCCGGCAGCGTTCCACCACTTCCATGTAGGAATGCCGCATCAAGGCAGCCGTCGCCTCTGGAAAAGCCTCCCCCACCAGTTTTCCGATACCGTCCTGCCGTACCAACTCGGCATTGCGGCCGCCAACCAGCCTATATCTAAAGTCAATTCCATTTGGCTGCCGTAAGACATTGATCAGAAACATCCAGGGAATGATGGTCGGAATATCAATCGGGTCCAGGTCCGGGCGCGCCGGCATCGCCGCCCCCTTGGCGATCGAACGCCAATAAGCGAAGAACTGCATGATCAGCGAATCGTCAGGAATATCCGCGAAATCGACGGCGACGACATCGGCATAGACATCCCCGTCACCGCCGCTATTTTCCGTCATGATACAATAACCTTATTTGCTAAACTATATATTTACGCGGAGCGGTTAATAAGTAGCCCGGCATCATTAATAATGCGGAAATATAACCCGCCACTGGAGCGGCACAGCGATCCAATTCAGGGCCGTGCTGGGCGCAGCCCGCAATCAAAGTCTTGGGCGTAGTGTCGGACCGGGCAGTAAAGTTCAGCAGAATCGCTCACAAGTATGGGTCGTTTCGTGGCACGCTACGCCAGTTGAAAGTAGGCGCGCGTGCTGGTTTTTCGAGCAGCTTTACGTATGACTTATCATTTGTCGTGCGGTTTGCAATCAATTTGGGGGACGCATCAGATGACGGAAATTGTTAGCCTGGAAGAATTCATGGCGGGCGTCGAAAAGCGCAATCCGGGAGAGCCCGAATTTCATCAAGCGGTTTATGAGGTCGCCGCCTCCATTCTGCCCTATATCGCGGACAAACCAATCTATCACGATAAACGGATACTGGAACGCATGACGGAGCCGGACCGGATTGTCAGCTTTCGCGTCTGTTGGGAGGATGACGACAGAAATGTTCGGGTCAATCGTGGCTGGCGGGTGCAGTTCAACAATTCAATCGGGCCCTACAAGGGCGGCTGCCGGTTTCACCCGTCGGTCAACCAAAGCGTTCTGAAGTTCCTGGGATTTGAGCAACAGTTCAAAAATTCGCTGACCGGACTGCCCATGGGCGGGGGCAAGGGCGGCGCGAATTTCAATCCCAAGGGCAAAAGCGACCATGAAGTGATGCGCTTTTGCCAATCCTTCATGACCGAACTGTGCCGCCACATTGGCCCTAATATCGACGTTCCCGCAGGCGACATTGGTGTCGGCGCCCGCGAAATCGGCTATATGTTCGGGCAGTACAAACGCCTGACCAATAAATTCGAAGGCATTCTGACCGGCAAAGGCTTGGAGTATGGCGGTTCGTTGATCCGCACCGAGGCCACGGGCTATGGCGCGGTCTATTTTCTGCAATGCATGTTGGATCAGATCAACGGCTCTATCGAGGGCGCCACGGTGGCCATTACCGGTTCTGGCAACGTCGCCACTTTTGCCGCGGAAAAGTGCAACCAACTGGGCGCCAAGGTGCTCACCATGTCGGATTCCTCGGGCTTTATTCATGACCCGACGGGTATCGACGCTGAAAAGCTGGCATGGATCGTCGAGTTAAAGAACGTGCGCCGGGGCCGTATTTCCGAGTATGCGGAGCATTTTCCCGGCGCCACGTTTCACGAGGGACGGCCCTGGGGTGTAGCATGCGATTATGCCATCCCCTGCGCCACGCAAAACGAGATCGACGAGGACGAGGCCAGACTATTGGTCAAGAATGGCTGCAAAGGTGTTTCCGAGGGCGCCAACATGCCGACCGTGGTGGCAGGCATCAAGGTCTTCCAGGACGCCGGCCTGCTTTATGGGCCGTCCAAGGCCGCGAATGCTGGCGGTGTTGCCGTCTCCGGCATGGAAATGAGCCAGAATTCCGCCCGCATCTCGTGGAGCGAGGAGGATCTGCAAAAGCTGTTGCTGGGGACGATGCAAAGCATTCACGACAATTGTTTCCGTTATGGCGAAGGCAAAGGCAAGGACGGCAGCTGCGACTATCTGCTGGGCGCCAATATCGCCGGTTTCGTCAAGGTCGCGGATGCGATGCTTGCCTATGGCACACAATAACCGGGGTGCAACATCCGGCAGGCCGAATTTGCCGCTGGTTCCGGATGCGATCTGTGGCAATTTGAGTTCGGGGTTGATTATGTTACGTGGTTTCCTTGGTTTGGCTGGGCTGTTGCTGGTTAGCGTTTGGGCCGTATCCGCGCCGGCGCAAAGCGCGGAAGTAAAAAACGGTAACGACGCCATGCTCAGGGCGTCCGGGCTGATCCCGGTCACCAATTCGGCCAAAGACATAGAAATCTCGTTGGCCAAATTGCTGAAGCAGCAATTGAAACTCGAATCCTCGCTCAAACTGGTCAATGACGATCCTGAAAATCTGCGCCTGCACATCCCCATTGGCGCCGATGAAAAGCAGGGTATCCCGCCCGTGTTCAGCCTGATCGACACGGCGGTGGTTGCCCGGGACAAGGATGGCAACGCCGTTTCCCAAACCATCTCCATGGCCGCCACGGCCAATCTTAATTTCACTCAGGATCAGATGCCAAAACTGCTGCAATGGGCCAATGCCTGGAACGCCCGCATGCTTCCCATCCGCGTCTTCATTGCCGACAACCGGGTTTACACCAGCATATATGTCCTTGGCACGACGTCCGAGCCTGTTTCCACCGACCGCGTCATTGGCAGTTTCCTCAGCGTGGTCCGGGCCTGGTCGGCGATCATGCGGGATTTGCGGGCGAATAAGTTCGTGCCGGAGAAGAAAAATTAGCCGTACGGCTGATTGATCCGGCTTAATCCGGTGTGGGGCGGCATCTCAGCAGCTGTATCGACCGCATGGTCATGGCTGTCTCGCCGTTCTGATCGCGCACCTGCCAATCGAACCCAACCACGCCGCGATCCGGCTTGCTGCGGGATGGACGGGTATCGCTGATGGTAACGACCACATGAATGGTATCGCCGGGGCGAACGGGGCGGACCCAACGCAGTTCCTCTAGGCCGGGGGAGCCCAGGGACGCATCAGGTGCCCAGGGGTTGGCCATCATGAACAGGCGAAACGTATAGGTTCCCAGCATCCAGCCCGAGGCGATCAGGCCGCCGTACATGTGCGCCTCCGCCGCCACCTTATCCATATGAAAAGGCTGCGGATCAAAATGGAAGGCCCAGTCGATGATCTCTGCCTCGGTCAGGGTTTTGCCGGGCGAGACAATCTGATCACCTACCTTGAAATCCTCGAACCAGCGACCATCCATCTTATACCAACCTGTGATGATAGGGACCCATAGAGATCGTCTCCCATTATTGTGCCGATGTGGACCAATGCAATACTAACAAGCTGTGTTAAGTTTCCCGCCAACATGTATCACGCTCAGGAATAATTCATGCATCCAGGTATCCACGCCGCCGAAAACCCGGACAAACCGGCTTATATCATGGCCAACAGCGGCCAGGTGGTCAGTTATCGCGAATTGAACGAGCGCTCCAATCGCGGCGCGCAATTGTTTCGCAGCCTGGGGCTGGGCCTGGGAGACAACATCGCCATCTTCATGGAGAACAATGCTGCTTATTTGCAGATTTGCTGGGCGGCGCACCGGGCCGGGCTGTATTACACCTGCATCTCGTCCCACCTGACGGCGGCGGAAGTGGCCTATATCGTCGGTGATTGCGGCGCCAGGATTTTCATCACCTCCCAGGACAAGGCCGATGTGGCCCGGGAACTGGATGGCCAGATACCGGGCGTCGAGGCATGCCTGATGGTGGGTGAGGCGATTTCAGGCTACCTCTCTTATGATGAGGAAATAGCGAAGCAGCCGGACGGTCCCATCGCCGATGAGTATGAAGGCAGTGATATGTTGTATTCGTCCGGCACCACGGGCCGGCCGAAAGGCATCAGGCTACCCATTACCGGCGCGCCCCTGGGCACCCCGCGCAGCCCGGTTGATCTATTGGGCACGCTGTATGGCGTCACCGGGGAAACCATCTATCTGTCACCGGCGCCGCTGTATCATGCCGCGCCATTGCGCTTCAACATGGGAATATTGAAAAAGGGCGCAACCTCGATCGTGATGGAACGGTTCGACCCCGAAGGCGCCCTGGCCCTGATCGAACGGCACAAGGTCACGCACAGCCAGTGGGTACCCACCATGTTCGTGCGCATGTTGAAACAACCAGCTGAAGCGCGGAGCAAATATGACCTCTCCAGCCTGCGCCTAGCCATTCATGCCGCGGCCCCCTGTCCCATCGAGATCAAACAAAAGATGATCGACTGGTGGGGCCCGGTCCTGTCGGAATATTATGCCGGCACCGAAGGCAACGGTTTTTGCACCATAAATTCCGAGGATTGGCTGCGCCATCGTGGTTCCGTCGGCCGCGCCCTGGTCGGCACGTTGCATATCCTTGATGACGAGGGGAACGAGCAGCCAACCGGCACGCCAGGCGCCATCTATTTTGCCGACGGGCCGGAATTCACCTATCACAACGACCCGGAGCGCACGGCGGATACCCGCAATGAACACGGCTGGTCCACCCTGGGCGATGTGGGCTATCAGGACGAAGACGGCTTTCTCTATCTGACCGACCGCAAGTCATTCATGATCATAACGGGTGGCGTAAATATTTATCCGCAGGAAATTGAAAATCTGCTGATCACCCATCCAAAGATCATGGACGCAGCCGTGGTTGGCGTACCGGATCCCGAATTTGGCGAAGCGGTCAAGGCGGTCGTCCAGCTTATGGATCACAACCAGGCCGGGCCGGATATGGAGGCGGAAATTCTCGCCTATAGCCGGCAACATCTGTCGACCATCAAATGCCCCCGCAGCGTGGATTTCGAGGTGCAATTGCCCCGCCACGAAAACGGCAAGCTGTACAAGCGCCTGATCAAGGACCGCTATTGGGGCCGCCACGACACCCGCATCGTTTAGGGTGAGCGGGACCGAAACGAAAAGAAACGACAATTTAATTGGAGAGAAACATGCGCGGACGTCAGGTTTTCATGGACAGTTTGTTGGCCCACGGGGTCGACCGTATATTTGGCAATCCGGGCACCACGGAAAGTCCGCTGCTGGATAGCCTGAAAAACTATCCAGGGGTGGAATATGTGGTAACCTTGCACGAAGGCCTCGCCGTGGGCGCGGCCAGCTTCTATGCCCAGGCCAGCGGCAAGACCCCGGTGGTCAATCTGCATGTGGCGCCGGGCCTGGGCAATGCCATTGGCATGATCTATGGCGCCTTGAAGGCGAATTCACCCATGGTGGTTACCGCCGGCCAGCAGGATACCCGCCTGCGTCTGCGCGAGCCGGTATTGAGCCACGACCTGGTTGCCATGGCGGCGCCGGTGACCAAATGGAGCGTCCAGGTGGAACGCGCCGACGAGATGGCCGCGATCATGCAGCGCGCCTTCAAAATCGCCAATGAAGCCCCCGCCGGCCCGGTCTTCGTGGCCCTGCCCATCAACGTGATGGAGCAGGAAACCGATCTGCCGGCCGCCGCTTCGACCCAGATATTTGCCAACCCCCGGCCCGAACCGGCCGGCATCGCGGCCATGGTGGAGCTGTTGCAGGCCGCGGACAACCCCGCCATCGTGGTCAGTGACGATGTGGCCCGCGCCGGCGCTCATAACGAATTGGTTGCCCTGGCCGAAGCCATGGGCGCGGGCGTCTGGTTCGAGGCCATCCGCCATCATGCGGCCTTCCCTAACCGCCACCCCAACGCCCGCGCCATTCTGCCCGTGGACGCCGCCGCCATCGCCCGGTCCCTGGCCGGCGCCGATCTGGTCATGCTGATCGGCGGCCCGTTTTTCGAGGAAGTCTGGTTCACCCCTGGCGAACCCTTCCCGACAGGCGCCACGGTCGTGCAGATTGAGCAGTCTGCGGCCCGCCTGGCCTACAACTATCCCCTGAGCGCCGGTCTGGTCGGCGATTTGCCCAGCACCCTGGACGCTTTATGTGCCGGTCTGGCCACCGCCCCAGCGGCTTATCAGACCGCCGCCAAAGCGCGCAATGCGGCACTAGCCACGTCCAGCACAGAGGACGAGGCCGCTTATCAGGCCCGCAGCCAGCGCGCCTGGGACCGCGCGCCCATGTCCATGCCCCGGGCCATGGCTGAAATCAGCGCCGGCGCACCGGACAATGTCGTTGTCGTTGAAGAAGCCATCACCGCCGGCTTGGATCTGGCCCGCGCGTTTAATTTCGCGGCGCCGGGCGACTATTACTCCGGCCGTGGCGGGGGCATCGGCCAGGGCCTGGCCGGCGCTATCGGGGCCAAGCTGGCACACCCGGACCGCCCGCTTTTAGCCATTTCAGGTGATGGCTCCGCCATGTACTCGATCCAGGCCCTATGGACGGCGGCGCATCACAAGCTGGACATCGTCTTTGTCATTCTGGTCAACCGGGAATACCGTATCCTGAAGCATAACCTGGATACCTACCGGCAACGTTTTGACGCCAATTCGAACCAGGATTACCCGCAAATGGACCTGGATACCCCGGCCCTGGATTTTGTCACCATCGCCAAGGGCATGGGCGTTCCGGGCAGTACGATTAGCCAACCGGGCGATCTGGCCGCCGCCATCAAGGCGGCCTTTGCCACCCCCGGTCCCCGTCTGATCGCCGTCGATATCGAGGGAAAGCGGTAAAGCGTATTCGAAATATCCAACGCTAAACGGAGGGCTACAGTATGATCAAGGGATTGCATCATGACGCGTATCGTTGTCGGGACTCAGAGGAAACCAGGCGTTTCTACGAGGATTTTCTAGGCATGCCACTTGCCGGCACCCTGGAAATAGGCCAAACGCAAACAGGCCGCGCGACCGAAACCCTGCATACCTTCTTTCGCCTCGACGACGGCTCGTTCCTGGCCTTTTTCGAGGCGCCGGACATGCCCTTTGAGTTCAAGGATCAACATGATTTTGATCTGCACATCGCCTTGGAGGTGGAACCAAAGGTGCTGCTGACGATGTTCGAGAAAGGCAAGCAGGCCGGCATGGAGGTGCGGGGCATTTCGGATCACAAATTTATAGATTCGATCTATTTTCGCGACCCCAACGGCTATGTGATCGAGTTGACCGCCAAACGTCCCGGCCACGATGAAGCCATGGACCCGGCGGCCAACGGTGCCCGCGCCAAGCTGGATGCCTGGCAGGACCGGAAAACCGCCATGGCGGGGGCATAGGCACCAGGAGAAAAAATGACCCCGAAAAGGCTGCAGGAAAAATTACTGCCCACCACCCTTGTCGGCAGCTACCCACAGCCTGATTGGCTGGTCGACAAAGAGATGCTGCTGTCCAAAGGACCGCCACGGATACGCATGTCCCAGGTCTGGCGCATGCCGGAGGAACGCCTGGAGGAAGCCCAGGACGACGCCACGTTGGTGGCTTTGCATGATCAGGAACGGGCCGGCATCGACATTGTCAGTGACGGGGAAATCCGGCGGGAGAGTTACTTCAACCGCTTCGCCAACGCCCTTGATGGCATCGATCTTGATAACCCCGCCACGGTGCCAAGCCGTACCGGCAAGCCCACACAGGTGCCCCGGGTAGTTGGGCCGATCCGGCGGGCCCGTGCCGTGCAGGTCCGTGATGTGGAATTCCTGCGCGCGCATACCACCCGGCCCATCAAGATCACCATCCCCGGCGCCTTCACCATGGCCAAGCTGGCCCTGGACGAATATTACGGCGATGTGGAAGCCCTGATCATGGCCTATGCCGATGCCCTGAATGAAGAGGTACACGCATTGAAGGCGGCCGGGGCCGACGTCATTCAGATCGATGAACCTTATATGCAGGCCAATGCCGAGGAAGCCGGCCGTTACGGCATCGCCGCTATCGACCGGGCCCTGGATGGGATCGATGGAACAACCGTCGTGCACCTTTGTTTTGGTTATGCCTATGTGGTGAAGGACAAGCCATCGGGCTATTCATTTCTGCCGGAACTTGAAGCCTGTTGCGCCTCCGCTATTTCGATCGAGGCCGCGCAACCAAATCTTGATCCCAGCATTTTGGCCGCCCTGCCGTCCAAGCGGGTAATGTTCGGTGTGCTTGATCTGGGCACTCAGGAGGTCGAAACCCCCGAACTGGTCGCGACCCGCCTGCGTGGCGCCCTGGCCCATATCGCACCGGAACGTTTGATCGTCGCACCTGATTGCGGCATGAAATATCTGCCCCGCGCCGTTGCCTATGGCAAACTTCAAGCCATGGTCGAAGGCGCAAACATCGTGCGGCGGGAGTTGCAATAGGGCCGGCATCACGGCCCCCATCATTTGTCACCAGTCACCAGCCCAGAGTACTGCGAATTTCGGCAATCGCATCCATGTGCTTTTCGTGGGCACCGGCAAACCGCAGCACCAGATGCGTGGCACCTGCGTCCGCATACCCCTTCAGCCATGCCGCCGCGCCGGCCGCCGGGCCGGCATAACAGGCCTGCCGTTTGGCCAAAACCTTGGCCGCGACACCATAATATTGCTCCAGATAGGTATCGATCTGCTGCTGAGCCTGTTCGGCGTTGTCATCGATCACCAGGGTCAGGTACAGCGCACCAACCAATTCATCAGGGTTCCGGCCGGCCTCGCGGGCGGTATCCTGCACGCTCTGCCATTGTTCGCCCCAGCCTGCCGCATCGGGGCCGGTGGGAAACCAGCCGTCGAAGTGCCGGCCGGCGCGCACCAGACTGGCAGGCGCCGACCCGCCGCCCCAGATTGGTGGGCCGCCCGGCCGATACGGGATCGGCCCCAGAACACCTTGTTCCACCTGCCAGCGGCCTTGCCAATCCACCGGCTCACCACTCCATAACGCCTTGCACAGGCGCAACCCCTCCATCATGCGGCCAACGCGTTTTTCAAATGGCACACCCGCGGCGGTAAACTCGGCCCGGATGCTGGGCACATCACCGGCGATGCCAACGCCAAGAATGACCCGGCCCTGGCTGATCTGATCCAGGGTCGCGACCTGATGGGCCAGGACCACCGGATTGCGCAGGGTGGGCAGCAATACCGCCGTGCCCAGTTCCACCCGCCGGGTCCGCCCGGCGATTGCGGCCAGCAGGGTCAATGGCTCGTGCCGGGGCCGGGCCAGCAGCGAGTCGCCGACCCAAACGGAATCGAAACCCAGATTTTCGGCGCGGTCGGCCAAATCCAATAGGGGGCCGGTTTCGGGCTGGCCCAGCATGACCCGTTCCCGTGTTGGTAAAAGATATCCGATACGC
This sequence comes from Alphaproteobacteria bacterium, assembly GCA_016776605.1. Classification (GTDB taxonomy): domain Bacteria; phylum Pseudomonadota; class Alphaproteobacteria. The sequence goes on along the minus strand of JADHTB010000015.1, from coordinate 78,067 downwards.
ATGGCCATGGTGGCCTCCCTTGTTCTGATCGATGGTTTATCTAAAAGCGCCGTCCCAGGCTTCCGGCCGGCCATCGGCGATATCGCCGGCCTCGGTCATTTCGGGACGGTTGATGGTCAGCATGGTTTCCGGCGTCACCACGGCATAGTCCATATAGCCAAGCCGCGCCAAGGGCCGCATGGCCCCGGTATCGACCAGACCATTCGAGACAAAGGCGTCATCGATGTAGATGCCGACAACCTGGCCAATTATCATGAAATGGCCCTGATCAGAGCCTGGCGCGACGTCGGGCAATTCGATGGTTTTCCAATAGCGGCATTCAAAGGCGGCCGGGCTTTCCTTGACCCGCGGCGGTTTGACGAACTTGGAGGCGATGGCGGTCAGGCTCGCCAGCGGGAATTCATCCACGCCCGGCGGCACGGGCGCGGAGCTCACATTCATCGCGTCGCGGGTATCCCAGGTGGACATGGAACAGGTGAATTCGCCGGTTTCCTGAATGTTGCGCACACTGTCCTTGATGTTTTTCGACGAAAACATCACGTAATGCGGCCGATCGCTGATCGCGTTGAAAAAACTGTAGGGCGCCAGATTGCAAATTCCGTCGCCGCTGACAGAGGCAATCCAACCAATGGGCCGCGGCGCGATCAGCGCCTTGAACGGGTCGTGCTTCAGGCCATGGTTGTTTTCGATGGCATCGTAATGCATGGGCGTAATTCCTTTATGGGTGTAACGAACTTATCCAGCAAGTTCCGGCGGGACCGCGCCCAAGACCGCATCGATAAATTGCTCGGTAGCGCCAAGATAGTTGGCTGGATCGCGCAGCGCCAGCCAATCAATTGGCGCCGGGGTCCGCTGTTCCAGGACGGTGATTAGATCCTGGCCGGCGGCGGCGGCATCAAGACAGGCGTTCTTGACTAAATCCTGGGCAGCGGACTTCGACATATGCCCGGCCAGGGCATAGACCGCCGCCTCGGCCAGCAGCATGCCATTGGTGGCAGCGACGTTGTCCGCCATGCGGGTGGCATTGATCTGCAGATGAGCCGCCATCTGCAGGCTGTGTTGCAGGCTGGCCCCGGTGGTCCGCACCATTTGGGGCAGGGTCAGCCATTCCAGGGTCCAGGCCGCGCCATCACGCTCGGCCAGGTGCGGGGCGGCCTGATGCAGACTGCCGATCAGACCGGCGTTATGGCGCGCCAAGGCGACCAGCGCCTCGGCCAGAACCGGGTTGGCTTTTTGCGGCATGGCGGAGGAGCCGCCCGCGCCGCTGATTTGCAGTTCGCCGACCTCCGATTGCGCCAGCAACAGGACATCGCCGGCCGTCTTGCCCAGGCTGCCGCTAAGCATCGCCAGCCAATTAGCGAGTTCGATGATGCCGTCGCGCTGGTTATGCCACGGCAGGGGCGGCGAGGCTAAATCCAGTTCCGCCGCCAGATCCTGGGCCAAGGCATGGCCCTGCCCGCCCAATGCCGCCAAGGTTCCGCCGGCGCCACCAAACTGCAAGGCAAAGCTGTTCGCCGATAATGCCTGTAGCCGCAGGCGATGACGCAGCAGGGGCGCCAGCCAGCCCGCAACCTTCAGGCCAAAGGTGGTCGGCACCGCCTGTTGCGAGCGGGTGCGCGCGGCCATGACCGTGCCGCGATGGGTTCCCGTCAACGCGGCCCATTGCCGGATCAGATGGTCCAGGCGGGCCGAAAACAACGCCGCCACCCGGCGCAATATCAAGACCATCGCCGTGTCGACAATATCTTGCGAGGTGGCGCCCCAGTGGACATAGCCGCCGTGCGCATGGCCCACAGCCGTCCGCAACTGCGCCAGCAGGGCGATGATGGGCACGCCATCATGGATTGTCCCCTGTACCAGGGCCGGCAGATCCACCACCAGTCCGGCGGTAACCTCCGCGATGCAGGCGCCCGCCTGGGTCGGAATAATATCCGCCCGCGCCTGTACCCGCGCCAAGGCGACCTCCACCTCCAACATCGCCCCGGCCAGAGCGGCATCAGAAATCAAGGCCTCGGTTTCCGGGTCCTGAAGATAGGCGTCCAGTATCATTGCGTCGGCCGGTTGCTGTCGCTAGGCGTCAAAGAATACGGTTTCCTGGTCGCCCTGCATGTGAATATCAAACTGATAGACGATGCCATCGGCGGTTTCCCTGCGTTGGGCGATCAGGGTATCCCGCCGCGTTGCATCAACCAGGGCCAGGGCCGGATCATCGCCGTTGGCCGCCGCCTCGTCGGAGAAATAAATGCGGGTATAGGCATGGTTCAACAGGCCGCGCATGAACAAAACGACGGTGATATGGGGGGCCTGACCATCGCCAATCGGACCCGGCTTGATGGTATGAAACTCGAAATAATGCTGCGGCAAAGTCCCCGTGCCGACCCGGCCGAACCCGCCAAATTCCTTGGCCAGGCCGGTATTAGAACCGCGCGGATCGCCCGGATGGGCGTAACGGCCCTGGCTGTCGGCCTGCCACAGCTCCAACACCGCATCGCGCACCGTCTCGCCGTTGCCGTCGAACACCTGACCCCGGATGGTAATGCGTTCGCCGTCGCCATCCGCTTCGGCTAGATCATTGCCGGCCAGTTGCTTGTAGTCATAGCCATATTGTTCCGGCGTCAGACCATAGGAAAAATACGGCCCGACGGTTTGTGATGGCGTCTGTTTCAATTTTTCTTTCGCGGCCATGCCCTAAGTCTCCATCGGGGTGGATTTGCGCCCGCGCAGGACAATATTGAACTCGTAGCCCAGGGCCCATTCCGCCTCCGATAACGCGATGGACAGTTTCGAAACCAGCAAATGGCGCGAGGCGGCGGGGACACCGTTGAAGATGGGATCCAGCTCCAGCAGAGGATCGCCAGGGAAATACATCTGCGTTACCAACCGGGTCAGAATTGACGGCCCGAACAGGGAAAAATGGATGTGGTTGGGGCGCCAGGCGTTGTAATGATTGCCCCAGGGATAGGCGCCCGGCTTGATGGTGATAAAGCGGTAGCGCCCGGCCGCATTGGTAACACACCGCCCCGCGCCCATAAAATTCGGATCAATGGGCGCGTCATGCTGATCGTCCGTATGAATATAGCGCCCTGCCGCGTTGGGTTGCCAAACCTCCAACAGGATATGGGGCACCGGGCGGCCATCCTCGTCACTGACCACGCCGGATACAATGATTCGCTCGCCATTCGGCTCCCCGTTCCGGGCGGCCAGCTTGGTCAAATCATGATCCAGGGGGCCAACAGCATCCTGGCCATAGACCGGCCCCGTCAGTTCGGACAGGGTCTGAGGCAGAACCACCAGAGGCTTGGTCGGCCCCCGCAACGGGGTCGATTTATATTCAGGATATATCTGCGGCGGGTGGCTGCTCCAATCCCGTGGCGTGTACTCTGACGGCTCGGACACGGCGCGATCCTGTATCAAGCCGCCGAGAGGATATGAATAACCCGGCTGGCGATCAAATCCTTGGCCTTCTCGCCATAAGCTTTCATATGCGGTGCGGCGGCATGCGCCTTCAGATGATCGGCGCTTTCCCATTTTTCCAGGAAGACAAAGGTATCCGGGCCATAGGGGGTCTGAAAGCTGCCCCAACCTTCCGCATCAATGGAGGGCGCGTATTCAATGCAGCCTGCCTCGGCATGCACGGCGGCGAGATTGCCGCGGGCGAGTTCCAAAAGCGCATCGCGCTGGCCTGGCTTGGCGGTGATGACGGCAACAACTTGTACAATTGACATGGATTATCTCCTCAAAAGGTCGGGTTATGAATTTGCGATAACTTACGCGCCGGGCGCGAAAACGGCCAGGGCGTTCCAGTCCGGCGATGCACCGCCGTTGGGATCGAAAGGCTGGATCGCCACATGATTGGCGCCGGCGTCAAAATGCGCCTGCAGGCGTTTCCGGATCGTATCTTCGGAACCCCACGCGACCATGGCGTCAAGAAAGCGGTCACTGCCCCGGCCCGAAAGTTCATCCTCGGTGAAGCCAAGGCTAAGCCAGCAGTTGCGGTAGTTCGGCAGCACCATATAACGCGCCAATTGCTCCCCCGCGACGCGGCGGGCGGTATCGGCATCCTGGGTCAGACAGATTTTCTGTTCCACATAAATCGCCTTGCCGGGGCCGACAATCTTCCGCGCCCGCGCCGTATGCTCCGGCGTCACGTTATAAGGCAGGGCGCCGTCGGCCAGTTCCGCCGATAGGGCCAGCATCTTCGGCCCCAGGGCGGCCAGAACCACCTGCCGCTTCGGCGCCTTGATCTGCACCGGTGCGGCATACATAGCCTCTAGATAACCCCGCATGGCGCTGAGCGGTTTGCCGTAGTTATGGCCCCGCGCGCCTTCGACAATGGGTATATGGGAGACGCCGAGGCCCAGGATGAAACGCCCGTCATATAGGCTGTTGAGGGTGTTGTGGCCCTGTATGGCGGCGGAGGCGTCGCGGGCGTAAATATTGGCGATACCGCTGCCAAGCATCAACTTGCTGGTCCGGCCCAGTAAATAACCGCCCAACGACATGGCTTCGTAAGCCATGGCCTCCGGGTACCAGAGGATGTCGTAGCCATGCCCCTCCACCTCGGTTGCCAAGCGGGCCAGATCTGCCAGCGGTAACGCATTGGGCGAGAACCAAACGCCCCATCGTCCAATAGTCATAAACAATATATCCCTTGTAAAAAAGCTATTCGGCGGCGGCGCGGGTTCTGCCCATGCCCAGGGTAGGTTGGGTACCGGAGAACTTGGTCAGAACCTGACCGGGCGCCGGCACTTTCAGATAATCCTCGCCATCGAACACCCGCACGCCGTTGACCCAGGTGCCCATCAGACCGGGAGCGCGGCGCAGCAAACGCTCGCCCCCCGCCGGCAGGTCAAAGTGGCGCTCCATCTTGGTGATGGAAATGGTCTCGGGATCGAACAGGATCATATCGGCCCAGGCGCCGGGGGTAAGTTGGCCGCGATCAATGATGCCGTAGACATCGGCCGGGTCAGACGTCACCTTGCGGATCGCCAGGGGCAGATCGAACAGCTTGCGTTCGCGCACCCAATGGCCAAACAGATACATGGCATAACCGGCATCGCAGAGCAGGGAATTGTGGGCCCCGGCATCGGACAGGCTGATCAGGGTGCCGTCGTTGACCAGCAGTTCGGCGACGCCCTCTTCTTCCATGTTCAAAATGAAGAATGTGTACTTGGTGGCGAAATCCTCTTCCAGGCTAAGATCCAGGAAGAAATCCAGGGGGTCCTGCCCGCGTTCGGCCGCCACTTCCGCCACGGTGCGCCCTTCCAGATCCTTGTTCTTTTCCAGCCCCGTGATGGTGATGGGCACCCAGTCCCAACGGCCTTTGAAGACATGCTGGCTGTCGCTTGACGCCAGGGTCTTGCGGAAGCCATCGCGGAACGCCGGATCCCTGAAAATCTGCCGTAATTCATCATGATCCTCGGTCGCCGGCCAGGGCGCCATGGCCTTCATGATATAGGCCCGGTCCAGAGTGAACGCCAAACTCAACGGTTGGCAGGAACCCTGGGTATAGACCGGCAGGCCACGGGCCCGCGCCGCCTCTGCCGCCTGCATGATATTTCTGGCCCGGTCCGGTTGATGGGCGAAATGGAACATCGGCGCATAACAGCCGGGCCGGCCGCTGATTTTAGTCAAATCTTCCAGGAATGGGATGCCGTGCTTTTCGCCAAAAGTGGCCATGAAGACGCCGTGATCGTAATCGGCCATGACGGTGACCAGAGCGCGGAATTCGTCATCATCGGCCAGGCGTGAAGCGATGGGCAGGCCGCCCGCGCCCCGGTGGTTCTCGTTCGAGGACGAGGCCAGACCCACGGCGCCCGCATCCATGGCCTCGCGGAACAGGGCCAGCATCTGGGCCAGTTCGTCCGCCGTAGCCGCCCGGGTGGAGCCTTCATCACCCATCACCGCCGTACGAAATACGGTGTGCGAGGCCAGGACCGCCACGTTGGGATAGACGCCCTTGCGCTTCAGCAGATCCATATAGTCGCCGAAGGTCTCGTAATTGGTATCGACGCCGGCCTGCAGGGATTTTAACGACATCCCCTCCACCTCGGCCAGGTTGGCCAGGATGGCGTCGCGATGGGCGGGCGGCGCCGGCGCGATGCCAAAGCCGCAATTGCCTACCACCACCGTGGTCACTCCAAGGGCGCCGGCGGGCGATGCCGTCTGGTCCCAGGTCAGCTGCGCGTCATAATGGGTGTGCAGATCGATCACGCCGGGCGCCAACACCTGGCCGCCCGCATCCAGCGTCTCCTTCGCCTCGCCCGTGACCTGACCCACGGCGGCGACGCGGCCGTCTTTCACCGCCAGATCGCCTGCGATCAGCGGATTGCCAAGGCCATCGGCGATCCGCGCATTGCGAATGATCAGATCATACATCAGCTTCCCCCACCCTATTCATCTTGCCTATTCATCAAGTCCCACATGATGGCCTGTGGCCATCGGCGCTGCAAGCCAAAGGTATGAATTTGGTGCCTGAGCATGTTTCGTTAAAACATGCCCGGACTCTTATAAAATAGAGCATTTGAACCAATTTTCTAAGTCGGGGGAGCGACTCCGATGAATTGAAAATTGCTCTATAATGAGGCAAATGACATTAGGCTGGAGGCATCCATGAGCACGCCGCATATTCTTTTCGATGTTACCAACCATGTGGCCACGGTCACCCTGAACCGGCCCGAGGCGATGAATGCCCTGGCCGGCGACATGCGGGCGGTATTGCTGCGAAGATTGGAAGATTGCGCCGCTGACGCCAACGTGCGCTGCGTGGTTATCACCGGGGCGGGCAAGGCATTTTGCGCTGGCGGCGATATTGCGGCCATGGCGAAATGGCAGGCGGCAAACGATACCAGCGTGCTGGAAGCCACGTTGGAGGCCGCGGAAAAAGTGGTGCGCCTGTTGCGCGCCATGCCCCAACCAGTCATCGCGGCGGTGAACGGCCCGGCGGCGGGCGGCGGCATGAACATGGCCCTGGCCTGCGATATGCGTCTGGGCTGTGAGAAGACATTGTTTTCGGAAAGTTTCGTGAAAATCGGACTGATCCCCGACTGGGGCGGTTTTGGCTCCCTGACCCGGCTGGTCGGCGCCGCCAAGGCCATGGAATTGATGATGACCGGTGACCGCATCCGCGCCGAAGACGCCTTGCGCCTGGGCCTGTTGAATCAGATTTTTCCCCTTGCGGGTTACCGCGACCAGGTCCAGGCCTTCGCCCAACGGCTGGCCAGCGGCCCGCCACAGGCCCTGGCGGCGATAAAACGCGGCATCTATGCCACGGCCAATGCCTCGCTGGATGAGGTTCTGGATTTTGAACATCAGACACAGGCCTCGTTGATCCTGTCTGACGATGCACGCGAAGGCATGCGCGCCTTCCTGGAAAAGCGCCCGCCCCTGTTCGGCCCGACGGACGACTGATACCGGAACTGCTCTAACCAGCCTGATCGATCATCCGCTGTAAATCCGCCAGGGGGATACTTTGCGGCGCGCCCTTGCTGGCGGCCAGCGCATTGGCCTGGCGTTGCAGAACCATGTTGGCGGGCGTGGGAATGCCGTGCAGGCGGCCCAGCAGGACGATTTCTCCGTTCAGGAAATCAGCCTCGATATTTCCCGTGCCGCGCACAATGCTCTGCCAGGACGAACCACCGCCGCGGTCCTGCCCCTCCACCAAGGCCGATTTCATCAGATCGCCCCGGCGCGCTTTCTCTTCCGCCTGAGAGGCACAATCGATGCCGGCGGCCCTGTAACAGGCCTCTGCCTCGGCCCGCATCAAGGCGCGAATTTCCACTGCGGCATCGCCCGGCGGCGACACGGCGGCTAAGGCATTGCCCAGGTTCATGATCAGCTTGCCGTGTTTGAAACGCATCACCGTCGGGTTGGGCCGGGCGGAGAAATTGACGCCTTCCAAGGTAGCCGTCACCTCGGCCACCAGGTCATTGCTGCCCGTGGGATAAACACTGGCATCCAGCACCCCGGTCAAACGGGCCGCATGGGTCTGAACCATGCCCGGTTCCAGCGCCATGGCCGGCAGATAGACCATCATGGCATAGACATTTTGGAACCGGCGCAAGGCCATGCGCTCGTTGGCGACGCCGTTTTGACAACAGAATATGGCGATCTCATCACCCGCGGCGGCCCGCAGATCATCCAGCGCGCCTTGGGTATGTTGGGATTTCATGGTCAGGATCACCACGTCGTCCGGCCGAAAGTCTATTTCCCGGGGGTGCCCCACCGCCGCGATGGGCAGGGTAGCGGTTTGATGGGGCGTCTGATAATGCAGGCCCCGTTCCTGGATAGCCTGTAGATGGGCCCCGCGTGCGATCAACAACACGTCCACGCCGCCTTGAAATAGCTGCGCCCCAATAACGCCGCCGATGCCACCGGCACCGTAAATTATATATCGCATAAAAGTCCCCCTGCTGCCGGTCGATGCTACACTATATTGAGAACAGCTAGGAGAGGAATAGACATGTCGGATACCGTTCACAGCGCCCCATACGAGATTTACGCCATCAAATACGGCGACCGCATGGGAGAGCGCGGCACCATGTTCGTGCATGGCGACCCCCACGACGCGCCCATCGCCATGGATTATTTCATCTGGGTGATCCGCAATGACCAGCGCACCATCGTCATCGACGTGGGCTATGACAAAGAGGAAGGCGAAGGCAGGGGGCGCAGCTTTCTGCGTTCGCCCGCCGAAGGCCTGGCGCTGTTGGATATTGACGCCGCCAGCATCGAGGACGTGATCATCACCCACATGCACTATGACCATGCGGGCAATCTGGATCTGTTCCCCAAGGCACGCTTTCACATTCAGGACGAGGAGATGTCTTTCGTCACCGGCCGGGCCATGACCCATCCGGCGATGCGGCATTCGTTCAAGTTGGATGACGTGCTGGACATGGTGCGCCTGACCTATGGCGACCGGGTCGTCTTCCATGCCGGTGAAGAACAGATCGCCCCCGGCGTCACGGTGCATCATCTGCCCGGCCATACCCGTGGTCTGCAGGCGGTGCGGGTCGAAAGCCAGCGCGGCCCGGTCGTCCTGGCCTCGGACGTGGCGCATTATTACGAATGTTTCGAGCTGGGAACGCCGTTCCTGACCCACGAAAATCTGTTCGAGATGTTGGAGAGCAACCAGAAACTACGCACCCTGGCGCCCGACGATGACCATATCATCCCGGGTCATGATCCATTGGTGATGCAGCGTTATCCCGCGCCCAACCCGGAACTGGCAGGCATCGTGGCCAGACTGGACGTGCCACCAAATATTTAGGACACATTCGGTCGGCAACGCTGGCGCCGTGGCGGGCGCGCTCTGTCCAATGCGCTCTATCCAATGTGGTCGTAATTTACCGGGCCGTTTCCCATATTAAAAATAGCGTAGTTTCTGGACCGGGAGACGAAAATGGACGCTGAGAAACTAGGTAGATCGCGGTTTCTGAATCTTTTTTTCAAACCCGCCGGCGCGACGATGGAAAGCCGGTTGCGGCAATGGTTGTTTGATCCGAGGGAGACGTTGCGGGGTGCTGACATCAAATCGGGGCAGACTGTTCTTGAAGTGGGTTGCGGCACTGGATTTTTTACCCTGCACGCGGCCGAGATAATCGGCCCCAGCGGACACCTCATTGCCATGGACCCATTGTCGGACTTCGTCGACAGAGTTAAAAAGAAAGTACAGGATGCGGGCCTGAAGAATGTTGAGGTGGTGAGGCGTGATGCCCTGAAAACGGAACTGGAAACGGCAAGTGTCGATTTGGTTTTGTTGTTTGGCGTCGTCCCCTACCCCACCTTGCCACTGGACAGACTGTTACCCGAAATGCACAGGGTTCTAAAAGCAGACGGTACTTTGGCCGTGTGGCTGTTCCCGGTTTCTTTCGGCGTGCCAACAGCCATTCTTCGATCCGGCTTGTTCACCAAACCAGGCAAGAAAAATGGTGTCTACACATACCGGCGTTCCGAGAGCCGCGATCACTCGCAGCCAAAGAGTTAGGGCAGGAACGCCTCCAGCCCGCGGCGGATGTCGAATTTGGGGCTATAGCCCAGAACATCGCGGGCCCGGCTGATATCCAGGGCGCCTTTGCGCACGCAATCCACGCTGAAACTTTCATCGCCATGGCGATAGGGCGCGTTGCCGACACTTAGTTGCGCGCCGGGCACCATCTCGCCGACGATGTCGGCGATTTCCATCAGGCTGACGCCCTGGCCCGAGCCGACATTGTAGGCGTCATGGGGATGCTCCGCCTTGTCGATGGCCAGCACGGCAACATCCACCACATCGTCGATATAGGTATGGTCGCAGATGAAATCGGCGCCAAAGGGTTGATGAAAGGGGCGGCCCGCCAGGGCGGCGTCGATGAATGAATTGGGCACGCGGACGCGGGGCAGATCGGGGCCATAGACCCAGATGGCGCGCAGATGGATGACCTCCAGGCCATGGCGCTCTTTATAGCCACGGCCAAGGTGTTCCACCGCCAGCTTGGAAACCCCGTAGGGGTGCAGCGGATTTTGCGAATGATTCTCGTCGATCAGGGGGCTTTCGAACGGGCCATAGGTCTCTTCCGAACTCATATGCACCATGCGCCGGGTGCCGAACAGGCGCATGGCCTCCAACAAATTAATGGTGCCCTGGACATTGACCTCGAAAGTCCGGATCGGCGCCCGGACGGATGCGATGACCCCAACGATTGCCGCCGCGTGAAAGACGCAATCGGGGGCATCCTCGTGAAACAGGGCCATAACCATGGGGCCTTCGGTAATTTCGCCGATAACCAGGCGCACGTTTTCATATTGCCCGGCAACTTTCCGCAACGCCGGCGATACGCCAATATCGAATGCCGTCACCCGATCACCCCGTGCCGCCAAGGCCCCAACCACCGCCGCGCCCACGAAACCAGAGGCTCCCGTCACCAAAATATGCGCCATGTTCGAACCAGCCCTTTTTATTACCGCGGTTGAATGCGATGATTTAGCCGGAAAATAACATATTCCAACCCAGGAGAGCGAGTGATGGCTGAAAAGAAAACCGTTTATGAATTGATCCCACAGCTCGGCAAGCTGCGCGACGAGGTGCTGTTCGGCGATGTCTGGGAGCAGCCCGAGCTATCCAAGCGTGACCGCAGCCTGGCCACGGTCGCCGTGCTGATTGCGCTGTACCGCACGGACGAGCTGCGCGGCCACATGGCCCGGGCCGTCGACAACGGCGTCACCAAGGAGGAGTTGTTCGGGTTGATCACCCATCTCGCCTTCTATTCCGGCTGGCCCTGCGCGGTGAACGCGGGCCGGGTTGCCCTGGAAATTTTTGAAAACCAAAAGTAAGGCGTGGGACAGATGACAAAAATTGGTTTTATCGGCCTTGGCACCATGGGTGCCTCTTTCGCCAGCAATATTATAAAGGCCGGCATGGATGTAACCGTGCATGACATCCATCGTCAGGTCGCGGAACCGCATTTGGCGGCAGGCGCCAAGTGGGCGGCGACGCCACGGGAACTGGCGGCGGCTTCGGACGTAATTCTAACCTCCCTGCCCGGCCCGCCCGAGGTGGAAGCAGTGGCCCTGGACGAGGCCGACGGCCTGATTGCCGGCATGAAGCCTGGCGCGGTGCTGTTTGATCTTTCCACCAACTCGCCCACCGTGGTTCGCCGCATCCACGCGGTTTTTGCCGCCAAGGGTCTGCACTGCCTGGACGCACCGGTCAGCGGCGGGCCCAAGGGCGCGGCCTCGGGCAAGCTGGCGATCTGGGTCGGCGGAGACAAAGACGTGTTCGAGGCCAACCGTGCGGCCCTGGATGCCCTGGGCGATCAGGTCCGCTATATCGGCCCCATCGGCGCCGGCGCCGTGGCCAAACTGGTGCATAACGCCGCCGGTTACGCCATCCAGACGGCCCTGGCGGAAGTGTTCTCGGTTGGCGTCAAGGCGGGTGTTGATCCGCTGGCATTGTTCGAGGCGGTGCGCCAAGGTGCGCGGGGCCGGCAACGGACCTTCGACAGCCTGGCCGATCACTATTTGATCAATCAGTACGACCCGGCGGATTTCGCCCTGCGCCTGGCCCACAAGGACGTGTCCCTGGCAGCCGAGTTGGGGCGTGACTACGGTGTGCCCATGCGCCTGATCAATGCGACTGTAGCGGAAATGACCGAGGCGCGGGCCCGGGGCTGGGATGATCGTGATTCCCGCGTTTCCATGCTGCTGCAACAGGAACGCGCCGGTGTCGATTTCACGGTCGATCCCAAGGATGTCAAAGCGGTATTGGATGCCGATTAAACCGCGCAAGGAGGGTTAGTCCCATGACGGCACGTGCAAAACCACCGTTTCGGGCGGACCACGTCGGCAGCCTGTTGCGCCCGGCAGTCCTGCACGAGGCGCGGGGCAAGGCAGCGCGGGGCGAGATTAGCGCCGCGGCCTTGGCGGCGGAGGAGGACCGCTGCATCCGCGAGGTGGTGGCGTTACAGGAAGGCATCGGCCTGCAAGGCATCACCGACGGCGAGTTTCGCCGCACGTGGTGGCATTTCGATTTCCTGAGCGGTTTCGACGGCTTTGAACTGGGTGCGCCGTTGGACAAGGGGACCTTTCAGGGCAGCGACGAACAACCGCCACGGGCCATGATTACCGGCAAACTGGGACGCTCCCGCCCCGTCATGGTTGACCATTTCGCCTATCTGAATGGCCTGACCGAACGTACGGCCAAATTCACCGTGCCCGGCCCCAGCATGGCGCATTTCCGGGCCGGGCGCGAAGGCATCTCGGAGGCGGTCTATCCCGACCTGGCAGAGTTCTGGGCCGACTTGACCGCCGCCTACCGGGCCGAACTGGGCGATCTGGCAGCCCAGGGCTGCCGCTATCTACAGCTCGACGATATTTCCTATGCCTATTTATGCGACGACGATATCCGGGCCAATCTGAAATCCAGGGGCGACGATGCGGACGAACTGGCCCTGACCTACGCCAACGCCTTGAACGATGCCATCCGCGACCTGCCCGACGACGTGACAACGGCCATGCACATGTGCCGGGGCAATTTTCAAAGCACCTGGGCGGCCCAGGGCGGCTATGAGCCGGTCGCGGAGCGGGTCTTCAACACCGTCAACATCGATGCTCTGTTCATGGAATACGACAGCGAGCGGGCCGGAGGGTTCGAACCCTTGCGCTTCGTACCTAAGGACAAATTCGTGGTCCTGGGTCTGGTCACCACGAAAACCCCGGAGCTGGAGGCCAAGGACACCCTGAAGCGCCGGATCGACGAGGCCGCGCAATTCATCGATCTGGAACGTCTGTGCCTCAGCCCGCAATGCGGTTTCTCCTCCACCCACCACGGCAACAAGATCACCGTGGAGGACGAGATGGCCAAGCTGCGCCTGGTGGTGGAAGTTGCCGAGGACGTTTGGGGTTAAATGGGCAGAGGCATGGGCATGCAGTCGTGAAAGCGCCGGACTTCGATTATCACCGGCCGGAGACTCTGGCCGAAGCGCTGGACCTGCTGGCCCGCCATGGCGAGGACGCGGCCATCATCGCGGGCGGCCAGAGCCTTCTCGCCCTACTCAATTTCCGCCTCGCCGCGCCGGAAAGGTTGATCGACATTGGTCGCCTGACGGACCTGAAATCCCTGAGCGAAGACCACGGCCATATCGAAATTGGCGGCCTGCTGCGTCATTGCGACCTGCAGGCCAGCCCGTTGATCGCGCGGGAACTGCCGCTGCTGCACAAGGCCATTGGCCACATCGCCCACCCGGCAGTGCGCCATCGCGGCACCATCGGCGGCAGCCTGGCCATGGCGGACCCGGCGGCGGAACTGGGGGCCTGTTGTTTGGCCCTGGACGGCGAATTCCTGCTGGTTTCGCTGCAGAACCGACGTTGGGTGGCGGCGGCGGATTTTTTCCTGGGCGTCTATCAAACGGCCTTGCGGGCGGACGAAATATTGGCGGCCGTCCGCCTGCCCAAGCGGCGCCCCGGCAGCATCGGTATTTTCGATGAAATCGCCCGCCGCCGTGGCGATTTCGCCATGGCCGGCCTTGCCTTGGCGGCCCAAACCGGGGACGGGGGCTTGAGCGACGTCCGCCTGGCCCTGCTGGGCGTCGCCGACCGGCCCATTCTGGCGGGAAAAACAATGGCCTTTCTGGAAGGCCGGCCTATCAACGAGGCACGCATCGACGAGGCGGCGGCTCTGATCGCCGGAGAAATTGATCCGCCCGAAGATCCGGCCTATCCCCCGGCCTATCGGCGCCATTTGACCGGCGTCCTGTTGCGCCGGGCCTTGCTGGAATTATGCTCATGAGCAACAAATTGCGGCGCATAGCCTTGACGGTGAATGGCGAAGCGGTGGAGCGCGAAGTGCCGGTGCGCCTTAATCTGGTGGATTTCCTGCGCCATGAATTGGGCTTTACCGGCAGCCATGTGGGCTGCGAGCACGGCGCCTGCGGCGCCTGCACCGTGCTGCTGGATGAACAGACCGTGCGTGGCTGCCTGACGCTTGCGGTCCAGGCCGATGGCTGTGCGGTCAGAACCATCGAAGGCGCCGGAGAGAACGAACTGATGGTTGATTTACAGGCGGCGTTTCATCGCCTGAACGCATTGCAATGCGGTTTCTGCACCCCGGGCATGCTGTTCAGCGCCCAGGAATTATTGCAGGCAAATCCCGCGCCAAGCCGCGAGGAAATACGCGACTACCTGTCCGGTAACTTCTGCCGTTGTACCGGGTACCAAGCCATCGTCGATGCGGTTCAGGCGGTGGCCCAGATGCGGCACGGGGCGCGGCACGGGGGGCGCCATGGGGCGCCGGGCCCATGAGTATCGGTGCGGAGGTGCCGCGGGACCGGGCCAAGCGGTTGTTGGTGGGCCGGGGCAGGTATGTCGATGACATCAGCCTGCCGCGCATGCTGCATCTGGCCTTTGTCCGCAGTCCCTATGCCCATGCCCGCATTGATGCCATTGACACCTCGCGGGCCATGGCCTTGCCGGGAGTGGTGGCGGTGTTCACCGCCGCCGACCTTGATGGCGCGGTGTCGTCCTGGCGGGCGGCGCATAAGCTGTTTCCAACCATGGCGGCGCCGGAGCAGGGCGTCCTGGCCCGTGACGTGGTCCGCTGGCAGGGCGAAGCCGTGGCCGCCGTCGCCGCCGAAAGCCGCGCCCTGGCGGAGGACGGCGCCGAACAGGTGGCGGTCGAATGGCATGAATTGACCCCGGTCCTGGATGGCAACCAGGCCTTGGCCCCTGGCGCACCGGTGCTGCATCGGGACATGACGGACAACCTGGCCTATGAGACGAAGATCACGGCGGGGGATGTGGATGCGGCCTTCGCGGGCGCCGCGCATGTGGCCGAGGAGCATTTTCGTTTTCACCGCCACAGCGGCATCAGCCTGGAGCCCAGGGGCATCATTGCCGACTTCGAGCCCAGCGAAAGCCGCCTGACAGTGCATCAGTCGCACCAGACCCCGCATCAGCAGCAGGATCTGTACGCCCGCCTGCTGGGCCTGCCCGAGCACAAGGTGCGCGTCATCTGTCCCGACGTTGGCGGCGCCTTTGGCCTGAAGCATCACCTGATGGCGGATGAACTGACGGCCTGCGTGGCCGCCAAATTGTTGGCGCGGCCGGTCAAATACATCGCCGACCGTCTGGAATCCTTTCTCTCCGACATCCATTGCCGCGATCATGAGGTCCATGCCCGCATGGCCTTTTCCAGGGAAGGCGAAATTCTGGGCCTGCACGTTGACGATCTGTTCAACGCCGGCGCCTATGGACAATATCCCCGCACATCCATTGCCGAGGGCAATCAGATCAGCCGCCTGACCGGCGCCCCCTATCGCCACGAAAACTATCGGGCCGACCTGCGCATGGCCTTCCTGAACAAAAGCATCCTTGGCCATATCCGTTCGGTCGGGCATCCCATCGCCTGCGCCGTGGCCGAGCGTCTGATCGACCTGGGCGCGGCGCACCTGGGCCTGGATGCGATCGAGGTCCGGCGGCGCAACTATCTTGACGATGATGATTTTCCCCGGACCTCCACCGGCGGGGTGGAATTCGAATACCTGTCCTTGAACCCTTGCCTGGACAAGGCACTGGAGATCATCGACGTGGCGCAATTCCGCCAGGAACAGGCCGAGGCGCGTGCCAAAGGCGTCTATCGCGGCATCGGCGTTGCCACCTTTGTCGAACTGACCGCCATCGGCCCGGAATATTACGGCGAAGGCGGCCAGCATATCAGTGCACAGGAAACCTGCCTGCTGCGCCTGGAAGGCTCTGGAACCTTGCGCTGCTACACGGGCGCCACGGATCAGGGCCAGGGCATCGACACGGGCATCCAGCAAGTCGTTGCCGACGTGCTGGGCCTGCCTTTGGGGGATGTGGAGGTGATCAGCGGCGACAGCGCCCTGTGCCCGGTGGGCGGCGGCTCGTG
Organism: Alphaproteobacteria bacterium; assembly: GCA_016776605.1. Taxonomy (GTDB): domain Bacteria; phylum Pseudomonadota; class Alphaproteobacteria. Next base: position 61,683 of record JADHTB010000015.1, on the reverse strand, counting down.
GGGTTCGCGCGGCGCGGCCCTGGCGGGAGAGGCCGCCATGCGCGCGGCCACCACCTTGCGGCGCAATATTCTGTCCATCGCCGCCAGCCTGCTGCAAAAGAACGCCGCCGGTCTGACCATCGAGCAAGGCGTGGTGGTGGATACCGCCAGCGGCACGACCCATATGGCGGTGTCCGAAATAGCCCGCATCGGCCATTTTCAGCCCTACAGCATCCCCGAAGGAGTTGCGGCGGACCTGACCGTGGTTGAACGTTATGCCACGCGGGACCGCATGTTCCTGGCCGGCAACGGCCTGCAAATCGCCATCGTCGAAGTTGACGTGGACAGCGGCATCGTCATGCCGTTGCGCCATCTGGTGGTGCACGACTGCGGCCGTATCCTGAACCCGCTGCTGGTCCGCGAACAGGTGCGCGGCGGTGTCGTCCAGGGCATTGGCGCCGCCTTGTATGAAGAACTGCGCTACGACCCCGACGGCCATTTGTTGACCGGCAGCTTCGCCGACTATCTTGTGCCCATGGCCGGCGAAATGCCCGACATCGAAGTCGCGCATATCGAATCTCCCACCAAGACCTCGGAACTGGGTGCGAAAGGCGCCGGGGAAGCCGGCACGGCGGGCGCCGTGGGCGCCATCCTGAACGCGGTCAACGATGCCATTTCGCCCTTCGATGCCTCCATTGCGGAAGTGCCCATAACGCCGCCGAGACTGTTGCGCGCGCTGGGCAGATTTTAGGGGTAAAACCGGGCATATCATGCCGCGGCCGCGGGTCACGGTCATCGGTTGACCTCTATTCACCGGGCAGCCAGAATACAGCCACCCTACCGGCAACAGTCTGCCAACGCCGCCTGAACCGAGGCGCGCCCAAATCCGAAATAGAGGAAACGCTTGATGAAATTCGGCATTTTGTTCACCTCCCATCCCGACCCGGAGTCCGAGGTTTATCCTCACCAGACCATCCACGAACGGGTCACCCGCGAGATCGTCGAGGCGGAGGAGTTGGGCTATGACAGCATCTGGATCGCCGAGCATCATTTTTCCAACCGCTACGGCATCATGCCCGATCCGTTCGCCTATTTAAGTTATCTGGCCGCGAAGACCACGCGCATCAAGTTGGGCGCCGCCGTCATGGTGGTGCCCCTGCATCATCCCATGCGCATCGTCGAAAACGCCGCCTTTGTCGATATTTTGAGCAACGGACGCTTTCAGCTTGGCCTTGGTTCGGGCTACCGGCCCTATGAATTCGAGGGCCTGGGCATCGATTTCGAAAGCCGGCGGGAACGCCAGGCAGAGGCGGTGGATCTGATCCTGCAAGGGTTTCACGAAAAGCGGGTGAACGCGGATGGCAAATTCTTTCAGTTCAAGATGGACGAAGGTTACGAAATATTCCCGCAACCGATCCAACAGCCCCATCCACCGTTTTTCATGGGTGCGGGCACCGACAACTCCATGCGGCTGGCGGCGCAAAAAGGCTTTGGCCTGATGCAGGGCACCCTGCCCTCGTTCGAGGTGCTGGCCCGGAATATTGAATTCTATCAGACCCATATGAAGGAGGCGCCGGCGCCGCTGAACCAAAACCCCGCGTTCGGCCAGTTCGATGTAGTGCGCATGGTCTATGTTGCCGAGACCGATGCCAAGGCCAAGGCCGAGAGCGAGGCGGGCATAACCTATCATATGAAGTCCTTCCTTTCGGGCGACACCGCCGGTTATCTGGGCGATGTGGCGGAAAAGAATGACGAATCCCAATTTGCCTATGACAATCTGCTGGACACGACCATTTTACATGGCTCGCCCGATACGGTGATCCGCCGCATCGAGGACCTGCGCAAGATCGGCGTCACCTCGCTCATGCTGCACTATCCGCCCTATTACGGGGTTCAGAAGTGCCTGGACATGCTGCGTCTGTTCGCCAAGGAAGTCATGCCCCATGTGCAGTCCTAGAGCATTTTCATTCAAAAAAATGCTCAGATCTTTAGAATTAGAGCAATTTTTCCAATCACTTAGAATCGCTTCGCGATTCTCATTAATTCGGAATTGCTCTAGAGCATTTTCGAGCAACAGCGGGTCAGCATGACGTATCGCCTGGGCATTGATATCGGCGGCACCTTTACGGATTTCGCATTGTTCAATGAAGCGGACGGCAGTTTTGCCATTCACAAGCAACTGACCACGCCGGACGATCCTTCGCGGGCGGTGTTGGCGGGGACCGCCACCCTGCTGGCCCGCCACGGCCTGGATCTGGCGGCGGTGGTGGAGATCGTGCATGGCACCACCCTGGTCACCAATGCGGTGATCGAACGCAAGGGCGCGCGCACCGGCATGCTGACCACCCGTGGCTTCCGCGATATCCTCGATATGGCCCGCGAGAAGCGCTATGACGTATTTGATCTGCGGCTGGTATTCCCCGATCCCCTGGTGCCACGGCGCCTGCGGGCCGAGGTGGACGAGCGTTGCCATTACGACGGCAGCGTTGAAATTCCACTGGATCTGGCCGGTGCCCAAACCGCCCTGAGAGGCTTGGTCGAGGAGCATGGCATCGAATCCCTGGCCATATGCCTGCTGCATGGCTATGCCAATCCCAGCCATGAACGGGCCCTGCGCGAAATGGCGGCGGCGGCCTATCCTCACCTGATGGTTTCCCTGTCTTCGGAAGTCTCGCCGGAATGGCGCGAGTTCGAGCGTTTCACGACGACCAGCATCAATGCCTTTACCCAGCCCATGTTCGATCAATATCTGGGCCGCCTGGAAACGGGCCTGGGACAACTTGGCTTCACCGGGCGGCTGTTCGTGATGTCTTCCAGCGGCGGCACGTTGACGCCCGAAACAGCCCGGCGGTTTCCCGTGCGGGTCATCGAATCCGGCCCGGCGGCGGGGGCGCAGATGTCGGCCTTTCACGGCCGCGCCCTGAACCAACCGGAACTGCTGTCTTTCGATATGGGCGGCACCACGGCCAAGGGTGCCCTGATACGCGGCGGCGCGGCCATCAAGGTCTACCACCAAGAGATTGCCCGCGCCCATGATTTCAAGGCCGGCAGCGGCCTGCCCGTGCAAAGCCCGGTCATCGATATGATCGAGATCGGGGCGGGCGGCGGCTCCATCGCCGAGGTCGATGTGCGCGGCACCATTCGGGTCGGCCCACGCAGCGCCGGCGCCGATCCGGGGCCCGCCTGCTATGGCCAGGGCGGCACGACCGCTACCTTGACCGATGCCAATCTTGTGCTGGGTTATCTTGATCCGGGCTTTTTCCTGGGTGGTGCCATGGCCCTGAATATGGGCGCCGCCGAACAGGTCATCACCCAGCAGATCGCCGGGCCGCTGGAAATTTCCCTGGCGCGGGCCGCCTGGGGCATCCATGAAATCATTAACGAGGACGTCGCCCGGGCCTTTCGCATTCATGCCTCGGAACGTGGCTTTGACTATCGGGGCAGTTCTATGGTCGCCTTTGGCGGCTCCGGCCCGGTGCATGCCATGGGCGTAGCCCGCAAGCTGGGCATTCCACGGGTAATCTTTCCCGTCGCCGCCGGTGTCATGTCCGCCCTGGGCCTGCTGGCCAGTCCGCTGAACTTTGAAGTGGCGCGAACTCGGCAGGCCTTCGTGGCTGATCTGGCGCAGGCGGATTTGGCCGCGACCTTTGCGGCGTTGGAGGCAGAGGCCATGGCGCCCCTGACCGCCGCCGGCCTATCGCCGGATGCACTGAGTATCAGTTGGCGCCTGGACATGCGTTATCACGGCCAGGGCCATGAGATCGAAGTGAGCCTGCCGCCAGGCATTCATGTCGATGCCCTGCCGGCGATCTTTCGCGAACATTACGCGGCGGTCCACGGCGCCGCTCTACTGGATGCGCCGCTGGTGATAACCACCTGGAAGGCCGAGGCATCCGCCGCGCCGCCGGAACTGGCCACTGCCCGGCCAACGGCGACGGGAGAGGCAACCCCCAAAGGCAGCCGGCAGGCCTATTTCGCGGCGGGCTATGTCACCACGCCGGTCTATGACCGCTATGGCCTGGGCGTCGGCGCCGTCATCGACGGACCGGCATTGATCGAGGAACGGGAATCGACCGTGGTGATCGGCATCGGTGACCGGGTTCAGGTGGACGAATTCGGTAACCTTGTCGCCGAATTAGCCGGCAAATCGGTTGCAAACGGAGAGGCATCGCCATGACGATAGCTGCGAAATCAGAGGATACCCTGGATGCGGTCAGCGTCGGCATCATGTGGGACCGGCTGGTCGCCATCTCGGACGAGATCGTTACGACCCTGGTACGCACCTCGTTCTCGACCATCGTCAGCGAAAGCTATGACCTGACCGTGGCCTTGATGGACGGCGACGGACAATTGATGGCCCAGGGCACCTACAGCGTACCGGTGTTCATGGGCACCGCGCCGGCCACCCTGCAACATATGCTGAAACGCTTCCCAGCCGACAGTTTGCAGCCCGGCGATGTGGTGATCACCAATGATCCCTGGCTTGGTACCGGGCATACCTTTGATATCAACGTCATGCGGCCGGTGTTTCAGGACGGCCGCATAACCGCCTATGTCATGAGCATTACCCATCTGCCGGACATTGGCGGCCTGGGTTTTGGCGCGGCGGCGCGGGAGATTTATCACGAGGGCCTGCGCCTGCCGGTCTGCAAACTGTTCGATGCCGGCCAGTGCAACGACTTCATTATCGAATTGATGCGCAACAACGTACGCGCGGCGGATCAGGTAATTGGTGATTTGATGGCCAACGTCACCGCGACCAAGGCGGGCGAGACCATGCTGGCCGATTTCCTGGTGGAATACGGCTTAACGGACTTCACCGCCCTGTCCCATGAAATTCGTGGCCGTTCGGAGGCCGCGACCCGGCAACGCATTGGCCAGATGGCGGACGGCACCTATCGCAATGAAATCCAGATCGAGGGCGTCGACGGCCCTCTGACCCTGGCCTGCAGGATCGATATTACCGGCGACAGCATGACCGTCGATTTCGCCGGCACCGCCCCGTCCGTGCGCCAGGGCATCAACGTGCCGTTTTGTTACACCCGGGCCATGGTGCTGTATTCCATGAAATGCCTGACCGTACCGGAACTGGCCAACAACGGCGGCAGCGTCGTCCCCATAACCGTCACCGCGCCCACGGGATGTCTGTTGGACGCGCAGCCGCCCTCGCCCACCGGGGCCAGGCACATGATCGGCCATTTCGTCTCGCCCCTGGTGTTCGGCGCCCTGGCAGGGGCGGTGCCCGATCGCATCCAGGCTGATTGCGGCATGATGGATCTGATGACATTTCAGGGTACGCACCGGGATGGCCATGAGGTCTCCACGATCTATTTCGCGTCGGGTGGCTTTGGCGCCCTGGCGGGCCTGGACGGGGCGGAAACAACGCCGGGGCCATCGAACATGGCCGTGGTGCCGGTTGAGGTATGGGAGACGCTGACCTCGACCACCGTCGAACGCAAAATGCTGTTGCCGGATACGGGCGGGGCGGGTGCATCCCGCGGCGGTCTGGGCCAGGAGGTTGTAATCCGCAACGACAGCAAGCATTTGCTGACCGTCTTTTGCATGGCCAACCGGACCGAATTCCCGCCCTTGGGCTTGATGGGCGGCGGCCCTGGCCGGGTCCGTGAACACCGGGTCAATGAGGTAATGGTGGATCCGAAAGGCTATTACGAATTAGCCCCCGGTGACCGTATCACCATGGTCGAGGCGGGGGGCGGCGGCTATGGCGATCCAGCCGAGCGCCCACGGGCCGCTATCCTGGCCGATCTTGCCGAGGGTTTTATCACGCCGATGGGCGCCACCCGCGATTATGGGCTGGATCATCCCGAATAGTCCGCTCAATCGCGGTCTGGCTCAAAATGGGGATATTTCAGGGGAGCAGGTCATGCCGCACAGTGTATGCTTTGCACAACCGGAGCGCCGAGCGTCAGCGTGAATAGGTAACAACAGGGAGACTATTGTGGATTTCGCACCCCGCATGAGCAGGTTCAAAGCATCGCCCAGTCAAATCGCCTCGGCCCGCGTCCGGGATCTCCAGGCCGAAGGCCGGGATATCATAAAGCTGACAGCGGGAGAGCCGGATTTCCCCGCTCCAGAGCATGCCAAGCAGGCGGTGATCGCGTTAATGGAGCGCAACGAGATCCAGTACACCCCCGTCAACGGCACCCTGCCCATGCGCAAGGCGGTGCAGGCGAAATTCAAGCGCGACAACGGGCTTGATTACGAACTGGACCAGATCGCCGTCGGCTCCGGCTCGAAGCAGGTGCTGTTCAACGCCCTCATGGCCACCGTTTCCGCCGGAGATGAGGTTATTATTCCGGGACCCTATTGGGCCTCCTACCCGGATATGGTGAAGCTGGCCGGCGGCACGCCGGTCTTCGTGCTGGCCGGACAGAATGAAAAATTCAAGATGCGGGCGGAGGCGCTGGAGGCAGCCATTACGCCGCAAACCAAGTGGCTGATGTTCTGTTCGCCCTCCAACCCGACGGGAGCGGCCTATTCCCACGCCGAGCTGCGGGCCTTGGCGGATGTACTTTTGCGCCACCCCGGGGTGCATGTCCTGACCGACGATGTTTATGAGCACCTGATATTCGATGGCCGCGCGTTCGCCACTCTGGCCCAAGTAGAGCCGAAGTTGTTTGACCGCACGGTGACTGTCAACAGCGTCTCCAAGGCCTATTCCATGACCGGCTTCCGCTGCGGCTATGCGGGCGGGCCAAAGGACATCATCGCCAAGATGGCAAATATGCAGTCGCAAAGCACCGCCGGCGTCAGTGCGGTGGGTCAGGCCGCGGCGGTGGCCGCCTTGAACGGCCCCCAGGAACTGTTGGCGGCGCGGGCGGCGAACCTGCAGCACCGGCGCGATATGCTGTTCGAAAAACTGAATGCCGCCGCGGGGTTGAGCTGCGACCTGCCCGATGGGGCCATGTATATTTTTTGTTCCTGTGCCGGCACTATCGGTAAACGGGCACCGGATGGACGGGTCATCGAAACCGACACGGATTTCACCATGTACCTTTTGGATGCCGTTGGCGTCGCCGTGGTGCAGGGCGAGGCATATGGCCTATCGCCGTATTTCCGCGCCAGCTTTGTCGCGCCCGAGGCGGACCTAATCCGGGGTGGCGACCTGATTCAGCAGGCGTGCGCCGCATTAACCTAAAGCATTGATGAAAAGGGACGCTAATAAAGGGTGGGGCGTCTTATTCGGGCTCGAAACCATAGTGGCGGCTCAAATATGCGGCGCTGAACTTGCCGCTGCGATGGTCCGCTGCCAGGGCTTCCCGGTCTCGTTCACTGGGCGGGCCATAGCCCCCTGCCCCCGGCGTTTCGATCACCAGGGCGTCATCCGGGCCGACCGCGACGTGGTTCGGCTTGTCTGGCAGGGTTTCGTCGTTGTGCCCCGGCCCCTGGATGGAAAAGCGCCCCGTGCCGCCCGGCTGGCCGCCGAAGATGCCCCATGGCTGGTGCGTAAAGCGTTCGCCCATGCCGGAAAATACGGTTTCGTGCCCCACCGGACGCACCACCCGGCGGATGCCCATGCCGCCCCGGTATTTGCCGGCGCCGCCAGAATCCTCAATCAGGCCATAACTTTCCACCATTAGGGGATATTCCGCCTCGATCGCCTCCACCGGCAGGTTCGAGGTATTGGTGATATGCACCTGCACGCCGTCCTTGCCATCCTTGGTGAAACGCCCGCCAAAGCCACCCCCCAGGGTTTCCAGATAGACGTAGGGGCGGTCATGACGGGGATCGTGGCCGAAGAACACCGCCGTGACATTGGCGCCGTTGGCCGCGCCCACCGCCTGCTCCGGCAATGCCTGGGCCAGGGCGCCGATCAGAACATCGACGATCCGTTGCGACGTGTTGGCCCGGCCCGCGACCGCCGCCGGATGCACCGCGTTGACCAAGGTGCCCAGGGGGGCGCTGATCTCCACCGCGCGGATCAGCCCGTGGTTATTGGGCAGGTCCGGATCAAGCATCGCCTTCAGCACATAATAGACCGCCGATTGGGTGGCGTTGAAGGTCAGGTTGAAGTTGCCCTTCATTTGCGGTCCCGTGCCGGTAAAATCGAAGGCTATATGCCTGCCCGCGACATCGATCCGCACCGAAATTGGGATATCGACCGTGCCCATGCCATCATTGTCCAGCAGATCGGTAAATTCATAGCGGCCATCGGGAATAGAGGCGATGCCATCGCGCAGGCGGGCCTCGGTGCGGTCCATGATGGCAGCGAAGGACCGCGCCAGCATGGCCGGATCGTAGCGCAGGGATAACTCCTGCATCCGGCGCGCGCCCAGGCGGCAGGCCGCGACCTGGGCGAAATAGTCGCCACGGCGTTCGTGCGGCACACGCACGTTCAGCAGCAACAGATCGAAGATATCCTGAACCAACTCGCCACCGGCAAACAGACGCACCAGAGGGATACGCAGCCCCTCCTGATAGATTTCCGACATGCCGCCGGCCATGCTGCCGGGCGTCATGCCGCCGATGTCCGCATGATGGGCGATGTTGCAGACAAAACCCAAAAGCTGGCCGTCGGCGAAACAGGGCATGGCAAGATTGACGTCCGGCAAATGAGTGCCGCCGGCCACATAGGGGTCGTTGGCAACGAAAATATCGCCTTCCGCCATGTCCTCGACCCGGTATTTATCCAACAACCGTTCCATCATCCCCAACATGGAGGCGAGGTGGATGGGCAGGGAGTTTTCCGCCTGCACCACAAGCCGGCCCTGGGCATCGGTCAGGGCGGTCGAATGGTCCCGGCGTTCCTTGATATTGGTGGAATAGGCGGCTTTGGTCAGGGCGATATAGGTTTCGTCGGTGATCGACCGCAGGCTGTTGCGCAGGATTTCCAGGGTAATTGGATCAGGTTCACCTGATTTGCCGGCAATATCAGCACTATCAGTCATGGGGCCAGCTCCACCATCAGATTTCGCCCCGCATCAACCCGGCAACAATCGCCAGGACCCAGCAGGGTGGTGGCATCCAGTTGCTCGATCACCGCCGGACCCATCAGTTCCTGATCCGGCAGCAGCTTGTCTCGATCGTAAACCGGGGTATCCACGGGCCTGTCGCCATCGAACCAGACCGGCCGGCGATGTTCCGGCACAGCCTCCGTAGCGACGCCGGCGATGGCCTCGGCCACGGCTTCAGCGGGGCCCTGCAAGCGGCCAATCGCGGTAACGCGAAGGTTCACCACTTCGACCGGATCCTCCGGATTATGATAACCGTAATTGCGTTCGTGGGCCGCAAAGAATTTTTCCCGCAGCAGGGACAGTTCCGGCAACTGCGCCTGGCTGTCGTCCAGTTCCACCTGCAACTCGTAATTCTGGCCGATGTAGCGCATATCAAGGCTGTACACGGCATCCCGGGCCCCCGCCCCGACCTCCGCCTGATCAAACCAGGCGGCCGCCTGTTGCGCCAATTGCCCCAGGTTGGCTTCGATATCCGTCATTGCCTCTTGGGACAACGGTGTGAGGCGGCTGATAACGAAACTTTCCCGCAGGTCGGAAACCACCAGCCCACGGGCGCAAAGAATACCCGGCGCGGGCGGCACCAGCATGCGCGAAATGCCTATGGCCCGCGCCACGTCCGCCGCGTGCAGCGGGCCCGCGCCGCCAAAGGGCAGCAAAACAAATTCCCGTGGATCGTGCCCGCGCTCAACCGAAATGGTGCGAATGGCACGCACCATATTGGCGACGACGATGCCCAGGATGCCATGCGCGGTACGTTCGATGCTCATGCCGAGGCGTTCGGCAGAGGCTGCAAGCGAGGTGCGGGCGGCATCCTCGCTCAGGGCCATGCCGCCGCCCAAAAGCCCCCGTGGCGACAGCCGGCCCAGCACCAGATTGGCGTCCGAGACCGTTGGCTCCGTACCACCCTGGCCATAACAAGCGGGGCCAGGCACCGCGCCGGCACTTTGCGGCCCCACTTTCATCAGGCCATCACGCTCGAACCAGGCGATGGAACCACCCCCCGCGCCGACCGCATTGACATCAACACTGGCCAGGCGCACCGGATAGCCTTCAATCCAACGGTCATAAGCAACATCGGCGGCAAGCTCGCGGATCAGACATACGTCAGCCGAGGTACCGCCCATATCCAGCGTAATAACGTTTGGCACGCCGGCGGCACGCGCGGTATCGACGGCGCCGACCACGCCGGCGGCCGGCCCGGACAGGGCGGTGCGAATGGGCAGTTGGCGCGCCCGCGCCGGCGTCATCAACCCACCGGCGGATTGATTGATGCCAAGGGAGGCGTTCGGCATAAGCGCGCTGACCTGATCCTCGAATTCACTCAGGTAATTGCCCATGACGGGCTGTAGATAGGCATTCAGTACCGTGGTGGACAGCCGTTCATACTCGCGGAATTCCGGCTGTACTTCGGATGAAATGGAAATGTGCAAATCCGGCAATGCCGCCCGCAGGCCCTGACGCAATTGCCTCTCGTGGTCGGGATTGATGAAGCCGAAAATAAGGCAGATGGCCAGACAATCGGCGCCGCTTTGCGCCACCGCGGCCACTGCCCCGTCGATGGCATCCTGGTCCAGCGGGCGGTGGACGGAACCGTCATACAGAATCCGTTCGGCCGCTTCAAAGCGGCGCTCCCGCGGCACCAGGGGACTGGGATAATCCTGCTGAAAACTGAACATATGGGGGCGGGTCTGGCGGCCGATTTCCAGTAGATCGCGAAATCCTTCGGTCACCAACAAGGCAACCTTGCCGCCACGCCGTTGGATCAATGAGTTGGTGGCGACAGTGGTGCCGTGAGAGAGGCGGCTGACGGCGGCAAAATCCACATCACCGGCCTGCGCCAGTTCGTTCAGCCCGCGCAAGACGGCGGTGGCTGGATTATCCGGAGTCGACGGGGTCTTGTGGATTAGCAGTTCGCCGCTGTCGTGGTCATAAAGGTGAAAATCGGTGAAGGTCCCGCCTACATCTACACCGATGATCCACGACATCGTTCGATCCGCCTATTCATGCAACAAGGCTCAACCAGCCGGCGATAACGAGAGCGCATCCGAAGAAAATGCGCTCCGACTCTTAAAAATAGAGCAATTGAACCAATCACTTAAGTCGCGAAAGCGACTCTAATTAATTGAAAATTGCTCTAGTGATACACCAAGTTCGGCAGCCAGGTCGCCAAATCCGGTACCGAGATCAAAAACACGATCATAACCATCATAGCGCCGACGAACGGTATGGCACCAATGGCCACGTCGTTGAATTTACCGCCACGGGTCCGAATGCCCTGAACCACGTACAGGTTGACCCCAATCGGCGGCGTGATCAATGCCGCTTCCATGAGCAAGGTAATGAGAATGCCAAACCAGACATCGGAAAATTCAGGCACGCCCAATTTCATCACGATGGGAAAGACGATGGGGATCGTGGTCAGCATCATGGACAGGGTTTCCATGAACATGCCCAGCAGCAGATAGAACACCACGATCAAATAAATCGTCTGTACCGGCGTCAGCCCCATATCAGCGATAAAGGCCAGCATTGCCTGGGTGATCCCCATGAAGCCGAGGACAAAGTTCAGGAAGATGGCCGCGAAAACGATCAACATGATCATGGCCGTTGTGCGCATGGTGCCTTCGAAGGAATCCCGCAGCATCTTGAAACTCAGGCTTTTGAAAGAGGCGGCAATAATCAACGCCACCATGACGCCGATGGATGCGGCTTCCGTCGGCGTGGCTACGCCGGCATAAATGGAGCCGACAACGGCTGCAAATAAGATGATCGGCGGCAATAAGTCCGGCAGGGTTCTGAAGCGTTCGGCCCAATTGGTCTCGATCTTAACGCCACCCCAGGCTGGCCGGTAAATACAGGCGGCGATAATCGCCAGCATGAAAAACCCCGCAAGTATCAAGCCCGGGAAAATGCCCGCGAGATAAAGCTCGGGCACCGAGGTATCGGTCAACAGGCCATAGATGATCAAATTAATCGACGGCGGCACCAGGATACCCAGAGTACCACCCGCCGCCAGGGAACCGAGGAACAGGCGCTCGTTATATTTTCTTTTTTCGATTTCCGGATAGGCAACCGTGCCCACGGTTGCCGCCGTCGCCACGCTGGAACCCGAGGAGGCGGCGAATATGGTGCAGGAGCCGATATTGGCATGCATCAAGCCACCGGGCAGCCATGACAGCCATTGAATGACCGCGCCATACATCCGCCGCGCGATGCCGGCGCGGAGCATAATCTCACCCAGCAGGATGAACATGGGTACGGCGACTAGGATGAATTCCTTGCTCTTATCCCAATAAATCTCCGCCAGGGCGGCGGTCAATCTGCCGTCCATGGCGATTTCGTCAAGGACGAAGCTGAGTATTCCGAGCACCGCGGCAACGGGAACAGCCGCCAATACGAGTACGAGTAGTCCAACAATGATCCCAGTGGCCATTATTTCTTATGTCCTGTCCAGAGTGTCGCTAGTCGCCAAGACGACGTCGTGACCTTGGGTTTCTTCCACGATCACGTCGGCCATACTTGGAACACCTACAATTTTGGCAACCAATTTCCAATTGTGCTGCAACAAGGCGACAACGGCGTAAAGCGTTACAAAGATCAACGTAATCAAAAACAGCAGCAATCCAGCAAACCAGAATAATTGTGGGATCCACTGCGGCGTACCGAGTGTGGTGATCGATACGGAATTGCTTTGCCAGGAATTGCCAAAGGATATGCCCGCGTAATAGGTCATGATTGACATGTAATAGAACAACAGGATGCAGCCGACGACATCAAGACAGGCGGCAACCGGCTTGGGCAACAAGCTATAAAACGCATCAATCCGCACGTTGGAACGATGCAATAAACAATATGAATAAGCCCAGGTTGTCGTGGCGGAAAATACATAGCCCGAATATTCATCCGAACCACTCATGGTCACCCCGATAAATTTGCGAGCTAAAACATCAACAGTAACCATGAACGCGGCAGCCATCAGCGCCGCACCGCCCACCCAGACAGCCCAACGGGAGATGATTTCCAGGCGATGGTGAATTTTAGCAAACATAATCTATATCCTTGACCCAGGTATCATCACGGCCCCTGTTATAGGGCTCCACACAACGATAACCTGAGGATTACGAAATTGGCGCCGCGCGGTTAAGAACGCGGCGCCAATCCATATGTCTTGTATCGAAAATTACATGGAAGCCTTCATGCCGGAAATTTTTCCGATAGTCGCGTTCCATTCGTCGAGGCATTTTTGCGTGCCGCAACGCTTGGCCCAACGCTTCAGGACGAAGTTTTCCACGACGTCTTTCAATTGGGCCTTGTCAGCCGCGGTCGGTTCCACGGGAACCATGCCGCCAGTGGGACCATCACAAGGACCGGAGGCATTGCAATTCATGCCCCGTTCGTCGTTCTTCGCCGTGGCCACCCACATTTCTTCTTCCAGCACGGCCAATTCTTTTTTCAGCAGAGCTTTTGATTCTGCGTCCAGGCCATTCCAGACCTTCATGTTCATGGCCAGGAAGGAAGAGGCATAACCCAGGCGAACCCGGATATTATGGGTCACCACCTGATACCACTTGGCGTTATAGGCCGGCAGAGTGCCGGTGATGCCGCAGTCGGCTACGCCTTTTTGCAGCGCCGGCACAACCTCGGCAAAGGCAATGGTCACGGCGGAGCCGCCAATGCCTTCAATGAAATCACCCAGCGTGGTACTGTAGGTACGGATCTTCTTGCCCTTCAGTTCTTTCAAACTAACCTTTTTGATGCTCTTGTCGCCAAGGTTGCACCACAGTTGTTGACTGGGCCAGGCATAGATCATCAGCAGTTTGGCGTCGTACTTTTGCTCAAACTCCCGCGCCAGAATACCACGATAGGCTTCGTTCGCCTTGCGGTAGGTGGGCAGATCCTGGATGACGCCAGATAAATCAGCGCCTTCAATGGCGGGGCTGTCCTGGGCCACATAGGTGGTGACGCCATGCACGGCATCGAACACGCCGAGTTTCAGCAGGCGCATGATCTCAAAGCCGGAAAGACCAAGTTCGGTCTGCGACTTGGCATTGGCGGTCAGCTTGCCGCCCGACAACTTAGGCAGACGCTCTTTCCAAAACGGGCCTTCACGCTCTTTCCAATGGTCCAGGAAACCCCAGGTTCCAACAACCTTGAATTCCTTTTTCTTCATTTCAGCCGATGCCGGCGCGGCCAACAACCCGAGGGCCATGGCCCCCGCGATTGCCACTGCGGCGACCGACTTGATGGTCCCGAACTTCTTCATTTTAGCCTCCCAATTAATTATGATGACGACGGAGCGTAATGGACTGGGACGGCCAAGGCAACCACCACGTGATTGCAGTCTTGATAATTACGGCAACCCTACAGTCTGTAACAAATACATAACGCGCGCACGGGAAGACCGAATAGAATTACGCGGCAAGAGGTTGATTTTGTAGTGCAAAATGCCAAGTAATCAGCGCGCAGGTAGATTGACCGCGCTATATATTAGGCCGGCATTGGACAAGTAATCACACAGGGACCCAGCGGCATGACGAATGCGACTTATGATTTGAATGGAAAAGTGGCCTTGGTTACCGGCGGTGCTTCCGGCATTGGCGCCGAAACAGCGCGGTTATTGGCGGCCAAGGGCGCGGCGGTCGCCATCGCTGACATAGACGCCGAAGGCGGGGCGGCAAACGCGGCGATGATTACCACGGCCGGGGGCCGGGCCGCGCATTTTACACTGGATGTAACTTCCGAAGCTTCGTGGGAGGCGGCGGTGGCGGCGGTAGTGGCGCAATTTGGCGGCCTGCATATCCTGCTCAACGGCGCGGGCATTGAACTGGTCGCCAAGATCGTCGATACCAGCCTGGCGGATTTTCGGAAAGTCATGGCGGTAAACCTGGATGGCGTTTTCCTGGGCATCAAATATGCCATGCCGGCGATGCGGGATTCTGGAGGCGGCTCCATCATCAACATCTCCTCAATCGCCGGCCTGCGGGGCTATATGCGTCAGATCGCCTATTGCGGTTCGAAAGGCGGGGTGTGTTTGATGACCAAGGCGGCCGCGATGGAGGCGGCCCACTACGGCTATAACGTGCGGGTAAATTCGGTCCATCCCGGCACCATCGAAACGCCCATGGTCGAGGCTTTGGTGGCGCACCGGGATGCAGCGGGGCAAAAGGCGGCGATGGAAAAAATGCGCCAAATGCACCCCATAGGCCGCCTGGGCCAGCCCATCGATATAGCCAACGCCATTCTATTTCTCGCCTCGGACGCCTCAAGTTTCATGACCGGCGCCGAAATCGTGGTTGATGGCGGCATCACCGCCACCGGTTAGGGCAATTCCGAATTAATGAGAATGCTCTAGCTGGACTATTCGTCAGCTGGACTATTCGTCCTGGAAATAGCTGGTATAGCCGAACAGACCCGGCGCGCCGCCGGTGTGCAGGAAGACGATGGTCTGATCGGCGGAGAAGCGCCCCTGGCGGACCAGGTCGATCAGCCCCGCCATGGCCTTGCCGGTATAAACCGGGTCCAGGATCAAGCCTTCCAGCCGTGCCGCCAGACGAACCGCCGCGCGCATCTGTTCCGTCGGCATACCGTAGGCGCTGCCCGCATAGCCCGCGATCACTTGCGAAACCTCGTTGGGCGGGGGTTTGCCCTGTCCCAGCAGACGGGCCGTATCCCGCGTGATTGTCTGCACTTTGGTGGATATATCCTCCGCATCCGCCGTGATCTCGATGCCAAGGGTCTGGATTTGGCTGCCCAGGACATGGAAGCCGGCGACAAGACCGGCCTGGGTGCCGCCGCTGCCCGTCGCATGGATCAGATAATCAATTTTCTCGCCCCTGGCCCCGGCCTGCTCTTCCAGTTCCATGGCGCAGGCCACATAACCCAGAGCGCCCGTGGGGTTCGAACCACCGGTGGGAATGACATACGGATTTCGCCCCTGAGACCGCAACGCCTTTTCTATCCGCCGCAGGGCGCCACCGCGGTCGGTGCCGCCGGGCAGCAGATGCACTTGCGCGCCAAGCAGATGGTCCAATTGCACGTTGCCGGAAATTTCGTAGGCCGGTTCGTCCCACGGCACGGCGCGGGCCAGCACCAGATGGCAGGACAGGCCCGCCTGGGCGGCGGCGGCGGCGGTCTGGCGCACGTGGTTCGATTGCACGCCGCCAATGGTCACAATGGTATCGGCGCCCTGGTCCCGGGCCTCGGCCATCAGAAATTCCAGTTTGCGCGTCTTGTTGCCGCCCAGGGCCAGGCCGGTGCAGTCGTCCCGCTTGACCAGAATGCGCGGCCCACCCAGATGCGCGCTCAGGCGGGGCAAAGGCTCCAGCGGCGTCGGCAGATGGGCCAGCGGCAGGCGTGGAAATTTGGCAAGCACCATGGCGCGAACTCGTCAATTCAGTCAGGCGGTGAGGACAAATTTAGTTGACACTGACAATAGGTGAGAGCTGCATTGCTGGCAATCGCTGCTGCCAAAGCCGGCGACCGGTGCGCCGGCATCCGCCATTCGGGCCAGGCGCCGGACCAATTCGCATTCAGAGCCGTCCGGCACGCACAATACATCCAGCACCTTGCCCGTTTCGGTCAGATGATCCACATGCCAGCGAATGGCTTTGCCGCGGCGCAAATGGCGCCCAACGCGCGCCGCCAGGCCCCCCGGCCCATAGGCACTGCCGCAATAGACATAATGGCCAGGGGCAAGGGTGGGCCGTCCCAGCCGGGCAATGGGCAGCGTGAAGGGTTGCGACAGTTCGAGCAACAATGCGTAGGCGCCGGGCCGTTTAGGCAGATTAAAGCTATCTTTCATGACCTACCATCTGGCTGACTATCGGGTCTGCCCGCCCACATCCGATAGGATATCCAGGACAATCCCGGTCGCTTTCTGGATCAGGACCACGTTGTTGCCGACGACTAGCCGCTCTGTCCCCGCGGCGGCGGTGGGTAGAATGGCAAGTAGGCCATTGGGCAGATCACGCCTGGCCAGCCCAGGCGGAAGCTGTTGGCGTTTTGCCAGTCCCGGCGGCAAACCGCCCCGCTTCGCCAGGCCCGGAGGCAAACCAGGAGGCCGACCCTTTTTGCCGTGTTGGTTCTTTTTACCTTTTCCGCGAGGCTCTTTATCGCTCTTGGTCTGGCCTTTGCGGTCCTGGGGTGCAAAATATTCGCGGATCAGGCGCTTCTCCACCGCATCGAAGATGACGTCGGTCACATCAATCCGCGCCGCCTGGCCGGGAGCGGCATAAAGGCAGGCCAGCACCACCAGCAGGGCGGCCACGAAACTTTTCAATACTGCATTCATTGACATCCTCCGTACGGCGGCAAGCGCCATGACCTAATGTCTTCATGTCAGTTTACAGCAACGCTACGGCAGGGGAGGTGACCGCCGTCACCCTATCGATCGGATAGCCTTTAACCGTGATGCCGGCGTTCCGCGGGCAGGCGGTCCTTATCCTTGCCGCGCCGATGTTCTAACGGCTGAAGGGAATGTTCATTTTGCCGCCTCCGGCTCTGCCTTTACATAAGGTTGCAACAACCGCCAGACGCCGTCGGCGGTTAGAAGGGTACGGTCGGCGTGAAAAACGCGGCCCCGGACAAAGGCCAAGTCATCGTCCAGGTGACTGATTTCCGCCGTGCCCTCGATCCAGGCATCCAGCGGTCCGGGCGACAGATATTCCACATTCATGGCCACCGTGGTGGCATAGCGCCGCGCCACGCCCGAGGCGGCCCGGCCCATGAAGTCGTCGGCGAAGGTAAAGATGACGCCGCCATGAACGACCTTGTTGGTGTTGTCATGCCGCGCCCTGGACTGAAAACCGTTGATGAAGCCGCCATTATCCAGGCGGCGGTAGTGCGTAGGGCCACATAGCTCGGCGTAGGCTGCCTGGTTGGGAAAAGGTCGAAAGCCGCCTGGAACCGGTGGTCTTATGTCATCGAGCGGCGGGGGGGATGGTTTCGCGGCGCCATACTGGCCAGGTTCGTAGGGGGCAAATAGTTTGTAAGTGCCATTGGCGGTCATCAGGGTACGGTCGGCCGCGAAGAGGCGCACCCGCAGGAACACCAAGGTGCGGGTGACGCGCAATAAATCCACTTGCCCTTCGATCAGGCTATCCAGGGGCGCGGGGGCAAGATATTCGACCTTGAATTTGATCGTGGCGCACAGCCGCTTGGTCGTATGCACCACCGCATGACCGGTGATGTGATCGGCGAAACTATATAGCGCGCCGCCGTGGGTCACGCCATTTGGGTTGGCGTGCACGCCAGCGCTGCGAAAGACATAGCGAAAACCGCCCGTTGCCTCCGGGCGGAAATAGAAAGGCCCGATGCAATCGCCAAACGATCCGTTGTGGGCGAAGGATTGATAGCCCTCGGGCGGGTCATTGGCCGGCTGGTTCTTTATTCCCTGCTCCATGGTTCTGTCATAACACGCAGGCCGGGGTCATGAAACATCAGCCAGACTGTCGGCCACGGAGCGCAACCTTCGCGCCAGGTCCTGGCGTTGACGGCTGTTCAATTGCGCCGCCAGACCAACGGCAACCACGGCCCGGCTGGGTGCGCCGGCTGCCCCCGATAATTGCGCAATGGGGGCGGCTAGAATGATGATGCCGCGAATATAATTGCCGTCATCGATAGCGAAGCCGTCCCGCCGGGCCGCCGCGATCTCGGCCATCCAGGTTTCGAATGTGGGTGCGTTTTGCCAACGTAGCTTTTTGAAACGGCAGGACAACTCGGCCCGGTCCCAATTGTTTTGCGCCGCGACACAACGCCCGGTGGCCGAAATCAGGGCCGGGAAATGGCTGCCAATGTTGACGTGGATGCTCAAATCCAAACGCGACCGGGCCAGACCCGCCACCACCATATGATCGTGACCATCCAGTTCAACAGCCACGGTGGTGACGTCAAAGGCAGCGGCAATGGCTTCCAAATGGCCCTGTACCGCCGGCACGAAACCACCCCGGCTCAACAGATCCCGCGCGATGCCAAGTATACCGACGCCCAGGCTGTAGCGTTTCGTATTGGGATCGAACACCACCAGATCCTCGTGCGCCAAAGTGCGTAAAATATGCAACGCGGTGCTGGGTATCAAGCCCAGGTCGCGGGCGATACGGTTGACCCCCATTGGGGCCTGGCTGCGGCCCAAGTGGCGCAAAATCCCGGCCGCCCGGCTGACCGCCGTCACCGGCCGCGCCGGACCGGTCGGATGGGTTGCTGTGGTTTCAGGCATGTGCGCTTTCATTGTCTATAGACAACAATATTGTGCATTGACAATTTTGTCCAGGTCCATAATCTTTCCGAAGCCGTCTTAACCTAGGTTCCCCAGTATGCCCCGCATGCCCATGCTGACCGATTACAGCAGTTACGCCGACGCCCAGCGCTTTTGTTCCAAGGATCGGCTATGGGAATTGTTCGATGGCGACCGCGCCTCGTTGAACATCGCCCACGAATGCCTGGACCGCCATCCCCGTGACCGGATGGCCGTGCGCATTGCTATTGCCGATGGCGGTTCGGAAAACTTCACTTATGGCGAGCTGTCCGATTGGTCCGGACGCTATGCCAATTATTTGCGCACCCAGGGCATCGGCCCGGGCGACCGGGTTGCCTTGATGGTGGAGCCGTCATTGCCGTTCTATGCCGCCCTGTACGGCGCCATGAAGGCGGGTTGCGTGGCGGTGCCGCTGTTTACCCTGTTCGGGCCGGAGGGCCTGCGCCTGCGGGTCGGCGACTGCCAGCCGAAACTGTTATTGCTGGCACCTGAAAAGGCGGCGTTGGCCCCGGATGCGGGCTGTGCTGTGGCCATCGCGGACGGTGATTTCATGGCCATGCTGGAAAACCACGAAACCGCGTTTGAGATGAACACCTCCGGCAGCGACATGGCCATGTACCAATACACTTCCGGCACCACGCGGGAGTTGCCCGATGCGGTCAGGCACCGGCACCAGTCCATCGTCACCGTCATGCTGGCGACCCTGTATGGCACCGGCATTCGGCCCGGCGACCGCTTCATGTGCCCGTCATCCACGGCCTGGGGCCATGGCCTGTGGCACGGCACTCTGGCGCCCCACGCCCTGGGCGTTACCACGGCCAGCTATGCCGGCAAGTTCGACCCAGAGCGTCTGATGGCCGCGCTGGAAGAATTCGAGATTACCAATCTGTCGGCGGCAGCGACCCACTACCGTATGATGAAGAACGCCGGCAGCGCCGGCCGCCATAGTTTCACATTGGACAAGTTGAGCTTCACCGGCGAGCCCATGGATACGGATACCGCCCATTGGGCCAAGCAAACCTTTGGCCAATATCCGGGCAGTTTCTACGGCACCACGGAAGTCGGCGTACTGCTGGGCAGTTATCCCGGCGCCGGGGACCTGCCGCCAAAGCTGGGCGCCCTGGGCCTGCCCATGCCCGGCCAGGAGGTGGCGATCCTGGACCCGGATGGCAAGCCCTGCGCAGCCAACGAGGTAGGCGAAATCATGGTCATGCGCCGGGACGGCTGGTTTCCCACCAAGGATCGCGGCCACATGGACGCGGACGGCTATTATTTCCATGGCGGCCGGGCGGACGACGTCATTATCTCCGCCGGCTGGACCATGAGCGCCATGGAGATCGAGGATACATTGTTGAAGCATCCCGACGTGCTGGAAGCCGCCGCGATTGGCGCGCCGGACGCGGTCCGCGGCCTGGTGGTCAAGGCCTTCATCGTCAGCGGGCGAAATGGCGATGATGACTTCATCACGGAATTGCAAAAATTCGCCCAGGAAAATTTAAGCCGCCACGAATATCCCCGCATCGTCGCCTTCACGGACGAATTACCGAAGACGCCGGCGGGCAAGGTAAACCGGAAAATTCTGCGGGACCGCGAAGCGGCCGCGAGACAGGAGTAGACCATGAATAACGAAAGCACCATTGAGGAAAGCACGGGCCGTTTCCCGAAAATCACCGAGCGCGGCGTGGAAGATCTGCAAAAGCGCATCGGCGTCAAGATCGAAACCATGCCGGAGCCCTGGTGTTACGAGGCGACGCGAGACAACATCCGCCACTACGCCAACGGCATCGGCGATGACAATCCCCTGTGGTGCGATCCCGCCTACGCCGCCAAAAGCCAATATGGCGGCCTGATCGCCCTGCCCAGTTTTCTGTTCGCCACCAACCGGATAATCTCGGGCTATGTGGGCGGCCTGCCGGGCATCCACGCCATGTGGGCCGGGGCCGACTGGCACTGGCACAAACCCGTACGCCGCAACGATGAAATCAACTGCGAGGCCTGGTTAAAGGAATTGATCCCCCACGAAACCCGCTTTTCCGGCCGCGCCGTCCAACAGATCTATCACGTGGAATTCTATAATCAGGACGGCGACAACGTGGCCAGCGCGGATAGCTGGTGCTTCCGCACGGAACGGGACAAAGCGCGGGAACAGGGCACCAAATACGCGGCGGCGACCAAAGGCCAATTGACCTACAGCGACGACGAACTGGTCGATATCTTCCGCCACTATGCCCAGGAACAGGTGCGTGGCGGGGAAACCCGTTACTACGAGGATGTGACGGTGGGTGAAAAACTGCCGACCATGCTGAAAGGCCCGATGACCGTGACCGGCTTCATCGCCTACGCCCAAGGCTGGGGTGGGCTGTATATCCGCGCTAACAAGCTGGCCTGGCAGCAGGTCCACCGCCATCCGGGCCTGGGCATCGCCAACCGCTTCAACATTCCCGACTGCCCCGAGCGAGTGCATTGGGAAAACGACTTCGCCACCGAGGTGGGGGCGCCCGGCGCGTACGATTACGGCCCCGAGCGCAATTCATGGCTGACCCACCACATCACCAACTGGATGGGCGATGACGGTTTCCTGGCCAACCACAAATGCCGCATCCGCCGCCATAACCCCGAGGGCGACGTGCTGTACATCAACGGTGAGGTCAGCAAGAAATTCGTTGACGATCAGGGCCGCAATTGCGTCGAGATTACCCACGCCGCCACCAATCAGGACGAAGAACTATCGATCCAAGGCACCGCCATCGTGGTCCTGCCGTCGCGAGGTTAGGCCGCACCCAACAGGGCGGCGCGGAAGCGGTCCTTCAGGGTTACGCCGTCCTTGGGCGGCATGGCGCCGATGGGGTTGTTTTCCGCTCTAATCTTGATGGACCAGAAGGCCGGGCCCCGGGCGCCGCGGATGGCCGGCAGGGCGGCCTTGAATTCATTGTCGGAGCTGATGCCGGCCGCACTGGCAAAACCGGCTGCCAGCGCCATCGCGGGCAGATCAACGCCGCCGGCGGTATGGGTCAGTTGCATGCCGGTTTCGCCATAGCGTTCGTTGTCGCAGACCACGATCGCCAGATTATCGGGTCTTTGCGCGCCAATGGTGCTCATCGCGCCCAGGCCCATCAACATTTCGCCATCGCCCGTGATCACCAGGACCCGGCGGTCCGGCTGGGCCATGGCCAGGCCAAGGCCCATGACCGCCGCCCCGCCCATGGCGCCCCACAAAGGAAAATTCAGGGGGTGATCCTCCACCGCCGTGCAATCCCAGACCGGGGCGCCCAGGCCGGCGACCACCAGCATATCACCGCGGTCGGCAAGCATGGCCGCCACCACCTCGCGCCGGCGCAAGGGGTAATCCGCCGCCCGGCCACGGTCCAAGACGCCATTCATCGCATCAGTCATTTCAGCCATTTCAGCCATTGCCATTACTTCCCGAAACTCTTGGCGCCAATCACCGATTGGCCGATCAGCACCGCCGCCTGGGCCGGGCCTTCGAAGGTCATGCGCGCCGCGGCCTCCATTGTCTGGCCCATCTGACCTGGGTCATCGACGGAAAACACCAGACTGTCCGAGGCTTCCAATACTTTCGGCGTCAGTTGCCCCATGGGCACCTGCCAGGGATTGAACTCGCCCCACTGCCCCCGCATGGTCACCAGCATCAACAGGGGAAAGCGGCAGACCCTGGCCAGGGACAGCATGTTGATGCAATTGCCCACGCCCGACGACTGCATCAACAGAACGCCGCGCTGATCACCCAGCCAGGCGCCGGCCAGAAGGGCTATGCCCTCTTCCTCGGTCGTCAGGGGAACCAGGCGCATATCGTCCGCCGCGTCACAGCGCCGGATCAAATCCGAATGCCCCGCATCGGGCACATAGGCGACCTGCCGCACCTGCCAATCACGCAACACCGAAAATATTGCGTCGGTCCAGTCTACTTGCATATTCGTGAATCCTCCGGGCGGCAATCTACTGCATATTCCAGCTATTGAACAAGCAGACAGCGGGTGGCCAGTTGTTGCAGGACCGCATCCAACAGAACCGTGGGCTCTGCATTGGCAGCCAAGGCAGGGTCTCGCGTCTCGAAGCCATCAAGGGCCGCCATCAACGCGCCCTGATCCATTTGCCCGTCCATCAGCGGCAACAATTGGCGGGTGAAAATATCGCTGATTGTCACACTGCGATGGCGCAGATCAGTCACCTGCTCCCCCTGCTGTATCTGCCAGCGCGCCAGGGCCGTAACCATGGGACGGGGCCCCGGCGAGGCGGCGAAGACCGGCGCGCGGGGCAACAGATCGAGCCAGTTGCGGGGATAAAGATCAATCACCAGCTGGGCCACGATCGCCCTATCCCCAACGGTCTCGGCCAACGCCTCGAATGTCATGAAGTCCGGCCAGATCAGGGCCAGATGGTTCAGGGCGGCGATGGCGCTGGGCGCGGTCATGCCCATCCGGCCGCCGTCCGGCGTTGCGAAAAAGGCTTCGCCGGGGGCGCCTTTGGGATCCGGGCCCATGGGCCGCACGGGCGAGGCGAGATACAGATCATGAAGCCAGCCGGGGGCTATCCGCCGTTGCACCGTTGCACCGTCGGCGCACAGGACAGTTTGCCGGAAACTGCGGTTCAATACGAAGTCAATGCGCTGTTCACGGGCCACGGGCTGATCGATGGCCGCCAGTTGCCGGCGCGCCTCGGGCGAGAAATTTTCTTCCCGGGAGGCCGCAACATTGGCCTCGGAGATGAATTGCAACCCAGCCGCGCCGGCGCGCGCCAGGAAATCATCGACATAGACAGGATGGTTTTCAACTTCCAGCAGGTCATGCAGCAGGAAGCCATCTTCCATCTTATCCACCCGCGTCTTTTCCTCTGCCAACAATGTGGCGTAGCCATCGCCGGTCTGAGCATAGGCGGGGATCAGATCATCCAACGCCGCCCGCGCCATGGCGGCGCGTTCCGCCTGGCTGGCCGCGGTGACGCCGGCGCGCAGCATCAATTCGCGTACCAGGCCGCGCGCATGCCAGCCGGGATAAGTGTTGTAGCTGATATAGATCATGCCGTTGTCGGCCAGCAGCCGCCGGCACAGGGGTAACAGGGCGGCCTGCACATCCAGGGGCACCCAGGAATAGAGGCCATGCAGGATAATATAATCAAAGCCTTGCCCGTCCGCTGCCTGGGCCAGGGACGATGCCAGGGTCAGGGCATCCCCAGCCCGGAATTCGATGTTATCCAGGTGCGCTGCCTGGGCCGCCGCCCGAGCCAGGCCGACCTGCCGCTCGGCCAGATCGATGCCGAGAAAATGGCCTCCCGGCAGGGTCGCGGCCATCGGCAGCAGGTTGCCGCCCTCGCCGCAACCTAATTCAAGCACACTGGCGCCCGTGACCACGGCGGGCGTCAGGCCGTGCAGACGCCCAACCACGTACAGATGGTCCGGGTGCGAGAGAGGCACCGGCCGGCTGGGATAGGGTGTCGCCTGATAGCTTGCATGCAGAGAGGAATGCGTCATGAAATTAGTTTACCACTATGGCGGCGCCGTGCTAGCGTCCCTTCGCAATGACACAACAGCGCATATCGGTAGCGGACCGTCATCCGCCCAAGTTCGTCGCCTTTCTTTGGTGAGGCTGTTCGCTTGTCTGGGCGGCCCATAAGCTCCGCCGCTTTTTTTCAATTATCGATTCTACTATAAATCATGCGCTGTGGCGGCTTCTTTCCTTTCAGGAAATCCGCCCGCGGACCAAGCCAGCGGGAAACCCTGTTATGACCGATTATTCCTTTGTTTCGCTTTCGGGCATCGCGATCGACCGGACCGTCCGGAAGATTGATTTTGAACGGGGCATCGACTTTTTGATTGATGCCCTGAACAACACCCGTGGCGCCTATCTTTCATCCGGTGTCGAGGATCAGGACCGCTATTCGCGCTGGGAATTCGGTTTTATTGACCCTCCGTTGGAAGTGGTCGCGCACGCTGAACAGTTTCGCCTGACCGCCCTGAACCCCCGTGGCGTACCCATTCTGGCCATGCTGCGGCCCCTGTTCCTGAAAGACCCGGCGATTACGCTGAAAAGCGAAGATGCGGAAAACCTGATTCTGACCGTGGCCCGCCCCGACCGTCTGTTCGCGGAGGAGGAGCGCAGCCGCCAGCCCTCGACCTTCACGCCAATCCGCGCCCTGATGGCTGAATTCAGCGGCATGGACGATGACTTCCTGGGCCTGTGGGGGGCCTTTGGTTTCGACCTGATTTACGAATTTGAGCAGATGCCCCTATCCATGCCCCGTGGCGAGGATGATAAGCTGTTGCATCTGTTCCTGCCCGACCGGATCATGGTCATGGACCGCCGGTTGGAGGTCGCCTACGCCTATGAATACGAATTCACCCGGCGCGCGGTTACCACCAAGGGAATGGGCGAGACAGCCTTCACCGGTGTCAGCCAACCACCCAGCCCCAACCAGATCGCCGACGGCGCCATCACCTCTGATCACAGCCCGGAAGACTATATGGGCAAGGTGGATGCCGCCCGGGCGCGCATGCATGTAGGCGATATTTTCGAAGTGGTGTTGAGCCGTAAATATCAAACCATGTACCACGGCCAACCGGCGGATATGTTCCGCCTGATGCGGCGGATCAATCCCTCGCCTTACGAGTTCTTTTTTCAGTTCGCGGGTGAGCAACTGATCGGCGCCTCGCCCGAAATGTTCGTGCGGGTAGAGGGCGACCGGGTGGAATCTTCGCCTATTTCCGGCACCGCGCGCCGGGGCGGCAACGCCATGGAAGACGCTGAACGCATCCTCGCCTTGTACAATTCCGCAAAGGACGAGGTGGAACTGACCATGTGCACGGACGTGGACCGCAACGATAAATCGCGGATCTGCCGGCCTGGCACGGTGAAGTTATTGGCCCGGCGCGCCATCGAACGCTATGCCGGGCTGTTCCACACGGTCGACCATGTAGAAGGCCGCATGCGCGAAGGCTTCGATGGTATTGACGCCTTCCTCTCGCATATGTGGGCGGTCACCCTGACCGGCGCGCCAAAGCGCAAGGCGGTGGAGATCATCGAGGAGGTGGAGGTCTCCCCGCGCCGCTGGTATGGCGGCGCCATCGGCGCCTTGATGTTCTCGGGCACTGTCAACACCGGCATCACCATCCGTACGGTGCATCTGCAGGACGGCCGGGCCGATTACCGGGTCGGCGCCACCCTGATCTATGATTCAGTGCCGGCGGAAGAGGAGGAGGAGACCAAGATCAAATCCACCGCCTTTTTCAAGGCCGTCGCCGATCTTGGCCGCAAGGGACCAGAGGCGGTCGCCGCCCAGGTGGCGCCGAAATACACCGATGTGCGCATTGTCATGGTCGATAACGAGGACAGCTTTGTCCATACCCTGGCCGATTATTTCCGCCAGACAGGGGCCGAGGTAAAAACCTTCCGCCATGGCGCCCCGGCGCTTGCCGCCCTGGCCGATAAGCCGGACCTGGTGATCCACTCCCCCGGCCCCGGCCAGCCGAAAGATTTCGATGTCGCCGGCCTGGTCCGCAAGGTCTCCGAGCTGGGCATCCCGCAATTCGGTGTCTGCCTTGGCCTGCAGGGGATCGTCGAGGCCTTCGGCGGTGAACTGACGGTGATGGAGGTGCCCCGCCACGGCAAATACTGGCAGCTTGAACACGACGGCAGCGGCATTTTTGCCGGCATCGCGCCGTCCTGCCGGGTCGGCGGCTATCATTCCCTGCTGGCCGTATCGGACAAAATGCCCGACGCATTGCAGGTTATCGCCCGCAACCAGGAAGGCATGGTGATGGCCGTTCGGCATAGCAGCCTGCCGATCATCGCGGTGCAATTCCATCCCGAATCCATCCTGTCCATGGACGCCCAGGCCGGCCTGCAAATCGTCGAAAACGTCCTGGCCACCCTGTTGCCGGGAAAAGGCGCGGCGGAACAAGCAGCCTAGAGCAATTCTGACTCACTTAGAATCGCTTCGCGATTCTTAATAATTCGGAATTGCTCTAAAAGGCGTCGTCGTCCGGCGTCATCAGGACTTCGGCGCCGGCCATGGCGCGCATTTTCAGCGCTGCCGTATCGGGCATCACCCGCCCCATGTAGTAGCGCGCTGTGTTCACCTTCATTTTGTAGAAAGCTTCGTCATCGCTGCCCTGCGCCAGATGGTCCAGGGCCACGCGGGCCATGCGGGCCCATATATAGCCCACCGACACGACACCCATCATGCGCAGAAAATCGACCGAGGCCGCGCCGGCTTCTTCGTGATTCTGGATGGCGTTTTGCGCCAGCCACATGGTGGTGGCCATCAGATCGTCCAGGCCCGCCTGCAACGGCTTGGTAAAGGGCTGCATCTCCTCGCCCTTTTGTGCCGCGATAAACTCGCTGATCAGCGCGAACAGGGCGCGGGCCGGGCGGCCATTGTCCACACCCATGCGGCGGCCCACCAGGTCGAGAGCCTGCACGCCGTTGGCGCCTTCATAAAGTTGCGAGATGCGGGCATCGCGCACGAACTGTTCCATGCCATGTTCGCGGATATAGCCGTGACCGCCAAAGCACTGCATGGCCATGTTGACGCATTCAAAACCGACATCGGTGAAATGGGCCTTTACCACCGGGATCAACAGGTTAAACAGATCGGAAACCTGTTCCTTGCGCGCGTCATCGCCATCATAGCGGCCCACCACGGCCTCGTGGCTCAACCACATCAACAAGGCGCGGGCGCCTTCGTTAAAGGACCGCATTTGCAACAGCATACGCCGGACGTCCGGATGCACCACGATGGGATCGGCCGGCTGATCGGGATATTTCGTCCCGCCCAGGGCCCGCCCGGCAGTGCGCTCGCGGGTATATTCCGCGGCATTCTGATAGGCCACCTCCGACAGTGCAATGCCCTGATAACCGACGCCGATGCGGGCGCCGTTCATCATCTGGAACATGCCCGCCATACCGGCGCCGGAACCACGTTTTTTCTTTTTGCCATCTTCGCCTTCGACCTTCGGCTCGGGCTTGGGGCCCAGGCGATGGCCAATGGCGCCGTCATAATGCAGCACGGCGGTCGACGAGCCCTTGATGCCCATCTTATGTTCAATGCCGCCGCAGGTGACGTTGTTGCCCTGAGCCAGGCTGCCGTCGTCATTGACCTTGATCTTCGGCACCAGGAACAGCGAGACCGCCGACAGGCCCTCGCCCTCGCCTTCCACCTTGGCCAGGACCAGATGGACGATGTTTTCCGCCATATCGTGGTCGCCGCCGGTGATAAAGATCTTGGTGCCGCTGATGGCATAGGTGCCGTCGTCCTGCTCCACCGCCTTGGTCCGCATCAGTTTCAGATCGGTGCCGCAATGGGGCTCGGTCAAATTCATCGTGCCGGTCCACTCGCCGGACATCATCTTGGGCACGTAAAGCTGCTTCAAATGATCCGGCGCGATGGACATCAGCACACTGGCCGCCCCGCCCGACAGACCCACATAGGTGGAGAGCGAGAGGTTCGACGACATGGCCATTTCCGAGATTGCCAGGCCGAGTACGCCCGGCAGGCCCTGTCCGCCCCATTCGACCGGCGAGGAAATGCCGTTCCAGCCGCCTTCGTACCAAGCTGCAAAGCCTTCCTTGAAACCGCTTGGCACGCGGACCACGCCGTTTTCAAAGCGGCAGCCTTCCTCGTCGCCGCTTTGGTTTAGCGGTGCCCAGACTTCCTCCGCCACCTTGGCGGCACCATCCAGGACAGCATCAACCAGATCTTCGCTGACATCGCCATAACCGGGAATATCCGTACATTCCGTGATGGCCAACAGGTCGTTCAAGACAAAACGCAGCTCTCTTACCGGCGCGTTATAGGTGGGCATGCGATCGGCTCCCCTTGGAGGTTGTTAACGTTACTTTTTAGCGGCCCAGCCTTCGACCGCATCCGCCAGCGTTTCGAAATCGGACATCTGACAATAGACCTGAGCCGCCAGCCGGGCCCATAGACGGCCAGACCGTGCGATAATCGGAACTTCAATGTTATGTGTGTACAATAAATGATCGTGCAAGGCTCCCGCTTCCTCTTGACTGGGGTCAAGATTTTCAGGCAACGGTCCCAATGCCATGGCGGCGGTCATATGCGCCGGGGCACCGATTGGCCCGGCAAAACGTTCGGCCAGCATCGCGGCGGCGGCAACGGCCAGGTCATGATTGTAATTTCGCACGGCCTCCCCGCCCAGCCGGTCCATGAAATCCAAAGCCGCCGGCAGACTGAGGGAGGCTGAAGGGTCGCGGGTGCCCGTCCAATCGAACTCCGCCGTGAAGCCTTCACCCAAACGCCAGGATATAACCGCCGGATGCAGATCAGGCTGCACCGCGGGCGATGCCCACAGCACACCACAGCCGCGCGGTACGAACAGCCATTTATGCAGATTAGCGGCATACCAGTCCGCCCCGCACAGAGGTATATCCAGCGCCATGGCGCCCGGCGCATGGGCACCATCGACTAGCACCTGGGCGCCGGCGGAATGGCAAATATCGACCAGCCGCCGCAGCGGCAAAATGATCCCGGTATGGGATGTAATGTGGTCCAAAATGACCAAACGGGTGCGTTCGCTCAAGCCATTTTCCACGGCGGTGATGATGGCGGCATCATCGTTGATGGGAAATGGAATCTCGACCGTGACCAATGCCGCGCCGGACTGCTCGCACACATAGCGGGCGGCATTGACGATGGCGCCATAGGTATGATCGGTGACCAGGATCTCATCACCGGGTCCCAGCCTGGCGGAACGCAGCACCGCGTTGACGCCGCTGGTGGCGTTATCAGTGAAGACATAGTCATCACCGCGCCCGCCCAATACCGTCGCCAACCGATCAGCGGCGGCACGCAACGCCGGCTTCAAGTCGCGAAACATGAACCGGGCCGGATGCGCCTCGATCCGTTGCTTGATGGCCCATTGCGCCGCCAGAACCTCGTTCGGTGTGACGCCCACGGTGCCGTGGTTCAGGTGGATCGCGCCAGGCTCCAGAGGCCAAAGATCCCGCATCCCATGGCCGAATTTTCCGGTCATATCGCCCCCCATGCCATTCCTCCGCCGGTCAGGTAACCGTCAGACTGGCCTGGCCCAGGCCGTCAATCTCGGTCACCATATGATCGCCCGGTTGCAACCACTTGGTGGCCACGATGGAACCGGTCATCACCACATCGCCCGCGCGCAGCATGCTGCCGCGAAGGTTCAGATTATTGGCCAGCCAGGCCAGCGGCACCAGGGGATGGCCAAGGGCATCACCACCGACGCCGGTTCCCACCACCTCGCCATTGATTAGCATGCGGCCAGCCAGCGCGGCCAGCTCCAAATCCTGCCAATCGCCGACTTCCGGACCCAGGATACAGCCGGCATTGAAAGAATTATCAGCGATCAGCAATTCAGCATCGACCAGTTTGTAGTCGATGGCCCGGTCGTCGACGATTTCAATGGCCGCCATACAGGCCGCCACGGCAGCGCGAATATTGTTCTGGTCATAGGGCCCGTCGGCGACGGGCAGGTCATGAGCCAAACGCACGGCGATCTCGGATTCAACGCCGATGTTGACGAAGGCGCCGTGGGGCAGACTAACCGCGCCGTGATATATCCGGTTGGCAAAGATCGCCCCCTCGCACGGTTGCGCCACGCCCACCAACTCCTGCATTACCTTTGACGTCAGGGCTACTTTCCACCCGGCCACCGCGCCGGCACCCGCCTCGACCCACAGGGCCTGCAAACGGTCCTGCACCAAATAGGCGGTAGCCACGTCGGGCGGCGCCAGATTGTCCGGCAGAGGCGCGCCCTTGTGGCCGGCCTGCGCCTCGGCGAATAAATGCCGTGCGGCGCCTGCAATGGGATCGGCGTCGGGGGTGGATGCCATGGCTATTTACTCCTTTACGGCGACCAGTTTGGTAAAGATACCGCCGATTGGTTCGCGCATTATTTCCTTTAAACCCGCGCCGGCGAACAGATCCCGCTGCATTTCGATGGTGGGCACCACGTTGCCCCAGATCAGTTCATTGAATTGGGTTTGCACGGCGAAATTGAAGCCGGGATCGCGCAGCCCCGCCAGATCGGAAGGATAGGTTTCATCCAGAATAAACAACACGCCGCCAGGCTTCAGGGACCGGCCCACGTCCTTCAGCACGTCAGGCCGGATAGCGTCGTCGATTTCATGCAGCACCTCGAACATCACGGCCAGGTCGAATGCTTCATCGCGGCCGATGCCATCCGGGCCGACGGCCTCGACCGTGACCCGCCCGGCGACATCGCTGGCCGCGACGTTGGCGCGGGCCTGTTCGACGCCATGGGGATCTATATCGATACCGTGACATTGGCTGTTGGGCCAAGCCTGGGCGATCTTGATGATCAGCCCGGCGGTGCCACAGCCCACATCCAGCACCGCCGCGCCCGCCGCCAACTTGTCCTTCAGGCCGGGCACACCACCCAGCATGTGCCGCGCCACCACCGTGTGGAAGCCGGCGGTGGTATCGCCCACGTGGCGGGAAAAGTCCTCGCCATGGTCCTGAAACCGATGTGTTCCGCCCGTACGAAAGAATTCCGGATAGCTGCGCAGATCATCGCTGCCGAAATTGACCGTGCTGGTAATGTAGGGCGCCAGATTGCGCGGATCTTTGGTATCCACCAATAACTTGTCCATCATGGGGGCAAGACGGAAACAACCCGCCTCGCCCGCCTCCAGAAAGCCATAATGATATCCGCTACGGCACCAGACATCGACATAGGGCGGATGCAGTCCAAGATCGCCTGCCAGATCGGACGGATTACAACCACTCACACCCGCCGCGGCAATTTTTTCAAACAGACCCATTTCCGTGCCCATCGCCAGATGGTGCACGGCGTGAAAGCCTTTTAAATAATCCCACAGCAGATCGGTGGGGTCGGCCGCTGGCGTCTTTGTCATAATTGCGTCCTTGTTTTTGGTTATTTTAACGTCCGTTTATTTCAAAGCGGCAAAGGCGGCAGTGAAACCGGCCAGTGAAATCGGCACGGTAATTTGTTGCTGCCGGCTGTCTTGAAAGGCCACTTTGGCCAGCCGGCCGGATTTCAGGTTTTTCAATAGTTCCCCTTCCAGGGCCATGCGCGTGTGGCAACCATTGGGCAGGCAGATTTCCACCGGTATCCGCAAGGTCTCGCCTTCATCGATCTGCAACAATAGACCGTTGGGCAGATACACCCCCAAGGGCAGGGTCAAAAATACCATGGCTGGTTTATCCGCTTCGGGATAGCGCACGCCGATGCGCAGGACGTCGCGCGCATCCTTATCAGTCTTGGCGACCTGTATGATGAAGCAGCGTTCGGGGTCATCCTCTTTTGTCTTCTCGCAGCGTAGGCGCCAGTCCTGAAAATCCTTCTCGCGCGCCGTGATCGCATGCGCCGGCGCCAGGCTGGCCAAGACGTAAAGAAGCACGGCAAGGGCCGTTATGGGGCGGGCGTTGGCGAGCATATTCTTGTCCTGTCGTTATCCCTGTTAGGGTTGAAGGGAAATGTAACCGCTTTGCCGCCGCGGCAACAACCGCTTTGCGTCTTTCACCAATCGAACCCAGTTGCCATACT
Source organism: Alphaproteobacteria bacterium (assembly GCA_016776605.1). Lineage (GTDB taxonomy): Bacteria > Pseudomonadota > Alphaproteobacteria. Next base: position 28,937 of record JADHTB010000015.1, on the reverse strand, counting down.
GGCGGACCGAAATTTTTAAGGATCACAAAGCCATGACCGCATTGTCACTAAATGCCGCGAACACACTGCCCAAGGGCGGGCTGGCCGGTTGCTTCGTTGGCCGTGTTTGGCTGCCAGGCGAGGGCGGCGGCCCAACGCCGGTGCTGGTCACGGACGACGGGGTGTTTGACCTTTCATCGGTATCCCCCACCCTGGCGGGCCTTTTGGCCATGGACGATCCGGTGGCGGCGGCGCGCACGGCGGCCCGACCGGGCGGCGGCGCCCGTCTGGGCGATGCCGGGAGCATTCTCGCCAACAGCGCCTATCAGAGCCGGGACAATGGCAAGCCGCATTTCCTGGCGCCCAGCGATTTGCAGGCCCTGAAGGCTTGCGGCGTGACCTTCGTACGCTCCATGCTGGAACGGGTGATCGAGGAACAGGCCAAGGGCGACCCGGAACAGGCGGCGGAAATCCGCGCCGCCATTGGGGCCGAAATTGGCCAGTCCCTGGCCGATGTCACCCCCGGCTCGGACGACGCAGCGCGGATCAAGGCGGTTTTGATGGAACGCGGCCTGTGGTCGCAGTATCTGGAGGTGGGCATCGGCCCGGATGCCGAGGTCTTTACCAAGGCGCAGCCCATGTCAGCCGTGGGGATCGGGGCGGAGATCGGCATCCACCCCAATTCCATCTGGAGCAATCCGGAGCCCGAGGTGGTCCTGGCGATCGCCCCATCCGGACGGATCGTTGGCGCCTGCCTGGGCAATGACGTCAATTTGCGTGATTTTGAAGGCCGTAGCGCGCTATTGCTGGGCAAGGCCAAGGACAACCGCGCCTCCTGCGCCGTTGGTCCGTTCATTCGGCTGTTTGATGATGGCTTCAACCTGGATCATGTGCGGGCCATGGAAGTCAGCCTATCGGTCAGCGGCACGGACGGCTTCGAGATGCAGGGCCGCTCGTCCATCGCCGAGATCAGCCGCGATCTGGCCGACCTGGCGGCCTATGCCTGTGGCGCCCACAACCAATACCCGGACGGCCTGTTGCTGTTTACCGGCACCATGTTTGCCCCGACCGAGGATCGCGACGGCCCCGGCCAGGGCTTCACCCATCACCTGGGCGATATCGTCGCCATCGCCAATCCCCTGTTGGGTGGCCTGACCAACCAGGTCAACCATACGGATAAAATTCCGCCCTGGACCTTTGGCCTGAGCGCGCTGATGGCCAATTTGGCAGGGCGTGGCCTGTTATGAACCCGGATATATTGCGCCAACTGGCTGGCATCTCCACCGCCACGGCAACCATGCAATTGTTGAAACGGGGATTGCGCAACTGTTTCATTCGGGGCGCCCGGCCATTCAACACGGAACACTGCCAGTTTGCGGCCCTGGCTTACACCCTGCGCTTTATTCCCATGCGCGAGGACCTTTCCCGGGTCGAGGTGTTGGCTGACCCGGAATACCCCCCGCGCAAGGCGGTTGAAGACATTCCCCCCGGCATGGCCCTGGTGATAGATGCCCGTGGTGACCTGGGCGCCGGCGTGATCGGCGATATTCTGGCGGCCCGGTTGCAGGAACGGGGCGTGGCGGCAGTGGTCAGTGACGGCCCGGTGCGGGATGCGGCGCAGGTGGCGGCGGGCAAGCTGCCGGTATTTTGCGCGGGCGCTGCCGCGCCAGCCAGCCTGAATGTGCATTTTGGCGCCGATTTGCAACGCCCCATTGCCTGTGGCGGCGTTGCGGTGATACCCGGCGACGTACTGGTGGGCGACAGCGACGGCGTGGTGGTGATCCCGGCTGCCCTGGCAGCGGAGGTAGCCCGTGACGGCGCCGAGCAGGAACAACTGGAAGGATTTCTCAAACAGCGGGTCGCCGCCGGCCATCCCACCATCGGCACCTATCCGCCCAACCCGGAAACCCTGCAAGCCTATAATGAATGGAAAAACACCGCTCCCCACCGTCAATAATATGGGAAGCTGATGCCCTGACAGATATCGTGGAGGAATAAGATGACGAATTTCATGCTCATACATGGCTCCTACCAGGGCGGCTGGATTTGGCAACCAGTGGCGACACGGCTGCGCGCCCAGGGTCACCAGGTCTACGCACCGTCCCTGGACGGCTGCGGCGAACGCGCCGGCCAGGTGCGGCCGGGCATCACAACGGAAAGTCAGGCAGCCGAGATCGCGCAGTTATTGTTCTACGAGGATCTGCGCGACGTTGTGCTTGTCGGCACATCGAGCGGCGGCATGGTCATGGCGAAAGCGGCGGAGATTGCCCGCGAACGTGTCGGCCGGCTGGTCTTCGCCGACGCGCTGGCGCTGCAGCACGGCGAAACGGTCAGCGGCATCGTCAAGCGGCCGTCGGCCATCAACAACGGACTGGCGCTGGGTCCCTCGCGCGAGGACGTCGAGGGACGGCTGTTCGTCGACCTGGAACCGGACGTGCGGGCCTGGGCGGTGGAGCGTTACACCCTGCACCCGGTCGCCGTGCACACAGAGCCGGTGCAACTAGAAAGCTTCTGGTCGCAAAGCTGGGAGGCATCGGTGATCTACTGCCGCCAGGCCGTAAATCCCGGCGAAGCGCATCAACGCCGGTGCGCCGAGGCGCTGGGCGCGCGCTGGCACGAACTCGACACCGGCCACTATCCCATGTTGAGCACGCCGGACGATCTGACCCAGCTCATCCAGGGCGGCTAAACCACAGCGGCGTCTTTACAAAGAATCAATGTTTTCCGCCGATGCTGCAAATGCCTCTCAATATCGATAATCTGGCTTGTTATAAATGACGCAATTTTAGACGAGGGTCTCATTAATGTCTGACGCGGTAATCGCCCAAGAATTCCCCTACCTGACCGATTTGGAAGCGGGCAAAGATTATTTCTGGTGCAGTTGTGGCAAAAGCGCGAAACAGCCGTTCTGCGATGGCAGCCACAAGGGCTCTGACTTCACGCCGGTCAAATTCCAAGTGGACAAGGCCAAGTCCTACTCCCTTTGCGGCTGCAAAAAAAACGATGGCCAACCCTACTGCAACGGCGCCCACAACAGGCTATAGGCAAAAGCCGCTTTGGAATTCGAAACCGGATCGTAAAATGGCCCCAAACGTTAGGCGATTCGACCGTATTTCACGTTCAGAGCAATTTTCAATTAATTGGAGTCGCTCTCGCGACTTAAGTAATTGGTTCAATTGCTCTACTTTTAGGAATCTGAGCTCATTTTCTTCGAATGCGGTCTAGAGCCTGGCGCAGGCATACGCGCCATCCCCGCTGGCCCTGACAATTCAGCTTGGAAAAATATTCAATAGGAAGGGTTTTCCCATCATGGCGGCAACATTATTCGATGAACTTGGCGGCATGCCGGCTATAGAAAAAGTTCACCGCATTTTCTACGACAAGCTGCTCAGCCATCCCTGGCTGAAGGACTTTTTCGTGGGCGTGCCGCGTCCGCATTTAGAAGCGCAACAGACCGAATTCATGGCCGGCATCTTCGGTGGCCCCAAAATTTATGGCGGCCGGCCACCGCAAACCGCGCATATTCATATGTTTATCACCGAAGAGGTGTTTTTTACCCGGCATATCCTTTTGGAAGAGGCACTAGACGAGGCCAGGGTGCGCCCCGACCTAAAGGAGCGCTGGCTGGGACATGATATGGGCATGAAAAAAGCGTTGGTCAAAGACGATGTATCGGAATGTGAAGGGCGCTATAAAAACGAGGCAATTATCGTGGTCGAGAAACCGCAATAGCTTGAGCGGAATTCAATAGTACCGGGCAGCCCGTGGATATCCATACGGGCCCTTGAAACGTTAAAGCTGTAGCACTAAGGCGCGATAGAAGCCGTTTACAGCGGCGCATACTGTTGTTTTCCGCGCTCGACTGAAGCCCTGAGCGCATTCGAAGAAAATGCGCTCAGACTCTTAAAAATTAGAGCTATTGAACCAATCACTTAAGTCGCAAAAGCGACTCCGATTAATTGAAAATTGCTCTAGATACGACAGATGGCCTCTTATCAAAAACTCCGAGTAAAATATTAAGGTATACTCGCTACTTTCGGGTCGCTGGTAATTGTCGGATGGCGCTGAATATTTGCCTGCATGGTAAATGTGGGTTAAACAGATGGGTTAGGGAAACCGCGCTAACGCATTGTCACGGATGGTGAACGCGTCGGTGCGGCCCGCCTGGGGCCGGGCACGGCAGCCCGGCGGACCTCGCGGGTAATAGGGGCCGGCAAACTGACAGGTTAATAGGGCGGATAGCGATGGGGCGGATGACCATGAGGCAGAAAAACAATTGGTACGGAAAGCGATTCGGCGCCGGCGTGGCTTTCGCGGCCCTGGGTACCGTTTTGACTGGGCTTTTTCTGACGCCATTGCTGGCCGGCCCGGCAGCGGCAGCGCCGGCGTCTGATGCGCCCCGGCTTACCACGCCTGCGTTTGCCGCCACCATTCTGCAAACAGGCCGCGCCTCGGCAATCATCACACCAACGGCTGTCGCGCCATCGGTAGCCCAACCGTTGCTTTTGGCCCAGGCCAAGAAAGACGACGACGAGTTATTGGATAAAGACGACGAAGACGAGCTGTTGGATAAAGATGACGAAGATCTGCTGAAAAATGACGGTGACGACAATAAAGCCGAGGGGACGGCAGGGCAGGCGGACGCAAAATCTTTGAGCGAAGCCGGCAAGGAACACGCCGCGCTGTTCGCCGAGAACCGCTATCCGTCCGCCACCACCTGCGGCACCTGTCATCCCCGGCATTTCGAGGAATGGGCCGTCTCGCAACATTCCTATGCCCAACTCAGCCCCGCCTATATGGCGCTGCAGAATTTCATCAATCTGCAAGTGAATGGCACCAACGGTGATTTTTGCATCCGCTGTCATAATCAGGTCGGCATGAACATGGAGGAGCCGACACAGATCTCCAATCTGGAGCGGCATCCCACCTCGCGCGAGGGCATTACCTGTATAGTTTGTCACCGGGTCGCGAACATCTACAACAAGGCCTCGGGCCGCATTGCATTGGTCGAGGGTGACCTGTTGCAGCCGGTCTATGGCCCGACGGGTAACAAAGAGCTGAAACGGGTGCTGGACAATCGGCAGGAATTCCGGGTCGTCACGAAGGCCGACGAGCCGGGCCGCAAAATCCATACCAAAGCCATTGAATTCAAGGAAATTTCAACCTCTACATTCTGCGGCACCTGCCATGACGTTACCCTGCTGAACGGTTTCCGCCTGGAGGAAGCATTCAGCGAGTACCGGGCCTCGCCAGCCGCCGGCAAGGGGATTTCCTGCCAGGATTGCCATATGGGCAAGGTGCAGGGCATTGTTTCGGGTTATAACGAGGGGCCCGCCGCCGTGGTCGGCGGCGTGCCCACCAAATCGCGCAAGCTGACCAATCATACCATGGCCGGCCCCGATTATTCCCTGGTGCATCCGGGTATCTTCCCCCACAACGCCGAGGCGCAACAGCTTGCGACGTTGGCGGATTGGCTGACGTTCGACGTAGGGGCCGGCTGGGGCACCGACAAGTTCGAGGACAACGCACCCGAGGGCACCAAGTTCCCCAAAGTATGGGACTCGATTGATGCCCGCTACGACGCACGGGAAATTATCGATTACCAGCTCAAACGTCTGGCACATGTCCGGAAGTTGCGTCTGGAAGTTTTGCGAAACGGTTATTTGTTAAGCGATGTCAAGACAACCCGGGCGGACCGTGGCGGCATCGATATCCAGGCCAGGGTTTCAAACATTACCGAGGGGCACAACGCGCCAACCGGATTTACCGGCGAGCGGCTGGTCTGGCTGCGCATTACGGTAATGGACGGGGATGGCAAAATTGTCTTTCAGTCCGGCGATACGGACCCCAACGGCGATGTGCGTGACAATGAATCGGCCTTTGTACACGCCGGAGAGCTGCCCCTGGATAGCCAACTGTTTAACCTGCAATCGCGCTTCCTGGTACAAAATATCCGTGGTGGCGAACGGGAGCGGACGGTGACCATTCCCTATTCGACAACCTCTCTGCCATTCCTGCGCCCGACGCGGCTATCTCTGATCCTGACCGGTGAATCCACCGTCGAGCGGAACCACCGCAAAGGCATCGAAGCCCTTGGCCACCGGATCGCAAAATATGAGATCGATGGCGATAAGCTGACCGGCAAGGGGCCATACAAGGCCAAGGTTGAACTGCTGGCGCAGATGTTCCCCATCAACCTGATCAGCACCATTCAGGTCGTAGGTTTCGACTATGGCATCAGCCCCCGCGCCGCTGGTGATGCGGTGGTTGCCGGCCGGGAAGTTCTTTATGAGGAAAATCTGACCATCAACGTCAAATAGATAATCTGACAAACATGGTTTGCGAACATATACGGCGGAAAACAGGCAAAGTTCAAATCCGCTATTCCGAAGGGCGAGCTTAAGATGGCACCAATGACGACACCGATTGTGACAATGCCACGTGAACGCAATGGCTGGATTGGCCATATTGGACGTATTGGCAATGGTGCGCAGGCCGCCTACCGAACGGCGATGGCGGTCCCAATTGCGCTTGGCGTTATTCTTGGGATTGTTCTTGGGGTATTTGGCGGCGCGGCGGACGCCCAGGCCGGCGGTCTCTACCCACTGGGCGAAACCACGCCGGTGCCACGGTTGTCGGATAAGCCCCTGCCCTTCGTCACCCCGCCGGCGCGGCCGGCACTGCCCATTGAAATGGGCTGCAAATTCCTAGGCAACGGCAATATTCCCCAGGGCATAAAAATGCCAACCGGCGCGGTCTTCACCCCCTGTTTGTGGGGTTTTGGCACCTGGCGGGCCGCGATGCAGACTTATGAATCCGTTGGTACGGCCGGCCGGAACACCGAACTGGCGACCCGTCTGGACCTGTTCGCAAACCTGCAACTGACCACAACGGACAAATGCATCGTTGGCGTGGCGCCGCTGGACAAAAACCGCTTCACCAACTTCACCCGTTATAGCTGGGAATCCAATCAGGGCGAGGAAGGTGGCCGCTCCGAGGCCGGCGTATACCTGCGCACGGCTTTCTGTGAAGGTGATTTTGGATCGCTGTTTCCGATGTTTGATCCCAATGGCACCAAATTGATTGACTATGGCTTCTCCGTGGGCCGGCAGCAGATCACCTTTCAAGAAGGGATCTTGATCAACGACTTTATGGATGCCGTGGGCGTGGTGCGTAATAATTTGCATGCACCGGGCTTTTCCAATATCCGCGTGACCGGCCTGTATGCCTGGGATTCCATTGATCGGGGGGCGCCGTCGACGCGGCAGCGTTTGAACCGGCCCGGTGGCCTATATGGTTTATTCCTGCAGGCGGACGATCCGACGACCACGTGGGGCCTGGATTTCGTCGCGGTGGATGACGATGAAAACAGAGCCACGGGCGGCGATGGTGCGTGGGTTGGCCTTTCGGCCGCGCAACGCGCCTGGACGCCCTGGTCCCGGCTGGCCAGCATCAACACCACCTACCGGATCAACAGTTCGTTCTCCAGGGATCCGGATTCCAACCAGATCGCGGACGGCGTCCTGGTTTCCGCTGAATTCTCCTGGACTCCGCACAGCTCCGACGATGTGGTTTATATCAACCCGTTCTATGGCTTTGACCGCTACACCCAGGCTAGCCGGGAGCCGATCGTGGGCGGCCCGCTGGCGCCCCTGGGCATTTCCTTCGCGTCCCCCAGCCTGGGCAACCATCTGTCCGAGCTCAGCGGCTTCAACACCCAGTCGGCCGGCATCGCCATGGGCTACCAGGCGTTTTGGGACAATCACCGGCGTAATCTGGTGTTCGAGGTCGCGGGCCTGAAAGACAACACCCGCAACCTGTTTAGCACCAACGGCGCGGGCACCGACGCGGCGGCGTTCACGGTGCAGTTCCAGCAGGCCGTCGGGCAACATGTGCAATTGCAGCTTGATGGCTTTGTCTCCTACCTGGAAGGGCGGGACGACGGCACCGGCGCCCGGGCGGAAATTCTGGTCCAGTTCTAAATCTGGCTGCAAACCGGGTCTAGAGCAGTTCCGGGCTATTCTGTTTGTTTCGCACCACTGAATTTCCTGGCCGCCGCGTTCGAAACTGGAATATTTACCGACATCGAAGGCACCACGGAACAGTATATCGAACGGCGCTTCGGCATCCGAATAACGCTGGAATAGATGCTGTGGACGGCCCCCGCGCCGTGATAACCTTAGCGGGTTCCGCATGGCAACCCAATCAAGGTCATCCTCATTGAATTTCGCGCGAACCAACGTCCACGCCCGCGTGGAGAATTTTTTGCCATGACCGTCGAGGGCCGGGTCCTGCTTGCCATGTGCGGGCTGATTACCGTCAATCAACTGGGTTTTGGCAGCGTTATTCCGGTGTTGCCGCTATACGCGCAATCCTTCGGTGTGCCGGCCTCCGCCATTGGCATGGCCGTGGCGATTTATGGCTTGGCGCGATTTTTTGTCGCCGTGCCGTCGGGGCAGTTTTCCGATTGGCTTGGCCGGCGCCCGACGCTTGCCATCGGCGGGCTGATTTCGGCCACGGGCAGCTTTTGGTGCGCGGCGGCGACGGATTACCCTGAATTCATCATCGCCCGGTTTGTTTCAGGCGCCGGTGCGGGCATTATCCTGACCGTCGGGCAAGTCGTGCTGGCGGACATCTCAACGCCTGAACGACGGGGTCGGATTATCTCTATTTACCAGGGCTGCTTTCTATTCGCGGTCGGTATCGGACCCTTGCCGGGCGGCATTTTGGCAACCCACTATGGCCTTGCCGCGCCCTTCCAGGCCTATGGTGTCGCCTCGTTGCTGGCCACGGCGGTGGCCTGGTTCGCGGTCAAGGAAACCAGGGGCCTGGGACAGGCGGGCGGCAGCCATGGCGGCCGGGCGGCGTTTTCCTTCATGCGGCAAATCAGCATCCTTTTAAAGCAGGTGGGTTTTGTCCTCGTCAGCATCGTTTCCCTTACCAATGCGGTTACACGGACCGGCGCTCTGTTCACCATCATCCCGGTATTCGTCAGCGTCCAACTAGGACTTTCCGTCGCTGAAATCGGTTCCGGCATGGCCTTGGGCAGTGTATTCGGCCTGATGGCGGCCTATCCGGCGGGCGTTTTGGTGGACCGCTTTGGGCGCAAGGCGGTGATCGTACCCGCCACGCTGATCAACGGCGCATCGATGCTGTTATTCATGGTGGCGCCAAGCTACCTTTGGTTTGCGGTAAGTTGCGTGGTGTGGGGCATCGCCGCGTCCATTGGCGGCACCGCGCCGGCCGCCTATGCCGCCGACTCCGCGCCGCCCGGCATGAACGCGGCGGCCATGAGTACATTTCGGATGGTTGGCGATCTTGGTTATGTTATTGGCCCGATCGCGCTGGGCCTTGTGGTTGATGCGCAAGGGGCGCAAGCAGCCCTGCTGACGTCCGCGGCCATCAGCGTGGCCGTGGGTATGCTATTCCTGAAATTCGCACCGGAAACCCACCGCGGCGCAAAATAACCAGGCCGCGGCACAGGTTGGTGCAACAGCTCTCAGGGCATTTCCCGTTTGATTACCCCGGCCGCGTGCAGCGCCCGAATTTCCGCCTCGTCGTAACCGACCTCCGCCATGGCAGCATCCGTATGCTCGCCCAGAAGCGGTGTCGGCAGCATCTCGGTCGGGCGCGTGTTGCCGAATTGAACAGACTGCCAGGCGACCGACAGCATGCCCACGATAGGATGCCGAATGGTCGCGACCATGTCGTTTGCCAATGTGTGGGGGTCATTCAGGAACAGCTCGCTGTCGCCCGATTGCGCCTCCGCCGAGGGCACGCCAAGGCGCAGCAATTCAGCATGGGTTTCCGCCAATCCGCGTTCAGCAAATGCTGCCGCAAGTGATTTTGCAAGCGGTGTCTCGTTCGGATGCTGGCCTTTTCCTGGCTTGGCGTCACGAACATCCACGGCATCCAGTCCGGCCACCTGACAAAGCGCGCGGCGTTCGTCATCGCTTTCCGCGACCACATAGATCCATCCGTCACGCAGACGAAACAGGCGATGGAATGGGTTGAGGCCGTATTGTTCCTTGTCGGCCAACGGCCGTTCCGGCCTGCCGGCATAGGCCGAAAACCAAACCGAGCTTAACAGCGCCGCACTGTTCAACAGATTGCCGTCCACCCGCTGGACAATGCCCTGGCGGGTACGCGCGAAAATCGCCAGGACCGTCCCAAACGCCCCCAATGCGCCGTTGGTGTAATCGGTCGGCGCCAGTTGGGCGGGAAACACCGGCTCATTCTCCGGGCCGCCCTGAGCCCATGACATACCCATCATGGCCTGCGCCAGGGGATCGATGCCAGGCCGGCGGGCATACGGGCCCGTCCGGCCATAGCCGGTCAGGTGGGTTTCGATCAGCCGTGGATTAATGGCCGGGCCGATGCCCATACGCTCGGTCGCGCCGGGCCTGAGGTTGGCCAGCAAAGCATCGGCCGAGGCCGCGATGCGTTGTACGACCTGCTTGCCTGCCGCACTGCTGGTATCTACCGAGACCGAGCGTTTGTTGAAATTCAGGTTATAGAAATAGGTCCGCCCGATCGGTCTGGACAGATCGCCTCCCAGTGGCTCCAACTTGATTACATCGGCGCCCAAATCAGCCAAAAGCCGGCCGCCAGTGGGGCCCGCGATGAGGTTGGTGATTTCCAGGATTCGGATCCCGGCCAGCGGCGGCGGATCGGCTTCGCCGGGCGTCGCGGCAGAGCTTGCCGGGATCGCATCCAGAACGATATCCGCAGCCGCGGCCGCGGCCCTGGGACCCTGAATTTTCCCCGGCGTTTCGCTAAGAACAATAGGTATGCCCATTTGCGTCACCGGGCCCAGCGCGGGATCCTGCAGGGTGACCACCATCTCGTTGTGGATAACCTGCGGGTCGGCCATGCCGTCCTCGGTCTGTTGTGCAGGCGCGAAAGGAACATCCGCCGCTTCGAATGCCGCAACCCATTCATCGAGCGGTTTGCCGGCAATCACGCGGGCGACCACGCCGCGCAGTTCAGCCTCGTCCTCCGGCGTCTCGCCGCCGGTCCCGCTCGCGAACCTGGGCTCGGCGATCAGGTCACCGATCCCCATCAACTCGGCTGCGACGGCAATGAAGCGAACATGCACACAACCAAGCTGCACCCAGTTGCCATCGGCGCATTCATAGACGCTGTAGAAGGGCGCGCTGCCCGAGGGGTGAGTTTGAAAGACATGCGGTTCGAGGCGCTCGGCGATGACCTTTGGATGATAAAGCAAGGCGCCCGCCATCAACGAGGTTTCGACCGAGCGGCCGCGTCCGGTCGTCTCGCGGGCCAGCAGCGCGGCGGCAATGCCAAGGCAGGCCAACACCGCGCCACCGACGCTGGGCAAGGGATGCACCAGATGCACCGGGGCGGGACGAAATCCCGGCAGGCCGCCCAGAACGCCCATGCGGGCAAGGACCAGATCGTCGATCGGTGGTTCATCTTTCAACGCCCCCCGCTTGCCATAGGCGGTGATGGAGCAGCTAACCAGCCGGGGATTTATCCGCGCCAGATTTTCAGGCGTTACCAGCCGTTGACGGTCCGCGCTCGGGGCGAAATCCTCGACCAAAACGTCCGCGCCCGCCACTAAGCTACGGAACCTGGTTGCCGCTGCCGTGTCTCCGGACGCCTGGTCCAGATCCAGGGAAAGACGCTCCTTGCCGCGATCCCAAATGACAAATCCGCCATCGCGGAAGGCCGGCGCGTCTGGTTCGGCGATACGAATGACCCGCGCCCCCTGATCGCTCAACAGCATGGTACAAAGCGCGGCAGCGGGCCCCGTGCTCAGGTCGAGTATGTTGATCCCATCCAGGGTACTTGGCATGGTCGTTCCTGTAGGTTCGTGGTGAATAGCGGCGGGAGGCGAACGGCCGGAGCCGTCCGCCATCACGTTTTTCTAGAGCAATTCCGAATTAATGAGAATTGCGAAGCGATTCTAAGTGATTGGAACAATTGCTCTAGTTCTAAATATCTGGGCATTTTCAGGATGAAAATGCTCTAGGTTTCGTGGGATAGAATGATCGTGCCGGCAGCCGACAGCATGCCGCCCATGCCGTTGACCAGCGACAGCTTGGCGCCTGGAACCTGCCGGTCGCCGCATTCGCCCCGCTGCTGGCGCACGGCCTCGATGATCGGGAAAATGCCATACATGCCTGAATGGGTGTAGGACAGCCCACCACCGTTGGTGTTGATGGGCAACGATCCGCCCGGCGTCGAATTTCCATCCTGGAAAAACGAGACACCCTCGCCTGGCGCGCAAAAGCCAAGGGATTCCAGCATGATCGGCGGGCCCGAGGTGAAGGCGTCGTAGAGCATGATGTGATCAAAGTCGCTATGTGTCACGCCCGCCATCTCGAACGCCTTGTGACCGGAGTTTTTTGTCGACCGGCTTAGGGGCAGGTCGCGCATATTGGTCACCAGGGTATGCTCCGTAGCTTCGCCCGCGCCACGCACATAGATCGGCTTCTTGGCGCAATCCTTGGCCCGATCCGCGCGCGTCAAGACAACGGCGCCGCCCGCATCCGTCACCAGACAGATGTTCAGCAGGTTGAACGGATATATCAGGGCGCGGGAGTCCAACACGTCCTGCACCGTGATTGGTTCGCGGAACTTCGCCTTTGGATTGAGGCAGGCCCAGGCGCGGGTCGAGACCGCGACTTGGGCCCAGTCCTCCAACGTGGTGCCGTAATCGTGCATATGGCGGGTGGTGATCATGCCGAAATTGGTCGCCGCGCCGCCAAAGCCGTAAGGGGTTTCAAACTGGCCGCTGAGGGAGGTATCCCGGCTGCGGGTGACGCCGGTTCCCGACTTGCCGCTTTCACCGTGGGAGACGACCGCGACATCGCAAAGCCCGTGATGCAGCGCCACCAGCGCGTGCCCCACCATGATGATGAACGAGCAGCCGCCGACCGTGGTGCCATCCACATAGCGCGGCGTGATGCCCAAGGCCTCGCCCAACAGAGCGGGGGAGTGCTGGCCGGCGGTGAAGATGCCGTCGACGTCCGAAATCTTCAGACCGGCATCCATCACCGCGTTGTGGATAGCCTGCAGATGCAGGCTCAATTGACTGACATTAGGCAGGGTGCCGATTTCGTCGGATTCATCGACACCGACAATGGCGACCGAGTTGGATAATTCTTTCATTTCACGCTTCCATTAAGATTTGTTGCGCAAGGTATCTTGCGATGCTTCTTTCACTCGCGGCGGCTCAACGCGCCGGCTGAAACAGTGCAAGGGTGACCTCGTCGGTCTGTTTTTCGAACACCACCTCAACAGCCATGTCACATTTCACGACGCTTGGGTCCGGTTCGATATTAATCAGGTTCGACATCATGCGCGGCCCTTCCTCCAGCTCAACCATGGCCAGGATGAATGGCGCCTCGACCTTGAAGGCCGGATTGAATGTCCGGTAGGCGATCTCGAACGAATATAGCTTGCCCTTGCCGCTGGCTTGAATCCAGCCGACGTTCCGCGAATGGCAATGGGGGCACAGGATGCGCGGATAAAAGAACGCGGTGCCACAGTCGCCGCATTTCGGCAGCATCAGTTTTCCCTCCCGAAGGCCATCCCAATAGGGCATTGCTTCGGGGGTCATGGGGGTTGGTAACGGCCGTTGAAGTTGCAAGGGGCGTCCTTCTCATATTGTGTCACTGAAATTCACCGCGAACGCGGCAGCATAAGTCTAACCTGTTCGAAGGGTTGAGTCTCAAGCAGGAATTTAACAGGCCATTGCACAGCGCCAATAATGGCAAAGCATCGTTGGAAACGATGCCATCTCCTCCGCTGCCCTGTCTACAGCCAGAAATGCCGGCCACTCTGCTTTTGTCAGGTGGAACCGATAACCGTTATATTTATTGCCTATGGAACGGCATTTTCACTTTATAGTTTCCTGCTCTGGCCGGGGCCAAGAGCATCGGCGGTTAACAAGAGCATCGGCGGTTAAGGGTAGGGAGATATTTCGGATGAAGATAAAACGAGTGGAGCATATCGCTATTGCGGTGCACAACATGGCCGAATCCATGGCCATGCTGGAGCGCACCCTCGGCCTCGAACTGGATTACGAGGAAACCATCGGCAGCACCAAGCTGGCCATGTATCCGGTCGGCGAAACCTCTCTGGAGCTGCTGCAGGCGGACGACGCGGCCTCGCCGGTGGCGGACTGGATCGCGGAACGCGGGCAAAGCCTGTTCCACCTCTGCTTCGAGGTCGAGGATATCGACGCGGCGTTGGAGGAGTTACGCGCGAAAGGCGTGAAGCTGCTGGACGAGACGCCAAAGGGCGGCCACGGCGGCAGCCGCATTGCCTTCCTTGACCCGGCCTCGACCGGCAACATCCTGATCGAACTGGCCGAAATGCCGGCCGGGCACTAGAGCAGTTCCGGGCTATTGTGATCCATTTGACCGCTCACCAAGGCCCCGTGGGTAGGCGCGGTTCGCGGGTCGATGTGGTACATCGGCCAAGAACCGTAACACAGCCACGGGGCCTTGGTGAACGGCCTTCGGTGGCGCCCCTAAGCCATTCGGGTGCGTTGCGCCGCTTGCCCGATGTACCACATCGCGTTGCGCAACGCGCCTACCCGAATGGCTTAGGGGCGCCATCAAATGGACCAGAATAGCCCGGAACTGCTCTAAAGCAGTTCCGTTACGACGCGGCACTTGCTATTCAATTATTCGCCACGGCACCGCTTGAAATCGTCGTGCGTTGCATCAAGCGTTGATGCTGGGTCGCGTCATATTCGGTGGCGCGGTGCACGGCGGCCTGATTGTCCCAAACGATAACGTCGCCCTGGCGCCATTGGTGGCGATAGCTGTTTTCAGGCCGGGTCGCGCGCGCCAGCAAATCATCCAGCAGCGCGCGGCTTTCATCTTCCGGCCAGCCCACCACGCATTTGGCATGGACGCCGATCATGACGGACTTCAGGCCATTCGCTTCGTTGGTTCGCACCAGCCGGTGCCGCACGGGGGCCATGAGCGCCTGTTCCTCCGCCGTGAAAGTAAAGCCGGCCAAACCGCGGGAATAGGCGAAATCATGCTCGATGACCAAGTCCTCGATTGCCGCCTTTTCCTTTTCATTGAGCGAGTCGTAAGCGGCCCGGGTGGAGGCGAATTCGGTGGCCCCGCCGGCCGGGGGCACCACGCGCGCGGTCAATATAGAGCATAACGAGGGGATCGCCTTGAACGTGCTGTCGGCGTGCCAAAAGTAGTTGGCTTTTTGATAGAACATGCGCCGGTCGTCGGCCGGAATGACCGCGCCGGATTTGATGTCCAGGTTGGATTGACGCGCGAAGGGCGTTCCTGAACCGGGATTGACGCCACGCGTGCCTTCCAGCGGCCCGAACCGTTCGCTAAAGGCGACCTGCTGTTCGTCGGTCATCGGTTGATCGGAAAAAATCAGGACAAGGTGTTCGTCGAAGGCGGCGCGGATGACCGTGAAGGCTGCGTCGTTAAGCGGCTTGTTGATATCGACGCCGGAAACGCGGGCGCCAAACACCGGCGTTACGGGTGTGACGTTCAGGGGCATGGGACCTCTCTTCTGTCGGGGGTCAGGCGGACCATGTCAGCCACAGTTCTTTTGGCCCCCGGAACGTGAAATTGGGAAAATAGCTGAAAGTTTGACCTGTCACGAGCGACAGGGAGGGCATCCGTTCAACGAGCGTCTGAAGCGTTATGCTTGCCTCGAGAATGGCGAGCCGATTGCCAAGGCAGAAATGGATGCCACGTCCAAACGAGATATGGGCGCGGGCATTGGCTCTATGAATATCGAACACGTCCGGGTCATCGAACAACGCCGCATCATGGTTGGCGGATCCGAGGGAGAGGAAGATCTGCGTGCCGGCCGGGATTTTGTATCCGGCAAGTTCCGTATCCTTGACCGCAACCCGGCGCCAACTGGTCTGGGGCGAGTTGAAACGCAACACCTCTTCCACCGCGTTGGGGATCAAGCCGGGATCCTTGCAGATTTCCGCCCACTGGCCGGGTGTGGAAAGCAGATTGATCAGGCCGTTGCTTAAAAGATTGCTGACGATTTCATGGCCGGCGAATGACAGGCCATAAATGACGGACTCCACCTCCCTGTAGCTGAGATCATCAGGGTCGGCGGCATGGTCGGCCAACAGCTCGGAGGTGAAATCATCGGCCGGCTCCAGATGTCGTTTTTTCACGAACGAGACGCAGTAACGCCAGTAGGCAAGCATCTTTTGGGCGATATCAATCTGCTCTGCATCGCTCGCCTTGCCCCAGGTGAAGGCAAGGCGGTTGGTGGTCCAATCCTTAAGGTCTTTGTCGTCAGCCTCGGGGAACCCGATGAAGCGAAAGATCGTCTCGCCCGGCAAAGGATGCGCGACGGCGCTGACAAATTCCGCCGGGGCGCCCGCCTGCTGCATCCCATCGACAAGGGCCTCGCAACGCCGGCGGATAAAAGGTTCGAGCATCTGCATCCGCCGGCTTGAGAAGCCCGCCTGGGTGTGTTTGCGCATGCGGCTGTGATCGGGCCGGGCCCGATTGGACAGGACCGCAATGGGGTTGTAGTCGGCAGCCGATAAAACCTCGGCGGCCGCGGCACAAATCGGCAAAACCGGGTCCTGTACGTTCGCCGAAGCGAAAACGTCAGGCTTGCGAAAGACCTCGGCCACGTCCTCCATGCGTGTCAGGACCAGATAACCCAGCTCTTCGGCGTAAAATACCGCCGATTGTTCGCGAAGCTTTTCCAGCACCACGTAAGGGTTCTTCACATAGGTCTCGGAGAACGGCGAGAACACGCGATCAACCGGGCACCCCTCTGGCGCGGGTACCCTATCGGTACGAAACTTGTGGTATGCGGTATCCGCCATCTGCCCCAATCACCGCGCTTCTATTTCATCGATACGGGCACTTGGTGAGATATGATTGAGGCTAATCCGGGTCTCGATCACCGCCGGTCCGTCATGGGCCATTGCCTCAGCCACCACCTGCTCGACCTGACTTTCCGCCGTGATAAGAAAACCCTTGGCGCCAAAGGCCTCGCCCCAGGCGGCGAAGTCGGGATTTTGCAGCGTCGTGGAGGTAACCCGGCCCGGGAAACTTCGTGCCTGATGCATGCGAATGGTTCCATAGGCGCTGTTATTGGCAACGAATATCTTGATTGGCACGCCATATTGCACCGCCGTGGCCAGTTCGTTGCCGGTCATCATGGCGCCGCCATCGCCGACGAATACCACGATCTGCCGCCCCGGCGTCGAAAGTCCCGCGGCAACGCCCGATGGCACCCCCGGCCCCATCGCGCCCACGGTGGCGCCAATGAACATGTTGTCCTGGCCAAGGTGAAGATAGCGCGCCGGCCAGCTTGAAAAATTGCCGGCATCCGTCGTAACGACCGCATCGGGCGCCAGATGTTTGTTGATGGCGGCCACGACATGGCCAAAGACCACGCCGTCGTTGGCGGCAACCGGTTTCCAGGTCATCACCGAGCGGTGCGCGCCGTTGAGGCGTTCAACCCAGGCGGTCCGCGCCGGCGAAACCTTGCCAGGACCAACCGCAAGCATTGCCTTGATGAATTCATGGGGATCGCAGCCAAGGCCCAGCGCCGGTTCAAAAACCCGGCCAACTTCATTGGGGTCGGGCCAAACATGGATCATCGGCTGGTCCGGTTTGGGGGCGCGGGGAAAGGTAAAGCCCTGGCTCATGGACGGGCCGATCCGCTCTCCCAGCACCAACAACAGATCGCATTCCCGCATGATGTCCAGCAACTCGCCCGGCGCCCGGTTGATCATTCGCCCGGCACTATTTGGGTGGTGGCTGTCAAAGACATGAAAGCGCCGTTGCGGCGTCGCCACCGGCAGCATAAAGCGTTCGGCGAAGCTGGTCAGGTCGGCCAGCGCGGCCGGGCCATGCAGCCGCCCACCGGCGATCACCAAGGGCCGTTCGGCCTCTTGCAGCATCGAAAACGCCGCCGCCGCGTCTTCGGGCGTCGGTGCGGTAACGGCTTTCTTGCGGGGGCCCAATACCTCTGCGTCGCATGGACCGTAGAGCAGATCTTCCGGCAGCACGACAACCACGGGACCCGGCGTACCCGATTGGGCGATATGGAAGGCGCGGGCAATCGCTTCGCTGATCCGGCTTTGATCAATCACTTCGATCACCATCTTCGTGGTGTCGGAGAAGCTCCGCGCGTAGTTCATTTCCTGCAAGGTCATCCGGCCCAATTCGTCCCGATCCGCCTGCCCGATCAGAAACACCACCGGCTCGGCATCGTGATAGGCGACGTGGAGCGCGATAGCCGCGTTCATGGCGCCCGGTCCACGGCTGATGATGCAGACGCCCGGTTCGTTGCGCAGCCGCGCATGCGCCACCGCCATGAAACCCGCACCGCCTTCATGCCGGCAAACCACAAGCTTGATCTTGGGGAAATCGAGCAGGGCGTCGGTCAGCGGCAGATAGCTTTCACCAGGTACGCAATAGGCGGTATCGACACCATGGGCCTCCAACGAGGCAGCCAGGACATGGGCGGCGGATCGTGTCACGGGGCGGTTCCCTTCATTCTATTGCGGCAGTCATCGAAGGAGTGTAGCGGCGCGCCGCCGGGGAATCCATGCATGTTGATCTGGTGATATCCCGGACCGCACCAAAAGAACAAAATCACCCACGGGTCCGAAATGGAGACACGGCGCGATGAATTGTGCCAATATTCGCAGGAAATTTGAAATTTGGGAGGAATGACTATGCCGAAATGGATCGACCACATCGTGGTTCGCGTCAAAGATCTCGACGAAAGCCTCAAGGACTATGAAACCAAGCTGGGCATGAAGGCGAGCAAGGGCCCGGACGAAATACCCTCCATGGGCATGACGCGGGCGATTTTACCCCTGGGTGACGAGGGACGCTTCATCGAACTTGCCGAACCTCTCGGCGAAGGCGGGGCCATTGCCGGTGCGCTGGAAAGATATGGCGAAGGGGTGCATCTGGTCGCGTTGGCCGTGGATAATCTGGCGGAAGCGACCGCCGAGATGAAAGCCAACGGCGCCCGGATTATTGAATCCGGGACCCAGGTATTCGTGCATCCCCGCGATGGCCACGGCGTGATGTATCAACTGATCGAACGTGAATAGCGTTCTTTCCGGGGGCCCTATGACAGGTGCCTCCGAAAAAAGGCCACAAGTGGATCGCAGGCGGCATCGGCGCGATCAGCCTGGTCCACATAATGCACTTCGATCTCTCCGCCAGCCTCGCGATAGCGCACCGCAAAGCGTTCCGGTTCGTTGAGGTCGAGGGCGGATTTGGGATCGCGGTAATCGTGGATCTGGTCCGGGCTGCCCTGGACCCAAAGCGCCGGCGGGGTCTCGACCGCCTCGCCCCGCTCCAGGGCCAGTAACGGGTTGCCCTCGGCCATGTTCTCCTCTGTCCGCCAGTACAAATCATGGCGTTCGGGAATTGAGGCGGTCCAGGCCGGTGGTTCGGCACTGTTCCGCAACCGGAGCGCATGGCGGTAGCGCGACAGCGGATTGATCACCGGCCATGTCATGGCCACGCAACGCACCTCCGCCGTTATAGGCGCCACGCCGGCCCCCAGTGCAACGCTGCTGTAGCGCGGATCGGCTGGGCGCATGGCCGACAACATTGCCAGATGGCCGCCGCTGGACTGGCCGATGATGCCAACCCGGCTGGGATCGATCCGCAGCCGTTCCGACTGTGATTTCAGCCAGCGTATGGCATAATTGATATCGACCAGAGAGCTTGGATAGCCATCACCCGCATGACGAAAATCCAGCGCCGCCGTGGCGAAACCCGCCTGCACCAGAATTTCGTCCCGGGTCTGGCATTCAGTCAAATCCCCCTTGGTCCAGGCCCCGCCATGCAGATCGACCACCAGTGGAAAGGGTCCCGCACCTTGCGGCCGGAGCAGCCTTAACCGCAGCGGCGTGTCGCCATGCTGCAAATAGGCCATATCTTCCGTAGTGTACTGCAAAGTTTCAGTTGCCATTGTCATCTATCCAAAGCGGTTGGGACGGTTCCCATGGGCGTTCCAGGTCCGATCCTGGTCAGGTACTCGTTGTCTTCACGGCTCAACATATCCGGTCCCCCTGCTCTCGAAAACGGCTGTCAACTTGCCGGAGTGTACATTAAGTTTGCTTTTTCCCATTGTATACCGAGGCCGGTTCCAGGGCATTGGCCCAATAGACGCATGCCGCGAAAGAAGGAGACAGCCGATGGACGACAACAGACACTGGGTTGGCACCTGGGCCGCCACGCCGGCGCCGAGCGAAGCCGGTGTGAACTTCAACAACAATACATTACGGATGAACCCCCGCATCAGTATCGGCGGCGATACTTTAAGGATACGGCTGTCAAACGCCTATGGCAGCGGCAAGCTGACGGTCGGCGCCGCCTATATCGGCATCCGGGAGATGGGCCCGGCGGTGGTGCCGGGATCCGAGCGTAAACTCACCTTTGGCGGCGCTGGTTCGGCGACGGTCGCGGCGGGCGCGCTGGTGGTCAGCGACTCGGTCAAACTCGACGTGGAACCCCTAGCCGACCTGGCGGTCACGTTCCATCTGCCCGGCGAAATTCCGACCAGCTTTCAGAGCACCGGGCGCTATGCACGGCAGACCAATTACATCTCTCCGGCAGGCGATTTTTCCACCGAAACCAAGATGCCGGTCGGCACCATCACCGATGAATGGTTCTTCCTCAGCGGCATTGACGTGCTGGCCACGCAAGAGACCGGCGGCGTGGTGGCACTTGGCGACTCGCTGACAGACGCCAATATCTCGACCCATGACACCTATAACCGCTGGCCCGACCAACTGGCCCGGCGGTTGATCGAGCGGCAGGGCGGCCGGCCCCTCGGGGTGATGAACCAGGGCCTCGGCGGCAATCGAATCCTGCACGATCTGCGCGGCGACAGCGGTTTGCGGCGGTTTGACCGCGACGTGCTGGCCCAGCCCGGCGTGACCCATGCCATCGTCATGCTCGGCACCAACGATCTGCGCAATCGCATCGCCAAGCCCGACCAGGAGGCCACCGCCGAACTGATGATCGCCGGCCTCGACCAGATGGCGTTGCGGGCGCAGGCGCGCGGGATCAAACTGTTTGGCGCCACGCTGACGCCGTTTGGAAACGAGACCTTCCTGCCCGGCGCATGGAACCCGGTGCGCGAGGGGCATCGCGTCACGGTCAACAATTGGATCCGCGAAAGCGGCGTAATGGATGGCGTCGTCGATTTTGACAAGGCATTGCGCGACCCCAAGGTTCCGACCCAGATGCTGCCGATCTACGACTGCGGCGACGGGCTGCACCCGAGCGATCTGGGTTATTGCAAGATGGGCGATGCCATCGACCTGGCGCTGTTCGATTAACTAATTGGCCGTAGCCGGGGGGCGGTTGTTTCATGAACCCAAAGCTGTTGTTCGCTTACGACTCAGACGATACCGACGAGATCAGATTGGAAAAATCCACCATTTTTCTGGTGGCCGTATCCTGTTGCCTGGCGGGCGTGGCATGGACGGCAATGTACTATGTCGTCTTTGGCTTCGGGTTGGTTGCGATACTGCCTTTTTGTTTTGTCGTTATTGTCGGCGGGTCGCTGGCGTTTTGCCATTTGGTCCGCAAGCATCAACCCCTCGTCTATATCCAGATCATCTGCATCATCTACATCACCACGTTTATTCAATGGAGCATCGGCGGCGTTTTTGATTCCGGTTTCGTCCTGGCCTGGGCCTTTTGCGGCCCGATCATCGCCCTCATGTTCTTCTCGCTGAAACATTCGATGATCTGGTTGCTGCTCTATCTGGCGAATATCGTGATCACCGTGGCGTTCGATGATTTTTTCTCGCGGCACGCCCTGCCGGCTTCCGAGGACACGAAGGTTCTCTTTTTCGTCATGAATTTGAGCGTTTCGTCGCTCATCGTCTTCATCTTTGCCGGCTACTTTGTGACCAGCGCCGTCAGCGAGCGGGAAAAAGCCAATACGCTGCTGTTGAACATATTGCCGAGAAAAGCGGCGCAGGTTTTGAAAACGCGTGCGGGCGTCATCGCGGAACAATACGATGACGTTAGCGTTCTGTTCGCCGATATCGTCAATTTTACGCAATATGCAGGCGCCGTATCGCCAACGCAATTGGTCACCAAACTCAACGAAATCTTTTTCAGGTTTGACGAACTCACCGACCAGTATGGTCTGGAGAAAATTAAAACCATTGGCGATGCCTATATGGTCGTCGGCGGACTGCCGGAGCCGAAACCCGGCCACGCCGATGCCATGGCCCTTCTGGCGCTGGATATGCTGTCGGCGATAAAGGAAATAAAGAGGGAAGACGGTGTCCCGTTTTCCCTACGCATAGGCATTCATAGCGGCCCTGTCGTCGCCGGCGTTATCGGCAAAAGCAAATTCGCCTACGATCTGTGGGGCGACACCGTAAATATAGCCAGCCGGATGGAGTCGACGGGTACGGAAAACGCCATCCAGGTCAGCGATACCGTTTACCGTCTGTTGAAGGATAAATTCAGTTTCGGGAAAAGGGGAACGGTCGACATCAAGGGGATCGGCGCGGTGGAGACCTACTATTTGCTGGCCCGAAACCCCGGTTCAGGCCCACCTCAACAGTAGGCGCGGCGGCGTCCGAGGCAAGTCATTATACCGGCTCCAACGGTGCATTCAGTTTGGCACCGGGCACGACGATGCCGCCGCGGTCGCCAATTGTGGTACTGCCGTAGCGCTGGGCGTAAATATCAGGCAGAGGCCGCGCGCCGGGAATAGCCAGCCATAATCTCAACAAATGCCGGCGGCGGGCCAGATCGCCCCATTCCTCATAGGCGGTGCGGTCGTGCAGAATGCTATGGTTGTGGACGAACAACAAATCCCCGGGCTCCAGCGCGAATTCCAGATGCAGGGCTGGGTCGTCGGCAAGCGCATCAATCATGTCGATGGCTTCGTTCTGCGCCTCAGTGAGCGGGGGCACCCCGTCCAGCCTCTGCGCCGAGCGGACGTAGTGCGGCGCGTAGATGGCGGAAAGCTGGCCCGCATGCAGGTTGAACACTGGAATTTCAAAGAACGCCCTGCCATCGGCCGTGATCTCGCCGCGCCGGTCGGTGGCCATGGGTTCGAACAGCAGCTTCGCCAGATCGGGGCGTCGCGCGCGCATTTCGTTGTAAATGGTCATGGAACTGACCAACCCCGAGCGCCCGCCCGACTTGGCGCCCCGCAGGCACATAAGGCCGACGACATCGCAGGAATCCGTGTGGTAATTCTGACGCTCGGTGGTCTGGTAGATGCGTACCGAGCCGTCCTTGGTAGAGAGACCAAGGTCGCAGACATGACCCAGAAGATGCCCCTTGCCGTTCTGTGAACGCGCCCGGCCCATATGTGTGCCAAGGCCATAAAACACGGCCGCCGCCATGGGGATATCGTCGGCATGAGGGGCAAGCCCCCGCAGCACCACAAATCCGCGTCCGTGCAGGCATTCCCGCACCGCAGCGTCGATCACCGGCAGGCTTTCAGGCAACGGAAAATCCGCTTTCGTCATAGCCGCGATATCACCGCCAGCGTCCAGGTAGGCCCGTGCCCGGGCTTCCACCTCGCCAACCTGGCCATCGTTCAGGGTCACCAGCCAGTCCTTGGTTACGGCCAGATCCGGACCGTACCAGGCGGACGGCCCGGTTATTTTCGGGGGCAGGTCATCAATTTCCAAAATCTGGGTGCTCCTTCATTCAGCCTTGATCGGCAGTGATTGCGTCCGGCTTTTTCTCGGTCAGGGCGGTCAGCATATTTTCCACGATATCGCGGCCAAGACCGCGGGTAATAAAGACAATGCGGGAACGATGGTCATCGTCGGGCCAGGCGCCCAACTGCACCGGTGGATGGAACATGTGCTGAAC
Organism: Alphaproteobacteria bacterium; assembly: GCA_016776605.1. GTDB lineage: Bacteria > Pseudomonadota > Alphaproteobacteria. The sequence goes on along the minus strand of JADHTB010000015.1, from coordinate 5,118 downwards.
ACCGTGGACAACAATGGGCGTCTCGCTTTCAGCCACGTTCAGCATGCCTTTGATGCGCAGAATATCGTCGCCGCGATAGGTGGTCAGCAGCTCCAGCCAGCTGGCGATCTGCTCCCAGGGCAGGCGCTCTTCCAAATAGACACAATAGGCCTGGATCTGGGCGTCATGGCGGTTGATGTCATGGCCATGTTCATGCCCGTGATCATCTCCGTGGTCATGGCTCCCGCCCGGTGCCGCATCTTGCTCATAGGCTTCCGCCCGCAACCAGCGCTGCACATCCAGGGTCTTGCTTTCGGGGTCATACAGGCCGGCGTTGAACAACTGCGCGGGATCAATATCGCCGCTAACCGCCCGGTGGATATCGGCGGCTGGGTTGAGGCCGCGCAGGTGCCTCTCAAGGGCCGCAATGGTATCGGCATCCACCAGGTCGGCTTTAGAGATCACGATACGATCCGCCACGGCGGCCTGCTTCACGGCCTCCATATGCTTCTCCATGGTATCCATGGCCAGCACTGCGTCCACCGTGGCGATGACGCCGTCCAGGCGATAACGGCCCATCAGGAACGGATCGGCCATCAGGGTGTGCAGGATGGGTGCGGGGTCGGCCAGACCGGTGGTTTCGATCACCAGGCGGTCGAAATCGGGTATTTCCTGTTTCGCCCGGCGGGTATAGAGGCTTTTCAGAGTATCAACCAATTCGCCCCGGATGGTACAGCACAGACAGCCGCTGGACATCAACACCACATCGTCATCGACGCTTTCCACCAGCATATTGTCGATCCCGATCTCGCCGAATTCATTGATCACGACGGCGGTTTTATCCATGCCGGGATGCTGTATCAGGCGGTTCAACAGGGTCGTCTTGCCGCTGCCCAAAAAACCGGTGATCACCGATACGGGCAGGCTGTCCACTTCAACCTTGGTCATCTTCACTCCCTTGCTGTTCCACCTGCAACGGTCGGAAAGGTAGCACAAGCATCCAGATCAGGTTGGCGCAAATTTTACCGCTGTAGGCACGCAGACCGATCCGCATGCCGGCGTGCCCCGCCGCCGGCTGATCCTGATAAGAGCCAAACAGATGATCCCACCAGGGCAGATTAAAGCCGAAATTGCTATTATATTCCCGCCCGTCGATGGAATGATGCACCCGGTGCATATCGGGGGTCACCACCAACAGACGCAGCCAACGGTCCAGGCCCAGGGGCAGCCGCACATTGCCATGATTGAACATGGCGGTACCGTTCAACAACACTTCAAAAATCAATACCGCCAGGGCGGCGGGGCCCAGGATCAGCACCGCAGCCAACTTGATCAGCATGGACAAGACGATCTCGAAGGGATGGAAACGTAACGCCGTGGTGACGTCGAAATCCAAATCCGCATGGTGCATCCGGTGCATCCGCCAAAGCAGCGGGATCACATGAAACAGGCGGTGCTGCCAATAGACCACCATATCCAGCAGGGCGGCGGCGGCGGCGACTTCCAGCCAGCCGGGCAGCGCCACCAGGTTAAACAGGCCCCAGCCCTTTTGTTCGGCCCAAACGGCGGCACCTACCGCCAGAATAGGAAACAACAGCCGCACCGTAATGGTATTCAAAACCACGATGCCCAGGTTGCCACCCCAACGGCGCCACTTGCTTTGGCCCAGGTCGCGGCGCGGGGCGGCGAACTCCCACAGCGCCATTACCACCAGAACGCCCAGGGAAATTGATAGGCGGATCGTGCCTTCGTTTTGCATTATGCTCTCAGACATGACCCATATCCTGTTTGACGGCCCGCAAGATGCCGGCCTGACCCTTGTTTTGGCCCATGGCGCCGGTGCTGCCATGGACAGCCCGTTCATGACCGCCTTTGCCCAGGGACTGGGCGCACGGGGCATCGCCGTCGCGCGCTTTGAATTCCCTTATATGGCCGCCCGCCGCACCACGGGCAAGAAACGGCCGCCGGACCGCCAGCCGATCCTATTGCAAGCCTGGCGCGAGGTCATCGCACAGCTGGGTGAACAGCCGGGAATACGGCGCCTGGCCATCGGCGGCAAATCAATGGGCGGGCGCATGGCTTCGCTGCTGGCGGCGGAAGGCGGCCAGGATATAAGCGACGCTATTGGCGCCCTGGTCTGCCTGGGCTATCCCTTTCATCCCGCCGGCAAGCCGGACCGCCTACGCACCGAACATCTGGCGGCATTGTCCCTGCCCAGCCTGATCGTTCAGGGCGAGCGCGATCCCCTGGGCAACCGGGCGGATGTGGCGGGCTATCCATTGTCCAAGGCCATTCAGCTGCATTGGTGCCCGGACGGCAACCACGATCTGGCGCCGCGCAAACGGTCGGGCTACAGCCAGGAGGATAACTGGGCCGGCGCCATGGATGCCGTCGCCGGATTTTTACAGTCGAAATTGGCCTAAATAACTGGTGGCCCAAAAACTGACGGTCTAAAGGCTGATGTGCCGGGCGCGAACACCGCGTTCGATGGCGGCGGCAATCAGGCGGTCCAGTTGCAAACTGTCGCGCAGCTGTTGCAGCAGGCGCAGCTCTTCCTGCTCCAAATGCAGATCGGCGGCGGCGATTTCGCAGGCCAGGGCATAGGCGGTTTCGCTTAATCTGGCCGGCAGGGAGGCGACGATCAGGTTCATGACCTGATCCAGGCCGCCGGGCTGATTCAGCTTGGCGGCGCATTCCTCGGCGATGGGGACCAGATCCTCTGCATCGAAATCGCAAAAGACCGGCAGATTTTGCACCTGATCGCCAATCCGCTTCAATTCCCGGTCGGTCATATTGCTGTCGGCGGCAGAGACCAGCACCATGATATAGATCAGGGCATTGTGGGGGTTCAGCAAATCGTCGTTCATGGCATTCTCCTCAACTAAAAGCGGACCCGCTCTAAGGCGGGGCATAAATAGGCGAGCCGCCGGGTCTCCGCAAGGTGCCATTTCGTTATAGATCATGCCGCAGCGCTAATAATTTCCCCCAGGCGGCGGCCAGCGGCCGCGATGGCGTCTTCGTTGTGGGCGGCATAGCCCAGCATCAGGCCCTGGCGCACGGGTTTGCCGGCATAGGTGGTACTTAACGCCAGGGTGGTGACGCCGGCCTTGGCGGCGACCTGAGTGATCCGCTGGTCGTCCATGCGGCCTGCCAGGGCATTACCCGGCCAGGCAATTAGATGCATGCCGGCTTCGTCAGGGGCGATCTCCAGTAACCCGGCCAGATGCCGCTTTGCCGTATCCAGCAAGGCTTCCTGGCGGGCCGCGTACAGCCGCCGCATGCGGCGCAGGTGGGCGGCAAAGTGGCCATCTTCGATAAACCGCGCCAGAACCGGCTGGGCCAGCATGGCGGCATGGTCATCCAGCACCCGCCGCGCCCGGATAAAATGTTCCACCAGATCCGGCGGCACCACCAGATAGCCCAGGCGCAGGGTTGGGAACAGCACCTTGGAAAAACTGCCCACATAGATCACCCGTCCCGTCGGATCCAGGCCCTGCAATGCCGCCAGCGGCCGGCCGGCATAGCGGTATTCACTGTCGTAATCATCTTCCAATATCCAGGCCTGGCGGCGGCGGGCCCATTCGATCAGGGCCAGGCGGCGGCGCAGGCTCATCACCATGCCAAGGGGATACTGGTGCGACGGCGCCACGCAGGCCAGCCGGGCCAGGGGCGCCTGGGCCTCGCCGGCGGCGATATCCATTCCTTCGGCATCCACCGGAACCACCGCCATGCGTATGCCGGCGGCGGTTAGGGCGCCACGGATACCGCCATAGCCGGGCTCTTCCACCAGGGCCTGATCGCCGTGATCCAACAATACCTGGGCCGCCAGATTAATTGCCTGTTGCGCCCCGCTGACCACGATGATCTGGCCCGGATCACAGCGCACCCCCCGCATTGCGCCCAGATAAGCGGCGATCGCCGCCTTTAGCGGCGGATAGCCCCCGGCATCGCTGCTGACCGTCAGACCGGGGCCCGGCCGGCGCCAAAACCGGGTCAAAAGGCGGGCCCAGATATCAAAGGGAAAGGCCGCAAGGTCGGGGCCGGGGGCAAAGGCCGCCGTGCTGGCAAAATTGACCCGGCTGATTGCAGCCAGGGCGCGGCCCCGGTGGGACAGACCGTAATGACGGGCCACATCGCTCAGCGGTTGCGCGCCGTCGGGGCTGAAGTGCTCTGGCCGCGGCCGCTCCGGCCCGGCATCAGGCAATTCCGATGCCACATAGGTGCCATCCCCTTGCCGGGTCGCCACATAGCCCTCCGCCAAAAGCTGTTGCAGCGCCGTGGCGACCGTATTGCGCGATAGGGCTAGATCCTGGGCCAGAATGCGATTGGCTGGCAGGCGGCTGCCCGACGGCAGGCGGCCATCCAGGATCATTTCCCGCAAACCGTCGTATAACTGCCGATAAAGCGGGCCGCCAGCCTCGCGATCCAGGGCGAGAGCGACCAGATTGCTGGCTCTGGGCACGGCCTAATCTCCGAATAATTTAATTGGCCTTATATTTTTATCATTATTGGCGCTTTTAGACAGGCCATTATTTGTATTAAAATGCCACGACCTATGAGGAGCCGATCATGAAACGAGCGACCGAGCCATCTTGGATGCCCGCGCCTGAATATGGCCGCGGATTACGTGGACTGGGCATCAATCTGATAGTCCGCGACGTACCGGCCGCCCTGGCTTTCCAGACCCAGGTTCTGGGAGCGGAGGTCGTCCACGGCGATGTGGATTTCGCCGCCGTGCGCGGTTACGGGGCGGAATGGATGTTGCATGCGGATCATACCTACAGCGACCATCCCCTGAAGGGCAGTTTAGGCGGCGATCTGGCGCGGGGCATCGGGGCGGAACTGCGCCTGTATGGCCGCGATCCCGACGTGGCGGAGGCACGGGCCCGGGAGCTGGGCTTTGAGGTTCTGGCCGGCGCCCTGGACAAACCCCACGGCCTGCGCGAGGCCTACATCATTGACCAGGACGGTTACCTCTGGGTGCCCGGGGTGCCCCTGCCCTAGAGCATTTCCGGGGTATTCTGAACCATTTGACCGCTCACCAAGGCCCCGTGGGTAGGCGCGGTTTGCAGGTCGATGTGGCGCATCGTCCAAGAACCGCAACGCAGCCACGGGGCCTTGGTGAGCGGCCTTCGGTGG
>JADHTB010000037.1 GCA_016776605.1 Alphaproteobacteria bacterium | reverse complement strand
GGTTCGCCTCGACAAAGCCGCTGCCAAACTGATCGCCATCCCTGATGTTGATTAACCAGGCATCGTATTCGGCGCCGGCAAATCCAAGCGCCAGCAGTTCTTCGAGCATCACCGTGACCTTCACGCCGTTCGGCGTGCCAAGCGAGTACAGCTGTAATGGATGCTTGCCGACCGGCAATTCCTTGTCATGGGTCGGGCCCGCGGTCGGACGATTGATCGTGGCGAATTGTCCCCCGTTCTCATTCTTCCATTTCCAGACTTTGGCGGGCACGTAAGATGATGACTCATTCATGTATGGGGCTCCATTCAGCTGATGGTGGACTGCTATATTTACCGCAACATACCATTCGTGGCTAAGTTCATTCAGATTACCCTATCGTGCGCGTTGTAAAATCGCTGAAAAGCTGACGGTTTGGTGCTATCGTCGACTTTTGCATTTGCCACTTTTTAAAGTAGGAAAATACCATGGTCGAATACATTCCCCCCACATTGGATTGGGTGCGTGAGCAGGTAGAATTATATGAAGGCAGCGGCGGCACCAAAGGTACGACTTTGAGGGATACCGGTTTGCCGTGCATCATTGTCACCCATAAGGGCAACAAAACCGGTTCAATACGAAAAATCCCACTGATGCGGGTTGCCGTGGGGAAAAGTTATGTGTTGGTCGGATCCTACGGCGGGCGTCCCAAAAATCCGGTGTGGGTATATAATCTTCGGGCAAATCCAGATGTGGAAATACGCGACAAAACCGAGGTGTTCAAAATGCGCGTTCGGGAAGTCACGGACGATTTGGAGCGCCAGCCTTTGTGGGATGTCAGTGCAACAGCGTTCCCGCCCTACAATGATTATCAAGCAAAAGCATCCCGGAAAATTCCGGTGTTTATTGCCGAACCAATCTAAGCGTTCGGGTTAAGCCGCGAGAGGGCGTTCTCCGGGGCGTTCTCCGGGGCGGGCTCGGATGAATTGACGTTCCGATATTGCTGTTCGTCAACTCGGGGCGAACACGATGGACAAAAAGGAAACCTACACGATGGATAAGAAAGTTGCCGTAATTGTCGGCGCCACCACCAAGTGGCAGTCGGATGGCCGGATGACCAAGTTGGCGCACGGCCAGGCACTGGATGATAGCGACCTGCCGGTCGGCGTGCGCTGGGGCGTAGGGGGCGCCATTGCGCAAAAGTTCGCACAGGAAGGTTTCTTCGTCGTGCTGACTACCCGCACCGAGGCCAATGCCGCCGCTCTATCGGCCGCTATCCGTGAACAGGGCGGCGAGTGCATGACCGTCGAACTGGATCTTGTCTCGGAAAAATCCATCTCGGAGGCATTCGCCACAATCCGGCGTGAAGTCGGCGAGCCGGAGGTTCTGGTTTATAATGCAGGTTACCTGGAAGGCCGTGATCTTCCGCCTGGGAACGAACTGCTCGAATATATCCCAGTGGAGATGTTCGACACCGCGCAGCACATCGCCAGCCGGGGGCCGTTTCTTGTTGCCAAGGAGGCGTTGCCAGCCATGCGCAAGAAAGGCCAGGGGTCGTTCCTTATTTCCAACAACAATTTTTCCCTGCGCGGGCGCAAGCGAAACACTGGAGAATCGCTTTACTACCCCAGGGTTATGATGCGCACCCTGGCGCAGGTGCTCACCGAGGAGTATTCCGAGCACGGCGTGCATGTGGCCAACGTAGTGATCGACGGTCTTATCGATTCACCGGGCACCCGGGCGCTGGAGAAAGCGCAGCAGCAGCCCGATATCGTTATGAACCCGGTCAAGATCGCCGAAGCGTTCTACTACCTGCATACCCAGGATCGATCGTGCTGGACCCACGAACTTCAGCTCACGCCATTTCCGACCAAGCCGGCCTATTGACAACGCGGCGGCCCGCAAAAATAGAAAGAGACCGCGATGCAAATTATCGATGCCCAAATCCATCTCTGGGGAACCGGCCTGCCGAGTAACCTATCGCATCGACAGGTGACGTCATTCACCGCTGAAGAGGCAATCGGTTTGATGGACGAGGGCGGCGTCGATGCCGCCGTCATTCATCCACCCAGTTGGGACCCAGGCTCGGACGAAATGGCAAGCGAGGCGGTGCGGCGTTATCCCGGCCGGTTCGCGATAATGGGTTCACTGCCGCTCGACCAGCCGCAATCCCGCACGCGCATCGCGGGTTGGCGAAAGCAACCGGGCATGCTCGGTCTAAGGTATACGTTCCTGAGCGACCCCGCACGGCAATGGTTGCACGATGGCACACTCGACTGGCTTTGGTCGGAGGCCGAACGTGCCGACGTTCCGATCGCCGCGCTGGCGACGGATTCGCTCACGGCCCTTGGTCGGATTGCCGAACGCCACCCCGGCCTTCGCTTGACCATCGATCACCTGGGCGGCAGAGGCGGTATGACCACGCTTAAGGACGCCGCCGCCATGACCCATATGCCGGAGCTTCTGGCGCTGGCGAAATTCCCCAATGTGGCGGTCAAGGCGACCGGCGCACCGGGCTATTCCAGCGAGGCCTTTCCGTTTCCCGCGATGCACACGTATCTGCGGCAGATCTATGATGCGTTCGGGCCGAACCGAATGTTCTGGGGTACGGACATCACCAAGATGCCCTGTTCCTGGCGCCAATGCGTGTCGATGTTCACCGAGGAACTGCCCTGGCTCAGCGAGCAGGACAAGGCGCTCATCATGGGACAGGCGATCTGCGCCTGGTGGGGCTGGGACCGAGGGACCTGACAGTCATCCCGCCGTGTTCCAAGCCTAAATATGAAGCCCAGGCGGAAAAGAGCCTGACCCTGGTTTTGCCGTCGAATGCGCGATTTGCGGACGTCGGCAAGAGACCGCGCGTCAGACTATGTCCTTCGGGTTGACTTCATTTTCCAGCGCATCGCCGTTCACGAACCGAACAATGTTATCCAGGAAAAGCTGTTCCCAGCGCAAGAAGCTGCCGTTGCCGGAAGAGGAGGTATGGGCGGTGACGCGGACCTTGGGATGCGACCAGAGAGGATCGCCTTCGGGCAGCGGTTCCTGCCGGAAAACATCCAATACGGCGGCGGCAAGGCGGCCGTCGTCAAGGGCGGCGATCATGGCGGCATCAACGATCAGCGCGCCGCGTGCGATGTTGACCAGAATGGCGCCTTTCTTCAGCGCCCCGAAAAACCGCGCGTCGGCGAAATCGCGTGTATCCCCGTTGAGCGCGCAGGCCAGGACAATCACATCCGCCTCGGGCAGAAATGTTTCGAGGTCGGCCATTGTGCCGGCGTTGTCGACGATATCCGACGTTGCCGGCGAACGGCGTATCACGGTGGTCGTCGCGCCGAACGACTTGACCCGCTTTGCGACCTCTTGCCCGATCGGCCCAAAGCCGACGATCAGCCAGTTCATCCGGGAAATCTCGTGGAAGGGCGTGCTCTTCCATAATTTGTTGGCTTGTTGATCGCCTTGCTGTTCGATCGGATGGATCAGACTCAAGACATGCGCCAGGACGTATTCAGAAATCGAAACCGCCTGTGCACTGCTGTTGCAAATTCGGATCCCTTGGTCCGCGATCTTCTTGTAGTTGGGGTTGTCGAGACCGGCGTTAAAGGTCTGAAGCACGCCAACGGATTTACATCCGAGCACGAGTTCGAGCGCCGCTGTCATGTGGCCGTCGAAGGCGATGCTTGGGCTCAGCCAGAAATAGTCAATCCCGGCCGCGCCGGGAGAAACAGCGGCGCCGTTGACCGGACTCCAACCATCTTTACCGAAAGGATGGATGATGATGTCCAGCCCCAATGCATCGAGACGTTCGCCGATAAGCGCAAGCGCCTTGTCGTAAATAGCGACGGTAACGGGCATGAATAGCCCCTCCTTACAAATTCATCTGGTTGCGAAACATAGAATACGGTCGCTGACTGTGCCAGAGCCCATGCAAAGATAATGCGCCCGGACTCTTAAAAATAGAACAATTGAACCAATCACTTAAGTCGCAAAAAGCGACTCCAGTTAATTGGAAATTGCGCGAGTGGCCCACTTGCCCAGGCGGCCGCCTGTCAGGTCATTGCGCGCTAGTTTCCAACTTTGTTAATCTCTATCATGATGTTGAAAGTCACAAGCGGGGATCCAAGCGTGTCATCTGATTCAAAAGTTGAGAACAACCGCGACGCAGAGGTCGACGTAGCCTTTGACGCCGTGATCGTCGGCGCGGGTTTCGCCGGTATGTATATGCTGCACCGGCTTCGCGGCCTCGGCCTCTCGGCACGGGTGTATGAAGCAGGCGGCGGCGTTGGCGGCACCTGGTACTGGAACCGGTATCCGGGCGCGCGCTGCGATATCATGAGTATGCAATATTCCTATTCCTTCTCGGAAGAGCTGGATCAGGAATGGAGCTGGTCGGAAAAATATTCGCCACAGCCGGAAATCCTTAACTATGCCAACCATGTCGCTGATCGCTTCGAGCTGCGCCAGGATATCCACTTTGACACCCGGGTGACGGCGGCGGTCTTTGATGAAGAGGCCAAATGTTGGCGCATCGAAACCGACCAGGGCGATCAGGTCAGCGCGCAATTCTGCATTATGGCGGTCGGCTGCCTTTCGGCGGCAAACCTGCCGCCATTCGAAGGTATCAAGGATTTCGAAGGTCCGGTCTACCACACTGGCGAATGGCCCCATGAAGGCGTCGATTTTACCGGCTTGCGCGTTGGCGTTATCGGCACCGGATCGTCGGCAATCCAGTCCATTCCGATCATTGCCGAGCAAGCCACGGCGTTGACGGTATTCCAGCGCACGCCGAACTATTCCGTTCCGGCCTGGAACGAGAAATTGGACCCGGAAGAGGAACGGACAATTAAAGCGGGTTATCCGGAATTGCGGGCGAAAATGCGCGGCCGGCCGACCGGTTTTTATTTTGAATTCAACGCCCAGCCGGCGCTCGAGGCGACGGAGGAGGAACGCGAACGCCAATACGAAGAATTCTGGAACCGGGGCGGCCTGCCGTTTCTTGGTGCCTATGGTGATTTGTTGTTCGAAAAAGAGGCCAATGACACCATCGCCGAATTCGGCCGCAGAAAAATCCGCGAAGTTGTCAAGGATCCGGCAACGGCGGATCTGCTGTGTCCGGACAATGTGTTCGGTGGTAAGCGCCTCTGCGTTGATACCGGATATTTTGAAACCTACAATCTGCCGCATGTTTCCCTGGTGGACGTATCAGAGGCGCCAATCGAACGCTTTACCAAGCAAGGCATCGTCGCGAATGGTGTCGAGTATCCGGTCGACGCGGTTGTCTGCGCCACCGGTTTCGCCGCGATGACCGGCTCGTTCGATAACATAAAAATCACCGGCAAAAACGGCTTGGCATTGACTGAAAAATGGCGGGCGGGGCCGCGGACATATCTGGGCCTTTCATCGGTGGGATTCCCGAACCTGTTCATGATTACCGGCCCTGGCAGCCCATCGGTGTTGGCCAGCATGATCCAGGCGATCGAGCAACATGTCGACTGGATGGCCGACTGCATCGGACATATGCGTGACATTGGCGCGCAAACGATCGAGCCGACCCTTAAGTATGAAGATGAATGGGTCGATCACGTCAACGAGGTGGCTAAGATTTCGCTGCGGTCCACCGCCAGCTCCTGGTATCTGGGCGCCAACGTACCCGGTCGGCCGCGGGTTTTCATGCCCTACATCGGTGGTTTTCCCATTTACGTGGACAAGTGCAACCAGGTCATGACGAACGGTTTCGAAGGCTTCGAATTGGACGGCACCAGAAACAGCGACGCGGCGCCAAAGGTACGCTTGACCGAAAGATGGCGCGTCCCGGTGGACATGGATGTCATATCGCCGGCCGCTATCGCTGCCAGGCGCGTGCCGATCGTCTGATAGATCAGAAATTGGCCTATAACGCGCGGCCGTCCCTGTGGCGCCGTGCGCCTTGGATTTAAGGGCTGTCTGGGAAATGTCAGACAAAACAGGTTCGGCCATGGATGACGCGCATTACAGATATAACGACGCCATGCGGGCCCGGATCACCGCCAACCTCGGCGATTTCGCGCGGACCCCGGCTTCCACCGAAGGTCTGAAACATGCCGCGGTGGCGATTACCCTGGTTTGCGATGACAATGGCGAGGGTGCCTATGTGCTGACCCGGCGAACCCCTCGCCTGAACAGCCATGCCGGCCAGTTCGCCCTGCCCGGCGGCCGTATCGATACAGGCGAAACGGCGGTCGAAGGGGCGCTGCGGGAATTGCGTGAGGAAGTGAACTTGCATTTGGAGGAAGACGCTGTCCTGGGCCTGCTGGATGATTACTGGACCCAATCGGGCTACCTGATCACGCCAATCGTGGTCTGGGCCGGCGCCGATGCCGAGATGGAGGCCAACCCGGAGGAGGTGGCGCGCATTCACCGCATCACTTTTCGGGAGCTGAACCGGCCGGATTCGCCTGAATTCGTCGACATCCCCGAAAGCGAGCGCCCGGTGATCCGCCTGCTGATGGGCGATGATGATGCGCTGCACGCCCCCTCGGCGGCCATGGTCTATCAATTCCGCGAGGTCGGCCTGCATGGCCGCCAGACCCGGGTCGCCCACCTTGGTGAACCGGTCTGGGCCTGGCGCTAGAGAAATTTTCAATTAGTACGGGCAGCTTTATTCCATGCGCACCTTTGCCGTGGATTTCAGGACCACCTGCCTACGGCCGCCCGTCGTCCTCAAAAGTTCGTATTCACCCACGTAGGTGCCGGCAGCCCAGGGGCGTTGGGCGCGCTTGCCGCTATAGGTGAACCAGCGGGCTTTGTGTTTCTTTGCTGGCCGGCCCTGTTTCCGCAACAGCACGGTTCCATCCGGGGCCATTATCCGAAGCGTTTCCTCGTCCCCCCGCTGCAGGCCGAAAATCATGACCCAGAACACCAGGTTCTCGGCCTTGCGGCCAAGCTGGTCATGCCGGTGGCGTCCCGAGACAACCTGGTTAAGGGTAGGCACCTGGTCCGTGAAGCCGGACGCCAGAATACCGCTCGGACGATAGGCAAGATCAGCCAGAAGATCAGACTTCCACAGTGACTTGCCTGCGACGCCGCAGCCCGCTTTTGCTTCGGTGCCGAGAAACGGATCGACCACCTTGCCCTGATACCTGACGCCGAAATGCAGATGCGGAAACTCGGTCTTGCCCGAAAGCCCGATTATCCCCAGTGGCTGTTGGCGGTTCACATGATCGCCCGTGCGCACCCGAACACTACCCTGGCGCATGTGGCAATACTGGGTACGCCAGCCATCGCCGTGGTCGACAGTGAGGCCGTTACCACACTCGCGATCCTTGATCCGGTCCGGCTCGTATTTCCCAGGTGCATGGTCGCGAACGTTATTCCGTGTGCCGGCCACTTTGCCCGGCGCAGCCGCCAGCACCAGGACGCCGCGGTCAAGCCAACTGGCGTCGGGAAGTCGAAAGTCCGTGCCCGTGTGCCCATCGTAGACAAGCCGGCCGCAGGTATAGTCACTGGCTCCGGGTCCAGGCTCCCGGTCAACGTAATTCTGGATGCTGCAGACGGAACCGATCTTGCAGTCCACGGGCAGGGACAGGTGAATGTCTGATGCGGCGGCTATGCCTGGGCGGCATGATATAAACAAGACCACGGCAACGCTGATGCTTGGAACAAGCGCACGCCATAAAAGCGCGGCGAGTGTTACGAGGAAGGTTGGCATGGGCTAATTCTAGAGCAATTCTAAATGATTGGAAAAATTTCTCTCATTCTGAAGATCCGAGCATTCTAAGAATGAAAATGCTCTAGGCAGCGGATCAAGACTGTCTTGGCTTTTCAGTCCGGCATATTGGCGAAACCCATCACTTCCGCTGCATCGCTGGTGCCATCCAGCGACCAAATGGCATCGGCAATCGCACGGACGTCGCGGTTGAAGCCACGATAGCTGGCAAGTTCGGCAAGCTTTTCCTCCAACTCCGCATCCGTCATGGGGTTCCCCGGCCCGCCTTTGGCTGCCGCGATCTCAATCTCCTGTGTCTGCCCTTGATGGGTATGTACACGCATGTGGACAGCCTCAATGGCGCGGCTGGGATCATCGATGAACGTCACCTCCGGCCGGATTTTGTCGCGCTGGGTTTCGGCGACCGCATCGTCATTGAACTCCAAAAGACCGGCCCTGCCGCGACGCAATGCAATGGCAATTGTATGTTGCGCGCTGACCTGCGACAGCCGTCCGGTCGTCACATTCGGCCGATCCGTCCGTTCCCGCAGCAGCGGATGCCCGGTCAATTCGACTGTGACGACATCCTCGCTGCGCAGGCCGGTATCCTGGTGGAGCCGGATGCAACCCTCGATCACGGGATGCAGGACGATCCCGGTCGGATAAGGCTTGTAGGTATTTTTCGCGATTTCCCAATTTTCACCAAGCCCATCGGTCAATCGATTGCTGCTCGGCTGATCCGAGAATACGCGTACAAAACCACGTTCCCCCGCCAGCGGATCCGCCGGCCCGGAAAACCCTTGTTTCGCCAGTAGGGCCGACAAGATTCCGTTCCGCGCGGCATTGCCGACGCTGATGCTTTTGGACATGGTGCCCAAGGTTTCCACCAGGCCCGAGGCCTGTGCGGCCGCGTTGCCGATCGACCAGAGTTGTTGTTCTTCGTTGAGCCCGAGCAGGGTGCCAATGCCCATCGCGGCGCCGAAAACGCCGCAGGTCGAGGTAATATGCCAGCCGCGCGCATAGTGCGACGGGGACACCGCATTGCCAATGCGGCATTCAATTTCGCCGCCAAGCACGAATGCCTTCAAAAGCAATTTCCCCTCGCAGCGTTGTATTTCGGCCTGGGCGAACAACGCCGGTGCGATTGGCGCCGTCGGATGGATGACGGTCGCCTGATGGGTGTCGTCATAATCAAAGATGTTGGCGCTGATCGCATTCAGGTAGGCCGCAAGAGGCATGTCCACCCGTTCCGATCGGCCGATGAGCTTGCAAACAGCCGCGCCCGAGAACGGCGCCAGGACGGCCAGACTTGTATCCATGGCGGGTTCGGTGCTGCCGGCGATCGCCGTGGCGAAATAGTTCAACAAAGACCGTTTGGCCTGGTGGCGCACGTCAACGGGAATGTCCTCCCATTTCGTGTTCGCGGCAAAGGCCGCAATTTTTTGGCTCGCTGTATTGCTCATCGATTTTACGTCAATCCTATTGGCGTATCTTCGCCTGTCGCCCCAATCTACATAGATTCTCAATGTATCGACAGTTAGACTCCATGCCATGACAGTAAATGCCCATTCCAGAATAGCAGTGAACGTAGCCGCCCATGCGGTTGGGCGCCGCTTCGAAACGATGCGCGGTCCGGACTTGGTTTGCTGGCGCCACCGGCCGGCTTGCCAATGGTTTTGGTTTTAGTGCCGATGCGCGGGGCCGGACGCAAGATTTGGCTCCAAGGCTTCCTCTTGATTGGCTTCGCCATGGCCTTTGCGACCGCGGCCACCCTGGCGGTGCGCCACGAGGCGGCGGAGAGCCAGGCGCAGGAATCGGTCCTCGCCGAAACCATCGAGGCGAGCGAAAAGGCCGCGGCGGCCATCGAAACGCGGCTCCGCGCGCTGATGCCCGCGACCCAGGCCATCGCCGACGACCTCGGCAGCGGCAAGCTGAAGGGCAGCGATTTAGCCGCCCGTTTTGCCAGGGTTTTGCGCGACCATCCCCAGGTCCACGGCGTCGGCGTGGCCTACGAGCCGCATGCCTATTCCAAGGACATCCGGCTCTATGCACCTTTTCTGGTCCACCAGGGAGAGGGCCCGCCAAAGCAGGTGCAGCTTGGTGACCGCCTCGACTACACCGACTTCACCGAGCGCTGGTATCTTGAACCCCTGTTGAACGGCGCCATGTGGACCGAGCCCAATTCGGCCAAGACCGGCGAGGCCTTGGCGGAATACGCGGTGCCATTCTACCGGTCCGGCGACGACCCTGCCCAGGCGGCGCCCATAGGCATCGTTTACGCCAGCTACGCGCTCGCCGATATCAAGCGGTTCATGGGGGCACTCGACATCGATATCTCGGGCCACCAATTCGTCGTCTCCAGGCAGGGGCGGTTCATTGCGCATCCACGCAACGATCTGGTACGGGCTGGCAAAACCCTGTTCGAACTGGCCTGGGACTCGGACGACATCGCGATGTACACCCTGGCTATTCGGGCCATCAAGGGCGAGCGCGGCCAGATTGACCACGCCGACGCGGTCACCGGCGAGACGGACTGGATCGCCTTTGCGCCCGTCGCCCCGGCAGGCTGGTCGATCGCCACCGTATTGGCCAAGGGTCATCTGTCCGACGTGAACGAGGAACGCCGCGAATTTCTTCACATTGTGCTGGCGGCCCTGCTGGCGTTGCTGTTCCTCACTGCTTTCGTGATCTGTTTTTGGCCCCTCACCATGACCGTCGCCTGGGCCGGGGCGACGCTGACTTCGGTCTATTGCGCTTTTGCGGTCGGCGTGATCTGGATGGTTGCGACCGCGTTCCCGCTGCAGAATGAAGACACCTCGGAAAAGATCGTCAATCGCACTAATCTGGCGCATTACCTTGATGCTTATCGCCGTGAGTCCACCGGACTAAAGATGGAGGTTCCGGTGTTCGTGCCGACCGGCGCCTTCATCCAGTCGATCGAGTTCCTTTCCAGCAACAACGTCAAGGTAACGGGATACATCTGGCAGAAGTACCGGCGGGGCGTACATCGCGGACTTTCCCGTGGCTTCGTCCTGCCGGAGGCTGACCAGCCGGTGATCAAGAAAGTCTATCATCACGCGCTAAATGACCATTCGAACCGCGTGGCGGGCGGCGGCAAGGGCGTTCCTTTCTCCGCTTCCGGCATGCCCGCCGCCGGCGCCTGCCGGGATGCGGATAACGTGCACAAGGCCGATGGGGTACCGCGCGACTGCTCCGAGTTGATCGGCTGGTATTTCTCCGCCACGTTGCGGCAGAACTTCTCGTACGAGCTATATCCTTTCGATAGTCAGGATGTCTGGCTTAGGCTTTGGCATCAGGATTTTGACCGCAACGTGGTGCTGACGCCTGACCTGGACTCCTTCGAATTCACCAACCCGGCGGCGTTGCCCGGGGTCGAGCAGGATTTCGTGCTGTCCGGTTGGACACCGAAGGGCGCCGGCTTTGAGTACCGCCGCCACGGTTACAATACCAACTTCGGTATCGAACGTTACGTTGGTCAGGGGAGTTTCCCCGAGCTTTATTACAGCGTCCATATTACCCGGAATTTTCTGGGTCCCTTCGTTCTGCATTTTCTACCGCAGTTCGTTGTCGCCGCGTTGCTGTTCATGATCCTGCTGATGGGCTCGAAGGTGGGCGACCAGGCCAAGTGGCTGGGCTTCACCTCCAAGGACGTCGTTCGCGCCTGTTCGGTGTTGGTGATTGTTCTCATCTTCGCGCACACGGCCTTGCGCCGGACGCTCTTTTCCGCCTCGTTGGTCTATCTCGAATACTTTTATTTGATCCTTTATCTCTCTTGTATTTTCGTCTCCTCCAATTCGATCATGTTTGCGACCGGCAAGGGGCGGTTGCTGCAATACGGGGACAACCTACTGCCGAAGCTCCTGTTCTGGCCTGTGGTGACAGGCACGATTTTCGCAATCACGCTGGTTTTGTTTTACTGAGCAAATTTTGATCACATGGGATCGCATGAACGATCCAAGTAGTTGATTCAATTGCTTTATTTTTTATAGTTTGGGCGTATCAGAAACTGATGCGCTGTGGGTGCCGGGAGGCAATTAGAGATGATGCGACGTAAAATCCTGGCGATTGTCGTGGCGGGCATCGTGCTGGCCGGCGGGGCGCTTGGCTGGTTCATGACCAGCTACAACAAGCCGATCAAGGTCGGCATTCTGCACTCCCTGTCGGGCACCATGGCCATCAGCGAAAGCGCCGTTGTCGACGCGGCGCTGATGGCGATCGACGAGATTAATGCCGCCGGCGGCCTGTTGGGCCGCCAGATCCAGCCGGTGGTCGCGGACGGCGCCTCGGACCCGGCTGTCTTCGCCCGCGAGACGGAGCGTTTGATCAAAATCGAGGGCGTCAGTACGATCTTCGGCTGCTGGACTTCGGCCTGCCGGCGAACCATCAGGCCGGTGATTGAAGCCAATAACCACCTTCTTTTCTACCCGGTTCAATACGAGGGCCTGGAGCAGTCGCCAAATATCGTCTACCTGGGTGCGGCGCCAAACCAGCAGATTGTCCCGGCCCTCGAATGGGCGCTCAGGACGGGCCGCAAACGGCTCTTCCTTGTCGGCTCCGACTACGTCTTTCCACGGGTCGCCAACGCCATTATTGGCGATTACATCAAAAAATGGCGCGGCGAAATCGTCGGCGAGCGCTATCTGCTGCTGGGTAGTCAAGATGTCGATGACATCGTCGCCGAGATCGTCAAGCGCCGGCCGGATGCTATTCTAAACACCATCAACGGAGATTCGAACATCGCCTTCTTCCGCGCGCTCCGCGCCGCCGGCATCACGCCAAAAGATATCCTGACCATTTCCTTCTCCATCTCCGAGAACGAGTTGGCTAGCATCGACCCCGATCTGGTGGCGGGCGATATCGCCTCATGGAACTATTTTCAGAGCCTCGACGAGGCGTCTAACCATAACTTCGCCGCCAACTTCAAGGCCCGCTATGGCAAGGACCGGGTGATCGGCGATCCCATGGCGGCGGCCTACGAGGGTATCTATCTCTGGGCCCGGGCAGTGGCGGCGGCCGGTTCGGCCAAGGTCAACGAGATCCGCGCCAAGGTGGGTCACAGCAGCTTTCATGGCCCCAGCGGCATCGCCTATATCGACGCCGAGAACCAGCATCTCTGGAAAAAGGTGCGGCTGGGCCGCATTCGCGGCGACGGTCAGTTCGATATCATCTGGAGTTCCGAGATCCCGATCCGGCCCGAGCCCTATCCGGCACTCCGCAGCCGCGCGGAATGGGATGGCTTCTTAAAAAAGCTCTACGATGGCTGGAGCGGACGCTGGAGCAACCCAGGCCCGGGCAAAACGGGCTGAAGCGTGAAGGCTCTAATCAGGGCTGGCGGGCCAACGCCATAAGGCAAACCCTGTCCCTATCGAGGGGGCGCTAAATAATCCCGCGGCGCGCTGATCGGCCCATCCAGGGTCAACAGGAATTTTTCCATTTGGCCAACCTCCCTTGCGGTCAGGTCAAGCGGCAACAACTCAGAATGGCCCAGTTTGGCCGTTGGCGCACGATTGTAAAATTCTATGACGGCCACCAGCGTCGATAATTGCCCAGCATGCATATAGGGCGCCGTTTGCGTCAGGTTGCGAAGCGTTGGTGTCTTAAAGCTGCCAACCAGTTCGGCTCCGGTCACCTTGGCGAATTTAAGTTCGCCGCAATCCCCATCGTCCGCGTCACTGAATTGGCTGAGGCAGGAAAACTCATCCGTTTTGGCGGATTTAACACCGGCGGCCCTGCCAACGTCTTCGGGTGTATCGGCTATCGAGGAAAGACCTGTGTTATGAAAATCATTGTTCGTCAGCAGTGGCCCGTTGTGACATTGGGTGCAATTACCCTTGCCGATGAACAGGCGCAGGCCGTCGATCTCGTCCTTATTGAAGAATTGTTCCTGTGCATTGGCGTCGTCATTCAGAACAGCTTCAACATAACGGTCGAACCTGGAGGGACCAGGAAGGATCAACCGTTCATAGGCGGAGATGGCCTTGCCCATATTGGAATAGATACGTGTTATGGTTTGCCGATCCGCGGCCGTCATGCCGGTCCAGGCGGCGCGCGCCGTGGCATCATCGATAGGTGCGGCGGCACTGGGGAACCTGCGATTATCCAGCAGGTCGGGCAGCACTCCGAAAATATCTTCATAGGCTTTGTGATAGGCTGGATCGGAAACCAGAATTTTTGCGAAATGCGTTCTGGTTCCGCCGTGTTCAACCGGACTTTCCATTGGCCCAAGGGCCTGAGACCACTGACTGTCCTTGCGCCCATCCCAGAAGAACCACGGACTGTAAGCTGTTCCGATGATGGTCGGGCTATGGCGTGGCACCGCCCCCATACCCTGGGCCAGCGGCAAACCGTCGGTAAATGCTTTGTCGGGTTGATGACAGGTTGCGCAGGCAACTTCGCCGTTGCCGCTTAATCGCTTATCGAAAAAGAGCTTATGGCCCAGTTTAGCCGCGTTGGCGTTATCTCCCACGTGGTTTGACGGATCTTTCGCAAGCGGGGGCAGACTGCCGATCCAGAACGATTTTAGGATATCGCGCTCGGCCCCTGACCAATCTTGCACTTGGGCTGGCTGGGCGGTTGCGGCAAAAAACGCCGCGATGACACCCGCAATTGTAAATGCCTTCCACTGCATCGGGTGGGTCCTATTTCAAGACGAGGCTAAATGTAACGTTGTCCATATGGTGACCAGTACCGATGGTGATTTTTAATTTCCACCAACCCGCCATATTGAAACGGACACCTTCTACGAGATATTTCCCTTCACCCAGGCCCTTGGTGACACGCGGCATCGTCGGCAATGCATGCCCGTGCATGGGCATGCCGCCGGCAATCTTGACCTTCGCATCGTCGATAGGGGTGCCGTCCGGTTTGCTGACCTGCAGGGTCCAACCATGCATCTTGTTTATGGCGACCGGATTTAGGCGGCTGGTCATGCTGACCTTGTATTTGCCATGCTCTGATAACTTGTCCATGGCCATATCAAGGTCTTTGGGCATTTTTTTAACCGGCTTTTGTTCGGAATGATCACCGTGCATTTTAGTAGGCTTGTGCCCGGAATGATCACTATGACCATGGGCTTTGGGCATTTTCATTTTTTCGTCGGAGGAGGTATGCCCGTCGCTTGCCGCCATTTTTGCGGCAACCGGTGGTGGTGTAAGAGAAAATATAGAAACGAAAAAAGCAGCGATGACCAATGTTCCAAAACGGCTCATTATATCCCCCCCCCCCCAGGAATTGATTTAGACGCAAAATATAAAACTAAAACCTCGCTGGAGCAACCGACCGACAATCGCATTTGAAAAGGCTGGCGGCGCAATTAGGGCAGGTGGGCAAAACTAAACCGGGACAAGGCCAGTACCGGCTTGCTACTCTATAATTCCGAATTGCAGGTGCTATGGAGAGCGAACATGACCGTCGCGAATTGTTTCAATGATGCCAATGAGTATGACTTTGCTGCGATCATCGACGGATTGAACCGCTATCTGCGCCTAAAAGCGACGCCGATTGGCATGAAACGGTTCAAGACGGTAGCCGAGATGGAGGCGGTTCCAAGAATTCGGCGGCCGGATCCGAACGAGAAACTGGCGATGGATCAAGTCGTTGGCCAAACCCGATGGATCGGCTACACCCTTGGCATCACCATGGACAATTTGATGGGCGCGCAATGCGGCGCCGTCGTCGGTCTGCATGCCCGCACCGAGGAATGGCTGTCGGGCGACCGGATGAACGGCGTCTGGTACGGCACCCAGGAAGATGCCGCCGCGCATCAGGCGGCCATGTCCTGCGCTTCCTACGGCGACTATGAAGCCATCGCGACCTCGCCGCTGGCCTCCGGCCGGCTGGATAACCCGGATATCTGCCTGCTATACATGACGCCGGGGCAGATGATCACCTTCATCAATGGCTTGCAGTACAAAAACTACAAGAAGTATCAGTTCTCTTGCGTCGGCGAGAGTGCCTGCGCCGATTCCTGGGGCAAGGCGCTGAGCAGCGGCGAACCATCGGTTTCCATCCCCTGTTACGCGGAACGCAAGTTTGGCGGCGTCCAGGATGACGAATTGCTGGTCGCGTTGCCGCCCAGTTTTCTGCCGGGCGTTGTTGAAGGCCTGGCGCAGCTAGACCGCAATGGTTTGCGTTACCCCATTCCCAACCACGGCATCCAAAAATCGCCGCTCGACAGCATCTCGAAAAGCTACGGTTAGAGCAGTTCCGAGCGGGGGCGCGGACGGGTAAGGCAAAGCCAAGAACAGCCTAAAGCGCGACTTCGATCAGATAGGGGCCTTCGGAATGCAGGCCCGCGTCAAAGGCCTTGGCCAGGTCTTCGGCGTTGTTGGCCCGGCAGGCCTCCACGCCCATGCCCTTGGCCATGGCGACCCAATCCAGGTCTGGCCGGTCGATGGACAGCATATCCACGGCGCGGGGGCCGGGGTTTTGTACGCCCACATTGGTCAGCTCGCCGCGTAAGATATTGTAGGTACCGTTGGCAAAAATCAGCACCGTGATGTCCAGATTTTCGCGGGCCATGGTCCACAGGGATTGCACCGTGTACATGGCGCTGCCGTCACCCTCCAGGGCGATAACCTTGCGGTCGGGACATGCAATGGCGGCACCGACGGCCACGGGCAGGCCATAGCCGATGGAACCGCCGCGATTGTTGATCCAGTCATGGGGCGGGGCGCCGGCGGTGCTGGGGAAAAACTCCCGGCCCGTGGTCACGCTTTCATCCACCACGATGGCGCCTTCGGGCAGCATCGCGCCCAGCACGGCGGCGATGGCGGCCGGCGTGATCTCGCCATGCGGCAGTGCCGGCCGGTGCGGCGCGGCGATCCCGGCGGGCGCCAGGTCCAGGCAGTCCAGTTCCGCGGCCAGCGCCGCCAATGCGGCTTCCATGTCGTCTTCAACACCGGCCAGCTTGGTGGATGCGACGTCAGGGTCCATCAGCAGGCTGGGCTTGTCCGGATAGGCGAAAAAGGCGACCGGCTCCCGTGCGCCGACCAAAACCAGATTGCCGGCCTGTTTCAGCACGGCAAGGGCCTGCTCCACCACATAAGGGATGCGGTTCACCTGAACCCGGCCCGCGCCCCGTTCCAGCCGAGTATTGGCACCCTCTGTCAGGATGCCGCAACCGGTCTTGGCGGCGATCCGGCCGGCCAGTTCCAGACAGGGCTGGCGCAGGGCGTCACCGCCCATCAGCAAGGTGGCCTGTTCGCCGCTGGCCAGCATGGCCGCGGCTGCCTTGACGGCAGCGTCGGAAACCCGCGCCGGGGCCGCTGCCGGTGCGGTTTCAGCGACTGCATCCGCCGGTCCCCATGCCGTGTCCGCCGGCAGGATCAAGGTGGCGATCTGCCCCGGTGTCTGCCGCGCCGCCGCAATGGCCAGCGCGCCGTCGGCCGCGATGGTTTGGGACGTGGGCGAGGTCTTGACCCAATGGGACATGGGCGCTGCCGTGCCTTCGATATCGGCGGTCAGGGGCGCGTCATATTGGATGTGATAGGTCGCGTGCTCGCCGACGATATTGACGACGCCCGAGCCCGCCTTTTTGGCGTTGTGCAGATTGGCCAGACCATTGGCCAGGCCCGGCGCCAGATGCAGCAGGGTGGAGGCCGGCTTTCCCAGCATGCGGTAATAGCCATCCGCCGCGCCGGTTACCACGCCCTCGAACAGGCCCAATACGCAACGCATGCCGGGCACCTTGTCCAGGGCGGCGACAAAATGCATCTCGGATGTTCCAGGATTGGTGAAGCAGACATTGACGCCTCCGGCAATCAACGTCCGCACCAGACTTTCGGCCCCATTCATTTCGCTACTCATTCGATGATAACTCCCCTAATTCAATGTTTGTTCGATGTTTCTCGTATCAGCCTGCCCGCAGATTTGCGGTAGCGGCCTCGTCTATGGATTTGCCGTCCGCGCTCACCGCCACGCCGTAAACGTCTTCGCCGGCCTGCCGGCTGACCACGCCGTCGCGGATATCGCGCAGCACACGTTCGGGATCGCGCTGCCGTGGATCGCCCCAGCCGCCACCGCCGGGGGATGCGGCCCGCAATGTCAGCGGGCCGTAACGGCGCACCGCGTATTTTGGCGCCTGTTCGTTGCCGCCGTCCGCGAAAGTCAGCTCCATATCGCCAACCTCGCCGGCCCGCCCGCCGGCGGCGCCAAAGCATGATGGGGTGTACAAACCTTCGCCGCGAAAGGCGTATTCGGCATCAACGCTGACCTGCACTTCGAAATTGCAGCCCGTGCCGCCGCGATAGGCGCCGGGGCCGGCGGCATCGGTGCGGAATTCCTGGCGCTTGAAAAGCACCGGGTAAAGCCGCTCGTAGGTTTCCACGTTGGGCAGGACCAGGCCGCCCAGGGCGATCAAATGGCCGATCTGGTTAAAGCCGTCCCGGCCCTCGACGCCACCGCCGCCAGGGGCCGAGTTCCAGTGATACATGACAAAGGGACTCGCCTCGCCCGTGCGGCCCGACGTGGTGCCGTGCACCGCCTTTGCCCAGCCGGCGCAGCTGCGTTCCGGCACGGCCTGGTTCAAGGTCTTCCATATGGCATGCACGATCTCGTGCGCCACGAAAACCGTGTTCATGGTCATGGCGGCGGGTGGCAGGGCGTTGATGATGGTGCCTTCCGGTGCGGTAATCGTCACCGTGCGGAAGGTGCCTTCGTTGCGCGGCAGATCGGGATCGAAGTACGAAGCCAGGGCCATATACACGGCGGACCAGGTATTGGCGACGGACGAGTTCTTGAAGCCTTGCACCTGGGGTGCGGTGCCGGTGAAGTCCACCTCCAACGCCTCGCCCTTGACGCCCAGGCGGACCCGGATGGCGTCATCGATGGGTTCGAAACAATCGTTATCGATGGCTTCCTCGGCCCGGTAGTCGCCGTCGGGGATGCTGCTTACGCAGCGGCGAAAGCTGCGGTCGGCATGTTCCAGGATGCCTTCGAAATAGTCGCGGTATTGCGCCATGCCCAGTTCCTCGACCAGGGCGGCAATGCGGTCCGCGCCAATGCGGGTGGAGCCGATCATGGCGCGCAGGTCGCCATCCAATGCCTCCGCCGTGCGGGTGTTGATCATCAACAGGCGCCAGATGTCCTGCCGGGTCTCGCCCTTTTCAATCAACTTCATCACGGGCAGGCGGATGCCTTCGTGGAAAATTTCCCGGGCCTCGGAATTATAGGTGCCGGCGGCGCCGCCGCCGATGTCTGACTGATGCGCCCGGTTGCAGGCGAAGGCGACCAGATTGCCACCTGCGAAGACCGGCCGGGCGATGACCCAATCGGGCAGATGATTACCCCCCGCCGTGTAAGGATCATTCAGGACAAAGACATCGCCGTCATGGATATCGCCGTCGAAATCGCGCAACAGGGCACGAACCGCAAAGCCACCGCCCCCCGTATGGATGGGAATGCCGTCGGCCTGGCTGACCAGGGTGCCGTCCGGATCGGCGATGAAGCAGGAGAAATCATGGCTTTGGGAAAAAATCGGGCTGCGCGCCGTGCGGGTCATGACCCAGCCCATCTGATGGGAAATATGATCCAGCCGGTTCTGCACCAGGGCTAGAACGATAGGATCCAGATTTTCCTGTGTGTTCATTTCAATTCCCCGCGCCGTCGATTTCGATCATGAAGTTATCTGCCTCGTCGACGGTCAAACGATCTTTGGGTCCGACAAAGACCGTGGTGGTCAATTCCTCCACCAGCAGCGGGCCGTCCTGGGCGAAGCCTGGGCGCAGGTCGGACCCGGCATAGACCGGGGTTTCCCGCCAGCCACTTTCGCTGTCCGCGTAGACCTGACGGATGGCCGTAGGCTCCGGCAGCCCTGTCGCAGGCGCCGCCGCCACCGGTTCGGCGGTCTCGATCAATCCGCGCCCCGTCACCCGCAGGGCCGTAATCTCGATGGTGCCGCCCGGCTGGGTATGGCCGTATTGGCGTTGATGGTCCGCATCGAAGGCCAGCCGCACGGCGGCGGGGTCAAAGACACCGCCGGGCAGTGCCACCCGGATCGACCAAAGCTGGCCGCGATAGCGCAAATCCAGTTCCCGGTGCATGATCGCCTGCGCGCCCGTGAAGCCTTCCGCCGTCAGCGCTGCCGCCGCCCGTACGGCCAGGGGTTCGAAACCCTTTTCCAGGATGTTTCCGTCAACCGTATCCAGATTGTCGAAATGCACCTGTAGGTAATCCTGGCGGATGTCCGTATGCAGCATGCCCAGGGCACAAAAGGCGCCGGCCTGGCGTGGCACATAGGCCCGCCGGCAGCCCAGGGCGCGGGCCACGGCGGCGCCGTGCATGGGACCCGCGCCGCCTGCCGCCACCAGGGTAAAACGCTGCGGATTATGGCCGCGCTGGATCGAGATATGTTCCACCGCATGCAGCAGGTTCTGTTCCAACAGGCGGATGATCCCGGCGGCGGCCTCTTCCACCCCGATTCCCAGGGGCGTTGCAATCTTGTCCATGATGGCGCGGCGCGCCAGTTCGTCGTCCAGGGTGACGCTGCCGCCCGCATAGGGGCCGGGGCGCAACCGGCCCAACACCATATAGGCATCGGTTACGGTGGGTTCCGCCCCGCCCAGGCCATAGCAGGCCGGACCGGGCACCGCGCCCGCACCCTGGGGGCCCACGTGCAGCAGGCCGGCCTCGTCCACCCTGGCGATGGTGCCGCCACCGGCGCCCACCGTATGAATTTCCACCGACGGCGTCGCCAGGTGATAGCCGTCGATGATTAATTCGTCCGTGACCTCGACCTGGCCCTCACCCATCAGCATGACATCGCAACTGGTGCCGCCGATTTCCATGGCGATCAGGTTGTCGGAGCCCGCCGCGCGGCTATAGAGGCCCAGGGCACCGACACCCGCCGCCGGTCCCGACAGCACCAGATTGACCGGGCGTTCCGCGACCTGTTCCACGGACACCGCGCCGCCGTTGCTTTGCAACAACAGGATCGGGCGGGTCAGGCCATGGCTGTGTAAATGGCTGTCCAGATCGCGCAGATAACCCACGACCTTTGGCGCGATATAGGCGTTGACCACGGCGGTGGAAGTGCGCTCGTACTCGCCCATGATCGGGGCAACGCGGCTGGATAGTGATATCCAGGGGTGCGCGCCCGATTGCCCAAGATGCGCCGCCACCGCTTCCTCGTGGGCCGGATTGCCATAGCTGTTCAGCAGTGCGACGGCGATGGTTTCCACGCCGTCCTCGGCAAAAATATCAGTCGCTGCAACCACATCACTCAGCGTCAGGGCCGCCAGCTCCACGCCATCCTTGTCCAGGCGGCCGCCGACGGGCTGGCGCAGATAACGGGGCACCAGAACCTGGGGAAAAGGGGCCCGGTGATCCCATTGGTTCTCGCGAATGCCCCGGCGCACTTCCAGGCTGTCGCGAAAGCCGGTGGTGGTCAGCAGGCCGACCTTGGCGCCCTTTTTCTCCAGAATGGTATTGGTGGCGACGGTGGAGCCATGGAAAAACAAGGCGCAATCGGCCAGCAGGTCGGACAAGGGCATTGCGAAACTATCGACGGCGCGCTGCAAGACCGCCAGGACGCCCTGGCTGGGATCCGCGGGCACGGACGGCGCCTTGAAAACCCACAGGTCGCCGCCTTGGTCGCGCAGCACCATATCGGTGAAGGTGCCGCCCACATCGACGCCAATGCGCCAGGGTGCCAATGGCCGTGCCGCCGCTTCATTCATAATCGTCTACCTTTACGCAACTGTATATTCTTACCATCTGGGCGCCTTGTCCTGGATGGAGACATGGGCGGCGACCACCTTCCAGCCCAGATCGGGAAACTTCACCCAGGTCTGGGACTGCCGGCCCACTTCGTCCTGATCGCGGACCTTGAATTCCAGGTTCACCGTGGCGAAGGCATCCCCCAGGGTCAGAATTTCCAGCCGCCGCCGAACTTCCTTGATGCCCGGCCCCGGCGCCCGGCCGACCCGGTGGCGATGGATGTCGTCAAAGCCATAGCCATTTTCATGCATGGCATAGCGGATGGTGTGGGGGCTGTCCCAGAAAGTATTGTCCAGCACCTCCACATTCTTGTCGATCAGGGCCTGTTCATAGGCCTCGAACAACGCCGTGACTTCCGCCACCACGTCCGGATCATTCTCGGTCAGGGTACTCGCCAAGTCGTTCATGGACTGTCCTCCATTGCTTTTGCCAGGGCCACCAGTTGGGCATCCATGCCCCAGCGCCCAATAATGGACAAGCCTATGGGCAAGCCGTCAATTGTCGCGCCGGGAATGGAAACCTGGGGCACGCCGGTCAGGCCGCCATGGCTGCACAGACAGGCGATTTGCAGGCGCAGGGGATCGGTCTGGCTGATGGGCAGGCCCTTCAGGGGGGCGGGAAATGGTGTAGTCGGCAGACAAAGCACGGTGTTCGGCGCCAACAGATAGTCCAACCGGGCGCGGGCCTCCTGGCGCATCATCTGGGCCCAGTCGCGCTCCGCCTGGGGAATGGTTGCCGCTGCCGCCAGGCCGCGGGCGACGCTGTAGGCCATGGCCGGGTTGGCCTCGTCCAGCCAATCCTTGAAGGTCAACCAACCTTCATAGGGCTGCAAGGTGCGTTGCGCCCTGGCCCAGGTGCTCAGGCCCGGCGGCGCCATGACGTCCTCGTCCACCGTGCCAATCAACTCGCTCAGGCGCTCAATCATCGGCCGCAGGGCGGTACGGATTTTGCGCCCGGCAAAGCCAAAGGCATCCACGGCGACGATCAGATGTTCGGGCAGGTCCCTTGGTATAGCCTCTTCCAGCATGACGGCCGAGGCTTTAGCGAAGGTCGCGCCGTCGCGGGCGAACCAGCCGGTGGTATCCGAACTGGGGGCCTGGGGCATCATGCCGGCTAAATTCAGGCGGCCATGGGTGGGGCGAATGCCGTACAGACCGCAAAAGCTGGCCGGTACCCGCACCGATCCGCCCGTATCGGTCCCCAGGGCGATGTCGCACAGGCCGGCGGCCACGGCAGCCGCTGAGCCGGCGGAAGAACCGCCCGGCACCCGGTCCGGCGCGGCGCTGTTGACGGGGGTGCCGTAAAAGGCGCTTTCGCCTAGAATACCCAGCGAGACTTCATCGGTAATGGTCTTGCCCACCAGATCCGCGCCGCCATCCAGCAGCGCCTGCACCGCCCAGGCGTGGCGTTCGGCGGGCGCGTTATTGCCGGGCCAGTCGGGATTGCCGCCCCCCGTGGGATAGCCGGCCACATCGAACAGATCCTTGGCGGCGAAGGTCAGGTCCGACAACGGTCCGCCCGCCGCGCCATCGATCCGCACGGCTGTACCCGGCACCAGGGCGCCTACATTATCCTGCATGGCCTAGGTCCTATCCGTCAGCAGGGCCCGCACCGCATCGCGCAGAAAGGCCTCGTCGTCCGCATTATCGGTTGGGTTGCCGGCCCGGTGACCCCAAATGGATTCGATGGGGCGGAATGTGGCGTTGGGCATCTGGCCGCATTCCCGCTCGCTATCCTCCGGCGTGAAATAAAGATCGGTACGTGAGGGCATGATCATGGCGTGGGCCTTGATGGCGCCCAGTGCCGCCTCCAGATCGCCCTGGTAAATTTCGTTGTCGCTGATATCGGATTGGTACCAGGTTGCCAGCATGGACAGCAGATCATCAGCGTTGCGGCGCAGAAAATTCGCCTCCCAGGCGCGCACCAGATAATCCTCCAACGAGGCAAAGCCCAGCTCCAGATGCTTGCTTTCCCGATAAAACGCCTGGCTCATGGCCCAGCCGGCATAAAGCCTGCCCATGGCGCGCAGGCCCCGCACGGGACGGGAAACAAAACCGCCGTTCTGCCAGGCCGCATCCGCCGTCAGGGTGGCGCGGACCCCTTCCAAAAAGACCTTGTTATGGGGCGTGGTGCGGGCCGAGCCGCAGACGGCGCAAATGGCAGCAACCTGATCGGGGAAAATCGCACCCCAATGCAGGGCCTGTTGCGCGCCCATGGACCAGCCATAGACCAGGGCCAGACGCTCCACCCCGAACACCTCGGCCAGCAGGCGGCGCTGGGCCTGTACATTGTCCCAATGGCTGAAGGCGGGAAAGCGGCCCATGCCATAAGGTTCGGCAATATTGCTGGGCGATGAGGAAAGTCCGTTGCCGAACATATTGGGGATGACGATGAAATATTTGTCCGAGTCCAAAATCCGGCCCGGCCCGATCAGCCATTCGATATCCGTATGCTGGGCGCCATACGAGGTCGGATACAGCACAACATTGGACTTGTCCGCCGCCAGACTGCCATAAGTCTGATAGGTCAATTGGGCCTTGGGCAAGGTCATGCCACATTGCAAACGCAGATTACCCAGTTCAAAAACCTTGAATTCAGTCATTGTCGTGCCCCCTGTTATGCCTATCCTATCGCCACGGGCCAAGGTGGTCCAATATGATCGGACTTGTCCGTCTCGAATTATTTTATTTCGAAAGGGTCCGTATTGCCATGAACAGCCCCGACAGCCCCGCCGCGCCAAAGCCGGCGTCAGCCGCGACCCAGGCCGCGCAAAAATTGGTGTTGGAAGAACTGCCGTTTTCCGATCAAGGGGATTTCGAACAGGCCCGGCGCGGCTTTATCGCGCCGGTTCCCGATGGCCTGGTCAAGAACGAACGTGGCGCGGCTATGTGGGACTTGCAGGCCTATGAATTCCTCGGCCCGGCGGCGGCGCCCGATAGGGTCAATCCCAGCCTGTGGCGCATGGCGCGGCTGAACATGAACAACGGCTTGTTCAAGGTTTGCCATCGGGTCTATCAGCTGCGTGGGCTGGATCTGGCGAATATGACCATTATCGAGGGCGACAGCGGCCTGATCGTGATTGATCCCATGACCACGGCGGAGGTCGCCCGCGCCGGGCTTGAATTGTACTATGCCCACCGGCCCAAAAAGCCGGTGGTCTGCGTAATTTATAGCCACAGCCATGTGGATCATTATGGCGGCGTCATGGGCGTGACCAGTACAGACGCGGTCGCCCAGGGCAAGGTTGCCGTGATCGCGCCGGACCAGTTCATGGAGGAGTTGAGCGGCGAAAACGTTCTGGCCGGCAACGCCATGATGCGCCGGGCGCAGTTCCAGTTTGGCGGCCTGTTGGCCAAGGGACCACGCGGCCAGGTGGATGCCGGCCTGGGCAAGGTCACGGCGCGGGGCCGGGTCACCTTGATCGCGCCGACCCAGGTGATCATCGCGGCAACGGAAAGCCACAATATCGATGGCGTCGAGATGGTCTTTCAACTGGCCCCGGACTCCGAGGCGCCAGCCGAAATGCACATGTTCCTGCCGCAGTTCGGTGTTTTGAACATGGCCGAGAACACCACCCGCCATCTGCACAACTTCATTCCCCTGCGCGGCGCCGTGGTGCGTGATCCGCGCATCTGGTCGCGGCATATATCCGACGCCATGGCGCTGTTCGGCGGGCAAACTGAAATCCTGATCGGTCAGCACCATTGGCCGACCTGGGGACAGGGGGAGGTGCGGGCCTTTTTGGAAAAACAGCGGGATCTATACAAATACCTGCATGATCAAACGGTCCGCCTGATAAACCATGGCCTGACGGCGGCGGAAATTGCCGAGACCTTGGAATTACCCCCCGGTCTGGACCGGGAATGGACCGTGCGCGGCTATTACGGCAGCGTCAGCCACAACGCCAAGGCGGTCTATCAACGGTATCTAAGCTGGTATGA
Source organism: Alphaproteobacteria bacterium (assembly GCA_016776605.1). Classification (GTDB taxonomy): domain Bacteria; phylum Pseudomonadota; class Alphaproteobacteria. Next base: position 3,196 of record JADHTB010000037.1, on the reverse strand, counting down.
CGCCAATCCGGCCAGCCTGAACCCGCTGCCCCGGCGCGAGGCGGGCCGCAAAACCGTTGAATATATGGGTGGGGCCGAGGCGTTGCTGCGGCGCGCACGGGCGGATTTCGCGGCCGGCGAATACCGCTGGGTGGCGCAAGTGTTAAGCCATCTGGTCTTTGCCGAGCCGGAAAACCTGGCGGGCCGGGCCCTGTTGGCCGACGCTTTTGAACAACTCGGCTATCAGGCGGAAAGCGCCACCTGGCGCAACGCCTATCTGTATGGCGCCCAGGAACTGCGCCATGGCCTGGCCCGGTTGCCGGCCCGGCATATGTTGAGCCCGGACATGTTGGCGGCTCTGACCTCGGAGGCCTTGTTCGATTTCATGGCCGTGCGTCTGAATGGGGCCAAGGCCGCCGGCCTGCACTGGAAGATCAACTGGCATTTGACGGACCGCGACGAAAACCTGGTGATGAACCTGCAAAACTGCACCCTGACCCATGTGGTGGGGCAGGCGGCCGACGATGCGGTTGCCTCCGTGCGGGCCAACTGGGATTTGCTTGTCGCCTTGAATGTGCGCCGGACCAGCGTGGCGGAGGCGGTGGCGGCGGGTGATCTGGAAATTGATGGCGACATAGCGGTTGTTGAACGGTTGTTCACGATGCTCGATGATTTCGAGATGATGTTCGATGTGGTCGCGCCCAGCCTGGCGCAGGCCGACAAGGGAGCGGAATAGTGACGGACAAAAACCATACGGTCGGGGTGATCGGCCTGGGTATCATGGGACGGCGGATGATTACCAACCTGGTCAAGCATTCCCGTTTTACCAATCCCTGCGCCTGGGATCCCAATCCACAAGCCTGCGCCGATGCGTTGGCCGAGACCCCGGAATTGAGCATTTTGGACGATGCCGATGGGGTCATCGGGACGGCGGATCTGGTCTATATCGCCACGCCGCCATTGTGGCACCGCGATTACGCCGAACGCACCATGGCGGTGGGCAAGCCGGTCTATTCCGAGAAACCCCTGGGCGTTGATGTGGCACAAAGCCGCGCCCTGGTCGCCGCGCTGGAAGATAGCGGCACCCCGAACATCGTGAACTTTATTCAGGCGGCCTCCCACGCGGTGACGCTGACCAAGGAACGGATCGATAGCGGCGCCCTGGGCGAAATCGTGGGCGTCGATATCATCGTGCATTTCACCCGCTGGCCACGGGATTGGCAGGCGGACGCGGACTGGCTGCGCTTTCGCGATCAGGGCGGCTATACCCGCGAGGTGCTGTCGCATTTTCTATACGTGACCCAGCGCCTGTTGGGGCCGGCCACGTTGCTCTCGTCCAGCCCGGTCTACCAAGACGACCCGGCCCTGTGCGAAACCCATATTTCGGCGGCCTTGAACTGCGACGGTGTCCCTGTCTCGGTGCTTGGTTCCAGCGGCGGGGCAGGGCCGGACCGGGTGGAAATGACCGTATGGGGCAGCCGGCGCAGCCATCGCCTGCATGATTGGTTCGATCTGCAAAGCAGCGACGGTGGTGACTGGCAACAGGAGTTGGCGGCGGTCAAGGACACCCGTGGCCAGGCGTTCGGCTTGCAATTGGACAACGTAGCCGCCTGGGTGGAAGGCCGCGATCACATCCTGCCCAGTGCCCGCGACGCCCTGGCGGTGCAGGAACTGGTGGAGGCGATGCTGGCCGGTGGTTAGCTGAATATAGAAAAGGTTTGAGGAGCATGGCAATGGCATCATTCGCACCGATCGAGGGGCCTTGCGCCTGGCAGGGCAGCACCATGGCGGATGATCCGCGCTGGCGTTTCGCGTTGTCCGGCGCGGATATCGCCGAGTTGCAGGCTGCCTGGGCGTCCGTCCAGCAGCGCGGCCTGGCCTGGGATCAAATGCGCAAGGCGGATTTCCCCCTGGCGGGGTTAGCCGACAAGCTGGCCGATATGGCGGCGGAGTTGGAGGACGGCAGCGGCCTGGCCAATCTGTCCGGCCTGCCGGTTGGGGCCTTCGGTGCTGGCCTGCGACATGTCTGGTACGGCATTGGCCTGCATCTGGGTCAGCCGGTCTATCAGGATAGCAACGGCTTGTTGATGCGGGATATCCAGGACGAAAGCCAGGACACCGACAGCGTTCTGGGCCACCGGTTGACGGCGCGGGATGGCAGCGCCTTCAAATCGTCCAAGGCGCGCACATTATCCAATGCCCTGTTGCGCTTTCACACCGACCGTTGCGATGTGGTCGGGTTGTTATGCGTGCGTCAGGCCCCCATTGGCGGCATCAGCCGTATCGCCTCGTCCGTCGCGGTGCACAATATGATGCTGCAACGCCGGCCTGATTTGGCGGCCCTGCTGTATGAACCCTATCACCGGGCCCGCCTGGGTGAGGAGCGGGGCGGCGAGCTGTTGAGCTATGCCCTGCCCGTATTCGGCCAGCGCGATGGCCGTTTCACCTCGCACTATTCCCGCACTTATGTAGAGGCGGCCCAGGAAATGCTGGATGTTCCCCGCATGGACGCGGCCCAGTGGGAGGCCATGGATATGCTGCATAGCCTGGCCGAAGAACTGTGCCTGGAAATGACCATGGCCGCGGGTGATATGCAGTTCATCAACAACCACGTGATCTATCATGCCCGCAGCGCCTATCAGGATCAGGCCGGCGCTACGCTAGACCAGCGGCGCTGTTTGCACCGTTTGTGGCTGTCCATGCCCAACAGCCGGGCCCTGCCGGAAGATCATGGCGTGCTGTGGGGAGAGGTGGCGGCGGGCGCCCGGCGCGGCGGTATCGTGCAGCCCTGATCGGTCGGCGATCAATCGGACGATTTTTGACATTAAATTGTTCAAATAAGGTTGCGACAGCGACCCGGCGCTAATGCGCCGCCCTCGCGGAGCCGTGCGCCTTGGCGCATAGGCGTGAGCGAAAAGAGCTAGACCGGTTTTGATGCGTATCGAAACGGGTCTAGAGCATTTCCGGGATATTCTGGTCCATTTGATGGTGCCCCTAAGCCATTCGGGTAGGCGCGTTGCGCAGCGCGATGTGGTGCATCGGGCAAGCGGCGCAACGCACCCGAATGGCTTAGGGGCGCCACCGAAGGCCGCTCACCAAGGCCCCGTGGCTGCGTTGCGGTTCTTGGACGATGCGCCACATCGACCTGCAAACCGCGCCTACCCACGGGGCCTTGGTGAGCGGTCAAATGGTTCAGAATACCCCGGAAATGCTCTAG
>JADHTB010000044.1 GCA_016776605.1 Alphaproteobacteria bacterium | reverse complement strand
ATTTGCCGGCTGCCATATCCGGGGCCCGGTCCGAGGCCGAGAACGCTTTTGGCTCGGGCGAGTTGATCCTGGAAAAAGCGGTGATCGAACCGCGCCACGTGGAAATTCAGGTCTTTGCCGACAGTCACGGCAACGCCGTACATTTGGGCGAACGGGATTGTTCAATCCAGCGGCGGCATCAAAAAGTGGTGGAAGAGGCGCCTTCGCCGGCGGTGGACACTGCGCTTCGCGCGGCAATGGGCGGGGCGGCGGTGGCCGCGGCCCAGGCCATCGACTATGTGGGCGCGGGTACCGTGGAATTTCTACTCGCCGCCGATGGCGGTTTTTATTTTCTGGAGATGAACACCCGCCTGCAGGTGGAGCATCCGGTGACCGAAATGATCACCGGCCTGGACCTGGTTGCCTGGCAACTGGATGTGGCGGCGGGTGAAGCCTTGCCCCTGACCCAGGATGCCATCAAATTCGACGGTCATGCCATCGAAGTGCGGCTTTATGCCGAGGATCCTTACCTGGATTTCCTGCCCCAGACCGGCACGGTGGTCGCCTGGCGGCCCTCGCCGGAGGTACGGGTCGATACCGGCATTGTCGAGGGCCAGGAAATTTCGCCCTTTTATGATCCCATGGTGGCCAAGGTCATCGCCCATGGCCGTAACCGGGAGGAAGCCCGGCGCCGCCTGTTGCGTGGCCTGGAAGATACCGCCCTGTTGGGCCTGCCGAATAATCGCGGCTTCCTGCTGGATGTGTTGCGTCATCCCGCGTTTGCCGACGGCACCGCCACGACAGCTTTCATTGCCCAGAATTTTCCCGATTTGCAGCGGCCGCAACCTAACGCGGCGGGCCGGGCCCTGGCGGCTGTTTTGTTGTACCGCCACAGCGCCCATGATCAGGTCGGCTGGCGCTCCGCCTCGCCCATCGTGGCCGGTATCGATTTGCGATTTGGCGAAGAAAAATGCCTCTGCCGCGTAGCGCCCAACAACGCTGGTGATGACGCCGGCTATCAGGTGGCCATGGACGAGGATGAGACAGTGGAACTGGAATTGCTCGACGTTGCGGGCGGGCGGGTACGCTTTCGCTGCGCCGGGGTGCTGCAATGGGCCAGCTTCGCCTTCGAGGGCAACGATCTGCACCTGGATTTGGCGGGAATTAGTAACCGTTTCTTCGAATTTACGGCGGAATTGGCGGCAGCCAAGGAAAAGGAAGGCGATGGCCGTCTGATCGCCCCCATGGCCGGGCGGATCGTCGCGGTCCGGGCCGGGCTGGGCGAGGCGGTGGTAAAAGGTCAAATCCTGGTGATCCTGGAAGCCATGAAGATGGAACACGAGATCAAGGCGCCCGCCGACGGTGTGGTCGAAGAGATCGGTGTGGCCGAAGGCGATCAGGTTGATCCAAGGCAAATGCTGGCGGTGGTCGCGGCGGTGGACGCGGCAGCGGCGGAATAGATGCCTGACGCCAGATAACCTGACGCCAAACAAAGGGAGATCGGCAATGAACAGCATCCCCAATCAACGGCGTAGTCCTTACTACACGGAAGAGCATGCAGCCTTTCGCGATACCATGCGCCGCTTTGTCGAGAAAGAGATCGAACCCAACACCGCTGCCTGGGACGAGGCCGAGGAATTCCCCCGCGAGCTGTATAAAAAGGCGGCCGAGGTCGGCCTGCTGCAATTGGGCTATCCGGAAGAATACGGCGGCATCGCCTGCGACCGGTTCTACAACACCATCGCATCCCAGGAATTGACCCGGGCGGGCAGCGGCGGCGTCAGCGCCTCGTTGATGAGCCATACCATTGGCACGCCCCATCTGGCGCAGTTCGGTTCCGATGAATTGAAGGCGCGGGTGTTGCCGTCCGTGCTGGCGGGGGAAAAGATCGCTGCCCTGGCGGTTACCGAACCATCGGGCGGTTCGGACGTGGCGCGGCTGAAAACCACGGCCAGGCGCGACGGCGATGATTACATCGTCAACGGCCAGAAGATGTTCATCACCTCCGGCTATCGGGCTGATTTCTATACCGTGGCGGTACGTACCGGGGGCGAGGGCCTGGGCGGCATCTCTTTGTTGATGATAGAGCGCGAGCGGCCCGGATTCGAGCGTACCAAACTGAAAAAGATGGGCTGGTGGGCATCTGATACCGCCGCCCTGTATTTCGACGACGTGCGGGTGCCCGCGGCCAATCTGATCGGCGAGGAAAACCAGGGTTTCAAGGCGATCATGCATAACTTCAACTATGAACGCCTAGGGATGTCGGCGGGCGCCCTGGGCTATGCGCAAACCTGCCTGGATGAAGCCACCGCCTACGCCAGGGAGCGTCATACCTTTGGCAAGCCGCTGATCGAAAACCAGGTGATCCGCCACAAACTGGTGGACATGGCCATGCGGATCAACGCCGGCGTGGCCTATCTGGAAGATCTGACCTGGCGGGATATGCAGGGCGACCGGGTGGTAGCCGATGTCTGTATGTTGAAGGTACACGCCACGGCGGCCATGGAATTCTGCGCCAACGAGGCCATGCAGATCCTGGGCGGGGCCGGTTATCTGCGCGGCGGCAAGGTGGAACGTATTTATCGCGAAACCAAGGTCATGGCCATTGGCGGCGGCTCGGCGGAAATCATGAAGGATCTGGCCGCCCGGCAGATGCAATTGTAGGAGGGCGCTATGAACAACATCCCCAATCAACGGCGCAGTCCCTATTACGACGAGGCGCACGAGGTCTTTCGCGCCACGATCCGCCGCTTCGTTGAAAGGGAGATCGAACCCCACATCACGGAATGGGACGAGGCCGGGGAATTCCCCCGCGAAATTTATAAAAAGGCCAGCGAGGTCGGCTTGCTGCAAATCTGCTATCCGGAAGAATATGGCGGCATCGACTGCGACCGCTTTTTCACCATCGTCGCCTATCAGGAGCTTTGCCGTTGCGGCAGCGGCGGTCTGCTGGCCGGTTTGTCCAGCCATACCATCGGCACGCCGCATATTGCCCAGTTCGGCTCGGACGAATTAAAGGCGCGGGTGCTGCCAGGCGTATTATCGGGCGAGAAGATCTCCGCCCTGGGGGTCACCGAACCCTCGGGCGGTTCGGACGTGGCCCGGTTGCGCACCACCGCCCGCCGCGATGGCGATGAATACGTCATCAATGGCCAGAAAACCTTTATCACGTCGGGCATGCGGGCGGATTATATCGCCGTGGCCGCGCGTACGGGCGGCGAGGGCCTGGGTGGTATATCGCTGATCCTGGTCGAAGGCGGGACGCCCGGTTTCTCCCGCACGCTGCTGAAGAAAATGGGCTGGTGGTGTTCCGATACGGCCACCTTGTATTTCGATGATTGCCGGGTGCCCGCCGCCAACCTGATTGGCGAGGAGAACCAGGGTTTCAAGCAGATCATGCATAATTTCAACTACGAACGCCTGATGCTGGCCACCCAGGCCCTGGGCTTTGCCCAGGTCTGCCTGGACGAGGCCATCGCCTACGGCCGGGAGCGCCAAACCTTTGGCAAGCCGTTGGTGGAAAATCAGGTGATCCGCCACAAGCTGGTGGATATGGCCATGCGGATCAATGCCGGCGTGGCCTATCTGGAAGATCTGACCTGGCGCGATATGCAGGGCGAGCGAATAGCGGCGGATGCCGCCATGTTGAAGGTGGTTGCCACGGACGCCATGGAATTTTGTGCCAACCAGGCCATGCAGATATTCGGCGGTGCGGGCTATATGCGTGGCGGCAAGGTGGAACGCATCTACCGCGAAACCAAGGTCATGGCCATCGGCGGCGGCTCTGTCGAAATCATGAAAGACCTGGCCGCCCGCCAAATGGGCCTGTAGGTGCCCCTCTGGCTGCTATAGGTCTAACTGCTATAGGCGACGGCGGGGTTGACGGCGGTGATAACACCGTCGTTCATCTCGAAGGTGGCATGGGGCGTTTCGTAGGTCTGGTGGGGCTTGTAACTGAATAGAATGTCCCAGTCCCGCTCGCGAAACATGCCTTCCAGAACTTCGTGGGTGGTATTTGTGTGGGTGCCCAGGTGAACCCGCCGGACCTTCCTGGTCAAAAGATCCATGGCCGGCGGGAAAACCAGACCTTCCGATTCCTGTAGATCCGCCTCGACATAGTCGACACGGGGAAATGGCGTCAGCAGATCCCTTAAAGTGATGGCGCTGACAAAAGTGATTTCGGCGGGATAGTCGCGATCAGAGCCCGGTTCCAGGTCGACCACCAAGCCCGTGCTGTTGCGAAGCAACAGGCTCTGCGCCAAATGTTCCATGGTGCCGTTGCGATTGGCCATATCCAGGATCGTCATGCGGCCCGCGCCGCTGTTGCATTGCGTGCAGCTTTGCGCGCCCAATCCAGGTGTTCCGACGGGAAAGAGGACGGGCTTGTTATCACCGCTCATGGCGGCATCGACCATCCAATGCTCATCCGGGTCGATGCCATTGTCACGAAACTGTTTGCGTGTCATGGCCATGTTTTCGGGAACCGCGTCCACCGCCACCAGCATTGCCGGCATGGGGTTCAAGGCCTGCAAGGCCAAATAGCTGCCTACCGCCTGACCGCCATAGCAGGACCCCAAGGTCATCATGACATAGCTACCGCGCGCTTCGCGGGCCGCGGCTACCCAATTGAAATATTCGAACCAACCTTCGCCATCGGAGAGGTTCGGCAAAACGGTCTGCAATTCACAATCACCGATCTCCTCGGGGTTCACGCCCCAGATCTTGTGAAATTCGCCATCGGTCCGCTGCCCCACGAAGTCGATTACATATCCCTTATCCACGTAGCCGGAAAACGGCTCCATGCCGTCAAAGATATCCAGAAAAGGCGTGAAATCATTGGTCGCCATTTCGGCCTCTCATCATCCGGAATTGGGATTTAGCTTTTATTGCGGAGTATGAACATCGGCCAAGGCGCTTAACTGCTATAGGCTACGGCTGGATTGATGGCGGTCAGGACGCCGTCATTCATGTCGAATGCGCCATAGGGTGTTTCATAGGATTGCCCGGGGCTATAGTCGAACAGAATGTCCCAGCCCCGTTCGCGGAACAGACGTACCATCATGTCATGGGTATCCTGGCCGTGGGTGCCCAACAGGACGCGCCGAACTTTCTTGGTCAGAGCATCCATGGCCGGCGGAAAGACCAAACGCTCCGACTGCTGTAAGTCGGCTTCTACAAAGTCAACGCGGGGGAAGGGTGCCAGCAGGTCCTGCAAGGTGACGGCGCTAACAAAGGTGATCTCGCCGGTGAAGTCATATTTGCTGTCCGGCGCCAGATTGATGGTTAGATCGGTGCTGTTTCTCAGCAACAGGCTTTGGGCCAGCTTCTCCGTGGCACCGCTGCGTTTGGCCAATTCCAGGATTGCCATGCGGTTGGCGCCGCTGTTGGTAATAACACAATTCTGCGCCCCTGATCCCGGCGATCCAACGGGAAAGAGGACCGGCTGGTTATCGCCGCTCATGGCGGCCTCGATCAGCCAATGATCATTGGGGTCGATACCATTGTCGCGGAACTGTTTCCGGGTCATGGCCATATTTTCCGGCACGCCGTCCACGGCAACCAATTTTGCTGGCATGGGATTCAAGGCTTGCAGCGCCAAATAGCTGCCCACCGCCTGGCCGCCATAACAGGCCCCCAGGGTCATCATGACGTATGAGCCCCGTGCTTCCCGCGCCGCGGCGACCCAATTGAAACATTCGAACCAGGCCTCGCCATCCTCCAGGCTGGGCATTTGGGTCTGTACCTCGCAGCCACCCGTCGCCGCCGGGTCCACGCCCCAGATAGCGCGAAAATTGGCATCCGTGCGTTGCCCGATAAAATCGATCAGGTAACCCTTTTCCACATGGCCCGAAAATGGCTCCATACCATCGAAGGTATCTCGATAAAGTTCCAGATTATTGACCGTCATGCTTGCATCCTATCATCCCCATAGAGGCCAATTATTGGCGAATATGGATACCAATTCGTTAACTTAACTATTGTCCTGGAGTTATACCAACCGGCGCTGATAGGGACCTGCCGAGACGCCTTGGGCCAGTTTTCGGGTAGGAGCGTGCGCCGACGCGATGTGGTGCATCGTTAGGGGTGCGCGACGCATCCGAAAGCTGGCCCAAGGCGCCGTTCCGGTCGCCTCCGCGCGTCCTCGGATGCGTCCTGAAGTCTTGACGATGCACCACATCGCCGGCGGCTTCACTCCTACCCGAGGGCACGCGGAG
>JADHTB010000014.1 GCA_016776605.1 Alphaproteobacteria bacterium | reverse complement strand
CGGCCTTCGGTGGCGCCCCTAAGCCATTCTGGTGCGTTGCGCCGCTTGCCCGATGCACCACATCGCGCTGCGCAACGCGCCTACCCGAATGGCTTAGGGGCACCATCAAATGGACCAGAATAGCCCGGAAATGCTCTAGAGTATTCAGAGTCGAAAACGCGTTCGAAGACAATGCGTTCAGACTCTTAAAAATAGAGCGCCGGTCCAGATTTCATTAAAGGCACGAGCCGTCGGCCCGCAGCAGGTCCTCGATAAAGTCCAGGCGATCCTTGCCCCAGAACATCTCGTCGCCAACAAAAAACATCGGCGCGCCAAAGACATTGCGCGCAATGCCCTCGTTCGTGACTCGGGCCACCTCGTCACGGGCCCCCGGTTGCTCTAGCTGCATGAGAAAGTCGTTGTCGTCGGCGCCGAGTTGTCCGACGATCCGTGCCAGCACCTCGGCCAGGGCGATATTCTCGTCGCGGACCCAATAGGCGGACATCACCGCCTGAATATAAGCCTGTTCCAGGCCCCGCGCCCGCATCACGACGCTACCGCGCAGAGCAAGGCTGGTTTTAATTGGAAAAGTTGTGGGCCGATTGAACGGCAGCCCGGTGCGCCGGGACCAACGTTGATGATCCTGGAATAAATATTCCAATTTGCCCGGCGGATGATCGCGATTGACCGAATGGTCGCGCAGGCGAAAGGCATGGCCCAGATAAAATGGCTTCCATACCAGACTGGCCCCCACCCGCCGGCATAGCTCTGGCGCCAGAAACGCCGCGAAATAGGCGTTTGTGCTCGAAAAATCGTAATACATCTCCAGGCTTTTGCCTGCCATTTCCGTAACCACTGCCATTTCCGTAGCCGATGCCCCTCCACCGGCGGTCGTCCACCGGCCGTCTTTTTCGGGCCACCCTGAAGGGTGCTGGAGGCAACATCATAGCACCGCCGAGCGTATCCATGGCAGAGATCTTTCGTTGACCGCCGGCGGCTAGCCGAACAGGGACAGAATAGACTGCGGGCCCGCGTTCGCGATCGAAAGCGCCTGCACACCCAGTTGCTGCTTGATCTGCAATGACTGCAACATGGCACTTTCTTCCGCCATATCCGCATCAACCAGAGAGCCTACGCCGGCTCTCAAAATATCCGTCAACTTGGTCGTAAAATCCGCCTGAACTTCGATCCGCTTTGCGACGGAACCCAGGGCAGCCAGCTTGTCCGAAACACTGTTGATCGCAGTATCGATGGCGGTTAAAGCCGTCGCCGCACCAGCGGAAGTATTCAGCACCGTGGCTTGGATCGCGAGGGTCGTGGCATCGAGCTTTTGAGCCGAGACCGCAATCGTCGAACCATCGACTGTGCTCAGTACCGAAGTGCCGGCAGCGCTTTGTTCCACCAGGTTGATACCGTTGAATGCCGCGGTGGCCACGATTGTCGAAATCTGGTCACGCAACGACACAAAGTCATTATGCAGTGCCGTTCGAGATGCGGCGTCCAGACCAGCCTGATTGGCCTGAACAACTTTGGCTTTCATTTCCGTCAATAGATCGGAAATCGATTTGCCGGCCGTGATAGCCGTGTTCAAGGCCGCTTCACCGTTGGCCAAAGCAGTCTTCACCGCGCCTAAACCGACAATATCACCGCGCATATTCTGTGCGATGGCATAAGTGGAGGCATCATCCTTAGGGCCATTGACGCGCAGACCAGTGGTAATGGCCAATTGGGTCTTTTCCATGGCCGTGTTGGTCATGTTCAGATGCTGCAGCGCGATCATCGCACCAATGTTTGTGTTTACCGAAAGAACCATCTTGTAATCCTCCTAAATCTTGGATTTGCTCGCAGTAGAATGCGAGAGCGTTTTGCTTCTAGCCAATGATTTGCAAGATGCGTGCCAATTCAAAATTCCACAGTTTTTTGCCGTAACTAATTGATTTCATTTAGATTCATACGGTAAACGTTTGTCTGCCGTTATTTTTCCGCTGGGCAGCTTTGACCAGATAGGCATATTTTTCATAGGCATTTTAGAGCGGCGACAGCAACCAGGGAGACCAGCCAGCGTACCTGCGTCAGGGACGCCCGGTGGCGCTGGTGGCCCAGCGGCAATTGCTTAATTGTGGAGTCTTGGAATTTGAGCGCCGTACGCGCGCGCGGCGTCAATTGGTCCCAATTTCCGCCGATTCATTAAAAATTGCTCTAAAATGGTTTAGCAAGGGGCCGGGGTAGCGCCGCAATGTGCGGCGCACCCCGCGTCCCCCTACTAACCGAACAAGGACAGAATCGACTGCGGGCCCGAGTTTGCGATCGAAAGAGCTTGCACACCCAGTTGTTGCTTGATTTGCAACGCCTGCAGCATGGCACTTTCTTCCGCCAGATCCGCATCGACCAAGGTACCCACGCCAGCTTTCAGAATATCTGTAAGCTTGGTCGTAAAGTCGCCTTGCACTTCGATCCGTTTGGAGACCGAACCCAGAGCCGCGAGCTTATCCGACACGGAAATAATGGCCGAATCGATCGCGGTCAGCGCGGTCGCCGCACCAGCCGAAGTGTTTAGCACCTGGCTTTGAATAGCCAACGTCGTGGCATCCATCTTTTGCGCGGATACCGCAATCGTCGAACCATCAACCGTGCTGAGGACCGTAGTCGCCGCAGCACTTTGGTTCACCAGGTTGGTTCCATTGAACTCGGCGGTGGCCACGATTGTCGAAATCTGGTCACGCAACGACACAAAGTCATTGTGCAACGAGGTCCGCGACGCGGAATCTAGACCGGCCTGGTTCGCCTGAACCACCTTAGCCTTCATCTCCGTCAACATGTCAGAAATCGACTGACCAGCCGTGATGGCTGTGTTGACGGACGCCTCGCCATTGGCCAGCGCGGTTTTAACCGCTTTCAGACCCGCGATGTCACCGCGCATGTTTTGTGCGATGGCATATGACGATGCATCCTGCTTCGGTCCACTGACCCGAAGACCAGTGGTAATAGCTAACTGCGTCCTCTCCATAGACATATTGGTCTTATTGAGGTTCTGCAATGCCAGCATTGCGCCGACGTTTGTATTCACTGATAGAGGCATATCTACCATCCTTTTTTCCAGGTATACCCGCTTTTGCGGATCGGCGCGTTTTGCGCCCACTGGAGAAAACGCAAGAAACGTGCCAACTTTACGTCGATCTAATATTCCGTAACTATTTGATTTAAAACAATAAATTACGAAGTAGTTAGGAAGCGGAGTAATCTAACCGGGAAAATTCTGCCGCCTGGGAAATATCGTCACGGCAAAAACCGGCATTGGTTGCCTTTCGGCCGGATTTGGTAAAGATTGAGCGTGGATTAAGATGAATGGGGTGGGGGCATGAAGCAGAACTGGGGAGCCAGGTGACAGGACCATTGGCCGGTTACAAAGTGATCGACTTAACCACCATGATTGCCGGGCCCTTCGCCACCATGCTGCTGGGGGACCAGGGGGCGGATGTCATCAAGGTGGAAATTCGCGGGCGCGGCGATCACGTGCGCGCCACCGCCAACCAACAGGGCGGCTTTTCCGCCAGTTTTTTGAACAACAACCGCAACAAGCGTTCCATTACCCTGGATTTAAAGCGGCCCGAGGGGCGCGATCTGTTGTATCGCCTGGCGGCGTCCGCCGATGTCCTGGTACAGAATTTCCGCCCCGGCGTGGTCGAACGCCTGGGCATAGGCGAGGCCGATATCCGCCCCCATGCACCCAAGCTGATCTATGTCTCCATGTCAGGTTTCGGCGCCAAAGGGCCTTATGTACACAAACCTGTATATGACCCGATTGTGCAGGCGGTTTCCGGTTTGGCCTCGGTCCAGGGCGGCGCCGACGATTTGCGGCCCAGATTGGTGCGTACCATCGTGCCGGACAAGGTGACCGCGCTGACCGCCAGCCAAGCCATTACCGCCGCCTTGCTGGCGCGGGAACGCACCGGTCAGGGGCAGCATGTGACATTGTCCATGCTGGACGCCATGCTGCAATTCCTCTGGTCGTCGGATATGGGCGGGCAAACCTTTATCGGCAAGACGATTCCGCAACGCCGCGCCACGGCGTTCAACGATCTGATCTACAGCACCGCGGACGGCCATATGGCCGTGTCCGTCATGACGGACGCCCAATGGGCCGGCCTGACCCGGGCCCTGGAACAGCCTGATTGGCTGGAAGACCCCCGCTTCAGCAATCCCGCCCTGCGTGACCAGAACTTCGATGACCGGGTAGCCCTGACCCAAAGCGTACTGGATACCAATACCAACGCCCATTGGCTGCAGCGGCTTGATGCCGAAGGCGTGGCCTGCGCCCCGGTTTTGACCCGCGACGAATTAATTGAACATCCACAAATTGAGGCCGCCGAGATGATCCTGCATGGGGAACATCCCGCCGCCGGCCCGGTCCGCCAAGCCCGCCATGCGGCCCAATTCGGCGCCACCCCGGCCTCGATCCGCAGTCCCGCGCCGGCTCTGGGCGAACACACGGATGAAATTCTGACTGAATTGGGCCTAGGCGAAACAGAAATCGCCGACCTGCGCGCCGCCGGGATCACCGGCGAGGTTGACTAGAGCATTTCCATGCCGGCACTGATACAAGCGCCCCGGCTATAGGTTTCTTCGATCACGCATTGCCTCCCTCGCCGCGTACGCCTCGCTACATACTACGCCGATATTGGCCGCCGACCTCGAACAAGGCGTTGGTAATCTGGCCCAGAGAGCAGACCCGGACCGCCTCGACCAGAACGGCAAAGACATTTTCGTCATTTCGCGCGGCGTCTTTCAGGCGTTCCAACATGGCGGGAGCCTGCCCGGCGTGACGTTTTTGAAAGGCATTCAGCCGTTTCAATTGCGACTTCTTTTCCCGCGCCGATGACCGGGTCAGCGCCACGGTGCTGTTCTGGGCCGGCGGTTCGGGGTTGATGAAGGTGTTGACGCCAATGATGGGATAGCTGCCATCGTGCTTCAGGGTTTCGTAGTACAGGCTTTCATCCTGGATTTTACCCCGTTGATAGCCCGTCTCCATGGCGCCCAAAACACCGCCACGGTCGCTGATCCGCTCGAACTCCTGCAACACCGCTTCTTCCACCAGATCGGTCAGTTCCTCCATAATGAAGGATCCCTGGTTCGGGTTTTCGTTTTTCGCCAAGCCCCATTCCTTGCCGATAATCATCTGGATCGCCATGGCACGGCGCACGGATTCCTCGGACGGGGTGGTAATCGCCTCATCATAGGCGTTGGTATGCAAACTGTTGGTGTTGTCATAACTGGCAACCAGTGCCTGCAATGTGGTGCGGATATCGTTAAAGGCGAATTCCTGGGCATGCAGAGAGCGGCCCGAGGTCTGAGTATGATATTTCAGCTTTTGGCTGCGTTCGTCCGCGCCATAGCGGTCGCGCATGGTCACGGCCCAGATGCGCCGCGCCACCCGGCCCAATACAGTATATTCGGGGTCCATGCCGGCCGAGAAGAAAAACGACAAATTCGGCGCGAAATCGTCAACCTTCATGCCCCGCGCCAAATAACTTTCCACATAGGTGAAACCGTTGGCCAGGGTAAAGGCCAATTGCGAAATCGGGTTCGCACCAGCCTCGGCGATATGATAACCCGAAATCGAGACGGAATAGAAATTCCGCACCTGATTTTCGACGAAATAGGCCTGAATATCGCCCATCACTTTAAGGCTGAATTCGGTCGAGAACAGGCAGGTATTCTGACCTTGATCTTCCTTCAGGATATCCGCTTGCACCGTGCCACGGACATTTTCATGTACCCAGGCGCGGATCTTGGCCGCCTCCTTTGGGTTGGCGGCGCGCCCCTTTTCCGCCTCGAACGCCGCCAGCTGTTGATCCATGGCCGTATTGAGAAACATCGCCAGAATGGTCGGCGCCGGACCATTGATGGTCATGGAAACGGAGGTCGACGGTTGGCACAATTCGAAGCCGCCGTAGAGCACCTTCATATCATCCAGCGTGGCGATGGAGACACCGGAGTTGCCCACCTTGCCATAGATATCGGGACGCAGATCCGGGTCGTTGCCATACAGGGTGACAGAATCAAAGGCGGTGGAGAGGCGCTTGGCGGCTGAGTCCTTCGAAACGAATTTAAAGCGTTTGTTGGTGCGAAAGGGATCGCCCTCGCCCGCGAACATGCGGGTCGGGTCCTCGCCTTCCCGCCTGAAGGGAAAGACGCCGGCGGTATAAGGGAAATATCCGGGCAAATTCTCCAACATCATCCAGCGCAGCAATTCCCCATCGTCCTCGTAACGGGGCAACGCCACCCTGGGAATCGCCGTACCGCAAATGGTAATAGAGGTCAGCCGGCTGCGGATTTCCTTGCCGCGGACCTTGGTGACGAATTCCTCGCCGCCATAGGCCTGTTTGGTTTTTGGCCAGGCCGCCAGCAATGCCATGCTTTCCTCGCCAGCCGACTTGGCCCGATCCGCGGCCAGTTTCTCCATCCGGTCAAGCTGCGCTTTCGGCGCCCCGGCGTTGGCCAGAATATTACGGGAGGCAAGCAATTGTTGCCGCTCCCGCACGACAGCAGCCCTTTCCCTCGCCTTCGCGTGATAGCCGCGCATGCCGCGTGCGATATCGGCCAGATACTGGATCCGGTCGGACGGCACGATGAAATCATGGCGCGATGAGCGCTTGGCCGGGTTCTGGGGCAAGGCCGAGGACCATTGCA
The DNA here is from genome assembly GCA_016776605.1 of Alphaproteobacteria bacterium. Classification (GTDB taxonomy): domain Bacteria; phylum Pseudomonadota; class Alphaproteobacteria. Next base: position 98,445 of record JADHTB010000014.1, on the reverse strand, counting down.
CCAGGCCACGCGCCGTCAGGGCCGCCAAAATGCCGTGATAAAGCGCGGTGACACCATCATCATTGAACTTAGACGCAATAGTGCCAAACACCGGCATCTCGGCCACCGGCTGGGCGAAAAGTTCACGGTTGCGCTGATATTGCTTGCGAACGTCGCGGAACGCGTCCTGGGCGCCCTTGCGGTCGAATTTATTGATCGCCACCAGATCGGCGAAATCCAGCATGTCGATCTTTTCAAGCTGGCTGGCGGCGCCATATTCCGGCGTCATGGCATAGATCGTCAGATCCACGAAGGGTACGATGGCCGCATCGCCCTGGCCGATACCGGAGGTTTCGACCAACACCAAACCGTATCCCGCCGCCTTGCAGGCCGTGATGGCGCCCGGCAGACAGGCCGCCAACTCGCTACCGGAGCCGCGGGTGGCCAGCGAACGCATATAGACCGAGCCATTGCCGACGAATTTATCTATGGCGTTCATACGGATACGATCACCCAACAGGGCGCCCCCCGATTTCCGGCGCGAAGGATCCACCGCTATGACAGCGATCTTCATATCCGGCTGATCGGTACGCAGGCGGCGCACCAACTCATCCGTAAGCGAGGATTTGCCGGCCCCGCCGGTACCCGTGATGCCGACCACCGGCACATCGCCTTTTTTCACGGCCAGGGCGGCAAGCTCTTTTTGTTTCGCCTTGGGTAAAGTGCCGGCCTCCAGCCCCGTAATCAGGCGAGCCAGGGCACCCCGGTCGCCCTTTTTCAATTTAGTAAGATTTTTTGGCAAATTTCGCGACAGGTCAAAGTCGGCCCGCTTGACCAGATCCTTGATCATGCCGGGTAATCCCATGGCTTGACCGTCTTCCGGCGTATAGATGCGGCAAACACCATATTCGTGCAGGGCGCGCACCTCTTCCGGCACGATAACACCACCGCCGCCGCCAAAAACCTTGATATGGCCGGCACCGCGCTGGCGCAGCAGATCGATCATATATTGGAAAAATTCTATATGGCCGCCCTGATATGAACTGATGGCAATGCCCTGGACATCTTCATCAATGGCGGCGGAAATGATCTCTTCCACCGAACGGTTATGGCCCAGGTGGATAACCTCGGCCCCCGCCGCCTGGATCATCCGGCGCATCACGTTGATGGCCGCGTCATGACCGTCGAACAACGAGGTCGCGGTGATAAAACGCAAATGGTTCTTCAATTGATAGCCGCGGTTGGACGGCTTGCCCGGTGCCAGGCTGCCCTGCGCCCGGCTGGCTGGCGCCCGGCTGGCTGGCGCCCGGCCGGCCCGGTTCGCCGCCACGGCGCCGCCAGAAGATTTACCCGTGCCGCGCCTGCTTGCTCCGATGCCATCCACCGCAAATTCTCCGCTTTATATCCCTCAACCGCCTCTTCATAACATGTCCGCCGCGAAGATTGCACACCTAGATCATTCGGCGGGAGGGCGGTACACTGTGGCCGCAAGTTTGCAGTCACTGATAATTTCATGAGGGTGCCGCAATGGCAGAAGTCGCCAAGGTCAATCCAGCGAAACAACGGCAAAAACAGATGGCGGCGGGACCCGAGCGGCCCCATGGCCAATATCCGCGCACCCGCATGCGCCGCAACCGGCAGGATGATTGGAACCGGCGGCTGGTTGCGGAAAACACATTGAGCGTCGATGATCTGATCTGGCCGTTGTTCGTACATGACCGGGATGACACGGTCGCAATTCCCTCCATGCCCGATGTCTATCGGCTTGGTGTTGACGGCATTGTCGACGCCGCGCGTCAGGCGGCGGCATTGGGCATACCAGTGGTGGCGGTGTTTCCCGCCATTGACCCGGAATTAAAAAACGCGGAAGGCGACGAGGCGACCAACCCCAATAATATCGTTTGCCAGGCGGTCCGCGCCATATCCGACGCGGTGCCGGAGGTCGGCGTCATGTGCGATGTCGCCCTGGACCCCTTTACCTCGCACGGGCATGACGGCCTGATCCGTGATGATTACGTCGTCAACGATGAAACCGTGGCGGTATTGTGCCAACAGGCCTTGATACAGGCGCAGGCCGGCTGCCAGATCATTTCGCCTTCGGATATGATGGATGGCCGAATTGGCGCTATTCGTGACTGCCTGGACGAGAACGGTTTTGACGATGTGCGGATCATGGCCTATTCGGCGAAATATGCCTCCGCCTTCTATGGCCCCTTTCGCGATGCCGTCGGTTCAGGCAAGTATCTAGGCAAGGCGGACAAAAAAACCTATCAGATGAACCCGGCTAACTCCGACGAGGCCATGCGCGAAATCGCCCTGGACATCGCCGAGGGCGCGGACATGGTGATGGTCAAGCCGGGCATGCCCTATCTGGACATCGTGCGCCGGGTAAAAGATGAATTCGGCGTCCCCACGTTCGCCTATCAGGTCAGCGGCGAATACGCCATGCTGACGGGCGCGGCGGAGCGCGGCTGGATGGATGGCGAGCGGGTCATGATGGAAAGCCTGATGTCTTTCAAACGGGCCGGCGCCGATGGCATTCTCACCTATTTCGCGGCCAAGGCCGCAACACTGCTGCGCGGCGTGTAGTGACAAAACTGGGATCAGCTTACCTCTCCACCGTAGGAAAGTATTAACATAATCTAGGCAGAATCGATTTTGCCTGGGTTTTTTATGGATAGAACGGCAATCCGTTAAAAATCAAGGAATGATTTTCTAGGATAATTTGATAATGATATCAGTTAATTACAAGTCTTTTCTGGCAAACAACATTATCATTTCAGCGTTCGCGCTGAGCCTGATTTCGGGCCCGGCCCAGGGCGCAACCAAGGCGGTTGGAGCGGCCGGGCTGCAAGTCGGCGTAGCGGCCGCGGTTAATCCGGCCACTAATGGCACCGCCCCCGGTGGTTCAGACCGGGTCATCGTTGTCGGCTCCAAATTGCTCCAAAATGAACGGATCGTGACCACGGACAAGGGCCGCACCCAATTGCTGTTTGTGGATGGTTCCGCCCTGACCATCGGGCCGAATTCCGATGTCGTGCTGGACGAGTTCGTCTATGACCCAGACGCCAAAACGGGCAAATTGGCCTTCAGCGCCACCAAGGGATTGTTCCGTCTGGTGGGCGGAAAAATTTCCAAGACCACGGCGGTTACCTTCACAACCCCGACGGCGGTGATCGGTATTCGCGGCGGCATCGGTATCATAACCGTGACTGAAGTCGGCAAGCAGGCCGCCCTGGATATTGGGGAACCTGATAGGCGGATCGGAAACGGCCTGACGGCGGGCAGCGATAGCGATCCGTCACGGACCGCGGCAGCCTCTGGATTGCTGCGTCTAGCACAGGCGAGCCCCGGCGCCAGGGTCGTGACGACGGCACAGTTGGCCTTTGGCCAAATGACCGTGCGGTCCGGCGGCGTGACCCGGGCAATCAATATTCCCGGCTTCCAGGTGGTTGCGGTGAACGCGCAACAAGCGCCCAGCCAGCCAACCCGGACAGAAGGTAAGACCAAAGCTTTGGCCGGCCTGGAAGGTGCGGGTGGCGACAGCACGGGCGGCGCGGCCGAGGCCCCCACCAACGAGGATGTCGCCGATAGCCAAATTTCTAATTTGGGCTCCAATCTGAAACCGCAGGCCATTGTATCGGCGCCACCCGCCGGTATCGCGCGGCCGGCGCCACTGCCGGGCAGTGATCCCCTGGCCGAGCAGAAGGCCCTTTTGATTGTTCGCAACTCGACCATCGCTGCCCAGCAGGACAAGGCTCTGGATGACACGGCCGGCACCGAGGGTGGTGTCCGTCGTACCGGAGTCAATAACGGTTTCAACTATGGTGGACGATTCTTGAGCCAGACACCATTTACCGCCTTCATTTTTGCCACCAACCGTACAACCCGGGTTACGCAGCGGAATAATAGCGGCAACGGGGCCGATGTCGGCAATGGCTTTGTTTCCGTCACCGCGGATGCCAATAACCCAAATGACGCAAGCTTCAAGCTACCGCTCAAGTCCGGTGAATTCACCTTTGCCAGCGGCGAGGGCAGCACCCGCTTTGGCGCGGTGAGCGGCAAGGGTTATGGCGCTGCCGACCAATCATTCTATTACTTGAATTTGCTTGAAAGTGATTTCAGCAACAATCCATCCAGCGTCTTCGTCGGCGTGGCGTTCACCGGTAGTTTTCCAACCACCGGCGTAGCGGCCCACGATCTGTTTCCTGGCTTTCCCGGCAATACCTTGATCCCCATGCTGCCCTCGCAATATGGCGGTGACCTTGGCGGCCGGCCCAGGCCGATCCTCTATAGCGCCTATTCGCCTAATCTCCTCAGCCAGCCAGATGATGCCCGGTCCGTGGCGCTTTACGGCTCCATCGCCATTGAAGGCGTTGGGGCGAGCCAGCGTTCAGCCCAGATTGTGTATATGGGCACCTATTTCGGTGACAGCGCCTCTAACAATAAGATCCTGTTGTCGGGCTATTCCCGCGGGTCAGTGCGCTTGACGGCTGCGGGCCTCCCCATCCGGATCAATAACGGCGGCGCGGCAACCTCGCGGGATGGCAGCGGAAATTCATTCTTCGGCATTGAAAAGCCTGACTATTTCGTCATCGGTTCCGATTTCACTGATGGCGGCGTTTCGACACTGCTTGATGGCGCCGGTTTTGTCCAAGCCCTGGATAACAATTCCGCGACTCCAGATCTGGCCTTCTTTACCGAGACCTACACGCGGCCAACAGGTCTGCCCGCCGGCGTTGGAGTTTCGCGCACCTCGCAAACGCTGAAGGGCTATGTCTCCGGCCTGGTCACCGCGAAGACCAGCACGACAACATTCCCGGTTTATATTTCCCAAAATCTGAGTTCTGACCCCAGCAACTTTGAGATCGTCACCAACGCGAGTACGAACCGGCTGTATTCGACGGTGCGAACCGAGGATGCAGGTAGCACCCAAGCGTCCCTAGTCATTCGCCTGGGTAATCCCACCGGCGTCGGACGTTCGCGGCAGGCATTCATCGACGACGATATCTTCGGCGTCCGGGATTCGACATCAATATTGCCGACCTTCAGCGGCAGCTCTGGAACAAGCCGTATTGTCCTGGTCACCTCGGCCTTCACGGAATTATCGACCAGCCTGACGAATGGGGTTGGCTTTTGCACCTGCAAACATACCAAATGGGGCTTCATTTCCGGCGAAGTTCGCAAGGACTCATCGGTGGAGCGCCACCGCTTTCATCTGGTGCCATGGGTTGCCGGCCGGCTTTCAGGGCCCACGGTAACCGCCGCCCGAACCGGCACGGCGAGTTACACGGGACATGTGGCGGCAAATATCAAGAATGGCGCCAATCAATACGTCGCCTTCGGCAATTATAGCCAGGGCTGGAATTTCGGTACGCGCAGCGGCAACGTCACGATCTCGAACCTGGACGGCGCCAGTTATTCCGGCACCGTAACCGGCAAGTCAGGCACCCAGGGTTCTCAATTTCAAGGCTCGATCTCTGGTGCAGGACGCAGCGGCAGCCTAAATGGCGCCTTCATGCAGGGCGCCACCAGCAGTGTTGGTGAGGTCGGCGGACAATTCCATGTGGTGGGCGGCAGCTATACCGCCGCCGGCGTGGCCGTCGCCAAATCGCCCTAACCACCGCTTTGCCGAACAAGAAAGGGCGCCCCTGCAGGGCGCCCTTTTTCGTGACTCTAATTTACCGGGTTATTTTTTTGGCCGCACCGCCGTCAGCCGGGCCAGCAGGGCCGAGGTATCCCAGCGGGTGCCGCCCAAAGCCTCGACCTCCGCATAGAATTGATCCACCAGCGCCGCCACAGGCAGCGAAATTCCCAGGTTCTTAGCCTCCTGCATGCAAATGGCTAGATCCTTGCGCATCCATTGCACGGCGAAGCCATGCTCGTATTCATCCGCCAGCATGGTCTTGTAGCGGTTCTCCATCTGCCAGGATTGCGCCGCGCCTTTCGAGATCACATCGACCACTTGCGCACCGTCCAGACCGGCGCTTACCGCCAGGTTGATGCCTTCGGCCAGGCCCTGCACCACGCCCGCGATGCAAATCTGATTGACCATCTTGGTCAACTGACCGGAACCCGCCGGCCCCATCAACTGGCACATCTTGGCATAACTTTGGATCGCGCCCTCCACCTTGGCGAAATCGTCACCGTCACCGCCGCACATTACGGTCAATGCGCCGTTTTCAGCGCCCGCCTGACCACCGGACACAGGCGCATCAATGAAGCCCAGGTCCCGCTCCCTGGCCTCGGCGTGCATCTCACGGGCCACATCGGCCGAGGCCGTGGTGTGATCCACGAATACCGCGCCTTTTTCCATACCCGCATAGATACCGTCGGGGCCCAAGGTCACCTGGCGCAGATCATTGTCGGCGCCGACGCAGGCAAAGACGATGCCGGCGCCGCTGGCCGCCGCCTTTGGCGTCCCTGCACTGGCGCCGCCGTGCGCTGCCACCCAGGCCTCGGCCTTGGCTTTGTTTCTGTTAAATACGGTGACATCATAGCCCTTGGCGGCCAGATGCCCCGCCATCGGATAGCCCATGACGCCCAGCCCGATAAAGGCAACCTTCTCACTCATGCCATTCTCCATTTTTGAGGACATGCGGAATATACAGCGACAATCGGCGGCGTCCATAGCCCAGGGTCTATGCGGCGGCGGCGCAAATGGGTTAAGATTTTTATCAGGAGCGAAATTCACAAGCATTTTACAGGTGGGGAATAGACATGGCCTATTCAGTATTCGTGGGCGCGGGACAGTGGGTCGGGGTCGTGGACGATGAGCGGGCCCAGGGATTGTTCGGTTTTGACCCAGACCTGGGCGAATGGCAGCCGATCAGCGAGGGGCTACCCGGCAATCTCGAAGTTCGCTATATCGCGGTGCGCCCGGACCGCCCGAAGACGATCTATGCCGGCACCCAAGCCGGGCCCTATTGTTCCGATGACGGTGGGGAAAGCTGGCGTGCCCTGCCCCTGCCCGCCGGCACATCCGCCGAGGATAGCGTGGTCTGGTCCATCTGTCTGGATCCCAACGATGCGGAGACGATTTATGTGGGCACCCAGAACACCTCGGTGTTTCGTAGCCGCAATGGCGGGGCCGACTGGCAGCGCCTGGCGATCGAGGCGCCCGAGGGCACCTTGAAGGCGAATTTCCCCATGCGGGTGATCCGCATTGCCGTGGCCAACGATAATTCCGACCATCTTCTTGTCGCATTCGAGATCGGCGGCCTGGTGCGCAGCCTGGATGGCGGCAAAAGCTGGGAAACCTGTAACAAAGACCTATTGCAGATGACCGAACAACCGCATCTGCGCAGCGCCATCGTCGGTGATAACGAGATCGAGGGGATGATGGATTCCCACGCCCTGGCGCTTAGCCCCGGCCACCCCAATACAGTCTGGCTGGCCAATCGCATGGGCCTGTTCCGCAGCGACGACAACGGCACCGCGTGGCAGGAATTTGGCATCAGTCGCTTTTCGCCCCTGACCTATGCCCGCGACGTCATCGTTTCGGAACACCAGACGGACCGCATGTATGCCGCCCTTTCCGTTGCCGCAACCAGCGATGAAGGCTCGCTCTACCGCAGCGATGATTTCGGCGACAACTGGTCGCGCTTCGATCATGGGGTCTCCATTGACAGCACCCTGATGGTCGTCGCTGAAAGCGTCACCACCCCCGACCGGGTCTATTGCGCCGCCCGCCGCGGCACGGTCTTCGGCACCGAGGATGGCGGCAAAAGCTGGCAAACCCACCAACTGCCCGACGGCGTCCAGGGGGTTTATGCGCTGGCATGTGTTTGAGGCGGGACTGTGGCGCCCTTCGCCTCACTGGCAGTGAGGGATAGCTGCAAGACAGGAAACCCGCCACCGTGAAATGGATACACTTTGTGGTCTGGGCCGTCGCGGCCGTGGCCAGCGGCATCGGCCCGGCAGTGGCCGAGGCCCCGCGTCTGGCTGAGATAGCGACGGCCTTACCCAACACCGTGTTCGTGGCGGAGATGACCTGGCTGGAGGTGGCCGGAGCGTTGCGCCGGGGCAAGCGGGCGGTGATTATTCCGACCGGCGGCTTGGAACAGGGGGGGCCGCATCTGGTTACCGGCAAGCATAACTACATTGTGCGCCACACGGCGGAGGCGTTGGCGCGGGGTCTGGGTGATGCGTTGGTGGCGCCGGTGGTGGTTTATGTGCCGGAAGGCGCCATCGAGCCGCCCCGGGGCCATATGGCCTTTCCCGGCACCGTCAGCCTGCCGGAACCGGTATTCAGGGCAGTGCTGGAAAACATCGCCCGCAGCTTCAAGGCACATGGCTTTACAGAGATCCTGCTGCTGGGCGATAGCGGCGGCAATCAAGCCGGGCAACGGCAGGTGTCGGACAGCCTGAACCGGGAATGGGCCAATACAAGGGCAAGGGTGCTGCACGTCTCGGACTACTATGACGCGGAGGCTAATGGTCAGTTTGCCCATCTGCGCCGGCACGGCAAAGGTGAAGCCGCCAAGGGCGGACATGCGGACATGCGCGATACATCGGAACTTTTGGCGGCCTTTCCCCAGGGTGTGCGACCGGACATGATCGGCAAGGCAGGCGTAAATGGCGGCGCCACGGGGGTGATGGGCGATGCCACGGGGGCCTCGGCTAAGTTGGGGCAAACGATGCTGGAATTAAAGCTCACGGCGGCCCTGGCGCAGGTCAGACGCTGGCGCGCCCGGCAGCAAAAGAATTAGGCGATCAGGAAATGACAAATGCCTTGTATGGTTCACTGCTGCTTGCCGATCCTGGCGGGATTTTAATCTGGGCCGGCCTTACGGCCTTTGCCGCCGGCTTGATGCGTGGCTTCGCCGGCTTTGGCTCGGCCATTCTGATGGCGCCGATATTCGCCGTACTGTTGGGCCCCGTTCACATGGTCCCCATGGTGGCCAGCATCGAAATCCCCATGGGCGTTATGTTATTCTTTGGCGCCCGCGGCGCGGTCGAATGGAAATTCGTCGGCCCCCTGGCAGCCGTCGCCATTGCCGCCATGCCCGTTGGCATCTGGCTGCTGGTCAGTCTGGATAGCGGCGTTATTACCAAGGCGGTATCGGTCATTGTGTTGTTGTTCGTCATCGTTTTGATCACCGGGTGGCGCTATCGCGGGCCGCGCCCCCTGGCGCTGACCCTGGGCATCGGCGGCGTTTCCGGCGCCATGATGGCGACCACCTCGGTTGGAGGCCCGCCGGTCTTGCTTTATATGCTGGCGGCGGAAATACCGGCGGCCACCATCCGCGCCAATATCATAGCCTATTATCTGCTGACCGGTTTCGTGCTGGTTACCATGGTCATGCTCGCCTCTCCCACCGGGTTGGCGGCCCTGATCGACGCCATTATATTAATGCCGGTCATTCTGATCGGTTCCTGGATCGGCAGCCGATTGGCGGGCAAGGCGGCGGAGCAAACCTATCGCTGGATCGCTTATACATTTCTGGGCGTGGCCGGATTGATCGGCCTGTTTGGTTAGAGCAGATCCGGAACAGCCGGCTGCCTATCCCGGAATTGCTCTAAGATGAAGATCGTTGACCGTCACCGTACCGGCTAAAAGGTCATGCAGGCAGCGGCCGCGTGGATTAAAGAAGGATACGGTCAGAACCAGGAATGTGGCGATTGTCACACTGACGTAAAACAACACGGTTTGCAGCGCCGCCTGGGCATAGCCGGGGCGATTGCCATTCCAGGCCACCACGCGCAGATCCATCACCCGCATACCCACCGTGGCGCTGGCCGGACCGCCGATAAGGCTGGTGTGGTAGGCAATGGGAAACAATGCCGTGGCCAACGCCAGGACCGGCGCGAGCAATCCAAGGGAGACGGCAACAAAGAAAATCCCGACCACCCACATCACCGTCAATAAACCCGCGATAATGATCAGATCGATGGCATAAGCGACTACACGCTTGACCCGGATGCCCTCATAAAGCGCCGGCGACACCAACGCATCCGGCGCCTCGCCCGACCAGGCCCCCGCCCGGTCATTCTGGTCATCGCCCGCCTTGGAAACCGATACCGCACGCACCTATGACGCCTCCGTTCTCTCTGTCATCACCAGCATGACAGATAGGGCTGTTTTTAGGAAACCACCATTCGGACTTCGCGCCGGGAAGTCCGGACGATCCGAAACAGTCATCTCCAAAAATTGCTCTAGTCGTCGGCCGGGGCCGGCGGCAGCGAGGGGGTAAAGACGGCTTCCCTTAACAGAACAATGGAAATGCGCCGATTGGTCGGCAGGGCCGGGTCTTCGACCACCAGGGGGTCCGTATCGGCCTTGCCGCTGACCGTGGCGATGCGGCTGATGGGAACGCCGAAGCCAACCAGGGCGCGGCGCGAGGCGTTGGCCCGTTCGGCGGAGAGTTCCCAGTTGCTGTAATCTTTTTTACCCGTGTAAGGCACCGAGTCCGTATGGCCCGTAATCGCCACCTGGTTTGGCATACGGTGGATGATATCCGCCACCTTCTCCAAAATCTTTTTCAGGTTTTCCTGCAATTCCGAGCCGCCGGAGGCAAACATGGAGGCTTTTTCCTGATCCACCAATTGGATGCGCAGGCCTTCCGGCGTGTTATCGATGATCAGATTTTCCGCCATTTCCGACAGGCCCGGTGAATCCTGCATGGCCTGGAGCAAAGCCTCCTCGGCTTCCTCAAACTCTGCCTGCTCCCGCGCGGCCATCTCCTGCTGCAATTCTTCTTCGTTAAGGCTTCCCGCTTCGCCCTCTTTCTCGATCTCGTCCTCCTCCGCCGGCTTGCGCTGACGGGGCGGGGCCATTTCCATCGTGACGGTTAGCGGCGCACTCTGGCCAATCCGGGCGCCTTCCGTGGAAAGAGATGTGCCGCCCATGATGCCGCCGCTGCCAGAGGTGGATTGGGACGCCGCCGTGGGTGCGAAATAGTCAGCCAGGCCGCGTCTCTGCTCATCGGTGGTCACGTTCAACAGCCACAACAAAAGGAAAAACGCCATCATGGCGGTTACGAAATCGGCGTAGGCAACCTTCCACGCGCCACCATGGCCGCCGGCGCTGACCTTGTTGATCTTCTTGATGATAATGGTGCCTTCATTACCACGTGCCATGATTTACCACCCTGCGACCTGCATTTTGCCTAATCGGCGGTTACGCCGGCGCCAATTCATCGGTCGCGGTCTCGAGCTCAAAGAAGCTGGGCCGATCATGCCCGCTCAACGTCTTGCGCGCGAACTCCACGGAAATGGCCGGCGCATAGCCCTGCACGTGGGCCAAAATGCCAGTGCGCATACACTCCAGATATTTGAACTCGGCGTCGCAATAGGATGTCAAATAGGAGCCCATGGGCGCCACGACGCCATAGGACATCAAAATTCCAAAGAACGTGCCGACCAGGGCGCCGCCGATCAAGGCGCCCAGCACCTCTGGCGGCTCTGAAATACTGCCCATGGTGACAATCACGCCCAGCACCGCGGCGACAATACCGAATGCTGGCAGGCCTTCGCCCAGTTGGCTGACGGCATGGGCCACGGCGTGGCCCTCATGTTTCCGAGCTTCAATATCACCATCCATCATGGCTTCAAGCTCGTAGGGATTCTCTGTCCCCATGGTGATGAGGCGCATCGTGTCGCACAGAAAATCGACCGCATCCTGGTTTTTCATGAAGGCGGGGTAGTTGGTGAAAATCGAACTATCTTCCGGATTTTCAATATGGGTTTCCAGCGCCAGGGCGCCCTTGCTTTTAGCCAGTTTGAAAAGGGAAAACTGCAGGCAGAGCAGTTCCACATAATCCTGCTTGCTGTAGGGGGAGCTTTTCAACAACCGGCCCAGGTGTTTTCCCGTCGCCATGGTCACATCCTTGGGATTCGAAATTATAAAACCACCAAAGGCGGCGCCCAGAATGATCAGAAATTCGTATGGTTGCCAAAGCACCCGAAGATCGCCATGGGGCACATAGCCGCCTACGACAGAGCCAAACACGACGACCAATCCAATTATCAGAAACATATTTTGCCCATCAATCCGACGTACCAAAACCAAGCATTGCCGACAGCCAATCACACGGCCGATCAGTCGTGCCTGGATGCTGGCGAGATAAGGTTAAGATAGCGTTAGTTCAACGCCGATAAGTCGTGCCACAGGTTATCTTTTTGCCGATTTACCGCCGATGATGCTGTGCGTCGGAGTGGAATTTCCTGGAGCATTTTCATTCTGAAAATGCTCAGATCTTTAAAATTAGAGCAATTTTTCCAATCACTTAGTTTCGCTTCGCGATTCTCATTAATTTGGAATTGCTCTCGTAGCGTGAAAGTTTTTTTCAATCGCGGGTCAATGGCAACGCAATTCCCATGCCTTTTTCGCTTAATCGTTCTAAAATCCAATGGTTGGGAATGACGGTCGCATAGACTTATCCGAAGCAGGGGGCGACGGGCGGCGGCAGGCAGGGACAGGGGGCACAACAAGCGCCATGAGTGTTGAAAATGAGTATTGAAAATATCGATCCGCGGGCCTTTCGCGACGCCATGGGCTGTTTTGCCTCTGCCGTCACGGTCGTGTCCACAACCACGAACCAGGGTCAGGCCGTTGGCGTCACCGTCAATTCCTTCAATTCCGTATCACTGGATCCACCCTTGATCTTGTTTTGCCTGGGCAGGGAAGCGACCAACCATGATCATTTCATGGCCGCGGGCCGTTTTGCGGTGAATATCCTGCGCCGGGAGCAGGACAAGATTTCGAATGGTTTCGCCGCCGACGGGGCAAATTTCTTTCAGACTCTGGAACCCGAAATCAGCGTCCTGGGCAATCCGCTGGTCCCCAATGCCTTGGCTGTGTTCGACTGCGAGATCGAGGCCGTGCACGATGGTGGCGACCATGTGATCCTGATTGGCCGGGTCAGGGAATTGCGCCATGATCCCAAAGGCGAGCCGCTACTGTATTATCGCGGCCACTATTGCGCGGTCAGCCACTAGAGCAATTCCTAATTAATGAGAATCACGAAGCTGCTCTAAGTGATTGGAAAAATTGCTCTAATTCTAAAGATCTGAGCATTTTCAGAATGAAAATGCTCTGAACCTGATCGGACCGCACCGGCAACCGAACCAACGCGCTAACCGGCATCGGGGGTATCGATCAGTTCACGTACCTTGTAGCCGGCCGCGCTTAAAACGCCGCTGATTTCGGCGATATGATCCCGGTCGCGGGTTTCCAGCACCAAATCCAGTTCCGCCAATTTAGCCGGCACCCCAGGAAAATTTCGCTGATGTTGGACTTCCAGAATATTGCCCCCGGCTTCGCCGACCAACTGGGCCACCTTGGCCAAGGCGCCGGGGCGGTCGCTGATTTCAACCCGCATGCGGGTAATCCGGCCTTCCCGGATCAGCCCGCGCATCAGGATCGATGACAACATTCGGGTATCGATATTACCGCCGCACAGGATCAACCCCACCACCCGGCCGCGAAAGCGTTCGGGATAGGCCAGCAGGGCCGCCAGACCGGCCGCGCCGGCCCCTTCGGTAACAGTCTTTTCTATGGTGATCAACAGATCGATGGCCCGTTCAATGTCCTGTTCGGAGAGCAGCAGAATGTCGCTGACCAGATCATCAATGATGGGCAAGGTCAGACTTCCTGGTTGCGCCACCGCGATGCCCTCGGCGATTGTCTGGCCGCCGCAATCGTTCGCCAGGCCATGGCGGACCTGATAGGCGGAGGGGTAAAGCTGGCTTTCAACGCCAATAATTTCGATGTCAGGTTTTATAGCGCGGGCGGCGATGGCATTGCCCGCGATCAGCCCGCCGCCGCCAATGGGCACCACCAGGGTATCAATGTCCGGCGCGGCCTCCAGCATCTCGATCGCGACGGTGCCCTGACCGGCGATGATCGCGGTATCGTCATAAGGATGGATGAAGGTTAGATTTCTCTCCTCACAGAACCGTCTTGCGCTGATGGCGGCTTCGTCCACCGTATCGCCGCTCAGGATGACTTCGGCGCCCAGGTCGCGGGTCTGGCGCACCTTAATATTCGGCGTCCCGACGGGCATGACGATGGTCGCCGGAATACCCAGGCGCTGGGCGTGATAGGCCACGCCTTGGGCGTGATTGCCGGCGGAATTTGCGATCACGCCCTGGGCGCGTTCCGCCTCGTTCAATTGCAGCAATTTGATCAAGGCGCCCCGGTCCTTGAAGGAACCGGTGAACTGCAGATTTTCAAACTTGAGGTAGATTTCGGCCCCGGTGATCCGAGACAGGGTCACGGATTTGGCGCATGGGGTCCGCACCACGAAACCGGCCATCCGCGCCTGGGCTTGGCGAATATCCTCAAAGCTAACCTGATGCATTCACCTCTCCCATTATCCGTGTGCCGCAGCTTTGATCCATAACTTGCATATTCTCCCTTGTCACCGCCATGATAGCCCAATGATGGTAATGGAACCCAGCTGGCAAATGTGGGCCACTTTCGCGCTGATCGCCGGCGCTATCGTGCTCTATGCCACGGAACGCTTCCCCCTGGAACAGACTTCGCTGGCGCTGTTGGCGGCCTTGTTGCTGCTGTTTCATTTCGCGCCGCTTGAACTGCCGGGAGAGATATTCGGGCAACGCCTGGATGCCCGGCGCCTGCTGGCCGGTTTCGCCGATCCGGCCTTGATCGCCGTGCTGGCGTTGATGGTCATCGGGCACGGTTTGATCCGCACCGGCGCCCTGGACGAGACGATCCGGTTTATGAGCCACCGCTTTCAGCACAGACCGGGACTTTCACTGGCCGTGACGCTGGCGGTTATCGCCGCCCTAAGCGCGATCATCAACAATACCCCCATCGTGGTGATCTTCATTCCCGTAATGACAAGCATTGCCGAACGCCTCAATCGGGGCCCCTCGCGGCTGATGATGCCACTAAGTTTTGCCGCTATTCTGGGCGGCATGGTCACACTGATCGGCTCTTCCACCAACCTGCTGGTGGCGGGTGCCGCCGCCGACCTGAACCAGCCGGCCATCGGGTTTTTCGATTTCGCCGTGCCCGGCGGCGTGCTGGCGATTGTTGGCCTGGCCTATGTGGTTTTTATCCTGCCGCATCTGTTGCGAGAACGAGCGTCCCTGGCCAGCGAGATCACCGGTGACGGCAAACAATTCATTGCCCAAATTCTGATTCGCACGGGAAGCCCCCTGGTCGGGCAAACCACCGTCGCCGGCATGATCCCGCATCTGAAAGGCATGACCGTCCGCATGATCCAGCGTGGCGCGGAAAGTCATTTACCGCCGTTCGACGATGTGCGGTTACAGCCCGGCGATACGGTGGTCGTGGCGGCCACCCGCGCCCTGTTGGCAGAGGCCCTGGCCCGCATGCCGGAACTGGCCGATACGGCGGACGAGGACCAGGAAGGCGGCGGCGTGGGCGGCAGCCTGCTGGCCGAGGCCATGGTAACGCCGGCCTCCCGGGTGATCGGGCGCAGTTTGCGTCTGGTCGGGTTTCACTATCACACCGGCTGCGTCATTCTGGGCGTGCAGCGGCGTTCGCGCATGATGCGCGGCCGGATGGAGGATATCCGCCTGGAAGCCGGCGATATATTACTGCTGCTGGGGCCGCGGGACCGGGTTACCAACCTACGCTTCAGCCGCGAAGTCTTGCTGATCGAATGGTCGGCCCTGGAACTGCCGGCCCGCCATCACGCCAAACGGGCCCTGGCTGTTTTCGCCGCGGTGGTGGCGGCGGCGGCGACCGGCCTGGTACCTATTGTTATCGCCGCCCTGGCCGGCGCCTTGGGCATGATCGCGCTTGGTTGCCTGAACATCAACCAGGCCGCCCGCGCGGTGGATCGTCAAGTGGCCCTGTTGGTCGCCGCCGCCCTGGCCATGGGCAGCGCCCTGCAAGGCACGGGCGGGGCAGCCTATTTGGCCCAGCATATGATTACGGCGATGGCCGGCCTGGGCCCGGCCGTGGTGCTGTCAGCCCTATTCGCCCTGGTGGCGGTGATGACCAACGTCCTTTCCAACGCCGCTACCGCCGTCCTGTTCACCCCCATCGCCATCAACACCGCCCTGGCCCTGGGGGTAGCGCCCACGCCCTTCATTCATGCGATCATCTTCGCCGCCAACTGCTCTTTCGCCACTCCCATGGGATATCAGACAAATCTGTTGGTAATGGGCCCCGGCCGTTATAAATTTAGCGACTATCTGCGCGGGGGGACGCCGTTGATTGTGCTTATTTGGCTTGCATTTTCTCTGTTCGCACCATGGTATTACGGTTTCTGAAAGAAAATTCGCATATACAAAGCCTATGAAACCATTTTCGCCACAATCACTGACCTATTTTTTCCTGTCCCGGGCCTCCGCCTGTCCCTATTTGCCGGACCGGATCGAGCAGATGGTTTTCACGGATCTGTCGAGTGCCGGTACGCCGCAAAAACTGCACAACCAGTTGTCGCGCACCGGCTTTCGCCGCAGCCAGGGCATCGCCTACAAGCCGAATTGCCCGGATTGCCAGGCCTGCCGGGCGGTCCGCGTCCCGGTGGCGGACTTTACCCCCGGACGTGGCCTGCAACGCGTTGCCCGGCGCAATGCCGGGATCATCGCCAATACCATGCCATCCGCCGGACGGGGCGAGCATTACGCCCTGTTCCACCGCTATGTGCGCTCCCGGCATGGCGACGGCGGCATGGCGGGCATGAGCTTCGATGACTATCTGGCCATGGTGCAGGACACGCCGGTGCCGTCCGAATTGATCGAATTTCGCACCGAGGACGGCAAATTATACGGTGTTTGCCTGACCGATCCGCTGGATGACGGCCTGTCCCTGGTTTACAGCTTTTTCGATCCGGACATGGCCGGTGACAGCCCGGGAAAATATATCATTCTGTGGCATATCGCCGAGGCGCAACGCCGTGGACTGCCCTATGTTTATTTGGGTTATTGGATCGAAGAAAGCCGCAAAATGGCCTACAAGGCCCGCTTTCGCCCCTTGGAAGCACACGGCCCGAACGGCTGGGAAACGCTGCCGTAATTCCCTCGCCGAAATCAGTTACCCCGGCAATCGGCGTCCAGCCATCACCGTAAGGAGACCGCGCCATGACATACGCCCATATCATCGTGGAGCATCAGGCTCCGATCGCGACCATTACCCTGAATCGGCCCGATGCCATGAACGCCCTGACGCCGGAAATGCTGGCCGAGGTTCACGGCGCCTTGAGTGAAATTGCCGCCGACCCGGCCTTCAACGTGGTGGTGATGACCGGCGCGGGCCGTGCCTTTTGCGCCGGCGTCGACCTGAAAGCCCTACAGGCGCGCGGCGTCGATCTTTCGAATGGCAATGTGGGTGATGCCCTGAACAATGGCGCCCGTGCGGTCCTGGAACGGATCGAGGCCATGCCCCAGGCCACCATCGCCAAGGTCAATGGCTTTTGCTTCACCGGCGGCATGGAATTGATGCTGGCGTTTGACATTGCCATTCTGGCCGAGGAAGCCAAATTGGGCGACACTCATGCCGTCCTTGGCTTTCGCCCCAGTTGGGGTATGACCCAGCGCCTGCCCCGCCGGGTCGGCGTACAGCGCGCCAAGGAGCTGTCATTTACCGCCCGCACCATCAGCGGCGTCGAGGCCGCCCGGATCGGCCTGGCGCTTGAAGCCGTCCCCCGCGCCGATCTGGATGCCCGCGTGGACGAACTGGCCACTGCCATTGCCCGCAACAGTCCCGGCTCCATCCAGGCCTATAAGGATCTTTACAGCCAGGCGGAAAACGCCGGCCTGAACGCCGGCCTGGACTACGAACGCGACACTGCTTACGACATCCCCGACGCTGGCCAGCGCATGGCCGATTTCGTCGCCAACCTGGGCGGCAAGGGTTAGGCGCGCGCGAGAGATCGCTGGACAGCGGGATGACGAATACCTTGTACTGACAATTCGTATCATTTAAAAAAAGCAGCCCGAAGCGCGCCTTGAGTACTCACAGGATAATTAATTGATCTCGCTCAAAACATGTGCCGACCTATTGGCCGACGCCCCCAACTGCCTTGCGTTTCTCACAGCTTGGCAACGTTGGAGAGGGGACGATCCGGTTCCGTCAGTCGATCGGATCAAACCCGAGGAACTCGGGAAGGCATTGAATGGCTTATCGATACTGGAAGTGCACTCACCGGAGTGCAGCAAGTATAGGCTCGTGGGTGCATCGCACATTCAAGCGATGGGAAGGGACCTCACTGGAGAGGAGGTCGCCAGCGTAACACCCAAAAATGACCAGGCGCAGCGAATGCAGGGTCTCTGGACCATGGTGTCGGTTCCCTGTGGTGCAATCGCGGAATTGTCCTACGTCAGACAAAGTGGCTTCAGGACTCCGACTCGGCGGTTGGTTCTGCCGGCCACTCCAAAGTCATCCGGTGGGACGCAGAGGCTCTATGTCGCGGTGGACATATCTGGCGGGCGGGCGATGCGAGATGATCCACCCGCGGGTCCTGTCGGATTGACGGAAGAGGTTACTTACGTGGACATTGGCTGCGGCGCGCCCGAGTGACCCCGCGTTACGGGCCGAGGTACGCGACCCTATTCCGAAATAAAATCGTGTTCGCCGACGCCCTGGACCAGCAGGAACCGGCAGGGGCCGCCGTTCTGGCCGGTGACCCGATGGGGCCGACCCACGGGCACTTTCAAGGTTTCGCCCGGATTTAGAACATTCGCCGCATCCGGCCGGCGGGTCTCCACCACCATGGGGCCCTGCATGCAGAAGAAGTCATCATCAATGATGGAATGGCTGTGCCAGGGCACCTCTTCCCCCGCCGCCAGGGTCAGGATCGTCACCTTCAAGCCCTCGGTTCTGGCGACCGGTTGGCGGTGTTCGATGCTGTAGGGTAGATCTTTTGGCTCTGTCATGATTGCCATTGTCCGCAATTCGTACCGTTGGCGCAATCTCCTGCTACATTCGGGCCATGAACTGGTCCGATGAAGGATATGTGCTGTCCGTACGCCGCCATGGCGAGGCGGCGGCGATCGTGAACTTGTTGACCCGGCAGCATGGCCGTCACGCCGGCCTGGTGCGGGGCGGCATGGGACGGCGCCTGCGCGGCGTGCTGCAACCGGGCAATCAGGTGGCCGCCGCCTGGCGGGGCCGGCTGTCCGAGCATCTGGGCAGTTTTACGGTCGAGCCTATGCGCGATCATGCCGCCGGCCTGCTGTCGGACGGCGACCGTCTGGCCGGCCTGGCCTCGGCGGCAGCGGTGACCGAGGCCGCGTTGCCGGAGCGGGAGCCGCATCTGACCATCCATGACGGCTTTGCCGCCCTGCTGGGGGCCTTGGGTGGAGAGGCGACCCGGGAGCCTACCTGGGCCGCCATCTATGTGCGATTCGAACTGGGATTGCTGGCCGAGCTTGGTTTTGGCCTGGATTTGAGGCAATGCGCGGCAACGGGACGCACCGATGACCTGGCCTATGTCTCGCCGCGATCCGCCCGCGCCGTCAGCCGTGACGCGGGTGCGCCTTACAAGGACAAATTATTGCCGTTGCCGGGGTTTTTACTGCCCGGGGGTACGGAAAAGCTGACCAACGCGGATGTACGCGATGGCCTGAAGTTAACCGGATATTTCCTGGAAACCCAGGTCTTCGCCCCCCATAACCGCCCGATCCCGGCGGCAAGAAGCCGCCTTTTGGAACGCATTTTGCGCACAGACAAATCATCTGATGGTACATTGGGGCATGACAAAGATTCTTGACGGCGGTGAAATCCGCGACACGCCCCTAGGCGAGGCCCTTGGCGAACGCTACCTCTCCTATGCCCTATCCACCATCATGTCACGGTCATTACCGGACGTGCGCGATGGCCTGAAACCGGTGCACCGGCGCATCCTGTTCGCCATGCGGCAGTTGAAGCTGAACCCCGAAACGGGCTTTAAGAAATGCGCCCGCATCGTCGGCGATGTCATGGGTAAGTTTCATCCCCACGGCGATCAGGCGATCTATGACGCCCTGGTCCGTCTGGCCCAGGAGTTCGCCCAGCGCTATCCCCTGGTCGATGGGCAAGGCAATTTCGGCAACGTGGACGGCGATAACGCCGCCGCCATGCGTTACACGGAAGCCCGCATGACCGCCGTGGCTCAGGCCTTGTTGCAGGGCATCGACCTGGATACGGTGGATTTCCGCGGCACCTATGATGGCGAGGACGAAGAACCCCTGGTCCTGCCGGCCGCCTTCCCCAACCTGTTGGCTAACGGCGCCACGGGCATCGCGGTCGGCATGGCGACCTCGATCCCGCCGCACAACATCCGCGAATTATGCGCCGCCCTACTGCACCTGATCAAATTTCCCAATGCCGGCATGGACAAGCTGGTGCAAATGATCCCCGGCCCCGACTTCCCCACCGGCGGCGTTATCGTCGAGGACCCGGCCGCCATATTGGAGGCCTATAAAACCGGCCGTGGCGGTTTCCGTCTGCGGGCCAGGTGGGCGGTCGAGCCAGGCAAGCGTGGCACCTACAACATCGTGGTCACGGAGATCCCCTACCAGGTATCCAAGGGCCGGGTGATCGAAAAAATCGCCGAGCTGATGCACCTGCGGAAACTGCCTCTGCTGGCTGATATCCGCGATGAATCGGCTGAGGATATCCGCCTGGTCCTGGAGCCGAAATCGGGCCGGGTCGAAGCCGAGATGTTGATGGAACACCTATTCCGCCTGTCCGATCTGGAAGTGCGCATGGGTCTGAACATGAACGTCCTGGATGCCGACCAGACGCCAAAAGTGATGAACCTGCGCGAGGCCTTGCAGGCCTTTCTGGATCATCGCCATGTGGTCCTGGTGCGCCGCTCGAACCACCGCCTGGGGCAGATCGAACGACGCCTGGAAGTGTTGGGCGCCTACCTGATTTGTTATTTGAACCTGGACGAGGTGATCCGGATCATCCGCGAGGAGGACGAGCCGAAACCAGCTTTGATGACTGCCTTTGGCCTAAATGACGCCCAGGCCGAAGCGATCCTGAATATGCGCCTGCGCGCCCTGCGCCGTCTGGAGGAGATCGAAATCCGGGCGGAAAACAAAGCCTTAAAAGCGGAACGAGGGGCGTTGAACGCGCTGCTGGCCTCGGAAAGCGGGCGCTGGGCCGCGATCACCGAGGAAATTCGCGAAATGCGCAAGAGCTTCGGCGACGATCCGGCCCTGGGACCGCGCCGCAGTACCTTTGCGGCAGCCCCATCCGGTGACCTGATGCCCATCGAAGCCATGGTGGAGCGCGAGCCGATTACCGTGGTCTGTTCGGACAAAGGCTGGCTGCGCGCCCTGCGCGGGCATGTCGAGGAAGGCCACGACGTACACTACAAGGATGGTGATAAAAGCCGTTTCTGGCTGCATGCCCAAAGCACGGACAAGCTGGTTCTGTTCGCCACCAATGGCCGGTTCTACACCCTGGCCTGCGACAAACTGCCGGGTGGACGGGGCAATGGCGAACCGGTGCGCCTGTTGCTGGACATGGCCAATGATCAGGAGATCATCGAGGTCATGGTACATGATCCCGCGCGTAAGCTGCTGGTTGCGTCCAGCGATGGCCGGGGCTTCATCGTGGCGGAAAAGGACATCGTGGCGCAAACCCGTGGCGGCCGTCAGGTCCTCAACGTCGCGGGTGATGTGGAAGCGTCCGTTTGCGCCCCCGTCGAAGGCGACCATCTGGCGGTGGTTGGCGAAAACCATAAATTATTGCTGTTCCCCCTGTCCGAGCTGCCAGAGATGAGCCGTGGCCGCGGCGTGGTTCTGCAACGCTATCGCGACGGCGGCCTGGGCGACGCCAAAACCATGAACCTGGCCGACGGCCTGACCTGGCTGCAATCCGGCGGACGCACCCGCACCGAATCAGAGCTGGAAATGTGGCTCGGCAAACGCGGACAGGCGGGCCGTCTGGCCCCGAAAGGCTTCCCCAAAAACCATTCATTCGGATAGCCGCCCATGACCGAACCTTCCTTTGATACGGTCCACGCGGTATTCCGGCGGGCAGCGGAACAATGGCCCGACCGCGGCGCCCTTTGCGCCACGCCGATGCCGGGGCGGGATTATTATCCGGACGGCAAGGAATTCACCTATGCCCAGGCCTGGGCGCAGATCGAGATCCTGCGGCAACATTATGACGCGGCGGGCTTTGGCCATGGCCACCGGGTGGCCCTACTACTGGAACAGCGGCCGGAATTCTTTTTTCATTACCTGGCCCTGAACGGCCTGGGTTGTGGCATCGTACCAATCAACCCCGATTACCGGCACGACGAAATGCTCTACCAGATGGAGCATTCCGAGGCTGACGTCGTGATCAGCATTGCAAGCCGGGTGGAGGACCTGCATCGGGTCGCGGCGGTGCGCGGGAAACCCCTGCCCGTCGTGCCGTTCGAGAGCTTCTCACAGGATTTGCCCCAGCTCGGACCCGCGCCCCATGCTGGCCCGCCAGGCCCCCATACCGAGACCAGCCTACTCTATACCTCCGGCACCACCGGCCGGCCCAAGGGCTGTATCC
The DNA here is from genome assembly GCA_016776605.1 of Alphaproteobacteria bacterium. GTDB lineage: Bacteria > Pseudomonadota > Alphaproteobacteria. The sequence goes on along the minus strand of JADHTB010000014.1, from coordinate 76,037 downwards.
TGAGCAATGAGTTTTATGTACAAGCCGGGCGCTGGTATCAGTCCATGGGCGGCCGCCTTAGCTTTGCCACGCCGGAACGCATACTGAACCCGCTGCCGTTTTTTCACGTCAATGCCCAGGCGGTCTGTGCCACCGCACTGTTTCTGACAGGCGGCTGCCTGATTGCCCCGGACCGTTTTCACCCCTCACGCTGGTGGCAGGATGTGGTCGCCACCAACGCGACCGGCATGCATTATCTGGGGGTGGTGCCACCCCTGTTGTTGAACCAGCCGGTCACAGCGGAGGAAACCCAGCACAAACTGCGTTTCGGAACCGGCGCCGGCGTCGAACCGGAATTGCATCGCCTGTTCGAGGAACGCTTTGGCTTTCCCCTGGTGGAAGTCTGGGGCATGACCGAAACCGGCCGTGTCTTCGCCGATTGCCACGAACCAAGGCGGATCAACACCCGCGCCTTTGGCAAACCGTTGGCCGGGTTGGAGGCGCGGGTGGTTGACGATGACGACAACGACGTGGGCGACGGGCGGGATGGTGAATTGCTGGTCCGCCATAGTGCCGAAACGCCGCGCAAATGGTTCTTTTCCGGTTATCTGAAGAACCAGGAAGAGACTGAAAACTCCTGGCGCAACGGCTGGTTTCACACCGGCGATACGGTGCGCCAGGAAGACGATGGCATGCTGTATTTCGTCGACCGCAAAAAGAATATCATTCGACGCTCGGGCGAAAACATCGCCGCGGCCGAGATCGAGGCCTGTCTGCAGGCCCATGATCAGGTCGCCCAGGTGGCCGTCCTGCCGGTCCCCGACGACATTCGCGAAGAGGAGGTCCTGGCCTGCATCGTCGCCATGCCCGGTGCGCCTGCCGACGCGGACCAGGCCCGCGTCCTGTTCGATTGGTGTTTTGCGCGGCAGTCCTATTACAAGGCGCCGGGCTGGCTGCTATTCGTCGACAGCCTGCCGACCACCGGCACGCAAAAGATCCAGAAAGCACAGATCTTTGGCGCCGACGAGGACCCCCGCGAAAACCCGGCCATCAATGATTTTCGCAGCCTGAAAAAACGCCACCGCTGAGTTCTGGAGCAGTTCCGGGCTATTCTGCTCCAGTTAAACCGGCTTGTCGCCCTGGATCGTGACGCGGTAGCCGTGCCGGATGTTGGGGTAGTAATCCCAGGCGGCATGATGCTGGACACAGCGGTTGTCCCAGAACGCCACCGAGTTGTTTTCCCAACGGTAACGGCACTGGAATTGCACGCCCCGGGCGATGTGGTTGAATAACATTTGCAGAATGTCGTGACTTTCCGCGCTGCGTAATTCCATGATCCTGGTGGTGAAGGAGGCATTGACGTAAAGCCCTTTCCGCCCCGTCACCGGATGGGTGCGCACCACGGGGTGAATGGCCTCAGGATAATCGTCGTCGCGCAGCTTTTCCTTCAGGCCATAGCGGCCCTTGTGCACATGTTCCGAACGATGCATGGCGGTCATGCCGTCCAGGAAATTCCGCATCCGGTCCGACAACGCGTCATAGGCCGCATACATATTGGAGAACAGGGTATCGCCGCCAACCTCGGGCGCGGTGTGGATATGCAGGATGCTGCCCATGGGCGGCTCCACATCGCAACTGACATCCGTGTGCCAGCCCTCGCCCGCGACGTGTTTTGATTTTTCATCCGCATGCACGACCAGAATTTCCGGATGCCCTTTCGGTCCAGGTGCCGCCGGGTGCACGTGCAACTCGCCAAAACGGCGACCCAAATCCTTGTGCTGTTCCACGGTCATTTCCTGATCGCGAAAGAAAATCGCCTGATGGGCCATCAAGGCGTCGTGCAGGGCGTTAAAGGTGGCGTCGCTCAACGGCTCGGCCAGGTTGACACCTTCAACCTCGGCCCCAATGGCCGCAGTCAAGGGTTTCACGCGGATATTGCTCAACGTCATTGGAATTCCCCATATTTCATACTGTCCAAACCGGACCGGATGTTGACTTATGGTAAACCAACCCGCACCGATAAGACAAGCTGGCCGCATGCCCGCGCGCGGGCCGTGGTGATTTGCTGATGACTTATTGCGTTGCGGCTCCGTCGGGCCTATCTAACCGCCCATGAATTCAAACAATGCGAACCGGGACAAATCCATTCACATCATCGGCGGCGGCCTGGCCGGATCGGAAGCGGCCTGGCAGATCGCCCGCGCCGGTGTGCCCGTTATCCTGCACGAAATGCGCCCCGAACGCATGACCGAGGCGCACCAGAGCGATGGTCTGGCGGAACTGGTCTGTTCCAACTCCTTCCGCTCGGATGATGCCCAGGCCAGCGCCGTGGGTCTGCTGCACGAAGAAATGCGCCGCTGCGACAGCCTGATCCTGGCCGCGGCCGATGCTAACAAGGTTCCGGCAGGCGGCGCGCTGGCCATGGACCGCGATGCCTTTTCCGCCCATGTGAGCGCCGCCCTGGCCGCCGAACCATTGGTGGAGCTGGCCCGAGGCGAAGTGACCGGCCTGCCGCCCGAGGCCTGGGATAGCGTCATTATCGCCACCGGCCCCCTCACCTCGCCCGATTTGGCCGCCGCCATTGGCGATCTGACCGGGGCCGACAATTTGGCTTTTTTTGACGCCATCGCGCCCATCATCCATGCGGATTCCGTCGATACCAGCCAAGCCTGGTTTCAATCCCGCTATGACAAGCCAGGGCCGGGGGGCACCGGCAAGGATTACCTGAACTGCCCCCTGAGCAAGGAGCAATACGAGGCCTTTATTGCTGCCCTGTTGGCGGCCGAGGTGACCGAATTTCACGACTGGGAACGGGATACGCCCTATTTTGAGGGTTGTTTGCCGATCGAAGTCATGGCGGAGCGGGGCCCCGAGACCCTGCGCTATGGCCCCATGAAGCCGGTCGGCCTGACCAACGCGCACCAGCCGGACATCAAGCCCTATGGCGTGGTGCAACTACGCCAGGATAATGTCCAGGGGACCCTGTACAATCTGGTCGGCTTTCAAACCAAGATGAAGCATGGCGCCCAGGTGGATATTCTGCGCACCATTCCTGGTCTGCAGAACGCCCGCTTTGCCCGCATGGGCGGCATCCATCGCAATACCTTTTTGAACAGCCCTGCCCTGTTGGACGGCACCTGCCGCCTGCTTGCCCAGCCGCGTCTGCGTTTCGCGGGCCAGATCACCGGCGTCGAAGGCTATGTGGAAAGCGCGGCCATGGGCCTGTTGACCGGACGTTTCGCCGCCGCCGAGCGTTTAGGCCGCCCCCCCGCGCCACCGCCCCCCACAACGTCCATGGGTACGTTGTTGGGCCATATCACCGGCACGGCCCGGCATCGGGATGTCAAAGAGGGCAAGACGGTGGATTTTCAGCCCATGAACGCCAATTTCGGCCTGTTCCCCATCTTGCAGCCGCCGGTAAAGAAGAAACTGCGCAAGGCCGCCTACGCGGACCGGGCCCTGATCGATCTAAGCGCCTGGCTATCCGCGCAAACCTGAATCAAGTTCGGCGCCCCTCCCAGACGATTAGAATACAATTATAATAATCAAATAGATTGTATAGGTAAATTATTCCAAAAGCAGCGCTATTTGACTACTGTTGCCGTAAATCTGAAGTTTATCTAGAGAGTGCCGGTTAAATTATAACTTTGCGCTTGTGCTTAGTAATTTCTCAGTTAGAAGTGCCGATCGTGCGCAACGGATGCGGCTGTCCAATTTTCAGCCAAAAATGTATCAAATTAAACCGTTCGCCTTGGCTGGAGTTCAAAAAAAACCGATGAGATTAAGATTTCTCCTTTTCTTTGTTTTATCGATGGCCGCCCTTATTCCGGTTGTTTTTTTCGGCGTGTGGCCACACTCCCGGGCCTTTGACAAAGAGCTCGCGGACGTCACCGATCGACATTTGTTGTTGGCGCGAAACATGGGCGCGGCGCTGGAGCGTTATGACCGCGACGTAAAAGCCACGTTCCGGGCCCTGACCCTGAATATCGTTCGGGGCACGCCCCTCGCGGGAACTCAGGAAATACTTTCCAACTTGAATTTCCGGCATATCTGCGTGGCGACGATCAAGGATGGCACGGTCGTCTATTCGCTGAACGAAGATGTCGTGCCGTGCCCAAAACGCGTACCCCCAAAGCGTTTCGCAATTTTCAAGCAAATAGCCGTAAAAGATGAAGTCAAATTTACGGGCGTATTGCCTGGCCCCCACGGTGGACCGTTAATATATGTCGTCATGATCATCGACGACCAGATATCCGTTGGTGCCATTAAAACCGATTACATCGTCGCGCTTGGACAGGCCATCGCATTTGGCAAACGCGGCCATGCCGCCATCGTTGACCATAAAGGTAAGGTTCTGGCTCATCCGTTGCCAAAATGGCGGCAAACGATGAAGGATTTATCGGCGGTGGCGCCGGTTAGACGCATGATGAACAAGGAAACCGGCGTTTCCGTATTCTATTCGCCGGCCTTGAAAGAAGATATGATTGCGGGCTTCACCTGGGTCCCGGGACCGAATTGGGGCGTGATGATCCCCCAGCCCATGTCTGAATTACATGCGCGGGCCGATACGGTTCGGCGATATGCTTTCGGTGTCATCATCGCCGGGGTTTTGGCCGCCGCCATCTTGAGCTGGTTTCTTTCCGGATACCTGACGCGCCCGGTGCTTGCCGTGGTCAACGCCGCGCGCGAAATGGCTGCCGGTGTCCGCAGTGTTCGGGTCCCCTCTATCAGCAAGGCTGCCCCACATGAATTGAAAGCGTTGCGCGAGACCTTCAATGCCATGGCGGACGCAAACGAAGAGGCGCACCAAAAGCTCACCGCCGTTGCCGAAGCCGTATCTTCGGCCACCGGCGAGAATGCGTTTGAACATCTGGCGCGCAGCCTCGCGCGAATTCTAAAGGTCGATTACGTTTTCATTGGCGAACTGACGGTCCCTGGTGGCTCCCAGGTTCGCACAATGGCATTTTGCCGCGATGGGGTGGTTGGTGAAAATTTTGATCACGACCTCATCGGAACGCCGTGCGAGAACCTGTTCGGCGGCAAAGCGTGCGTCTACGAGGACAATGTCCAGGGGACGTTTCCCGAAGATCAGATTCTAAAAACGCTGGAAGTTCAATGCTATGTCGGCATGCCGCTGTTCGACCCTGAAGGCGCGCCCCTCGGCGTCATCTTCATGATGAACCGCCAGCCCCTTGAAAATTTGGGCACAGCCATAGATCTGCTTCATATCCTGGCAAACCGCGCGGCCGCCGAGCTGCATCGGCACGATCTGGAAGACCGCCTCGTTCAAGCTCAGAAAATGGAAGCGGTCGGCCAGCTGACGGGAGGCATAGCGCACGACTTCAACAATCTACTGGCCGTCATCATAGGCAATCTCGACATCATACAAGAAGACCTCGAGGACAACGCCGCATTGCATCCATTGTTGGAAATCGCCACCAAGGCCGCGCTCAGCGGCGCCAACCTGAACCGCCAGCTCCTGGCTTTTTCGCGCAACGAGCCATTGTCACCCGAGGTGATCGACCTGAATGAAAAAGTGTCGGGCATGTTTGATATGCTGCAGCGAACGCTGGGTGCAACGATCGAAATCGAGACGAAGCGGCAACATGGCCCCTGGACGACAGAGGTCGATCCGGTACAGTTGGAAAGCGCTCTGCTCAATCTGGCGGTCAACGCGCGGGACGCGATGCCAGAGGGCGGCAAACTGGTCATCGAGACGATGAGAGTGCGGCTCGACGACGAGGACGCCTCGACACGCCCGGAGGTGACCGCGGGCGAATACGTACGACTTGCGGTAAGCGACACGGGGATGGGCATGTCGCGGGAGGTTCTGGCGCAGGTGTTCGAGCCGTTTTTCACGACCAAGGATATTGGCAAAGGATCGGGACTTGGTCTCAGCATGGTGTTTGGTTTTTCCAAACAATCCGGCGGCCATGTCGAAATTGAAAGCGAAGTGGGCGTCGGAACAACGGTGAATTTGTATTTGCCCTACACGCCGCGGACGCCGGCGGTTATGCGGGAAGAGACGGGGACGATCCCAATGGCGCAGGGTGAGACGGTCCTGGTGGTCGAAGACGATCCAAATATACGGCGACTGGCGGTGAATATTCTCCGCGGCTTGGATTATGCCGTCCTGGAAGCAAGGGACGGCCAGTCGGCTTTGGCGGCAATGGAAGGTACGACGGACATTGATCTGCTGTTGACGGATATGGTGATGCCGGGCGGCATGAGTGGGTCGGTGCTGGCGAAAGAAGCGGTGACGCGCATTCCAGACATTAAAGTGTTGTACATGTCGGGTTACACTGCCGATACGATGACGCATGCGGATAACCGTCCCGATACCACCGGGCTGCTGCGAAAGCCTTTTCGCAAGCCTGAATTGGCAAACATGGTGCGCACGGCATTAGACACATGATCTAACCAACGACCAATTTGGAGCGCATTTTTTTATTGCGCTCTAAGGTCGGCGCAGCAAGGCCCGCCAGCATAACAGCAAGGGCCGGCCCAGGGGATGCAGCCCCAGATCCGGGGCGAAGGGGTCATAACAGGCCCTGGCCAGACGGCGTAAATAGGCCCGCGCCAGGCTGCCGTGCAACAGCGGCGAGAGGGCCGGGCCGGTCGGGCCAAGGTTTGCCAGTGGCGCCAACTGCTGGCTGGCGGCCGCCGCCACCTGGGCCACACAGGCCGCCACCGCGCCGGCCTTTGTGCCCGACCAGACCTCCGCCGCCGTGAGACCGTGCGCGGCCAGCAAATCCTGGGGCAGACAAAGCCGGCCCTGGTACCCCCGACCCGGTTGCTGATAGGGAATGGCGCGCAGCATGCCGGCCAGGGCATAGGCCGTCCCTGCCGCCCGCGCCGCGGCCAAACTCCGGGCGGCTAGGTCCGCATCCAATTTCCGAGCCGCCAGGGCCGCCAGGGCACCGCCCGTGGCCTCGGCCTGGGCCACCACATCGGCCAGGGTGGCAAAGGGCAAGGCAGTCAAATCCCGCTCCCGCGCCGCCAAAAGGCCATGTAATGGCGCCAACAGGTCCGGGGCCAAACCTTGCCCGCGATCTTTTGGGCCAGCCAGCGCCGTTAAAACCGGGTGGGCGTGGTTTTCCGCCCCGCCCTCTGCGCCCTCCACGCCCGCCGGACCGGCCGTCAAGCCATCGCGCCACCATTGCAGGCGCATCTGCCCCAACAGCGGCTGCTGTCCCCCGGCGCTTACGGCACGGGCGCATTCCAGATTAAAAGCGTACAACGCCGCCAGGGCCGGCCGGGCCGGTCGCGGCGCGAACAGCAGGGTCAGATAGCGGTCCCGGTCCTCGCGGCGCAATTCAGTCAGGCAATAGGCCAATGCGCCGGCCCCGTTTTCCAACTCCCCGTCTGCCACCCCGCCGTCAGCCACACTGCCGCCCCGTTTCTGTTCATTTATTATGGGAAAAATATTACCTATGACGTAAGCCTATGATTATGCTTTAATATATAATTAACCTTTACTCACTTTGAATTGGTAACCGCGAAGTTCAGATGAGCCACCCTGGTCAAATCATACCGCGAATAGGGACGCCAGCGAACCTTAACACGGCTTCGCCGCGGGAAGTTGTCACCCGGCCGCGCATACCCCCGGCAGCGCCGGAGGAGGCAGGCTTACATTATGCCTGCTGGATCCTGCTGTCGGCCATGCTCAGTGTCTTTGTCAGCCTGGGCGTTGGGCGCTTTGCCCTGGGCATGCTGTTGCCGGCAATGGCGACGAACCTGGGCCTCGGCTACGTGCAAATGGGCGGGATCAGCAGCGCCGGCTTTGTCGGATTTCTGCTGGGGGCGCTGTGGGTGCAGCGTCTGCGGCCGCGTCATGGCGAGCGGCGCCTGATTTTCAGGGCCATGATGGTGATGATCGCAACCATGGTTGGTATCTCTATCGCCGGCAGTTTTGTCCCGTTGTTGATCCTGTACACGGGCACTGGCCTGGGCAGCGGCATTGCCCTTGTCTGCACCATCAACCTAACCCGTCGCTGGTTCACCTCGAAATGGCGGGGCCGGGCCAATGGGCTTATCTTCGCCGGAGCCGGCTTGGCGATCATACTGGCGGGTTGGGCCGTTCCCCTGATCAATAGCACCATGGGACCGCAGGGCTGGCGCCTGGGCTGGCTTGGACTGGCCGCTGTTTGCCTGCCCCTGGCCCTGTTCTGCCGGATCATAGTGCGCAATCGACCCGCCGATCTGGGTCTGCGGCCGTTTGGGACCAAGGCAAAGACGAAGAACCAAAGTTGGGGCAGCCGTGCGGCGAAACAGGCCGCGCCCCGGGCGTCCCTGCGTTTCCTGATCATGCGCCTGGGCGCGATCTATTTTCTGTTTGGCTTGACCTATGTGGTCTATGCCACCTTTGCCGTCACCACCCTGGTGCGTGAACATGGCATGGGCGGGGCTCAGACCGGATATTTCTGGATCGGGTTGGGATTTTTCAGCCTGTTTTGCGGTCCCCTTCTGGGCGCCCTGTCGGACAGCCTGGGCCGCCGCGTGGGGATCTCCCTGGCCTTGCTGTTGCAGGGCTGCGCCTATGCCCTGATGGCCTATGGCAATAGCGATGGTGCGGTCTATCTATCCATCGCGCTATTCGGGCTGTCGGTCCTTGGCCTGCCGATGATCATTACCGCCACCGCCGCCGATTACCTGACACCGCGCCGCGCCATCGGCGTCATCGGCACGATCACCGTGCTCCTTGGCCTGGGCCAGATTCTGGGGCCCATCCTGGCGGCAATGGCGGCCGCATACAGCGGCAGCTTCACCCCCGCCTATCTGGCCGCCACATCCCTCGTCGCGCTGGCCATCGCCATAACACTGACCCTGCCGGCTCCGTCAAAGTAAGGCCGTGGGCCGCTGGCCCCCGGTTCATCTATTACGGCGCAAGACAAATTCTATGGCGTAAAGCCGTGCTGATAGGTCACTATATATCCCGATGCATATGCCCCCTGATGAGATGATCGTTATTTTCGCATGATCCCCCCTGGTCAATCCGTATCCCCAACGGATGCGACGGCAGACCTGGACATGGCTTCGCCAAGCGGCCTTGTCTCCCGGCTTCGCCAACCTCCGTCAGCGCCTGTGGCGGGCATACATTATGGCTGGTGGATCGCGCTGGCGGCCGTGCTCAGCACCTTCGTCGGCGTCGGTGTCGGGCGTTTTGCCCTGGGCATGCTGTTGCCGGCCATGGGCGCGGCGCTGGATCTCGACTATGTGCAAATGGGCTGGATCAGCACAGCCAATTTCATCGGCTATCTGCTGGGCGCCCTGTGGGTAAGGCGCCTGTTGCCCCGCTTTGGCGAGCGGCGGCTGATAGCGATCTCGCTGCTGGTGGTGGTCGCCAGCATGGCCGGGGTCTCGCTGGCCTCTGGTTTCTGGCCGCTGGTGATCCTGTATACGGGCACGGGCGTGGGCAGCGGCATCGCCTTTGTCTGCACGGTGACCCTGTTGCCGCACTGGTTTGCCTCCAAATATCGGGGCCGGGCGGCAGGAACCCTGGCCACCGGCACCGGCCTGGCGATGATGCTGGCGGGCGGGGCCATTCCCCTGATCAATCAGTCCATGGGCGCGGTCGGCTGGCGCCTGGGCTGGGGCGGTCTGGCCGCCGTCTGTCTGCCCCTGGCCCTGTTCTGCCTGCTGGTGGTGCGCAACCGGCCTGGCGACATGGCTTTGCAGCCCTATGGCGAAGGCACCGGCGCGGCACCCGGAACCGCGAACCGGGCCGCGAACCGGGCGGCAAGGACCCAGGCTGCCCAAGAGGGCTCCCAGCACGGCTCCCAGCACAGCCCCCAAGTCAGCATCGCGGCCAAGGCGGCCGAGCGCAATTTAATCATGCGCCTGGGTGCGGTTTATTCCCTGTTTGGCGCCACCTATGTGGTCTACGCCACCTTTGTCGTTACAACCCTGGTGCGGGAACATGGCATGGCCGAGGCCGAAGCCGGGCTATTCTGGATCGGATTGGGCTTTTTTACCCTGTTCTGCGGCCCCGTGCTGGGCGGCCTGTCGGACCGTCTGGGCCGCCGCGCCGGCATCATCGTGTCGTTCCTGTTGCAAGGCAGCGCCTACATATTGATCGCCTACAGCAGCGGCATTTGGGGTGGTGCTGTAGGCGGCGGTTTGGGCCATGAGGTGGCGATCTATCTCTCGGTCTTCCTGTTCGGGTTGTCGGTGTTTGGCCTGCCGGTGATCATGACGGCGGCGGTCGCCGACTACCTAACGCCCGAACGCACGGTGGCCGCCATCAGCACCCTGACGGTTATTTTCGGCATCGGCCAGATGCTGGGCCCCATCCTGGCCGGCTTCATGGCCCAATACAGCGGCAGCTTCACCCCCGCCTACCTGGCCGCCACAGCCCTCGTCGCCATCGCCATCGCGATTACCTTAACCCTGCCTGATCCGCCGAAGTGAGGGCCGTGCCCTAATCCCGCTGCTAACCCCGCTGCATGGCTTCGATGAATTCGATGCGCTGAGCGCGGTCCATTGATGTGTAGGAGGCTGCCGTACGGTCGGCGATGTGGCCGTAGCGGGATTTGATCTGGCGGGCGATTTCCTGGGCGTCGCCCTGTACCGCGATAGCGTCGAGCACTTTGTCGTCGATCAATTCGCCCATGGCCTCCCAACGGCCCTGTTTCGACATGGCGTTCAATTCCAGCTGCAATTCGCCGGAATTGATGGAATCCAACACCGGCTTGTAGGCCGGCGTTGAGCCGTAAAAGGCGATCTGCTGGCGCATCTTGGTGGTTTCGGCCTGCATCTCCGCCTCGTCCCGGCCGGTGACACAGAATACCGGATAAGAGATTTCGAAATCGGCGCGGGTCTTGCCCGCCTTGGCGAAGCCCCGTTCCAGCGCCGGCAGGGTGACGTTTTCCAGGTAGGCCTGGGTGGTGAAACCATGCACCAGCAGGCCATCGGCGACCTCGCCCGCGACTTCAGCCATCATCGGTCCCACGGCGGCCAGGTAGACCTTGGGCGGACCATATTCCAGGTTGGTCGGGGTAAAAAACGGCGTCATCAGGGTATGGGTATAAAACTTGCCCAGGAATTCCAGCGGCTTGCCCTCGTGCCAGCAGGCCCAAATGGCCCGCATGGCCAGAATGAACTCCCGCATCCGGGCGGCCGGCGACGACCAGGGCATGGAATAGCGTTTCTGGATATGCGGGCGGATCTGGGAGCCGAGGCCAAGGACGAAACGGCCCTTGGAGGCCGCATTCAGATCGTGGCCCATATTCGCCAGGGTCATCGGAGAGCGGGCGAAGGCCACCGCAATACCGGTCGTCAGGTCGATCTGCGAGGTCGACTGGGCCGCCAGCAACAGGGGCAGAAACGGGTCATGGGACGTCTCGATGGATTTCAGTCCGTTATAGCCCATTTCTTCCAGCTCGCGCGCCTCGGCGCCGGCCTTGTCCAGGTCCCAGGTCAGGACAGCATCTACTTTCATGTCGCACACTCCTCCACGTGTCGTCCGTGACGACCTTGCCGGCTACTGACGGTTATTTTGACGCACTCATGGTAGGACAGTTCGTCCGCCGCTGTCCATTCACGCGGGTTCCAGCACCACGCGGGTAACCGGGATGATGTTGCGCATACGGGCGGTCAGGTGGGCTGCTTTTTCGGGCGGTAACCCGGCAATGACGATGTGGATATGCAAATCCCCCGCCCCGTCATCACCGCTGCGTTTGCAGCTGACCTCGGTGGGCAACAGATCGCGCAGGGCGAAAAGTTCCAGCACCCGTGACAGAACCGATGCTTCGGGTTCGGCCTGGATCAGAAAGTGGTGCGTGCCTGGTTGCAGGCGGGGGGAAAGATCAGTCTCTTGGGATTGTAACGGCATTTGCGGCAAGCTCCGGATTGGGCATCATTGTCGGGCGAATTCCGTCCCGGCCATAGGTCATGGCCGGGCGGCTAATTCGCCCCGTAATGAGCTGCTCTATAAGCAGTTGCTTGCCGTTGCCGTCGATCTTCATGGCGCGACCATAGTTAAGAATGCGATGCAAGTCGACTTTGAATTATTCCATGCCGGCGGCGCGGATCGCGGTCAGGGCGTCGGGTGTGTCCACGTCCAGGAAGATGCTGTCATCGTCCATGGGGACTTCCACCAATTCATCCTCGTGCTGGCCGATCAGATGCTTGGCGCCGCTGTCGCCGGCAACCCCGCCCATTTCGGCAAAAAATCTGGCTGCGAACAGCACCGGGTTGCCCCGTTTGCCCTGATAGGTGGGGACACAGATGGCCCGGCCCTCCACCGGGTTAAAGGCCGCGATCAGCCGGTCGATATGACCCGGCGCGATGCGCGGCATATCGCCCAACAGGATGATGACGCCATCCATATCATCGGACAGCGCCCCCAGGCCGGCCTGTAACGAGGTGCTGAGGCCATCGGCAAAGGCCGGATTATGCACCGATCCCACGTCATAGGGGGCCAGCGCGGCAACGACGCTGTCGGCCTCGTGGCCGGTCACGGCAATGACCTGGGCGATCTGCGAGGCCTGGGCCGCCTCCACCACCCGTGCCAGCATGGATTTGCCGTCAATCTCCGCCAGCAGCTTGTTGGTCACGCCCATGCGCCGGGACTGGCCCGCCGCCAGGACCAGCGCGGCTATCCGCGGTACTTTAGGCGCGGTTGCGGCCATATCCCCCGCACGCAGCTGCGGCCGCGACGGGATCTCCTTCAACAGACCGCCCGCGCCCATGGCGGTAATTTCGTCCGGGCCTACGGGCCGATCCGCTAACAGGCGCTGCAACACCCAGTCAAAACCATTCAGCTTGGGCGAACGGGCGCAGCCCGGCAGCCCGATAACCGCGCAATCGCCTTTCTGTGCCAGCAACAGCAGATTGCCCGGATCCACCGGCATGCCGAAATGCTGTATCTCGCCCCCCGCCGCGACGATGCCGGCGGGCACCTCGTCCCGGCGGTCGGTAATGGCGGACGCGCCAAAAATCAAAATCGGCTCCAACCCCTGGGCCAATTGCCCGCGCACCGCCGCCGCGATGTCATCCGCGGCATGCGCGCACCGTTGTTCGTCCACCAGGGCGGCGCCGAGGCGTTCCAGACGGTCCCGCAGCACCGCGGCGGTCTTGTCCAGCACGCTGGCCTTGGTACCGGGCAAGGTGGTCATGATTAAACCGGCCCGGCGGGCACGATAGGGCGCGATATGGAGTAACGGGCCGGCCTCGTCCGCGATGGCGATAGCCTGCCGCACCGCAGCTTTCGGCGCGGCAAAGGGAATGATCTTGATGGTCGCCAGCATCTGCCCGGCCTCTACCGCCTCGTTCGGGGCCAGGGTGGCGATGGTGATGGCTTCATGAATACGGTTCAGCCTATTAACCCGCTCCGGGTCCAGCACCAGGACGCCGGGGCCATCGGCGTACAGGTTGCAGCGGCCCGTAAAGGCCGCTTGCAGGCGGCTCCCCGTACCCTGACAGGCTTTGGCAATGGCATTGGCCGCCGCATTTTCAGCCACGTCGTCGGCTTCCAGGCGGGCGGCGATAACCTCAGTAACGCCGGCCTTGGCCAGGGCCGTAACATCGTCGGCGGAAAGCGTGCGGCCTTTTTTCATGCGCGCACCGCCCGTGTTGACCGAATGGGCCAGAATGGCGCCTTTGGCCTGGCCCAAAGGTGTCGGGCCGAAAATCATTCCGCCGCCCCAACTGCTGAACCAGCCGCCGCTCCGGCTGCTAAGCCGGCTGCAACCTGAACCGGACGGCGCAGGGATTCCGTGATCTGCCCCATGACCGAGATGGCAATCTCCGCCGGCGATTTGGCGCCGATATCCAGCCCCACGGGGGCGCGCAGCCGGACCAAATCCGCCGCGCCGAAGCCCTCGGCCGTCAGACGTTCGACCCGTTTGGCATGGGTCCGGTTGGAACCCAGGCAGCCAATGTAGAAAGCGTCGCTGCGTAATACCTTGATCAAGGCCGGATCATCCAGCTTCGGGTCATGGGTCAGGGTGACAATGGCGGTGCGCCGGTCGGGGGCAAATGCGTCCACGCCATCGTCGGGCCAGGCGTCGATCAGGGTGATACCGGGGAAGCGGTCCTGGGTGGCGAATTCCCGGCGCGGGTCGACAATGGCCACGTCATAACCGGTCAGCATCGCCATCCTGGACAGCGGCTGGGCGATATGCACCGCGCCAACGATCAACATACGCAGGGGCGGGTTATAAACGTGTAGAAAAACCTTGCGGCCATCCGCTGTTTCCACGATGCCGCTTTTGTCCGCAACCATGACCCGGCGCGCGGCGTCCAATAGCGCCGCATCACCGCCCTGGCCTTCCTCCGGATACAGCAATCGCCCATCACCCGTGGCCAGATCCGTGGCCAACACCACCTGGCGTTTGGCCACCCGGTCGGCCAGCAATTGTTCAAGGAGCGCTGTTTTCATGGCGAAATCACTCCACGGGCTCGATAAAGACTTCGCATTTGCCGCCACAGGCCAAGCCCACCTGCCAGGCGGTTTCGTCCGAGATGCCATAGTCGATCAGCCGGGTCTGGCCATCGGCGATGGTCCTGCGCGCTTCCGTCACCACCGCACCCTCGATGCAGCCGCCCGAGACCGAGCCGACAAAATCGCCGCCCTCTTCCACCACCAACTGGCTGCCTACCGGGCGTGGCGAAGAGCCCCAGGTGGCGACCACCGTGGCCAGGGCAACGCCCCGGCCGGCGGCCTTCCACGCCGCCGCCGTTTCCAAGACCTGTTCGTGCTCTACCGCGTCCTGTTTCACACCGTCCGTGCCCATCAAGCAGCCTCCGTCAGAAATTTGTTGCGCCGCACCGGTTGCGGGCGGCCCAAAGCATCGGCCAAATCCCCCAGGCTGGCAAGGTTATGCACCGTGCGGAAATCGTCCACATGAGGCAATAGGGCCTTGATACCTTTGGATTTGGGTTCAAAGCCGGCATAGCGCAAGAGGGGGTTCAACCAGATCAGGCGGCGGCAGGATTTATGCAGGCGCTCTATTTCCCCGCCGATGCCCTCGCCCGCGTCCCGGTCCAGGCCATCCGAGATCATCAACACCACAGCCCCCTGGCCCAGCACCCGGCGCGACCAGTTGGCGTTGAAATCATGCAGGCAATGGCCGATCCGCGTGCCGCCCGACCAATCCTCGACGCCCTCGGACACCTTGGCCAGGGCAACGTCCACGTCGCGGTGGCGCAGATGCCGGGTGATGTTGGTCAGCCGGGTGCCGAAGACAAAGGTATGTACCCGGTCCCGGTCATTGGTAATGGCATGCATGAAATGCAGGAACATGCGGCTGTAGCGGCTCATGGAACCGGAGATATCGCACAGCACCACCAGGGGCGGGTGGCGGTGTTTCGGCGATCTGTGCCGCAGGGGACCACCGCCGCCGCTGCGCAGGGCGGCCCGCAGGCTGGCCCGCATATCGACCCGCCGGCCATGCGGATCGGGGGCGAGGCGCCGGGTCGGCACTGCCATGATGGGCAGGCGCATGCGTGAGATGATGGCGCGGGCCTGGGCCACCTCATCGGCGCTCATGGATTCAAAATCCATGCCTTGCAGAACTTCGCGGGCGGAATAGGTCAGGGCGGCATCGAATTCGACCTCCTCCTCCGCCGCCTCCTGCATGGTGTCCGCGCCTTCGCCCTTGGCCAGGGCCTCGGCCACCCGGCGCGAGAGGGCCTCGTTCCGGCTCTCGTCCATCTCCACCTGCACCTGGGGCATCAGCATATGCAGCATGCGTTCCAAGATGCGCGGGTTGCGCCAGAAGATATGGAAGGCCTGATCGAAGATCTCGCGCTGATCCTGGCGGTTGACAAAAACCGCGAACAGGGTCCAATAGAAATCCTCGCGGCTGCCGACCCCCGCCGCGATAACGGCACGCACCCCGTCCAATACCTTGCCCGGCCCCAGCGGCAGGCCCGCGGCCCGCAAAACCCGGGCGAAATGCATGATGTTTTCGGCCAGACGGTTGCCGTCGTCGGGGGCTGGACTATCAGCGGGGCTGGTCATGGCCCGCTTAATGACCGCCTGCCGCCATCTCCCGCTTCACCTCTTCCAGGATATGGGCGGCCTCGCTGCCTTGGATCTTCTGGATGTCGTCCTGATATTTCAACAGGGCGCCCAGGGTGTTATCGATGGTTTCCGGTTCCAACACGATTTTGTTCAATTCGGTCAGGGCGGTGGCCCAATCGATGGTTTCCGCGATGCCCGGCAGCTTGAACAAATCATACTCCCGCAGGCGCTGGATGAAACCCACTACCTGGCGGCTCAAGGTTTCCTCGCAACCGGGCACCTTGATGCGCAGGATGGCCAGTTCACGTTCCGCGTCCGGGTAATCGACCCAGTAATAAAGGCAACGGCGCTTCAGCGCGTCATGGATCTCTCGTGTCCGGTTGGACGTGACGATGACGATGGGTGGTTGCGCCGCCCGGATGGTGCCGATCTCGGGTATGGTAATCTGAAAGTCCGAGAGAACCTCCAGCAAATAGGCCTCGAACGCCTCGTCGGTGCGGTCCAGCTCGTCGATCAGCAGAACTGGCGCGGCACCATTCGCATCCACCTCCAAGGCCTGCAACAAAGGCCGTTTGATCAGGAATTCGCTGCGGAAAATGTCCTGGCCCAGGCGCTCCCGGTCAATCTCACCGCTGGCCTCGGCCAGGCGGATTTCGATCATCTGACGGGCATAGTTCCATTCGTACACGGCGGAGGCCACATCCAGCCCCTCGTAACATTGCAGGCGCACCAGGGGCCGTGACAGGGTTGCCGCCAGCACCTTGGCGATCTCGGTCTTGCCGACCCCGGCCTCGCCCTCCAGGAATAGCGGTCGGCCCATTTTCAGGGCCAGGAACAAGGTTGTCGCCAGACTGCGGTCGGCAATGTAGTCGCCCGCCGTCAGCAATTCGAGGGTGGCATCAATATCTTTGGGTATAGCTGTGTTCATAAGGCTTAAATTAGGTCAGTTGCCATGCAAAGAAAAGAACCGGCAAAAAAGAACTGAAAAAAAGAACCGGCAAAGAAAAGGCGGGGAAGCCATCGCTTCCCCGCCACTTCGATCGTTCCATGTAATTTTTAGCCAGCCGCCGCCACCGCGCGCTTGGCCATGACGATGACCAGATTGGCACGGTATTCCGCACTGCCATGGATATCGCTGTTTAGATGGTCGGGCGGGATGGTGATCCCGTCCAGGGCATCGGGCGACCAGTTGGCGGACAAGGCGGCCTCCAGTTTCGGGCCCCGGTGCGCACAGTCGGTCGCGCCCGTTACCGCGACACGTACGCCATCCGCCGCCTGGGCGACGAAAACACCGACCATGGCATAGCGTGATGCCGGGCTGGGGAATTTGGCATAGGCCGCCTTGGTGGCGTTCGGAAAGGTTACGCTTTTGATGATCTCGCCATCGGTCAACGCGGTCTCGAACAGGCCGGTGAAGAAATCATCGGCCGCGATCTCGCGCTGATTGGTGGTGATGGTGGCGCCCAGGCCCAAGAGGGCCGCCGGGTAATCCGCCGCCGGGTCATTGTTGGCGATGGAACCGCCCAGCGTGCCGCGGTTGCGTACCTGGGGATCGCCAATGCCCTCGGCCACCGCGCGCAGGGCGGCGGGAACGTCGGATGAATTGGCCACCGCCGCATGGGTGGTCATGGCGCCAATGGTGACGCCATTGCCCGAGGCCGAAATACCCGACAATTCAGCAATGCCGGACAGATCAACCACGTCGGTCGGGTTGGCCAGGCGTTGTTTAAGAACCGGGATCAGGGTTTGACCACCGGCCATAACCGTGCCGTCCTCTGCCGCGCCAAGCTTGGCAACGGCATCATCGAGGCTGGAAGCGGCGTGGAAGTTGAAGTTGTACATTTATCTATCCTCCCCTGGCCTAACCAGCCGCCTGCGCGGCACGCCACACTTTTTCCGGTGTGGCTGGCATATCCAGATGTTTGATCCCCAAGGCATTGACGATGGCGTTGATAACCGCCGGCGGAGCCGCAATGGCACCCGCCTCGCCGCAACCCTTAACGCCCAATGGATTATGAATTGGGATGGTCGGGGAATAATCGACGTTGAATGACGGCAGATTGTCGGCCCGCGGCATGCAGTAATCCTGGAACGAACCGGTGATCAACTGGCCACTGTCATCATCATAGACACAGCCTTCCAGCAGGGCCTGACCGATACCATGGGCCAGACCGCCGTGGACCTGACCTTCGACGATCATCGGATTGACCAGAACGCCGAAATCATCGACCGCCGTGTAATTGACGATCTCCAAAGTACCAGTATCCGGATCGACCTCTACCTCGCAGACATGAGTGCCCGCGGGAAAGGAGAAGTTCAAGGGATCGAAGAAGGCAATCTCGTCCAAGCCGGGTTCCACCCCCTCTGGGTAATTGTGGGGGACATAGGCCGTGAAGGCCACCTCGGCGATATTCATTGTCTTGTCGGTGCCGGCTACGGTGAAGTTGCCTTCGGCGAAATCGATATCGTCCTCGGCCGCCTCCAGGCAATGGGCCGCAATCTTTTTGCCCTTGGCGATGATCTTGTCGCAGGCATTGGCAATGGCCACGCCACCCACGGGCAGGGAACGGGAACCATAGGTGCCCATGCCGAACTGCCCCTTGTCGGTGTCGCCGTGGACCACCTCGACATTTTCCACTGGCACGCCAAGACGCTCGGTCACCAATTGGGCAAATGCCGTTTCGTGCCCTTGGCCATGCGAATGGGTACCGGTGAAGACCGTTACGCCACCGGTTGGGTTAAAGCGGACCTGGGCGGATTCCCACAGGCCAACGCCAACACCAAGCGAGCCAACGGCAGCCGACGGCGCCACGCCGCAAGCCTCGATATAGGCCGACAGACCGATACCGCGCAGCTTGCCCCGCCCCTTGGCCTCCGCCCGGCGGGCGGCAAAACCGTCATAATCGGCGTTGGCCAAGGCCTTATCCAGGCTGGCATCATAGTCACCGGAATCATAACATTGCACGACCGGCGTCTGATACGGCATCTGCTCAGCCTTGATGAAGTTACGTCGGCGAATTTCCGCCGGGTCCAGCCCCATTTCCAAGGCCGCAACATCCACCAGCCGTTCCAGCAAATAGGTCGCCTCGGGCCGGCCCGCACCACGTGCGGCATCCACCGGCGCCGTGTTGGTCATGACCGAACGCATTTCCAGATAGATCGCCGGCGTCGTGTACTGCCCGGCCAACAGGAAACCATGGAACAAAGTCGGAATGGCGATCGAGAACAATTGCAGATAGGCCCCCATGTTGGCCTGGCTGCTGACCCGCATGGCCAGGAACTTGCCATCCGCGTCCATAGCCATTTCCGCCGTGGACACATGGTCCCGGCCATGCGCATCGCACAGGAAAGCCTCTGACCGATCCGCCGTCCACTTGACCGGACGGTTGATTTTCTTCGCGGCCCAGGCGCAAATCGCCTCTTCGTTATATGTGAAGATTTTAGAGCCGAAGCCACCACCCACATCCGGCGCCACCACGCGAAATTTGTGCTCCGGCGCGATGTTCATAAACGCCGACATCACCAGACGATGCACATGCGGGTTCTGCGAGGTCACATACAGCGTGATCTCGTCCGTACCGGAATTATACTCCCCCACCGCCGCCCGCGGCTCCATCGGGTTGGTCACCATACGGTTGTTGATCAAACGGACCGACGCCGTCTTGGCCGCCGAGGCGAAGGCCGCATCCACGGCCGCCTTGTCGCCCAATTCCCAATCCAGGGCCACGTTGTCGGGGCATTCTTCATGCAATTGAGGCGCGCCGGGCTGGTCCGCCCCGGAAGTGGAGACCACCGAGGGCAGCTCGGTGTAATCCACCGCAATCAATTCCGCGCCATCCTTGGCCTGGGCCAGGGTTTCGGCGATCACCACGGCGATAGGATCACCGACAAAGCGCGCCTTGTCGATGGTCAGCACGTTGCGCGGCGGGGCCTTGTTGACCTCGCCGCCCTTGCCGGTGACCGAGGCGCCGCAAACCAGGCCGCCGACCGCGTCGTCAAGCAGGTCCTGGCCAACGAAGACAGCCACCACGCCGGGCGCGGAATTCGCCGCCGAGATATTGATGGAATTTATCGTGGCGTGGGCATGGGGCGAACGCAGCAGATAAGCATGTGTTTGCCCCGGCCTGTTGATATCGTCGGTATAGTTACCCTTGCCGGTCAGAAAGCGATTGTCTTCCTTGCGCCGCAGACTGGCGCCGATGCCATTCTCAACCATATCATCCCCCCATGGTCTTGGCGGCTTGTTGCACCGCCTTGACGATATTGTGATAGCCGGTGCAACGGCAGATGTTGCCTTCCAACTCGGACCGGATCGTGGCCTCGTCCGGGTTCGGGTTTTTCGCTACCAGATCAATGGCGCTCATCACCATACCCGGTGTGCAAAAGCCGCATTGCAGACCATGATTATCCTGAAAAGCCTGTTGCATGGGGTGCATCTCGCCCCCCTTCGCCAAGCCTTCGATGGTGGTCACGTCGGCGCCATTGGCCTGCACCGCCAACATGGTGCATGACTTCATGGAATCGCCGTTCACATGAACCACGCAGGCGCCACATTGGCTGGTATCACAGCCCACATGCGTGCCCGTCAAATTTAGATTTTCACGAAGAAATTGAACCAGAAGCGTCCGGGCTTCAACCTCGCCACTCACAGACTTCCCGTTCACGGTCATTGATACCGTTGGCATGCGGAACCTCCCTGTCGTTCGTTGCCGACTATAAATCAGGGTAAAAGCAGGCCGCTTACGACCGCCCTCCCCGGTGCATGGAGTGTTTCGCCTTGTCGCCCTAAGGTCAAGCACGGAATGATCCCAAAGGCGCCATACTCGCAATTTTGTGAATGCTGGTTACAATTCTAGAGCGCATTCGAAGAAAATGCGCTCAGACTCTTAAAAATAGAGCAATTGAACCAATCACTTAAGTCGCGAGAGCGACTCCAATTAATTGAAAACTGCTCTAGGCGTCGCGCAAGATCACCAGGATAACCACCATGATGATGATCAGGCCGCCCAGCCAAACCCATCTGGGCAGTCCACCGCCCGGCGTTTCCGCCGGCCCGGGACGATCCGGCTCAGGCATCGACACAGGCGCCGGCTCAGGTGCCGATACGGGTGCCGATACGGGCGCTGGCGCGGGACCCGCCGCCAATTCCGCGAAGGTGGTGAAGAATTCCCCGGCTAGCTTTTTCGCCGTGCCGTCGATCAGGCGTGAGCCGATTTGCGCCAGCTTGCCACCGACATTGGCATTGACCTCGTAGCGCAACAGTGTGCCCTCGCCATCTTCCAGCAGCGTAACCTTGGCCCCGCCCTTGGCAAAACCAGCCGCGCCCCCCTTGCCTTCCCCCTGAATGGTATAGCCATTGGGTGGATCCATATCAGACAAGGTGACCTGGCCCTGGAATTTCGCCTTCACCGGCCCCACCTTGGCGGTCACACTGGCGGTGAAGCTGTTATCGCCCACCGCCTGCAAGTCACTGCAGCCGGGAATGCTGGCCTTCAAGGTTTCCGGATCGTTCAATGCCTCCCACACCCGTTCCCGCGATGCGGCGATGCGATATTCACCTGTTAGATCCATGCTCGTGCCCTCTATCTTGTCATTTCGCCGACAGCCCCTGCCGCGCTCGGGCAATATAGCACCTTTGGGAAAAAAATTAGCGGCAAAAGGCAAGAAACATGCCGACACCTCCACTTTTACGACCTTTCACCGCCCGTTGTTCCGCCTGTCTCGGCGCGCGGCATTGTCCCTCTATTAACCATTACAAAGTACTGATATGCCCGCTACTTACTATACTTGAGGGACATACCCGGCATGACGAACTACGATTATGACATGATCTGTATCGGCAGCGGCCCGGCCGGCCAGCGGGCCGCTGTACAAAGCGCCAAGCTGGGCAAGCGGGTCGCCATCATCGAACAGGAACAGGTCGTGGGCGGCGTCAGCCTGCATACCGGCACCATTCCGTCCAAGACTTTTCGCGAAGCCGTGCTGACATTCGGGCGCGGCGGGCGACGGGCCAGCGATATGAGACGCCGGGCCAACGACAAGAATGGCGCCAGCCATCAGGAGATCACCGCCAGCCAGTTGTTTCAACGGGTCGGCAGTATCGTTCAGCGTGAAGAGCATGTTCAGGACGCACAGCTTGGCCGCAATGATGTCGATGTCATCGTCGGGACCGCGACATTCAAAAGCCCGCATGAATTAGGCATCACCTCGTCCCAGGGCAAGCGCAAGGTAAGCGCCCAGAATATCATGATCGCCGTTGGCACCAGACCGGCCACGCCGGCGAAAACCAAGCTTGACGGCGAGCGGATCATCACGTCGGACGAAATCTTTAACCTGGCTGAATTACCCCATTCAATGGTGGTTATCGGCTGCGGCGTCGTTGGCATAGAATACGCCTCGATGTTCGCCCTGATGGGGGTCGAGGTGACCGTGGTGGATGGCCGCGAGCGGCCGCTGGAATTTCTCGACCGCGAGATCGTGGACGAACTGGTGCATCAAATGCGCGACATCAATGTGGTCTTTCGCCTGGGTGAAACGGTGGAGAAAGTCGAGACCCGGGAAAATGCCCGGCGCCGTGTCGTGGTCTCACTGGGATCCGGCAAGCGCCTGATCGCCGACTTGGCCTTGATCTGTGCCGGTCGGGCCGGAAACACCGGGTCTCTCAATCTGGGCGCCGCCGGATTGGAGACGGACGAGCGCGGGCGTCTGACCGTCGATGCACAATTCCGCACGCAGCAATCCCATATTTTCGCCGGCGGCGATGTGATCGGTTTTCCGGCCCTGGCCGCGACATCGTCCGAACAGGGACGCCTGGCCGCCTGCAACGCTTTTGGCGTCAAAGTGGGACCCATGCCGACCAATTTTCCCGTTGGAATTTATTCCATCCCCGAGATATCGATGGTTGGCGAGACCGAGCACGAACTGACCGCGCGGAAAGTTCCCTACGAGGTCGGCATCGCCCGCTTTCGGGAGATCGCCCGCGGGCAAATACTGGGCGACGATACCGGCCTCTTAAAGCTGATATTCCATCGAAAAAACCATAGCCTCCTGGGTGTGCATACCATCGGCACAAGTGCCACGGAACTGGTCCACATCGGCCAATGCGTCATGGGACTGGGCGGCGGCCTGGATTATTTCCTGCAAACCGTTTTCAACTATCCGACCCTGGCCGAATGCTACAAAGTCGCGGCCCTGGACGCCTACAACAAACTAACTCTTTGACCTGGATCAAAGCCGCTGTCGGCCGGACGCCCTAAGGTTTTCCCTATTGGGAGCCAGGAGGTGTGATCGGTGGACAAACGGCACGAGGGCGGCGAGTTACAACAGGCGCGGGAACGCTGGGCGGAGGAACGCCTTGGCCCGGCGCTGAAACGTGTCAGCCGTGCGCCCATGCCATCCGAGCTACGGCACCAACCGCTCTACACGCCGCTAGACGATGCGGGGCGCGACTATCAGCGCGATCTGGGTTTTCCCGGCGAATATCCTTACACGCGCGGCGTCCAGCCCTCCATGTAACAGGGCCGGCTCTGGACCATGCGCCAGTATGCCGGCTTTGGCTCGCCGGAGGAGACCCACGAGCGCTTTGCCTACCTGTTGGGTCAGGGCCAGGGCGGATTGCTGGTTGCCTTCGATCTGCCGACGCAACTGGGTTACGATTCCGACGATCCACGCGCCAAGGGCGAGGTTGGCGTGGTCGGCGTCGCGGTGGATTCCCTGCGCGATATGGAAACCATTTTCGGCGGCCTGCCGCTGGAACAGGCCAGCCCGTCACTGACCATGAACTCCGCCGCGACGGTGGCGCTGGCCATGTACCTGGCGGTGGCCGAACAGGAAGGCGTGCCCGCGGCGCGTATCTCGGGCACCACCCAGAACGACATCCTCAAGGAATTCATCGCGCGGGGCACCTATATCTTTCCGCCGCGCCCATCCATGCGGCTGACCGTCGATCTGATCGAATATTGCACCACCAATCTGCCGCGCTGGAACGCCATGAACATCTGCGGCTATCACGTGCGCGAGGCGGGCTCGACCCTGGTGCAGGAGGTCGCCTTCGCACTGGCCAACGCGATCACCTATATCGAGGCCTGTCTGGAGCGGGGTTTGGAAATCGATGCCTTCGCGCCCCGCCTCGCCTTCAATTTCAGTTCCTCGTGCAATCTGTTCCAGGAGGCGGCCAAGTTCCGCGCCGCGCGGCGGCTGTGGGCGCGGCTGCTGCGCGAGCGTTTCGGCGCCAAGGAGCCGGCCTCGTGGATGTGGCGGGCCGGCGCCGGCTCGTCCGGCAGCACCCTGACCGCCCAGCAACCGGAAAACAACATCGTCCGGGTCGCCCTGCAGGCGCTGGCGGGCATTTTGGGCGGCGTGCAGTCGTTCCACACCGCCGCCTATGACGAGGCGCTGGCCCTGCCTTCCGAGCATTCGGCCCTGGTGGCCCTGCGCACACAACAGGTGCTGGCCTATGAGAGCGGCGCGGCGGAAGTCGTCGATCCCCTGGGCGGCTCGTATTATGTGGAGAGCCTGACGGATCAAATTGAACAAGAGGTAAACCGCTATATCGCCCGGATCGAAGCCGAAGGGGGCATGCTGAAGGCGATTGAGGAGGGCCGCGCCCAGGCCGAGGTCGCGCAGTCCGCCTATAACTATCAGACCCAGATCGACAGCGGGGAACGCACCGTGGTCGGCGTCAACCGTTTCCAGGATCAAAACGACCCGGCGATTGAGTTGCACCGGCCCCGGCCGGAAATCGCGGAGGCACAGATTGCCGGTCTGCGGGCGCTGCGCCGCGACCGCGACAACGCCGCGGTAAGCCGGGCGCTGGCCGCTCTGGAAAACGAAGCAAAGGGCAGCGGCAACCTGATGTATCCGACCTTGGAGGCGGTGCGCGCCTATGCCACCATCGGCGAGATCTGCAATGTATTGCGCGGCGTCTTTGGCGAATATCAGGCCGCTTCGTATTGATCGCCATGACAGATTTACGCAAAAGTCCGATCCGCGTGCTGGTGGCCAAGCCCGGCCTTGACGGCCACGACCGGGGCGCCAAGGTGCTGGCCCATGCCATGCGCGAGGCAGGCATGGAGGTGATCTACACCGGGCTGCGCCAGACCCCGGAGATGATCGTCAATGTCGCGCTGCAGGAAGACGTGGACGTGATCTGCGTCAGCGTGCTGTCCGGCGCGCACAATATTCTTTTTGCGGAAATCATGGCGGGAATGCGGGCCCAAGCGGCAGACGGTATCCCCGTGCTGGGCGGCGGCGTGATCCCCGACCAGGACATCGCGCTTTTAAAAGAGCTGGGGGTGCGGGAAATCTTCACCCCCGGCGCCTCACTGACCGCGATCACCAGCTATATCGAGGACCTGGTTCCGGCCTAGAGCAGTTCGGCGCCGGCGAGCACGGCCAGCACCAGTGTCGGGATGGTGGCAAGTTTCGCCTTGGCGACTGTCGGCAGCTTCGCGTGGGAGGATTCAATCTTCGTACGCGGCATTGAAAAAGGCGACTTCCAGTTCGACCGCGCGGTTGAAAATATCCTGCACATTCTGGCGTTCGCTGGAAGACAGGGTTGGACCAAGCTGGTCCATTTCCGATTGCATCCAGGTGACAAAAGCTTCGAAGCTCGGGTCCGTATGCAGATCTATCCATTCCTTCAGATAAAAGCGGGCCGGCGCACGCCCGGCCACCGACATCGCCCAGGTCAGATAGACCCACTCCACCGCCAGCAGGCTGGTCAATATTTCGGCGTAAGCGAATTTCCTTTCACCGCCCAGCATAACCGCGCGAAAACCTGTCACCACGGCATGGCTCGACGGGTGGCGCCAGTCTGTTTCGGCGACACCCATGGCGGCGAATGAGCGCAGAAAGTAATCGTCCTCGTCACCGGTCAGGGCAGCTAGAAATTCAGAAAATCGGCGTTTTTTAGCCATGCCGGGCGCGCTGGTAACCGCCTGCCCCACATGCGAGACCAGGATGTCGAGGAACGCGTAATCCAGCACCAGATAACGGGCATAATCAGCGTCACTGATTAAATCATTGGCCAGATCACCGACAAAGCGATGCTTGGTGGCGGCGTGCCAATGCGGTTCGCTGCCCGCGCGGAGCTGCTCGGAAAACAATTGCTTAGAATGAGACTGCATGTCTGTCATTACCTTGATGAGTTATTTTATATGACCATTGCTTCAGGTGGGGATCATAACCGCACCCCGCCATGAGCCAACCCACCGCCCTTTCTTTTCCTTGCATGGCCGACGATCGGTACTATGATCAAATTCGAAAGCGGGGGGAGCCGTCGTGGCGGCTGAGAGGTTCCTGACAAAGGACGACCCCTTGAACCTGATCCGGATCGTACCGGCGGAGGGACGCGTCTATTGCCAGTTCATAAAACCCCTGAAATCGCTGACATCGCTATAACGGCGTCTCGAGAGAGACTTGCCCCCCCGATCGGCATCGAATTGCGGGGCGGCTCCCTGGCTTATGGCGGTAAGCCGGTGTTCGAGGGCCTGGACCTGGATATAACCGCCGGCCGGACCACCTGTTTGCTGGGACCATCGGGGGTTGGCAAATCGTCGCTGTTGCGGCTGATCGCGGGGATCTCGCCCGAGGCCAGTGCCCAACGCCTGGCCGCCAGCGACGGCGAACCGATCGCGGGGCGCCTGGCCTTCATGGATCAACGTGACTTGTTGCTGCCCTGGCTTGGTGTGCTCGACAACATCACCCTGGGCGCCCGCCTTCGTGGCGAGACGATTGACCGGCAACGGGCCGAGTCGTTATTGCACAAAGTGGGCCTGGGCGCGGAAGCCGATACCCTGCCGGCCGCGCTATCGGGCGGCATGCGGCAACGCGCGGCCCTGGCCCGCACCCTGATGGAAGACCGGGCGCTGGTCTTGATGGACGAGCCGTTTTCGGCCCTGGACGCGCTGACCCGCCTGCGCCTGCAGGATCTGGCGGCGCAATTACTGGTCGGACGGACCACCTTGCTTGTCACGCATGATCCGGTGGAGGCCTTGCGCCTGGGCCACCGAATTCTGGTTCTGCGCGGTGATCCGGCCCGCATGGGGGTGCCGTTCGAGCCGGCGGGCCCGCCGCCACGGCCGGCTGATGATCCCGCCCTGCATGGTCTGGCCGCCCAAATTCTACTCGACTTGGCGGGATGAGGGGCCGGAATGCAAACCACGTGGCGCGCCCTGATTTCCTTCGCTGTCCTGCTGACCGGCTGGCAGGTTCTGGTATGGGTTACCGGGGTCGAGCCATATATCCTGCCCGGCCCCTGGCTGGTGCTGCAAAGCCTGGCCGGACATCTGGATCTAATTGCGAAACATGCCGCTGTAACCCTGTTGGAAATTATTCTCGGCCTGATATTCGGCAGCGCTATGGGCGTACTCAGCGCCATCAGCCTCAGTTGGTTTCCCGGCGTTCGGCGCTGGCTGCTGCCGCTGCTGGTTGTCACGCAGGCGATCCCGGTCTTCGCCCTGGCGCCGGTACTGGTGCTGTGGCTGGGCTATGGCTTGGCGTCAAAGGTCATGATGGCCAGCCTGATTATCTTTTTCCCCGTCACCGCCGCTTTCCTGGACGGTCTGCGCCGGACCGAACCCGGCTGGCTGGATCTGGCCCGCACCATGACCGCCGGCGGTCATGGATCAGGGCGCTGGGCGATCCTGCGCCATATCCGTATACCAGCCGCCCTGCCGGCGCTGGCATCGGGCCTGCGGGTGGCGGCATCCGTTGCCCCCATTGGCGCCGTGGTTGGGGAATGGGTCGGCTCGTCCGCCGGCCTGGGTTATCTGATGCTGCACGCCAACGGGCGCATGCAGATTGATTTGCTGTTCGCCGCCCTGTTCGTTCTGGCGGCAATGGCGGTCGCGATTTATTTCACCCTGGATTGGTTGCTGCGGCGGCTGTTGCCCTGGCAATCGGACACTTTAGCAAACGAATAAGGAACACCATATCATGCGAAAAATACCAGCCTTGTTGGCACTGCTGCTCTGCCTCGGCGCCCGACCCGTCCAGGCGGCGGATAAATTGAACGTGATGCTGGACTGGTTCGTCAATCCCGACCACGCCACCCTGATAATCGCCCAGGAGAAGGGGTTCTTCGCCCAGGCCGGCCTTGAAGTCGAATTGATCGCCCCCTCCAATCCCAACGATCCGCCAAAGCTGGTGGCCGCCGGCAAGGCCGATTTGGCCATATCCTATCAGCCGCAACTGCATGTGCAGGTGGATCGGGGCCTGCCCTTGCGCCGGGTCGCCACCCTGGTCGGGACGCCGCTAAGCGCCCTGGTCGTGCTCAAGGATGGTCCCATCAAGACCATCGCCGATTTGAAAGGCCGCAAGGTCGGATTTTCCGTTGGCGGCTTCGAAGATGCCATATTGGGCGCCATGCTGCGCAAGTCGGGTTTGAAGCTGACGGACGTCACCCTGATCAACGTCAATTTCTCGCTATCGCCTTCCCTGATTTCAGGCCAGGTCGATGCGGTCATTGGCGCCTATCGTAATTTTGAGCTGAACCAGATGGATATCGTCAAACGCCCCGGCCGCGCCTTCTATGTGGAAGAAGAAGGTGTGCCCGCCTACGACGAATTGATCGTGGTGGCCCATGCCGACCGCCTGGGTGATGACCGCCTGCGCCGGTTCGTAACTGCCCTGGAAGCGTCCGTGCAATTTCTGGTCAACCATCCGAAAGAGGGCTGGGCCCTGTTCATCAAGGGCCATAAGGATCTGAACGATGAATTGAACAAGCGCGCGTTTCGCGACACCCTGCCCCGCTTTGCCCTGCGCCCCGCCGCCCTTGATCAGGGCCGTTACCGCCGCATGGCGCAATTTCTGAAGGATCAAGGCTTGATCAAAAAAGTCCGCCCCATCGGCGACTATGCCGTTGAATTGCAATAGTTGGGTGGCACTAGAGCAATTTTCAATTAACTGAAGTCGCTTTCGCGACTTAAGCGATTGGTTCAATTGATCTATTTTTAGGAGTCTGAGCGCATTTTCTTCGAATGCGCTCTAGGCGCCGGGCCATGGCGAAAGAAAAGGATAGGGGGCGAAAGAAAAGGTAAAGAGCCGCCAAGGGCGGCGGTCATGGCGCCCGCCGCTAGAGCATTTTTATTCTGAAAATGCTCAGAGCTTTAGAATTAGAGCAAATTTTCCAATCACTTAGAATCGCTTTGCGATTCTCATTAATTCGGAATTGCTCTAAAGGAAAATGATCTCGGCCACCAAGGGGCCCTTTGGGCCGCTGCCTATCCGTATCTGCAAATCCTGGCCCGGCAACAGATCATCGGCCCCAAAGCGGCGCAATGTTTCAATATGGACAAAGATGTCATCGGTGCCCTCGCCGCAGCTGACAAAGCCATAACCTTTGACCCGATTGAACCATTTCACCGAGGCAGCGACGAAATCGCCTTCCGCCTCGACGGCGGCCGGACGTTCCTCCAGCGGGGGCCGGGCCGGCCTGGGCAGCGGCGCCATGGCGCCACTATCATCCATCGAGACGAGGCGGGTTGCCTGTTGGCCCCGCTCCCGCTGGGCCACCTCGCAAACAACAATCGCACCTTCCAAAATAATCTCCAGGCCGGCTTCGCGCAGGACCGACTTGTGGATCAGCACATCGCCCGAATTATCGCCCGGTACAAAAAAACCGTAACCTTTGACGACATCGAACCATTTCACGGGGCCATCCTTGACAGTATTCCCCGTCTCCGCCAAATCTTCGGCGCCATGTTGTGCATCTAATTTTTCGACGTTTTCAGCGCTTTCAACGCTGTCATCGTTGATGTTTTTTGCGTTTAAACCCATTTGACTCGCTTCCCCTTGCGAGCACTCGCCCCGGAACAAGCCGAATACTCGCTTTACATTTACGAGTTAACAGTACCTTAACATATTACTCTAGCTGCCATAAACAAGGCTTGGCAACTTGGAATCGACATACCGCTTCCAGAAAGTGCGGCCGTCACATCCAAGTTGCCGCCATGATATCTATCCGCATCCACGATATCTTCGCCTGTCGCCAGCGATATGGACCCATTGAGATCACGTCCATGCCGTCGTATATGAACCCATCGCATATGAGCCGGAGGCATAGGTGACGGTAAAGTAGACCGCGCAGGATTCGCGATCGCAAGACCACTGGACTCTGAAGAATGGTGGTGCGTAAGGCACCAAACAGACAATCAAATAAACTGGAATTAGATCCTTGCTTGAAGGCAAAGCAAATTCAGAGCTAAGCGACAGATCTTGGCAATTGCAATTGGCGATTCGCCTATTCTGGCCGCTGTCGGCACTGGGCCTTTCATTATGGATATTCGAGCTTAGCAATATTGATTTAGCCATACAGGACAAGATTTATGATCTAGGCATGCGCGCATGGCCTATTACCAAGGCGGATGATACGCTTCGGTTGATCTTTTATGACGCTCCCAAATTTGGCGCGGGCACCATCGGCGTGGCGTTACTTATCGCCCTGCTGGGTTCTTTTCGGTACAAAAGCCTGACCCGCTATCGCAGACACCTGGCCTTTGGGCTGCTGGTGCTTATGCTCGTGCCGTCGCTCGCGTCCCTGGGCAAGTCAATGACGAACGTATACTGCCCATTGAAGCTGGAAAGATACGGGGGTGCGGAGCCCTATGTCCGGATTTTCGATGCCTATCCCGATGCTTATATCCAGGGAAAACCGGGGCGCTGTTTTCCAGCCGGGCACGCATCGGGTTGGTTTGCCATGATAGCTTTGTTCTTTGTCCTGAAACGGCGTAACTGGCGGATCGCGGGCTTATTTCTTGGTCTGGGCATGGGCTGGATCACGGGTGGCTATCAGATGCTGATTGGCGCCCATTTCCTCAGCCACACGGTTGCAACGATGTTGCTCGCCTGGATCATCTGCACATTGTTGGATTCGCTCATATTGAACGGCACGGTCAGAAGATCGCCGTGAAATTGGGTCGCTCCGATAATTAGATACGCTTTCCGCTGGCAATGACCACATGGGCCATACTAAACTTCTGGAAAATCGAAGCTAACTTCCGAAAAACCGAGCGCGGATGCAGGACAGGGGCGCAGTGGCAGGTCGCAATAACCAGGACGGGGTCAGGTTAGGCTATCGCCCCGTCGTACATGGCATTGGACTATGTCTGGCCTTGGCTGCCTGCTGGCTGTTGTTGTCGGGCCATTTTCAGATCTTATTATTAAGCCTGGGCGCAGCCTCCGTGGCGTTTTGCGTTTGGATCGCCATGCGCATGGACCTGATAGACCATGAAGGCGTACCGATGCAGATCACTTGGGCCGGCCTGCGTTACGTGCCTTGGCTGTTGTGGGAAATCGTTAAGGCCAACATCGATGTGGCGCAGCGGGTTCTCTCCCCCTCCTTAACTATCACGCCCCGCATGTTCGACGCCCTATCCAGTCAAAAGACCGATCTCGGACAAGTGCTTTATGCCAATTCCATTACCTTGACGCCCGGGACGGTAGCGGTGGACCTAAGACCCGGCGTTATCCAGGTACATGCCCTGAATGATGGCGCGGCGGAGGGTATTCTGGACGGCGAAATGGACCGACGGGTCGCGGCCGTGGAGGTACGGCAATGATGTTCGCCATAACCGCCTTTGCCGTCCTGATCGCCATGGGCATCGCGCTGGCCCGCGCCTTTCTCGGCCCAACGGTGTTTGACCGCATCCTGGCGGTCAATTCCGTAGGCACCAAGACTGTTTTGTTAATTTCGATCCTGGGTTTTCTCACCGACCGGCCGGACTTCCTGGACATCGCCATTGTCTATGCCTTGATCAATTTTATCGGCGTGATCGCGGTCCTGAAGTACGTCCAATACGGCGACTTCGCCCATCCCGGCAATAGCGAGGAGGGCTGATGATCGGGCAATTGGTGGATGGAGTGAGTTGGCTGCTGCTGCTGGCCGGGGCCGCCTTTGTCATCATTGGTGCCTTCGGCATGCTGCGTTTTCCGGACTTTTATACCCGGCTGCACCCGGCCGGCCTGACCGATACCATGGGTGCGGGCCTGATCCTGCTGGGATTGCTGTTACAGACGGGGGCCGCGATTGTTGCCATCAAATTATTGATCATTGCGGTTTTCCTGTTGTTCACCTCGCCCACGTCCAGCCATGCCACGGCACGGGCGGCGTTGGCGGCGGGGTTGCGGCCCTGGCAGAACCACAATGCCGGCGGCGGCGAGCCAGGCAAGGACAGCGGGACATGATCATTACCCTGATCGATATCACCCTGCTGACCTTCATGGGCGCCACGGCCATCGCCATACTGCGCCTGCGCAGCCTGTTTGCCGTGGTCATGCTATCAGGTATTTACAGCCTGCTGGCGGCCTCCATGTTCGTGGCCCTGGATGCCGTCGATGTGGCCTTTACCGAGGCTGCCGTCGGCGCCGGCATATCCACCGTTTTGATGATCGCGGTACTGGCCCTGACGGGAGAGCGCGAACTAATACCGGTGCGGACGCCCCTGTTGCCGCTGGCGGTAGTGACCTTGACCGGCGCGGCATTGATCTACGCCACCTTTGACATGCCGGCCTTTGGCGATCCGAGCGCGCCGGCAAATCTGCACGTCGCGCCGCATTATCTGAAAGACAGTTTCGCCGAAGTGGGGCTGCCCAACGTGGTGACCTCGGTCCTGGCCAGTTACCGCGGTTATGACACTTTTGGCGAGGTGACGGTGATTTTTACCGCTGGCGTGGCGGTCATGCTGTTGCTGGGCGGCCGCAAGGGCGACGATGCCGGGATCAAGCAGGAGCCGGAGGACAAGGCCGGCGAAAATAATGCCGGCGAAGATGATAGCGGGGACGGTGATGATCGTGGTGCTGGCGGAGGCACCGCATGAAGAGCCATCGCGTCCTGCGGATCATCTCCAAACTATTGATCCCGTTTATTTTGCTGTTTGCCTTGTACGTGCAATTCCACGGCGACTACGGGCCGGGCGGCGGCTTTCAAGCCGGGGTCATCTTCGCCTCGGCCTTTATTCTGTATGGCCTGATCTTCGGGCTGGAAAACGCCCGCAAGGTGGCGCCTCCGGCGGTGGTCACCCGCCTGATCGCGGCCGGCTTATTGATTTATGCCGGCACGGGATTCGCCGGCCTGTTGGGTGGCGGTAATTTTTTGGACTACGGCGTCCTGCGCGCGGACCCGGTGGCGGGACAACATCTGGGCATCATGGTGATCGAGTTTGGCGTCGGCACCACCGTAGCAGCGACCATGATCACGATCTTTTTCCTCTTCGCCAGGCGGGATCGATAGATGCTGCAGTCCATTCTGGATCATTACAATTACTGGATCGCCATATTCCTGATGATGGCCGGATTTTACATCGTCGTGGCGCGCGGCAATCTGGTCAAGAAGCTGGTTGGTTTGAACATCTTTCAAACCTCGGTCTTCCTGCTGTATATCACCATGGGCAAGGTCACGAATGGCACGGCGCCGATCCTGGACAGCCGCTTTCAAGTCTACTCCAACCCAATTCCTCATGTGTTGATTCTGACCGCCATCGTGGTTGGCATCGCCACCACTGCCCTGGGCCTGGCCCTGGTCGTGCGCATCCGCGAGAGCTATGGCACCATCGAAGAGGACGAGTTGGACTTGGCAGACGGTGAAACGTGAACGGCCTGATCACTAGTCTGCTGGCCTATCTGTCGGCCCACCTGCCGGCCCTGCAAGTGGTGGTGCCTTTGGTAGCGGCCCCGTTGTGCCTGTTGGCGGGACGGGCCGGACTCGCCTGGATCATCGCCTTCACCGCCTCCGTCGCGGCGACCGCGATAGCCGCGACCCTGGCCTATTTAACCTTTCACAACGGCGTCATTCACTACGACATGGGTGGCTGGGCTCCACCCTGGGGCATCGAGTATGTGGTCGATACGGCCAATGCCTTTATCCTGTTGCTGGTATCCGCCATCGCCACCGTGGTGCTGGCCTTTAGCCCGGCCAGCATAGCCAAGGAAATCCGGCCGGGCAGCCAGCATCTGTTCTATTGCATGTTCATCCTGTGCCTGACCGGCCTGCTGGGCATAACGGTCACCGGGGATGCCTTTAACGTCTTTGTTTTTCTGGAAATTTCGTCCCTGTCCAGCTATGCGCTGATCGCCTTGGGCGGGCAACGCAAGGCCCTGACGGCGGCGTTTCAATATCTGGTCATGGGCACCATTGGCGCCACCTTCTTTCTGATTGGCGTCGGTCTGCTGTACATGATGACCGGCACCTTGAACATGGCCGACATGCAGGCCCGCATCCCAGCCCTTCAGGATAGCCGGCCGGTGCTCGCCGCGTTCGCCTTCATCACCGTTGGCCTGGCCCTGAAAGCAGCCCTGTTCCCGCTGCACCTGTGGCTGCCCAACGCCTATGCCTACGCACCCTCGGCGGTGTCAGCCTTTCTGGCCGCGACGGCGACCAAAGTTTCTCTATACGTCCTGCTGCGCTTTACCTTTACGATTTTTGGCGCCAAATTCGCATTCCTGGACCTGCCCTTGCACTGGGCTTTGCTGGCACCCGCCGTAATCGCCATGTTCGCGGGTTCGTTCACCGCCATATTTCAGCGCGATATCAAACGCATGCTGGCCTATTCCTCGATCGCTCAGATCGGCTACATCACTCTGGCCATCAGCCTGGCATCCTCGGCCGGCATCGCCGCCGCGTTGATCCATATCTTCAATCACGGCCTGATAAAAGCGGCGCTGTTTTGTGCCATGGGTTGTATTTTCTATCGCATCGGCTCCACTCGGATTGAAAACATGGCGGGCCTGGGCCAGCAGATGCCCTGGACCATGACGGCCATCATCATCGCCGGATTGAGCCTGCTAGGCGTGCCCCTGACCGCCGGCTTCATCTCCAAATGGTATCTCGTCCAGGCGACGTTGCAGGCCGATCTATGGTGGCTGGTTCTCCTGATCGCGTTAAGTTCCATGTTGGCCCTGGTCTATGTCTGGCGCCTTGTGGAAACGATGTATTTCAAGGACCCGCCGCCGGGCCGTGAAGCCGCGGGCGAAGCGCCCCTGTCCATGCTGTTGCCGACCCTGTTGTTGGCGGGCGCGAATATCTATTTTGGGCTTGATACCCGCCTGCCAGTGTCGATGGCGGAAAGTGCCGCCGCCCTGTTGCTTCGGGGGCAGTTGCCGTGACCGGCGGCACGCTGATCATTCTGGCCCTGGGCCTGCCGCTATTCGCGGCGCTGTCTATCTGGATCGTCGGAAAGCATCCCAACCAGCGCGAGGCGGTCACCCTATTCACGGCGGTCGCACTGTTGGTGGTGGTGCTGGCAATCCTGCCGCTGATCCTGGCCGGCCTGCCCGTGCGCCTGGAATTAGGTGCGCCGCTGCCGGGCCTGCACATTGCCTTCGCGGTGGAACCTCTGGGCATGATCTTCGCCTGCGTCGCGTCCTTTCTTTGGATCGTCAATTCAGTCTTTTCCATCGGTTACATGCGCGGCAATGACGAGCCGCGCCAGACCCGCTTTTATATCTGTTTCGCCATCGCCATTGCCGCCACCATGGGGCTGGCCTTCGCCGAGAACCTATTCACCCTGTTCATCTGCTACGAGGCCCTGACCCTATCCACCTATCCTCTGGTCACACATCACAAGAATGAAGAGGCCCGGCGCGCGGGGCGCACCTACCTGGGGATATTACTGGGCAGTTCAGTGGTTCTGTTATTACCGGCGATCATCGCCACCTTTGTGCTTACGGGCAGCGTCACCTTCACCCCCGGCGGCATCATGGCCGGCAAGGTCGGGCCGGTGATCGGCGGCATCCTGTTCCTGCTGTACCTCTATGGCATAGGCAAGGCTGCCCTGATGCCCATGCACCGCTGGCTGCCCGCGGCAATGGTCGCCCCAACCCCGGTCAGCGCCCTGCTGCATGCGGTCGCCGTGGTCAAGGCCGGCGTCTTCACGGTGGTCAAGGTAACGGTCTATATCTTTGGCCTGGATTACCTGCGCGATCTGGCCATGGCTGATGTGGCCCTGTATCTGGCCGGCTTCACCATTCTGATGGCCTCCATCATCGCTCTGCGCCAGGATAATCTAAAGCGGCGACTGGCCTATTCCACGGTCAGCCAGCTCAGTTACGTCATCTTGGCGGCCCTGATCCTCTCGCCTTTATCAACCATGGGCGCGGCCTTGCATATCGCGGTGCACGCCTTTGGCAAGATTACCCTGTTCATGGCCGCCGGTGCCATCTATACCGCCGCCCATAAGACCAAGGTGTCCGAATTGGCCGGCATCGGGCGGCGCATGCCCTGGACCATGGGAGCCTTTGCCATCGGCGCCATCTCCATGATCGGGTTGCCACCCGCGGCAGGCTTCCTGTCCAAATGGTATATGCTGCTGGGCGCCATGGAAGTGGAACAATGGTTCGCCGTGGCCGTGATCCTCGGCTCCACCCTATTGAACGCGGCCTATTTCCTGCCCATCGTTTATGCCGCGTTTCTAAAGCCGGAGGTTGCGA
The DNA here is from genome assembly GCA_016776605.1 of Alphaproteobacteria bacterium. Taxonomy (GTDB): domain Bacteria; phylum Pseudomonadota; class Alphaproteobacteria. The sequence goes on along the minus strand of JADHTB010000014.1, from coordinate 39,664 downwards.
ATGGTCATGGCCATGACCATGGCGAAGCGCCCCTGCCCATTGTCCTGGCCCTGGTGACCACGGGAGCAGGAACGATCTTGTTATTCCTGTTTCCCGGCCCGGCGCTGGAATTGGCCACACGCTTGGTCGGCCAGTAGGAGAATATGACATGACCGAAACACGCCCGAATGATCATGCTCCGGAAAAGGACGGCGGTAAGCGCTATTGGCTGGACGACATGCGCAACGTCTACAAACTGTTCTGGGCCCTGGTCGTGCTCTGCGGGTTATTGCTTCTGTCGGACGCGTTTTATGAGAAGCATGTGGTTTTTGAATTCGAACACTGGTTCGGATTTTTCGGTCTGTTCGGATTTTTCGTATCCTTCGCACTAGTGCTGACGGCGCGCGAACTGCGCAAGATCCTGATGCGCGGTGAGGACTATTATGATCGCTGAGTTCCCACCCGGCCTGCTGCTGATCGGCGGCGCCGTGCTGGTGCCGTTCCTCAAGGGCAATCTGCGCTCGGCCTATTCGCTGATCCTGCCGCTGCTTGGCATCCTGCAATTGACGACGTTCGAGCCGGGCAGCTTTGGCGCCATGGCCGCATTCGGCTTCGAGCAGACCCACGTGCGCATCGACAAGCTGAGCTTGCTGTTCGGCTATATTTTCTATATCGCGGCTGTCCTGGGTGTCTTGTTCGCCTGGCACAACGACGACGCACTGGAAAAATCTACCGCCCTGGTCTATGTGGGGGCGGCCATTGGCGCGACCTTCGCCGGCGACCTGATCACCTTGTTCTTCTATTGGGAATTAGCCGCCATCGCCGCCGTTTTCCTGATCTGGGCGGCCAGAACCGACCGTTCCTTCCGCGCCGGTTTTCGCTGCCTTCTCATCTATATGGTGTCGGGGGTGCTTTTGCTGTCGGGCGCGGCCATGTACGCCAACGCGACCGGCTCGGTCGCCTTCAACAATATCGGCCTGGAAAGCCCCGGCGGCATCTTCATCCTGCTGGCCTTTGGCATCAAGTGCGCTTTCCCGCTGCTGCATAACTGGTTGCAGGACGGTTATCCGGAGGCCTCTGTCACCGGCACGGTCTTCCTCAGCGCCTTTACCACGAAGCTGGCGGTCTATGCGTTGGCGCGGGGCTTTGCCGGCACCGAAGTCCTGATCTGGATCGGCGTGGCAATGACCGCCTTCCCCATATTTTATGCGGTGATCGAAAACGATTTGCGCCGGGTTCTAGCCTACAGCCTCAACAACCAGTTGGGTTTCATGGTGGCGGGCGTCGGCATCGGCTCTGCTCTGGCCATCAACGGCGCGGTCAGCCACGCCTTCGCCCACATCATCTATAAGGCGCTTTTGTTCATGACCATGGGAGCCGTGCTTTTCCGCACTGGCACGGCCAAAGGCTCTGAATTGGGCGGACTGTACAAGACCATGCCATGGACCACCGGGTTCTGTATTGTCGGCGGCGCATCCATCTCCGCCTTTCCTCTGTTCAGTGGCTTCGTGACCAAATCCATGATCCTCACGGCCGTGGCCGAGGAAGGCTATGTGATCCCCTTCCTGGTGCTGTTGTTCGCCTCCGCCGGCGTCTTTCACCATTCAGGCATCAAGATCCCATTCTTCGCATTCTTCGCTCACGACTCCGGCAAACGGCCCAAGGAAGCACCGTTCAACATGCTGTTGGCCATGGGCTTGGCAGCCTTCCTCTGCATCGCCATCGGCGTCTATCCCCAGCCTCTGTATGCGCTGCTGCCCTTCCCCGTGGATTACGCGCCTTATACGACGACCCATGTGGTCACGACGCTGCAGCTTCTGGTTTTTTCCGGGCTTGCATTCGCGGTACTGCAACGAACCGGTCTTTACCCCCCGGAACTGCGATCCACGGTGCTCGATTTCGATTTCAGCTATCGATGGCTCGCGCCCCGGATCATCGGCTGGATCATGGCGCTAGGCGGACGCGCCTGGACGGCTATGACGGGCGGCGTTCTATTGCTACTGAATGGCCTGATCGCGCGAATTTTCCGTACCCACGGCCCTCACGGCATCCTGGCACGGACCTGGCCAACGGGCAGCATGGCCCTCTGGGCCGCAGCGTTATTGGCGCTGTCATTAGCGTTTTATTTTCAATAGGACTGCTGTTCGTCCGACGAAATAAGTTCATGAAACACTCGGCCCAAGGGCAAAGTTCGGGCATCGACCCGGCCCTGTTTCCCCTGCTACAATAAATCAAATCAATGGGTGATTAGGGGGCTTTAAGAGATGGATGTACGGGCAGCCGTGGCGCATAAGGCTGGCGCGCCGTTGAGCATTGAAACGGTACAGTTGGCAGGCCCGCGCGCGGGTGAATGCCTGGTGGAGATCAAGGCCAGTGGCGTTTGCCACACCGACGCCTTTACCCTGTCGGGCGATGATCCCGAAGGCATCTTCCCCGCCATCCTGGGCCATGAAGGCGCCGGTGTGGTGGTAGAGGTTGGCGCCGGCGTTACCTCGGTGGCACCGGGCGACCATGTCATCCCCCTCTACACACCCGAATGCCGGCAATGCGATTACTGCACCTCCGGCAAAACCAACCTATGCGGCGCCATCCGGGAAACCCAGGGCAAGGGCCTGATGCCCGATGGCACATCCCGGTTCAGCCTGGGTGGCGATCAGGTGTTCCACTACATGGGCACCTCCACGTTCGCGCAATATTCGGTGATCCCGGAAATCGCCCTGGCCAAGATTCGGCCCGACGCCCCCTTTGACAAGGTCTGTTATATCGGCTGTGGCGTGACCACGGGGATCGGCGCCGTGATTAATACGGCACAGGTGGAAGCCGGCGCCAATGTGGTGGTCTTCGGCCTGGGTGGGATCGGCCTGAACGTGCTACAGGGCGCCCGCATGGTCGGCGCCAACATGATCATCGGCGTCGACACCAACCCGGGCAAACGCGCCCTGGCGGAAAAGTTCGGCATGACCCATTTCGTCAATCCCAACGATGTCGGGGGGGACCTGGTCGCCCATCTGGTCGAATTGACCAAGGGTGGGGCGGACTATTCCTTTGAGTGCATCGGCAATGTGGAGATCATGCGCCAGGCGCTGGAATGCTGTCACAAGGGCTGGGGCGAAAGCATCATCATCGGCGTCGCCGGCTCGGGCCAGGAAATCACGACGCGGCCCTTCCAACTGGTAACCGGCCGGGTCTGGCGCGGCACCGCGTTTGGCGGCGCCAAGGGCCGCACGGACGTGCCGAAAATTGTCGATTGGTATATGGACGGCAAAATCAATATCGACGACCTGATCACCCACACCATGCCGCTGGAGCAAATCAACGATGCTTTTGATCTGATGCACGCAGGCAAATCAATCCGCAGCGTGGTGACCTTCGACTAGAGCAATTCCGAATTAATGAGAATCGCGAAGCGATTCTAAGTGATTGGAAAAATTGCTCTATTTTAAAGAGTCTGAGCGCATTTTCTTGGAATGCGCTCAGGGCGATATTTATTGAACCGCCGGGCTGCCCGCGCCGACACTACTTTTTCGCCCGCACCTTGGCCAAATTCTTAACGCTTTTGACATTCTCGATATCGCGGACGATAGCGCCAGCCTTGCTTTTTTCCTGGGCCGACAGGGCCCGGCCAAAGAGAAAAACGTGGCCATTGATCGAGCGGTAGCGGAAGTTGGTGACGTTGACACCGCCGGCATCAAGTAACAGGGCATTGATCTTGGTTTCGATCACCGTGTCATCGACGAAATTTTCCACCGCGCCCTTGTCCTTATCCAAGGGCTTGATCACCAAAATTTCGTTATAGACCTGCTTCACGTCATCGATGGCACGCACCAGTTCGCCGGCCAGAACCTTGGTTGCCTCGTCGTCAACCGCGCCGGTCAGCATCACGTCCTGTTCGTAAACATCGGCCCCGATGGCGATCACATCGCCGGTCATCTTATTCAGAACCTCTGCGACGATGGCGGTTTTAATCTTTAAATCCGTGCCAATGTCGTCGGCACTACGATCTTCCAGCGCCGCTTCGATCGCGCCTTTTATGGCGGTGAGTGGGTTTAAACTGATCGCGGCGGCCGGCCCGGCGGTCAACAGTACACCCGAAAGGAAAAGCAGCGCCGCCGACAACCGGCGCCAACAAATTGGTCCATAACCGTACATCGCATTTATCCTCATTCATTTAACCGACCTGCGCCGAATACGCCTAGCCATTCGTCTCAACACCGACATGCATACAGATATACGACCTCTGGCAATGGTTACCAGACGCAATCATGCTTTTCACCATTCGTTAATACAATGCCGTTAACTTTTTAACTGTTGAAGTCGATTAACGGAGGACAGGCACATGGCATATACACAAATGGTATCATTCGACGCGTCGGACCGGATCAATACCGATTGCGACGAGACGCGGCTGCCGTACTTAATCGCCGTACCGATCTGGCTCGTCCTGGCGGCCCTGGCCTGGAGCCCCGTTCTTCTGCTCATTCGCGCCATAACCGCCTAAATCAGCGATCTGAAATTTTTGCGGGGGGCCGCCCACGAGCGCCCCCATGAGCCCGCCGCCGCGCACCCCGGCGCCGACACCTCAAACCACGATGCCTAGCATCATGCGGTCTGCCTCGAAACAATCAGAATTTCACCAGAACAACGCGCGCCCAAGGACGCCTGAATTGCCTATGCCGAGCGCTTTCGATTGGCGTTTTTCGCCTTCGGCGGCTGGTACGCCATGGCCGCATGATAGTCGCAATAGGGTGTAGCTACCTTGCTGTTCGCACCGCAAAAATGAAAATCCAGATCACCGGGATCTCCGATCGGCCAGCGGCAGGTAGATGCCGTCAATGAAAATATAGTTGCACCCTGATCTATCGGTGGTTGTAATTGCAGAACTTTTTCGGCACGCTCCTTCTGCCGTAGCTGCCGGGTTACCGACGATTTTGATGGCTTTGAAAGGCCCAATCGATTGGCTTTACCGATCACCGCATTTCGGGTTATGCCATCGTCTAAACGCTCGGCTATTTGTCTGGCGGAATAGCCTTCCTGCCAAAGTTTCGATAATTGTGCAACGCGATTATCAGTCCAGTCTACGGCCATACCACGCCCCCACGGCAAATCTAATTATTGTTATTCCGGCATTGCCGACTGTATTGATTTTTGATGGTAAAAACAATACATAAAGTAGGTGCGACACAAGAATATACCAAATCCTGTGGATAACCTTGTGGCTTGTTGTGTGGAGATCCTGGGTAGAAGTTGCTGGCCTAACGCTTTTGCGTAAGGAAATTCAACGCTCTATCCAGGTGCCAGAGCCGATTGCCCATAGCATGAAATCCAACATGACCGCCACGGCGGGAAATTTCAGGAAACAGCCACGAATTGCGCTCCCAGGGGTAGTCCAAATAGGAGGCCACGGGAACAATGGGGTCATCCTGGGCATGCAGCAACAGGGCCGGCACCTTGATTTCCGCCAAATATCCCAGCGCCTGGCAGTTCGCCCAATAGTCGCATGCGTCGCGATAGCCATTGCGCGGCGCGACGAAGTCATTATCCAGATCGACGAAGTTTTGCGCCGCCTTGACGGCGGCCCGCTCGGCAGCATTCAGAACCGCGCCGGGTGCCAGGCATTCGCGGCAGAAATCCCGTAATAGTTTGCCGTTATAGAGAGCATTCCGGGCCCGCAACATGTTGGCGGACGTCAGCGCCAGATCAATGGGGGCCGAGATGCTGGCGACCGCCCGAATGGGTAATGCGGCGCCAAATTCAGCCGCGAACTTCAGACTCATATTTCCGGACAGGGAAAACCCGACAACAACCACGCCCTGGGCCAGGGTGGCTGATGGCAATGCCAAAATAGCGTCATGCAGGTCCTGGCTGCGCCCGGCGTGGGATTGCAGGGTACAGGTCGGGCGCGACGGGCCGGCGCCGCGCAAATTCAGGCGCAGGACACCATATCTCCGTTCCAGGAAATACCGCGCCGCGGCAGTAATATAGGGGCTGTCCTCGCTTCCGGCCAGACCATGGATCAGGATCACCAATGGCTTGGCGGCATCTTCCGCGGCATTGTGCAGGGCCCAAAGGCGGTCGCCACTGCCGTCCGCCATAGCCAGCAACAGACGCTCTCCCGGCAGCGCCAGGGGCGCCCTGATCACCGAATTGCGCAAGGTCTGCAAGTCGCCGCCCCACCAGGGCAGACGTTGGCGAAATGCGCTAGAAGCGGTCCGCACGGAACGGTGTCGTATCAATTTCAGCCCCGCGGTCCTGCACCAGATCGGCAATAAGACGCCCGGTGACGGCCCCCAGAGAGAGCCCTAGGTGACCGTGGCCAAAGGCGAAAAACACACGTGGGAAGCGGCTGGAACGGCTGATCACGGGCAGCGAATCCGGCATCGAGGGCCGGTGGCCCATCCAGCGTTCCGCGCCGCTATCTTTCAGGTCGGGGAACAGCCGCTTGGCTTTCGTCAGCAAGGCATCGGCGCGGGCATAGTTGGGCGGCGCCGTCAAACCGCCGAATTCCACCGTGCCGGCCAGCCGCAGACCATCGCTCATGGGGGTAATGCCGAAACCGAGAGAGCTGACCAGCATGGGCACCCGCACGTCCACCTCCGGCGCGGGCAACATCACGTGATAGCCCCTCTCGGTGTCCAAAGGAACCGTGTTGCCCAGGGCCTTGGCCAACGGCTTGGAAAAGGCGCCCGCCGCGATCACCAGATCCTCGACCAGGAAATCCCCTTGATCCGTGTGCACATGCGTCGGGCCGCTCTCGCCGATGGCAAAGCCGGTGACCTTGGCCCGGATGAAAGTACCGCCGTCGGCCGCGATCCTGGCCGCCAAAAGCTGCGACAGGGCGAGCGGAGAGGTGGTATGACCCGATGCCGTGGCCAGGGCGCCGCCCGCCATGTCCGGGCCGATCGCCGGTACCAGTTGGCGGACTTCATCGGGTCCCAGCATCTCCAACGCCACGCCACGGCGCTGGCGGGTGGCGTTGTCGGCCTTGGCCGCAGCGGCGTCCGCAGCATTCGGATAGAGGTATAAACAGCCCTGCCGGCGGATCGGAACCTGATCAGCGGGCACGTCATCCAACAGCTCGGTGTAATGCCGCAGGCCCGGCTGCACGATGGTCGAGAGCGCCTGGGAAATCTCTTCCACCCGCCGGGGCGTGGTGTTCGCGATGAACCGCAGCATCCATGGCGTCAGCCGTGGCAGATAGCTATACCGGATGGTCAACGGTCCCATGGGGTCCAACAGCATGCCCGGCACCCGCTTCCACAAGCCCGGCTTGCCCTCGGGCAGGACCGAGCCGGTGGCAAAGATGCCGGCGTTGCCGAACGAGGTTCCCCGCCCCGGCTCGTCGCGATCAATCACCGTGACCGAACAGCCCCGCCGCTGCAAGGCACGGGCGCAACAAAGGCCGACGATGCCAGCCCCAATCACTGTGACATTGCGTCGATCCGGACTTTCAGCCTGTTGTCGGTCGGTCATGCCTGTTACCTAGTTTGTGGAAGATGAAGAGCTGGTCGATGATGAGGTGGAGGTCGACGTCGACGTGGTCGTGGTGGTGCTGACGCTGTCCACGGAAGCATCGCCGCGAACCCGCAGGCTGTAGGTTAAGGCCTTTTCAGCCGCCAAAAGGGCCGCGGCCAGGCCGGCAACACCGACGGCGCCCTTGACCAGTTGACCGGGCGGCCCCGCCCATTGCTTGTCGATCTCCGTCTGCAACGCCTGTAACGTTTCCAAGGCACCGCCGGCGCCGGTCTGGGCGCTATTCTGGGTCTGCGCCATAGCCGGCGACAGCCGGGCCGGAGACAAAGCCGCAAACAACGCCAGAACAGCTAGACCAACCGCCATGCGGGCCATGGATCTCATGGGAACAGGCGAAAGCGGTGATCGCCGTCCCGTTCGATATCCTGCAACAAATCCACCTCCCAGGTCAGATAGGCACGCATCCGGTCTTCGACGTTGCTGTCGCTATCATAAGGCTTCAGCCAGGTATCGTCCCGCACATCCGCCATGTTCGCCAAGCCCGCTTCCAGGTCTTGCCCGGCCTCCCGCCAGGCCATCGTGCCGCCCGTCAAAACGGCCACGGGCATGGCCGTCAGCTGGGACGCTTCGGGCGCGGCTAAACGAGCCACGATGGCATCTGTCGAGCACAGCACAAGCAAGGATTTTTGCGGCAATTTGGGCAGGCTATCGGCCAACCGGGCCCGCACCGCCCACCAGGCGCCAGGCACATGGCCTGTATCGTGATCGCGGCTGGGAGAGAGGTCGACGACCAGAACATCGTCAGCCGCGATCCGGGCCGCCAGTTCAGCGGGGGATATTTCATTTTTCCCCGCCTGGCCGATCCCCGCCGGTCCCCGCCACGGCATTTCGGTGGTCATCTCGAAGCCTTCCAGACCGCCCTCCAGCACCGCCACGTCCCAGCCCATCTGCACCAGCCAGGATGCGGTCATGGTGGCGCGCACCCCGGTGTCATCCACCAACACCACGCGCGCGCCCAGGGTTCCGCACCATTCGTCGATCCCCTGCACCAATTGCCCGCCGGGAGCGTTGGCGACACCGACCGGGTGGCCGGCGGCATATTCGCTGGGATCACGTACATCGAGGACGTACAAAGTCCGCTGCTCCGCCTCGTCCTGCCATTGCGCCAAGGTCGCCCGGTCGATGCGGGTGACTTCGAAATGCTGGCCGGCGGCCTGGGCGCAGGCCTGGGCCTTGACCAGGGCAGCCGCAGATGGCGATGGCGCCATGCGGCTTTGTCCCCGTTCTAATTCATAGCCCGCCAGATGCCAGCCCATGGTGCCGTTTTTCAGCGCCACCACCGGATTTGGAATAGCCGCGTTGATCAAGGACTGGGCGCCGATGATACTGCGGGTCCGTCCGGCGCAATTGACCACCACGGTGGTGCCGGGATCGGGCGCCAAATCGTGCACCCGGCAGGCCAGTTCCGCCCCAGGACAATCGATGCCGCCGGGAATGTTCATCACCTGATATTCATCCATGGGCCGGCTGTCCAGGATCACCAGATCATCGCCGGCATCGCGCATGGCCTGCAACACCTCCGCATCGATATGGGGCGTATCGTAATGATGCTCCACGTATTCACCGAAAGCCTTACACGGCACATGAACGCCCGAAAACAACACATATCCGGCGGCTTCCCAGGCCGCGATGCCGCCCTTCAGGCACGCCACATCGCGATACCCCAGGTCCGTCAGCTTGGCCGCCGCACGCTCCGCGAAGCCGCCGCCCGCATCGACCAGAACGGTCCGCGTGCCCAGGCGCGGCACCAAAGACCCCGCCAACAGTTCCAGCAGGCTGAGAGGCATGGGCGTGGTGTAAAACAGGTGCGATTGAGAATGCGCCCCCTCCTCGCGAACGTCCAGCAGGGCCAGCTCGCCACCGTCGCTCAGCATGGCTTTCAATTCATCGGGAGATATAAAGTTCGTCATGTTATTGCGTCGCCTTTTTCCATTACTATTCCGCCGCCTGGGCGCTCTCTTTCGCATTCGAATGCCGGCCCCGCTCCACCATCCCCGAAACCAGGCCCAACAGCGGCGGTATGATCAACAGGGTCAACACCGCCGACAGGGACAACCCGCCCAATACCACCGAGCCAAGGCCGCGATATAATTCCGAGCCGGCGCCCGGGAAAACAACCAACGGCAGCATACCGAAAACGGAGGTCAAAGTAGACATGAAGATCGGCCGAATGCGGTTCCGCACGGCCTCGACAATGGCATCATTGGCGTACATCCCTTCGGTGCGCACTAGAAAAAGGGTCTGATGCACAATCAGAATGGCATTATTGACCACGATACCGATCAAAATGACAAAGCCCAGCATGGTCAGCATATCCAAAGGCTGGAAGCTGAAGACATTCAGCAGCGCCAGGCCGATTACACCGCCCGCCGTGGCCAGAGGCACGGAAAACAAAATGATCAGGGGATAGAGAAAACTTTCAAACAACACGGCCATGACCAAATAGACGATCACCACGGCGACGGCCAGGTCAACCACCAGATGATCCCAGGCGGCGGTCAGCTTATCGGCGGTGCCTGACAGGCGCAGCTTGACCGCCGGCGGCAGGCCCTGGCTGCTTAGTTGGCTGATGACGTCCCTTTGCAGGATTTCCATGGCGGCTTCCAGAGGCAGATCGGCTCTCGGCTTAACCTCCAGGATCACCGTGCGTTCGCGCTCTACGTGGAGGATTTCAGTCGGTCCCGCCGTAATCTTGATGTCCGCCAGGGAGGCGACCGGCAAAATGGCGCCCGTACGGGTCACCACGGGTAGGCTGCCAATGCCCTGGGTTGCTTTGATCTGGTCGTCGGGACCGGCCAGCATCAGGTCGATACGGCGACCGTCCACGGTTATTTCCGCGACCCGCAGACCGTCATTAAAGGCGTCCACGGTCAGGCCAAGTTCCAGCGCCGTGACGCCGTTGTCCGCCAGCAGCAACGGATTTGGCACCACCCGAATTTCCGGCGCACCCAGTTCCAGGCCTGGTTTTGGCCGCAGTTGATTACCCTGCGTTCTGGGCAAGGACTTAGCAATCAGGCGGGCGGCCTGCCGCGCCACGTCCAACACCACATCCAGGTCCGGCCCCGAGACATTCAAATTGATACTGCGCCCACCACCAATGCCGCGGCCGAACAACGAACGTTTGGAAATGAAGCCATAGGTCCCCGGTTCCTTGAATATCGGCGCCTGCAATACCGGGATCAATTCCCCCACCCGATCCGGATTGACGGCCGAGGCCCCAACAATGGTGCGGGCCCTGAGAGAGACAAAAAAGAAATTCTGAATTTTTGGTGGTTTGCCCGGTTCCGCCTCCGGCCCGGATTCCGAGGCCCACAATGGCCGGACGGTATCTTCCAAACCTTTCGCGATGGCGGTGGTGGTATCAAGATTATAGCCGGGCGGCGGCTGGATCACACCGAAAATCAAGTTGCGGTTTCCGGTCGGCAGATAATCCAACTTGGGCAAAAAGGCCCAGGTCGCCATGGCGCCGGCGCCGCTTAACACGGCGACCACCGTTATGGCGAGGGACCGGCTGCGTACCACCCGGCGGGTAAAATAGATGACCGACCGGCTAAAAGCGCTGGCGGCGGCATCAAGCACGGGCAGACGCAGGGGCGAGTGCAGGCTTTTGGTCTTTTCGCTCAACAAGCGCCGCGACAGAGCCGGCACCACGGTCACCGATACCAACAGAGACAATAATACCGAGACGGAGATAGCGACGGCGATATCGCGAAACAATTGCCCCACTTCAAGCTTCATGACCAACAGGGGCAAAAACACCAGAACCGTGGTCAGGGCGGATACCAAAATGGCACCCCACACTTCCTGGGCGCCCCAAAAGGCCGCCATCTTTGGCGTCGTTCCCGCCTGTCGGTGGCGGTAAATATTTTCCAGCACGACGATTGCCGCGTCGACCACCATGCCGACGGAAAAGGCGATGCCGGCCAGCGAAATCACATTCAAGGACCGGCCCAGAGCGGCCATGGCGACAAAGGCGCCGACCACCGAGACCGGAATAGCCAGCGAGACCACCAGCGTGGCGCGAACCGAACGCAGGAACAACAACAACACAATGGCGGCCAACAGGCCACCGACGGCGATATTGTTCTGCACCAGACTGATGGCTGAATTGATATAGACCGTCTCGTCATAGACCTGATGTATGGTCAAGCCGACAGCCGGCAGGGTGACTTCGGCCAACTCGCGGACCGCCGCATGAATTCCGGCCATCACCTCAATGACGTTGGCGCCGGCGTCACGGATGGTGTTGACCGCCAAAGTCGGTTTGCCCAAGCTGCGAATATAAGCCGTAGGATTTTTGTGGGAAAATTCGACGCTGGCGATATCACCAATGGTGACCCGGCCAATTCGGCCCGCGGCGCCACTCCCTTCGGAACGCACCAGAACGGCGGCAACCTGTTCGGTAGAGGTAAAGCCGCCTTCGGTGCGCACCACATAGCGGCGCTTGCCCTCGACCACATCGCCCCCCGACATGGAAGTATTGGCCTCTTTCAAGGCCTGCACGACCCGTGGCACGGTCAGGCCATAACGGGCCAGCTTTTCCGGATCGACAATGACCCGCAATTCCCGCTCGCTGCCACCATAGACATTAACCCGGGAGACGCCCTGCACCCGCTCCAACCTATCGCGCACCAGATCGTCCACCTGATCACCGAACGTATGGATCGGCCGGTCGTTACCCGGCAGGCGGTCGATGATGAACCAACCGATTGGATTGTCGTCCGAACTGGAAGTACCGATGGTGGGTTCATTCGCCTCGGCCGGATAACCCGTTACCCGGTCCAGCCGGTTCGCCACCAGCAAAAGCGCCCGGTCCATATTCTGCGCAATATCAAATTCCAGGCTGATGCTGGCGCGGCCATCTTCGGCCTGGCTGGTAATCTCGGTCACGCCCGGCAGCCCCTTGAGGGCGTCTTCCTGGCGGTTGATGATCTCTCGTTCAATTTCCGCCGGAGCCGCGCCGTACCAGGTTGTTTGAATGTTCAAAACTGGTCGGCGGACATCCGGCGTCAGTTGGATGGGGATCGTTTGCAAAGCCAGCAAACCGAATAAAACAATCATCAATACCGCCGCCACCACAGCAATGGGACGCTCGATAGATACCCGGATTAAGTTCATGATCCGGCCCCTGGGTGGCCATTGTGCATACGGTGCATATGGCGCATGGGGCTACCCGGCACAGGATGCTGACGCCCAGCACGCATGGAAATGGCGACGGTCAAAAGCGCACGGCCTGTCCGGGAAACAGCCGCTCGTTGCCACGTATGACCACCACATCGCCGACCTTCAAACCATTCCGCACCACAAACCGTCCCCCCACCCCTTCGCCAATCGAAATATTGCGTGGCTGGGCCACGCCGTTCTCGATCAGGAATACCATATCATTGCCGCGGCGTTTTAGAATCGCATCCTTGTGTACGGAAATGACTTTTTGCCCGGCGTTGACGGGGATGGCCACCGTAACGCTCTGATTGCCGGCCAGCCGGCCCAGCAGGGCCGCCATATCGGCGGAGAAGCGGACCGCCCTGGTCCGGGTCAGTGGATTTTCCTGGGGCACCACGGCGCGGACCTTGGCCGTGAAGGTTTGATCGTTGATCCCCACCGTGACTTCCGCGCCCGCCAGTAAACCCGCAAGCCGGTCGGCCGGCACTTCGGCCTCTACCTCCAGGGCGCTGTCGTCGATCATCGTGACGACCGGCTGCCCGACATTCAAATATGCGCCCACATCGGTGTGGCGTTGGGTGACGACACCGGAAAAGGGAGCTGTGACGGTAGTGTAACGCAGGTCGATCTGAGCCAGATGAGCATCGGCCTCGGCCTGCAACAGCCGGCCCGCGGCTTCGGCGACTTGACTGTTTAAAATTGCGACCTGCTGGCGCATGTCATCGAATTTGGATTCACGATGTGCGGCGGACTTGTTTTTCCGCAGCTTTTCCAAGCGCTCCATTTCCTGATGTCTCATCGTAAGTTCCGCCTCGCGCCCCGCCAATTGGGCCTTGCGGGAGGTCACTTCGGCGGCCCGCCGTTCGTGCACCCAATGCAGCTGCTCGCGCACAAGCACGGCCAGCACGTCGCCCTTTTTCATTCGATCACCCACGGCGGCCCGCATCTCGGCCACCGGGCCAGCAACCCGCGCCGCCACGACACCGGACTGCCGCGCGACGAGGCGCCCGATGACGGGAAAGGTTTGCGAGACAATTTCTGACTGCACTTTGTCGACACCGACCAAGGCGGCGTTCACGGCCTTTTTTGCCACGGTCTTTTGCGACGAGGTATTCTGGGCCAAGCCTGGATAGGCATGCAACAGCATGACCGAAACCATGATCATGGCCGGCAAAAAGGCCGCGAACCGTAGGTTAACGCGGATAAATTGACGCAGTTTCATGAATTCAGCGATCACTTCAATTAAGAACGGAACCGCAAGGTGGCATCGCAAGCCGGGCTATTCAAGCCATCAAAATTTTTCGGTTCGAAGGGCGGGTTTTACGACCGCCTCCGGAAAGGCTTCATTTAATACCAGCCAGCGCTGATACTATCCGTTCGGCGGGGAAATGCAGAGTCGCCTGGGTTCCCATGCCCGGTTCCGATTTCAGTTCCAGGCTGCCATCATGCAATTCAGCGATGGCCATGGTGATCGCCAAACCAAGGCCCAGGCCACCATGCGGCCGGCTTGGGGTATCGTTGAGCTGGGCAAAGGACAACCGCGCCCGCTGCATCTCCGCCGCGTCCATACCGACACCGCTGTCACGCACGAACAGTTCCACACCGGCGCCGGGCTTAATTTCAACACCAACCTCTATATTGCCGCCCGGATCGGTGAATTTGATCGCGTTGGTCAACAGGTTCAGCAACATTTGTTTGATCTTTGCCCGATCGCCGATCAGACGGGGCATCTCGGGCGGCAGGCTTTCCGTTATTGCCAGGCCTTTGGCCGCAGCTTGATCGGCGATCATGGCAAGGCATGAACCGATACACGCATCCAGTTGCACGGCACCTTCCGCCAGCTTCAGTTCACCCGATTCAATCCGCGACATATCCAGAATGTCATTGATGACCAGCAACAGTTCACGGCCCGCCTGATTGATGGACTGTAAAAATTCGTCGTGATCTTCGCCTGAAAACTGTCCGTTGCCGGTATCTCTCAGCAGATCGGAAAAGCCAATGATGGAATTCAACGGCGTGCGCAATTCATGGCTGACATTGGCCAAAAACCGGGTCTTGGCGCGGCTCGCGATTTCCGCGGCATCCTTGGCTTCCAACATCTCCACCGCCGCCAGTTTCCGGCTGGTAATATCGGTTACCGAACCGGCAATGCGATAGGCGCGGCCGGTAGAATCGCGCAAGGCCAGAGCCCGGTCGGCGATCCAGCGATGTTCGCCATTGCTGTGGCAGACCCGGTATTCCACATCAAAAATCCGGCTGTCGCCATCCATATGCGCCTGCCAACACAGATGGTAACTGTTCAGGTCATCGGGATGGATCGCGGCAATCCAGTCTTCCCAGCGAAAACCGGCGGGGTTGCTTTGCGCGCCAATGATGGATAGCACCCGGGGAGAAATGTAAAAGCGGTTGGTGCGCATGTCCATGTCCCATAGCCCCTCGTTCGAGGCCAGGGAGACCAGGGAATAGCGTTCCTGGGCATCGCGCAATTCCGCCTCCCTGGTTTTCAGCGTTGTGACATCGCTGACCAGAGTTAGGGTGCCGCCACCGGCGCACAGGGAATCTATAATCTCATAATCGCGGCCTTCAATATGACGCCGTTCGCTGACATCACCAATCCAATGGCGTTGCTGGCGCTGTTCCAGCCAGCGAGAGGCATTGGCAGCTGGAATATAAGCTGCGCTCAATTCGGCATTCAGCACATCGTCGAAATGTACGCCAGGCTGCAAATATTGCTCGAGACGGGAAAAAATATCACGATAGGTCTGATTACACAGAACCAACCGGTCGTCCTTGTCCCACAGGGCGATGCCTTCTGGCACGTGGTCCACCATTGCATACAGCAAATCGGTCTTTGGCGCGGCCTCCGCCTCGATCACGGTTGTCACCATACGCAGAATAGCCCGGCGCATGGCCAACGAGGATGTAACGGAGAGCAATAACCCAGATACGCCAAAAAGGAACAATACGGGCGGCGGCATGGACAGGCCCAGCATCGGCTGAGCCGCAACGGTTATCAGCACCGTAAGCCCAGCGACAAGGGCAAAGACCAATAGAGCCACGATTGAGGCAATATTTGAGGCACGGGTTAAGGCAAGGCCGGGCGCCGTCCCGGCATCGTCCGGCCCCGCATCATCCAATTTGAAAGCACGGCTAACGGCGGTGCCGGGTTGCCCCTCACCCTGGTCGTGCCTTAACGCGATACTCCCCATGTACAATCGTCCTCGTCACGCGGGCGGCGGTTCATTGACCCAACCGCACCAAAATCCTCCAGCAATGTTCTCCATTGCAGGTGCATTTGTGACAAAATAAGACAAACAAACTCCTAACGGTTATTAACGACGCGGCTTAACCACTTGGCATTATTATATTTGTGTTAAACTTCTAAGATGTGTGGCCGCTATAGCTTAACCTCGCCCGAAGACGCCATGCGCCTGCTGTTTGACCTGCCGGCAGGGGTAACGGGGGCCTGGGCGCAGCCACGCTTTAATATCGCACCCAGCCAGATCGCGCCGGTCGTGCGCCAGGGCAGCGATAGCGGCGGCCAGGAACTGGTGGGCATGATCTGGGGCTTGCTCCCCGGTTGGAGCCGAGGACCGGACGGGGGTGCCGGCCAGATCAATGCGCGCTGCGAAACGGCGGCGGAAAAGCCAACCTTTCGCGCGGCCTACCGCCAGCGCCGTTGTCTGGTACCCAGCGACGGTTTCTATGAGTGGCAAAAAATCGAGGGCGGCAAACAGCCCTACTGGATCAGCCGGATCGATGGCGAACCCTTTGTCTTTGCGGGTCTGTGGGAAACCTGGTCGGATGGCCAGGGTGCGGAAACCGTCAGCTTCACCATCCTGACGACGGCGGCGGCATTGGCATTGCGCCCGATCCATCACCGCATGCCGGTGATCCTGCGGAAACAAGACCATGCTGACTGGCTGGATCCCAACACCATGCCATCGCCGGAATTGTTCGCGCCCGAGCAGGCGCCGCGCCTGCGGGCCCGCCCCGTATCCCATCGGGTCAACAGTCCCCGCAACGACGATGCCGCTTGCCTGCAACCGGCGCGGATAATCCCGGCCCAAGGCAGCCTGTTTTAGTCATCGGCGATTTAGAGCGGTTCCGGGTTATTCTGAACCGCTCTAGGTAATGCCGAGGCGCCGTTCGATGACGCCCAGCCATATGGCCAACCCGACGCCCAGCAGGCTGCAACCGGCCATAAGCCAATAGGTTCCGGTCCAGCCGCCAAAACCGGCGATCATGAAAGCCATGGCCGGCGGCCCGATCAAACTGCCAATGTTGGCGCCCTGAACGACAATGCCGTTAACCGTACCGATCATCGCGGGACGCGGCGCGTGGACGGCGGTCGCGGCCAGAATGGCGGCTGGCAACAGGCCGCCAAAGAAATTGAAGGCGAAGGCCAGGGGCAGCTTCCAGATGATCGGCATGGCGGTGGAAAAGATGCCGCCGCTGCAGATCAGCATCATGATGAAGGCCAGCAGTATCAACCGCCAGCGGCGGACCCCGCAATGTAACAGCAACGCCCCTGACAAATTGCCCATCGCATTGCCGCCAACCACCAGCGCGGCCGCCACGCCGGCCCGGCCCGGCGTATAGGCCAGGACTTCGATCAAATAGGTCGGCAGCCAGGACGCAACGGCAAAAAACTGCACCGCGTACAAGACAAAACAAAGGCTCATCACGATCGGTCCCGGACGCAAAACCGCCTGGGCCAGGCTCCGCCAGGGTAATGCCTCGCCAACGCCGGGCGCCTGTGGCCAACGTTTTGGCGCGGTGACCCAGACAACCGCCAGCAGGCAGATCACAGCCAGCCCGGCAGCGGCCAGCCAGACACCCTGCCAGCCGAAACGGGCCGCGATGGGCGGCGCGCCCAACAGCGCCAGCGCCATGCCGATCGGCATGAAACTGCCCCAGGCGCCCATGGTCAGATTGCGCTGGCGCAGAACCGTGGCGGCCGCGATCAAGCGCGGCGCGGTCACCACGCAGCATAAGAATGCAGCGCTTTCAACGACCCGAAAGGACAACAACCAGGCCGGATCGGGCGCCATGGCCCCGCCGAAGCCGGCCAATGCCATGCCGCCAAGCCCCACCATCAACACCCGCTGGGCGCCCAACTTGTCGGCCATGGCGCCGCCCATCACCCCGAACAGGGCGCCGCTCAGATTAAATAGCGAGACCAACCAGCCGGCCGCCACCAGCGACAGCCCCAATTCCGCCTGCAAAAGAATTATCAGGGGCGGCACCTTGCCAACCTGGACAGCGGCGACGATACCGGCTGCAAGGGCAACGGCGACAACACCCCAACGGCTCCGCCCAGGCAGCGCCGCACCGGCCTGGCCCAAGTTAAACCACCTTGCCAGGGTTCATGATATCGTCGGGATCGAGGGCCTTTTTCACGCTCCGCATCAGGTCCATTTCGACGCTTGATTTATAACGCAGAACCTCCTCGCGGCGTAGGCGGCCCAGGCCATGTTCAGCGCTGATGGAGCCATTCAGCTCTGCGATTAAATCATGCACGATGCGGTTGATGGCGCCATATTCCGCCGCGAAATCCGCGCCGTCGGCGGCCAGGGGCTGGGCCGGATTGTAGTGCATGTTGCCATCGCCAATATGACCAAAGGCAACGCAGCGAACGCCCGGATAGGCCGCCGCCAGCGCCAGATCCGCCCGCTCGAGAAATTCAGCGATCCGCGACAGGGGCACCGAGACATCATGCTTTACCGACTGGCCTTCATGGTTCTGCGCCTCGGGGATCGACTCGCGAATTTTCCACAGCGCCTGGCCTTGGGCCCGGTTCGCCGCCAGCACCGCATCCAGCACTTCGCCAGCCTCAAGCCCGTCGCCCAGCACCGCCTCGACCGTGTCGCGCAGGCTGTCCGGCTCGCCCTGGCCAAAAACCTCCATCAAGACATACCAGGGATGGACCTGGGCCATGGGGTCGGTGACATCGGGCACATGCTGCAAAACAAAATCAATGGCCCGGCGCTGGATCAACTCGAACGCCGAGACCTGCTCGCCAAGCATTTCGCTGGCGCGGCTCAACAGCGCCAGGGCCGCCGTCGGGTCCGGCACCGCGACCAGGGCGGTCTGTATCTCGGTGGGTTTCGGAAACAGTTTCAACACCGCCGCCGTAATCATGCCAAGGGTGCCTTCCGCACCGATGAACAGCTGTTTCAGGTCATAACCCGTATTGTCTTTACGTAGACCACGCAGGCCATCCCAGATCCGCCCGTCGGGCAATACCACTTCCAGGCCCAGCACCAGATTGCGGGCGTTGCCATAGCGCAGTACCTGAGTGCCCCCGGCATTGGTGGACAGATTGCCGCCGATCTGACAGGAGCCTTCCGCCGCCAGGGATAACGGAAACAAACGGTCCGCATCCGCCGCCGCCACTTGCAGCTCGGCCAGGATACAGCCGGCCTCCACCGTCATGGTGTTGTTCAGGATATCGATCTCGCGGACCCTGTTCATGCGCGAGGTAGAGATGATGATTTCGGTGCCGCTGGCATGCGGCTGGCCGCCGCCCGTCAAACCCGTATTGCCGCCTTGGGGTACGATGGGGGTGCCGCTTTCCGCGCATATGGCGACCACGGCGGCGACTTCGTCCACATTCGCCGGCTTCACCACCATGGGCACCCAGCCGTGCCAGTTATCGCGCCAGGATTGGCAATGGGGCGCGATTTCCGCCGGATCCACGGTGTAACCCTTTGGGCCCACGGCCGCCTTTATCCGCTCCAAAACCGTCGCCGCAACGGCGTTTGGCTGAGCGGCTGATTGTTCCTTACTTGAATCCATGGGAATGATGTAACGCTTTTCCGAGCAAGCAACAAGATCAAGGCCGTGGCGCGGCGGCCCGGCGTAACCGGTCATTGATGGCCTGCCCCAAACCATGTTCGGGAATAGGCGCGACGGCAATGGCCTCGCCAGGTCCCTGGTCCAGTTGCCGCAACATGGCGAACAGCCTGGCCGCCGCCTCGATCAAATCGCCGCTGGGGCTGAGATTATGATCACCAGCACAGCCGGGGCCAAAGCCCAGCAGAACTTCGCCAATTGCCACGTCCACCGCATTCAGGCGCAGGGCCTTGTCCGGGGCATAATGGCTGGCTAGTTGGCCGGGCGCACTGGGCGCGCCGGGTGTCTCCACGCCTATTTCCAGCTCGCCGACCACGGCCTGCAACTGCTCCACCGTTATACCGCCAGGCCGCAGCAACACGGGGCGTTCGTGATGAAAACCGACGACGGTACTCTCCAGGCCTATGCCACATGGCCCGCCGTCCAGAATCAAGGCTACTTCGTCGCCCAATTCCTGGGCCACGTGGGCCGCCGTGGTGGGGCTGATACGGCCGGACCGGTTGGCCGAGGGGGCGGCGACGGGACGGCCGACCGCCGCCAACAAGGCATGGGCGGCGGGATGGCTGGGCACCCGCAAGGCAACGCTGTCCAACCCGGCACAGGCTATATGGGCAATGGCGCAATCCGCCCGGCGGGGCAATACAAGGGTCAGGGCACCAGGCCAAAAGACCTGCGCCAGGGCGTGGGCGGCAGGGTTCCAATGGGCGAATTCCGCAACCATGGCCGTGTTGGCCAGGTGGGAGATCAGGGGATTGAAGTCAGGGCGCCGTTTGGCCGCGAAGATCGCAGCGACCGCCGCCCCATTGGTGGCATCGGCGCCCAGGCCATAGACCGTCTCTGTTGGAAAAGCCACCAGTTGGCCCGCCAGCAAAAGCTCTGCCGCCTTGGCTAAGTCTTCGGGCCGATCGGCGCGGCCCATCGGAACCATGGTGCTAGCGCACATAATGCCGAGCCACCCGCTCCCCCGGCCCAACCACCCCGAGGGTACCATCTATGGGTGGTTGGGCCGGGGGAGCGGGTGGTTTAGACAAATTTGAAACCACTCTAGCGCACCAGACCGGTGACCCGGCCCAGAGAACAGATCGACCCATCCGCCTTGGCCACCATCAATTCGCCGCTGCCCCGGCTGAAAATATCAACGCTGTCCTCCCAAAAGATCGGGCTGCGGAAATCCGCCGCGATATTGATCGCCTTGGGCACGCCATCCATGGCCACGGCCTCCATCATCCAGGTCAGGGACATCAAGCCCTGGGCCACGGGTGCCGGCAGGCCGACGGCGGCGGCTTCCTTCGGATCGAAATGCACCAGATAACCGGGAAATTCGAAGCTATATCCCCCCACCAGCTCGGGCCGCAAAACCTTGTGGCCCAGCTTGGTGAAACCCGCCGTATCGGCCGCAACCGGCTTCCCGGCGCCCTTTTTGCGCATGGCCGCGGGGTCCACCTGGAACGAGATCAACTCGCCCGTCACCGGCACGCTGCCATTCGGGCGCTGAAAATCGAAGGCGTAGGTGACGATATTGCCCTTTGCCGTTTCACGAATAGAGCCAATCCGGCCTTTCAGGGTCAAGGGTTCGTCCAGATGCACTGGTTCATGTTGCTGCATGCGCTGGCCGGCGTGCAGGCCGTCCACGGCCTCGGTCTTCAGATACGAGGTGGCGAGAATGGTGTCATTGGCCAGGACTGAAAGATCGACCACATCGCCGAAAAGATTCCGCGGCACCTCCGCCGCCGCGTGATAGCGGGCCTGCCGCCGGGCTGTCACAACGGTCGGCCAATCCAGCAAGGTCATGCCGACAACGCGTTCACTGCCGGCTTGGGCGGCTGGCTGGTTCATGGTTCCATATCCTGTGTGGTGAGATGATGCAGTGTCGCCTCCGCCGTCAGTTTCCCATCCTGATCTATGCAACGGTACAGCCGGCCCAACGGATCGCTGTGCAGGGTCAATTGGCTGTCCCAGAACACCGGCCGTAAAAAGCGTGTTTCCAAATCCATCTCCCACGGCATGGCGCGTTTGACGATGGCGCCATGCAAAGCGGTCAATTGCATCAGGCCCTGGGCCAGTGGTGCGCGATAACCCCGCGATTGGGCAAATTCCGGATCGGAATGGATCTTGTTGCCAACCTCTTTGGCATAGCCCATCACTTTTTCCGGGTTCAGCTTCAGGCTGCCCACGGGCTGCATGCCAATCCGGGGGTCTTCGCGCTTGGCGGCGGCGGCTTTCTCCGGCGCCGTGGGTGCTTCGTCATAGGGCAGCAGATGTTCCGTCGCCATGCGCAGGGGCACCGTACGGTCGGCCCGGCGAAAGGCAACGTGGCAGGTCAAATAGCGGCCCCTGGGACCCTCGCCATAGGGACCAACCTCGCCCTCCACGGACAACGCCTCGCCCAGGCGAATGCGGCCGGTTTGGAACAGACGCTGACGGACCAGAACACGGCCGTCGTTGGGCAGGCCAGCCTTGGTGATAGCGCGCGAGACATCCTGGGCAAAGACCGAAACATCCGCCAGATTAGCGAAATCCGCGCCCGTCACATCCGTGGTTCGATGATAATGCGCCTGCCGGACCTGATCGACATGGCTGGAAAATACTGGAAATCGGGTCCCGGCGGGGGTCTCATCGTAAGCACTTAATGCGCCGCTGAGGGTTTTTGCCTGATCGTTCATATGCACTTTCTTGTATTGGCATCTTGCCGAGGCGAGCTTGGCGTTGCCTTTCAGGGCAGAGATAGCATACTAGCGAATGAACAGGTCAAATTCCAGCCGCCGAAGGTTTCACGATCATGAGTGAATATCGCGCCCCTCTCAAAGATATCCGCTTCACCCTGAGCCAGATTTGCAATCTGGAGGAATTGCTGACGCTGCCGGATTTTGCCGACAGCGATGGCGATACCATCAATGCGGTGCTGGATGAGGCCGGACGCCTGGCCGCCGGTGTCCTGGCCCCGCTGAACCGCCAAGGCGATACGCAGGGGGCAACCCTGGCCAATGGCGTGGTGACGACGCCTGATGGCTTCCGCGACGCCTATGCCATCTTTCGCGATGGCGGCTGGAACGGTATTCCGTTCGATCCGCAATATGGCGGCATGGGCTTGCCCCTGGTGGTCTCCAACGCCTGTGCTGAATTATGGAACAGCGCCAACATGGGCTTTGCCCTGTGCGCCATGCTGACCCAGGGCGCAATCGACGCGGTGGGCACCCATGGCAGCGATGAATTGAAGCAAACCTATCTGGAAAATCTGGTCTCTGGTCATTGGACCGGCACCATGAATTTGACCGAACCTCAGGCGGGTTCCGATGTGGGCGCGCTGCGCAGCCGGGCCGAACCGGCAGGCGACGGAACCTGGCGCATCAAGGGACAAAAAATCTTCATCACCTATGGCGAGCACGATTTCGCCGAGAATATCATTCACCTGGTGCTGGCCCGCACACCGGACAGCCCGGAGGGCACCCGCGGTATCTCGCTGTTCGTGGTGCCAAAATTTCTGGTCAATCCCGATGGCAGCCTGGGCCAGCGCAATGATCTGCGCTGTATTAACCTGGAAGAAAAACTAGGCATCCATGCCTCGCCCACCGCCATAATGAGCTTTGGCGACAATGAAGGCGCGGTTGGATATCTGCTGGGCGATGAAAACAAGGGCATGCGCTGCATGTTCACCATGATGAATACCGCGCGCCTGAGTGTTGGCGTTGAAGGCCTGGCCATTGCCGAAGCGGCCTATCAACACGCCGTGGCCTATGCCCTGGACCGGCGTCAGGGCAAGGCGATCGGGGCCACGGAGCCCGGTCCCGCGGCCATAGTCGAGCATGCCGATGTGCGCCGCATGCTGATGACCATGAAGGCGCAGATCGATGCCATGCGGGCGCTGTGCTACGTCAACGGCCAGGCGTTGGACCTGTCCCGCCACCATGGCGATGAAGAACAGCGCGTCTGGTACGGCCAGTTGGCGGAATTGCTGACACCATTGTCCAAGGCCTGGTGCACGGATCTGGGCTGCGAGATCGCCTCGCTGGGGGTGCAAATCCATGGCGGCATGGGCTTTATAGAGGAAACCGGCGCGGCACAATATTACCGTGATGCCCGCATCGCCCCGATTTACGAAGGCACCAACGGTATCCAGGCCCTGGATCTGGTGATGCGCAAGTTGAGCATGGAAGGGGGCGAGGTGGTGCGCCGCTATCTAGGCGAAATGCGCGGCCTGGATGCGGCATTGGCCCATGGCGGCGATGATTTTGCCAAGACCCGCGCCAATTTCAACGCCGCCCTGGACAGCCTGGAAGCAGCCTCCCGTTGGTTGCTGGAAGCCATGGCGGCGGACCCCAACGCAGCTGCCGCCGGCGCCACGCCCTATTTGCGCATGTTCGGCCTGACGGTCGGCGGTTATCTGATTGCCAAAGGCGGTTTAGCCGCCGCCGCCCAGGCCGGTGAAGCTGGCGCCGATGTGCCGTTCCTGGCCGGCAGAATGGCCACCGCGCGTTTTTATGGCGAACAATTATTGCCCCAGGCCCCGGCCCTGTTGCCCAGCATCATCGCCGGATCCGCGCCCTTGTACGCCATCGCACCGGATCAGTTGGTGAATTAACGCCGCGCATACCATCGATTCGATTGAATGTGTCGCGCAATACGCCGTTTATTAGGTAAATAAATCGTTATAACCCAAAGGGTTATATGGTTTGCTTGTAGCACTACGCCAAATCCCTACAATATCTGGTAGTAGGAAGGGTGGGCTCGTAACAGTGAACGTATTATCAGAACGACTTATCAAGGATCGCTCACCTCGAAATGGTTCAAATGAGAGAGGCGAGATGCGCAACCTTCTTGGGAGGGTACAGGCCAATATTGGCCGGCAGCTGCTATTGAGCGATCTGGTCGCGACGATCGAGACCGATTTCGAGGAATATGGCCGCGTCGTTGACGAAGCGCCGGCATGGCACGACAAGCGGGTCGCGCCAACCGACCCTGATCATAATACCCTGGGGCCGAAAAACGCATTTTGGGTCGCCGTCCGCGATAGCGAGGGCGAGATTATGACCTGTAGCGCCCAGCGCATTTGGCCGCAATCGCGGCTGGTGGATCTAATCAACTCCGGGCGCTTTCTTTACGATGGCACCAAAGAGGATGGCCAGGACAGCCTGCATTTGTTCACCGAAGGGCTGGGGCATATCGAAGGCAACCTGGCTTATTGCGGTGGCGGATGGGTGCATCCAAAGGTCCGGGGCAAGGCGGCTTCGACCATGGCCATTATGCTGGCCCAAGCCAAGATGCTGCAGGATTTCGACGTCGATTATTGTTTTTCCATGGTTCGGCCGGATTTCATAGAAAAAGGCATGGCGTTGCGCACCTACCGCTATTACCACATGGATTTCGGCGCCACCCTATGGCGGGCTGATCAGGGTGAGCGGTTCGACCTGTGGGTTTTGCACAACAGCCGCGCCGACTTGATGCGTGAAATGACCATGTGGGTAAACACATCCGGCTAACGCTGCATCCCGGGGCCGAAGGCTGCATTGCCGAGCCATTCTTGGATTGCCTGATTGTTTGCTGTGCGGCTTATCGTTGCTCTCTGTCGCACTGCTTGCGGTTGATTTCCGTCGACAGGGTGACCAGCCGATCAACGTTGCCGGCTTTGTTGACGGTTGGAAAAATAATCCGGTCATAGGTAACTTCGACGCCACCGAAAGTGCCCGTAATGCGATGGGCCAGAGGTTTCCTAGCCGAAATTGCTTCACCGAAACAAGTGATGAAGGCACCCGTCATGTCTTTGTCGGGAATGTCGTGCAGGCGCCTGGCAACGAAGTTACGGTCTTCATAGACATTGAAGTCGCCGCCGAAAAAGGCAAAGACGTAATTCATCGGATCGTCCACATCGGCGGCCAGCACGGCGGAACGGCCATTGAGGATTTCAGGCGCGCTGACGAGTGGCCCGAAACCGAGCGCGTCCCGCTGATAAAGCCCACCCTGACCGCAAAGCTGATACCAGCGTTTTAACGCCACCACCAACTCCTGGTCTACGACCTTTTCCAACGCTATATGTTCAACATTAACCATAAGCGGCGTTACACTAGTTTACGAGAAAGCTAACTGCAAGCGTTTGATTCTCTTGTTGAATCTAATTTTTGATTTTTTTCATATTGAATTTCACTAATGAAACGGCCATTTTTGCTCCTAAAATTGCCCACAGGGATACCCACAGGCTGGAGCTGATTCGCCTGGATTCCATGGAGCTGCCTTAATAGGATCGCGCCGCATTCGCAGGCTTGCGTTTGACCCCTGCCTCATCGATAAGTTAGCATGTAACCGCTATATTCCATGTCATTGGCAATCAAAGTAACAGCCGCGGCGATCACTTGGGTCGTTGGCTGTCGGCGCCGGGAAAAGGTAATTTATGACCAGTGTGATCGAAGTCGAATATCCCTTTAGCGAAGCAGCCGAACTGGGCATGCCGCAGGAAGTCGCGCCCGGGATTTTTTGGGTGCGTATGCCGTTGGAATTGACCGGCCTGAACCACATCAATCTTTGGCTGCTGCGCGATGGGCCGGGCTGGACCATCGTCGACACCGGCATGAAATCGGACCGCATTCACGATTTGTGGGAAGGAGTGTTTGCAAAATTTTTGGGCGGCTTGCCCGTGACGCGGGTTTTCTGTACGCATTTCCATCCCGATCACATGGGCCAGGCTGGTTGGCTGACCCAGCGCTGGAATTGCCCTTTTTGGACCACCCATCGCGAATGGCTGCAAGGCCGGGTGGCCGAATTGGACCAGCACGACAAGACGCCGGATTGGTTCCTGCGATTTTTTCACAAAGTCGGTCTATCGCAAGATGCCTTGGCCCAAATGGCCGACAGCGGCTATAACCATTTTCGCGATTCCGTGACGCCCATTCCGCCTCAGGTGCGGTCGGTTCGCGACGGCGAAATGATCCGGATCGGCGAAGATGACTGGCAGGTCATCGTCGGCCGGGGTCATTCCCCCGAACATGCCTGCCTATTCAACCAAAAGACCCATGTGATGATTGCCGGCGATCAAATCTTGCCAAAAATAACGCCGCATATCGGCATCCATGCCTCGGAGCCAGAGGCAAATCCATTACAACTGTACTTGGATACCTTGGCCAATTTTGATCATTTACCCGACGATACCCTGGTATTGCCGGCACATGGCCTGCCTTTTTACAATCTGCACCCGCGCCTGGCCTATCTGCGCCAGCATCACGCGGAGCGTCTGGCGATCCTGGAAGATTTCTGCACCGAGCCGACCCGGGTGCTGTCCACGCTGAAGGTGATGTTCCGCCGCCAGTTGAACCCGTTCGAGGCTCTGCTGGGTATGAGCGAAGCCTTATCCCATTTGCATTGCCTGATGGGCCAAGGCCGCATCATTCGGGAGACCACTGATGATGGGGTCTGGCTTTATCAGGCCAGCGGCCGGCGGGCGGATGCCGCCTGAGGCCGCATTACTCGGCCTGGACTGGGGCACCACCACCCTGCGGGGTTATTTAATCGGCGATAAGGGTACCGTACTGGCCGAACGTTCGGCCAAGGCCGGCATCCTGCACATTCAGGGCGGTGCCTTCGCGGAGGCCTTAAGGGAACTGGCCGGCGATTGGCTGACGGCCAATGCAAGCCTGCCCATCGTTGCCTCCGGCATGATCGGTTCGCGCCAGGGCTGGGCCGAAGCGCCCTATGTGGATATTCCCGCGACCGCCGGGGACCTGACCCTGTATCGGCATGACGACTTTGACCGCCCCGTCCATATCGTACCGGGCCTGGCGCGGCGGGATGCGGACGGCGTGCCGGATGTCATGCGCGGCGAAGAGACCCAGATTTTCGGCGCCCACCAGAACGCCACGCAGGACGGCCTGTTCGTTTTGCCCGGCAGCCACAGCAAATGGGCCGTACTCGCCGACGGGCGCGTCACCTGGTTCGCCACCTTCATGACCGGTGAATTGTTCGCGGCCCTAAGGGATCACACCATCCTGGGCCGGATGATCACGGGCGACAGGGACGATGCCGCGGCCTTTGCCCGTGGGGTCAAATATGGATATGGCGCCACCGGTATCCTGCAACGCCTGTTCAGCGCCCGCACGCTGGCGCTGTTTGGCGAATTGCCTGAGACCGGCGTCGCGGCCTATCTTTCCGGCTTGTTGATCGGGGCGGAGATTGCCGAGGCCCGCGCGCTGGTACAAGATGCTGACGCAATGATTACCATCATCGGTGACCCGGAGTTGGAGCGTCGCTATTTCACCGCAATGGCCCACTGCGACCTGGCGGCGGGCAAGGCCCGAAAAGGCGCGGCGGCGCGGGGGTTATGGCGTATCGCCGGCGCGAATGGCTTACTGGGGATATCCGCGGCATGAGCAGCACAATCATGAGCAGCACAACGAAGGCGCTGGCGGAATATCTGGCGGAACTACCCCTGATCGCCATTCTGCGCGGCATCCAGCCTGACGAAGCCATCGCCGTTGGCCAGGCCCTGTTTGACGCCGGGTTCCGCATCATCGAAGTA
The DNA here is from genome assembly GCA_016776605.1 of Alphaproteobacteria bacterium. GTDB lineage: Bacteria > Pseudomonadota > Alphaproteobacteria. The sequence goes on along the minus strand of JADHTB010000014.1, from coordinate 11,634 downwards.
CCGCTGAATTCGCCCGCCCCCCTGCAGAGTATCGCCAAGCTGGCGGACGCTTTTGGCGGCCAGGCCCTCATCGGTGCCGGTACGGTGTTGCGGGTGGAAGCCGTGGACCAGGTTGCCGCCGCCAACGGCCGCCTGATCGTCATGCCCCATGGTGACGGCACGGTGATCCGCCGGGCCAAGGCGCTAAATTTATACTGTCTGCCCGGTGTCGCGACCCCGACGGAAGCCTTCGCCGCCCTGGCCGCCGGTGCCGATGGTCTGAAGATGTTTCCCGGTGAAATGCTGCTCCCCGCCGCAGTGAAGGCCTGGCGCGCGGTACTGCCGCCCGGCCTGGCGCTGTTTCCCGTGGGCGGCATCACATTGGATGCGATGGCCACCTATCGCGCCGCGGGGGCCAGTGGTTTTGGCTTGGGTTCGGCGCTTTATAAGCCCGGCATGACGGCGCTGGAGGTTGGTCAACGGGCGGCAGCCTTTGTCACCGCGTGGCGGCAAATAGAGACCTGACACCCGCTGACGCCGTGACGGCACCGGTTTGATCAGCTACCTTGTCCGGCAAATGATATTTTAGCCTTCCCGATGATGAGGACCGAACGGCCATGAAACTTTACGATCTCCCCGCTTCTCCCAACGCCCGCCGGGTGCGCATTTTCATCGCCGAAAAAGGCCTGGAAATTCCAACCGTTGCCGTCGACATGGCCAAGGGGGAGAACAAGCAGCCGGACTATCTGGCGAAAAATTCCCTGGGCAAGATGCCCATGCTGCAACTGGACGACGGCACCTGCATCACCGAATCCCACGCCATCTGCCGCTATCTGGAAGAGACCCATCCGGAACCACCTCTCATGGGCCGCGGTCCGGTGGAACGCGCCCAGGTGGAAATGTGGAATCGGCGCATGGAGCTGGAAATCCTGCTGCCCCTGATCAACGTTTTCGCCCATACCCACGAGATGTGGAAGGGCGTGCATACCCAGGTTGGCGAATGGGGCGAGGTCTGCCGGGAAACCGCCCTGGCCCGTCTGGCCTGGCTGGATGGCGAAATCGCCGGCCGGAATTTTATCGTCAACGACAGCTACAGCGTGGCCGACATCACGGCGCAATGCGCCCTGGTCATGGGCAAGGCCGTGGGTGTGCGCGTGCCCGAAAATTTAAGCAACATCAACGCCTGGTTTGCCGGCGTCTCCGCCCGGCCCACCGCACGGGCCTAAAGGTCAGGTCGTTGTTCATTTGATCGACTTGCATGCATAATGCTCCGATCTTTAGAATTGGAGCAATTTTTCCAATCATTTAGAATCGCTACGCGATACTAAGTAATTCGGAATTACTCTTGGTGAATAGGAGATGTCATATGTCGAAGGCTTTATTGACCGGCTCGTTCGTTGCTTTGATCACCCCGATGAACCAGGACTATTCCATCGACTTTGGGGGCTTTCGAACGTTGATCGAATTTCAACGGGACAACGGCTCTTCCGGCGTCCTGATCATGGGCTCCTCCGGCGAGGTCTCCATGCTGACGGCGGAGGAACGCCACGCCATTGTCCGTGAAACCATGAAGCAGAAAAAGCCGGGCATGGCGATGTGGTACGGCTGCACCGGTCCGACCACGGAAACCACCATAGCCTTTGTCAAACAGGCGGCGGCCGAGGGCGCCGATGGCGCCATGATCGCCGCGCCGGCTTATATCTGCGCGGCGAACGAAGACATCGTCGAATATTTTCTGGAAGTCGCCGAGGCTTCGCCGATCCCTATTGGCATCTATAACAACCCGCCCCGGGTCAAGACCGATCTGACGACGGATGAAGTGCTGCGCATTGCCGAACATCCAAATGTTCAGTTGCTGAAGGAATCCACCGGACGGGTGGCCCAGGTGGCGCAGATCGCCCGCGCCAAACCGGAAATGAGCCTGATGTGTTGCTGCTCGCCCAATCTGGGCCTGATCGTGCCGATCATGTCTTTGGGCGGCCATGGCGTCGCCAATATGACCGGCAATATCATCCCGCGCGAGATGGCGGTAATCTCAACGCCGTGGCGGAACTTTGAAGACAGCCAGGCTTTCCAAGCCGCCTATCTGCGCAATCTGCCCATGCTGCACTATGCTTATTCGGCGATCAATCCAGTGCCTATGAAGTCGTTGATGGCGGCCATGGGGCTGCCGGCAGGCCCCCTGCGCAAGCCGCAAAAGGCGCTACGCGGCGCGGCCCTGCAACGGGGCCTGGATGCGGTACACGAACTGGGCCTGATCCAGAGTTACGGCTTTTCACCAATCAGCAGACTTGCCGCCGCCGAATAGGATTTTCCCCGGTCACCATAATTGCTCCGAGGCGATGGCCGCCCCTTCGACCAGGGCGGCCAGTTTGGCCCAGGCGATATCAGGATCAACGGCGGGCCGCTCCGCGAAGGTCGCGAAACCACAGTCCGAACCGGCGATCACCCGTTCCCGGCCAACCTTGTCCGTGTAGCGGCAAATCCGCTGGGCCACCAGTTTTGGATGCTCGATAAAATTGGACGTTGAATCAATCACACCGGGGATGACCACCTTGCCGTCGGGCAAGGGATGTTCGTCAAACACCTCCCACTCATGTTCGTGGCGCGGGTTGGCCCCTTCCATGGCGATGGCATGGGGCCGGGCGCCGTAGACCAGATCCAGGATCTCGGATATGGGAATGTCGTGGTGATGGGGCCCCTGATAATTACCCCAACAAAGATGGATGCGCATGCAATCGGGCGGAATGTTCGCCGTGGCGGCATTTAAAACTTCAATATGGCGGGCCGCGACCTTGCGAAATTCCTGGTTGGTTTTTTTCCGGTGCACAATGTGCCGGCCCATGGCCAGATCGGGGCAATCCAGCTGCAAGACCGCGCCGGAAGCAACAATGGCTTCGTACTCCACCTGCAGAATACCGGCCAGAGCCTCCAGATAGGCATCGTCATCCGGATAATACTGGTTCTGCAAAAAAACCGAAACCACGCCGGGCGAGGACGCGGTTAGAAAGCCTTCGGTTGGCGAATGGGCCTTTACCGCCGCGGCAAAATTCGCCAGGTCTTTTTGCAACGGGGCTTCGTCCCGCACTGATAACGGACCATCGCAGGCCGGGCCCTGCAAACTGCGTTCGGTGCCGCCCTGTTCCACCAGGCGCCGGGCAAAGGTCATATAATCCAGCAAATCCGCCGCCGCCCGGTTTTCCGTCGCCGTGCCATCGAAGCCGTTCAGGCGGTCCTTCAGATAGGTGGCATAGCTGATCTTGCTCATTTCGCCATCGCTGACCAGATCAATGCCGGTGGCGACCTGGCGGGCCACGATAGCATCGACGGATGTCGCCACGCATAGATCAAATGCCGCCGGGTCATAGGCTTCGCCCTGGTCTTTCAAATGCAGCAATTCGACCAAATCATCGGGACGCGGCAGGCTGCCAACGTGGGTGGTGAGAATGCGATCATCGGAATGCTTCATCACCGTATCCTGCCTTTTTCTCGGACGCTTCGCCCGTAGCTTACACGAACCGGTCCAGAGACGACAACGCGGCGGCCTGACAGACGCGCCCGTGGACAATGGAGTTTTCGTTTGCCATTGCCGTGCCGCCCTCGTTAGACTTGCCATAATAAGATAAAAACGGCGTACGCGTGTTGAGGTAACGGCGCAAAGGGGGGAGGCAGTCACATTGTAGCTGCCGGCTTTTCCACCGACCCTCGACACATTCAGGGTGACTTGCAAAGGGAGACATAACCAATGTCCGAGAAAAAAATAAGCAATACTTTTGGCAAACAATCCAGGCGTGAATTTCTGGCTTCGACGACGGCCGGCGTGGCGGCGGCGGCAAGCGCGGCGGCAATGGCCAGCATGCCCGGCACGGCACTAGCAGCGCCCAAACGCGGCGGCACCTTGCGGTTCGCGACCCGCGTTGACGGACGCGGTCTCGATCCCCACCGTAACATCATCTACTACGTTTCCAATCCGCTGGCCGCGACAACACAGGGGCTGCTTGATCTGAATACAAAAATGGAAATTGTTCCGGGTATCGGCTCGGAATGGACCATTTCCGACGATCTGATGACCTACACCTTCAAGATCCGCGAGGGCGTGGAATTTCACAATGGACGCACGGTCGATGCCGAAGCGGTAAAGTGGAATTACGAGCGTATCATGGACCCCAAGACCAGCCACGCCTTTACGCGGAGCAGCCTGAAGGAAGTCGATACGATTACCGTGCTCGACAAGTACACCTTGCGGATCCGCCTGAAGGGGCCCAGCGCGGTATTCCTGGCCAATGTGGTCTATTACCCTTGCAACCTGATTGCGCCCGACAGCGCCGATCAGGCCGACACCCATCCAATCGGTTGCGGCCCGTTCAAATTCGTCAGTTGGAAGCGCTATGCGAAAACCGAGATGGTACGCTTCGAGAATTATTTCGAAACCGATTCGCTTGGCAACCAGTTGCCCTATCTCGATGCCATCGAAGGCTATCCGAAAAAGGAAGACAAGGTCCGCCTAACGGCACTACGCACCGGCGAAGTCGATCTGATCGAGAACATGGCCTATTCCGACGTCGGCGCTTTCAAGAAAAATAATAGCGACAAATACAACACCTGGGATATTCCGCAGGTCGGCTGCGCCTACCTTGCGGTACAGTCGAAAATCGGCCCATTTGCGATGGATCACCCGAACGGAAAATTGATGCGCCAGGCGCTGGCCCACGCCATCGACCGGGAAGCGATCCATCAGGCCGTCTTTAACGGCTTGAGCGAGTCAGTCGCTGGTTTCTACAGCACCTCCAGTCCCTGGCACATGCCCGGGATCAAGAACGTCAAGGAATACGACCCGGAAAAATCCAAATTCATCCTGCGAAAATTGAATGCCATGGGAACACCGATCGCAGTCGTTGCGCGGGATACCTATGAGTACATGCACAATTCCGGCGAACTGGTGCATTCGATGTTACTGGATGCCGGCTTCAAGGCGACCAATGGTAAATTTGACAACCCGGTCCTGCGTCAGAAATACAAAAAGAGCGACTATGGTATCGATTCAACCGCCAACAGCTACAGGTTCGAGCCTGATGGCTGGTATAGCCGCAACGTGCTATCAACGGCGCCTTCAACAAAATTGCGCACAGGCTACAAGAACGAAAGAGCTGACAAGTTGATCATTGAAGCGCGGGCGACCCGCGATTTCCAAAAACGGTTGGAGCTCTATACCGAGGTGGAAAGCGAAGTCAACGAAGACTGCGCGCTGATTTATACCCACGCGGTACCGTTAACCTCGGCTGGGACCAAAAATCTGAAAGGCTATCAGCCCGCCTTCGCCGGTCCGTTCAATATTGCCGGCGGCGGTATCCGCACAGCCTATTTCGACAAATAACGGTAGCGTAAATTAAGGGACGCACGGCATTGCCCGGTGGCGCCTTCATGATCGAAGGCGTCGCCGGTGTGCCTGGGCGGGGCCTATAACATGCTCATCTACACCATCAATCGAATTCTGCAGATCATTCCGGTCATCTTTATCCTTTCAGTTCTGGTTTTCGGATTTGTCCATGCCCTCCCAGGCGACGTTATCGACACCATGGCCGGTGTCGAAGCAGGCGAAGACCCGGAGGTCCGGGCCGCGCTGGAAGAAGAGTTTGGCCTTAACAAGCCGATTTACGTGCAATACTTCATTTGGATCGGCAAGGCCATGCAAGGGGATTTCGGCAATTCCCTGGTCACCCGCCGGCCTGTTAATACCGAATTGATAGAGCGCATCCCGGCGACGATGTACCTGGCCCTGGTTGGCATCACTTTATCGGTCCTGATAGCCGTGCCGCTTGGCACCCTGGCGGCGGTAAGACGTAACAGTCCCACTGACTACGCAGCCCAGGTAACCTCACTGGCGGGGATTTCAATTCCGGAATTCTGGTTCGCGATCTTGTGCATTCTACTTTTCTCGCTACACCTGGCTTGGTTGCCATCATCAGGCTATGTCGAATTTTTCGACGATCCGGGAAAGAGCATATGGTATCTGATACTGCCCGCCCTGGCGGTGGGTTTTCGTCAGGCAGCCTTTACCACCCGTCTGACGCGCTCCAGCATGCTGGATGAAATCAGCAAGGAATACGTCGATACCGCCCGCTCCCTGGGCCTGCCGGAACGCAAGGTGATCTACAAATACACCCTGCGCAACGCGTTGATCCCAACGATCACCATCAGCGGACTGCAACTGGCCAATCTGTTAGGCGGTACGGTGGTGCTGGAATCCATCTTTGCCTGGCCCGGCATTGGCCAGGCAATCTTTCAATCAATTCAATTGCGTGATTTTCCGGTGATCCAGGCGGGCGTATTGGTCTTGGGCGTCATGGTGGTGGTGATCAATTTGCTGGTTGATCTGTTGTATCGCGTACTAAATCCACGCGTCGGTATGGGTTAGCGTAAAGGGACAATGCCATGATTGACCAGCAATTGCAGTCACGTCAACGGGTCGACACGGTCAGTGCCGATGATACCGCGCTGACGATCCGTATCCGCCGCATCCGGACCGTAAGCAAGAACGCCCTGGACGAACTACTCAAAAGCAGAACCGCTACCATGGGCGCGATCATGATTATTCTGCTGCTCGCCGTCTGTTTCCTAACGCCCGTGGTGGCGACCCATAACCCGACCAAACCAAACTATCGCGAGCGCCTGGCACCCGTCAGCGCGGAGCATTATTTTGGCACCGACAAATTCGGCCGGGATATTTATTCCCGCGTCCTATACGGTGGACAACGCACCGTCTTTGTCGCCATCGCGGCGGTGGCGCTCGGCTTGGCCCTGGGTATCCCGCTTGGGGTGTTTTCAGGATATTTTGGCGGCCGATTTGATGCCGTTTCCATGCGTTTCGTGGACGGGTTTATCGCCTTTCCAGGCTTATTGCTGTACTTGCTAATCATCACGCTGGCGCGGGAATGGAAGCTCGAAGGCATTTGGAATGATCTCATACTGATCTTTGCACTCGGCCTGAACACCATGCCGGAGATTGCCCGTATGACCCGTGGCACGACCTTGATCGAAGTCAGGCGGGAATATGTCGAGGCAGCGCATGTTGTTGGAGAAGGTAGTTTGTTCATTGCGATGCGAGAAATTTTGCCGAACTGCGTCTCGCCGCTGATCGTTAATGCCACCGTGCGTCTGGGTTATGTCATTCTGATCATTGCGGCCTTGTCATTCCTTGGACTTGGCACGCCACCGCCGACCCCCGATTGGGGCGGTGACCTCAGCGCGGCCCGTGACCACATGGAAAGCCACCCGATGATCGCGATCTTCCCGGGCCTGGCGATTTGTTATTCGGTGCTGGCCTTTAATCTATTTGGCGACGGCCTGCGCGATATTCTCGACCCGAGGATTGCAGAAAGATAGAGCAATTCCGAATTAATGAGAATCGCGAAGCTACTCTAAGTGATTAGAAAAATTGCTCTAATTCTAAAGATCTGAGCATTTTCAGAATGAAAATGCTCTAGAGCAATTCCAAATTAAAGAGAATCGCGAAGCGATTCTAAGTGATTGGAAAAATTGCTCTAATTCTAAAGATCTGAGCATTTTCAGAATGAAAATGCTCTAGGCCGCAATTCAAAGGTGGTGGCAGGCGACCTGATGGTCGGTATCGACGGTCACCAGCTCGGGTGAGACCTCGCCGCAGATCGAGGTGGCAATCGGGCAGCGGCCCTGTAGGCGGCAGCCGGGTGGTGGATCGATCGGCGTCGCGACCTCTCCCTTCAGAATGAGCCGGGGCGGCGGTTTTTTCGGATCAGCCTCCGGCACCGCCGCCAGCAGCGCCTTGGTGTAAGGGTGTTGCGGATCAGAAAAGATCGTGGCAACCGGGCCGCTCTCAACAATCTTTCCCACATACATAACCGCTACCCGGTCGCTGATGTGGCGAATGACGCTCAAATCATGCGCGATGAACAGATAGGTCAGGTTGAATTTTTCCTGCAGTTCGCGGAAAAGATTGAGGATCTGTGCCTGGATAGAGACATCAAGGGCGGAAACCGGTTCGTCACCGATCATCAATTCAGGATTGACCGACAGGCCGCGGGCAATGGCGACGCGCTGGCGCTGACCGCCAGAGAATTCGTGGGGATAGCGGTCAATATGCTCCGACCCCAGGCCGACCAAATTCAGCAGTTCAAGCACCCGCTCCCGTTTCTCATGCCAGGACTTGGCCAGATTGTGCACTTCGAGAGGCCGGCTGAGAATTTGCATGATGGTCTTACGCGGGTTCAAGGAGGAATAAGGATCTTGGAACACCAACTGAACATTTTTTCGGGTTTGGCGCATACGCTTGGGCGAAAAATCGAGCATATCTTCGCCACGCAGCTTGACCTCGCCCGCGGTTGGTTCAACCAGCCTGGTAATCAGCCGCCCCGTGGTTGACTTGCCGCAGCCCGATTCACCCACCAAGCCCAGGGTTTCGCCCTGACGAATATGAAAACTGATGCCATCGACCGCTTTCAGGGTCTGTGTCCGGCCGGCTAGCCGCGAGACAAGATCCGTGTTCAGGGAGAAATGTTTGGTGAGGTTCTTAACCTCCAGCAAATTCTCGCTCATGACACACTCCCTAAACCGAACTCTGGTCATGCAGGTGGCAGGCGGCGAGATGGCCGGGCGCCAGTTCCTTGAGTTCAGGAACACGTTCACGGCAAACGTCCATGGCTTGGCCGCAACGAGGATGAAATTTACAACCCTGTGGTGGGTTCATCATGTCGCAGACAGAGCCATCAATCGGCGTCAGAAACTTCTCCTGCACATCCAGCCGTGGTATCGACCGCAATAGCCCAATCGTATAAGGATGCTGAGGGTTGGCGAACACCTCTTCCTTGCTCCCCAGTTCGACCAGGTGGGATGCGTACATCACACCGATGGTGTCACAGGCATGGGCGACCACGCCCAGGTTATGGGTGATGAACAGCAGCGACATATCAAAGCGTTCGATCATACTGGTGATCAGCTCCAGGATCGTCGCCTGAATGGTAACGTCGAGCGCGGTGGTCGGTTCATCGGCAATCAGAAATGTCGGATCGCAAGACAAAGCCATGGCCAGCATCACACGCTGGCGCATGCCACCCGAAAACTCATGCACATAACTGTCAATCCGCGAGGAGGGCGATGGGATGCCAACCAGTTGCAGCATTTCCAACGTGCGCTCACGCGCCTCCGCTTTGCTGAGGCCCATGTTGGTGCGCAGGACATCGCCGATCTGGCTACCGACGGTGAACACCGGGTTCAGGGCGCTCATGGGTTCCTGGAACACCATGGCGATTTGGCGTCCGCGGATTTCCCGAATTTCACGATCGGACATCTGGTAAATATCCCGGCCCTCGAAACGAACAGTACCCGTGGCGATTTCACCCGGCGGCGTCGGGATCAAACGCATGATCGAGCGCGCAGTTACCGTCTTGCCCGACCCGCTCTCGCCGACCAAGCCAAATGTTTCGCCCTTGTGGATGCTCAAGGAAACGCCATCAACCGCGCGCAACACACCGCGTTTCAGATTGAAACGGACGCTCAGGTTGTCAATTTCAAGAACCGGTTCCGCCACGTATCCGCCCCTTCCCCCTGTTATTCTTTATTGCCCCGCCGCCCCGAAAGCTTCCCAGCTAAGCGGTGGGCTGTCAATGGCGGGGACGGCGGTTACCTGCGCAGATCCGATCTGTTTTTCACTATAATTTGCTGTGAGTTATGGCATCAGGTATAAACGCCGGCATCGTGGGACCAAGACGGAACAAATGTCCGAAGCAGACGAAATAACACCGCAAAAGCAAAGCCGCCGCGTCTTCTTGAAGACCGGCGTTGCCGCCCTGGGCGCCACCGCCATGGCGGGACTACCAAGTGCCGCGACCGCCTTACCAAAACGCGGCGGCATCCTACGCTTTGCCACCCGTTCGGAAGCGCAGGGCATCGATCCTCACAAAAATCTAATGTATAATGTCTCGCAGCCCCTTGCCGCCACCACCCAGGGCCTGCTGGATCTTGCACCGAATATGGAGCCGGCCCCGGGCATCGCGACCGAATGGGATATCTCCGACGACCTGCGGACCTATACCTTCAAACTGCGCTCGGGCGTGACTTTTCACAATGGCACCAACGTGGACGCGGCGGCGGTCAAGTGGAATTTCGAACGGATCATGGATCCGAAAATCGGCCATACCTTCGCCCGATCCGGCCTGGAAAACATCGCACGGATCACGGTCGTCGATAAGTATACCTTGCGCTGCACATTGGAGAGACCCAGCGCGGTATTCCTCTCTAACGTAACCTATTATCCCTGCAACCTGATTGCCCCCAACAGCGCCTATCAGGCCGATATAAGCCCGGCTGGCTGCGGCCCGTTCAAGTTCAAGTCCTGGAAACCCTGGGACCGCACCGAGATGGTGCGCTTTGAAAATTATTTCGAGACCGATGCCCGTGGCAATCCCCTGCCCTATCTGGACGGCATCGTCGGGCTGCCGATAAAACAGGACCGCGCCCGGCTGCTTGCCCTGCAAAACGACGAAGCCGGTTTGATCGACCACATTGGTTATGCGGATGCCGACCGGTTCCGCCGTCAGCATGGGGATAAATTTCAGACCTGGAATGTGCCGCAGGTGGGCACGGCCTGGATCGGCTTTAATATGAAAACCGGGCCGTTTTCATATCAAAATCCAGATGGCCTGGCTTTGCGTACCGCCGCGGCCCATGCCATCGATCGCGAGGCGATCCATCAATCCGTCTTCTATGGCCTGGGCACCGTCACCAAGGGCTTCTATGGACCTGATAGTCCCTGGCATATGCCAGATGTAAAAGGCGGACCGGAATATGACCCGGACAAGGCGAAATTCCTGTTACGCCGGCACAGCGCCCATGAAACGCCCATCGTCCTGGTCTCGCGGCAGGATTTCGCCTACATGCATCAGGCTGGCGACATCATTCAGGCCATGTGGGCGGAGGTCGGTTTCAAGGTCACGCACGAAATACATCCGAACAGCGTCTTGCGCGACAAGTACCGCAAAGGGGCCACCCAGGCCGGCGAATATGACGCGGATTCATCCGCCAACAGTTACCGCGCCGATCCCGATGGTTGGTTTTACCGTTCGCTGTTGTCCTCGGCGCCGTCCACGCAGTTGCGCTCCGGCTATAACAGCGAGCAGGTGGATTTATTGATCCAACAAGCCCGCATCACCCGTGAACGGAAAAAGCGCCTGGAGCTCTACACAGCGGTGGAAAACATCATCAATGAAGAGCTGCCCTTGATCTACACCCATACGGTGCCCCTATTGCAAGGCGGGGCGCAAAACCTGGCCGGTTACAAACCCGCCTTTGCCGGGCCGTTCAGCACCGCCCGGTCCGGTATCCGTACCGCGCATTTCAAATAACCCGGAACTGCTCTAGCCCAGCCGAAAGCGTGTGCCACAGACGACAATGGCATCACCGGTAGCCTGCAACCCCCGCGCCGCCGCGGCGGCCAGAATGGCGGCACGGTCGGAAACTTTCAGATCCACGCCGCCCAGGCCTTCGCCCCGGCCATCCGCGACCTCGACAAAACGCAGCATGGCGTTATCCAGGGCAATCTCTGAGGCGCCTGATGGGCCGGTGACAACGGGACGATCCAGAATTCGTCCCCAACGGGCGGCCAGGGCTGTTGGATCGGGACTT
>JADHTB010000036.1 GCA_016776605.1 Alphaproteobacteria bacterium | reverse complement strand
ATCAACGTCATCAACCAGGATGTACAACCACGATGAGCGAGATGGATCAAGCCGTGGCTGCAAGACCCATGGCGGGGGTCCGTGTGCTGGACCTGGCAACCTTTATCGCCGCCCCGTTCGCCGCGACAATCCTGGCCGAGTTCGGCGCCGAGGTCATCAAGGTCGAGCAACCGGGTGGCGGCGACCCCCTGCGGCAATTCGGCACCGCGACCGAACTACCCGACAGCAGCCTGGCCTGGCTTAGCGAGGCCCGCAACAAACATTCCATCACCCTGAACCTGAAGGCCCCCGAGGGCGCCGAATTATTCAAGCGTCTGGTGCGGGAGGCCGACGTGGTTTGCGAGAATTTTCGGCCCGGCACGTTGGCGAAATGGGGCCTGGGCTATGATGTTTTGCGGGCCATCAATCCAAAGCTGATTATGTTGCAGGTCAGCGGCTATGGTCAGGATGGCCCCTATCGCGACCGCCCCGGTTTCGCCCGCATCGCCCATGCGGTGGGTGGCCTGACCTATCTGGCGGGGATGCCCGGCGAGGCGCCGGTGACGCCGGGCTCAACCTCGTTGGCCGATTATATATCAGGCCTGTTCGGCGCCATCGGCGTGCTGATGGCCTTGCGCAGCGTGGAAAACACCGGACAAGGCCAGGTCATTGATGTGGCGCTGTTTGAAAGCATATTCCGGGTGCTGGATGAACTGGCCCCGGCCTACGCCATGAATGGCACCGTGCGGGAGCGGGAAGGATTGGGCACCCGCAACGTCTGCCCGCATGGCCATTTTGCCACCCGGGACGGCGGCTGGGTCGCCATTGCGTGTACCTCGGACAAGATCTGGCAGCGCATGGCGGTGAATGTGCTGAATCGGCCTGATCTGGCGCAAAGTCACCCCAGCACCGCCGACCGGGTCGGCGACCGCGCCCTGATCGATGGCGTGGTGACCGCCTTCACCACCGCCAAGCCCACGGCCGAGGTGGTGGCGATTTGTGCCCAGGGCGATGTTCCCTGCGCCGCGATCAATTCCATTGCCGACATTTTCGCCGATCCGCAGTTTGACGCCAGGGGCACCCTGCATCGCATACAACACGCCCTGCTGGGCGAAGTAGTGGTGCCCGACGTTCTGCCCAGATTGTCCGCCTCGCCGGGCGGCATCGACAGCCTGGGACCCAGGCTGGGTGATTGGAACGACAAAATTTATGGCCAACGCCTCGGATTAAGCATGGCGCAACGTACTGAATTGCAAAAAAATGGCATCATCTAGTGTCCATAGTGCCGCAAAGCGCCCTCGCTGCTTGCCAGGACTGGGTGGCTATGCTACGAAACGCCGCGCCCTACGATGAGGCTGTCCGAAAAGATATCTCATCGTAAGTTTACGCATATGAATTCAAGGGCTTAAGCCCGGTTAGCTGTCAAATTTAATTCCGCGACGAGGACCCCACGAACGTGTCAGCCGAAGCAAGCGTCGTATCCGGCATCGCAGGACGGTACGCCACCGCCCTGTTCGAAATCGCGCGCGATAGTGGCGCGCTGGATGTTGTGGCCTCCGAGGTCGCCGATCTGGGCAGCATGATTGAACAATCGGACGATCTGAACCGGCTGTTGCGCAGCCCGGTGATCGCCGCCGAGGACCAGAGCCGCGGCATGGCCGCGCTGCTGAAAAAGGCCGGCGCATCGGACGTGGTATGTAATTTTGTCGCTGTCGTGGCGCAGAACCGCAGGCTTTTCGCCCTGCATGACATGATCCGGGCATTCCGCGCCCTGCTGGCCACCCATCGTGGCGAAGTGGTGGCCGAGGTAACCTCGGCCCAGAACCTGAATGATGGGCAACTGGCCAAGATCAAAGCTGAATTGACCGCGGCCATGAAAACCGATGTCCAGGTTGAAACTACAGTAGATGAAAAAATACTGGGCGGGATGATCGTCAAGATCGGCTCCCGCATGGTCGATTCATCGCTGCGAACGAAAATTCAAAATCTCAGATTTGCTATGAGAGGAGTTGAGTAATGGATCTGCGGGCTGCAGAAATATCTGCCATCCTAAAGGAGCAGATCGCCAACTTTGGCACCGAGTCGGAAGTCTCGGAAGTGGGCCAAGTGTTGTCGGTGGGTGATGGTATCGCCCGGGTCTATGGTCTGGACAAAGTCCAGGCCGGCGAAATGGTCGAATTCCCCGGCGGCATCAAGGGTATGGCGTTGAACCTGGAAAGCGACAACGTCGGCGTCGTGATTTTCGGCAACGATAGCGCCATTAAAGAAGGCGACATCGTAAAACGTACCGGCGATATCGTTGACGTGCCGGTGGGCAAGGGCCTGCTGGGCCGCGTGGTCGACGCCCTGGGCAACCCGATTGATGGCAAAGGCCCCATCGAAAGCGACGAACGCCGCCTGGTGGACGTCAAGGCGCCGGGCATCATCCCGCGCAAATCGGTGCATGAGCCCATGCAGACCGGCCTGAAGGCGCTGGATTCCCTGGTCCCCGTGGGCCGTGGCCAGCGCGAATTGATCATTGGTGACCGCCAGACCGGCAAAACCGCCGTGGCGATCGATACCTTCATCAATCAGAAGTCCATCAATCAGGGCGATGACGAATCGAAAAAGCTGTACTGCATCTATGTTGCCGTCGGCCAGAAACGTTCCTCCGTCGCCCAGATTGTCAAAACCCTGGAAGACAATGGCGCCATGGAATATTCCATTGTCGTCGCGGCCACCGCCTCGGAACCGGCACCCTTGCAGTTCCTGGCCCCCTATGCCGGTTGCACCATGGGTGAATATTTTCGCGACAACGGCATGCACGCGGTTATCGTCTATGACGATTTGACCAAACAGGCCGTGGCCTACCGGCAAATGTCCCTGCTGCTGCGCCGCCCGCCAGGGCGCGAAGCCTATCCGGGCGACGTTTTCTATCTGCATTCACGCCTGTTGGAACGTTCCGCCAAGATGAACGAGGATAACGGCCTGGGCTCGCTCACCGCTCTGCCCGTCATCGAAACGCAGGCCAATGACGTCTCGGCCTATATTCCGACCAACGTGATTTCCATTACCGATGGCCAGATCTTCCTGGAATCCGACCTGTTCTATCGCGGCATCCGCCCGGCCATCAACGTTGGCCTGTCGGTCTCGCGCGTGGGCTCGGCGGCCCAGGTAAAGGCCATGAAAAAGGTTGCCGGCACCATCAAGCTGGAGTTGGCCCAATATCGCGAGATGGAGGCTTTTGCCCAGTTCGGCTCTGACCTGGACGCATCCACGCAGCAGTTATTGAACCGCGGTGCACGCCTGACCGAATTGCTGAAACAGGATCAATACGTCCCCATGGCCGTCGAGGAACAGGTGGTTTCCATCTTTTCCGGCGTGCGGGGCTATCTTGATCGGATTGAAGTCAGCCAGATTGGCCGCTTCGAACAGGAATTCATGAACGAAATTCGCGAGAAAAAGCCGGAAATTCTTACCGCCATCCGTGACAGCGGTGACATTTCCAGCGACGTGGACAAGCAATTGAGTGATTTTCTGGAAGATTTCACGAAGAAGTTCGCCTAATCGCCGGCCACGCCACCGGAACGCGGTCACTGTAATTACACGTTTAATCTGCCGGAGAGTTGAAGGCGCCAATCCATGGCAAACCTGAAAGAACTAAAAAACCGGATCGCTTCCGTCTCTTCGACGAAGAAGATCACCAAGGCCATGCAAATGGTGGCTGCGGCAAAACTGCGCCGGGCTCAAGAAGCCGCCGAGCAGTCGCGCCCCTATGCCAACCGTATGGAACGGATGATCGCGTCCGTCGCCTCTAATCTGCCCAGCCTGGATACGGCCCCGCCGATGGTGGTGGGCAGCGGCAGGGACGATGTGCATTTGCTGGTGGTGGTTACGGCGGAACGTGGTCTATGCGGCGCCTTTAACAGCAATATTGTCCGCGCTGTACGCCGCCGGGTGATCGAATTGCAGAATAACGGCAAGACCGTCAAGCTGTACTGTGTTGGCCGCAAGGGCCAGGAAAGCCTACGCCGCGATTTGCAGGACCTGATCGTCGAATACGTCACCTTGCGCGAATTTCGCCATCTTTCCTTTGCCAACGCACGCCCCATCGCGGAACAAGTCTCTAAAATGTTCGCGGACGGGGAATTTGACGTTTGCACCGTTTATTACAACGCCTTTAAATCGGTGATCAGCCAGGTCGTTACCGACCAGCAACTGATCCCGGTTAAATTGCCCGATCCCGAGGCAGTCGCAGCGGCCGCGGCCGAGACTGACGAGGCGGCGGATCTGGGCGGCGCCATCTATGACTACGAGCCGGAAGAAAACGATCTGTTGGGCGTCCTCGTGCCCCGCAACATGGCGGTACAGATCTATCGCGCGTTGTTGGAAAGCGGAGCCGCCGAACATGCCGCGCGCATGACCTCGATGGATAATGCCACGCGCAATGCCGGCGACATGATTGACGGCCTGACCCTGACGTACAACCGCACCCGTCAGGCCATCATCACCAAGGAATTAATTGAGATTGTTTCCGGTGCCGAAGCGCTATAGCGCAGGCCGCGGAAGACACCACGTTACGAATAGTCCAAGGGAAATTTGAACATGACCAGCAAACTTGTGGGACGGGTTCACCAGGTGATCGGCGCCGTCGTCGATGTCCAGTTCGAAGGTGAATTACCGCCGATCCTCTCGGCCCTGGAAATTAAGCTAGCGGACCGCACCCTGGTGCTGGAAGTCGCCCAGCATCTGGGCCAATCGGCAGTCCGTACCATCGCCATGGACACGACCGAAGGTCTGGTCCGCGGTCAGGAAGTCACGGCAACCGGTCAGGCCATCACGGTCCCGGTCGGGGCGGCAACCCTGGGCCGGATCATGAACGTTGTCGGCGAGCCGGTGGATGAACGCGGCCCGATCAGCCGCGAGATAACCCGCGGCATCCATCAAGAGGCGCCTCCATTTATCGAACAATCGACCGAGACCGAAATGCTGGCCACCGGCATCAAGGTGGTCGACCTGCTGGCCCCGTACGTGAAGGGCGGCAAGATTGGCCTGTTCGGCGGTGCCGGTGTGGGCAAGACCGTGATTATCATGGAATTGATCAACAACATCGCGAACGCCCATGGCGGTTATTCGGTTTTCGCCGGTGTGGGCGAGCGGACCCGCGAAGGCAACGATCTATATTATGAAATGATTGAATCCGGCGTCATCAACTTGGATGGCGAGGGTTCGAAAGCCTCGCTGGTGTATGGTCAGATGAACGAGCCCCCCGGCGCCCGCCTGCGGGTCGGTCTGGCCGGTCTGACCGTGGCGGAGCAGTTCCGCGATGAAGGCCGCGACGTGTTGTTCTTCGTGGATAATATCTTTCGCTTTA
Source organism: Alphaproteobacteria bacterium (assembly GCA_016776605.1). Lineage (GTDB taxonomy): Bacteria > Pseudomonadota > Alphaproteobacteria. The sequence goes on along the minus strand of JADHTB010000036.1, from coordinate 28,859 downwards.
CCCAGGCCGGCTCTGAAGTTTCGGCCTTGTTGGGCCGCATCCCCTCGGCCGTGGGCTATCAGCCCACCCTGGCGACCGACATGGGCACTTTGCAGGAGCGGATCACCACCACCACCAAGGGCTCCATCACCTCCGTCCAGGCAATTTATGTGCCGGCCGATGATTTGACCGATCCCGCACCCGCCACCTCGTTCGCCCATCTGGACGCCACCACGGTGCTATCCAGGCAAATTGCGGAACTGGGCATTTACCCGGCCGTGGATCCGCTGGATTCAACATCGCGTATCCTGGATGCCCGTGTCCTGGGTCAGGAACATTACGACACCGCCCGCGAAGTGCAGCGCATCCTGCAACAGTACAAGGCCCTGCAGGACATCATTGCCATTCTGGGCATGGACGAATTGTCGGAAGAAGATCGCATCACCGTGTCCCGGGCCCGGAAAATTCAGCGCTTTCTGTCCCAACCTTTCCACGTGGCGGAAATCTTCACCGGCACACCGGGCACCTTCGTCCAGGTCGAAGACACCATCAAGGGCTTCAGGGAAATCTGCGCCGGTCAGCACGATGAATTGCCGGAACAGGCCTTCTACATGGTCGGCACCATTGAAGAAGCAATTGAAAAAGCCAAGAAAATGGCGGCGGAAGCGGCCTAACTAGAGCCATTTTCGATGGCTAGCGAGAGGCGCGAACAATATGGCTGACAAGGTCGCATTTGAATTGGTATCGCCGGACCGGCTGTTAATGTCGGTGCAAGCGGACGCCGTGGCGATGCCTGGGATGGAGGGCGATTTTGGTGTCATGCCGGGGCATGCGCCGCTGATTTCCGCCCTACGCGCCGGCGTGATCGAGGTTGAGGGCGCCACTGACAGCCCTGAGCGGATTTATATCGACGGTGGTTTTGCCGAAATCGCCGGCGACCGTCTTGTTGTACTGGCCGAGGAGGCCGTGGTAGTGGCCGACATGGACCGGGCCGACCTGGAACAGCGCATACAAGACGCCAATGCGGAACTGGCCGCCGCCGAAGAAGGCGAACAACGCCGTCTGGCGGAAGGCAAAGTCGCCGTCTTGCAGGAAATGTTGGGTGTCGTCCGTTAACAACAGGGCAGAGGTATTGGAGTGCAAGCCCGCCTTTTTTACCATGGCGGGCTTTTCCATTTGTATATTCCCAGGCTAAATACGCAGGCTGGATGAGGGATAAGGACGACAATCATGACCGTACGACGGGGACGCAATTTTCTTCAGACGCCCGGACCGACCAATATCCCGGAACGGGTCTTGCGGGCGATGCACCAACCGGCCTGGGAATATTCCGGACCGGATTTCATCGCACTGGCGCGGCAGTGCCTGCTGGACATCCGCCCCATCTTCAAGACGGACTCCGAAGTCTTCATTTACGCTTCCAACGGCCATGGCGCCTGGGAAGCGGCCCTGTCCAATATTCTCTCTCCTGGAGACAAGGTTTTGGTGCCCGAGACCGGCTTGTTCTCGTTCGCCTGGGCTGCCGTGGCCAAGCAACTGGGCGTCACCATCGATACGATTCCAAACGATTGGCGCCATGCCATCGACCCGAACGAGGTTGAAGATCGCCTGCGCGCCGATACGGCCGGTGAATACCGCGCGGTCCTGATGGTGCATACGGAAACCGCCTCGGGCATCACTTCGGACATACCGGCGGTGCGCCAGGCCATGGATGCCGCCGGCCATTCCGCGCTTTTGGTGGCCGATGTCATCGCCTCCCTGGCCTGTACCGATTTCCGCATGGACGAGTGGGGCGTCGATGTCGCGATCGGCGGTTCGCAAAAGGGCCTGATGTGCCCGCCGGGCCTTGGCTTCAACGCCGTGAACGCAAAAGCCCGGGCAGTGGGCAATCAGGGCGGCAGTCCACGCAGTTATTGGGACTGGCGCAGCCGCGACATGGAAAAAAACCCCGAGGCCTATCGCTGGTTTGCCGGCACGGCGCCCGAACACATGATCTTTGCTCTGTGCGAGGCCTTGATCATGCTGGAGGAAGAAGGCCTGGAGGCCGCCTTTGCCCGGCACCGCAGGCTGGCGGACTGCACCAGGGCGGCGGTGGATGCCTGGGCCACGGCGGGCGCCATGGAACTCAACGCCCTGATACCCGAACAGCGGGCCGATTCCATCACCACCATACGCATGGCCGAAGGTTTCGATGCCAAGGCCTTTCAGGGGCTGCTGCGCGACCGTTTCAACGTCGCCGTGGGCGGCGGCCTGGGACAACTGGAAGGCAAGGCCTTCCGCATCGGCCATATGGGCGATGTTAACGAGCCGATGATCCTGGGCACCCTGGGCAGCGTCGAATCGGCCTTCCAAATCCTCGGCATTCCCTATGGCGAAGGCGCCCTGCCCGCCGCCATCGCCTCCCTGGCCCAGGCGCACGGGAAATATCCGGCAATCTGATAAATGGGCTATTGCGCGTTTAGGAAACCCAGCAGCGCCTTGGTGAAACCTGCCGGTTGCTCGATATTGGCCAGATGGGCGGCCTCGGGCAGCACGACAAGTTGCGAATTGGCGATACGCTCGTGCATGGCCTCGGATGCGGCGACCGGGGTACCGGTATCCTCGGCCCCGACGATGATCATGGTTGGCAGATCAATGGTGTGCAGCTGATCCAGATAATCCAACGGCTTCAGGGCATGGCAACAGCCGATAAAGCCGGCTGGCGGCGTCGCCAAAAATTGTTCCCGGATGGCGTCCACCGCCGATGGTTTCTTGGCCAGGTAGGGCGCCGTGAACCAGCGTTCCATGGTGGGCTCCGTCAGAGGCGCCATGCCCCCCGCCGTGGCAATGGCAATGCGGTCATCCCACGTGGCCCGCGCCGACGCGGGGATTTGCGACGAGGTATCGCACAGGGTCAGGCTTTTAAAGCGGCCGTTCTGGCGCAAGGCCAGGTTCTGCCCGATCATCCCACCCATGGACAGGCCGACCCAATGCACCTGGGATAGATCCATGCCATCCAGCAGCGCCATGGCGTCGCTGCCCAGTTGATCCAGACTATATTCCCCCGCGGGCGCCGACGTGCCGCCATGGCCGCGGGTGTCATAGCACAGCACCCGGTATTTCTCGGTCAATTGAGGCAGTTGCGGTGCCCACATGATCGAGGATGAGCCGAGCGAATGGCTCAACACCACCACGGGCGCGCCTTCAGGCCCGAAAAATTCGTAGTCCATGGTTATGCCGTTGCCCAGGAATTTCATGATTTATCCTCTGTTTAGCTATTTGGAATGGGATAGGCCTTCAATTCGACCTCTACGAAGACCAGTTCCGCCGCACCGGCGTTGATGACGTTATGAGAAACCCCGGCCTGACGGTAATAAGACACCCCTTTGGTCAATTGCGCCCGGCTTTCGGCGCCATCAGGCGCGATCAGCAGCAAATTCCCGTCGGTCAGCGGCACCACCACATAATCCCATTGATGCACATGCGGCGTCGTCTCGGCCCCCGGCGCAAAGCGATATTCCGTGACCCGGACTCGGTCATTATCCTCTTGTACCGTGCCAACGGCGGCCGCGCGCTGTGTCTTGTCCGGCATTTTGTCGCCTCCCTGTTGGTCTGAAGCTAGCACGAATTGCCATGCCCCACAGCCCCGGCACCACATCTTCACCGCATCTTCACCGCATCCTCACCACAACCCCACCACAAGGCTTGTAGCGCCGCCTACGATCGGGCAAATTCGGGCCATGAATAATGTAACAGAGCAAATCGTCACGGGCGGCGACGTCCTGGTCGATACGCTAATCAGCCATGGCGTCGATACCGCCTTCACCGTTTCGGGCGAAAGCTTCCTGGCCGTTTTGGAAGCCCTGCGCCGCAAACGCAATCAGATCAGCCTGATCACAACGCGGCAGGAAGGCGGCGGCGCCTTTGCCGCGGAAGCCTTTGGCAAGCTGACGGGACGGCCGGCAGCCCTGTTCGTCTCGCGCGGCCCCGGCGCCACCAACGCAGCCATTGGTGTGCATACGGCCAAACAGGACTGCACACCCCTGCTGATGTTCATCGGCCATGTGCCCAGTACCTCGCAAGGGCGGGAGGCGTTTCAGGAAATCGACCTGACCGCCATGTTCACCCCGATCGCCAAGGCGGTCCTGCAACCCAACACCGCCGATCAGGTTGCCATCGTGACCGCGCGGGCCATCGCCCTGTCCGTCGCCGGACGGCCCGGCCCGGTGGTTGTGGTCCTGCCCCGTGATCTGACCGATGGCGCGGTCAGCCAGCCCAGCATACCCGCGCCGAGCCAACGGCAGGCGGTGGCGCCTGACGGCGCGGCCCTGGAACAGGCCGCGCGGATGATCGCCAACGCCAAACGGCCGTTGCTGTTGTCGGGCGAGATTGTCGCCATTCAAGATGCCAGCGCGGCCTTGGTAGCCCTGGCCGAGGCCATGGGCGCACCGGTCATGACGACCTACCGCCGCCAGGATACCTTTCCCAACGCGCACGGCGCCTATGCGGGACACTTGGAGATCAACCGCCTGCCCTACCAGCGCCAGGCCCTGGAGGACGCCGATCTATTGATCGCCGTGGGCAGCCGCATGGATGGCATCAGCGCCGAGGACGGCGCCCTGCCCCGCCAACATCAGAGTTTGTTGCAGATCTATCCCGACGGCGAGGTTTTGGCCCGCTGCCAGGCCGCCCTGCCCCTGCTGTCGGACCCGGCCGCCGCCTGCCAGGCCCTGGCGCAAAAGCTGGGCGCGCCGAGGATACCGCATATCGCGGAAATTTCAGCATGGCGCGACGAATTGCACCAGGCCTATCTGGATAGCAGCGAACCCGGCGCTGTATTGGTACAAGGTGCTGTGGATTTATCCCTGATCGCGGGGGAAGTGCAGCGCCAGGTGCCGCCTGAAACCGTGATCCTGACCGATGGCGGCAGCTTTGCCCGCTGGATCCACCGCTTCTATCGCTTTCACCAGGCCCATAGCCAGGCCGGCCCGGTCTCGGGCGCCATGGGTTATGGCGTGCCCGGCGGCATTGGCGCCCGCCTGGCCCGGCCCGACTGCCCGGCCATCGTATTCGTCGGCGACGGCGGCTTCATGATGACCGGTCAGGAATTGGTCACGGCGGTGGAACAGAACATCGATCTGGTGGTGGTGGTCTGTGACAACGGGGTGCATGGTTCCATTCTAGAGGGGCAGCGGCAGCGCTTTGGGTCGGAACAAATTTATGGCACCCGCCTTACCAGCCCCAATTTCGCCGATGTGGCCCGGGCCTATGGCTGTGCGGCCTGGACCGTTGAACGCAGCGAGGATTTCGCCACCGCCCTGCGCGGCGCCATGGCGCACGCGGGTCCGGCCCTGATCCATCTCATCACCGACGACCGGGATATCGCGCCCTTTGATAAAGGCCCAGATGCGGTCTAGAGCGTTTCCCGGCGCCGCGATGCGGCATTCAGGGCCAGAAACAGGGGCACCGATAGAACCAGAATAGTAGCCGATATATATAGCGGCGCGGCGGCGGTCCCGGCGCTATCCGCGCTCCACCCGATCAGGCCGGGGATCACGCCCATGCCGCCATAGAAGAACGTATAAAGGATCGCATTACCCTGGGCCCGACGGGCCGGCGACATGACCGAGATCGCCCGCCCCATGATGATGCCGGCGGGCGCGGCCGCGAACAGGCCGATGGCGGCACACAACAGATACGGCTGATCAAACAGGGGCAACGCGGCGGTGGCGGTTGCCGCCAACAGACAGCTTATGGCCAGGATCAGACCGGGACGGCCGGTGCGGTCCGCCAGGTACCCGCCCAGGGGCAGCGCCGGCAAGGCGGCCCAGCTGGCCAGACTGATGGCGCGCCCCGCCGCCGTCACGTCCATGCCCCGTTCAATCAACAGCGCCGGGCCAAAAGATAGAAACGAGAAATAGGCAAGGTTGTAGACGGTCCAGACCAGGCCTGCGAAACAGAGCATGGCCAGTTCGCGGCGGGGAATTCGAAAACGGGCGCGGCCGCCGCTAGTTGCCGCACTGCCCGGTGGCGGCTGATAGCCCAGCCAAAGCACCCCCATGGCGAGGATACAGCCAATGGCGGTCAAATACATGACGGCCTGCCAGCCCCAATGCGCGGCCAACGGCCCCAGGGTCGCCAGGGCGATGGCAATACCGACGGGCCAGCCGGTCAACATAATGGCCATGGCAGTAACCACCGACTTGGCGTCAAACCATTCGGCGATCATCTTGACCAGAAAGATGCTTTGCACCACGGCCCCGGCGCCGCTCAACAGACGGCCGCATGCCAGAAAATTAAAGTTATCGGCCAGACCGGCGACGACTCCGCCCAGGGCCATGAGCCCGACGCCGAACAGCACCATCGTCAGGTCCGCGAAGCGGCTACCCAGAAAACCGCCGGGAATGGCCATCACCACGCCGGGCAGCATGTAAAAACCAACCAACGCACCGATTTGAGTGTAGTCCAGTCCCAGGTCCGCGGCGATAATTGGCGTGATCGATGCGACGGACTGGAATTGGAATCCCATGGCCACCCGCACGACAATAAGGATGGCAAGAATGGCCCAGCGATTGCTTAACATTGGCTGGTATGCGTCGCAATCCCAGGGGTCGGGCTATTTTTCGCCTGGTTTTTTGAACTCGACGGTTACGTTGGGCAGATTTTTATCCAGCCGCTTCAGCACTTCGCTGGTCACGTTTAGTCTTTCGTCGAAAACCAGCACGGCCGTACGGGCCAGGGTAATCGTTATCTTCCGCTCCGCCATCAATTGGGTCAGAACTCTGGCAATTTCAGTGCGTAATTTTCTGGTCGCACCGACGAAGGCCCGGTCCAAAGTGCCCCGGCGTTGTTCCGCCTTACGGCGCAAATCCGAAAACTTGGTCTCCAGGACGCGGCGCCGTTCGTTGGCGGCTTCTGGGGATAGAATGGTGCTTTGCTGGCGCAGTTTCTGTTCCTCCGCCTTCAAGTCTTTGCGCACCAGCTCTATCTCATCCTCAAAGCCCTTGCGGCGCGCATCTATTGCCGTGCGGATCCCCTTTGCCGCCACGGCGTTGCGCAACACCAACTGGACATCCAGGACCGCTATTACGGGGCTGCCGGAAGCCGCGGCATCAGGCGCCTTGGCAACCGCCGCATTCACCGTGCCTGCCATCAGGCCAACCAACAGTGCGGCACATGCGGCTTTGATCCATCGAGCCATTATGCAATCAATCCTTTAAGCCAACCCCAACGGTCCAGTTCAACTGGCCGTTTTCCAGGGTTTATTTTCGGCACCTGCAAATACCCCGCGAGTGTAACCTATTCTGTCGAAACATGGAATCGTCAGGCTGGCAATGCCGCAAGTCAAAGCTGCAGACAATTCAGCTATCGGTGGGCTGGACCCAGGGGATGGCGGTGAAATCGATGCCTTCTTCATTCAATTCGACAGCCTCGGCCTTGGTGGCTTCGCCATAGATATCGCGCTTTTCAGTCTCGCCATAATGGATCTTGCGCGCCTCCTCGGCGAACGCGGGGCCCACATAGTCGCAATTGTCTTCCACTTGTTTTTGCATCTTGGCCAGCATCTGCTTGGCCTGGGCAACCATGGCGCTTTCCTTGGCCGCAAGGGCCTGTTTCTTGGAAGTGGAAATGTTAGGCGCCATCAGGGCTTTCTCCACCTTGCTGTCGCCACAGGTGGGGCATTCGACGCGGCCTTTACGGCGCAGACCATCGAACGCCTTTGAATCCTTGAACCAAGCCTCAAAGGTGTGCTTGTTGGCACATATCAAATCAAATACCATCATCGTGTCCATAAATGGCATCGTCGGGGCCAATCGGCAAGGCCGTAATGAGGTAAAATGCAAGATCCATCGCCCTGGATTTGCCAATTCGCGGACCTGGTGCCGCAAAACGGCCCGGTGCTGGACTTGGCCTGCGGCAGCGGCCGTCACAGCCGGTTTTTTCTGGATCGGGGGCATCAGGTGACGGCAATCGACCGCGATGTCGAGGCAATTGACCCCCGCGATGGCCTGGAAATCATGCCATGCGACCTGGAGGACGGCAGCCCCTGGCCCCTGGATCAACGGCGTTTTGCCGCCGTGGTCGTGGTAAATTACCTCTACCGCCCCCTGTTACCCCTGCTTGTTCGGGCCGTGGCACCAGGCGGACTGCTGCTATACGACACTTTCGCTGTTGGCAATGAAGCGTTCGGCCGCCCCAGCAACCGGGCGTTTCTGTTACGCCCCGACGAGTTGCCTGCCGCCGTGGAAGGTAAACTGGCGGTGCTGGACTATTTCCATGGCCGCATCGAGACCCCGAAGCCGGCCATGCGGCAACAAATCTGCGCCCGGCGCGACTAATCTTTTAATCCAGGACCTCGGAGAGAGGCATTTGTCCACTGCCGCGGGCCAGGGGTTGTTGCTGGCTATCGTGCGGTGCCCAGCCGGACAGGGTGATAATCTGAAAGGTCGCGGGGATGCGGCCATCACTATCGCCATAGCTTTGATGATAATGCCGCGCGCCGGCCTGGATCACCGCGCGGCGGGTGAAGTGGCTCTGGCGTTCGGCCACCGCATTGCTTTCACCCAGGCCGCGCAGCTCCGCCATCATGGCAAAGGGATCGGCATAGGACAGCACGATCTGGTCCGTATCCACCACCGGCAAGGCAAAGCCTGCCCGCTGTAACAGCGCGCCGGCATCATGGGGATCAACGAAGGGCGAAACCCGGGGCGATGCCCCGTCCATCACTTCGATCTCCGCCGCCAGGAGGGCTTGGCGTAATTCTTCCAGGGAACCGCCGCCCAGCATGGCGGCCAGAAACAAGCCATCTGGTTTTAGGGCGCGGCGAATTTGCGCCAATGTCCCCGGCAGATCATTGACCCAATGCAGCGACAGCACCGAAATAATCAAGTCGAACCGGGCCTCGGCAAAGGGCAAGGCCTCTTCATCCGCGACCAGGCGCGGGCCGGAGGCATGCGCCAGCATGGCCGGCGACAAATCGCATTGCAGCAGCCATTCGATGCCGCCCCGCCCGGCCAACACCTCTGACAGCTGACCGCCATGACAGCCGAGATCCAGGGCGGTCGGAAAGCTGCGCTTGATATCCGGCAAACAGTCGGCCAACCGGTCGGCGACCTCCCGCAACAGAAAATCATAATCGGCCAGGCCGGCCGCCGCCCGGTCCCGATGCCGGCGCACCGCGCGGCGGTCAAATATCTCTGGTATGGCTGGCATCCGGCTAACGCGCCGCGGCCCGGCCAACGCCCAGCCCGCCGCCGCTGATCAACGAGACCTTGTCCTCACCATGTGCCATACTGCGCTCCTCCCCATCAGGCTCTCTTGTCTTGGAGCATTATACGGCGATGGTCGAAATACCAATGGTCAAAGTTGGCCGCCAGCTCGGTTACGCCAGGGATATCATTCTGGATGCCCTGCTGCCACCGCAATGCCTTTGTTGCGGTGAAATGGTGGACCGCCAGGGTAATCTTTGCGCGCCCTGCTGGTCCGGCATGCGGTTTCTGGAGGCCCCCTGCTGTCATGCCTGCGGCTTTCCGTTTCCCTACGATGAAGGCGAAGACGCGCTATGCGCGGCATGCAGCCGCCAGCGGCCCGACTATGACCGGGCCCGGGCCGTGCTGGCCTATGACGATCACAGCCGGTCGTTATTGTTGCGTCTGAAACATGGCGACCGCCTGGATGGCGTACCAGCCTTTGGCCAGTGGCTGGCCCGCGCGGGCGCCCCATTCTGGGCCGATGCGGATCTGTTGCTGCCGGTGCCCCTGCACCGTTGGCGCCTGTTGCGCCGGCGCTACAATCAGGCGGCATTGTTAAGCTTGGCCCTGTCGCGGCACTGTGGGGTACCCAGCCATCCCGATCTGTTGCAACGGCGGCGGGCCACTGTCAGCCAAGGTGGCCAAAGCCGGACCGGGCGGGCGCGCAATGTACGCGGCGCCTTTGCCGTCTCGGATACGGACAAGGTTCGACTTCGGGGCGCTCACGTGGTTTTGATTGACGATGTGTTCACCACCGGGGCTACGGTGTCGGCTTGTGCCAGGATATTAAAACGCAGCGGCGTGGCCCGCGTGGATGTGCTCACCCTGGCCCGTGTGCTATAGGGCACAGGGTAATACGAAAACAGGGTAATACGAAAAAGGAACCAGGATGCCGGACGTTACGATTTACACCACAGGGTTTTGCCCCTTTTGCTTTCACGCCAAAAAACTGCTGGATAACAAGGGCGTCGGCTATAACGAGATTGACGTCAGCAGGGTACCGGGCGCCCGGAAAGAGATGCGCCAGCGCGCCAACGGCGGCCAAACGGTGCCGCAAATTTTTATCGGCGACCACCATGTCGGGGGTTGTGACGAGCTTTATGCCTTGGAACAGAAAAAGCAATTAGACCCGTTGTTGGCCCAGGATACCGTGGGCTAGAGCATTTTCATCCTGAAAATGCTCAGATCTTTAGAATTAGAGCAATTTTTCCAATCACTTAGAGTCGCTTCGCGATTCTCATTCATTCGGAATTGCGCTAGAATATCCAACTGAACACCGACTTGAACTGGGGACATTGGCCATGACCGGATTTACCGCCGCCTGCGTGCAAATTAATGCCAGCAACGATCTGGACGGCAATATCGCCAACCTGGGCCGCATGATCCGCGAGGCCCGCGATCAGGGTGCCGACTTCATCACCACGCCCGAATGCGCCGCCATGATCGAAGTCGGGCGTGACAATATTCGCGCCAAGGCGTTTCTTGAGGACGACCACCCGGCCCTGGATGCGTTTCGCGGCTGGGCGGTGGAGACGGGCGCATGGCTGTTGGCGGGGTCGCTTTCGGTACTGTTGGAGGGTGAGGACCGGCTGGCGAACCGGCAATACCTGATTGATCCCACGGGCGCCATAACGGCCCGTTATGACAAGATCCACATGTTCGATGTGGACCTGCCCAATGGCAAAAGTCTGCGTGAATCGAATAATTACAGGCCCGGCGGGCAAGCGGTGTTGACGCCCCTGCCCTGGTGTCAACTGGGCCTGAGTATCTGTTACGATTTACGCTTTCCCCACCTGTACCGCGATCTGGCCAAGGCTGGCGCCGATGTTTTAGTGATACCGTCCGCCTTCATGCAGGTTACGGGCGAGGCGCATTGGCATGTGCTGATGCGGGCCCGAGCCATTGAAACCGGCTGTTTTGTCATTGCCGCGGCGCAATGCGGCGAACATGTTGCCGGCCGTCTCAGCTATGGCCATTCGCTGATCGTGGCGCCCTGGGGCGAAGTGCTGTCGGACGGCGGCACCGGGGAAGGTGTCAGTCTGGCACAGATTGATTTGGCCGCCGTGACCAAAGCGCGGGGACATATCCCCGCCTTAGTGCATGACCGGGACTATGATTTCAGCCATGGGGGAGCCAGCGTTGCCGCGGCGGCGGAATAGACGTAAAGGACATTTGTCGTCATCAAATCACCCAGCACAACTAAATATAGATAAATATTTATTTTTTATACAAAAACAAGAAAAACACTTGAGCGCATTCGAAGAAAATGCGCTCAGACTCTTAAAAATAGAGAAATTGAACCAATCACTTAAGTCGAGAAAGCGACTCCAGTTAATTGAAAATTGCTCTAATTGCCGCCAGCTTTACCTAACCATAGCGTTATATGCAAATAAGCATAACAACTATAACGCAAATCTGCGATTTTATTACTTTAAGCATATACCAATTTATGCCAGACTTCTCGGTCTCAGGCTTAATATTTGGACTTTGACTGGTGACGGCAATCCTCAACGATCTCACTGACTACATTGATGGTCTGAACAATACGTCCTGCGCCGAGGATTGTATGACGCTCACACGACGCCATGTGGGCGAACTTGGATTTCGTAATGTGGTTTTCTCGTACACCCGGCGCCCCCAGGGCACCGATGGCGAGTTGCCCTCTTATCTGCGTTACTCTTCAATTCCCAGCGCATGGGAAGCACGCTATCGCGAAATGAACTATCAAAACCACTGTCCCATCTATCGCGCTTCGCTACGGGGCGGCACCCTCCCCCTGATCTGGCAGAAGGTATGGGACCGGGTTGGCATGACCGCAACCCAGCAGCGCATGCAGGATGAGGCGGCCAGCCATGGCATTACCAACGGCATTTGCATTCCCATTGAAGAGACGAATGGGGACCGCTACGGCATAGGTATTTCGACCGATCTGGCGGACGCTGAATCCGCACGGTTGATTGATGTCCATTTGCCGCTGTTATTTTACATGACCCATCACCTGTACGCGGTCATGGCGGACCGTTATGTGGACGGCGTGGTGCCCGAAAAAATCAACCCGCTGACGGCCCGTGAACTGGACTGCCTGCATTGGGTTGCGATAGGAAAAAGCACCTGGGAAATTTCCGAGATTCACGGCATCAGCGAAAATACCGTCAAATTTCATATACGCAACATTCGATCAAAGCTGAATGTCCCTACACGGGCCGCGGCCGTGGCTAAGGCCTTTCAATTAGGCTTGATTGGTTTTTAGAACAATTCCTGGATATTCAGGGCTGTCGGCTACGCCGGCCTTTGCAGCAAGGGCCCAACCATCGCCAAAAGCTGCTCTGTATTGATCGGTTTGTATAAGATCCCATCGGCCCCAAGTTTTTCGGCATATTTAAGATAATCGAGATCGACCTCCAGGGATCCACCCGAAATCGCAATAATTTTTTGTGACGGGTTGCGCCGGCGAATTGCCAGAATTGCCTCTATCCCATCCATCCGAGGCATCATGATGTCCGTGATGACCAGGTCAAACTCCCGTGACTGCAATTCTTTTAATCCCGCATCGCCATTGGTAGCCGTCGTGATGACATAGCCGGCCCGCTGCAAAATTGCCGATAGGGTTTCACTAACCAGCAGATCGTCATCAACAAGCAATATTCTGGCACCGCTGTTCTTGGTCATCAGCTTGTATCCTTTGCTTGTCCAGCCGCATGATCCAGAATACCGCGAATTTTCTGAGCCAGTTGCATTCGCGATACCGGTTTCGACACAAAATCGTATTCAATATCCTGGGCAAGACTGGCGGGGAGCGCTTCGCGGGCATGACCGGACATCAATATGATTGGCGTGGCCGGGTGCGACGTGGCGAACTGCCTGGCAAAATCAGTTCCGTTCATCCCGCCCTTGAGGGTAACGTCCGCCAGCAAAAGGTCTATTTCCCCGCCGCCGCGCGCAATGTCCGTGGCGGCTTTGGCATCTTGGGCGGATAGGACGGTATATCCAAGGCGGCTCAGGGTCGTGTCTAGAAACTGCCGCACCGCACCGTCGTCGTCCAGCAACAAGATGGTTTCGCGGCCTCTGACCGGCACATGGGACACTGGCACATGGGACACTGGCACATGGGACACTGGCACTTCGTCTTCCATTGTATCGTCCGCAGTTGCATCGTCGGCGGCACTGATGGCCGGCAGATAAAGCTTTACCGTAGTCCCGGAACCGGGCTCGGAGTGGATCGAAATATGCCCCCCGGATTGCGCCACGAAACCGTGCGCCATGGCCAGTCCCAGGCCCGAGCCCTGGCCGATGCCCTTGGTGGTAAAAAAAGGCTCCATGGCCCGCTGGAGAACGTCTGCTGTCATTCCGATACCGGTGTCAGTGACCGATATCTCCAGATATTGCCCTTGCATTATGTTCCGATCCCCATCAAGGCTGCCGGGCGAGAGCTGTATCAGTCCGACGTCGATGGTTAAGCTGCCGCCATTCGGCATGGCATCACGCCCATTGATGGCCAGATTAATCAGAGTATTCTGCAACTGCGCCGCATCAACCGTGATTGCCTGCAAATCGCTGGAAATTCGGCTCTCGATGCTGATGTCTTCGCCAATTGTCCGGCTGATTAACGCAACGACCTGATCAACAAGCGCACTGATATCCGTCCTGGTCGGGCGCAGGTCCTGCTTTCTGCCAAATGCCAGCAGTTGCTGCGTAAGAAGGGCGCCGCGTTGTCCGGCCTCTTTGGCAACGCCCAAGAACCGTTCGGCGGCAGGATCACCGGCCACGGTATCTTCCAGCAGCTCCATATTGCCGATGATCGCCGTCAACAGGTTATTAAAGTCGTGCGCGACGCCGCCGGTGAGCTGGCCGACCGCTCTAAGCCGTTCGGCCTGCTGCAGGCGCAACTCGGCCTCCCGCAGTTGCGTGACGTCCCGGCCACATCCCCGGTAGCCATTAAAATTGCCGTCATCGTCGAATACCGGCAGACCGGAGGTGCTGATCCAGCCGATCCGGTTTCCCTCACCGACGCGTTGATAGACAAAATCGCGGAAGGGTTCATGCGCCTGCAAGGCGGTCAAATGTTGGCCCCATTGTCCCGGATCGTGGTCGGGGCCAAGAACGTCCTGTCTAGTCTTGCCATAGAACCATTCCGGAGACGTGCCGGTGATTTTCTCAATATTGGGCGATATCCAGATAAAGCGTAGATCCGCGTCCATTTCCCAGAACCAGTCCGCCGAGGAATTAGCGAAATCAAGGAAACGTTCGGCGGCCCGCTGGGCTGCCTGCCTGGCAGCCGTCAGTTCGGTAATGTCGGTCCGAACAGCAACGATGCCGCCCAGACTGGTGCTACGTTCGCTCAGACGAATGATGCTTCCGTCCGCAAAATCCTGCAGTTCATCAAACGAGGGATTTTGGTGGGCGCGCAATCGCGTCGCGATCATTTCGTCTTCACTGCCAACAGTGTCCTTAAACTGACCGCTCAAGATCTGATGCCGCAGAATTTCTTCGTAAGAAACACCCGGCACCAGCATGTCGGAAACGGAGGGAAACATTTCCCGATGGCGTTCATTGAACAGAGCAACTTTATCGTCGGCGTCATACAAGACCAGGGCATCCGGGATCGCTTCAATGGCATCACGTAACAACATCTCGGCCCGTTCGGCACGATCCTGCGCTGCCAGAACCTCCGTCAAATCCGTGAAGGTCCCCCTGTAGCCGGTGAATTCATTGTGGCCATCGAACCGTGGCAGACCGTTTACCGCGACGCGCCGCTTGCCGCCGAGCCTATCCGTTACGGTGCACAGTTTATGACGGATGGCCAACTGGCTTTGCAATATTTTGCGGCAGGCGGCAAAGTCTTCCTCTGTGTCCGGCACGATATCGACCAGCAGACGTTTGCCTTCGAAATCAAACCTTGTTGCGCCTTCCGCCACCTCATCGTTGGCAATTTCACGAAGAACGCCATTTTCATCGCTCTCCCAGAACCAATCGGAACTGATAGTGGCAAACTCGTGCAGCCGCTCTTGCATTTCCGCCCGTTGCTCAACATCCACGGCGCGACCGCGCAACGCCTCCACCGCGGAAAGATAGACCGAGTTCGAAGCGAATAGCGTAATCGTCAAAAACAGCAGCAGCATGCCCCCTAGCGACGCATGGAGAACCGTTCCCTGCGAAAACATGTAAGCCAGAACAATGACGGCGATCGAAGTTACATAGACAAATGACGCCTTGGGTACCGAAGAGAGAGAGACAACGCCCCCCGCCGCCATGCCTGTAAGAATAACCATCAGCAATAATTCACCGCGATCATCCAGCAGCGGTGCGAACAATGGCGCCGCCGAGGCCCAGATCAGTCCGGAAACGCCAGCAACGATAATTGCGCGATGGATTCCCCGGGCGCTTATTGGCCGGGATGGCGGTGCCCGGCGGCTTCGAAGCCAGTTCTTCAAAGGGTAAAGGGCAATCAGGCAAACCGCCAGCCACCAGCCGGCACGCAGCAATAAGGGCGCCTCCGTAGCGATGACGAGGACAACAAGCGTGCTATTGACGATATTCGCAAGGGCGAGAAACGGCGCCTGCCGAATTAGAATACCGATCTGCTCGCGGCGAACGATACCGTTCCAGGCTTCGCCGAAGCGGCCAGCGGTATTCTGCGGTTCGATAGCGGCCATGGCCCCTGCGCTCCTGCGAAACGGCGTCATCAATAAAATCGAGGACATCAGACGCAAATTGTAACGTTTGATGCAGAGCAATTTTCAATTAATTAAAGTCGCTTTCGTGGCTTAAGTGATTGATTTAATTGCTCTATCTTTAAGGCTCTGAGCGCATTTTCGTCGAATGCGCTTTAGGTAATCGTTCCCAGGTGGCGCCTTGGCATGCCTCCAATCTGACAAGACTAACATTTTTACGGAAACCCGGCATAACCGCAAAACCAAAATTACGACGATCCGGTTACCTTTGCGGCGACATCTGAATTATTGCAACAAAAATCCCTCATAACCGTTCGCCGCCACCTCGTCGCACTTCTCCCGATAAGCCGGGGCGCCGCCCGCATAGAGCAGGAAGGTACGCTTGTCCTTGCCGGGCACGTTGGGATTAATACCCATGAACCAGGAATCAACTTTGGTGAAGAGCAATGCGGCGGCTGTCTGATAAACATGTTCCGTCCAGGCATCCTCCGCTTCCAGGGTAGGCGCAACCCGCTTGATATCGTTATCCCGCACATGGCGGAGCAAATCCGTCACCCATTCCACATTCTGCTCAATACACCGCGGGATGTTACAAAATGTGGCGGCATTGTGGGGGCCCACCAAGGTCAGAAGGTTGGGGAAGCCTCCGATTTGCAGGCCTAGATAGGTTCTGGGGCCATCCGCCCACTTGTCTTTCAGCTTTTGCCCCGCCTCGCCACGAATGTCGATCCGGTCAAAAGAACCGGTGACGGCATCAAACCCTGTTGCATGGATAATTATGTCGAATTCATGAACGGCGGCGCTGGTCTCTATGCCCGTCGGCGTGATCCGCTGGATCGGCGCCTCGTTGAGATCAACCAAAAGCACGTTGTCCTGATTGTAAACCTCATAATAATTGGTTTCCAACGGCACACGCCGCGTGCCGAAGCCATGATCCCTGGGTATCAGTTTCTCCGCCACTTTCGGGTTCTTCACACGTGCGCGGATTTTCTTGATAATAAACTCGCTAACAGCGTCGTTCGCCTTTTGGTCCGTGAACATGTCGCGGAAATTTCCGATCCAGATACCAAATCCAGGTTCGCCGTATAGTTTTTCCAAGAACGCTTCCCGTTCCTCCGGCGAGACTTCGAGCGCACCGCGATGATCCGCCTTGTGGATGAAACCGCCGTGCGAGGCCCGGCATTTTGCAAAGATCTGTGGGTAGCTCGCCTTGATTTCGCGTTGGCTCGCCGCCTCAATCGGACTGTTGTGCAACGGCGCGCAATAATTCGGTGAGCGCTGGAAAACGGTAAGGTGCCCGGCGGTCTTGGCGACTTCTTGAATGGTTTGCACGCCCGTCGCGCCAGTGCCAATCACGGCCACGCGCTTGCCGGTGAAATCAACGGGTTCATGGGGCCAGGTGCCGGTATGAAACGACTCGCCTCGAAAGCTGTCCCTGGCCTTTATATTCGGCATTGTAGGTGCGGATAGCGGGCCCACCGCGGTGATCAAGAACCGCGCCCGCGCGTTATCGCCGTCTTCCAGTTCGACGTTCCAACAAATCCCGGCTTCGTCATAGGTGGCGCTCTTGACCCGGCTGCCGAACTGGATATTCCGGCGCAGGTCGAATTTATCCGCAACGAAATTAAGATAGCGCAGGGTTTCCGGTTGCGCGGAAAAATGCTCGCTCCACTCCCATTCCTGCAGCAATTCCTCGGAAAATGAATAGCCATAGCTATAGCTCTCTGAATCAAACCGCGCCCCAGGGTAGCGGTTCCAGTACCAGGTGCCGCCCACGCCATCGCCGGCCTCGAACACCCGGACCGACAGGCCAAGCTCCCGCAGACGATGCAGCTGATACATGCCGGACATCCCCGCACCGATGATGATGACATCAAACTGCTTTGCGGGACCGGCATCGGCCGCCGGATTATCCTGTTGTGATTTCGCTGACATTTCCTGGTTAACCTCCTACCTAGAGCGCATTCGAAGAAAATGCGCTCAGACTCTTAAAGATAGAGCAATTGAATCGATCACTTAAATCGCGAAAGTGACTCTAATTAATTGAAAATTGCTCTAGAGCATATTTCGTTAAACATGCTCAGACTTTATTCATAATACATCAATTAAACCAACCGCTTAAGCCTATACAGCAACTTCGATTAATTAAAAAATTCTCTGGAGCAATTCCGAATTAACGAGAATCGCGAAATGATTCTAAGTGATTGAAAAAATTGCTCTAATGCTAAATATCTGAGTATTTTCAGGATGAAAATGCTCTAGCGCAGCGCTCCCGTCAACCGGCATCGGGGATGGTGACTGGCCGGAAGGCCAGGTCCAATCGGCAGGTATTTCGGAGCAGAGGCGAAATAGAATAAATTGAATGAGCATACCGGGCTTACCGCAACTTATTCGTGCCTACCCGAATGGGTAGGAGACGCCCGGAGATGAATAACGCAGCATTGTCTTTACACGACCCTGGCCCACGGTTCGCCAACCCCAGATACGACAATTTATGAAGGTGTTAAACATGCTACAAAAAATGGATCCTAACTTATCTGCATCAGAAACTTTATCGGAGGCGGCCTCGGATACAGCTTCGGACACAACCGAAGATTTACTGCAATCGGCAATTACCCAATTCGCCAAACGGCTGCGTCTTGCCGGCTACAATGAATCCGCCCATTTCATGGATGTCGCCGCGCTGGTCATGCAAGACCAACAGCGCCACTAGAGCAGTTCCGGGCTATTCTGGCGGCAGATGCGTCGTCCCCCGCCAGATTGCGGTCGGCGGGATTACCAGCGGACAGCTGTTGTGACGGATGTTGTGACGGATGTTGTGAGGAGCCGGAGCCATTTTCGGCAAGACTTTTTTCCGCAAGATCTTTAAGGCATTGTTTTAGATAATTTACGTGCCGGGCCAAAAAGACCTCCTTTGGCAGGACATAATAGTGCACGGGCCAATGCCGCAACATACGATCCGGCTGGCGAATAAAGCCGAATGTATCCATGAGCCGCAGGCTGGCCTGCTCGAGGATCCGGGTGGTTGCGTAAACAACATCGAAATTCTGTTCCAGGAACCCATTCTCCAGGTTGAGGCGGATAATTTCCGCCCCCAGGCCACTGGACCAAAAGGGCCGATCCACCATGGTGGAAATATGGATATCGCCGTCGAATTCATCGATGTGACGCAGGCCGCTATACCCCACCAGGGCCTCCGTTTTCCTGTCAAACGCCCCATAGATGCCGAAGCCATAACGGCACCAATGTTCCGAAAAATCCGTAATTCGGGCTGAGGCCCGCGCGGTACCTTCTTCGCTGGTCCTGGCCGGCGCCTCGAACATTGTCGTTTCGGTTATATTGGCGTCGCGCATGGCGATGCCCAATGCCGGGGCATCAGCTGGCACAAGCTGGCGTAAAAACAATCTCTCGGATCTTAATTTTTCGGGTAACATATTATTTTATGCTCGTTTTTAATGCCATTTTTTACATTATATATATTTTTACGTGCAATACAATATTATAACGAGCAATTGCACCACATTAACGTCCGGCACCGCGTGCCCAGGCCCTCGGTAACCGTAAATGGCAAAACTTATTGTAAAATCATTCCATCTATCTATGGTTAGAATAATAGCAATAAACAGTTTAGCGCTTTTCGTACGGTCAACTTTTAGGCGTCCAGGATAGGTTGTAAAATTTGTCTAGGCAGTATTTCACCGGGCACCGCGTTGTACCGGACCCGCTTGAGCCATACTTGCCTGATACGGATCAGTTGGAATTCGAGGGCGCGCTGCAAATCACGATCGACGCGGCGAAGGTACAGGTCAGCGACTTCGCCCTGGGGGTGCATCAATGCATGTATCGTTTCTGGCTGGCGAACAAACCCAAAGACGGTTTGCCGCCCAGCAGGGCGATTGACCCGCTGTCATTCCGGGAGGCGGTCGGCTTCGTG
Organism: Alphaproteobacteria bacterium; assembly: GCA_016776605.1. Taxonomy (GTDB): domain Bacteria; phylum Pseudomonadota; class Alphaproteobacteria. The sequence goes on along the minus strand of JADHTB010000036.1, from coordinate 9,045 downwards.
CACGTTGCACAGCCCAACCAGGACGGCACGGATTTCATGTACCGGCTTTATGCAAGCAAGGTATCGGAGATCGGCGGCCTGGACATGACAGGCAAGTGGTTCAGCGAAAGCCCGATATCGTCTTGGCAATTCTACCGCCGTCAACTTGCCGCCACCGTCGCGCTGCGCATGCCGCTCTATTCGGAAAATAACGCCTCCTATGAAATATCGGTCAGGATCAAATGGTGCCGTCTGCTGCTGCCCATGGTGGACGATGACGGGGCCGTCAGCCGTATTCTTATCGCCAACGTGCCAGTAGACCGCCAAGACCAGGTCTGAGCGACCGGCCCCAGCGCTTCCAATCAGGTTCATGCATGGGTCCCAAGGCATGCGTCCCAAGGCAGACAGTATCTTGACTCCTAAACGCACTGGGGTGCCTAATATTACGTGTCAATTTCGATACAATGGGAGGATTTTTCATGTTCAGATTATCCATGGCAAGCGCTGCGGCAATCGTACTGACCGCAGGCATCGGTCTGTCGGGGTCGGCCTGGGCGGTTAACGACAAGCCGTTCACGGAAAATTGGGCCCCCAGCGAGTGGGGCGAGGACGACAAGGCGGGCTCGGTCAACCGAACCACGGCGGCAATGGTGTTGAAAGCCGCCAAGCTCATTAAAAGAGGCAAAGTTGCGACTTTGGGTAAAATCTATGCGCAGGACGCCCCGGCGTTTGGCTCGCGCGGCTGGCGCATGACCATTCCCGGCCTGCCCACCGGCGGCCCATTCGGCAAGCATGAACTGGTCTATAACGACGAATATCTATCGACCGAAATCGGCCAGATCGGCACTCAATTTGACGGTCCGGGGCACATCGGGGTGATCACCTCGAAGGGCAATTTCTTCTACAACGGCCGCTATCTCGAAGATGCCGATGTCCATACCTATGGCATGGGTTCGCTTGGTGTTGAACATGTCGCCAAGAAGGGCTTCGTTTGCCGTGGCGTGCTCCTCGACGCGGTCGCCCTGCGCGGCGGGCAATTGCCAATCCCAAAGAAGATGGGCCCAAGCGACCCCGGCAATGTCACCGCCGATGACGTCAAGGCAATGGTAAAGCGGCAAGGCATCGCCCCGATCGGCGAAGGCGACTGCGTCTTTGTCTACACCGGTCACGGCAATATTTGGCATCCGTCCAAATGGGATACCTTCGATGCCGCCGAGAAACAAAAGCGGGTTGCGGCCTTCAATGCCGGCGAACCCGGCTTTGATATCACGGCTTGCAACTACCTGGCCGAACGAAAGATCATCCTGTGGGGTGGCGACACTTGGGCCACGGAAGCCGTGGGCGCGGATGGAACCAACCCGTTTGAGTGCCACGTCCAGATGATGACCCGCCACGGCATCTGGAACCTGGAAAACCTGGACCTCTCCCAGTTGGTGGCTGACAAGGCCTATGAGTTCCTGTTTGTCTGGTCACCGCTGAAGATCAAGGGCGGCACCGGCTCGCCGGGCAACCCGGTCGCGCTGTACTAGTTTCCGCGATCACTCCAAAGCCGACGACCGGGAGCTGGCGGGCCGCCAGCTCCCGGTTTTATTCTAATCGTCCCCGGCTCGACACATTGCCATGCCACGGCTGGCGCTGAGGATCTAATACTTCATCTGCCGGGCGGCCAGGTCTTTCATGACTCCGGAACTGCCGCCGCCGATGGAGAGGATTTTCGATTCCCGGAAGGTCCGTTCGATCTTGCTACCCCGGATAATGCCGGCACCGCCCATGATCTGCACGGCGTCCGCCGCACAGGCTTCGTGTGCGGCGCCGGCAAAAGCTTTTAGTTGTGCGATTTCAGTTATCGAGGGATTGCCCTGCATCACCTGGGCGAGGGTTTGCGGGCAGGTTGACGCCCCGCACGGATGCTGCCGCCGGGCACGGTTTCTACGCTGGTGGTTTGAGGACTTCGAACTGGACTGGTGGGAAGCTTCTTGCGATGTGCTGTATTGATTTCCATACGAAGCCGTCGGCTGGATCGACCCAGTAGAGGTTTTCGAATTTCCAGTTCAGGCTGCGGGCGCTGTTTTGTTCACGGACCAGGATGGTGTCGAATTCGAGTTCGACGATTCGCACTTTCCGGGGTCCGAGGCTGTGGAATTCGGAATCGATAACCAGGCCGTAGTAGGGCGCCTGTGTGGGTCCGAGGTCGAGGTCGATATAGCGGCTGTGGCGCACGGGTTGGGCGGGCTGAAGCGGCGGCTCGGCTTGGCCGGCTTGGCCGCGTGGTTTGGGCCGGGACAGCTTGTGCAGCCCTCTGTCGACCGGATCGGGGCCCTGATTTCGGGTATTCTTGAGGTTTTCCGGGAAGCCGAATGTCTTCACCACCCGGCCGCCGCTGAGGGCGAGGACGGAGCGGTCGAGGCCCGATATCCAGTGCTGTTCGCGGCCCTGGCTGCGGGCCAGCAGCAACAGGGCCTGGGGACCGCCGCCAATCCTTGCAGTCATCGATGCGTATGGTAGTTTGGCGATGGTACTGCGCGGCAAGGGCAGATCGGGATAGCCGAACAGCTGGGCTTTGACCACATTGAAGGCATTGCCGACTATGGGCGAGGTGAGGCAGCCGCCGAGCAGCAGGGTGGTGGTGCCCAGCAGCAGAGATCTGCGTGCCAGAGTTCTGCGCGCCAGAGATCCGCGTATATGGCTTGCGGTGGTCATGTGGTGGGTATAAGCAACTTGCGATCGGGATGCTAGAAGGTTCGCGGTTCGGGCGGCCGGCGGTGCGAGTATAGATTGAGGACATGGAATGGTTTGCTGCCGTGAACAGATGACGAATGGGTCGAATGGCTCTGGGGCGCCGGGCCGGGCGGAGCGGGCTAGACTATTCCCGGGCTTGTTTCACGGCTTGCGCCGCGGCCCTCTGCTGATCCTTTTGCTTGTCCTGCCGTTCTGTCTGCCCGCGGCTCCGTCCTGGGCGCAGGCGGGTAATTTCTCCAGCGGCAGCGGCGGCGGCGGCGCTTTGGGCGGTCTGTTGGAACAGCTTCAGACCTTGCAGGGCGCGGGCGCCATTGATGGCCTGAGCGGCAGCGGCAGCTCGCGCCTGGACGCGGTGCGCGAACAAGGCGCCTCGGCGGTTGCCAAACTGCAACGAGACGCCGAGGGCGGCGGCTCCTCGACAACGGAGAGCTTGGAACGGCAAGGTATGTTGAGCCCGGAAGAACGCCTGCTGGCGGAGCGCTTTTGCCGTGGCGCGTTGACGCCGGAGCAATTGACGGTAATCCCGCTGATCCGGCAATTTTCGGCCCTGGAGAAGGATTATTGCCAGCGCGCCTCGGAACTGCTGCTGCAATATGGTTATCAGCTGTTCGGCGACGAGGCGACGCTGGAGACCCTGGATACGGGGGCTATTTTCCCCGATTACGTTCTGGGCATCAATGACGAGCTGGTGGTTACCTTTGCTGGCCGCCTGAACCAGAGCCACAGCATCCGAGTCGACCGCAAGGGCCGTCTGTTGCTGCCTGATTTCAAGCCTATCCTGGCCGCCGGGCATAGCTTTGGCGAGGTCCGGCGGGAGATTGCGGCGCGCACGGCGGCGCGGCACCTGGGCACGGATGTTTATGTCTCGCTCGGCGCGGTGCGGCTGGTCAACGTTCTGGTGCTGGGCGAGGTGAGGGAGCCGGGGCGCAAGCAATTGACGGCGCTGGGCACCGTGCTCGATACCATTCGCCTGGCAGGCGGCATCAAGAAGACGGGCAGCGTGCGGCGCATCCAGGTTCAGCGTGGCGAGCAGATATTCTGGATTGACGCCTACGACCTGCTGTATGCGGGGATGGCGGCGCGGGATCTGGCCCTGCGCGACGGCGACCGGGTGATCGTGCCGCCCCTGGGCGCCACCTTTGCCCTGGGGGGGGATGTGAAGCGGCCGGGGATTTACGAACTACCCGAGGGCCGGCGGAGCCTGAGCGTGGCGGAGGCGATCCAGTTGTCCGGCGGCACGATCCGGCCACGGGGCAATATTTTTCATCAGTTGAGCTTTCTCGAAAGCGGTCATCAGCAGTTAAGTGAACATCGGAACCTGGCGGGCCAGGTTCGGGATGGCGACATCATCCGGGTCAGTCAAAGTCAGAACATCCAATTGGGCGCGGTGGATATCCGGGGCCATGTGCAGGTTGAGGGCCGGCGCTCGCTGGCGGCGGCGTCCAGTGTGGCGCAATTGCTGGGCGATGCCCGGTCCTTGCAGGCGGACCCCTATCTGCTGTTCGCGGCCCTGGAGACGACCGATCCGGAGACCCGGGCGCGGCGGCTGTTTCCGCTCAATCTGAACAATGTGCTACACGGCGGCGAGGACTATGCCCTGCGCGACGGCGACCGCCTGATCGTGCTGGGGGCCAAGGATATCGGTTATCTCTCTTCGGCCAATGTCCAGGACGTGGTGAGCCACCGCCTGGACGAGGAATTGCGGCAACAAGAGTTGGAGGCGGCGAAGCCGGCCACCGACGGGGACAAGGCAGGCGGGGAGACGCTTGCCACGGCCTCGCTGTCGCCGCTGTCGGTGATCCAGCGGGCCCTGGCGGGCAGCGGCGGCGGGGCGCCAAGCTCCGACACGGCGGTCGCGGTGGGGCAGGCGAGACCCGAAACTCTGGAAGAGACGTTAGCCAAGACCTGCGCGGGAATGCGGCAATTGCTGGCGATTGTTACGGTCAATTCGGCGCATCGCTTCGCCAACGCCATCCGCACCATTGACAGCGCCGGCACGGCCCGCATAAACCGCCAGGACTGCCCGCAAATTTTCGACGATTTTGGTGGTTTGCTGCCCCTGGCGCTGGAGCATACGGTGGCGGTCAACGGCGAAGTCCGCAACCCCGGCGCCTATCCCATCGTGGGCCGTGTCAATCTGACCGAATTGATCGCGGTGGCGGGCGGCCTCAGCCGGGAGGTTGATCTGACCCGGGTGGAGATCTCGCGTTACACGCCGGATTCTCTGAAGGGGATCTCGGACACCTCCCGCGGCCTGGTCAACCTGGCCAAGATCGGCGCCGACAAGGTGGTGGTGGGGCCCGGCGATGTGGTGCGCTTCAATGCGGTGGCCTCTGACCGTGATACCGGGCCTGTGTTGCTGGTGGGCGAGTTCACCCGGCCCGGGCTGTATGAGATCCGCCGCGGCGAACGGCTGTCGGAGGTCATAGCGCGCGCCGGCGGGCTGACCCCGCAGGCCTATCCCTATGGCGGCATTTTCACCCGTCAACGGGTCCGGGCGGTACAGCGGGCCGGTCTGCGGCGGGCGGCGCGGGAGTTGAATTCGGCCCTGGCGGTTGTCGCGGTGCAGCGCAATGTCAACCCGACCACGATCCTCGCCCTGCAGCGTGTCTCGGAGCAATTGGACACGACGGAGTCGCTGGGCCGGGTGGTGACGGAAACCGATCCGACGGTGTTGCAGGTGCGGCCCGAACTGGATTCCGTATTGGAGCCCGGCGACCGTTTGTACATGCCCAAGCGGCCGAACTTCGTCTCGGTGATTGGCGATGTGCTGAACCCCGGCGCCCTGCAGTTCATCGCCGGCACCACGGCGGACCAATACATCCGCCAAGCCGGCGGCTTTCAAAAGTCGGCGGATGAGGACCGTATTTTTGTGGTCTACCCCAATGGCCGGGCCGAACCCCTGGCGGTGAATGTGTGGAATTTCAACCCGGTTCAACTGCCGCCCGGCAGCGCCCTGGTGGTGCCGAAGGACCCGGCCCCGCTGGATCTGTTTACCCTGGTCCGCGAGGGTTCCTCGCTGATCAGTCAACTGGCCGTGACCGCCGCCTCGCTGGCCGTGATCAGCCGCAATTAGGGGTGTTGGCAGCGGGCGCCATGGGACGGCGGAACAGATGTTGAATGCGCCAACCCGCCAGAGAAGCCGGGAGAGCCGCCAGAGCCACCGGCGGAGACACTGGGGGAGAACTTTCTGGGCGGCGGGACTGGGCCTCGCCGCGCTTTTGCTGCTGCCGGGCCGCCCGGCCCATGCCGCGCACGAGCATGCCAACCATGCGGCCGGGGCGGGACCGGCCAGGGCGCCGAGTTGGGCCAGCTCCGGTGATTTTGGCGGCGTCGGGCTGTTGCAGAACCGCACGGCCCGCTTCCGCGACGATGGTGACCTCGACGTTGGCGGCGTGCGCCTGGAACCCTATCACCGCTATTACATTTCGTTTCAGGCCATGCCCTGGCTGGAAGGCACCTTTCGCTATACCGAGATCACCAACCGCTCCTTCTCTCTGGGCGGCCTGGCCTCGACCGAGGCCTTCCAGGACCGCGGCGCCGATCTGAAGTTCCTGTTGCTGGAGGAAGGCGCCTATACCCCGCAGCTGGCCTTTGGGCTGCAGGACGGGATCGGCACGGGGTTGTTCGCCAGTGAGTTCCTGGTCGCCAGCAAGGCCTATTACGATCTGGACTTTTCGTTCGGGGCGGGTTGGGGTTATTTAGCCTCCGGCAGCAACATAAAGAACCCGTTGACGAGCCTCTCGAGCCTCTTCCGCAGCCGCACCAGCGTCACCAGCGGTGGCGGCCGGACCAATTTCAGCAGTTATCTGTCGGGCGAAACCATCGGCCTGTTTGGCGGCGTGGCCTGGCGCACCCCGCTCAAGGGCCTGTCCCTGAAACTGGAGGCCTCGAGCCAGGATTACCAATCCGAACCCCTGGGCAACAGTTTTAAAAAAGACCTGCCGTTCAATGCCGGCTTCGTCTACCGCCCGTTCCCCTGGCTGGAACTGTCGGGGGCCTATGAGCGGGGCAACACCGCCATGTTCCGGGCTTCCATGCGGGCCAATGTGGAGGATCCCGGCGTACCGAAGTTCGACCCGCCGCCGCCAAAGTTGACGCCACGCCCGCCGCAAACGGCCGGGTTGGACGGCGGGTTGGACGGCGGGGCGGGTGGCTGGACGGGCGATGCCGGCTTCAGCCTGGCGCCGAAACTGACCAGCCGTCTGCGCCAGCCCGGCGACCCGGAGGCCCTGGCGCCGCAACCACGCTTTGCCCGCCAGCAGAACAGCGGCACGAGAGCCGCCAGGGAAGATCTGGCGGGTGATCTGACAGGTGATGGCGCCATCGTGGATTATCTGTTCGACAGCCTCGAGGGCAAGGGCTTTACGGTTCAGAGCATTGACTTCAGCCACCGCCGGGCCCGCCTGGTGGTCTCGCGGATGCCCGGGATGGCTGGCGATGGCGAGCGCGCGGCGGCGGCGATCGTCTTCAACGCCGCCCCGACACCGATACAGCAGGTTGAAATCGTGCAGTTGGCCGCCGCCCCCGGCTCCCCCGACTCTCTGGGCGCCGACGACTTTGGCGGCGGCCGGCCGCAAAGCCGGGCCGTGGTGCGCCGTGGCGATCTGCGCCGCAACGCCAGGATCGACCAGATGTTCGATGGCCTGGAGGCCTCCGGCTTCCGGGTGGAATCCCTGGAGCTCAGCCGGGGGACGGCGCGGGTCTATCTCTCCGCCGCCGGCGGGAGCCGTGCCGGTGCCGGTGCCGGTGCCGGTGCCGGTGCCGGTGCCGGTGCCAGTGCCGATGCCAGCAACTGGGCCGCCGCGCAATTGATTGCCGACCATGCGCCCATGCAGGTCTCCTCGGTGGAAGTGGTGCGTCTGGTCGCCGGCGTCGAGGCCACCCGGGTGACCCTGCGGCGCGGCGGCGCCTCCCAGAGCGCACAGGACGGCCAGAACGCCCAGAACGCACAGAGCGCACAGGACGGCCTGGCGGCGGGGCCGGAGGCGGGCAAGCCGGACGCGGTGGGCGGGGCCTTCACCGCCAGTCTGACGGATAATGAAAAGAACGCGCTGGCGCTGCGGATCTTCGCCGATCTGGAAGCCGCCGATTTTACCGTCGACAAGTTCGAGATCACCCGGCGCAAGGCGACGGTCTTCCTCACCCCGACGAAATTCCGCGAACATGCCCGCAACGTCGGGCGGGCCAGCCGGGTGATCGCCAATCACGCCCCCGGCAGCGTCGAGGAGATCGAGGTTGTCACCATGAACGCCGGCCTGGAAACCGCCCGCGTCAAGATCCTGCGCAAGGATCTGGAGGCCGCCGTGCAACAGCGCGGCAGCGCCGAGGAAATCTGGGGCCGGACGGAAGTCTCCGGACCGCGGGCCTCACCGCCATTTGACCGGCTCCGGCGCGGTGAAGATCGGGGCGGCGAAGGTCCGGGTGGCGATGGGGGCGCGCTGAGCGCAATCACCAACCCCCGCCGCTATCCGACCCTGGGCTGGGATGTCCGGCCGGCCCTGCGCAGCCATATTGGCGGCCCCGATGCGCTTTACCTGTATCAGATCTGGCTGGCCATGTCGGGCTCGGCGGAGCTCTACCGGGGCCTGTTCGTCGACACCACCGTCGGCAAGAACATCACCACCACCCTGGATCAGATCACCCTGGATTCAGACAGCCAGCTGCCCCACGTGCGCAGCGATCTGAGACGCTATGCCCAGGAGGGCGAGGACGGCAACATCGTCCGGCTACAGGCCGAATACCTCTTCCAGCCGGCCGAGGATATCTTCGCCCGGGTCTCCGCCGGCCTGTTCGAGGAGATGTTCGGCGGCGTCGGGGGCGAGCTCCTGTACCGCCCCTATGGCTCGCGCCTGGCCCTCGGCGTCGAGCTCAACCGGGTGCGCCAACGGGATTACGATCAGCGCCTGGACTTCCTGGACTACGAAGTCACCACCGGCCACATGAATGTCTATTATAAGATGCCCTACATGGGCCTGACGGGCGAAATCCATGCCGGACAGTTCCTGGCCGGCGACCGGGGCGCGCAATTCGCCCTGCTCCGGGAGTTCAACTCCGGCATCGCGGTCGGCGCCTGGGCCACCTTCACCAATGTATCAGCAGAGGAGTTCGGCGAGGGCAGCTTCGACAAGGGCATCTTCCTGTACATCCCCTTCGAAGCCTTCCTGACAACCTCTTCCCTGCGCGGCGGCTCCCTCTCGTTCCGCCCCCTCACCCGGGACGGCGGCCAGATCCTGAATATGCAACGGCGCCTCTATGGCGCCACCGAAGGTGGAAACCTCAACAACGTCGCCCACAATTGGAACCGGTTCCTTGATTGAACCAAAA
>JADHTB010000013.1 GCA_016776605.1 Alphaproteobacteria bacterium | reverse complement strand
ATGACCAAATCCAACAAGACTATGGCCATGGGCATTGCCAACCCCAAAACAAAACACCTCCGCGGGGTGGAGCAGCCCGGTAGCTCGTCAGGCTCATAACCTGAAGGTCGCAGGTTCAAATCCTGCCCCCGCAACCAACCTTATCAACGGCTTAGCAGTAAATCGCTAGGCCGTTTTTCGTTGCGCGGAAGCGCAGCGGAAACAAACGACTGTTGTATTGGGTCGTTTGAAATAAATCCGGGTACAGATTTTGGGATCATTTAAGCACTATAGTAGGCCTTTTAGAGCGCACCGGTTTGCATTTTCTGGTTGGTATGGTAAAATGCTTAAATCAATTAATCAGTACTAACATTCTTCGACTCGCAGCACGCCTGTGTTTCGAGGTGTTGGGTCCGTGCGTCGTATTTTATCAAAATACGACCAGAAGGAGATTTTATGCAAGACGATACCAGCTTTGAGAACCTCAATGAGGTCAAGGCGGATATGAATCATATTTATAATCAAACCGATCCAAGACATTATTTCCGTGAACTAAACAAGCTTGATTACGCAATACCTGATACGGCAAAACCGATCTTCCAGAGCTTGATTGGGCACCTGCAGCGGAATCAGGACGATATGCTCCATGTGTTGGATCTGGGTTGTTCCTATGGTGTAAATGCGGCAATCCTCAAGCATGACCTTTCAATGGATGATCTTTACGACCATTGGGGCCAAGCGAAGATGAAGGGCGCGACGTCTGATCAGGTCGTTGCGGACGACCAGCGTTTCTTTGCTGATATTGATAACCCGGAAGAGATTATGATGATCGGGCTTGATCAGGCTGAGAATGCTATCGAATTCGGCGTAGAGTCGGGCCTGCTTGATGAAGGAATTGTCGCTAATCTTGAAACCGAACCGTTATCCGCGACGGCAAGAAAAACCTTGGGGCAGGTCGATCTGGTAATATCTACCGGGTGCGTCGGTTACTTGACCCAGAAAAGTTTTGACCGTTTTTTGCCCGCCTTCACCGAAGGTAGCCGGCCTTGGCTTGCCAACTTCGTTCTGCGGTTATTCCCCTTTGACGCCATTGAGGAGTCCCTGGGCAGGTGGGGATATGTAACTGAGAAACTGGAGGGGGAGACCTTCTTTCAGCGTGAATTTGTCTCCGACGATGAACAGGAAAAGGTGCTTGAACAACTGCGTGATCAGGGCATCGACCCGACCGGCAAGGAGGACGAGGGTCATTTTCTCGCCGAGCTCTACCTGTCACGCCCGATGGCGGACGTAGATGCGATGCCGCTCGAGCGCTTATTTCCTGCTTGAATTCGTTGTTTGCCAAAGTTGGCATCCTGCCCCGCAAGCAAAAATATCAACGGCCTGGCAGTAAAATGCCAGGCCGTTTTTTTGTGGCGTGGAAACCGCATGGCAGCGGGTTGGAAGCCGAAGTCATAAGAGCCTGGGTCTTCTGGGCTAATTGATCGGGCAACAGCCAGCAAAAAAACATCCTTTCCCTACCGGCATAACCCAGAACAGGATGGACAAGTTCGCATGAGCCTGTCATGCAGAAATCGTCGGCGCGCCGGTTGTACGGATCTGGCGTGAAGGCCGTTCTTTGCCGTCAATTTGATAAAAGAAAAAATGCCTCAAACCTTTTCGCAACGCATGCATATCGCGATCGTCTTGCCCTGTTTTAACGAAGCGGCGGTGATCGCGGATGTTGTTAACGACTTTAAGTCCGCGCTGCCTGCCGCGGACGTTTATGTCATAGATAACAATTCAACGGACAACACCGCCTCTATCGCCCGTGGCGCCGGGGCAATGGTTCTGCATGAAGCCATGAAAGGCAAGGGCAACGCGGTCCGCCGGGCGTTTTCCGAAATCGAGGCTGATATCTACATCATGGCCGACGGTGACGGCACCTATGATACCTCACGGGCGCCGGAACTTGTTGAGCTGATGTTTGACAGACATCTCGATATGGTCGTCGCCACCCGCCAGATGGAAAACAACGACGCCTACCGACCTGGGCACAAGTTAGGAAATTTGGCTTTCAATGCCGTCCTTAGGTTGCTGTTCGGCGAAAAATTCACTGACATATTTTCCGGCTATCGGGTTTTTTCCCGGCGCTTTGTTAAAAGTTTTCCGGCTTTGTCGTCTGGTTTTGAAATTGAAACGGAGCTTAGCGTTCATGCCATTCAGATGGGCGTGCCGTGTCAGGAGGTGCCCACGGTCTATATGGACCGGGCCGAGGGCACCGTCAGCAAATTGAAGACCTACCGTGACGGCTGGCGCATCTTGATGACAATGTTCATTTTGCTGAAACATGTGCGTCCCATGGTGATGTTTTCGGTGATCGCGGCCATTCTGGCGCTGCTGTCCCTGGCCATCGGCATACCCATTGTTCTGTATTTCCTGGAAACGGGAACCGTACCAAAAATTCCCAGCACGGTGGCCGCGGCCGGGCTGATGATTTTAAGCGCGATCGGCCTTGTGGCGGGCATCATTCTGGACAGCGTCACCTATTCATCGACGGTCAATAAGCGTCTGATGTATCTTTCCTATCGCTCGCCCTTTGTGTTTGATCGAACAGCCGGCGATGACGCGGATGCTGACTAAAATGTCGGCATCATTTTTGATGTATGTGGTTGTTGGGAGTATTGGTTTTGGGGTCGACGGCGGCGTTATGACGGCGCTTCATACGCTGTTGGCCTGGTCCCCCGTGGCCGCGCGGGCGGTCAGTTTTCCGGTGGCGGTTAGTGCAACATGGATCTTAAATCGGCATTGGACGTTTGGCCGTGATGGTATAATTGCCCCCCGCCGGCGATACGGTTCTTATCTCGTCGTGCAAATCATTGGCGCTCTCATCAACCTAGGCGTCTTTGTTGCCGTCATCAAGCAAAGCGACTTGCTTGTGGCATATCCGATTATCGCCCTGGCCATAGGCGCGTTTCCGGCATTGGTTTTTACCTTCACCGCGTCCAAGTTTCTGGTCTTTCGCGAAGCTGCTTCATAGACCATTTTCGCCGCTCAGCCGGGGTTGGGCAAAAACCTTTGCGCCATGGCGACAAAGCGCCGAGGTAGACGTTCCGCACCTGCCGTGGTGATGGCATATAAGAATTGCGCCATGATCAAAGCGTAGGGGATCACCAGCGGGATGTTGTAGCGGTGTATGCTGACAGACACCAAGCCATGAACCCCGGCCATTATGATGATGGGCAGGGCGAGGATTGCAATGTTTCGCCGCGCCGCGGAACAGCTGAAGTACAACACCGGCCCGGCCAATAGCACGGCCGCCAGCCCCACCAGATTGCCCACGAAAATACCGCGCCAGACCAACAGGGCGGTAACGGCCGCGCCCTTTACAGGGTCGTTGAAAAAATAGTTTTCCAGCAAATACCGGCTGGCGGTTTGCGGCGAGGCCGCGGCAACGGCTTCCTGGTGAAGGACGTCGCGCCCATGAACGTAATAACTATTTGCGTCCCAGGAAAGTTTGTCCACGGCCTCCTGGCTGAATAGCGCATAGGCGGCCTTGTCGCCGAAGTCCGGCAGGTAATAAATCCATCCCCTGGCCCACTCGCTCCATGTCATCGCGTTGTAGGCAAAGCGATGCGCGAACTGAACGCCGAGGTAAATGGGATCGCTCAATCCCCAAAAATCCAATTGCACGACGTTGCGGACGAATAATGGGGCCAGGACGATCACGGTTCCCAAGGCGAGCACGCCCATTGAACGGAATACAAGAAACCGCGTGTCCCGGGCCCAGAGAATGGCAAGCAGGGCCAACACCGCAAAAGCGGGAAGCAGCGCGAGCCAGGCCGATTTAATCAGGATTGTCAGGCCAAGGGCCAGGCCACATAAAAACCAGACTTTCAGCCGGTCCGGATGCTTCCAGGCATAAAGCCAAACAAGCAGAAACAGAGCCGATGCCATCATATAGGACGGCTCGGCCAGGATCGTGTTGCCATAGGCCTTTGTGTCTTTGAATGCAAAGGACAGCGCCACGGCGAACAGCGCCTTGATATCGTTGCCGAAAACCAGGCGCCCGATGAAAAATATTGCAGCGTGAAAGATAAATATTTCAAGAATGTAGAAGACCTTCAGCGCCGGAATATCCAGCTTGCAGTCAGACCAAATCCTGGCTGTTACGATACATATCAGGCTTTCGTGCGTGGCCTGGTTGAGGCGGCTTGCCGCCGCGATTTCGAATGGCGTGAACACCCCGGCCATTGCCAGCCCGGGTTCCGGCGGCCTGTTCGGCGCGTATGCCTGATTTGAGAGCGTTCCATAGGCCGCAACGTTGAGGCCGGCATTGATATAACGATGCGAATCCGGCGATACGATGGTATCGGGCGACAGGACCCGCACTGCCGCCGTTATGAACAGAATGATGAAAAAGGAAAATTTTAGTTTCGCATTCCAATTGAGCATATGATTAAGCATTCAAACGATTATTGCTGAAAAAAAATTCCGCCGAAGCCGGGCCATTAACGACATGTTCGGGGTCCGGTCAATGACAGTGGGCAACAATCCATGGGCAACAATCCGGTGTACTTGGCCACGCCGGGTCAGGCGCCCGCCATCTGTAATTCCGCCATCGCCTCGTCTGTTGAGATGACACGGCCAAACAGCCGTTGAAAATTGGTAATGGTTGCGTTGTGCAAATCTTCATGGGTCGTGCCGCAGGCATCTTCGATCAGGGTCACCCCATAGCCCCGGTCGGCGGCCTCCCGCGCCGTCGTATCAACGCACATGTTGGTGGAGACGCCGCCCATGTACAATTGGTCCTTGCCCATGGAACGCAGCAGATGATCGATGCCGGTGGAGGCGAATGCCCCGATGGTGGTTTTATTGATGACGCTTTCGCCGGCCTGCGGCTTCAACTCGTCAATAATCTCGTGCTCCTGGCTGCCTTCGAAATTATCCAGTGATTGGAACATTTTTATCATATGCGGTGGGGCATCGGTGCAATCCGCCCTGGCCGCGCCCACGGTCAGATAGATGACAGTGCCACCGCCCCCGCGAAAGCGTTCCAGCAGACGGCTGATATTGGGCACCACCAGGTTTTCGATCCGGTCAAAGCGGTAACCCGCGACGTTGGAACCTTCCGCCGTCAGGCGTCGCCCAAGGGCGCCGTCCCGATGCCCGGTGGCATATTGCATATCCACCACGATCAGGGCGGCGCGCCTGAAATCGGGCGCCCGTTCCGTCATGAAAGCTTGAATATAGTCGTTATTATCGCTGCCAGGCGTGTTCATAAGGCAATCCCCTCGGTTTTATTTTCTCGTCCTATTTCGCAGTATAGCCGCCATCGGCGCAAATGACCTGGCCGGTGATGAAGGATGCCGCATCGGACAGCAGGAACAGGTTCAGGTTGGCAATCTCTTCCGGCTCGCCAAAGCGGCCCAGGGGAATGCCATTCAACAGATAATCCCGCCGCGCGGGAATAGTTCTGGTCTCGGCCGTCATGTCGGTCGCCGTGGGGCCGGGGCCAACCGCGTTAACCCGCACATTATTGGGGCCCAATTCCAGCGCCATTGTGCGGGTCAGGCCATTGATGCCGGATTTGCTGACCGCATAGGCAGCCGCGCTGGGATGGCCCACCAGACCGATCTGGCTGGAGATCATCACGATGGAGCCCTTGCCCTGGGCTTTCATATGGCGTGCGGCGGCGCGGGCAAGATTGAAACAGCCAGTCAAATTGGTGTCGAGGACATATTTCCAAACCGCATCGGTGGTCTCCGTCGAGGTGAAAAGCGCGATGATGCCGGCGCAGGCCAGGGCGCCGTCCAAACCGCCGAAGCGCGCAATTGTGGCCGCCACGGCCTGATCAATGGCCGCGCTGTCGGCCACATCAAGATCGAAAATATTTTCATCGTCCAGATGCTGGCGTAAAACCACCCGCTGTTCTTCACCGCGCACGGTGCCCGCGATCCGCGCGCCCATGGCACAGGCCGCCTTGACCGAGGCCAGCCCCATGCCGGAGCCGGCGCCGGTGACGAACAGGCGGTATCCGGCAAGATCGATCATCTGGGCCGTACCTCCGCCATATCATTCCAAACCCGGTGATCGGTCAATTTACCATCGACAACGGTAAAACGATCAATAAAACGGATACCTTCAAACGGCGTCCCGTCGGACCAGGCCCCGGACAGGGTGCCATGGCAATAGACGGTGACGCCGTCAGGCCCCAGGCACTCGTCGGTGCCCTGGTAACTTTTGCGCACGGATTGATAGCGCCCCGCCGACCACTCGACCAGTTCCTCCAAGCTGTGGAATACGGGGCTGTTGGGAAAAGCCATGCTGAAGGTATCGGCCAGAAAAGTTTTCGCCCTGGCCAGATCCCGTGCCTCCATGGCGTTCAGGAACCCCCTGGCCAGATCCGCCGGCGGGACAGGGGCCTTGGCCGGGATGCGTTCGACCCGGCCGCGCATATAATCGCTATCGGGCAGTTCGTTGATCATCACGGTGATGCCGTCCCACGGCGCGCCGGTGGTATGGCGGGCGGCATCGGTCAGCCGTTGCGCCAACAACCGCCGGGTGGTTTCGGCGTATCCTTCGATCAGAACGCAGGTGATGACAGGCATGTTGACGGCTTCCTATGTTGCGGCGATCAGAAATAGCCAAGTCATTCTGGCCTAGTCATTCTCGCCCAGGTGATCGCGCTGGGTGGTGCCGGAATAATCCGTGCGGAACAGCCCGCGCCGTTGCAATTCGGGCACCACTTGATCGACGAATTCCTCGATCGCGCCGGGACAATAAATCGGCGACAGCATGAAGCCGTCACCGCCCGCCGTGGCCATGAATGCCTCCATCTGGTCGACGATGCTATCTGGCGTGCCGACGAATTGCGGCAGGCCGACGCTTTGGCCGTGTCGGCTGGCCACTTCCGCCACCGTCATGGGTTCGCCGGATGCTTTGCGGTAGCGGGTTTTCAGGCGTTGTAATTCCGGCTCCTCCCGCTGCGACATGTCTTCATCAGGGTCCAGGCGGGACAGATCAAAATCCAGATGCGATGACAGGATCGCCATGCCGCCGTCCAGAGGCACCAGGGAATTGTGCAACTCCTGTTTCTCCTGTGCCTCCGCCTCGCTGGCGCCGATGATCGGCTGCATGCCAAAGAGGATCTTGCAATCTTCCGGTTTCCGCGCAAACGCGGCCATGCGGTCCTTAACGGCGGTGAAATATGTGGCGGCGTCTTCCGCTCTGGGCTGGATGGCAAAGAGCGCATCGGCGAACTGCGCGGCGAAATCCATGCCCTTGGGTGAGGTGCCGGCCTGCAGGATGGCGGGACCGCCATGGGGCGAGCGGACCACGTTCAAGGGGCCACGGGACTTGAAATGCGTGTCCGCATGCTCGATACGATGCACTTTGCCGGCATCGGCGAAGATGGCGTTTTCCCGGTCCATCACCACGGCATCTTCGTCCCAGCTATGCCACAGCTTTTGGCAGACCTCGATGAATTCATGAGCCCGTTCATAGCGGGCGTCGGTATCCTGGCGCTCTTCGCCATAATTGGCGGCCTGATTATGGTTCAGGGACGTCACCACGTTCCAGGCGGCCCGGCCCTTGGTCAGATGATCCAGGGTGGCCCACAGCCGGGCGGCATAGAACGGGTTATGATGACTGACCGAGAATGTCGCGCCCAGGCCGATATGGCTGGTTACCGCCGCCATAAAGGAAATTAATGGCATGGGGTCGTGTTCGGGGGCCTGGGTGGCATAACGCAGGGACGGCTCCAAACTGCCGCGAAACGTATCGGAGATGTAGTTCAGGTCAGCGAAAAAAACCATGTCGAACTTGCCCCGCTCGCACACCTGGGCGATGTGCTGATACAGCTCCGGCTGGGTCCAATCATAATTGCGGGCCGCCGTCTCTGGGTGCCGCCACATAGCCAGGCTGTGATAGGTCGGCCCGTGCACCAGGAACTGCGCCAGATGCATCTTTTTCTTTGCCATTGTTTTATCCATCGATACTGTTACGCCATTGCCGCCGCCCATTGCCGCCGCCCATTTCCGCCCACTTGACGGCCCCGTCACCTTACCCGATGCTGGGCTATTGTCGGCGTCCTGTCCATGGGGTATAGCCCAAAGCCGGCAGCACGAAGGCCTGTCATTATTTCGCACCAGGGGTGAGCCAGATGAGTGTAAAGGCAACGATCTATCAGCCGGCCAAGGGCGTGACGCAATCGGGCAGGGGCAAGCTGGCGGCCTGGCGGCTCGATTTTGACCTCACCGCCTCCCGTGGCATCGAGCCGCTGATGGGTTGGACCTCGGCCACGGATATGCGCCAGGAAGTCAGCCTGAATTTCCCCTCCCGGGAAGAGGCTATTGCCTATTGCGAACGCAATAATATCGACTACCGGGTGCGCGAGCCGAAACAGCGCCGGGTCCGCATCCGCACCTACGCGGATAATTTTGGCCCCGGCACCCTGCGCGGCCCCGGCACCGAGCCGATCTGACGACCCATGGGCGCCCGTAGCTCAGCTGGATAGAGCACCGGATTTCTAATCCGGATGTCGCAGGTTCGAGCCCTGCCGGGCGCACCATCTTTTCAAAACGGCTCGATCCGGCCTGCGTTATTAATGGACTCCAACCTAATGGCACCTCCTCAACTTGGACGAACGCACTAACATTCAAACTGAACCACTTGATGGGGGCCAACCAAGGGGGCTTGCCCATAACCTATTACCCTTTGCTAATGGCATTTGCTATGGCACACTGGTCTTCGATAGTGCCGCAACCGGGTGGCGTGACTCACCAGGGAATGATTGAATGCGCCGGCCAGTTCAAAAGGTTGCACTTCAGGCCGGGGATCGGCTGGAAAAGGTTGGCATGCCAGGGCAGGTATGGGTCGTCGAGCATCTGGTAAAGCCAACAGGTCAACAGCCCCATGCCGTCATCGTCTATGACAAGAACGATGGCGAAACACGCATGCTGGCGCAGTCAGTACTTTGTGATGAAGCCCGATATCGCCGGCTTGAGAAACAATCAGGGTAGCTTGCGCGCCATCATATTTGGCGTGGCCGCAAGTGCACCGGCCCAACGGGGTCAGTTCTCTGCAATTCCTTGATGACCTCCACGACACGCAGCCAAACTGTCAACGCCGGAGTAAAATTAAACCAACAGGGGGCTATTCGTTCCGTTGGATCAAGGCGGTCAATTCGGCCATTAGTTCCTGACCCGTGGCGCCGCCATCGCCTTTCAACGATTGCAGTACGCAGGCGCGGATCGCTTTGATATGTGCCCCGACAATGTGCAATTCCGCAGCCTCAAAGCGCTCGGTTCGTTCCAAGTATTGGCATAATGAGGCGCTAATATCGCCCGCCAGTGCGTAGCCAAAGCCCGGCGCTTGGCCACGAATATCATGCGCGATACGAAACAAATCCGGCTTGCCGGCACCAGTGTGGGGTTCCGCACGCAGTTTTTCGTTGGCCGCCGCAAGCGCTCTCAGGTCTGACCTCAGCCATTGTGGGTAGACTTTGGCTATATCAGCCATGACCTGATGGGACTTGGCCATCATTTCCGCGACGCTCAAATCAGAGCGACGCGCCTTGATATTCAATAGATTGTCGGGCTGGAAGATCCGGTGTTTATTAGGCTGACTCATGGCGATACTTCCTAATTAGCCTGACGCAGAGGCCATGTTTCGCCACCACGCGTCCCCATTTCGACGGTGCGGGCCCTTGAATTCAGGTGTTTCCCTACGCCGGCGGTCAGGGCCAAAATATTTGGCGGTTTCAATATAAGGCCGGGGTTTGCGGACCACCGATGTCAGGCGTCCATACAGGGCATCGGGCGAGACAGGCTTGGTCAGAATCTCGTTCACACCAATATCCTGCGCGACCTTTATTTGAGCCAATTCGGTGAACGCGGTCAGTAATATGATCGGTAGATAAGGATCCGGGCTGGTTTTTCTGGCCCGTACCTGGCGAGAGAATTCAATGCCGTCTAAATCTTCCATGTGCCAATCCACAACCGCCAGGTCAACACTGTGTTTCTGCAATAGTTGCAGTGCCTCAGCACCGCCATGGGCAATACGGAAGTCTTCGAAGCCAAAGGAACGGAGCAGCCGGGCCAAAATCCGGCACATATTATCGCTATCATCGAGGATCAGGACGCTCATACCACTGAATGACAAGGCGCGATTGGCTTTCATTTAATCTCCTGATTTGCGTGGGGAACCAGCCTTTATCCCGCGGGGTGCAACCACGCGATGGTGTGTAATTATTACATTTAAGGATCAAAGGTTTTAAATTAGGTAAACGGCTAGAACTGCTAGCGCTCATGGCTACGTAATCTGGCACCGGCTAGTAAACCAATACATGCGTGGCAGTGATATTGATCGAATGTCTGCTGATGCACATGCGTAGCGTGCGACGGCCTTAGGCCGACTTCCGGTTTAAAGCGCAAACCAGATGCCGAGGGATCGGATTCAAACCGAAAACACTTCGCGCCAGTCGGGTTCAGCTTCCGCTGTGAGGACACCTTCTGGGAAGGTAATCCAAGATTGTTTGGTTGCAGTGTAAATATGGGCGTTCGGCTGCAGCGTGGCCGCGTCGTCCAATGTGCCGCCGATGATAACCAAAAACTTCGGATTTGCTTCTTGCTCCGCCCAGCAGCGCGTGCCGCACACGACGCAGGATTTCAGATTGACGACGTTACCGCTTTCGCGCTGCGATGCAAAAGACGAGGCTTTGCCGCTCGCTTTGTTGAATGCTTCGCGAGGGACAATCACGCTGATGCCGAAGGCACTGCCGGTGCGGCGCTGACAGTCCGTGCAATGGCAGCAGACGACAGCGGCGGGGGCCTCAGTGCATTCGTATCGCAATGCACCGCACATACATCCACCTTCGAATGGGACTTCTAACGCCATCGCAACTCCCCCAGAACTTCGCTATCCCGAGACCTATCCATTGTTAACCGATTCAGTTGGCTCCATTCATTGTAGGCAGCGCCTTTGAAATTACCAAGCGAGGCAAAAGTTCGTTTGTGGCACATTTGCGACATTGGCGGGCGCACCATTATTTTTAGTTGTTTAAATCGAAATTTGGAGTGTTTTTGCAAAAAGGAAAAGGCTGGCCCCCTGCTCCACAGGGACCGCTTTGGATTGTCGCTGCCGCCAAGTGCTGCGTGACGTCGGTCAGGCCGTGGATCAGCGTAGTAGAAGCCCGCGTTTGATCCGAAGCCGTCATTCTACAAATAGGATTAGTGACTCCAAATGTTATTCGACAGCGCTGTTCGCGTCACATAAGGCATGGGGATCAGCGATTAAGTACGTCCTCGCGCGTGCTGCCGGCGATGGTCATCACTTCGCCGATCAGATCGCCGGCCACGCCCAATTCCTGCAATGTTGTCTGTAAATGCCCCGCCACGGCATCAAAGTGGGAATCGTCCAGGCCGCGTTTCACCAGGTCCTGGTGGGCCGTCCGCATATCGCTGCCGGTATAATCATGCGGGCCGCCGAACGCCATGGTAAGAAACGATTTTTGCTTGGCCCGTTGGGCATCCATGTCCGTGGTATCGAAGTAATCACTGATTGAGGGGTCCGTCAAAACCTTGCGGTAGAAAATGTCGACCGCTGCATCCACTGCGGGCGCTCCGCCCAGGCGTTCAAATAGTGTCTCGCTCATATCATTCACCTAATTTCGATTTGATTGATTGTAACGGTTTACGATTATGTTCCCGAAAATTCGGATTCGCTTATGCGAAAAAAGAAGTATGGAGTAGAGACCTTAATGACTTATTTAAAATGCCGCATAAATATGATCCGAACTCCATTTCGGGCGAAGCTAATTTATATATTTTATCGAAGCTAAAAAGTCATACCCTGGCAAGATATCGGATAGGACGCTCTGGGGCGCAAACCCATCCGGCTAGATTTCTAATCCGGATGTCGCAGGTTCGAGCCCTGCCGGGCGCACCATTCCTGTTCAAAACGCCTCGATCCGGCCTGTAATCTATCCGATGCTTCAGACGGTCGTCGGAGCCGGGTAATTTCCGCAGGTGAATAAGGGAACTTGACCTTGGCAATACCCACAAATGAAGGAGAAGATCGATGAAGACTGTTGAGTTGATGGCGATTGGCCCCGCCCCGGAAGTTGTGCATTGCATCGAAGTCGAGGAACCGGGCATGCCGGGCGCCGGCGAGATCATCGTCGAATTGACCGCCTGTTCGATCAATCCTGCCGATTTGATGATATTTGAGGGAAACTACGCCTCTAAACCCGACACGCCATGCCCAATCGGCATAGAAGGGGCCGGAACGGTGACGGCTGTTGGAGACGGCGTGACACTCGTCGGCGTTGGCGACAAGGTGATGAGCCTCTATCGCGCAAACTGGTCGCAAAGGTTGCGGCTGAAAGAAACGGAAGTGGTCCGACTGCCCGACGAGATCGATCTGGAGCAGGCCGCGATGCTGAAAGTGAATGCCGCGACGGCATTATTAATGCTGGAGAAATACGTCGCCCTGAAGCCCGGTGACTGGGTCATCCAAGACGCGGCGAATTCCGGAGTTGGCAAAAATCTGATCAGGCTGGCACAGGTAAAAGGCTACAAAACCATAAATGTCGTCCGCAGGGCGGAGCTGATCGCACCGTTGACGGCAATGGGTGGCGACGTTGTCCTTGTCGATGGCGAGGATCTAGCTGAACGTGTGAATGAGGCAACAGGCGGCTCGAAGGCCAAACTTGCGATCGATTGCGTCTCCGGGTCGATCACCATGCGGCTCGCCGATTGCCTAGCTGACGGTTCGATTGTCATCAATTATGGTCTGCTGACTGACGATCCTTGCATGCTGCGACCGGACCAAATTTTCTTCCGGGATATCAAACTGATGGGATTCTGGCTCGCTAAGATGATGCCGACTATGGCTTTCGAAGAGATCGTTGCGATGTATCAAGAACTCGCCGCCCGGGTCGTTGATGGCACGCTATACGTCACGGTCGAAGCGTCATATCCGTTGGAGCGCATCGAAGAAGCGGTTGCCCATGCCGGCCGGTACAAGCGTGATGGCAAGATCCTCTTGAGGCCGAACGGCTGAGAAATAGAAGGCCACGGTCAATATTGGAGTGCGTTGTGTTTTGACCGCCGATACCTCGGGGCCGCCATCGGATGCCCCTAGGAAGCCCTGGCGAGTCGATACGGCGGAAATGAATCCTGGAGTCCTCTGGGGCTCGTCAAAGTCAAAAGACTCTGTACGAGTCTCCCTCGGACGCCTGGCGCCATCTCTGGATGCTCGATTGTTATGTCTGCTTTGGCTTCGATAGCGGGCTTGAAATTGGCAAAATCGGATAGGCCGCTTTTGACCCAAAGCGGGCATCGTCACCGGTTTTAAATTATCCCAAAAATGGGGGAGCTTTTGCCGATCACGCCTATTCTGATAGTCTAATTGTCGAAAAGAACAAAGCCTCTACGCCGCCGTCCTCCACGGCGTTCCTGGAGCCGTAATAAGATATCCCGCGACATGCCACGATCCGGCAGACCGTGGAAACGTTGCCAAGCTCTTCTACGAGGTTGAGCAGACCGACTTTGTGTTTGATGATCTTTTCATTATTCTGAAGCATGAGGGGTGCCTTTCAATTATGATTTGATGGTTTGGTTCACACCACCATCAAATTCGGCAACCCTCACCTCTTCAAGAGGCGAATGTCAGATCAAGTCTCAACTACTACATGTGAAGATCACATGGGAAATGTTGGTTTATTTCAAATCTATCCAATTGTGAGTAATGCATTTCATTTCTTGAATATTTTCCATGGTTTGACCTATCCTGTTTCCCTAAGTGCTGGATAATTTTCTCGCCAATATAGGCGGTGTATTTGTATCCCAGTTTGTTGCTTGCCAACCTACAAGTGAATTCCATCAGGGAGATAAATTATGAAAAAATTGGCCTTTGCTACATTAGCGGCCGCCGGCATTCTCGCCGTAAGCCTCACAGGCGCCCAGGCTGCGCAAAAATTCATCACCATCGGTACCGGTGGTCAGACCGGGGTCTACTACCAAGTGGGCGGCGCGATCTGCAAGCTTGTTAACAAGGGGACCAAAAAACACAATATCAAATGTACGCACACCACAGGTGGTTCGACCAAGAACATCAACGGCATTCAGGCCGGCGACCTGGATATGGGTGTGGCTCAGTCCGACTGGCAGTTCCATGCCTATAACGGCACCGCGCCAAAGCAGTTTCCCAACGGCGCCTTCAAAGGCTTGCGGGCCGTCTTTTCAGTGCACCCCGAACCATTCACGGTTGTTGCCCGCACTGACAGCGGCATCAAGAATTTTGATGACCTGAAAGGCAAGCGCGTTAACATCGGCAATCCTGGTTCCGGTCAACGCGGCACCATGGAAGTGGTGATGGAGAAGATGGGTTGGAAAATGTCCGACTTTGCCTTGGCCTCCGAGCTGAAATCGTCGGAACAATCGGCCGCGCTTTGCGACAACAAGATTGATGCCATGGTCTTTACAGTGGGGCATCCCAACGGCTCCATCAAGGAAGCCACAACCTCGTGTGATGCGATCATCGTCAACGTGGACAATGCCACCATAAAGAAGTTGGCCATGGACAATGACTACTACGCCATGGCGACAATTCCTGGCGGTATGTACAAAGGTACCGACGGCGACGTCACCACCTTTGGCGTTGGCGCGACCTTCGTCTCCTCAACGGCGACCGATGCCGACACTGTCTATCAGATCGTCAAGGCGGTGTTCGACAACATCAAACGTTTCCGCAGAATGCATCCGGCGTTCGCACATCTCGATCCCAAGAATATGATCGTGAACAATTTATCGGCGCCTCTGCATGAAGGCGCTATCCGTTACTACAAGGAACAGGGTTGGATGTAGTTTCCAATCAGGCGGGGCGACGGCTAAAAATGTCGCCCCGTTTCCTGCCTTGAATATAATACTATCTGACATTGCTGGGGGCATGCCATGAGTAGCCGGGATCAATCCGAAGGCCCCCTTAGCGCGGAAGAACTCGAGGATCTTGTCGCATCAACCGATACAGGTGGACGTGCGCCCGATAATGTCCTGCTGCTCCGCTTTCTTGCCGGCACGGCGCTGGTCTGGTCCCTCTGGCAAGTCTGGATCGCCTCGCCCTTGCCGTTCATACTGCATTGGGGCGTATTTTCCGGCAACGAAGCCCGTCCGGTGCATCTGGCTTTTTCCCTCCTGTTGGCCTTTCTGGCCTATCCCGCCTTCAAGAATTCGCCGCGCCACAGAATACCCGTCGCCGACTGGGGCCTGGCAATCATCGGCATCGCGGCGACTATGTATCTGTTTGTTTTCGACAGCGTGCTGGCGGACAATCTCATTGGCTCCCGCCTCTCTGATCGGCCCGGCAATCCGAATGTCTGGGATATTGTCGTTGCCTGTATCGGCATTGTCGTCTTGATGGAAGCCACGCGCCGGGCCCTTGGCCCGCCGTTGATGATCGTGGCGACGGTGTTCCTGGGCTATACATTCTTAGGACCGTACGCACCGGGTATCCTGGCTTGGAAGGGCGCCAGTTTTGGCGCCGTGGCGGATCATCAATGGTTGTCGTCGGAAGGTGTGTTCGGTATCGCGCTAGGTGTCTCGACCGGCCTGGTCTTCCTCTTTGTTTTGTTCGGTGCCTTGTTGGATAAGGCGGGCGCCGGCAGCTATTTCATCAAGGTCGCATTTTCGCTGATGGGCCATATGCGCGGTGGTCCCGCCAAGGCCGCGGTAGTCGCGTCCGGCATGACGGGGCTGATCTCGGGATCCTCCATTGCCAATGTGGTGACCACGGGGACCTTTACCATTCCCATGATGAAACGGGTCGGCTTCTCGGCCGAGAAAAGCGGCGCGGTTGAAGTTGCTTCATCCGTCAATGGTCAGATCATGCCCCCGGTGATGGGCGCGGCGGCCTTCCTGATGGTCGAGTATGTGGACATCAGCTATTTCCAGGTCGTCAAGCACGCCTTCGTTCCGGCGATCATTTCCTACATCGCCCTCGTCTACATCGTGCATCTGGAAGCCATGAAGATGAACATGCAAGGCCTACCACGCGCCACGGTGCCGAAACCGGCGAAGCTGGCCTTGCTGTCCTTCGCCATCACCTTGGCGGCGATCTTGGCCATGGGGGGCGGGCTGTATTACTTGTCGGAAGCTTTCAGCCTGCTGGAAAGCAATCTTAACCGGGTATCGGTCATCGCGGTTTTGATCGCGCTGGAGTTCGGAGTTTTGAAAACATTCAGCGCCAAGGCAGCGGATGGCACCAAGGAGAAGGTACTTTCCGCGGGCGCAATAATTCTCTGCAATATCGTGATTGGCGCCTTTGCCGCCTTCTTCGCGATCAATCTGATACGCGATCTTGCCGGTGCGGCCCTAACACCATGGATTGCGGGAGCCGCCATCCTGATGATCTACGTCTGGCTAGTCTCAATATGCGCCACTTATCCCGACCTAGTGGTGGATGATCCCAACGCGCCCATCGTTGCTCTGCCCGAGCCAGTCCCCACCGTCATGGCGGGGCTGCACTTTCTGCTTCCCGTCGCGGTGCTGATCTGGTGCCTGATGGTGGAGCGGCTGTCGCCGGAATTGTCGGCATTCTGGGCCGTCACCTTGATGATTTTTATTCTGCTGACCCAGCGCATGTTGTTTGCGATATTCCGCAAGGAAAGCATCGGCGGCAAGATCTTCCAGGGTTTTAGCGAATTGATCGACGGGATGATATCCGGTGCCCGCAACATGATAGGTATCGGTATCGCCACGGCCGCCGCCGGCGTCATCGTGGGCACTGTATCTCAGACCGGCGTCGGCCTGGTACTGGCGGAACTGGTGGAAATCCTCTCGCAAGGTCAGATCCTACTAATTCTGATTTTTACCGCGATCCTTAGCCTGATCCTGGGCATGGGCTTGCCGACCACGGCGAACTACATCGTGGTCTCATCCCTGCTGGCGCCGGTGATCGTTAGCCTGGGGCAGCAGAATGGCCTGATCGTGCCGTTGATCGCAGTGCATCTGTTCGTCTTCTATTTCGGTATCATGGCAGACGTGACGCCGCCCGTGGGCTTGGCTTCATTCGCGGCGGCGGCGGTATCTGGGGGGGACCCGATCCGCACGGGCATTGTCGCCTTTGTGTATTCCTTGCGCACGGCCTTGCTGCCGTTCCTCTTTATTTTTAATACGGATTTACTGCTGATCGATGTAACGCCGATCCAGGGTGCCTTCGTCTTTGTCGTGGCGACGGCAGCGATCCTGTTGTTCACTGCCGGAACCCAAGGGTATTTCCTCGCACGATCGAAAATTTGGGAATCCGTGCTGCTGATATTAATCGCGTTTAGTCTGTTCCGGCCAGGCTTTTGGATGGATTTAATCTCGCCGCCTTTTGTCGAGGAGGACCCCGCGGCAATTGTCGAGGTGGTGGGAAAAGCCGCACCGGGGGCCGAACTCCGCCTGATCGTTCAGGGGGACAACGATATTGGCGAGGCCATCGTCTTTACCGCGTTATTGCCAGTGCCTGATAAGCCGACGGGAGCGGAGCGCCTGGAAGCCTATGGTCTGGTACTGCTTTTCGAAGATGGTACGGTATCGATTGATAACGCGGTGTTCGACAGTGCGGCACAAAAGGCGGGATTGGATTTCGATCAAAGGGTCCTGTCGGTCATGGCGCCAGCGGATCAACCGATCAAGCAGTTGATCTTCATCCCAGCGCTATTGCTATTGGGGTTTGTCGTTGTCGTGCAGCGTCGGCGCAATGGCGTGGCTGCCAAAACCGTTTCCACGCCGGCAACTTGAGGGGAGGTCAAGCCATGTTTAAACATATTCTTCTCGCCGTCGATCTCGAACATGATAAGACCTGGGCGAAATCTTTGCCCACATCGGTGGAATATGCTCAGGCTTTCGGTGCCACGCTGCATGTTATGACAGTGGTGCCGGATTTCGGCATGAGTATTGTCAGTTCTTTCTTTCCCAAGGGGCATGAAAAAAAGGCTCTCGATCTGACCATGGAGAAGCTCCATGAATGGGCCGCCGCCAATATACCGAAGGATATTCCGGTTCAACATATTGTCGGGCATGGCACCGCATATGAGGAGGTGCTAAGGGTTGCCGGCGAAATTACCGCCGATCTGATTGTCATGGGTTCGCACCGCCCGAGTATGGAAGACTACCTGCTGGGCCCCAACGCCGCCCGTGTCGTCCGCCATGCAAACTGCTCTGTCTTAGTGGTCCGAGACTAGCATATATCTCCAAATCCGAGGCGATATTGCGTTGCTGCATACGTGCGCGCGCATTGTCGGTGACAATCAATTCAACGGCCCCATCCAAGCAGACGAATACCTGCGACGCAATCCATGTGCGTTATATGTGGGGCTGAATGTCTGCTTATGGCACATTCCGGAAGTGGACAGGGTGGTTGCTGATGTCCGCTTTGCCCTCAGGTTCGAGCGTAATATCAGGAATTGCTAACGGGCCGCTTTTGACCCAACTCGGACATTTATTTTTTCGGGCAATCCAGCGGCACGCAGTCCTTCCAAGAAATGCTCCCAGTCACCGGCGCGCTTCAGAGGCCAGACCCTCATTTCGGAGAGCGTAAAATCATTGTGATGTTTCAGCAGACGGCCGGCGTAGTCTTGCGCCAGGTCATAGTTCTGCAAATGGGCCGCCGCGCTAATCATCAACAGCAGGATACGAGGCACATTTTCTATCCGCTGGTTTGCCATTTGACCCCAGACCAAAACCTCGTCATGACGCTTGGACAATAATAGGCCGAGCATAAGGTGCGTAACGCTCCCAGAAAACAGGATCCGGCCCTTAAGCGGCTCAATCGCCTTTAGCGCCAGGGTTACGCCTTCCTCAACCCGGCCCAAACATATTAAGGCATGGCTATGGGCCATTTGGCCTTGCGCATAGTGCGGTGCGATTTCCGACAATCGCTCGGACGTAAACAACGCGCCGGTATGGTCTTGGCCAAGATCAAGTAATGCCAGGGATAAATAGGTGTGGGCAAAATCGCTGCGCGGATTTAGCTGCACGGCTTTGCGTAAATAACCAATGCCCTGAACACAATCCTCCTGGGTTGGAGGGCGCCAGCCGCAGTTGATTTCAACGGAACAGGACATTCCCGCCATCGCGAGAGCGCTGGCGTCTTCCGGATCACGATCCAGTACGAATTCCAGCAAGCGGCGAGCTTCCAACCATTCCTCGCGCTTTAGATCCGATAATAAACCACCTGCATGAACCCGGATCGAGCCACTATCCTGTTCTTCCATCGGCAGATCCGTTTTCTCCAAAACTGACGCCTCGTAAGAAAAGGTGGCAAAACGGATCGAGGTGCAAACCCGAAGCGCCAAATCGTCCTCTGCCTCGAACAAATCCGCTATCACGCCGTCAAATTGCTCGACCTTGACGATCTCGCCAGTATTCTGATCCTTCAGACGTATAACCGCTCGATAACGCGTACCCACGGCCTTCATGGACCCCTCGACTATCATCGCGGCTTTTTCTTTTTCCGTAAGGAGCGACAGGCCCGCCTGATTGGCAAGTGCCGACCGGATGGCGTCGTTCACGCCATCACACAAAAGCTGCGCCTCTTCCCCACCGCCACTTAATTCCAGGCCGTTAAAGGCCAAGGAAATTTTTCGTTGCTGGGTGACCACCTTTTCGCCGCCATGATTACCGGTTGCCTCGGTGCCGGAATCGCGCCAGGAAAACGCCGCAATCGCACGTTCGATGTTCTTTAGTTTCATGGGCGGTTTTCGGTGAAATATGCTGCCGAGGCGGCCATCCAAACTATGATGCACCACGTCGGAAATAAGAATATCACCTGGTGCCGAGGCAGCCTGCAGGCGCGCGGCGATATTGACGCCATCGCCAAACAAGTCTTCGTCTTCCTGCACGATGTCTCCGAGATGCACACCCATGCGCAATTGCAGCATAGGGATCGCCGACAAGCCCTCCTGTATGTCAATCGCGCATTGCACTGCTTCGGTAACGCTGGCAAAGGCGACAATCCAACCGTCGCCCATGCTTTTGACGGTTTTGCCACCGTATTGGGCCACCGATGGCATAAACAACTCGGAACGAAGCTGGCGCAATGCGACAAGCGTTGCGGTTTGGTCTGTGCCCATAAGCTTAGAATAGC
Source organism: Alphaproteobacteria bacterium (assembly GCA_016776605.1). Classification (GTDB taxonomy): domain Bacteria; phylum Pseudomonadota; class Alphaproteobacteria. The sequence continues at coordinate 86,531 of JADHTB010000013.1, read as the reverse complement.
CAACCACATCGGCTGCCAATATCGCGGCCAGTTTTTGTTCCACGGAATGAGTTCTCCTTTTGCCGGAATATTACTTTGTTTTGGCAGGGAAAGCTAAATGCAACAATGCCGGAAGTTTGGCATATAGCGCTGGTACAGGCCCTGAACAGCGACTTCCGCATTTTCCCCAATAGCGAGCTAAAATTCGGCGCATGCTGATTGCGCGCTTCGGAGCCAAAGCCGCGTGAAGCGCCTACCTATCACCGCGAGATTATCGGCTGGATCCGGTAAATGGTTTTAGGCGCATGTCCAGAACCTGGATTGTGACGGCTACACGGGAACGCCGCATCCTCTACAGGGATGACCTATGATATTTACGACCATTTGTTCGATCATGCAGAAGATGACGTTGAGCTAATGGAGAAGCTCGAAAGCGATCTGTTTGCAGCTTAGGGCAGGGGGTGAGATCATCCGGGCCGGATTTCTAATCCGGATGTCGCAGGTTCGAGCCCTGCCGGGCGCACCATCTTTTCAATGACTTAGCGGATATTCCCGCGAGAACGTAAAAGGAACGAGTTGGACAGCATCCGGTACTGTCCAACTTTTTGTGCTTATTTATTCCTATTTTGCTCCGCCGTCTCGGCTTCCAGGTGGCGGTCAAAGGCGCGTTCGGCCATTTTGGGGGTGCGGATTTTATAGATGCTGATGATGGTAATGATGCTGGCTTCGGTGTGGCCGGCAAATTCTTGGATCGATGCGGAGAGTTCCTCGGAAGCAGCGGCAACAGTCTGGACATTGCCGCTGGCCTGTTCGGCAACGTAAACCGGGCATAAAGTCAAACGGCGTGACGAATAATATGGGGCGGAAAACGATGGCGTGAGTATGAAATGGTGCGCATCCTAACAGGCTACACAGAAAGGAAAAGAACGACAGACTGGTTCACGCGACAATGAAAAATTAACCATGTCTATTAAGTATAAATAATAATTATTCTTTAATAATTTGAATGTATCTTTTTTTGTAACAAAAAAATTATATAATGTATTAGGGCGAAAACCTATATTATTTAGGAGCTCGTAATATCATGGCAAGAATGCCTCAGTTTATCCGGCAAATACTTCAGCAAGCAGAAGCAACCCCGGAAAACACCGTCACTCTAAATGAAAATCAGAATGACAAAACCACACTCCTAGATAGCGCCGGTGAAGATCCCCAAAACCGTGGCAGCGAAGCCAACCAGTCCTTATGGCAGACCGTGGTCGGTGCTGGTGAGGCCTCGGAGGGTATGCTTACCGACGAAGGTTCCCAGGCCGAGGCACAAAGAGTTGGCGATGCCGGCGATCAGGCCGCCGTCAACACGGAAGAGCAAAACAGCCCCGTGGATGGAGAGGCCATGGGCGCCGCACCGGTTCAAACCGAAGCCGGCGCAGCCTTGAACGAGGCGGATGCCAGCGGGGCCGAATTATCAAATCCACGGCCACGGGCAGCACGCCCGGATGCCGGCGAACCTGTTGCGGACGAAGCCTCCGGTGAAGATCAAGCCGACAGCGCCGCTGGTCAACCCGGCGCTGCCCCCGCGGCACTGGACACGGCGGAATTCAACACACCTCCCCCGACAGAACCAACAGCCGCCGACGTTCCGATAACATTCGACAGCACCGGCGACCTGGCTGAAGGCCGAATTGCCCAGACAGATGCCGGCCCGCAGCAGGATGCGCCGACGGCACCCCCGCGCGCGCGCGGCACCGGCAATGCAAACGACGGCGACTTAGCTGCCGATCGTGCTGATAACGGCAATGGGAACAACAATGGCAACCCAGGCACACCGCCGGGCCTGGCCGCTGATGGTCCTGGCAATGCTCAAGGCAACGCCAACGCCAACGCCAACGCTAATGCCAATGGCAACGACGAGCGCGGCAACGGCCGGGGCAATGGCCAGGGCAACGGCAACGCCGGTGGTAACGCCAATGCCAATGGTCAAGGTAATGGCAACGGCCAAGGCAATGGTAACGCCGTTGGCAACGCTAACGCCAATGGTCAAAGCAATGGCAACGGCCAAGGCAACGCCAACGCCAACGCCGGTGGCAACGCTAACGCCAATGATCAAGACAACGGCAACGGCCAAGGCAACGCCAACGCCGCTGGTAATGCCAATGCCAATGGTCAAGACAACGGTAACGGCCAGGGCAACGGCAATGCCGGCGGCAATGGCAACGGTAACGCGCCGGCGGCGGAAACCAGCCCGGCCGCCGAGCCGGCGGCGCCTGTTGAGGCGCCGGTAGCAGCGGTCAACGAAGAGGCGGTCGCGCAGGCCGTACAGGCCGCCAACGCGGACCAGGCCCTGGCTGTGCAGACCGCGGATGGGATCCGAGACCAGGCCGTACAGGCGGTCGGGAGTGTACGGGATCAGGCCGCGCAGGCCGCCGTCGAGGCAGAGGCTCAGGCCCTGAACGAAGCTGGCCAGATCCGGGATCAGGCTGTACAGGCTGCCGACGGTGCGCAGGCTCAGGCCATGCAGGCGGCCGCGGACGCGCCAACTTACGATGAAGCAATGGTGCCGGTTGCAGCGGCATACCAAGACGCATTGACACAGGCCGAGACGACGCACCAGGAGTCGGAAGGACAAATCGAGACAGCGCACCAAACGGCAAACGACCTAGCCCAGACAGAGTACCAAGAGGCAGTCGCCCAAGCTGCGGACCTGGGCGGCATAAGGAAATGGTTCGCCTCTTTTAGGGCTTACCGGGAATTGGATAGGGACCTGAATGCCAACGACGATACCAGGGCCGAGGCTCTGCAGGCCAACGACGATGCCAGGACCCTGGCCTTACAGGCCGCCGATGATGCCAGGCAGCAGGGCATCTTGGCCGCCGAAGATGCAGCCGAGGCAAAGGTTGCGCTTGAGACAGCTGCCGGCAATGCTGAAGTTGAGGCCGATTTAGCACGGGCACAGGCCGAAACCGCGCATCAGGCGGCAACGGCTGAGGCCCAGGCGACGCAGGAAGCGGCAACGGCGCAAGCCGATGCAGTGCAGCAGGCGGCAACGGCTGAGGCCGAGGCAGCATACCAGACTGCAACGACTCAGGCCGAGGCAGCATACCAGGAGGCATTAGCTCAGGTCTGGCAGCCTGCCGGCGATAGTGGCGGCGATACGCTCTCGGGCGGCGCCGGCAACGATCAACTGGCGGGCGGTGACGGTGACGATCGGCTGGACGGCGGTGGTGGCGATGATACGCTGATTGGCGGTGCCGGCCGTGACTACCTAATCGGTGGCGATGGTGCCGACAATCTAACCGGAGGTGATCTTGCGGATATCCTCTCCGGCGGCGCCGGCTTCGATACCGCGTCCTATGCGGCCTCGGCCAGCGCCGTCAACGTAGATCTCAGAACTGGTATCGCCAGCGGTGGCGACGCCCAGAACGATCATTTAAGCAGCATCGAGGGCCTGACCGGTTCCGCCTTTAACGACATCCTGGTCGGCGATGGCAACAGCAACGTCCTGACCGGCGGCGCCGGCAACGACACCCTGCAAGGGCTGGGCGGCGCCGATACACTTTATGGTGAGCTCGGCAGCGATCTTTTCATCATCGGCGAGGGCGGTGGCAACGACATGATCGATGGCGGCGCGGGCGGTGGTTGGACCGATAGTATCTTGCTGCAAAACGCCGATAGTTCGGCGGTCGGCTCCGGTTGGACACTCAACCTGACCAGTGGCAGTGTGCAGTCTGACGACGGCAGCACCAAAACCCTGAGCGGCGATGCCGCCGGGACCGCAACCCTGGAAGACGGCACCGAAATCGGCTTCCAGAATATCGAGAGTATCAATTACTGACGGCGGCACCGGATTGGCGAACACGATCGGGGGTGCCTGAGCGGTCTAGGCGCAGCACCACAACGGCGCCGACCCCGTTGCAATGCAGATACCAGGTGTTCAAAAAAACTTCTGCATCTCCGTCGGTGAAATCGCCGAAAACCGTCGCTGGCCGAAGGCTCGATAACGGCCATCAAGGACGGTCGCAATTTTCATAAAAGAGCAAACTTGGCTACTACTGCGGGCCGCTCGGTGGTAGGGTTTATATGCGGGTGAAGTCCGCGAGGTATTGGTTATTTGGGTTTGCCGCCACGTTCAAAAACAAAAATGTTTGGGAACGGCTTCATAAGAGATCCAACCAAGCGGCAAGCTCATTATATCGACTGCCGTTTCCAGATGAAGACGCCGAGGTGAAATTATGTCTACTGATTTAAATCGTGTGCTCTGCTGTGGTGAAAATCCGTTTATTCGTCTCTCTGAAACCGATGGCGGGCCGGAAACAACGGTCGCCAGCTTTTGGCGTAATGTCATGTCCCCTGCGGGTCCGGGGCATGTGCTCTACCTTAAGAGCGAGCTAACCGAAAACAATTGGCGAATTTGGTCCGACAACATTGCCATGGCGCGTTGGCTGCAAGAAACCATTCAGGGTGTGTTGAACCCGGAATTGGCCGACCTTGATATCCCGGTCGAAGAGGCGGCCTTTGAAAAGGATGGCGACCCGCATCGTTTCTATACGGAATATGTGGCGGCCGAGGATGCCAGCCTCTCGCTAACCTGGTTCGATCTTGGCGATCCTCTGATGATCCATACCCAGCCTGGGACGGGCGCGGGAGAACGACCCTATGGGGTCAATACGGTTCTCATCCCGGCATCGGGGACGCGCCTGGTTATGAACGGCATGCAGGCGGCTGGCCGGTCATGGAAGCAAGAACGCGATGGACGACCCTTCAGCACGTCCGCGCTGGCCTTCTGCGAAAGTTGGACAGAGGCGCATTAAATTAGCGATGCGCCGCTAGACCATTTTTGGGATTGACTTACCCACCCGCTCCCCCTCCCGGCCACCCACGGGATTATGATCCCAAATGCCCCTGGGGGTGGCCGGGAGGGGGAGCGGGCGGCTCGGCGATTCGATGAATATCGAAAATGGTCTAAGCGCAGCGTTGAATATTGCCTAACTTTCGACCGTTGAATGACCGGGCCAATGCACGGGACAGACCGCGCCGCGATCGGGCGGGGAGGCGGGGTTCCGTACCGCCGTCAGATAGTCGGCGGCTGGGGAGGGACGCCGTAGCGTTGCTGCAGTTCCGCTATGATGCCCTCCAGCGGTTCCACATCGGCCATCTTCATATCCATATCGAAGAGATTGGCGCGATGGGCGGTCTGGCTGCGGTCACCGACCGCCTCTTCGGCGACGATAACGCGGAAGTTATGGGAAAAGGCATCGTTGGCCGCCGCGCGCACGCATCCACTGGTCGAAATGCCGCATATTACGATGGTATCGATATCGTCATAGCGGAGGAATGATTCCAGCGGTGTTTCGAAAAAACAGGACGCTTTGTTCTTGAAAACAACAACGTCCTGCTCACGTGGCGCGTAAGCGTCCGGCCATTCATCGGCCCGGGGGTCACGGCTATAGATCGCATCGTCGGCGATGCCGAGCTTGCCGTTCCACATGCCCCGGCGGATCGGGTGGCTGCGGTCATCCCGCCGGCTGTAATAGATTGGCAGGTCCAAGCCGCGAAAAATCGAAACGAGACGCGTGATGTTTTCGACCAGTTCCGGATCACCGTCGCCACATTGTGGATACGCGGGATCAACGAACATGTAAGTGGTGTCTATATTGAGCAGCGCGGCGCGTCTGCCAAAACCCATCTTCTCGCCGAATTTACCTTTCGCGTATGTCGCCAACTCTTCCGGCGGCAGATAATTCGACCATTTTTCCAGTTTGCTCATGTTTTCAGATGCTCCCGATATTGGCGGCAATGGTGGCGGTCAAAACGATGATGATCGGTCTTTTGGTGATAGGTAAGCTCTGCCGGAACGAGTGGTCCTATTCGGCGCCCGATTTTCGGCGAACGCGCGCGGCCCTTTCTGCGTGTCGTGCCAGGTCGCGCGGGCGGTGGTGGGCTTGCTCAGGCCGTTCCGGTGGCGGTCTCGCCGAAATAACGGTGATACATATCGTAACAGTCGGTGGCGAGGGTGCGTTTTTTGTAGAACGACAGGAAATGCGCCCAGAATTCGAACAGGATGTCCTTGCGTGCCGGGCTGGCGGTGTTGAGCTGATATTCCTCGATCACCGTGCAGGCGTTGCGGAAAATATGGGCATCCCCCTGATACTTGCCGGCGCAATGGGCCAGCATGCGGATCAGGTCTTCGCGCGCGCCGGGCAATGCTGCATCGTGCCTGCCGTTCCAGGCCCGCACCAGGGCCACCGCGCTGGAAGGATCCTGTTCGGCGACGGCCGTCTCCAACGCAGCCAGCAGGTTGTCCGTGGCAATGCCTTCGGCCCAGCCGCGGCGACCGTCCGGATCGGGATTGGTTACACCCGGCAGGTCTGGATAGGCGTCGATCTCGTGGATGGTGTCGGTGACGAACCATGCGGAGAGATAGATCGCCTTTACCTGGTGCTTGTTGCGGAAATTGCGCAGCCAGTAATTCACCACATTGGCGTAGTCGAAACTGTGCATCGGTATGGTATAGGCGATGGGCGAACGCAGCCGGTTTACCGAGTGCGTCGCATGCGCGATGTTGACCACATCGGCGATGTTCTGTGGCGCCTTGCCTTGTTTCAGCAAGCCGGTGATGGCGTCGGCGACGGCCATGGGATCGCCCGCCATGATCAGGCCGATCAACTGGTTCTGCTCCCCTTCGGACAGGGGCGCGGTGTTGGTGTCCATCAGGTCGAATTGGCCGCCCTTGAAGGCCAGGTTGAGCATGAAGCAGGCGTGATCATAGAGCGAGTGGAAGATCGGTGTGTTGCAGACATCCGGCACGCCCAGATAAAAGAACGGCCGTGCCCGGTCCCAGCCGACCCAGTCAGCCAGATCGAACATGGCGCGGGCGCGGATGGCTTTGTGGCCGATGTGGCGCACGCGCCGAAAGGAATTGTATTCCTGTTGATCGATAATGGAGGCGAACAGCAGCGTGTCCTGCAGGCGGTGGCGCTGTTCCGCCTCCGCCGCGAGGCCGAGGAATATCCGATAGCTGGTGACCTTGTCGCCCCGTGTCAGCGCGCGGAACATATTGTCAAAGCGCTCATCAACCGAACCTTCGACCAGCGGTTCCTGATCCTCGAAATGACAGTGCAGCTCGTGGCCGATATCTTCCTCGGCACATTGCTCCTGCTCGCGCGCGTAATGTCCGGGAAAACCACATTCCAGCTGCGACCAGACATCAAGCCCCTGGGGGATGTAGTACATGCCTTGCACGATGCCGAGATTTTTCTCCACCTCCGAAAGCCAAGGCGAAAGGTGCATGCCGGCACGAATGCCCAGCAGGGTGTGATCATAATTGACGTTGCGGAATTCGCCGTTCTCTAGCAGCTTTTCATGGGACGGCACGTGCAGATAGGGGGCGGCCGTGTTCATGGCGTGCAAGGCCAGATCGGGGATCGCATGGCCGGCGCGCGCAAGTTGGCAAAAACTCTCTGTTGCTTCATGGAATTTGCCATCAAGGATTAACGCGTCCATCCGGGCAAGTGAGGTAGCGGACATGGCTTTCCCTTCCTTTTGTTTTTCCTGTATTTCCGAGATTAATTCACGGTTTAGCTGAAACTATAGATGATATAATTCAGATCAGGAAACATAGGATGGCATCCTGTCGCGGCTCGCGTCTGGGCAGAGGCACTACGACCTGGATCCTTTCATGTATCCCCCGTTGACAGAGCGTGCCATATAGAACCGATCTAGAGCAATTCCGAATAAATGAGAATCGCGAAGCGATTCTAAGTGTTCGGAAAGATTGCTCTAAATCTAAAGATCTGAGCATTTTCAGAATAAAAATGCTCTAGTGGTGCGAACCAAACAGAAGAGTTCTTCGGTTTGGTGTCTTGCGCACTACGATTCTTCAGAGTCTCGTGGTCTTATGTTCTCGCCGGACAGATGCGCCTCGGGTCGGGATTTATGCAACGAACGTCTGAGCCACCACACCAAAGGAAAATTTGCTCTATTGATCCAGGCAATAGAGCAGTTTCAATGAACCTTATCGAACGATCAGGGCACGGCGCAGGATGACGCAGCAATCGGAACTGCCCATTCTTGTTGTCGATCTCGACGGAACATTAATTCGGACCGATATGCTTTTCGAGTCCTTCTGGGCCAGCGTTTCCAGTGATAGTCGAACTTTGTATCTGACCCTCAAAAGCCTGTGTATGGGCAGAGCGGCGTTGAAAGCGCACCTTGCGGCGAGTGTGGCGATAGATAGTGCGTCGCTGCCTTACAAAATAGCCGTACTCGATATCATTCGGAACTGGCGGGAACAGGGTGGCCGGGTTGCGCTGGTGACGGCGGCGGATCGACAGGCCGCCGAAGCGATCGCAAACCATCTTGGGCTATTCGACGAAGTGCATGCCTCGGACGGCGTGCGAAACCTCAAGGGGCGCGCAAAAGCCGAATTTCTTGTCAGCCGATTTGGCGCCGGAAACTTCGACTACATCGGTGACGCGCGTGCAGATTTGCCGGTGTGGGAATGCGCCCGGCGCGCGGTCACGGTTGACGCGTCAGCGCCGCTTCGGAAAGCTGTTGAAGCGATATCGTCCGACTTTCGGCATCTGCAAACCGAACAGAGGAAATGGGCGACCTATCTAAAAGCACTGCGTCCGCATCAGTGGTTGAAGAACACACTTGTGTTCCTGCCAGCCGTCGCTGCCCAGTCCGGATCGGTTGAAATTTGGACCAATTCCGTTCTCGCATTTATTGCTTTCAGCCTGATTGCATCGAGCGTGTATATTCTGAACGACTTGGCCGATCTTTCGGCGGATCGGGCGCATCCGCGAAAGCGGAACCGGCCGTTTGCCTCGGGGGCGGTTCCGCTCAGCCACGGCGCGGTCATGTCATTCGGTCTCTGGTTGGCAGGAATTTTAACCGCGCTGGCCATCGGGCGGCCCGAATTCCTTGTGCTGTTGTTTGGATATTATGCCCTTACGGTGGCCTATTCATTTAGTCTCAAGCGCCGCCTCATGATTGATATTTTCTTACTTGCCAGCTTCTATTCCTTGCGCGTGCTAGCTGGCGGTATAGCTAGCGGCCTTGTTCTGTCGGAATGGCTGCTGGCCTTCTCGATCTTCATTTTTTTGTCGCTCGCCGCTCTCAAACGGCAAGCCGAGCTAACCGATGGTGTGGCCACGGGGCGGGCGCAGGCAACTGGCAGAGCCTATCACGTTGATGACCTGCCCATCGTTACCATGATGGCGATTGGCTCGGGATACGTCTCGGTTCTTATCATGGCGCTCTATATCAGCACGCCGATGGTCCAAAGCCATTACAATACGCCGCAGGCGCTGTGGGGAATATGCCTTGTGCTGTTGTATTGGGTGAGCCACATGGTGATGACCGCGCACAGGGGAAATATGGACGACGATCCCATTGTATTCGCGATGCGTGACCTGGCGAGCCAAGTCTGTAGTTTGCTGATTGTGGGAATTGTTCTTACTGCGAGTTTTTTGTGAATGTCCCTCAGCTCATATTTCGCTACGTCGCGTTTGCCGCCCTGGCAACACTGGCTAACCTGGCGATGCAGCGTTTGGTGCTGGAAATTGTTCACGGGGCCCAGGGTTTCGCCCTGGCGGTGGTTTCGGGGACTGCTGTTGGACTTCTCTTGAAGTACGTTCTGGATAAAAAATGGATATTTTTTGATACTTCAGCGGGCATTCTGGTGCAGAGCCGAAAATTCAGCCTCTACACTGTCATGGGCGTGATTACGACGTTGATATTCTGGAGCACCGAGTCCGCTTTCTATTTTTTCTGGCAGACTGATCTTATGCGGGAAATTGGTGCCGTTCTTGGCCTGGCGATTGGCTACGTCATCAAATTCAGACTGGACCGCCGATTTGTCTTTCGACAACTGACTGAAAATTCGGATTGAGCCATGAAATTGTCGGGATGGGGACGGTACCCGCAAGCTGATTGTGTCGTGCTCAGACCCCGCGCGATCAAAGACCTGAAAGATGCGTTGGCGCAGGGCCCGGTCATCGCGCGCGGCATGGGCCGGGCCTATGGCGATAGCGCACTCAATAAACGCGCGACCATCGACATGGCCCGGTTCAATCACATGCTAGCTTTTGACCCTGTCAGCGGACTTCTGACGGTTGAGGCAGGGGTCGTCCTGGGTGACATTATAGAGGTATTCCTACCCCGAGGATGGTTCCCGCCCGTTACCCCTGGCACCAAGTTCGTGACCGTTGGCGGCATGATTGCGGCCGATGTGCACGGCAAGAACCACCACAAACATGGTTCTTTCGGTAATTTCGTCGAATGGCTTGATGTCCTTGGGCCGGACGGTGAAATCAGACGGTGCGCGCGGGCGGAAAATAACGATCTTCTGGCCTATACAATTGGCGGCATGGGGCTGACCGGCATCATTCTTCGGGTAGCGTTCCGGATGCAGCCCGTCGCGACGGCCTGGATCCGTCAGGAAACCCGGCCGGCTGCAAACCTGGCGGCGGCAATGGCGGCCTTCGATGCGGCGGATGAGTGGACCTATTCCGTCGCCTGGATCGATTGCCTTTCGCGCGGCGATCAATTGGGGCGGTCGTTACTGCTGCTTGGTGAGCATGCCCGCGAGGACGAGTTAGACGCGGAAAGGCGCGGCACGCCGTTCAGCACACCACGAAAGCGCAAATTAAACGTGCCCCTCGATGCGCCTACCTGGGCCCTGAACAAATGGTCTGTCCGCGCCTTTAATCAGCTTTTTTATCGGAACGGCGTGCGCGCATCCGGGCAATCCCTTGTCGATTGGGAGAGCTATTTTTATCCTCTTGATGGGGTGGGGAATTGGAACCGCATTTACGGTCGGCGCGGCTTTGCGCAATTCCAATGTGTGATCCCGCTGGCGAATTCCCAAGCAGGGATATCCGCCCTGTTAAGGGAGATTTCCGGATCAGGCCAGGGGTCCTTCCTCGCGGTGCTGAAACGATTTGGCCGCCAGGACAGCAGGTTTTCCTTTCCCATGGCCGGATACACCCTCGCCTTGGATTTTCCGGTCAACCCGACGACGCTGTCCCTGCTGGAAAAACTGGATCAAATCACGATTGAACACGGCGGGCGCTTTTACCTTGCCAAGGATGCCAGAATGAAACGCGGAACCATGGAACAGGCCGACGACAGAACAGCAGCATTCAGAACCATGCGGGAAAAGACCGGCGTGGCGCCTGCCTTCACCTCCATGCAATCGGATCGATTATCATTATGACGAAACGTCCCGTATTAATTCTCGGCGGCGGCTCCGACATCGGCCTCGCCATCGCCCGCCGCTTCGCGGCTGAAAGTTATCCCATCCAGCTCGCGGCACGCCGTCCGGACGAGCTTGAGCCCGAGCGCGCTGATATCGCCTTGCGTCATGGCGTGGAGGTTACCCTGCATCGCTTTGATGCGCTGGAGATCGAGCAAATTGAAGCGTTCTTTGACAATTTGCCCGACACGCCAGGCGTCGTGGTTTGCGCGGTGGGCCTGCTGGGGGATCAAGCGGAGGCGGAGGGAAACCCGCGACATGCTCGATTGGTTGCGGAGACGAATTTCATCGGGCCAATGTGCGCGCTTGAATGCGCCGCGGCGCGGCTGGCAAAGCTGAATGAAGAGACTGCTATTATCGGCATCAGTTCGGTGGCGGGTGATCGCGGACGCGCGGTGAATTATTGGTATGGCGCCTCGAAAGCGGCCCTTACCGCGGCCCTTTCGGGGATGGGGCAGTGCTATGCAGGCAGCAAATTGCATGTAATGACCGTCAAGCCCGGATTTGTCGCAACCAAAATGACGGCCGGTCTCGACCTGCCAGGTGCATTGGTCGCGGATCCAGCCAAATTGGCAAATCTGGTCTATGCTTCATTCTTGAAAAAAACCTATACCGTTACCCCCCTGATTTGGCGGCTCATCATGCTGATCATAAAAAATATCCCGGAAGGAATATTCAGGAAATTTAAGCGCAACTCGAAACACCGAGTGGCCCAGCTATGATCGCAGCGAACCTGGAGCCATGGTCCTGGGCCGGGCTCGATAACCTTTCACATGATACAGCTGTTGGGTGCGGCTGGCCCGGCACGCCATGGTAGGCGCGGCATGAGAGATCCGCGCCAGGAACCAATCTTCACTTGGCAAAGCCGAGGGAATAAACCGGACAATGCGAAGGAAAGCACCGAAAATTCTGCTCAACGAAATCTCGACACGGGCGAGACAAGCCCGCGATCTACAACGGGAATATCCGGCGGCACCCTGACCAATACTCAATGGTTATTCGTCATGGCCCTGGGGCTTGCAGGTGTGGCCTTGCGTATTTGGGATACCTCACTCTATGGGCCTGGCATACATTCGGATTCAACGGTCTATCTATCGGCGGCCAGGAGTCTAGCAGCGGGCAGCGGATATCGCGATTTCAGCGGCGCCCAATTAACTATTTTTCCGCCGGTTTTTCCGGCAATTGTCGCGATTATCAGTTTGTTCGGCTTTGATATAGTAACCGCTGCGCGTTACGTGAATGCAGGTGTTTTCGGTGGCTTCGTCACGATCTTCGGTGTCGTGATGTTTTCAACGGTACGTTTGCGGTCGCTTGCCAGCGTTGCAACGCTAACAGTCCTGGCATCACCATCGCTCGCGTCAGTAACGTCCTATGCTACGAGCGAACCGATTTATCTACTACTCAGTTTCATTTATTTGCGTCTGCTCGCGACTGCCCTCGGCACCGCAAATTTCCGCCCGCTATTATGGGCGGCGTTCGTCGCGGCCCTTTGTGTCATGACGCGATACGTTGGCGTCACACTCATCGCGACTGGGGGATTGCTGCTGTTGGTGCAACCGCATATCGGATTTTGGTTCCGGATCAGGCGAGGACTAATTTTCGGCGTGCTCGCCGCCCTTCCGCTTGCCGCGTGGCTGCTTAGGAACATGCTGATTAAGGGAAACTTGGCTGGCACCAGGCTGCCTTCGAAGGCAACTCTTTCCGAAAGCATCGATCAGGTAACTGATACCTTGGCATCGTGGCTGTTGCCTGGGGTCGATTTATCAAACGGTTTAGCATCCTGGCTCGTGGCGGTCGCTCTCATCGTGCTGGCGGGCATGCTGATTTTCGCTTTCTGGCAGGCTCGACCGATAGAAAATCGCAGGGATTTCACCCATGTGCTGCCGGAAGGTTTATACACGGTAATCTTCTTGGTGTTCCTGGTTGTGTCATCGACAATCCTGCCGCTCAATCCATTGCACGACAGATTGATATCGCCAGTATTCTTACCCCTATTCTTTCTCGGCTTCATTGCTCTCGACCGTATTATCGTGAAGCTATTGCCTCGGTTCGCTTATCGTCACGTCGCAATCCTCCCATCGGTTGCGATCAGTCTTTGGCTAATTTTTCTGCCACTTGCCGAATCATACACAGACATTGAAAGACGGCTTAGTAACGGCGCAGGAGGTTTTGCCACGAAAGCCTGGGATATCGAATTAATGCGGTATCTAAAGGGAAAGAAGTTGCGCGGCGTTGTCTATTGCAACAGTCCCGAAGCTTTGTATCACCACACTGGCATCATCTGTATCGCCACGCCGAGCCTTAGAAACTATGGCACTTCCATTGATGTTTCCGAACAACAGATTGCGGGCCTCCATCGGTCAATTAAGAACCACAAGGCGGCCTTTTTGATTTGGTTTGATAATTACCGGAACCCATATCGCGCCAGTCTCCCCCAGCTAAAGCAAGTCCTTCGATTGGTACCAATGCGTCAATTCGATGGAGGCTCGCTTTATACAATGTTCCCGCGACGAAACGCCGGTAACTTGCCGGATCGGAACTAAGCCGGGATAGGGCTATGATTTACCGGTTCGCGCCCATGGTTTGAGGCATTGGCATCGTCATGGCGGCCAGTTATATCGATAGTTATTACACGCGCACGGCCAATGCCGGGGCGGTGGGTTCCGCCTTGGATGGCGTCATGGAGGTCGATGTCTGTGTCGTCGGCGGCGGGCTGGCGGGGCTGTCGACGGCGCTTGGTCTGGTTGAGCGGGGCGCCTCGGTGGTTTTGCTGGAGGCCCACCGCGTCGGCTGGGGGGCGTCGGGCCGCAACGGCGGCTTTGTTTCCGCTGGTTTTTCGAAGTCCCTGCGGGCGCTTGAAAGGCGCCTGGGCCGGGACCACGCCCAGGCGCTTTATGGTTTGAGCCGGGACGCGGTCGCTCTGATCCGACAGCGCATCGAAACCTATGCGATTGATTGCGGCCCAATCGTCGACGGCACCATTCGAGCCTCCTGGTTCGACGATCCCGACAGCCTGAAGCGCGAGCGGGACTATATGGCGGCCATGACCGGCGTGGCGGAGGCATTCTGGCCGCGCGAAAAACTTGGCGCGCTGTTACTTAGCGAACGCTACTACGATGGTTTGTTTGATCCCGAGGGCTTCCAATTCCATGCCCTGAATTACAGCCTGGGCCTGGCCGTAGCTGCCCGGAGCAAGGGCGCGCGGATATTTGAAGGCGCCAGGGTCACGGCGCTGCAATTGAACGGGCCGATGAAAATTATCCGCACGCGCACGGGCGAGGTGCGCGCCGCTGCCGTGGTCATGGCCTGTGGCGGCTACATTGCCGGCCTGCACCGAAAAATGTCGGGCGCGACAATTCCCGTCGCCACCTATGTCGCGGTGACCGAACCATTGGGAGACCGCCTGCGGACCGCGATCCGTACGCCCCATGCGGTGCATGACACACGCTTTGCCCTGGATTATTACCGCCCCCTGCACGACAGCCGCATTCTGTGGGGCGGACGCATCTCTGTGCGGCAAAGCGAGCCCCCGGGTCTGGCCGGCCTGATGCGGGGCGATCTGCTCAAGGTTTATCCGCAATTGGCGGGCGTGAAAATGGAAACCGCCTGGGGAGGATTGATGAGCTACGCCACCCACAAGATGCCGCAAATTGGCGAGGCGGCGCCAAGGGTATGGTACGCCATGGGCTTCGGCGGCCATGGCGTGAACACCACCACAATGGCAGGGGAACTTGTCGCGGGCGCCATTGCTGAGCGCGATGACCGCTATCGATTACTTGCGCCGTTCGGCCTGACCCCTACCGCTGGCCCCATCGGTGCGGCGGCGGCTCAGCTGACATACTGGTTCTACGGACTGCGCGATGCCTTGAAGGATTGACGCGCCACTGCTCAAGCTTATGGCGCCGCGTCTTTACCGCCGCACCACACCAAGCATAGCCCGGCCAACGCAACCACCAAGGCAACCGCCGCAATGGTCCATGACGCCGGCCCCATCTGGATCACCGAGCCACCAACCACCAAGTCATGCAAATAAACGTAGTGACCAACCAGCAAACCCGCAACGGCCAACAGCAAACCCGTCTTGCTATTTAACATGTCCATCCTCCGCTTTGTGTAACTGTCTGTATTATAACATATATGTCGGTGCGGTATGGGCGAATTACCAACCTCTGATACTGCGGCATTCGGTCACCCCGTCCAGCGACTTCAGCTAATTACAAATAGCTCTAGAATGCCTAATCCGCCGTCAAGCTTAGGGCGCGGGGCAGAATTTTATGCAGCCGGTACATTAGGATCAGGCCGCCAAGGGCGACGGAAATGCTTAGGCCATACCAAATACCCGGCGCCTGCATATTCGCGGCAAATCCCAGGATGCCGGCGAGGATTGCGCCAAACAGCCAAAACGACATCAGGTTGATCAGGAAAGGTATCTTGGTATCGCGCAGGCCGCGCAGGGCGGAGGTTGGGACCAGTTGGCTGCCGTTAGCGGTCTGATAGAGGGCCACGGCCAGCAGAATGCTGCTTGCGGCCTGAAATGTCGGGCGATTGGCAATGTCGCCATAATCCAGGAACAGGCCGACAATCTGCCGCCGCGCCGCGATGAACAAAACCGTCAAGCCAACGGCGACCGTCATCCCGGTCAACAGACCGGTCCAGGCCGCCACCGTTGCCGCCCGCAGATTACGGGCGCCCGTGGCCCAGCCAATGCGAATTGTCGTGGCCTGGGCGCTGCCCCAGATAAGGGCAAAACCAAAATTGGCCGCTTGCAAGGCGATACCGTGGCCCGCCACCTGAACAGACCCCATCAGCGTGATAATGAATGTGGCGCCGACAAAGGTACCCACGCTGCACAGACCCGATAGGCCAATCGGGATGCCAATGTGGATGATGGGAGCAATGTAGTTTCGGCCCCGAAAACAACCCAACGGCAAACGCAGGGCGGGCTGGCTTTGCACCAGAACAAGGATGATCAGGAACATGAACCAATGCGCCCCGGCAAAGGTAACGCCCAGGCCCCATAAACCCAGTTTTGGCAAGCCAAAGGCGCCGAATATCACGCCGTAACCGAAAAATGCATTGACGGCGACGCCGGCCACGATGGCGACCAGTCCAAGTTTTGGCTGGCCGGCGGCGGCGGCATAGTTACGCATCAGCAACAGCAGCATGGCCGGCATGAAGGCAAAAGAATTAGCCTTGGAAAAGGGTCCCGCCAGGTCGGCGACGCTGCTGGATTGTCCAATAAGAAGTAGGAAGTCCCGCGTATGCCAGGCGATGGCGATGCCGATCAAGGTCAGGACAATGGCAATTTTGATGCCCTGACCCAGCACCCTTTGCGCCTCTTCGCGTCTGCCGGCGCCAAAATTATGCGCCATAAGGGGCGAGGCCGCCGTCAATATCCCGCCAACGAATACGCTGTAAAAGGTGAAGAAATGTACCGCCAGGGTGCCCGCCACCAGAACGTTGGCGCCGGCCCGGCCCATTAGTAGAATGGCGGTAATAGCGGCTGCCGCGGAGGCCAGCTGGGTTAATGCCAAGGGCACGGCCAAGCGAAAATTCGCGCGCGCCTCGGCGAATTCAAGAGGCAGGCGTGACGCCGGTTTCAAAAGTTCGTCAACTGGTGCCTTTGGCGAAAGCCTGACAATTGGCGATCTCGGGCAACCAGCTTTGCGCACTGTCGGTATAAATATTTAGTTTTGGTTTGAACCAAGAGGTATCGTCAAAGCTGCCCACCTTGATCGAGACAACGTCGGGCATACGGTCGATATTCAACAGCACCGGGGCGCCGCAATTGGGACAAAAATTGATCTCCAGCTTATTGCCGCTATCGCCGGCGTATTCGTAACCCTTTAATTCGCCCTCGACCTGCAAGGCTTTGCGGGGAACCAGGGCGATGGTCGAAAGCGCGCTGCCGCTGCTCTTTTGGCAAATAGTGCAGTTGCAGATCATGGTTGTCAGGGGCTCTTCCGTCAATTCGTAGCGCACCGCGCCGCAAAGGCAGCCACCTGTTCTATTTTCCGTCATGGCAATCGCTCCCTCCTAAAAAATGCTGCCCGCCCATAGTAGCGGCATAGGGGGTTTGGGTCTAATGCGCCGGAAAGCTGGTATTGCCCTGGGACGTCTATGGTTGGTTCGGAGCCGGCGGGGGAGGCGTTTCGGCGAAGGTCATGACCAGTTGATAGAGTATTTGGCGCTGGCGCACAGGTAGATCGCGCAAAGCCGTGCACAGGCGAAGTTCGGTTGAGCTGATGGTTTCGTTCAGCCTAGGCGCGGGTTGTTCCAAGCCATCAAAGAAATAGGTAATCGGAACCCGCAATTTTTCCGCCATGGCCCATAGTCGGGAAGCGCCAATGCGGCTTTTACCATTTTCATATTTTTGGATTTGCTGGAATGTCAGTTCCACTGCCTCGGCCAGGTGGGTCTGGCTATAGCCCAATAGTTTGCGGCGCAATCGTAATCGGGCGCCGACATATTGATCGACCTGGATTTCTGCCATGCTGCGTCGGCCGGGGGTTGTCTCCATAATGGAGACAATTCTAGGTTTAATTAAACGGCACATCAACCCTTATAAGAACCAGTCTCCATCAGGCTGCGGTTTCCGGCTGGATGACCATGGCGACCACGCCCAGAATATCCGCCTGATCACCAGGTTCCGGCTGATAATCGGGCAACGCCATCACATCAACGGGGCGAAAGTGGCGTTGTGCGTCACGCAATGCTGCCTCTGGATCAGCGGGCCGCCGGATGGTGACAACGCCGGGTAGCTGCGGATTTCCCGAACGGGTCAACAAAACCAGATCGCCGATCATAGTGCGGTCCAAATGGCCCAGGATCATTTCCATGATGCGGCCATCGCCTACCGTATCCACATAGTGCCGCGCGACAATACGATCGCCCAGCTTTAATGGGCCCTGCAAACCACTCAGCCGGCGCACGATGACCAGGCTGCCTTGGGGATAGATACCATCGCAGCTATCATCGTAAATCTCGCACGCCAGACAGTCTTCCGGCCGGTTCAGGCGCCGGGGTGGTGATAGTTGTTCGACAGGTTCGGGTATATGGAAACTGGCAAGATCCGAAAAGGCCGCCGAAATTTAATAGCTGACCGGTATGGACGGCCCGGACGCGTTCAAAAAATCCGCCGGCGCCACGCCCAGCGCCTTGGCCAGGCGGGCGATCCAAACATCGGTCAGGTGTTGTGAGCCATTCTCCAACTTGTAGAGTTTGGAGCGGGAGGCGCCCACCTGCCGGGCCAGTTGGTCAACGGACAGGCCCCGCATTTGCCGGATCGTGCGCAATTGATTGTCCATGTCGGGGTTAGAATAGCGCCGGGCCGGCGGCCCTGCATCCGCCAACGCGTCTCCAACCATAAGGCAACTCAGTCATCCTTGGGCTCAGCGGCCCTCGAACCGGGGTTTCCGCTTTTCGGCGAAGGCGGCCAGACCTTCATCGCGATCATACGAGGCGGCATGCTGGGCGTTGAGGGCCAACTCATAACGCAAGGCCGCTTCCAGTGCTTGTTCCTGTCCATCGTCGACCATGCGTTTCATGCGGCGCAGGCCGATCGGACTTTTATCCGCCAGGCTGGCGACCAGATCCGCCACCGCCGGCGCCAGGCCATCGTCGGGCGCTACGTGATTGACCAGGCCCCAATCCATCATTTGCCGGGCGGGCAGGAATTCGCCGGTATAGATCAGTTGTTTGGCCCGCGTCGGCCCAATCTTGCGGGGCAGGCGGACGGAATTGCCACCGCCCGGAACCAAACCGAAATTGGCATGGGCATCGCCGAATTTAGCGCTCTCTACCGCGACCACCAAATCGCAGGCCATGACCAATTCCAGGCCGCCGGCCAGGGCCAGACCGTTCACCGCCGCGATCACCGGTGTGGGGAAGCCTTCTATGCGTAATAAAATGC
Organism: Alphaproteobacteria bacterium; assembly: GCA_016776605.1. Lineage (GTDB taxonomy): Bacteria > Pseudomonadota > Alphaproteobacteria. The sequence goes on along the minus strand of JADHTB010000013.1, from coordinate 67,383 downwards.
GCCGCAACGCATCAAGGAACTGACTGTTGACCGTCGCCGCGTCGGCGCCGCTCATGCGTTCCTTCGCCGCTTTCAGATCCGCCCCGGCGCAAAAGGCCCGGCCGTTGCCGCTAATGGACAGGGCGCATAGCTGGCGGCGGTCCTCGATGCTGTCCAGGGCGGCGTTCAGGTCGTCAATCATTGCCGGCGAAATGCTGTTCAGGGCAGCCGGACGATTCAAGGTGATGGCGACATGATCGTCCTGATCAACAATGCTGATGGTGTCGTAATGCATACCCATACTCCCAATTCCGTTGCCTGGGATTATTTCATGTCCGCTCCATCAGGGCGATAGGAGAATGGTTCTTCCCCCCAGCCGTTGCCTCGGTTACCGTTGCCCGATTATCAGTAGCAGGGCATCAGCAGAAGGGCAGGGTATGCAAAATCTGGCGATTAACAGCGAGCGTTTGTGGGCTTCATTGACCGAGATGGCGCGGATCGGTGCCACGGAAAAGGGTGGTGTCAACCGGCAGGCCTTAACCGAACTGGACGGGCAGGGCCGTGATCTGTTCGTGCGCTGGTGCGAGGCGGCGGGATGTAGCATCCGGGTTGACGCGGTGGGCAACATCTATGCCCGCCGCCCGGGCCGGGACGACAGCCTGGCCCCGGTCATGACCGGCAGCCATCTCGATACCCAACCAACGGGCGGCAAATACGACGGCGTCTTTGGCGTGCTGTCCGGGCTGGAAGTGATCCGCACCCTGAACGACCTGAATTATGAGACCGAACGGCCTATCGAGGTAACGGTCTGGACCAACGAGGAAGGCTGCCGCTATGCCCCGGCCATGATGGGCTCGGGCGTGGCTATTGGGAAATTCGACCTGGACGAGGTCTATGGGATGACCGATGCGGCGGGCAAGACCTTCCGCGACGAATTAGAGGCGATTGGCTATTTGGGCGATGCGCCGCCCGGTGTGGGAGAGGTCGCGGCATTTTTCGAAGTACATATTGAACAAGGCCCTATTCTGGAGGGTGAGGCGAAAAACATCGGCATCGTCCAGGGCGCCCAGGGACAACGCTGGTTCGATATTACTTTGACCGGGCAGGAAGCCCATGCCGGGCCCACGCCGATGGCCATTCGCCGCGATGCCCTGGTCGGCGCGGCCGAATTGGTTGGGGTGGTAAACCGCATCGGTCTGGAATTTCAACCCGGCGCCTGCGCCACCGTGGGCCAGTTCGTTGTCAGCCCAAATTCCCGCAATACCATTCCCGGCCAGGTCACCTTCAGCGTCGATTTCCGCCATCCGGAGGATGTCCGGCTTTCCGCCATGAAGGCGGCGCTGGAAAAGGGTTGCGCGGCCGCCGCCGCTGCTCGTGGCCTGGAACTGGACTGCCGGGAAATTTGGTACCAGCCGCCGATTGTCTTCAATACCGATTGCATTGCCGCCGTACGCGCCGGGGTCGAGGCCGCCGGCCTTGATGGCATGGAGATTGTCTCGGGCGCGGGCCATGATGCCTGTCATATTTCAACCCTGGCGCCTACCGCCATGATCTTCGTGCCTTGCAAGGACGGGATCAGCCATAACGAGGTGGAAAGCGCGACGCAGGCGGATTGCGCCGCCGGCTGCAACGTGCTGCTGCACGCCATGATCGAGCGGTCAAACGCGAAATAGATGCTGTTTCGTGCAGCCTTCCAGCAGGTCGTCGATTTCGGCCTGTTCCAATTTAGGCGTATTGCCATGAATGATGGCGGCGGCGACATCCATCAGGCGTTGTAACAGGCGCGATGCGGTGGCGGCGCTGGCGGCCAGTTCTTCCGGCCGCGGGCTAGCAATGGCCGCTTCGATATTTTTAATGCTTTCGGTGACGACCGTATTCATCCGTTCGATTGTTTCATCGAAGGGTTCGCGAAATTCCGCCGGCGCATTCTGATAGGCTTCGATAGTGATAGCGCTATCGGACAGGCCACTATCGAGAAAATGCTGATCATAGGTCTTGGGCCGCCATTCCCTGGCATCTTCCAGAATATCGGGCATGTCCGGTATCATTTCCAACAGCATCACAATCTCGTTGAAATGGTTCAGATAATCCGTTGCCAGAAATGTGTCATCGTTGACGTTGGTATCCACGACCAAGGCCTTCAGGCGTGCGGCGGGATCGGCTTGCGGCGATCCCTCTGCTTCTGTTGATTGGCCCGTCATGTTCATCCGCCGCAACCTTGCCCCAAATCGATGCAGTGAGCACCACGTGCATCGAACTCCTAGAGCAATTCCGATTAATGAGGATCGCGAAGCGATCCTGAATGATTGGGAAAATTGCTCTAATTCTAAAAATCTGAGCATTCCCAGAATGAAAGCGCTCTAGGGCCATGTTGGCGTCAAATCGTTAATATTAGCTTGCGTGACTTTAATGTCCGCTGCGGGCGGCGGGCCTGCGGATCAGGAATATGACGGGAATGACCAGAACGGAGGTGATGGCGGATAGAAAAAAGACATCCGTATAGCCGATCATGGGGCCAAAAATCACCGTCGCAAATATCATTCCCAGGCCCCTGGGCGCCATCAAAAGTCCCACCGAGCTGTTGCTCTGCATTGCTGAACTGGGTGACATCATGCCATATCGGTTACAGATTACTGGTTACAGAGCTTTATGCAGCGAGGGGCACAATGTCGGTAAATCCATTCCACGCCATACTAGCGCAAATTGGCGCAGCTGGTTCAACAACCGCCCAATGGAAGGCGGTTGCCAGCCTGTACCATGCCTATTTCACCGGTTTAATTTTGACGATTGCCTCTCACAAAGGCGGAGACGTCACGGGGGAATGGATATTCCAAACCTTTCGCCGCCAGCATCACGACAAGTTCCTCTCCAGCTTTAATAAACTGGGCCTGGACCATTTGCCAGATGCGGTGGCGGCGGCGCAATATCATTATTTGTCCAACTCCGTTGGCGGCGTCGAGGTGGAATATATCTACGAGGCCGACGACAAGGCCTGGGTGCATTTTTGCCATCCCCGCTGGATGTATGAGGGCGCCGCGTTATGCGGCGTACCGTTGCAGGTCAGTCACGGCTTTCTGCGCGGCTGGTACGGACATAACGGTGTTTCCATGGGTAATCCGCGCCTGGGCTTTGTCTGCACCAGCCAGGACATGACCGCGCAATATGGTCTGGCCGGATATTTCCGCCAGTTCGACCACGATTTGGCGCCTGACGAGCGGCTGCAATTCGCGCCGGCGGAAATGGCGCCGCCCTTTGATGCCAGCGCGGCGCCGCGATTGAACCCGGAAGACTGGCCGGCGGAGCGTTTGCACAAGGCCAACCGCAACTATTCCATGGACTATATCAAGACCGCGCTACCCGAATTGGTCGCAACGTTGGGTCCGGGCGAGGCCGGCGCCCTGGGCAATCTGGCGGGCAACATCATCGGCCGGCAATTCTACCGGCAGATCCAGACGATGCTGGGTACCGGCGGTGACGGCGCCCTGGATTTCGCCCATTTCATGGCGGCCATGGCTACGGCCCAGGATGATGCCGCCGAAGTCGCCGGTAGCGAAGGCGATGCCACGGTGCGCATTACCGGCTGGCGCCTGATGCGGGGCCGCGAAGACCGCCACGCCGCTGTGTTCGAAGCCTGGAACGGACTGTGGCAAGGCTGTCTGGCGGTGCACAACCGCTTCCTCGCCCTGCAGGTCGGCGACCGCATGGACTATGGCGACGATGCCTTCGAATGGCGTATCCGCAAACTTGGATAGGCCGCCTACGTTACGATAGAGCGGCCTTCAAACGATCGGCGGCCAGCAATTGCGCCTCGACTGAGTCATCCAGCAGCGGCGCCATGGAAAAGAAGCCATGGATCATGCCATCAAAATCCACATGCTCGCAGGCGACGCCGTCGGCGATTAGCCGTTTGCCGCATTCCCAGCCCTCGTGATTGAGAATATCGCATTCCGCCGTGATCAGCAGAGCCGGCGGCAGGCCTGCAAAGGTCGCGGCCCGCACGGGGGAGGCGCGCCAGTCCGCCAAATCATCGTCGCTGGTGAAATAATGCTCGCGGAACCAGGGGATCGAGGCCGCCATCAGCGGGCCGAAACCAGTCCCAAAAGTTTCATAGGTCGGGGTGCCGCCGGTATAATCCATCACCGGGTAGACCAGTAATTGATAGGCGACCGACAGGCTGTCGTCCGTGTCGCGGGCCATCAGCGACACCACCAGGGCCAGGTTGCCACCGGCACTATCGCCCCCCACGGCAATGCGGTCGGCCCGCACACCCATGGCTTCGGCGTTATCGGATAGCCATTTGGTGGCGGCGTAGCAATCGTCTACCGCCGCCGGGAACTTCGCCTCGGGTCCCATGCGGTAATCAACGGACATGACCACGATATTGGCGTCCCGGCACATGGCCCGGGCGGCGTAATCGTGGGTGTCCATGCTGCCGATGACATGGCCGCCGCCATGGTAATAGACCAAGGCCCCCAAAGGGCCGTCGGCGTCTTGCGGGCGATAGATGCGCACCGGAATATCGCCGCCGGGGCCGGGAATGCTGCGTTCCTCGATCGATCCCAGCTCGATCGGCGGCGCATTGCGGGCCTTGACGCCGGCCTCCATCTGCGCCCGGGCATCGACCGGGCTCATCACATGCATCGGCTTCAGGCCCAACGCCTTCATCGCCTCCAACAACTTTACCAATTGGGGTTTCATGGCCATGGTAAAAATTCCTCCACTGATTTGATTGTTTTTAGTATTGCACGCCCTGGGTCATGGCGCCGTCGACCAACAGATTGGTCCCGGAAATGAAACTGGCCAGGGGGCTGCATAGGAAGACCGTGGCGTTGGCGACTTCCTCTGGCGTACCCATGCGGCCCATGGGGTTCATGCCCAGGGCGCCCTGGAACAGCTCCGGCGTTTCTACTTTCCGGGTGTGCCAGACCCCGCCCTCGAAATAAATCGTGCCGGGCGAGACCGTATTGACGCGCACACCCTTGGGGGCAAGCTCGTGGGCCATGTTGGACATATAGTTGATCAGGGCCGCTTTCATGGTGTTATAGGGCCGCACGCCGCCAAAATATTGCAGCGCGGAGACCGAGCTGATGGCGACAATGGCGCCGGCGTCGGATTTCTCCAGATAGGGCAATGCGGCTTCCACCGTATGAATGCTGCCCAGCACATCTATTTCAAAAGACCCGCGCCAGTCCGCGGCGCCCATGGCAGAGACATTGGCCACCAATACATCGAGGCCGCCCAATTCATCCGCCGCCGCGTCGATCCAGGTTTTTAATGCCGCCTGGTCGCCAACATCGACGCTGGCGCCCGTAGCCTGTACGCCCATGCCTTGCAGCGCGGCGACGGCTTCCGCCACCTCATCGGCATTGCGGGCGCAGACGGCAACATCGGCACCTTCCATGGCCAGGCGTTCCGCTATGGCCCGGCCAATGCCCCGGGTGCCGCCCGTGACCAGAGCCTTTTTGCCCTTCAATCCCAAATCCATCTGATTTTCTCCCCAAGGTACAATTTCGCCGCGGATGCTAGCACGGTCATGCGCCAAGCACATCCTTGCCGTGTCTGAATTTATAATTGATCGGGGTCGAGCAGAATTTTGCACTGATCCGATGGTGTCTTCAGATCTTCAAAGGCAGTCGAGAAGGCATCGAAGCCGACCACATCCGTGATCATGGCGGAGCCATCAACGCGTCCCGTGTCCAACATTTCCAGGGCCAATTCGAAATCCCGCCGCTCGTACATATAAACGTAGCGGACGGATAATTCCTTGGTGATGGCCTTCACCGGCATGATGTTGTCGGGCCGCATACAGACACCGGCCACCACCAGACGGCCGTTCATGGGGGCATAGTCCATGGCCAGTTGCTGACTGCCCGGCACGCCGACACAGTCAAAAACCACCTCTGGACGGTTGCCGGCGATCTGTTTGTAGCGGCCTACAACGTTTTCCGTGCTGGCGTCGATACCGTCCGTGGCCCCCATGGCCGCGGCTTTGTCCAGGCGCCCAGCCAACAGATCGCTGACCACCGCGTGCCGGGCGCCGAAAAAGCGGCACCACAGGGCGACGGGCAAGGGTTCCACCAGGGCGCCCCGGCGATAGTCCACCCCATCGGGCAGGGCCAAGGCTTCCGCCCCGCCGACCCGGACATAATCCGCATAGCCGCCGCCCAATTCTCCCATGCCGTTGAATTGGGCCCTGGCGCAACGGTGGCCCCGTCCGGCCAGGCAGTCCAGACAATGGCCGCAGGCGATGTATGGCAGGGCGCAGATACGGTCTCCTTCATGCCACCCGCCCGGCGCCTGGCTGCCGACCTCGACCACTTCGCCGCAGAATTCATGCCCCATGACAGTGCCGCCGGACAATGGCGCCATACCGCCCGAACGGTCGGTGACGGCGGACAGATGCAGGTCCGTGCCGCAGATGCCACAGCTTTTGACTTTGACCAGCAGGTCGGTGGGCGTCGGCCGTGGGGCCTCGACCTGGGCAATAACCAGGGGTTGGCCCGGCGCCTCGAAAACAGCTGCGCGCATTTACGCTTCTTCCCTTGCCATGTGATTGCTATTCTGATGGCGCTATTGTCAAAGCAGACGCTAACGAACGCAAGATGGAATGACCACCGGCCATGATTGAAAAACTAGACCCTGCGAATTTTCCCGACGGTTTTGCCGATGCGGCCGCGTTGGAGGAATTCATGACACGGCCATCCCAGGCATTGATTGACGATCTGGCGCAAGTTACTGGCGACATCATGGTATTGGGCGTGGGCGGCAAGATGGGCCCCACCCTGGCCCGGCTGGCCAAGCGGGCCGCGCCGGACAAGCGCATCGTGGGCGTTGCCCGCTTTTCCGAAGCCGGGCTGGCCGAACAATTGCAAAGCCACGGGGTCGAGACCATCACCTGCGATCTGCTGGATAGGGATGCGGTGGCCACGTTGCCCGACGTGGCGAACATCGTTTTCATGGCCGGGCGCAAGTTCGGCTCCGCCGGGGCCGAGGAACTGACCTGGGCCATGAATGTGCATGTTCCGGCCCTGGTGGCGGAACGTTTCCATAAATCGCGCATCGTTACCTTTTCCACCGGGTGCGTATATCCCTTCGTGCCGATCAATTCCCAGGGCGCGACCGAGGCCATGACCGCGACGCCGCCACCCGGCGAATACGCCAATTCCTGCGTCGGGCGGGAGCGGATGTTCCAACATTTTTCCAATCAATACGGCACGCCGGGACGGATCATTCGTCTCAACTATGCCATCGACATGCGCTATGGCGTGCTGCACGACATCGCCGCCAAGGTATGGGCCGGCGAGGTGATCGATCTGACCATGGGTCATGTCAATGTGATCTGGCAGGGCGATGCCAATGCCCAGGTTTTGCGCGCCCTGCGCCATTGCACCACACCGCCCAGTCCGGTGAATGTTTCCGGCCCCGAAACCATTGCCGTTGCCTGGCTGGCACAAGCCTTCGCCGACCGCTTTGGCAAGCCGGTCGCGCTGCAAGGGGAGCCGGCGAAAATGGCCTGGTTGATCAATACCGCCGAGGCCACAAAGCTGTTTGGTTATCCCATGGTGCCGTTACATTGCATGGTGGACTGGGTTGCCGATTGGATCGCCGGCGAGCGGGGCAGTTTGGGGAAGCCGACCCATTTTGAAGCGCGGGATGGCAATTATTGAAAATCTGATCTGGGAAAAGCTGGCGCTGTCCGAAATTGGCCAGGCCGTGGCCCTGAATGCAGAGGCCGGGTGGAACCAAACCGCCGCCGATTGGCAGTTCATGCTGGAACGGGGCGAGGGCACCGGGGTCAGTGAGCCGGCCTTGGTGGCAACATCGATGTTACTGCCCCACGGCGACCGATTCGCCTGGATCGCAATGATATTAGTCACCGCTAAATGGCAGCGTCAGGGCCTGGCCAGTGCCTTGATGCGCCGCTGTATTGACCGGGCCGCAATGTTGGGGATGGTCCCCGGCCTGGATGCGACCGAAGCCGGGCGCAAGGTCTATCTGCCCCTGGGCTTCCAGGATATTTATTCGCTGACCCGCTGGCAGGCCGATAACTTGAAAATTGCCCCAGGCGCGGGCGCAAGCGCTGCCGTCAGGCCCATGCTGCCCGGTGATCTAAGCGCGGTGGCGGATTGGGATGCGGGTATCTTCGGCGCCCGGCGCGGGGATCTGTTGACGCATCTGTACAATCGCCGTCCCGAACGCGCCTTTTTGTTGGAGAGGGATGGCAATGTGCAGGGTTTCATCCTGGCCCGCGATGGCCGTCTGGCGACCCAGATCGGGCCGTTGTCCGCCAACAATGACAGGGACGCCATTGCGCTGCTGCGCGCGGCCCTGACAGGGCATGCCGGTCCGGTTTTTCTGGATGCCGCCGATCATCATGGCGGCCTGGCCCAATGGCTGCGCGATAGCGGTTTCACCAAACAGCGCGGCTATATGCGCATGCTGTTGGGCTCCCGGACACCCTTCGATGATCCCGAACGGGTTTTCATCATCGCCGGGCCCGAGTTGGGCTGACGGACAATTATCGGATGCTCCGCGGCCTCTGACTGGAAAAAAATTGACCGCATCCGGCAGCGCTGCCGAATGCGGTCGTGTAGGTGGGTGTTTCTAGAGCAATTTTCAATTTATTAGAGTCGCTTTCGCGACTTAAGCGATTGATTCAATTGCTCTATATTTAAGAGTCTGGGTGCATTTTTCTGAATGCGCCCTAGCCGCCGAACTTCACGGACATGTCCAGGAAGTCGTTGCGGTAGGTACTTTTGATATCGAAGGGTTTATCCAGCTTGAAATAAGCTTCGATTAATTTGTAGTCCGCGTCCATGCGGGCCGGGTCGAAATAACCGATGGCGCCGTTGCGGGAACTGTCCGCATCCATCAACTCTTTTACCAGGAGCCAGTTGGCCATGGACGAGGGCCGCTTTAGGCCGCTGTTGGCATCGATCAGGGCGGTGATGCAGGGTTCGGCGTTTTTGGCGCAGGCGGCATAGGCCTTCTGCGTCACCTTAACGAAGTTCCGCACCACATCGGGGTTCGCCTTCAGGTAGGCGCCGTTGGCGATTACGGAATTACCATAGGGATTGACGCCAATGCTTTTGCCGGCGACGAAGCCCATGTCATCCCCGAACACTTTCTGGAAGATGAAGTGGATATTATAGAACGAGGTTGTGACATCAATGGCGTCCGACTTTAATGCCGCGATCTTGGCGTTGGGTTTAACGTTGACCCAGGTTACCGTGTCTATCCCCATGCCGACCGCCTTGGCGAAGGCAGGCCACATCTGGCGGGCTGCATCCCAGGGCGGATTGCCGATTTTCTTGCCCGCGAAATCCTTGATCCCGGTGATGCCGGAACTTTTCTTCCAATAGAAGCCGTAGGGCGAATTGGCATAGATGTTAAAGACCGCAACCAGATCCGCGCCCTTGCCCTTGTTGACCAGGGCGGTGCCCAGATCGGCAATGCCAAGCTGATTTTTGCCAATGCCGACACGTTGCGACGACAGGGTCGAACCTTTGCCCTGTTCAATTGTTAAATCGATGCCGGCATCCTTGTACCAGCCCTTGGATTTGGCCCAATAGACCGGCGCGTGATCGCCGCCCGCCACCCAATTCAAAATGAAACTGACTTTTTCCGCGGCTTGCGCGGAACTGCTCGCCAAAACCGCGCCAACGAGCGTGGCCAGAGCGAATTTGAAAATTTTCATGTTTTTTTCTCCCACTAATTCTTATCTATGAACCGGCTTGTGGTAATCGTCTAAAACCAATCGGATCGTTGACGGCGCGCTTGTGCTATTCATTGCGCAGATGGCAAAATCAGATGGCTTCAACGCACCTTAACCCATGGCCTCTCGGTCGTCGTGGCGTTTTAATGCTAACGTTCTGGAATAATTGACGAAGAGAATGGCAATGTCCCTGCATCGCGATGATATCCCGGCTGGGGTTCTGGCCCAGTTACGTCGGGGCGTGGTTATTCCGGCCCATCCCCTGGCGTTGACCGAAGGCCGGCAATTGGACGCGCGGCACCAGCGCGCCTTGACCCGCTATTATCTGGACGCCGGTGCTGGTGGCCTGGCGGTGGGGGTGCATACGACGCAATTTGAAATCCGCGACGTGGGCCTTTACGAACCCGTATTGCGGATGGCGGCGGAGACCGCTGCTGGCTGGACCGATCGGCCGATCATCATGATTGCCGGCCTGGTCGGCTCCACTGCGCAGGCGTTGGCGGAGGCGGACGTTGCCCTTGGCCTGGGCTATCACGCCGGATTGTTGAGCCTCGCCGCGCATAAGGGCGCCGATGAAGATGCTCTGATCGCTCATTGTCAGGCGGTGGCGGCGCGTATTCCCCTGGTTGGCTTTTATCTGCAACCCGCGGTGGGCGGTATTGTGTTATCGGCCGAATTTTGGCGCCGTTTTGCCAGCATCGACAATGTCGTCGCCATCAAGGTGGCGCCCTTTAACCGCTACCGCACCTTGGACGTGGTGCGTGGGGTGGTGGCGGCGCGGGCGGAAGATCGGATCAGCCTGTACACAGGTAACGATGACCATATCCTGCTGGATCTGGTCACCCCGTTCGCTGTCCGCCGTGGTGACGAAACCGTGATCATGCGTTTCCATGGCGGCCTGCTGGGCCATTGGAGTGTCTGGGTCAAACCGGCGGTGGAATATCTGGCCCGCGCGCATCAGGCAATCGCGGCTGGCTCTGTCGATGCCGATTTGCTGCTATTGGACAGCCAGATCACCGATGCCAATAGCGCGCTGTTCGATGTGGTCAATGATTTCGCCGGGGTCATCGCGGGTTGCCATGAGGTGCTGCGCCGCCAGGGTCTGTTGCGGGGTACCTGGTGCCTGAACCCTGATGAAGCCATGAGCCCAGGTCAGGCTGAAGAGCTCGACCGGGTGATCTCGGATTATCCCCATTTGTGCGACGACGGCTTCGTGGCCGCCAATGTACAACGCTGGCTGGACTAGATCTAAAGCATGGACGACTACAGCGAAAAGTTACGTAAATGGGTCCTGATTATCGTCATGCATCTGGTGGCTGTACTGGCCTGGCAGGCCTGGATCACCATTGGCGAGGTAGAGCCCTATATCATGCCGGCGCCGCTGGATACCTTCGCCACATTATTGGAGTACGAGACCTACAAATGGGGGCACAACACGCTGATAACCGCCGCCTCGGTCTATGGCGGGTTTTGGCTGGCGGTGGTGGTCGGCGTTGTCCTGGCCGTGCTGTTTTCCTGGTCGCGCTGGCTGAACGACGCCTTCATGCCCTTGATCGTATCCCTGAACATGATCCCAAAGGTTGCCTTGGGGCCGATCTTCATCGTCTGGTTTTCCTACGGCCTGGGACCGAACATTTTGATCGCCTTTTCGATTTGTTTTCTGCCCATCCTGATCACCACGACCCGAGGCCTGAACGAGGTGGAGCCGGAATTGATCGATCTGGTCCGCACCCTGCGGGCCTCGCGCTGGCAAATTTTCACCAAAATTCAATTGCCGGGCGCCCTGCCGTTTATTTTTTCCGGTATGAAGGTGGCGGTGGTGTTGGCCGTGGCGGGCGCTATCGTCGGTGAATTTATCGCTTCGGAAGAAGGCCTGGGTTATTTGATGATGCAGGTGCAGGTGACCCTGGATACGGCGGGCATGTTCATGGCGGTGCTGATGATCACCGCCGTCGGTGTGACTTTATACGGCATCGTACTGTTGCTTGAGCGGTTGTTGGTGGTGCGCGATGCCCGGATGGAATAGATGAACGCCGAGCCATCCTTCATCAGTCTGCAGGGCGTGCGCAAGGTTTATCGCGGGCGCAAAGAGGACTTCCTTGCCGTCTCCGATGTCACCTTCGATGTGCAGGCAGGGGAACTGGTTTCCATGGTCGGGCCATCGGGCTGCGGCAAAACCACTCTGTTGAAGATCCTGGCGGGCCTGCATTCCCATGAGGAAGGCACGGTGCGGATCGGCAGCCAGGCGGATAGTTTCGATGCGGCCCGTGATATTGGCATGGTCTTTCAACAACCCTTGTTGTTGAAATGGCGCCGGGTCATGGAGAACGTATTGTTGCCGGCGGAAATTCTGGGCCTGCCCATGGCCGAGGCGCGGGCGCGGGCCGGTCATTTGTTGGAAATGGTCGGACTGTCGGGTTTCGCGCAAAGCTACCCCTATGAACTCTCGGGTGGCATGCAACAGCGGGCCGCCATCGCCCGTGCCCTGGTGCATGATCCGAAACTGATCCTGATGGACGAACCATTCGGGGCCCTGGACGCCCTGACCCGGGAAAAGATGAACCTGGAATTACTGCGTATCTGGGGCGAAAGCGGCAAGACCATCGTCTTCGTCACCCATGGTATCCAGGAAGCGGTGTTTCTGGGCAGCCGGGTGGTCGTGCTGACGGCCGGTCCGGCCCGCATGGCGGATAATTTCCTGGTCGATCTGCCCTATCCGCGCGGCTTGGATCTAAAAACACAGAAAGCCTTCGGGGATTACACCCGGCGGATCTACAAATTATTGGGAATGGAGTGAGCATGAGCGAGAAACGCCTTGGCATCATCATGAACGGCGTGACCGGCCGGATGGGCAAGAACCAGCATCTGATCCGATCGATCCTGGAAATCATGGAGGCTGGTGGCCTGGAATTGACCGATGGCACCCGGGTGATGCCGGACCCAATTTTAGTTGGCCGCGATGCGGGCCGGGTGGGCGCCCTGGCGCGGGAACATGGTCTTAGCCGTTGGACCAACGATCTGGACGCCGCGATCGCCAACCCGGACGATACCTTGTTCTTTGATGCCGCCACGACCCAGGCCCGTGCCGGTCTGTTGCGCAAGGCGATCAGCGCGGGCAAGGATATCTATTGCGAGAAGCCAACCGCCGACAGCCTGGCCGATGCCTATGACACTTATAAATTGGCCAAAGCGGCCGGCATCAAGCACGGCGTTGTGCAGGATAAATTGTGGCTGCCGGGTATCCGCAAGCTGAAATACTTGATCGATGCCGGTTTTTTCGGCCGCATTCTTTCGGTGCGTGGCGAATTTGGTTATTGGGTTTTTGAAGGTGATTTACAGCCCGCGCAACGGCCCTCGTGGAATTACCGCAAGGATCAGGGCGGCGGCATCATTCTGGATATGTTGTGCCACTGGCGCTATGTGCTGGACAATACCTTTGGCGCGGTGCAATCGGTCAGTTGTCTGGGCGCGACCCATATCCCGACCCGCTGGGACGAAAACGACGAACCATACGCGGCGGATGTTGACGATGCCGCCTATGCCACCTTTCAACTGGATGGCGGCATCGTGGCCCATTTCAATTCGTCCTGGTGCACCCGGGTGCGCCGGGACGATCTGTTGACCCTGCACGTGGATGGCACCCATGGTTCCGCCGTCGCCGGTCTGCGCCGCTGCCGCACTCAGGCCCGGGTCAATACGCCCATGCCGGTCTGGAACCCGGACATCCCCCCCGCCATCAATTATAACGATGGTTGGGAGGAAGTGCCCGACACCGTTGACTACGACAATGCCTTCAAGGCGCAGTGGGAATTATTCATCCGCCATCTATATGACGAGGGGCCATTTCCCTGGGATCTGCTGGCCGGGGCCAGGGGCGTGCAGTTGGCGGAACTGGGACTGCAAAGCTGGGCCGAGCGGCGCTGGATGGATGTCACTGATTTGGAGGCTTAGGGATGGCAACCCTCAACCTGCCCGTTGCAAATGGTGGACTGGCGCCGTTCACCACCAGCACCCCTAGGGATTTCCCGACCCGCGCCAATCGGCCTTTCAACCGCATTGCCTATTCCGCCGTGCATGTGGTGGCCGACCCCCGTTCCGAGTCCGATCCCTGGCTGGAGGCCGCCATTGATTGGGATGCCACCATCAACTATCGCCTTGGCCTTTATGATCTGGGCCTGGGCGTGGCGGAGGCCATGGATACGGCCCAGCGTGGCATGGGCCTTGACTGGTCCGCCAGTCAGGAACTGATCCGCCGCAGCCTGGAAGCGGCCCGCCACATCCCCGGTGCCCGCATCGCCTGCGGCGCGGGTACGGATCATCTGCAGCCATCGTCGGATTTGCGCCTGGACGATGTTATCCGCGCCTACGAGGAACAGATTGCCTTCGTGGAAGGGCAGGGGGGCCGGATTATCCTGATGGCCAGCCGGGCATTGGCAGCGTGTGCCAAATCGCCGGATGACTACGCCCAGGTCTATGACCGTATCCTCGGCCAAGTCCGTGAACCGGTGCTGATCCATTGGCTGGGGGAAATGTTCGATCCCGCCCTGGCCGGCTATTGGGGGCATGGCGATCATATGCAGGCCATGGATGTCTGCCTGGATGTGTTGGCGGCGAATGCGGCCAAGATCGACGGCATCAAGATCTCGTTGCTGGACAAGGACAAGGAAATTGCCATGCGCCGGCGTTTGCCGGATGGCGTGCGTATGTACACCGGTGATGACTTCAACTACGCGGAATTGATCGCCGGTGACGCGGTCGGCTACAGCGATGCGCTGCTGGGCATCTTCGATGCCATCGCGCCCGCCGCAGCCGCCGCCCTGGGCGCCTTCGCGGCGGGCGACGAAGATACCTTTCATGACATTCTGGCCCCAACGGTGCCCCTGTCACGGCATATTTTTCAGGCCCCGACCCGGTTTTACAAAACTGGCGTGGTCTTCATGGCCTGGCTGAACGGCCACCAGGATCATTTCGTCATGGTCGGCGGCCAGCAAAGCGCCCGCTCCCTGTCACACCTGGCGGAACTGTTCCGCCTGGCCGACACAGCCGGTCTGCTGCGCGACCCGGACATGGCAGCCAACCGCATGCGGACCATCCTGGCCATGCATGGGGTAGAGGGGTAAAGAGCACGCCCATGACCCGCAACATCCTGCAAATCGGTTTTGGTAATTTCGGGCCGACCCATCTGGCGGCGTGGCGGTCGCTTGGTTTGGCGGATGGTTTGTATGTGGTTGATCCCAGTGCGGCGGCCCAACAACGCTGCCGTGATTTGGGATTGCCCGGCGATCACGTGGGTGGCGCGGTGGCGGCGTTCCTGGATCTGGCGGAGCTGGTGGTGGTGCTGGCCCCGACCGACCGGCATTTCGCGGTTTGCCAGCCGTTGTTGGCGGCGGGCAAGCATCTATTTATCGAGAAACCCATGACCGCCACCTTGGCCGAGGCCGAGGGGCTGCGGGACCTGCTGCAGGATCAGGTGGTTCAGGTGGGGTTCTATTTCCGAGCCCATCCGCTGGCGCAAATCGTTAAGCAGGAGGTGGATGCGGGACGTTTGGGCGATCTGCGCTATATCTCGGCCCGCTTCCATGGCTACAAACGGGCCCGTGGCGACAGCGGCGTGGTGGGCAATGACGCGGTGCATTTTATCGATCAGGCGAACTGGATGATGGGTGCCCTGCCGGTGGCGGTGGATGCGGTAACCCGCGACCATTTTGATCGTGGCTATGACGACCTGGCCCTGATCCGTCTGTTCTATCCCTCGGGCGCCATGGCCCATATCGAAGTCGGCTGCATTCAACCGGGCCGTTGGAATGACAACATCGTGCCCGGCTCCACACAGACCAAGGAATTCGTGGTCGCGGGCAATGAAGGCGGGGCGGAAATCGACTATCAAACCCACGAGCTACGCCTGCACCGGGTTCGCCACGAACTGGTCGATGGCCTGTGGCGGCCCAACAACCGGGGTGTTGAAATGCCCTATGCCCCGGTGCTTGAACCGTTTCAGGTTGTCGCGGGGGAATTCGCCGCCTTTCTGGATGCGGTGGATGGCAAGGCCCCGCCGTTGGCCGGGATCGAGGAATGCGGTGTCGGCATGGCCCGAATTCTGGATGCGATCTATCGATCCTCCGCCCAGGAACAAAGGATCAGCTTGTGAAATTTGCCCTGTGTAACGAGGTAATCCGCGAGCTGCCCTTTGCCGCGCAATGTGAATTCGCCGCCCGCCTGGGCTACGACGGTTTGGAAGTGGCACCCTTTACCTTATCGGACCGGCCCCATGAACCCGGCGCCATTGCTGTCGCGGCGACCCGCAAGGCGGCCCAGGACGCGGGCATCGAAATTGCCTCCCTGCATTGGTTGCTGGCGGCACCGGACGGTCTGTCCATCACCGATGGGGATGCGGCGGTGCGGGCGCGTACGGTGGATGTGATGCGCCGCCTGATCAATCTTTGCGGCGAACTGGGCGGCAAGGTGCTGGTGCATGGCTCGCCCGCCCAGCGGCGATTGCCGCCGGGCGATGAGGCCTCGGCGCGGCAACGTGCCCTGGCGTGTTTCGCCGCCATTGCAGATGATGCAAGGGCGGCAAAGGTGATCTATTGCATAGAAGCCCTGGCCCCGGCGGATGCGGATTTCATCAACCGGGTCGGCGAGGCCGCCGCGATGGTCGACAGCATCGCCAGCCCCAATCTACGCACCATGCTGGATTGTTGCGCCACCGCCAGGCTGGGCGAGGAAACCCCCGAGGCATTAATCGATAAATGGTTGCCCAGCGGCCATATCGCCCATCTTCAGGTCAATGACGGCAACGGCCGGGGACCGGGCCAAGGGGAGCTTCGGTTCGCGCCGATCCTGTCCGCATTGCAGCGGCATAATTATGCAGGCACCATCGCGGTCGAACCGTTCGACTATTATCCCGACGGCCCGGCCTCCGCCGCCCGCGCCATCGGTTACCTGCGTGGTATTGAGGAGACTTTGCGTGTCTGATCCCATTCAATTATCGGTCAAGGAAGTACAGCTGTTCGAGCGTGACGTGACCTTGCGCATGCCCTTTCGCTTTGGCGTCACCACGTTGCGTGAAAGCCCCCAGGCCTTTGCCAGGGTCCGCATACAACTGGCCGATGGCCAGGAAGGCTGGGGCTTGGCGGCGGAAATGCTGGCGCCAAAATGGTTCGACAAGAATCTGGAATTGAGCAACGAAGACAATTTCGAACAACTGCGCCATGCCCTGGCCACGGCCTCCAACCTGTACCGCGCCGCGCCGCCATCGACGGCGTTCGGTTTGTTCAGGTCCAACTATGACGAACAAGTCCGTATCTGCGGCGAACGGGGCGACGGTTCGCTGGTGGCCTGCTATGGCCCGGCGTTGCTGGACCGCGCTATCCTGGATGCCTTGTGCCGCCTGCATGAAGTGTCGTTCTACAATGCGATCCAGGGCAATCTGCCGGGCATCGAAAGCGACGAGTTTGATATGGGACCGTTCCTGGCCACGCTGCGCCCCGCCGATCATATCCACGCCCGGCATACAGTCGGCATGGTCGATCCGATCCGCGATAACCCGGAACCCGTGGGTGATGGCCTGCCCGAAACCCTGGTCGATGTCATCGCCACTTATGGCCACCGCTATTTCAAGATCAAGGTTTGCGGCGATCTGGATGAGGACGTGGCCCGTTTGCTGGAAATTGCCGCCGTGCTGGATGAAGGCCCGAACGATTACATCATCAGCCTGGATGGCAACGAACAATACAACGATGTACCCGGCGTCGCGGCGCTGCTGGATGCCATCGAGGGCGATGCGCGGTTGGCCCGCTTCAATCGGTCCATCCTGTTCGTTGAACAGCCGATCTCCCGCGCCGTGGCCCTGGATGTTGACGTCAGTGCCTTGAGCCTGCGCAAGCCGGTGATCCTGGATGAATCCGATGCTTTCCTGGGCGCCTTTCCCAAGGGCCGTGCCCTGGGCTATCGCGGGGTATCATCGAAAACCTGCAAAGGTTTTTATAAATCCATCCTGAACGCGGCCCGTTGCGCCCATTGGGGCGAGGGCTATTTCATGTCGGGGGAGGATCTGACAACCCAGGCCGGCATTGCCGTGCAACAGGATCTGGCCCTGGTCAATCTGTTGGGCATTACCCATTTGGAGCGGAACGGCCATCACTATGTCAACGGCATGTCGGGCATGCCGGCGGCCGAGCAGGCCGGTTTCCTGGCCGCCCATCCGGATATCTATCACCAGGGGGATGGCGTCACCCGTCTGACGATCCGGGACGGACAAATTGCCCTTGGCTCGCTGGACCGAGTCGGTTTTGCCTATGGCGCGGAGCCGGACTTTACCGCCATGTCGGAGATGCAGCATGGCTGATCTGGCACGAATGTCGATCAATCAGGCCACCACCCGGGAACAGCACAGCCTGGCCCAGGCCATTACCGCCTATACCCAGGCCGGCGTGCCGGGCATTTCCATCTGGCGGGATAAGCTGGCGGCATGCGGTCTGGATGAAGCGGTCCGCATGGTCAACGATCACGGTTTACGCATTTCCGGCCTGTGCCGGGCCGGTCAATTTCCGGCGGCGGATGCAGCCACGCGACAGGCCAACCTGGATGAAAACAGGGCCGCGATAGACGAGGCGGCGGCCCTGGGGGCTGAATGTTTGATCGTGGTGGCCGGCGGCCTGCCGGACGGCTCGAAGGATTTGCCCGGCGCACGGCAGATGATCCGCGACGGCCTGGGGTCACTTTTGCCCCACGCCCGCGCCGCCGGCGTTGCCATGGCGATCGAACCCCTGCACCCCATGTACGCCGGCGACCGTTGCGCCATCAATACCCTGAGCCAGGCGCTTGATCTGTGCGACGATCTGGGCGACGGCGTCGGTGTTGCGGTCGATGTCTATCATTTGTGGTGGGATCCCCATTTGCAGGCGCAGATCAAACGGGCCGGCGAGCGGATCCTGGCTTTTCATGTTTGCGATTGGCTGCTGCCGACCACGGATTTATTACTGGACCGTGGCATGATGGGCGATGGCGTCATCGATATTCCACAAATTCGCGACTGGGTCGAACGCACCGGTTATGGTGGCCTGATCGAGGTTGAAATTTTTTCCGCCGAAAACTGGTGGAAGCGTCCCGGCGATGAGGTTATTCGTACCTGCCTGGAACGATTTAAGAGCAACGTGTGACAGCAGGTACTTGGGAGGAAACAGCATGGCGGTGATCGCGAATATCACGAAACAAAAATTGGCGGCGGGCGAACTATCCCTGGGGATGGGCGTGCGTCTGGCGCGCGGCGTCGAAATCGCCAAGGTGGCCAAGGTCTGCGGCTATGACTGGTTGTTTATCGATATGGAACATAGCCCCCTGTCATTGGAGACCGTGGCGGATATTACCCTTGCCGGTCTGGATGCGGGCTGTACGCCGATCGTGCGGGCCTCCTCCCACTTGCATCATCATGCCAGCCGGCCCCTGGACGCCGGCGCCCAGGGCATCGTGGTGCCCCATGTCAACACCGCTGACGAGGCCCGCCGGGTCGTGGATCAGTGCCTCTACCCCCCCATCGGACACCGGTCTATGGCGGGTGGCGCGGCAATCTTGGAATATGACAGCCTGCCCATGGCGGATGCCGCGCGGGTGATCAATGACAACTTGCTGGTGGTGGTGATGCTGGAAACGCCCGAGGCAATAGCCAACGCCGATGAAATCGCTGCCGTGGAGGGCGTGGATGTGCTGTTGATCGGTACCAACGATCTTTGCGCCGAGATGGGGATTGCCGGCCAGTATGATCATGGCGACGTGGTCGCGGCCTATGAGGCCACCATTTCAGCCTGCCGCAACAACGCTAAGCATGCCGGTATGGGCGGTGTCTATGACGCTTTGGCGGAGAAATACATTCGCATGGGCGTGCGCATGGTTCTAGGCGGCAGCGATTTGTCTTATCTGATGTCGGGGGCGAAGCAACGGGCAGGCGCTCTGCACGGTATCGATTTATAGCATTAGTCCTGATACAATCATGTACATGGGTATGTTCTTCTTCGTTTGGTTGTTATCGGTCCTGGCCGTGGTGCTGGTCGTTTTTATGGTGAAAAGCCTGCGGCGGGGGCGTCTCGCCCGCGTGGTCGATTTTCATTGGCCCGGCTTGATCGTTATTTCTTTGATTATCGGTGCCATCCCGGCCTTCATGTACGACAATCTGTCATCCCGCATGGTTCCGGTGCCCGATGGCGTCGCCGAGCGGCCAGATATCTCCAGCCCCGCAAAACAATAAAAACAAGAATTACCCTTCAACTACCCGGTCAGCTACGTCGTCAGCTGCTCGACTCGCCGCCATGGTCTCTGCGGTCTACCGCCATGGCCTTGATCAAGGCGTGTACCTTGCGGCCGGGCACGATATCCAGTTCCCGTTGCGAGCGTTTGGTAATGCGGGCCCAAAGGGGACTGCCGATATCCACCAGGACATCGACCTGGGGGCCGTCGTCCTCGCCGACCTGGATCACCTGACCGGCAAAGACGTTCAGGACACTGATCTGCCGTGGCGGTGTCAGTGCCAGACTGACGTCGCGGGCCCGAACGCGGATTCTCAGCATCGCACCAACGGCCAGATCCAATTGCGGCAGCCACAGATCGCCCCCTTGAAAGGACAGCCGGGTCAGGGCATCACGGTTATCATGCGCGACCACTGTCGTTGTCAGGACGGCGCCCGCATCCCAGCGGCCGGTCAGGGCGCGCAGATCCAGGCGGGCGGTGATTTCGTCCACCGGTCCCTGGGCGACGATGCCCCCGTCCGCCATGACGATCAATTGATCGGCCAGGCGCACGATTTCGTCCATATTGTGCGAGACATAGACGATGGAGATGCCCAATTGGCGGCGCAACCCCTCGATAAAGGGCAGAATTTCCGACCGGCGCGGGGCATCCAGATTAGCCAACGGTTCGTCCATCAACAGCAGCCTTGGGGCGGCCAACAAGGCCCGGCCGATGGCGATACGTTGACGCTCTCCGCCTGACAGGTTCCGGGGCCGTCTGTCCAGCAGGGATGCAAGGGCCAGCAATTCGACCACCGCGTCAAAATCAACCAGGCGCCGGTCTTTCGGCACCAGACGCCGGCCATAGGATAGATTGCCCGCCACGGTCATATGCGGGAACAGCCGGCTTTCCTGAAAAACATAGCCCAGGCGGCGATCTTCAGGCGCCAGATCGATGCCTTGTTCACTATCAAACAGGACATGGCCCTGAACCACGATCCGGCCATGACTGGGCCGCTGTAGTCCCGCCAGCATGTTGACCAGCGACGTTTTGCCGGCACCCGAGGGCCCGAACAGGGCGGTAATCCCGGCCTCGGTCTGAAACGCGGCTTTCAGTGGAAAGTCGCCAATGCGGGCTGTTAGATCAACTTCCAGCATGGCTACAGACCGATCCGTTTGGATAATTGCCGGGCCAGATATTGCGAGGCCACCAGGGCGGCAACGGCCAGCGCCACGGAAAACAAGGCCAGGCGGGTCGCATCAGCCTCGCCACCGGGCACTTGCAGGGCGGTATATAGAGCCAGGGGCAAGGTGCGGGTTTCGCCCGGCACGTTGGCGGCAAAGGTAATGGTGGCGCCGAATTCGCCTAAACAACGGACAAAGGCCAACAACAGCCCGGTCAGAATGCCAGGTGCGGTCAACGGCAGGGTAATGGTCAGGAAGACCCGCAGGGGTCTGGCGCCCAGGGTTCGGGCCGCTGTTTCCAGGCGCCGGTCCACCGCCTCCATGGACAGGCGGATCGGCCGCACCAGCAGCGGGAAGGCCATCACCGCCGCTGCCAGGGCCGCGCCGCGCCAGGAGAAAACCAAACTGATGTCGAACCAGTCGTGCAGCCAGGCGCCCAACGGACCGTTGCGCCCGAACAATACCAACAACAAATAGCCCAAAGCGACGGGCGGCAGAACCAGGGGCAGATGCACCAGCCCATCCAACAGGGCCTTGCCCGGAAAGTCACGCCGCGCCAAAAGCCAAGCAATGGCAATTCCCGGTATCAGGCTGCAACCGACTGCCCAGACCGATACTTTCAGGGACAGGGACAGTGCCTCAATTTCCAATGGGCTTAACATCCCTAGCTCTTAACGAGAGTTAGGTAGAAAGGTAAAGCCATATTGTTCGAAAATCGTTTTCGCCCTACGGCTTTGCAGGTAGCGGAAAACTTTCCGGGCCAGAACATTATCCTGTTCGCGGATCAGGGCCAGGGGATAAACAATGGCCCCGTGGCTGTCCCCGGGGAAGACGGCGGCCAAGCGTAAGTTGTTATGCACCCGGATATCCGTGGCATAGGCAATGGCGAAGCGGCCCTGGCCCCGCGCTAATAGAGCCAGGGCGTTGCGGACCGAGGCCCCGAAGACGGCCCGTTGTTCCACTGCCGGCCATACGCCAAGGTGTTGTAGCGCCTGGCGGCCATAACGCCCGGCCGGAACATGAGCCGGGTCGCCCATGATCAGGCGTTCCTTGCCCAGGGCGCTGTCTAGTTGCGTCAGCTTTGTTAGCCCCATGGCCCCGGCGTCACCGTCACGGCGCAACAGCACCAAACGGTTCCCCAACAGATCAACGCGGCCATCGGGGGTGATCAAATTGCGCGCCGCCAGATATTTCAGCCAGGCAAGATCGGCGGATAGGAACAAATGCGCCGGCGCGCCGGCAGCGATGTGTTTGGCCAGGGCCGAGGAGGCCGCGAAGGTCGGCCGCAGTGTCAGGCCTTGAGCTTCATGCAGGGCAGCCGACAGGGCCGTGACCGCCTCTGTTGTCGAGGCGGCAGCCAGAATTTCAATGGTCTGGCCCCGGACCAGGCCCGGCCCCATCAAGATGACGGTGGCGCACAGGAAGATGCGGCAACTGAACCGCCTGGGCCAGGCCACGCTCATCGCCCCTACATTGCGGATTGCAAGCGCTTGAAGCCGGCCGTTAAATCGGCAATCAGGTCGTCTGGGTCTTCCAGGCCGATATGGAGGCGCATGCATTGCCCCTCGTATGGCCAGGGCGTGACGCTGCGCATGGAATTTGGATCGGTCGGCAGGATCAGGCTTTCAAAGCCGCCCCAGGAGGCACCCATGCCGAAAAGTTCCAGGTCATCCACCATGGCGGCGATGGCGCTGCGCGGACAGGGCTTCAAGGTGATGCCGAACAGGCCCGAGGCACCAAGGAAATCCCGCTTCCACAGGGCATGGCCGGGATCGTCCGGCAGGGCTGGATGCATGACGCATTCCACCATGTCCTGCCCGGCCAGCCATTCCGCAACCTTCAAGCCGCTTTCCCAATGTTGTTTCAGGCGGACAGACAATGTCCGCATGCCACGCTGCGCCAGATAAATATCGTCCGGCCCCGCGGTCTGGCCCAACATCCGTGAGGTTGCCTCCAACTCAGGCCAGGCTTTTTTGTTGGCGCAGGCGGTGCCGATCATGACGTCGGAATGACCAACGATATATTTGGTGCCGGCCTGAATGGAAACGTCCACGCCAAGGGTGAACGGTTTGCAATACAGGGGCGAGGCCCAGGTGTTGTCCATCATCACCGTGCAGCCCCTGGCGTGGGCCGCGTCCGCGATGGCGGGAATGTCCTGCATGACAAAGGTTTGCGAGCCCGGCGCCTCGACATAAACGATACGGGTGTTGTCCTGGATCAACGCGGCGATGCCGGCGCCTATAGCTGGATCATAATAAGTGGTTGAGACATTGAAGCGGCTGGCCAGGCTGTTGCAGAAACGGCGTGACGGGCCGTACACGGTATCCACCATTAGAATATGATCGCCGGCTTTTAGAAAGGACAACATGGCGGCCGCGATGGCGGCCAGACCCGATGGATAGATCAAGCAGTGATCGCCGCCTTCGATGGCGCAGACCATGTCTTCCAGGGAAAAATTCGTCGGTGTGCCGATACGTCCGTAATAGACGCCACGCTCGCCTTTTTCACGGTTTTTGCGGGATTGATCCAGGTGCGCCAGGGTCGGGTGCAGGACGGTGGAGGCGTGATAGACCGGCGGATTGACAATGCCGTGGTTGTTCTCTGGGTCGCGGCCGGCGATGACCAGTTTGGTTTCGTCTTTCATGTTGAGACTTCTCTATCGTAATGGGGAGAGCGCGCGCCAGAATGGCGATGGCTGACATCGATGGCCGACATACTGCCATTGAGCGCCCTAAGGCGCCAGTGGCTTAGTGGAATGCAAGCGGCCTATCCATCAAATGTTCTTTAGTCATTTCTACTGTTCGGCGGGCGATGGGTGCCAGGTAGGGCAGGCAAAGGCTGGGATGCGGCTGAGCATGCGGCAGAATAGAACATGGAGCGTTCCCAATGACATCGCAATTTTTCTAATGAATGATCCTAATTTCCCTAATGGACTATTGCGATATGTAAAATGAACAGCTAACGTCAGCCGCGATGCCATATGGATGGGGATTATTCCCACCTATTGCGGCACGAAGTTTACAGGGAGAAAAAAAATGAAACCAATATCGTTCATCACGTCGGTAGCAGCGGTGACCGCTGTTGCCGCAATGACTTTCGCAGGGGCGACTGTCGCTTCGGCGAAAAGCACACTTGAGATTGTTAAGGAACGCGGCAATCTGCGCTGCCAGGTTGGCACGCCTTCGCCTGGTTTTTACAACCTTGATGCCAAGGGCGAATGGTACGGCAGTGACGTATCGATCTGCCAAGCCGTTGCCGCCGCCATCTTCGGCAGCAAGAAGAAACTGGAAATTCAATCGGTCAGCAGCCAGGTCCGCTTTACCGCACTGGCCAATGGCGAGTCCGATTTGCTGTCACGGACAGCCACCTGGACCTTGCTTCGCGACTCCCAGCTGGGGCTGGACTTTACGGCCGTCAATTTTTATGACGGCCAGGGCTTCATGGTCCCCAAGAACAGCGGCATCACCTCCGCCCTTGACCTCAAGGGCGCCACGGTATGCGTGTTGACCGGCACCACGACCGAATTGAACCTGGCGGATTTCAGCCGGGCCAATAAGTTGAACATCCAGCCGGTTACGTTCGAGGACCAAAACGTCCGCAACGACACCTATCTGCAAGGCGGCTGTGACGCGATTACCAACGACAAGTCGGGGCTGGCCTCCAACAAAGCGGCATTCCCAAATCCAGGCGATCACATCGTGCTGCCCGAGACCATCTCAAAAGAGCCCCTGGCTCCGGCCGTGAGGCAGGGCGACGGCCAGTGGTTCAACATTGTCCGATGGACGGTTTATGCTTTGATCGGTGCCGAGGAACTTGGCGTCACCAAAGCCAATGTCGATGACATGCGCGCCAATTCGACCAACGCTTCGGTGCGCCGTATGCTCGGCGTCGAAGGCAACCTGAATGAAGGGCTGGGCCTTGGTAAAGACTGGGCCTATAACGTCATCAAGGAAGTCGGCAATTACGGCGAAATCTACGAAGCCTATATGGGCGGTGGAAAACTGGGCATCGGTATCGGCCGGGCCGGTTCTGCGAACGATCTCTGGACCAGAGGCGGACTGATGTATTCTCCGCCTTTCCGCTAGGATCATCTGATGGCCCCAGCCCCGTGATCGGGGCTGGGCGCCATTTTATTTTAAATTGAATCTACGCGTCATATCGAGGTCCAGATATCATGGCCATCCGTGATACCGGTAAGGCGCCGACGCGCGTGAAGCCGAAAGAGCGTTTCGATTTTTTTCACGACGAACGTGTGCGCTCGGTCTTATATCAGCTTCTAACAGCCTGCGTCGTTGGCTGGCTCGTCTGGTACCTGATCACCAATACGGCCCACAATCTCGAAGTACGCGGGATGAACACCGGATTTGGTTTTCTCACCGCTACCGCCGGGTTTGACACGGATTTCAAGCTTGTCGAATACGAACCCGGGGTAGGGACCTACGGCCGCATCTTTCTCATCGGCTGCCTCAATACCTTGCTGGTGTCGTTTCTGGCGGTTATTGCCAGCACCATATTGGGCTTTATCATCGGTATTTTAAGGCTGTCCTCCAACTGGCTGGTGGCCCGGTTGGCCCTGGCGTATGTGGAACTCGTTCGTAACACGCCGCTGCTGCTGCAGATCATTTTCTGGTATGTCGGCGTCTTCTCGATCCTGCCCAGGGTGAAGAACAGTATTGATCTTTCCGGTGGTGCGGAAGTTGCGTTCCTCAACAATCGTGGTCTGTATATGGGATGGCCGATCCCTGGCGATCTTTTCTGGATGACCATCACCGCATTTGTCATCGCTGTTATCGCCGTCGTCTTTCTCAAGCGCTGGGCGCATAAGCGTCAGGATAATACCGGCCAGCAATTCCCGACCTTCACTGCCTCCTTGGCATTGCTTATTGTTCTACCGGGCATCGTCTACCTGATGACGGGTTCTCCGCTTGGCTGGGATCTGCCGACGCTCCAGGGCTTTAACTTTGTCGGTGGCGCCGCCCTGCCGCCGGCTTTCCTGGCGCTGCTGATTGCCTTGAGCATCTATCACGCGGGGCATTTGGCCGAATCCGTGCGCGCCGGCATCCTGTCGGTGAACAAGGGGCAGACCGAGGCGGCGTTGGCAATCGGCCTCAGACCAGGCCGGGCAATGGCCTTGATCATTATTCCTCAGGCCATGCGCGCCATTGTGCCGCCGATGATTAGCCAGTGGATGAACGTGGTTAAAAATTCCTCGCTGGCGGTCGCCATCGGTTATTCCGATGTGGTTGCGTTGTTCATGCAGACGGCCCTGAACCAGGCCGGTTACGCGGTCGAAATGGTCGGTATGACCATGGCCTTTTATATGTTTATCAGCCTCTCCATTTCGGGTGTGTTGAACATTTATAATAAACGCGTCCAGTTGGTGGAGCGCTGATCATGGCTATTGCAAACGGCGAAAAAACGGCCGCTAGAAGCGCGCCCCTGAACGAAACGTCTTTCATCGGGTGGCTGCACAAGAATCTTTTTAGTTCCTGGATCAACACCATTCTTACTCTTGCCTCGCTCTACATCATCTACATGGTGGTGATGAGCATGTGGACTTGGGGCATCGCCAACGCCGTGTGGATCGCCGAAAACCGGCGCGAATGTTTCGCGATCAGCAAAGATGGCGCCTGCTGGGCCGGCGTTATTATATGGCTGGAAAATATCTTCTATGGCCGCTACCCCAGGGACGAGTTGTGGCGGGTCAATCTTGGCGGTTTGTTGTTGATCCTGTGGATGGCGCCGCTTTGGCTGCCCCGGGTCAGGGACAAGATCTTCATCGGCCTCTCCACGGTATTCCTTTATCCCTTTCTTGCCGCCTATCTCTTCTCGGGCGGCGACAAGGGCATTTTTATGCAGATCATGGTTTCCGGCGCGATTGTTTGCCTGATCGGCAATACCCTGCACGCGGCTATTGGAGTATTCGGCGACAGCAGCCTGCCGGCAACCTTGCTGCGCGTGCTGGGCAAGGCAGAGGCCTCGGACAGCAATCAACGCAATACACTGCTGACAATCTTGGCGATTGCCTTCGTCGCGGTTTTTCTCTTGCAGATGGGCTGGACCACTAAATTCGTGCCTTGGACCAAATGGGGCGGCATGTTCCTGACCCTGGTCATATCGGGTATCGGCATTACATCGGCGCTTCCGGGGGGCATCATTCTGGCGCTTGGCCGGCGATCCAAGCTGCCGGTCATCCGGGTTCTGAGCACGTCATTCATTGAATTGTTCCGGTCGGTGCCATTGATTACCGTGCTCTTCATGGCAACGACCATGTTCCCGTTATTCATGCCCGAGGGTTTTGTCCTCAACAAG
The DNA here is from genome assembly GCA_016776605.1 of Alphaproteobacteria bacterium. Lineage (GTDB taxonomy): Bacteria > Pseudomonadota > Alphaproteobacteria. Next base: position 39,972 of record JADHTB010000013.1, on the reverse strand, counting down.
CTGGTTCAAGTCATTATCGCGGTATGCCTGTTCTCCGCCTGTTATATGGCCGAGACCGTTCGCGCCGGCCTGCAGGCCATTCCCAAGGGTCAGTACGAGGCCGCCCATACCATCGGCCTCGGCTATTGGGGCATGATGGGGCTGATCGTCATGCCCCAGGCCCTGAAGCATATGATCCCGAATATCGTTGGCAGCTTCATTGGCTTGTTAAAGGACACCACCCTGGTGTCGATTATCGGGCTGTTCGACATCCTGGGCATGCTGCGTTCGATCAGTCAGGACGTGCCATGGCGCGGGCTGCATAAGGAACCGCTGATCTTTGGCGCTATGGTGTTCTTCATCATCTGCTTCATCATGTCGAAATACAGCCGGCACCTGGAAGTTAAACTTTCAGCCGGCGCCAATCGTTGATCCGGCCAGGCCGGGGGAGAGAAGAATGACATCCACCGACGCGCAGGAATCCCAGGGCCAATTGGCCTCGGCCGCATCGACCGAAGTCATCATCGAACTTAACCAGGTCAATAAATGGTACGGTCAGTTCCACGTCCTGAAGGACATTGATCTGGTGGTTCACAGGGGCGAGCGGATCGTCGTCTGCGGCCCTTCCGGATCGGGAAAATCGACCCTGATCCGCTGTATCAACCGCCTGGAAGAGCATCAGCAGGGCGACATCATCGTCGATGGCATGACGCTGGATAAAAACCTCAAGAATATCGACCACATTCGCAGCGAAGTGGGCATGGTGTTTCAGAGTTTCAATCTATTTCCACATCTCTCGATCCTCGAAAACCTCACCCTGGGGCCCATCTGGGTGCGCAAGACACCCAAAGTTGAAGCCCGGAAATTAGCCATGGAATATCTCGAACGGGTCAAAATACCCGAGCAGGCGGATAAATTCCCAGGCCAGCTTTCAGGTGGCCAGCAACAGCGCGTGGCCATCGCCCGCTCGCTCTGCATGAATCCAAAGATCATGCTGTTTGACGAGCCGACCTCGGCGCTCGATCCCGAGATGATCAAGGAAGTTCTCGATGTCATGATCGAACTTGCCGACACCGGCATGACCATGATCGTGGTAACCCACGAAATGGGCTTTGCCAAAACCATCGCCGACCGCGTCATTTTCATGGACGAAGGCGATATCGTCGAGCAGAACGAACCCTACGAATTCTTCAACAATCCACAATCCGAACGCACAAAGTTGTTCCTAAGCCAGATTCTCAGCCATTAGGCGCTTATCTTATTGCGTAGACATCGCGGCGTTCAGGCAAAATCCAGCACGTTGTCGGCGGTCTGCCATGGCGCGGGAATTTCCTGCCGGTCATAGGGCCGGAAACCGAAACGTTGATACAGGGGTAGCGCCTTGGGGTGATCCAGGGTGCAGGTATTGACCAAGACCCGTTCGGGTTCCTTTTGCCACATCGTCTCGAGGGCCTGGGATAACAGATAGGGGCCCAGGCCAAGCCCGATATATTCCGGCATGATGCCAAAAAACGCCAAATCCACCGTTGGCATTTTTCTGGCGTCCAATTCATAAAAACCTGCCGGGACGCCGCCTACGTACAGCACATAAACATCCACCGCATCGTCGTGAATGATCGCCGACAGCGCCGCATCGGAAAGTTTTTTCCGGTCGGTCCAATACCAGGGCTGGCCAACGGCGTCATAGAGGTAGCGGTAAAACCTGACGGTAATATCATGGGCCTGCATCAGGACATAGTTGCGCGTTTTCGGCGTCACATGGGGCAAAGAGCCCCGCTCGGTCATCTCAAGATAGGTGACGACAACCTTTTCGTCATCCATTTGATGGCCGACGGGCAGGGCGGCGCCGTCCAGGCGGCGGCTCATGCTGGTGATCGGTTCCACCATGTAGCCCAGGCGCTGATAAAAACCGACAACGTGGGTATTGCTGCCCCGCACCATTAAATGAACTTTTGGTACGCCAGCGGCTTGCAGCCGGTCCTGGGCCGCCGTCACGATGCGCCGGCCCAAATCCTGACCCTGGCGGCCGGGTTCCACCGCGACATAGTAGATCCAGCCGCGATGGCCGTCCTGGCCCAGCATGGCCGTAGCCACGACCTCACCTTCGTCCTCGAGAATCAGAATTTCGCCATGTCCCCCCGCCAAGCAGAAGGCGATGTCTTTATGCGGGTCATTCAACGGGTTCCGTAACAGCTCGCAGCGCCGCCACAGATCTACCACCGCTGCCTCGTCGCCGCTTTGATAGTTACGAATTTCCATCGTTGGACGCCTAGGTCACGATGGGTGTGTCGTCGCGGCTGCCCCATTCGGACCAGCTACCATCGTATAATTGATTGGCTTCATGGCCCAGGCTGCGCAGCCCCAGCAACAGGACCGCCGCCGAGACACCAGAGCCACAGGATGTCACGACCGGGAGGTCAAGATTAACCCCGGCCTCGGTGAACAACGCGCGCAATTCCGCCGTTTCCCGCAAAGTACCATCCGCCTGCAATAGTTTATCGTAAGGCAAATTGAGCGCCCCGGGCATATGCCCCGACCGCATGCCCGCCCGCGGCTCCGGCACCGAACCGTCAAATCGACCGGCGGCGCGGGCGTCCAGAATTTGCTCCGTACCGCCCTGCTCAATCAGGGCCAGGACATGCTCGATAGAGCGGACCATATCCACATTGTATTCGGCCTGAAAATTGGCGGCGTTTGGCGTGGCAACGGTGTTTTCCAGCGCACGGCCCTCGGTCCGCCATTTGCCGATACCGCCATCCAGCACCGCCACCTTGGCGTGGCCGAAAGCGCGGAACATCCACCAGACCCGGCAGGCCCCGGTCAATTTGCCGCCGTCATAGGTGACGACCGTATCGCTGTTGCTAATGCCCATGGCGCCCACGGCGGCGGCGAAGTCCCCGGCGCTGGGAAACATGTGCGGCAAGCCGCTATCCGGGGCGCAGACCGTATCGATATTGAAACGCTGGGCGCCGGGTATATGGGCGGCGGCATATTCCGCATCCGCGTCCCGTTTTTCGACTGGCAGATAGAACGAGCCGTCCAGTACCTTGACGTCGCCCTGGCCAAGATGTTTGGCCAGCCAGTCGGTGGAGACAACTTGTGAATTGCTCATCTAATACCTCACTATAGTCATGTAAAGAATTGTAATTATTCTGATAATTCGATTGAAATTCGGCGATTTTGCCGGCCTTTTTTCTCGATCTTTCGCACCCGCACGGCACCGATTTCCGATGTGTTGGCGACATGGGTGCCGCCGCAGGGTTGCAGGTCACAACCGTCTACGTCGATCAGGCGAACCCGCCCCTGGCCGGTGGGCGGCTGCACCGACATGGTTTTGACCAGATCGGGCTGTGCCGCCAATTCAGCATCGGAAATCCAACTGATGCTGATCGGGTGGCCCTGTTGGATCAATTCGTTCAGGCGTTCGGTAATGGCCTCTTTGTCCACGGTCATTTCCGGCATATCGAAATCCAGACGGCCCTTGCCAGCGCTGATCTGTCCACCCGTGACCGGATATTCCACGACCGAAGAAAGCAGATGCAGGCAGGTATGGATACGCATGTGGCTGTGCCGTGTCGCCCAATCGATGGACGCGGTGACCGCCGCGCCAACAGCCGGTACCGGCTGCCCCTCGGCGGGCACATGGATCACATCATCGGCGCCTTCACCCTTGACCGCCATGGCGATGCTGATTTCGCTGCCATCGGCCAGGCGCAAGACGCCCGCATCGCCCGGTTGACCGCCGCCCGTGGGGTAAAATACGGTGCGGTCCAATTCGATCCCGCCGCGGTCATTTACCGCCGTAATGGTCGCTTCGCAGCTTTTCGCATAGGGGTCATCCCGGAACAGTAAATCCGTCATTTTGGCCTCTTTGGCGCTACTGTCCGCCCCCCGCCATCCAGCTGGGCACAGGCAGGCCCTTCTCGCGCAGGAAGGGCACATTGAACATCTTGCTTTGATAGCGCTGAGCGCCATCACAAAGCAAGGTTACAATTGTATGCCCCGGCCCCATTTCCTGGCCCAGACGAACGGCGCCCGCCACATTGACCCCGCTGGACGAGCCTAGCACCAAGCCTTCCTCGATAATCAGATCAAAGGCGGTTTGCAGGGCATCCTCGTCCGGAATGCGAAAGGGGGCATCAACTGTCAGGCCTTCCAGGTTGGCGGTAATGCGGCCCTGGCCGATGCCTTCGGTGATTGAGGAACCCTCTGCCTTCAATTCGCCATTGGTATAGTAATTGTACAATGCGGCGCCGGGCGGATCAGCCAGTCCGATGGTGATATTTGGGTTTTGTTGCCGCAGATATTGGGCAATGCCCGCCAATGAGCCGCCCGAACCCACGGCGCAGATAAAGGCGTCCACTTTACCTTCGGTCTGGCGCCAGATTTCCGGACCCGTGGTCGCGTAATGGCCTTGTCGATTGTCCACATTGTCAAATTGGTTGGCCCAGATCGCGCCTTCCGGATGACTGGCCGCGATCTCCGCCGCCAAACGGCCGGAATATTTGATATAATTGTTGTCGTCGCGATAGGGCAGGGCCGGCACCTCGCGCAGGTCGGCGCCGCACATGCGTAACATATCTTTCTTTTCCTGGGTTTGGGTCTCCGGGATCACGATCACCGTTTTGTAACCCCGTGCATTGGCCACCAGGGCCAGGCCGATGCCTGTGTTACCGGCCGTGCCTTCGACAATAATGCCGCCGGGTTTCAGGTCTCCCCTGGCTTCGGCCGCGCTGACAATGGCCAGGGCGGCCCGGTCCTTGACCGATCCACCCGGATTGAGGAATTCCGCCTTGCCTAAAATTTCGCAGCCGGTCAATTCCGAGGCTTTTTTCAGGCGGATTAAGGGGGTGTTGCCGATGCTGTCGATAAAACCTTGACGTATGTCCATAAACCAACTCCGAGACCAAATAACGTGATTAGATCTAAGGTATGCACTTCGCCCGCTCAAAACAAGTGAATGAACTTTAATCACAGTTTTTAATGTGAAATTATACCAACCAGCGCTGACGAATCTCATCGCGGTGCAGGGCCAGCCATTGGATGGCCACGATTGCCGGCGCCGCTTTAATATGGCCATCCGCCAATGCGGCCATGACTTTGTCGAAAGACATAACGATGACTTTTATATCCTCGCCCTCGCTGGCGATGCCGTGGGTGCCAGCAGCGACCGATGCGTCGGTGTGGGCGCAATAGATCGAAATGCATTCATTCAGGGTACCGGGAGAGGTGTAGCAATCCAAAACGTAGGTAATCTGGGATAATTCAATGCCGGCTTCTTCCCGGGCTTCCCGGCGAACCACATCCTCCAGTTCCTCGCCATCTTCAATGATGCCGGCAACCACTTCCAGGCACCAGGGCTGATCCCCGCGGGCAAACGGACCCATACGGAACTGTTCGATCAAAACCACTTCATCGCGCATGTGATCATAGGGCAGAACAAGGACGGCATGGCCCCGTTCGATGACTTCCCGGCGGATCTCCGCCCCCATGCCGCCCTGATAGAGGCTATGGCGCAAGCGGTAGGCGTCGACACGATGATAACCTTGAAAGACCGTGCGTTTTTCAATTACCTCAACCTTGCGCCCGGTTTCAGTCATGCTCTGGCGCCACTTTCTGGTCGGGCACGACGCGGCGCACCAGACGGCCAATGGTCAGGCCTTGCACCAGAATTGAAAAGACCACCACGGCGTAACAAACCGTGACGATGGCCTCTTTTTCTTCCGATGCGGGCAGCGATAGCGCCAGGGCGACCGAGATGCCACCGCGCAGGCCACCCCAGGTCAGAACCGGGATCGCTCCCTTGGTAAAATCCCGCCACAGGCCCAACAGGCTGATGGGAATGGCCACCGAAATGAACCGCGCGCCCAGCACCAGGGGAATAGCAATCAGGGCCACCCATAGCAGACCCGGTTTGGTTGAGATCACCACCACTTCCAGGCCGATCAGCAGGAACAGCACCGCGTTTAGAATTTCATCGATCAAGGTCCAGAAATTGGTCAGATGCTCGCGCGTGGTTTCGCTCATGGCCAGGCGGGTGCCGTGGTTGCCGATCAATAGGCCGGCCACGACGACGGCGATGGGACCCGAAGTATGCAGTAGATGCGCCACTTCATAGGTAACCGTCACCAGAGCCAGGGTAATGATTACTTCCAAATTGTATTCATCGATGGAACGCAGGGCCCAAAAGGCGATGGCGCCAGCCGCCAGGCCCAGAACCGCGCCGCCCAGGGCTTCCCGCAGGAACAGAACGGCTATGCCGGTGGTGTCGATATCCGCCCCCTGGCCCTCATTGTTGAGCATGGCCAGCAGGATAATAAAAACCACCACCCCCACGCCGTCATTAAACAGGCTTTCTCCGGCGATCTTGGCTTCCAGACTGGGGGGCACCTTGGCGGTTTTCAGGATACCCAGCACGGCCACCGGATCGGTGGGTGAAATCAAAGCGCCGAACAGCAGGCAATAAATCAGAGGTAGCCCTAAACCGAATAGATCAAAGATCAGCCAGATGCCGCCGCCGATCAATGCCGTGGATAGCAGCAAGCCCACCGTGGCCATGGCCGCGATAGGCCAACCCCGCCGTGCCAGCAGCGCCAGATCCACGTGCAAGGCGCCGGCGAACAGCAGGAAGCCCAACATGCCGTTCATCAGGGCGGCGGTAAAATCGATTTCGACCAAAGCCGCGCGCAGTCCAGGCCCTACTCCCCAACCCGGCACCACGGCATCAATAGCCAAAGCGCCCAACGAGGCGGCCATGGCGATCAGCACCAGACCAATGGTGCGGGGCAGACGCAAAAACTGGTGGTTCAAATAGCCGAATACGGCGGCTAGACCCAACAGGGTCGCAATATCGCGGGAAAGGTTTTCCATACTTGCTCTTACCCTAGAGCGCATTCGAAGAAAATGCGCTCAGATTCTTAAAGATAGAGCAATTGAACCAATCACTTAAGTCGCGAAAGCGACTCCAACTAATTGAAAATTGCTCTAATGTCGCAATCCCGGCCACCGCAATAGCGAATAGCGGCGACATGGCGCCTATTGTTTTGCCTGATGGCTAAAGGGCGCCAGGGACAACACCGGCTCTCCATTCACCGTTAACTGGCCATCCGGGCGCAAAGCCAGGTTAAACAGTCGTCCGGTGCCGCCGTCGATGGATTTGCCTTTTTCCATCAAAGCCGTGAGGGGACGGACCATATGGCCGGCCATCGGGGATTGTTCGGAGCCCGGTTGTACCGCGGCGAGCAGTTTCCGCAGGCCGGTGATGCGCAGCTCTCCGTCGCCGACAATGCCGGCCTTGGCGGTGAGGACGGCCAGTAGGCGGGCGGACATGGCAATATGGTAGTCCCGGGCGGTAATATCGGCCCGATCCAGGCGCAACACCGTGGCGGCCGTGCTCAACTCCTTACGCAGGCGTTCGAATACCTGTGGGCCAGAGCTTAAACCTCCCAGCAGAGCAACTTCTATCACCGCCGCGACACCGACATTGACGATGGTTTCGCTGGGGACATTTTCCAACGCCAGGGCAATGTCCAGATCCCGCGGCACCATGCCATCGGGCGCGGCGCCCCCGGTGCCGACCAGGCCATGATGGCTGGTGTTCAAGGCAAGATTCAACATATGACCGCCATCGCTGGATAGATCCAGGCCGTAATCGGCCTGGTCCAGGCGGAATTCGCCTTGCTGTGGATGCCGTATGGCAAGCTTTTCGATTTTTGCCCGCAGGCCGAAGCCGTTCGCCAGGCCCAGGATTTGCTGCAACGAAGGATTGCCGCCCGCATTCGTTTGGCTTTTCGCCGGCGCCTGGCCCAATTGTTGGTTATAGGCCGCCAGATCGAGGCCACGCAGATCCATTGTGAGATTGAATTGGCCCAGCCGCAGGGTGGAATCCCCGCCGTTGGTCATATTCAGGTTGGTCAGGGCAAAGCCCATGGGCCCTGTCCAAAGGCCCTTATCCTCCAACACTTCGGCCCGCACCAGAACTTCGCCAATGCGGCCCATCTCGCCCCCGGTCTCAAGCGAAAAGACCAGTTCGTTAAAGCGGAACTCGAACTCGGTACTGGTTGCCAATTGGCGGTCCCAACGCAATTTCGCCAGGCGCTTGGCGATGGTGATCCTGCCGTTGGATCCGTCCGCTTTCTGAAAGCGCATGCTGCCGGGCAAGGCCACCGTAATATCATCATACCGGGCATCCTGGCGCCGCACATGGGCGACCACGGTGCCAATTTCAAAGATCCCGCCATCGCTGGCGTGGATCACCATATCGGGGATCGTGACCTCGATCGCATCGGCCAGTTGCACCGCCTGCAGGTCGCCATGCTTTAGGGCGCCGTCCTTGGCCAGCTTGAAGGCGATTTGTTGTAACAAGTCCCCGACCGCTGCCTCGATGCGCTGCAACTCGGTCATTGGGCCTTTGGCTAGGCGGCGTTTCGTGGCTTTGCCGCGTTTCGGCGGGGTTGTGAGCATCGCCGTGGCTTTTTTGGGCTGCAGGCTTTGCAGCAGTCTTTGGCCCGGCTTGTAGCCTTGCTCGGCGGCCTGACGGGCCCATTCCCGTGCCTTGGCCTTGTCCAGTGGTGTGCCTTGGCCCTTCAGATATAAAACCGCCATACTGAATTGCGCCCTGGCATCGCCTTGTTTGGCCAGGGGCTGCCAGGTGCTGAAGGCGCCGGCATAGTCGCCCAGGGAATACAGACGTTGGCCATACAAGAAATCAGCCGCATCCGCGGCAACCGGCGCCTGCCAGGGCGCCAGGGTCACGCCGGTTGCCAATAGGACGGCCAGGGCGGTTTTTTTCATGCCATAACTTTCCAGTGACAGAATTGCTATTAACAAGTCCGTAGCGTCACTATAACCGAACTCTAGCGTAAATAACCCGTACCACAGGCAAAGGAATTAATCGCCCTACAGCAGGCGTTCGGGGGGTAAGGTTAAAATTATGTGGGTTTCGTCGGGTTCGTGGCCCACGACCTCAAGCTTGCCGCCATGCAGCCCAATTAAGCGACGGGCAATGGGCAGGCCATATCCGATGCCCAGGCGCTCGACGTCCAGGCCGGTGGGAATGCCGTCAAAGGGATGCATGGCCATGGACATGCGTCCCGGCGAAACTGTACTGCCGGTGGTCCGGATCACCAGTACGGCTTCATCCACGGCGGACTTGGAGAGTTGGATTTGCACCCGGCCCCCGCCGCCAACAAGGACAATGCAATTCGACAACAGAGTAATAATCACCTGTTGCAGGCGGCCATGATCGGCGCGAACCATCAGGCCGTCACTGGGCAGGTCCTCGGTCAGGCCGACCTCGCGGGCTCGGGCCAGGCCGGCGACGCTGTTGCTGCTATTGGAAATTAACTGCGCCAGTTCGAACTCGCTTTCAGTCAAATTCAGATCGCCGGATTCTATCCGAACCAAGTCCAGCACTTCGTCGATGATACCCAACATGTGGCGGCCGCTGCTCTCGATATCCGATGCGCAGGAGCGATAGCGCTCATCGGACAATTGCCCCATCAATTCCCGCGAGATGATCTGGGAAAAACCAATGACCGCATTTAGGGGCATGCGAATATCGTCACAGACCGCGGCGAGGGATTGCCCCTTTTCCCGGGCGGCTTCTTTCACTTGATCCAGTGCCCTGGCCAGATTGTCGGCGGTATCGCGGTGGCGGGCCTTTTCCTCACGCAAAACACTGCCCGACAGGGCGTATAGATCCAAATAGCCCCAGGCCGTGACCGTTACCAGTACCGCGGCAACGATAACACCGGCCAAAAACAGACCTGACATATCTTTTGGGGCAAGATATTGGGGAAATTCATGACCGTTGATATACAGGGCGATGAGAACACCGTAACAAGCCGTCAAGGTCGCCAGTCCCACGGCTTTGCCCAGGTTCGGCATGAACAATAGGCAGAATAACGGAACGACAATCGATACAGGCAGTGCCGGGGATAAATGACCGCCAAAATTATACGTTGCCACCAGGATCATGGCGTTCAGGATCACAACGGAAATCGTCGCTAAAAAATTGTAGCTACCGCTCAGGCGCAGCAGGACGGGTTGTAACAATAGCGACGTGGTCAGAGTCAGGAATAGCCAATAGGCTGGTGGGATCTGCACGGCAGCCTGATAAACCCAGGCCGATAGGCCCAAGGCCAGAAATCCTAAACCCAGATGGCAGGCGATGAACCACTGATACAATCGCCCGGTTCGCTGATCGGCCCGCGCATCGGCTTGCGGGCCCGTCGTCAACAGGGCGTCAGGTAGATGGGTTATTTCAGTGATTGCGGTCATGCTGTCCGTCTTATTTTGTTGCTTTTGTCAGCTCGAATGCGGACAGCATAATGTTGCAAGTCTTTCGAACTGATTAGCGAATATTACCAATTCATTACGTTCGCTGATTGCCCATCAGGCTCTCAAATCGATACGTTTGCTGTGCCAGGCCGTCCGGATTTGGCACATTAAGAATTTCCGCTCGAACTCTGAACGGCGGTTTACCGCCATCTGAGTGTTGTGATCCTATTGGCACGGATCCTGCAACGATGATTGTGCGTGCCGTCATTGCATCGGTTACCGTCACGGAGGAGTGGTCAATATGGAGGCGTCAACAGTCAAGCATTCACAGCCGGTTTTCTTTATGATCGCAACAGGCTGGCTCACTGCGGTCGTTGGTCTAGCACATATGTGGCAAACGCTGACTTGATCATAATTTAAAGAAAACCCGCCTCGAAGCAAAATGCGGGTTCGTGGCGTCAAGGGCCGGCCATCTGGGGTAAAATCAGGTGGCCGGCCTTTCATTGCGGCCCAGTCGTTGCGGCCAGTCATTGCCGCCCTGTGCATGGGGCCCGCCGGGTGGACCAATAGAGCCAGGCCAGACAGCAGACCAGCAGCAGCGGCCACAGGGAAATTTGGCTAAATTGCGCCAGCAGCCATAATGCGACCGGCGCCAGCCACAATAATACCAATATTATGCGGCCGCCCGGTCTGCTGCCAGCGCTGCCGAGCCACAGAATGGCGAATATCAGAACCACCTGATCATAAAAGAAGGCATACGGGGTGGTGAGAAAGGTGGCGAATAGCAAAGCCGAGGCCCGCAAGGGCAATGCTATCCCCTGGCGCCACATATAAATCACCACCGAAATGGCCAGAACCGCTGACACCCCTTGTCCGCTATAGGCTAGGGGCACCTCGGCGCCCAATAAGCGTAGAGCAGCAAATACCGTGGGCATTTTGGCCCAATGGTCGCTGCCATATTCCAACGCCCGGACACCGCTGGGGGCTGCCTGCAAGAAAGCCGCCCAGGGCGCGGCGCCAAAAGCAATCAGGCTCAATAGCGAAACCCCCAGGGCGCTGGCCAGGGCGGCGGCCATGGTCCGCCATGCCCCCATGGCCAGCAAGGCGAATGGCACAACCACAAGCAGATGAGGCTTGTATACCAACAGGCCAAACATGATACCGGCCAGGACCGGGTGCCGGTTTAGAACGACCAGGCCGCCGCCCAGCAGCGCGGCGCTGAGGGCGCCATTTTGGCCAACGAGTATATTGTTGATGGTGGCGGGGAAGACCATGGCCGCCAAAAGCGCTATGGGCCGTCGGCCCATGGCGCCCACGGCGGCGGCCAGAAGCGCTAATTGGCCGGTCACCCAGACAGCAAAGGCTGGAATATAGGGCAGGGTGGCAAGGGGGGTGACAACCAGCATCAAGGGCGGTGGGTAAAGCCAGGGTAAGTAGTGGACAGGCGCGCCGATCACGCCGGCCTGGGCCGCGCGCAGAGACGGCCAATCGAAAATCGCCGCTGCTTCGCCAGCCAGGGCAAGCAGGGATGCTCCGTAATAGATGATAAAATCGGCGCCAGGATTTGCGCCTTCCAGACGCTGAATGAAGACGTATAGGCTGACCAGGGCGTAGCCGCCGACCAACTCCAACCATAACAGGCGTCCGGCAATTTGGAACCATCGCCAATAGCGCGGGTTGGGAGAGGAGCCTGCCTGTCCGGTCAATGAGACCTCGAATTTTGATGCGGCCGTACCATGGATGCGCAAGATTTCATGCGGTAACTGCAACCTTTGTAAGCGCTGTCACGTTAATAACAACTTCATTTTTCATGGATAGATTATGAAAAAGGGCACGAAATCTTCGGTTCAGCCGCAAGAAATTGGTAAATTATGAACAGCGTGGAAACATCAGGCGGTGATATCCGAAAGGAAAGGGATCGTTTTGTCGCCTTTGCTTTTTCCGCCGCCGATGCCTTTGTCGAACTGGATGACCAGCAGAAGGTCCGGTATGCCACCGGCGCCGTTAAATCACTGACCGGCATGAATGAGAAAAATCTGACGGGACGGAATTTTCTCGATCTGATCTTGCTTGAAGACCGCCCCATGATGCTGGCTGGATTTGACCTGGCCGTGAAAAGCGGGCGCTGTGGCCCACTGTGCCTGCGTCTGAAAAGTAATTCCGGCAAACCCATACGCCTCGAATTGCGCGGTACTTATCTACCCATCAATGGCGGCGGCTTGTACCTGTCGCTCAACCGGCCGGTGGGAGCCCGTGCCAGCGTGGGCAAGCCGATGGATCAAGAAACTTTTGCCGACGCCGCCCAAGAAGCGATCCAGGCGGCCCACGAAGGTGACCGCCCCGCCGTCGTGACCATGTTGGATTTGGATGGCTTAACCACCGTGATGGAGCGGATGGCGCCGGGCGATGCGACCAGTCTGATGACTGACATCAATGCCTATATACAGGCCCGCGCCATAGGGGGCGAGACAGCGGCAGATTTCGGTAATGGCAAATTTGGCGTTGTTCATGAAGCGGATATCGATATTCCGGAATTGGGCCAAACCATCATCGACCGGGTGTTAATGGCCGACCCAGAGGGCGAGGGGATCGAAGTGCACGCGGCGTCTATCGACCTGGGTGACACAGCGTTGTCTGATTTCGACAATGCCAAGGCGCTTTTGTACACCATCAATAAGTTTTCCGAGGAAAACGGCAAATTCACCATCAACGACCTGCAGAAGGGTTACAAGTCGATGCTGGATAAGACCCGGCAGAAAATTTTGGCTTTTAAGAACACCGTCGCGACCGGTGCTTTTCAGGTCTATTACCAGCCCGTGGTGGAATTAAGCAGCCGCAATGTGGATCATTACGAGGCTTTGGTACGTCTGGACGGTGGCGGGGTGGAGGATTCGCCTTTCGAAATGATTTCCTTTGCCGAGGACGCGGGTGTCATCATGGATTTTGATCTTGCCATCTGTGGCAGGGTCATGCAGTTCTTGGAGAAGGTAAAGGAGCAGAAACGCGAACTGCGTATCGCGGTCAATCTTTCCGGCAGATCGTTGGAGACGCCGGTATTTCTGGATAAATTGATTCAATTGCTCGGCCATTTCTCACCGCCAAGACATTGGTTACAGTTCGAAATTACAGAATCCTCGAGGATCCACGATCTTGAAGCCGCCAATACATTCTTACGGGCTTTGCGCAAACTGGGCCATCAGGTTTCCTTGGATGATTTTGGTGCAGGCGCCGCCGCTTTCCAATATCTGCGCGCCCTGGAGGTGGATTGCGTCAAGATTGACGGCATCTATGTCAAAGAGGCGCGGGACTCGGATAAAGGTAAGGCGTTCTTGCGTTCCATTGCCTCGCTTTGCATCGACTTAGGTATCGATACGGTTGGCGAAATGGTGGAGGATCAGCCTTCCGCGGACTTTCTCCACGAAATCGGCGTGCGTTTTGGGCAGGGATATTTGTTTGGCAAGCCGACCAAGGATATTTCCGGCTGGCGGCCCAGCGAAACCAGACCGGGTGCGAAGAAGGCGTCTTAAAATTCAGACCAGCCAACGGATGCCGGACTGGTCATGCTTTCCGGCTTTTGAAAACGGCCTGGCCGCGTCACCATTAATTCATCCCCGGAACTGCTCTAACGTGTGGCTGACAGCGACCAGATCAGCGCCACCAGCCAGCCGACGCCGGTCCAGCCTAGCGAGAGCAGCAGGAGCACAATGGGCCAGCGGCGGGGATGGCCGCGCAGGAAGGCCAGGATGGCCGGAATAAAAAACAACAGGCTAAGCGCGAAGGAATACCCGCCCGCCCAATCCATGCCGTTTTGCAGTATGGCTTCCACGGCCAGAATCCGCCTAACTGGTTATCAGGCCGCCATCCACGTTATAGGCCTGACCTGTGATATTGCGCGCACCGGGTGAGGCCAGGAACACCGCCATGGCGGCGATATCCTCGGGCTCGTTTACCCGGCCCAGAGGTATAGGGCGGGCGGCGCGGGCTTCCGCATCGGCTTTGCTGATGCCCTCGGTCTCGTGCAGGGTCGTGAATATCTGGTCAAGCAACGCGGTGCGGGTGACGCCGGGGCAGATGGCATTGACCGTTATGTTGTGCCGCCCCAATTGCTGCGCCGCCGTTCTGGTCAAGGCAATGACGGCCCCCTTGGAAGCGGCATAGGCGGCGTTCGATGTACCGGCGTAACCGCGCCCCGCGATCGACGCCATGTTGATAATGCGCCCACCCCCCTGTTCGATCATGCGCCGGGCCGCCCCCTGCAGACAAAAGAACACGCCTTTGGCGTTGACCCGGTGAATACGGTCCCAGTCCGCTTCGGTCAGGTCCATGATGAAGGCTTTTCTGGTGACGCCGGCATTATTGACGATGATGTCAAGGCGGCCAAAGCGTTCCATGGTGGCGTTCAACATGCCTTCGATCGCATCGACGTCGCCTACGTCCACGCTCAGGGTCAGGCTTTCCACGCCCTCAAGGGCCGCGGCGGCAGCGGTTTGTTGCGCCGTTTCAATATCTATATCGGCGCAGACCACATGCGCGCCGGCGGCAGCCATGGCCTGGCTGATCGCGGCGCCAATGCCATTACCCGCACCGGTTACCAGGGCGACTTGATTTTTAAGTACCATTCGCTTGTTCCTAACTTTGCAACAGCACGGGCATGGGTGCCGCGGTGACAATCTTGCGCGTCGCGCGGCCCAGTCCGGCGATGGCGCCCGCTTGCCCTTCGCCGAAGGCGCCCATGACTAACAGGTCGGCGCCGGCCTGACTGGCGGCCGCGATCAGGGCGCGGCCACGGGCGCGGGCCGTCAGCCGTTCAGAATCATAAGCCTGCACACTGGGCGCAAGATCGTAGGCGGCCAGGTATTCCAACAGCAGTGCCACCGCCACCTCTTCCGTGCCGCTGCCCGTTAAAAGAACAACGTCCTGGGCGATCTGCAACAACGGCAGGGCGGATTTGATGGCCCTGGCGGTCTGCGCCGAGTCATTCCAGACGATTGCGGCCCGTTTGATGGGCCCAGCGGCTGCCTGCGGAGGGACCAGCAGTACAAGGCGTCCCGTTTCAAAAAGGGCGGCATTCAGGTTGCTGGCCTCGGGTCCGTCTTCGCTGGACAACCGTTCCACCATGATCAGGTCATAGGCGTAGCCGATAGCGGCGGTAATGGTGTCGCAACTGGCATCGTAGACCAGAAACCGCGCGTCCGGCAGATCACCACAGACGGCGTCGAAGGCGGCTTTGGCCTGGGCCTCGTTCTGCGCCGAGCGGTCGACGTCGCTGGCGGCAAAAATAAATTCACCAAACCCCACAAGCGACTGGTCCGCGACACGGGCATGGGCAACGGTCAATTGGGCGCCGGTCAGAATGGCAAAAGTTTTGGCACTGGCCAGAGATTCGGCATCATTGGCGCTACCATCTATAACAATCAAAATTCGTTTCATGCACGATTGACCTTTTAGTTCGAAGTTTTCCAAGGCGTTGTTTGCAATAGTAGAGTAGCGGCGAATTACACGAATAGCTATGATCGCGCCCGATAGACGAAAGGATGATTTATGCGGCATTCGGAACAGGTGTTGCAGGCGAAGGGGTTGTTGAGCTACCTCGATAGTGGCGAGATGACCTTGGCCGAAACGGTCTACCGCAACGATGTCAGTGGGTATACATCGCCAGGACTTTTCCACGGTGCGATAAAAAGCGCCTTGGGCAACCACGCGGCCGGTTGAGTGTCGGCTGGCACGCCACGGGCCGCCGGCAAGCCGGCGCCACCCTCGCCGGTGAATTTTTATCCGTCAAAGATTAAACTTGGTGTTTTGATCCTACCCTGTCTGGTGGGCGTGGGCATTGCCCTGCAATCGGATGAAGCCGTGGAATTCGTTCTGGCCGAAATGCACTTGACCAACATACTGGCCATTTTGATCCCTCTGTTCGTGGCCGGCGTGTTGCTGCAAATGGCCTTTGACCGAAAGCCGGTGGTGGTGTTTGACGCGGCCGGCATCCATTGCCAGCGTCCCCCCATCGGGCTGATCCCATGGTCGGCGGTGATCGGCATAGGGGCGGCGAATGCAACCCTGATGCGCCGGGTGCTGATGGTTGCGGTAGACCCCGACCAATTGGCGGAAAAGGCACGCACCTTTATCCGCAACTCGATTGGCGTACTGCCTTTCATATCACCGCAACTGGCCAAGTTTAAAAAGCAGGCTGCGGGCTATCCGGCGGTTTATATCCCGATTTCGCACCTATCGCGGCCGGCGCGCGAAATTGAGCGTCTGGCCCAGGAATTCGTGCTTTACTATGTCGCAGAGGACGAATGAACGGTACCGCTGGAGTCATGTTCAATTCATTGCAGCCGCCGATGCGGCGTAAATGATTGGTCAATATGCTTTGGCTGGCAATAAAAAAAGGGGAGTGAAATGCAATACGATTATATCATTGTCGGCGGCGGTTCCGCCGGATCGGTCATGGCCAACCGGCTGTCCGCGCGTAGCGCCAACAAGGTGCTGTTGTGCGAGGCGGGCATGGACACACCCCACGGTAAAGTGCCCGAGGAAATCCTGGATAGCTATCCCGGCACCGCTTATCTGGACAAACGCTTTCTCTGGAATGAGCTGAAGGTCACGACCGAGGTGATCTCCCACAACAATCCCGATGCTGATCGCCCCCGCCTGCGAAAATACGAACAGGCCAGGGTGCTGGGCGGCGGCTCCTCCATCAATGGTCAAATGGCCAACCGCGGCGCCCCGACGGATTACAATGAATGGGAAACCCGTGGCGCCAAGGGTTGGAATTGGGATGCCGTGCTGCCCTATTTCAAAAAAGTCGAACGGGACATGGATTTTGATGATGCCTATCACGGCCAGTCAGGCCGTATTCCCGTGCGCCGCATTATGCCCGATCAATGGAACGATCACGCCACCGCTACCGGTAAAGCCTTCGGCGAGGCCGGTTACGAGTTCCTGCCCGATCAGAATGGCGAATTCAAGGACGGCTATTTTCCCGTCACCATGTCGAATGCGTACGAGCGCCGGGTCTCCGCCGCCATCGGTTATCTGGATCCCGGCACCCGCCTGCGGGAAAACCTGACCATATCGACCGGCACCCAGGTCAAGGAATTGTTGTTCGACGGCAACCGCTGTGTTGGCGTCAAGGCATTGGTGGCGGGGCGGGAGCAGGAATTCCGTGGCAACGAAATCATTCTGTCCTCGGGCGCGATCCATTCGCCGGCCCATTTGATGCGTGCCGGCATCGGCCCGGCCATGGCATTGGGCGAAATGGGCATCCATGTGCGCGCCAATGTGCCCGGCGTGGGCCAGGGTTTGATGGATCACCCTTCGGTCGCCGTGGCCTCGTTTATCAAACCGCACGCCCGGATCAACGAATTTACCCGCCGTCACCTTCTTGTCGGCCTGCGCTATTCGTCCGAGATGGAGGGCATCCCGAAAGGCGATATGTTCGTGGCGGCCTCCTCCAAATCTTCCTGGCATGCGGTGGGCGAGCAGATCGCCTCGATGATTATTTTCGTCAACAAGACCTATTCCGAGACCGGTCAGGTCAAACTCAGCTCCGCTGACTGGCAGGAAGAACCGACGGTGGAATTCAACCTGCTTTCCGATCAACGCGATCTGGACCGCCTGAAAAACGGCGTCCGCAAAATGGCCGCCATGCATGCCATGCCGGCGCTGCTGGCGGCGACCTCGGACCCGTTCCCGGCCAGCTATTCCGAAAAGGTACGTCAGGTCGGCGAGGTGACCTTCAAGAACAAGTTCATGACCGGCATGATGGCGAAGCTGCTGGACGGCCCGGACTTCCTGCGCCGGATCCTGATGGAAAAATTGATCCTGGAGGAATTTTCACTGGGGCAAATCATGGAAGATGACGAGGCGTTGGAGGCGTTCGTCAAAAAGGCTGCCGTTGGTGTCTGGCATGCCTCATGTTCCTGCCGCATGGGTGCCGACGACGATCCCAAGGCGGTGACCAATAACGCCGGCCGGGTTCGCGGCGTCGAGGGGTTGCGGGTGGTCGATGCCTCGGTCTTTCCCATCGTGCCCTGCGCCAACACCAACTTCCCGACCTTGATGACGGCGGAAAAAATCGCCGATGCCATATTGGCCGGCGAATGATGGGAGGCCCTGATCATGCAGCTTGACGACGCACAACTGAAACAGTTCGATGAGGAAGGTTTCATCTTCGTGCCGGACCTGTTTTCGGCCGAGGAGGTCGCGGTTCTAAAGGGTGAAATCCCGGATATTTTTGCCCAGCGGCGTCCGGAAGTGATCCGCGAGGCATCGGGCGAGGCGGTACGCACGGCCTTCGCCACCCATACCTACAACGATGTCTATCGCCGCTTCGTCAGCCACCCCCGCATCCTGGAACCGGCGCAGCAATTACTGGATGGCGAGGTTTACATTCATCAGTTCAAGCTGAATGGCAAGGCGGCCTTCGACGGCGAAGTCTGGCAGTGGCATCAGGACTATGGCACCTGGCAGCGGGACGATGGCATGCCCGAGGCGCGGGCCATGAACCTGGCGGTTTTTCTGGACGAGGTGAACGAGTTCAACGGGCCGCTTTACATCGTACCGAAAAGCCACAAGGCCGGGGTGCTGGAGGCCGACCACGACGTGGTGACCACATCGTACCCGCTTTGGACCCTGGATGAGCAGACGGTTGCCGGCATGGTGGAACGCGGCGGTATCGCCGCGCCAAAAGGCCCGCCCGGCTCCGGTTTTTTCTTTCACGGCACCCTGGTGCATGGTTCGCCGCCCAACATGTCGCCCTGGGACCGGCTGATCGTCTATGTCACCTATAACCGTACCGACAACGCCATCCGCCGCTTTAAGCGCCCGGAATATATCGCGCACCGGGATTTCACCCCGCTGTCGGCCCTGTCCGAGGACTGCCTGCTGAAATAGCCCAACATTCTCAGCGGCAAGTAATCTCGATCAGGGCGTTGTCGGGATCGCGGATATAGACGGAGCCGGCCTGTTCGCTGCCATGCAGGGAATAGTCTATGCCCTGCGTCTTCAATCGGGCGAACAGCGCCTTGTATTGCGCTGGCGTGGCCTTTAACGCCACGTGATGCATGGCGCCAATGCCGCGCACCACCGGGGCATCGCCATGTTCGGGAAAATCGAAGAACGCCAGCAGATTGCCGCCGCCCATGTCCAGAAAGATATGCGTCGAGGTGGGATCGTCGCGGTTTACCACCACCTTCACCAGCCGCATGTTCAAGACCTGGGTATAAAATGCGACCGTGGCATCCAGGTCGGACGAGATCAGCACCAGATGATGCACCCCATCTGTGCCCAACGGATCATCGGCCGAACGATCCGCCCCCATGAACTTTTTCTGCAAGGCCTGGCGTTTGGCTTCGTAAGGGTTGGCTTGATCCATGGTCAGGGTTCTCCGGTAATCAGAGCTGTTCAGATCGCCATAGTCTATAGGGGGCGGCGGCGATTTGAAAGATAGGCGGCAAGCTGTCTACAATAGGACAGGGATTAGGAGGACCACAGATGATAAAAAGATTTTCAAGCCTGTTCGCCGGGCACATTGATCTGGGCGATATGGGGACCGATGCCACCCCGGCCAACGAGCGGCGCTATTCCGACAAGCATCTGGCCACGATTTTTGACAAGACAGAGGCCATGGCCAAATGCATGGACGGCCTGGGTTATGACACCCTGTGGCTGGCGGAGCATCATTTCCAGCGCGAGGGCTATGAATGCATCCCCAACCTGTTGATGATGGGGGTGCATCTGGCGCATTTGACCAAAAACCTGCGCATCGGCTGCGGTTTCAACGTTGCGCCCATGTGGCATCCCCTGCGCCTGGCCGAGGATTTCGCCATGGCGGATCACATGACCAAGGGGCGGGTTACCTTTGGCGTTGCCCGGGGCTATCACACCCGGGAAGTGGAAAGCCTGGGCGGCCCCATGCTGGACGCGGACGCCAACCGCGATATCTTTGAAGAAGCGGTCGAGATCATCTTCAAGGCCTTCAATAACGAGGCATTTTCCCATGAAGGCAAGCACTATACTTTGCCGGCGCGGGTGCCCTATCGCGGCTATGATCTGGAAGAGATGACACTGGTGCCCCGGCCATTGAATTTGCCCGTGGAATGCTGGCAGCCCGTGGTCAGCGCGACCGAGCGGGGCCTGGATTTCATGATCAAACACGGTATCAAGGGCGTGATCGGCGGCGGTTCCGCCCTGATGGCGGATAATTCGGTGATTGCCTTTCAACAGGCACAGCAGCGCGCGGGCATCGATGCGCCCCTGGGCACCGATCTATGTTTCGGTATCTCCTATCATCTAGCCCCGACCAGGGAGCAGGCGATCGCCGAGGCCACGCCGTTTTATCAAGAGCACGCCAAATTATTCGCCCCCCTGGGCTTCATGGGTCCCATGAAGGACGGGCAGGTCGAGGCCCTGAGCCGGCGCGGCGGCTGGGAAGACAGCGGCCTGGCGCCGTTGGAATTCGCCTGCGAACGGGGTGCCTGGTACTGCGGCCCGCCCGAGGGCTTCGTGGAATTCCTGCAGGAACGGGCGGAGAAATATCCCGGCCTGGAAGCGGTCAACGTACAGTCCAGCATGGGCACTCCGTTGGCGGTGATGCTGGAACAATTGGAATGGTTCGCCAAGGACGTGATGCCCAAGGTGTAATGCCCAAGGGGTGATTGTTGCCGAAAATTGGGGGATGTGATGCTGCTTGCCACATCGACGCTGTTCGAGGCCCGGAATTTCGAATTGGAGCTGGGCGGCGCCCTGGCCCAATTGAATCTGGCCTACGAAACCTATGGCACCTTGAACGCCGCCGCCGACAACGCCATTCTGCTGTGTCACGGCTATACTTCCAGCCCGCATGCCGCCGGCGATAGCGCCGGTTGGTGGCATAATCTGATCGGCCCCGGCCGGGCCATCGATACCGGCCGCTATTACGTCATTTGCAGCAATATGATCGGCTCGGCCTTTGGCAGCACGGGGCCGGGCAGCACCAACCCCGCAACGGGGAAGCCGTATGGCCCTGGTTTTCCCGATATCACCACTTCCGACATGGTGGCGGCCCAGGCCATGTTGTTGGACTATCTGGGCGTGGGAGAACTGGCCGCCGTGGTCGGCTTTTCCTATGGCGGCTATCTGACCTTTCAATGGGGCGTCGGCCATCCCGACCGCATGCGCGCCCTGGTGCCCGTCGCCACCTGGAACAAAAGCCGTGGCGGCCCGGAAACCATCACGGCGATCGAAGACCGCTTCGCCCAATGCCCGGGCTGGCAGGGGGGCGATTATTATGGCCGGGAACAGGACAGCGGCGTGTTCGACATGCTGGTCAACCTGAGGATTGAAACCCTGCGCGGCTATGGGCTGGGGCAGGCGCTGACCGATAGACTGGGAAGCGCGGCGGCGGCGGACCAGGAATTGCAGAAACGCGGCCATGACTGGGCCGGCCAGTTCGATGCCAATGCCCTGATTGCCCTGCGCAAGGCGGCGGTGCGTTTCAACGCCTGGGATAACGCCGCCAATATCAAGGCGCCGCTGTTGTATGTCCTGTGCAATACCGACAGCCGTTTCCCGGCCTCGGAACTGGCCGCGCCGACCATGGCGCATCTGTTGGCCAGCGGCGTCGATGCCGCCTATGTGGAAATCGACAGCCCCTACGGCCATCTGGCGCCAACCGAGGCTTGGCAGGATTGGGCCGGCGACCTGGAAGCCTTCCTCGACCAACATGCGGCGACTTCATAAGGGGTCGCGGGGCGTACGATTTTTTGACGAGGGTCAATGTGTGCCCGCATCATGCCGGTTAGATTTCGGCCATCTTCGTAATGATCTAAGGGCTGTTGGCATATGGATTTCGCGTATTCGGATCGATCCGTCGAGTTACAGGGCGCGGTGCGCCGTTTTATGCAGGACTATGTCCTGCCGCACGAACAGGCCTATCACACGGATGTTTCCAATGGCATCTACCCGCCGCAGGTGGTGGAGGACCTAAAGGCCCTGGCCAAGGACGAGGGGCTTTGGAATTTCTTTCTGCCGGCCCTGCCTAGCGATGCGCCCGGCACCGGTCTCAGCAATCTGGAATATGCGCCGTTGGCGGAGATCATGGGCCGGGTCTATTGGGCCTCGGAAGTGTTCAACTGCAATGCGCCGGACACCGGCAATATGGAGCTGTTGCACCTGTTCGCCACGCCGGCGCAAAAGGAACGTTGGCTGAAACCGTTGTTCGAGGGCGAAATCCGCTCCTGTTTCATGATGACCGAGCCTGATGTCGCCTCGTCCGATGCCACCAATATCCAGTTCTCCATTCGCCGGGACGGCGATGAATATGTCCTGGACGGGCGCAAATGGTTCATCACCAACGCCCTTGATCCCCGCGCCAAGCTGGGCATCGTGTTGGGCGTGACGGACCCGGACGGCCCGCCGCACCAGCGCCACACCCAGGTGATGTTCCCCATGGATACGCCGGGCATCGTGATAGAGCGGAATATCAGCTACATGAACCATCTGGCCCCCGAGGGCACCTGCGAGGTGGTGTTTCGCGGCGTCCGCGTGCCGGTGGAAAATTTACTGGGCGAGGAGGGCGCCGGTTTTGCCCTGGCCCAGGCCCGCCTGGGGCCGGGCCGCATCCATCATTGCATGCGCTCCATCGGGCAATGCGAAGTGGCCTTGGATCTGATGTGTCAACGGGCCCTGGAACGCCGGGCCTTCGGCAAATATCTGCATGAATACGGCAATATTGGTGATTGGATCGCCAAGGCGCGGATCGATATAGAGCAGGCCCGTCTGTTGGTGCTGAAAACCGCCTGGCTGATCGACCGCGAGGGCAACCGCGCCGCGCGCAAGGAAATCTCCATGATCACCGCCCTGGTGCCGCCCCTGCAGACCAAAATCGTCAACCGCGCGATCCAGGTGTTCGGTGCCATGGGCCTATCGCCTGATACCCCCCTGCCGTACCTGTGGAGTTGGGGCCGGGCCCTGCAAATCCTGGATGGCCCCGACGAGGTGCACCTGCGCGCCGTCGCCCATCACGAAATCAAACGCGCCCAGGAAGAACGCGCCGACAGCACCGCCCCCGAAGGCTACCGCCAAAGCCGCTTCACGCCGCCAATCGCGGAGTAGAGCGTCGGGACCGGATTTGTGAGGGAAGGGGTGACGAACCTTCAAATTTGATGCCACCTCAAACTCGATGCAATTCACAATTCAAGACGTGACCCCTACACTTGTTGCTATGGGCTATGACCGCAGAAATCGTTTTTGATCACCTCCCGATGCGAAAAACCATTTAGGATTAGTCTTGTATCACTCCCCCTTTGAAGCAGGCTTGATAACGTACGGGGCATTTCGGGTCACGGTCACTTTCGGGAATTTCAGCGAAGGTGATAGATTGAGTTAACGCGGATTTTTGTATACATCCAAAAATAATCACCTCTTCAGCAAAACTGAGAAGGTGCTGGCAATAGGTAGCCATTCCAACGGATATAAACTCTGCGTCGGTTCCTGTTCGCTGCCAAATTGGAGCAACAATCCGACCGTCGTAAAGAGCCTCAATATTCTGTACCGTCAAAGTTCCAGAACGTTCGGCAGGATGCTCTACGGAATTTCGCTTTCGAACAAGTTCGGCAATCCATTCTTGATCCTCTCGAAGCATCTTTGTGAAGTCGTCATCTAGCCCAAATTTTAATTCTGCCCAGCGAACAAATGGTCCATCGCCATCGTTTTTAGAGTCGAAAAACGAACTGGCATCGGAGAAGTCGATGTCAGGGAAACAGCGACTGACGACGCGATTCAATAAATCCCTCAACAAATTTTTGGCCTCATATAGGAAATTGTCGACTTCCCGCTCTATCCCAAATATTTGTGGGATCTGAATACCTAAGGCGTCAGACGGAATATATTCGTCGTTGCAACGCTTCTGTTCTACTTCCAGCCGTTCCCATATATCCCAACATTTTCCGAGTCGGGACTGTAAATCGCCCATACAAGCCCTAAGCACATCGTCTTGTATTTCCTTATCAAGGCTCGACAATTTAATAGCATCGAACATTTGTACGACAAGGCGGGCGGTCACCGGATGGCTGACTGCCTTAGTCGTTGGCTGCTTTATTACAATTTTTACCATCGGGCATCTTACACCGTTACAACGGAAACGTCGGGGTCGCGTCTCGTTTCTTGAATAATTCATAAGTTTAGTCGGGGACAGTTCCGATCTTAGTCGAATTTTGAAATGTTTTAGATCCCATAAATATCTTGAAAAATGATAGGTGAGAGGTTACACTTAACATATGATTCGGAGCTTTCGCAACAAAGGCCTCAAGCAACTTTTTGAGAAAGCTGATCGACGGAAGGTGCAACCGGCATATGCGGACAAGATCGAGCGCATACTCGCCCGCCTCGAAGAGGCTTCCGTGGTGGGTCACATGGATCTGCCCGGTTTCAAGCTGCATCCGCTCAAAGGGGATCTTGCGGGTTTCTGGTCGATTACGGTGTCGGGCAACTGGCGTATCGTCTTTCGGTTTGAAGGCGGCCACGCCAGCGACGTCGATTTGATTGACTATCATTAGGAGGAAAAAATAATGCCCATGAAGTCGCCACCGCATCCAGGGCTTTCCGTGCGGCATGATTGTCTAGAGCCGCTAGGTCTAAACGTCACCGAGGCGGCGAAACGGTTGTGCATCAGCCGGAAACAGCTTTCCGACATTGTGAATTGCCATGCGGGCATTTCACCGGAAATGGCCATTCGGCTCCATAAGGCTTTTGGCGGCGGGGCCGATACATGGTTGCGCCTGCAAGCGGCCTACGATCTGGCGCAGGCCATGAAACATGCCGATAAAATCAAGGTCGAAAGATTGTTGCCGGCGGCATGATGCCTCGGCACCGACAAATCCAGCGCTTCACGGTGGCCGGGATATCCCCTACACTGCGGCCAATAATTCAACATTTGTCTATCAACTTACGCAGAGGTAACCCCTATGACCGCCTTTTATGAACATCGTCAATATAAAGTGCTTCCCGGTAAGATGGACGAATGGATCAAGATCATGGAGGAGGAGATCATTCCTTTCCAGGTCTCGAAAGGCATGGTTATTTGTGGCAGTTTCCGGGGCGAGGAAGACGACAGCATCTATGTCTGGCTGCGCCGTTTCGAAAGCGAAGAACAGCGGGAAGCGCTGTACAAGGCGGTCTATGAGTCGGATTATTGGAAAAACGAGATGTCCCCGCGGGTTCCCGACTATCTCGACCGGCCGAACAATGTGGTGACGCGGATCGTCCCAACTACGAAATCCACTATGCGCTAGGGCTTCTTGTTCACCCGGCGCGTTTCGCGATACAGCGGACGACGTCGGCCGGTTTGCCGGGAAAGCGACCGCTGCGCCGGATGATGGATTTCTCCTGCAGCAGCAGTATCTCGGCCCGGTCGAGGGCCTGGCGTAGGATGGCGCTGGAATAAAGGTGCGCCGGGTCACCGGGGCCGCCGTATTCGTTGTTGGCCTGGGCCTTGGCGTAGGCCTCGAAGATCAGCAGCCCGCCGGGGTTCAAGGCCTGATACATGGCGTTGAGCAGGACGGGCTGTTCCTGTGGACCTGGGTGGATAAAAAAGGCCACCACCAGATCGAACGCCCCTACCGGCCAGTCCCAGTGGAACAGATCGGCCTGCACGGTTTCGATTGATACGCCCCGCTGGGCGGCCAGGGCGTCCGCCTTGGCCAGGCCGTTGCGGGAAAAATCAACCGAGACCACGTCCTGGCCTTGTTGCGCCAGCCAGACGCCATTGCGTCCCTCGCCATCGGCCACGGACAGGGCGCGGGCGCCCGGCACCAGACGGGCGGTTTCCTCGGCCAGGAAATCGTTGGGCTGGGTTCCGAACAGATAGCCGTCGCCCGCGTAGCGGTCTTCCCAGGATTCCTGTTTACTCATAACGCCATATCCTTTGCCCTGTCCCATTACGCTATTATCACAACTGGAGGCATGTTGGTTCAATGCCGCTTGGCCGCGCCATATTGAAGCATGCCCCGAAGTCGCATAGATTGCCCATAATGAATACAGCTGGATTGGATTAAGCCGCCATGAGCCAGAATAAGCCTTCAGCCCGGGATGAAGTCGCGCCGTTCGCGGCGGCCGTGTATGCGCGGGATTTGCAGGACCGCGATGCATTGTCGGATTTCGCGGCGGAACTGCGCGCCAAGGGCGTGCGGGTTGGCGGGCTGGTGCAGGAAATTTTGCGGGACGCGGATGGCAAGATGACCGGCATCGATATGGTGGCGCTGGATAACGGGCAGCGGATCGCCATTAACCGGCCGACCAGGGAAAATCTGGAAAATAACACCTGTTCATTGGATACCGCGGCCTTGACGGAGTCCACCGAGGCCCTGCGCCGGGCCATCCGCGAGGGCGTGGATCTGATCGTGTTGGAGAAATTCGGCGAACAGGAACAAAAAGGCCAGGGCCTGAACGACGAGATATTCGCGGCCATCGCCGAGGAAATCCCCCTGTTGATCGCGGTGCCCCAGTTCGCCCTGGAGCTTTGGCAGGAACGCAGCGGCGAGTTGGGCGACACCCTGCCTTACGATGTGGCGGCGTTCCGCACATGGTGGGCCGGTGTCCACCATGATCCATGACCGGGCGAAATAGGCCGCACCACCTGCCGCCATTGGGGCAGATGATCACGGAAAGCGCCGATCCGGCCCGCTTTCGCGTCGATAGGCGGATCTACACCGACCCGGATATTTTCGCCGCCGAGCTGCGCCAGATATTCGAACGCAGCTGGGTCTATCTGTGCCACGAAAGCCAGATCGCCAGCCATGGCGACTATTACGCCAGCTATATAGGCGCCCAGCCGGTCTTTGCCATTCGCCAACGAACGGGCGCTGTCGGCGCCTTCATCAACGCCTGTGCCCATCGCGGCGCCGTGCTGACGCCGCGCCGGCAGGGCCGGGCGCGTACCCTGGTCTGCCGTTTTCACGGCTGGTGCTTCAACACCGAAGGCGATTGCATCAAGGTCAAGGACGAGGACGAGGGCTGGCCTGGCGGCATCGGACGGGAAAATTATGGCCTGACGCCGGTGGCCCGCGTTGGCAGCTATCGCGGTTTTGTTTTTGCCTGCCTGGACCCGGAGGTTGGCGCGCTGGAGGATCATTTGGGCGCGGCGCGGCCTTTCATCGATTTGCTTTGTGACCAATCGCCCGAGGGCCTGGAAGTGGTGCCCGGCCAGCAAACCTATCTGATCCGTGGCAATTGGAAGATGCAGGCGGAAAACGGCGTCGATGGCTATCACGTCAGCACGGTGCATCGGGTGTTCGGACAGGCCATGGGCCGGCGCGAGGCCCTGGGCGACAACGCCGGCAAACGGCCCACGGAAGCGGGCCGTATCCAAGGCACCGTGCCGACGGGCTGTTATGATATCGGCAATGGCCACAACATGATCTGGGCCGGCCGCGCCAACCCCGCCGTGGCGCCGCTGTTCGAGGCCGAGGCACGCCTGCTGGAAAGCTTTGCCCCGGAAAAGGTGGACTGGATGCTACGCCGTGGCCGCAACCTGTTCCTATTTCCCAACGTGCAATTGATGGATCAGTCATCGACCCAGATCAGGGTGTTCCGCCCACTATCGCCCGACCGCACGGAAGTACGGGTCTATTGCATCGCCCCCAAGGGGGAAAGCCGCACCGCGCGCATGGCCCGGTTGCGCAAGTTCGAGGATTTCTTCATGGTCACGGGCATGGCCACGCCGGATGATCTGGCGGCCCTGGAAGATTGCCAGATCGGCGCCCATGCCCCACAGGCGCGCCGCAACGATATGGATCGCGGCCTGGCAATGCTCACCCAGGGGCCGGATGCGCCTGCCAAGGCCATCGGCGCCGATGTGCAGAGCAGCGCCGGACGTTGGGACCATGAAACCCTGTATCATGGCTATTTCCGCCATTGGGCCGCCCTGATGGATGAGCATGAAGACTGATTTATACGATCAGGTCCGCGATCTGCTGTATCTGGAGGCAGACCTGCTGGACCGTCAACGCTGGGACGAATGGCTGGCGCTGTATGTGGATGACTGCGTCTATTGGGTGCCCGCATGGCTGTCCGAGGACGAGCTGGGCGACGATCCGGAGATGCAGGTCAATATGATCTACATCGTCGGCAAGCCGGGGCTGGCGGCCCGCCTGCACCGCATATCATCAGGCCAGGCCTATGCCGAGATGCCCCTGTCGCGAACCTCGCACCTGGTTGATACGGTGCGCCTGCTGGACAGTGATGAGGCGGTTGTTTCCGCTTCGGCGAAGTGGCTGACCCTGTCCGTCGATAGCCGCATGGGCAAGCAAATGCGCGGCGGTTGGTACGAATATGAACTGCGCCGCGTGGGGCAGGGCCTGCGCATCGGTCGCAAGAAAATCGTGCTGCTGGAAGATGTCATCGATGGCGCCGTCGATATTCATCAGATTTAGCATTAAAATAAGTCTTTAGTGGATTGATAATGTTTGGATTATCGAAAATTGAGAGTGGCGTTGGCGGCATTGCGCTGACGGAACATGCGGTGCCTGATGCCGGCCCCGGCGAAATCCGCCTGAAGGTCGCCGCCGCCGGGATCTGCGGTACGGATATGCAAATCTATCACTGGGCCCCGCGCATGGCCCGGCGCATGGCCTTGCCGCGTATTCTGGGCCATGAAGTCAGCGGCGTGATCGATCAACTGGGCGATGGTGTCGAGGATCTGGCCATCGGTGACCATGTTTCGTTGGAAAGCCATATATTTTGCGGCACCTGCGATCCCTGCCGGCGTGACCGGGCGCATTTGTGCGAGGCGACGCAGTATCCCGGCATCGATATTGATGGCGCCTTCGCCGATTATGTCGTGGTGCCGGCCCGCATAGCCTGGCGCAATCCAGCCGAACTGCCGCATGAAATCGCCGCCATGCTGGAACCCTTCGGCATCGCCGTGCATGCCTGCCTGGAAGGCAGTGGCGTGGCGGACCTACGCGTTTTGATCAACGGCTGCGGCCCCATTGGTCTGATGGCGGTGGCGGCGGCCCGTGCCCTGGGCGCGCGGCAGGTTATCGCGGCCGATCCCAATGCCTTGCGCCGCAATCAGGCCGAACAGATGGGCGCGGATTATAGTTTTAATCCCGTGGCGGTCGATCTGGCGGCCGCGGTGGGGGATGTCACCGGCCAGGTTGGCGTTGATGTGGCCATCGAGTTTTCCGGCCAGGAGGCAGGCTTTCGCGCCGCCATGGCGTCCCTGACCAAGGGCGGCGATTTTCGTCTGGTCGGCGCCCCCGCCCACCCCATGGAACTGGATCTGACCCAATGGCTGTTGCGCTGCCCCACCATCATCAATATCCATGGCCGGCGTATCTGGCGCACCTGGGAGCAGTCAACCGAACTGGTTTATAACAACAAGGTGGATCTGGTGCCCGTTATGAGCCACCAACTGCCCCTGGCCGAGGGCGCGCGCGGCTTTGAGCTGATTTTGCAGGGCGAGGCGTTGAAACCGATATTGGTGCCCAACGGCTAAAAAATGGCAATTGTCCGTCACGACCTTAATGGCGGCGGGCGGCGACGATCAGGACTTCGATGGTGCTTTCGCCCAGAGATTTGACGGCTTCCAGGCGGTGCAGCCCTTCGATCAGGACATAGCGGTTGTTGCCCCGGCGGACCTGGATCGGCATTTTTTGGCCTTCTTCCAGGATGCTTTCGGCCAGGGTTTCCACCTTGTCCGGATCCAGCGTGCTACGCCGCTTGGTCGGCACGTAGATTTCAGCGACCTTGATTACAGTACTTTCCATCATCGCCTCATCATGGGTAATTTGTGGGTAGCGCCCTGAGCGTATCAGTTTCTGCTACGCTCTGACCCTAAATAATAGAGCAAAAAAAACATTCAGGAGCGATGCAATGGAGGTGCGGCAATGACCGAGCAGATAAATATTGAGATTGACCAGGGCGTCGCCCTTTTAACCCTCAACAATCCGCCGTTAAACCTGGCCACCCTGGAATCGACCCGGCGCCTGAACGGCGCGCTTGATGAACTGGCGGCCGACCCATCGGTGCTGGTTCTTGTCGTCCGTGGCGCGGGCGAGCGGGCGTTTAGCGCCGGGTCCGATATCAGCGAATTTCCGGGCTATTTGCGGGATGGCAACGTGGTTGAGAAAAAGCTGCGCTTTGAGAATGAAACCTGCGCCAAGCTGGACAGCTTTGCCAAGCCGACCATCGCGGCGTTGAACGGCCTAGCCTACGGCGGCGGCCTGGAACTGGCGGTGTGCTGCGATTTGATCGTCGCCGACGAAACGGTGAAACTGGGCCTGCCCGAAATCAAGCTGGGTGTGTTCCCCGGTTCGGGCGGCACGCTGCGGGTCACCAGGCGCATTGGCGCGGCGCGGGCCAAGGAAATGATGTTTCTGGGCGAGCCTATTTCCGCCGCCCAGGCCCTTGATTGGGGCCTGATAAACCGGTTGGCGCCGAAGGGTCTGGCCAGCAACGTGGCAAAGGCGCTGGCCAGGGAATTGGCCAAACGCCCGAACGTGGCGCTTCAGGCCTGTAAACTTGCCATCGACCAGTCCTTTGAAATGCCCGAAGATGAGGCCATCGAACAGGTTCTGTCACTGATGGAGCGGACCTTCGCCAGCCACGATGGGGCGGAAGGCGTGCGGGCATTTTTTGCCAAGGAAGAACCAAAATTCAGTCATTCGTGAAGACGGGAGAACAGGACGATGCGGCATATAGGCGAGTTTGAATTACAGCGGGTGGTGGAGTCGGAAGAACCGCTGATCGCGCCGGACAATTTCTTTCCCGAATCCACCCCCGATGTATTCGCCGAACATGCCCACTGGCTGCAACCGCGCTATGTGGATCCGGTTTCGGGCAAGCTGGTGATCTGCGTGCAGAGCTATATCGTCCGTACCCCGCGCCATATCATCGTGGTTGACGCCTGTGTCGGAAATGACAAGGAACGCGCCGTGTTCCCCCAATGGCATCACCAACAGAGCAATTATCTGGCCGATCTTGCAGCCGCCGGGGTGCGGCCCGAACAGGTCGATTTTGTCATGTGCACTCACCTGCATACCGACCATGTGGGCTGGAACACCCGGCTGCTGGACGGCCGTTGGGTGCCGACCTTTCCCAATGCGCGCTATATCTTCGCCCGCGATGAATACCGCCAGGCGGAGGCGCAGATGCGCCTGGATGCCAGCGCCGGCCATCCCCAGGCCTTCGCCGACAGCGTGCTGCCGGTGATGGAGGCGGGGCAGGCGGTGTTGGTGGATAATGATCACGAAATCGATCACGGCGTCTGGCTGGAACCAGCACCGGGCCATACCCCCGGCAATGTCGTCGTCAACCTGACTTCGGGCGGCGACAGCGCGGTGTTAAGCGGCGATGTCATCCACCATCCGGTACAACTGCTGCGGCCGGAATGGTCCAGCCGGGCCTGCGAAGACCGACCGCAATCACGGCGGACGCGGCGCGACTTTATCGAACGCTATGCCGATACCGACACGCTGATCGCGCCGGCGCATTTCCCATCACCCAGCCTGGGTTACATCATCGGCCAGGACGACCATTTCGGCTACCGCGACGCTTAATTGGCTGCTTTCCGCCGGGCCAGCCATGCATCGAAGGACCAGTGGTCGCGGTGACGCAACAGCCAGATTGCGGCGAAACCGCCAAGGGCTGCCAGCGCAATGGCATCGTTGCGGTTGACGGGGTAATTGTCCGCGATCACGAATGGCGCCGCCAGGCTGGGCAGAATGACGATAACCGTCACCAGATGCATGGCGAAGAGCAGCCCGTAGGACAGGTTTCGCCACAGCCCCAGCGCCACCGCGACACAGATGAGTATCTGCGCACCGCCCATAAAATAAGGCATATTGGCGCCAATATCGATGCCATGAAAATAGCCCCAGATGCGGACATATTGGCCCGGCTCGATAATTTTATTGACGGCCCAGACAAACAAAAACCAAGCAAGTCCCAGACGCAGCAGCAAGAGCCCCAGGGCCTCGCGCGTGTCATTTCCAATCGTCGCCCACTTCATATCCGGCATGGCGCGGTCTCCCTCGTATATCCAATAATCGGTGATCCGTGATTGAGGAATATCATTGCGCCGTCATGACGGCTTAATCACTTTTTCGATACGAGCCCGAGAGACCATTGGCATGACCTGTCCGTGGCTGTTTGCCGCGGAAACCTCAATTAACCGATACGAAACATATTTCTTGCATTAATCGGGGTGCGGCTCTTGACCTTCCACTAAGGGGAAGGGACATATGGGCTGATGAAATGGAAAACACAGTGATACACTTGCGGCGAATTTTTCTGGCGATGATCGTTATTGCCGGCTTTATTTTCGCCCTTTCGCCGCCGCACCATACTGGTGACGCAAGTGACGCGCGGGCGCGTTTCATATCGGCGGCCGCATCGACATCGCATTATTCCAGCTGGGCGACCGCCGCCGGGGCGCACGGACATGCCGATATTGATGCCTGCGTGGACAAGGCTGGCCATTGCGTCCCTGCCGCGCCATTCGTTGCCGCCGGCAATCATGTTTTCTTGGGGACCTCGCTGACGAGCTTACCGCAGCGGTTCGGCACTGTCTTGCGGGCCGGTTTGCTGCCATTGCCACTGTTGCCCCCGCCCGAACTAACCTAATTTTGCGGGTCCGCGGCGTGCGTGGCGCCGTGGTATGATTGGAATAGCAGGTCACTTTGTGTTGCTGTCGAATCGCGCGCCCGGCTTCACGGCTATCAACAATTTCAGAACATCGGACCCGGACCGCCCTCGGCGGTCATGGGGCAATTATTCCACCGGCATGAACGATGCCGCACTTTGGAGAGACCAAATGAATTCCAGGATTTTCAAGACAACCGCGCTGACCGCGCTATTTGTTTTCAGCCTTGCCGCCAATGGCGGTATGGCCATCGCTGCTGCCGGACATTCGGGCGGCCAAAATATGAAGAAAGACGCCAACGCTGAAAAGGGCCATGGTGCCAAGATGGGCCACGGCGCGGCGATGGGACACGGCGCCGAAAAAGGCGGCGGCCATGCCATGGCGATCGGCGAGCCGGGGGATACGGCGAAGGTTGACCGCACCATCGCCATAACCATGAGCGATAATTTCTTCGAGCCCGAGACTTTTTCGGTCAAGGAAGGCGAGACCATTCGCTTTGTCATTACCAACAAGGGCGAATTCCTGCACGAATTCAATATCGGCACAGCGGCCATGCATGCGGCGCATCAATCGGAGATGACCAAAATGATGGAAAGCGGCATGCTTACGCCCACCGGCATCGACCATTCGAAAATGATGATGGGCAGCGGCGGCGGCAAAATGATGATGCAGCACAATGACCCCAACAGCGTGCTGGTGGAGCCCGGCAAAAAGGCGGAAGTGATTTGGCGCTTTTCCAAGGTGGCTAAATTGGAATTCGCCTGCAATGTGCCTGGCCATTACGAATCCGGCATGATGGGCGGCATCAAAATTAAGCCCGGCCACTAGACCTTAAAACACCTGAAAACGGAGCTTCCCAACATGCGCGCACTATTTTGCATGGCGTTTCTGGCCGCGCTTATTCCACTGGCCAGCCAGGCCGACATCTATAACCTGACGGTCGATAAAGTCGTCATCGACACCGGCGAATTCAAGAAGGAAGGCATTGGCTACAACGGGGCATCACCTGGCCCGGTCCTTCGCTTCGATGAAGGCGAGGCGGTCACCATTAATGTCACCAACAACCTTGATGTCAGCACGTCCGTTCATTGGCATGGCTTGATCCTGCCCTATCAGCAGGACGGCGTGCCGGCCATCAGCTATGACGGCATCAAACCCGGCGAGACCTTTACCTACAATTTCCCCATTCGCCAATCGGGAACCTATTGGTTTCACAGCCATTCGGGTTTCCAGGAACCCGATGGCGCCTATGGGGCCATTGTCATCAAGCCCAAAAAGCGCGATCCGTTTCGTTTCGACCGTGAATACGTGGTTCAGTTGACGGATGCCCATCCCCATGCCGGCGCCCGCATTATGCGGAACCTGAAAACCATGCCGGATTACTACAACCGCCAGCAGCAAACCCTGGGTGACTTCTTCGACGATGCCGCCAGGAACGGCTTCGGCGCAACGGTCAATGACCGGATGGCGTGGGGCGGCATGCGCATGATGCCAGCGGACATAGAGGATCTGCAGGGCTTCACGCCGCTGATAAACGGCAAGGCAGCGGCGCAGAATTGGACCGGTCTGTTCAAGCCGGGCGAGCGGGTGCGCCTGCGCTTTATCAACGCGTCAGCCATGACCTATTTCGACATCCGCATCCCCGGCTTGAAATTGCTGGTTGTCAGCGCCGACGGCAACAATGTCCAGCCCGTCAAGGTGGACGAGTTCCGCATTGCCGTGGCCGAAACCTATGATGTGATCGTCCGCCCCACGGAGGATCGCGCCTATACTCTATTCGCGTCCAGCATGGGACGTTCCGCCTTTGGCCGGGGCACCCTGGCGCCGCGTCAGGACATGGCCGCGGAGATACCCGCCCTGGAAACACGGCCTCTGCTGAGCATGGCCGACATGGGGATGGAGCATGGCGCCATGGCGGGCATGGGCGGCATGAAGGGTATGGATGCGTCGAAAAAAATACCGGGTATGGATCATTCCCAAATGAAGGGCATGGGTGCGCCGAAAAAAATGCCGGGCATGCAAATGAAGGGTATGGACCATTCCCAGATGAAAGGCATGGATCATTCGAAGATGCCGGGCATGCAGGCTAAATCAGATCCCTTCTATGCTCCGGGCAGCGGCCTTGCGCCAAAAGC
Source organism: Alphaproteobacteria bacterium (assembly GCA_016776605.1). GTDB lineage: Bacteria > Pseudomonadota > Alphaproteobacteria. Next base: position 4,953 of record JADHTB010000013.1, on the reverse strand, counting down.
GGCGGCGGGCGGCAAATTCCTCTCCTACAAGGATCTCAAGGCGCAACGGCCGCTTTATCCGCACCGCGAGGCGACTAGAGAGGTCGAGCTACGTCTGACCGGCAATATGGAACGCTATATCTGGTCCATCAATGGCAAGAAATTTCAGGACGATGAGGAAATCCGCTTGCAGTATGGCGAACGCGTCCGCTTCAAATTCGTCAACGAAACCATGATGTCCCATCCCATGCACCTGCACGGCATGTGGTCCATTCTGGATACCGGCGCCGGCAAATGGAACCCGATCAAACATGTGGTCAGCGTTGCCCCCGGCACCACTGTCTATATGGAAACAGAAGTCGATGCGCCGGGACAGTGGGCCTTTCACTGCCATTTGTCCTATCACGCGGCAGCTGGAATGTTTCGCAAGGTCGTCGTCGAAGGCGGCCCTCCAAAGACCGCCGAGGTTACCCCGGTCAGCCAGCCCAGCCAGATGCAATAAGGAAATATGACAATGAAAAGACTGTTTATCGCGCTGGCCTGGATCGGCGCATTCGCATCCCTGACCTCTGCCCATCAGGCACAGGCAGTGGGACAAACCGTGCTGCTGTATGGCGGGCAACTGGAGGAGTTTGAGTATCAGCGGGGTGACGAGGGTGAAGACCTGTTCGCCTGGAATGGCGATGCCTTTGTCGGCACGGACGAGCTAAAGCTGCGTTGGCTTGGCGAGGGCGCCTACGACATTGGCAATGATGCGCTCGAGGGGTTTGAGAACCGGGTGGTTCTGCAAATGCCCATATCAACCTACTTTGACGTCAAGGGCGGCGCCCGCCTTGATGCGCCAAAGGGTCCGGACCGTTGGTATGGCGTCATCGGCCTGACCGGGCTGGCCCCGCAATGGTTCGAGATCGACGCCGATTTATTCGTCAGCGAAACCGGCGATACCTCGGCCCGGCTGGATGCGGAGTACGAATTGCTGTTGACCAACTATCTGATCCTGACCCCGTCGGCGGAAATCAATGTTGCCTTTTCCGATGACCGCGAGATCAGCGTCGGCGCCGGCGTAAGCGACGTCGAAGCGGGCCTGCGTCTGAGTTACGATCTCATCGATCGTAGCCTCTCACCCTATGTAGGCTTCGCCTACGAACGAAAGTTCGGCCAAACAGCCGATTTTGCCAGGGCCGAGGGCGAAGATACCGAAGGCTGGCGCATTGTTATTGGAACGAGGCTCATGTTTTAGAGCAATCTTCAATTAATTGGAGTCGCTTTCGCGACTTAAGTGATTGGTTCAATTGCTCTGCTTTTAAGAGTCTGAGCGCATTTTCTTCGAATGCGCTCTAGGTTCTAAGCTAAATTCCGGTTACCACAAAGCAACAGGGGCCTGGCTAATATTCGGCCAGGCCCCTGTTTCATTGACTCGCGGGGCAGGTTTTGCGGGCGATGCGCCGGCGGATGACCGTTGCGGCCAACAAAAGAGCAATCGGCGGGCCGAACCAGAACAATTCGGTCTTGATCACCGCCCAGCCCAAGGGCCGCGTGGGTCGTCACCGTGGTCATGCGGCGATCATAGCGCTATAGCCGGGGCCATGTGTCCCGGCATGTCATGCAATGCCGCGCTAAATTCCGAAATTACCGGCGCTCGATTGATCATCGGCCGTGACCCCATAATTTGCCTCTCATAAAGTTATTTGGTTCGACGGCGGTTCTTCTCGAGGCAACGAATGCCAAGCCAGAAGCCATTAGACAACCTTGTCATTTTCGGACGAACTTTATGTGACGGAAAGTCGAAAAGGAAGATTTGACCCCAATATCCTAGTCTTTGATACTGAGTTGAAAATCAAGCACGGCGCGCTGTACTTGCCTGAGTGCCCGTATAATGCCGCCCACTGCCTGACGCGTAGCTTTTCCGCCGAGGTTAATTTCCACATGACACAACGGGCACCAGTACTTGTTGTTGTTCTTGATCCACTCAAGGGGCTTGCTTATCTCCCCGCTACAGTCCGGGCAGGGGAATGAGATTGAAAGTTGATCTAACTGGTTCGCGTCCATTGCTCCAATCCTCCCCGATGCCATCCGTTAGCATCTTTCGTACCCAAACCGTGACCATACTGCGCGAAATCACGCGGCGGTTTTGCTGAGTTCATCATTGGCTGTGCGCCTTGCCGGGCGCCTGCACCATCTGATGACCCTTGCCGCCAATCGGGATCTCATCGGCAATGGTCATGGTGCTTTGATCAATCACCCAGGCTTTAGGCTCTTCGGCGCTGGCGACATAGAGTTTGCCACCCTTTATGGCGGTTAGATGATAAGGCGCCGGATTGGTCCGGACGCTCCGGTAGGTGTTGCCGCGCAGATTAACGGCGACGACTTTGTTCTCGTCCATGGCGGCGACGAACAGGGTCTGCCCGTCGTCTGATAGGTCGATGCCATGCAAACGCCCGCCGATAGGTATGGTCTTGACAGTCTCGCCGCTGGACGTGTTGATAACGGATACCGTACCGTCATCGACATTGTTGGCGTAGAGCGTCCCGCCATTGCGCGATAGAACGATATGCTCTGGGCTGTTTCCGGCCAGATAGTTGCGGCGGACGATCCAACGTTTGGTATCAATTTCGCTGATCGTCCCATTGCCGGCGTTGGAGACGTAAGCCCGCGCACCATCGGGGCTGAATTTGGCGTAGTTGGGCAGCGGCCCGGTCGCAATGGTTGTCACGACGGAATAGTTGCCGAGATCGACGATAGTGATGGCGTTCTCTCCCGGTTGAGTCGCAATTACGAAGCGGCCGGAAGGGGCAACCGCCACATGGTGCACCGCGCCCGGAACGTCGATCCGGCGCACCACGGCATGCGCCGGCACACTCAACACCGTCAAGGTGCTAACCGTTGCCTTGCCCGCCTCGTCCTGGCTTTTCGGTGCATGATGCGCCGCGTGCTCATTGGCGGTTATGCCCTTTGGCTTCGCTGGCGCCTTGCCTGCCGGTCGCTCGTCATAGCTGCCCGCCACCAGATAGCGGCCATCAGGCGTGCCGGCCAATCCATGTACCGCCGCTAGACCATCAATTTCACCCACGATGGCGTTCGTTCCCGGGTCGACGATGACAATTTTGTCATCGCTGCCCAGGGGCACATAAACGCGGTGATTGGCCACCGCGGATGTCGCAATAGCAACGGCCAGTATCGCCGCCGGCAGAATTCCGAAAGATGATGTCGTTAAGAATGAAGGCATTGCTTCGCTCCTTGGTTTTATAAACTCGTGTTGAAGTCTGTGTTGTTACGCACCGCCGTCACCGACCTACTGACATTGCGGCGCTACCAAATGGCGGATAGAGACGGCCGCCGAAATATGGCTGCGGGTATCTAGCGTTGGTTTGGTGGCGGATTATCCGGTGCCGGGCGCAGGCCATGGGCCAAGTGAATACTTGGAATGGGAATGCGTACTGAAATAAAACCGCCAATTCCAACCGCGTCAAGCAAAGTACCAAGTGCCGTACAGTTGACGTGGTTAAGGCAGATATTTTGTGGCGAATGCGCCGCACTGCCGCCAATTATGTCCGCGTACGGCAGGCCGACCGTAATTGCCAAGGCCGTGGTGTCCGGCGATCTGCCGGCATGTACGGGCGATAGGGCCAAGATTGCCAATGTAACGCACACAACGACCACCCCTCTAAAGCTGGGCCAACCTGCCCGGATGATGCGCGCCATGTAGTGCAAGGGTGACATTGGATTTTTTCAATTCCTGTCTGATAATGCCTAAAGCACCACCTATTGCGCGGCTTGGCATTGATATTGGTCAACTGATGGGCGCTGGCGGAAGAGCCAGGGTCGGAAGAGTGGGGGCGAGTCGTTATTCTTGCATCGCGCCATAAGCAATCAGACAATCTTGTCGTTCTCGGGCGAATTTTTGCTTCATTGACTCGCCGGGCAGGTCTTGCGGGCGATGCGCCGGCGGATGGCTGTTGCGGCAAGCAGAAGGGCAATCGGCGGGCCGAACCAGAACAGTTCGGTCTTGATCACCGCCCAGCCCCAGGGCGTGAGGAAATTTTTCAGGCCAATGGGCGAGACCAGGATCGGCCGCCAGTCCCAGAAATAACGCCCGGCATCGAACGGCGATAACAAGGCAATGCCCAAACCGCCGTTGGTCAGCATGTCCATGGGGCCGTGGCTGGCCACCAGCAGGATGAACAGCATGGCCAGATGACGTGTTTCCGGCCAACCGCGCCCCTCCCGCCAGCGCATGGACAAGGCGGTGGCCAGGCCCAGCACGGCGGCGAAGGCCAGGGAATGGGACAGGCCGCGATGGCCCAACAGATCGCCGTAGGCGATGCCCAGGGGCAAGCCAATAACATCGGCGTCGGGTAGCACCGGCAGCAGGGCACAGGCCAGCCAATAGCGCGGGCCGCACCGGGCCGGGCGCAGCGCCTGGCCAAGGGTCAGGCCAAGGGCCGCGTGGGTCATCACCGTGGTCATGGGCCGATCATATCTCAGCCTATGGCCTCAAGCATGGGCGCTAGCTGCTTTTCATATCGTTTCCAGGCCTGAACGGAATTATTATAAATTGGGCTGCGCACTTGAACCGCGCTTGCCGTATGCACCGGCCTGTCTGTTTTATGGAACGCCAAACAAGCGTCATCCCACGCGAGGCCGCAAAATTCCAGCAGGGTTCTGGTTTGCCCGGCCTGATCGGCGACCATGTCTTCATATTGGACGTCATGAATGAAGCCTGGGATTACCCTGTGCCAATGTTCCATCAGGCCGCAATACAAATTGTAATATTGCCCAATCTCGGCCAGGTCATAGGCGTAATAATGCGCCCTGACCGGAAAATAGGATTTAAATAAGCCCATATTTCCCAAGTAGCCCCGATATTTACTGCCTTAACACTGGTATTATGCTATAAGAATCAACGTGTTGAGGCATAAATGGAGCGGTGAAAATGGCGCACCCGATGGGTGAATCGAAACAAGGCGAACTCAG
>JADHTB010000005.1 GCA_016776605.1 Alphaproteobacteria bacterium | reverse complement strand
CTCCCAGCCAATTTTAAAGTTCTGCCGCGAACGCTGTGTCTGGGCGCCCCAATAACGGTCGTCCGGCACCTGCAGCGGGCCGAAACTATCGCTTTCGGTGCGGGTTTTGATCTTATCTTTGCTCATGGGCCCGTAAGCCTCCATCATTGGCATTGCACGCGTCGAAAGACAGGGATAGCACGCATGAACGTTTTATTGAACGGTGGCGTTGCACGCCGTGGCATGAACATTCTATCGCAACACTTTGGCGACCGCATCAGCTTGCGGCAATTTGACAACGACGACAATAGCGAGGCCATGGCCAAGGCGTGACCCAGGGCGTGGCACGGAACATGACCTGGACAACGGCCTGATGAGGCCGCATATTTCCGGCCGGATCGATATCCAACGGCAGCGCCGCCGAGCCAAAACCGGCGACGATGTAGAAGCTTTGATGACGGGCATTACGACGGGCAATAAGACGGACAATAAACCGATCAATCTTATTCGCCCCGGCGCAGCCACAAGTTAGGAAACAGCAATGCAAGATAGCTATGAAACCTTGTTACTGGATCGGCCCCAGGAACATGTGCTGCGAGTCACCTTTAACCGGCCCGAGCGGCGCAACGCCATGAATACCCAGGTGGGCCGCGATATGCTGGACCTGTTCACGGGCCTGTTGCTGGATCCGGGCGATGCCCGCACGGTGATCCTGACCGGTGCCGGAGACAAGGCTTTCTGTGCCGGCGGTGATCTAAAAGAACGCGACGGCATGACCGATGAAACCTGGCGTCTGCAACATGCCATTTTTGAACAGGCCACTTACAACCTCATGGATTGCCCTATTCCGGTCATCGCCGCCGTGAACGGTTCGGCCTTTGGCGGTGGTTGCGAGATGGCCCTGGCCGCCGATTTTATTTATGCCGCCGACGGCGCCCGCTTTGCCTTGCCGGAGATAACCTTGGGCATCATTCCGGGCTGTGGCGGCACCCAGAACCTGCCCCGCGCCGCCGGCTCGCGCCGGGCCAAGGAGATCCTGTATACGGGCAGCCCCTTCACGGCCCAGGAGGGCCTGGAATGGGGCATCGTCAACAAGGTGGTGCCGTTGGACGAATTGTTGCCCGCCGCCCTGGAAACAGCCGCGCGCATCGCGGGCAACGGGCCCCTGGCCCTGCGCCAGGCCAAGCGCTCGGTCAATCTGGGGATGGGCACGGATCTGAATACCGCCCTGGGCATCGAGGTCGAGGCCTACAACCGCCTGGTTCCCACCGAGGATCGCCGCGAAGGCGTCCTGGCCTTCAACGAAAAGCGCAAAGCGCGCTATGTTGGCCGCTGACAGCAGCGGGCGCGGCCAACAATTCTTTGAACAAGACCACGTATCAAGACCACGTATAAGGAGTAAATCGATGACAGACGATGCCGGACTGACCCAGATGGCCTTGGGCGAGGATTATGCGGACATCCGGGACGGGGTGCGCAAGGTATGCGCTGATTTTCCTCTGGTATATTGGCGTGAGAAAGACGAAATCGCTGAATACCCCCACGAATTCGTCGATGCCATGACCCAGGCCGGTTATCTGGGCGCCCTGATACCCGAGGAATATGGCGGCGCCGGTCTGCCCGTGCGGGCCGGCTCGGTCATTCTGGAGGAAATCCACGCCGCGGGCTGTTCCGCTGCCGCCTGTCATGCCCAGATGTACATTATGGGCACCTTGCTGCGGCATGGCAGTGACGCGCAGAAGCAGGCCTATCTGCCCGGCATCGCCAGTGGCGAAATACGCTTGCAGGCCTTTGGCGTGACGGAACCGACCACCGGCACCGATACCACTCAATTGAAAACCCGCGCCGTACGCCAGGGCGATCATTACCTAGTCAGCGGTCAAAAGGTTTGGACCAGCAGGGCCAGGCAATCGGATCTGATGCTGTTGCTGGCCCGCACCACCCCGGTGGATGAAGTCGCCAAGCGCACGGATGGACTGTCCACTATCATCGTCGATCTGCGCGAGGCGGTTGGCAATGGTCTGGAAATCCAACCCATACCAACCATGATCAATCACAGCACCAACCAGGTCTTTTTCGACAATTTGAAAGTACCGGTGGCAAACCTGATCGGCGAAGAGGGCAAGGGCTTTCGCTATATTCTGGATGGCATGAATGCGGAGCGGGTGCTAGTCGCCTCGGAAGCCATTGGCGACGGGCGCTGGTTTACCGAAAAGGCCGTCGCCTATGCCAATGAACGGGAGGTCTTCGGCGGCCCCATCGGCGCCAACCAGGGCATCCAGTTTCCCATCGCCAAGGCCTACGCACAGGTCCAGGCGGCCGAATTGATGGTGCGCAAGGCCGCCGCCCTGTTCGATGCCGGCCAGCCCTGCGGGGCGGAGGCCAACATGGCCAAGATGCTGGCCTCGGAAGCGGTCTGGGAAGCAGCGGAGGCCTGCATGCAGACCTATGGCGGTTTCGCCTTCGCCAAGGAATACGACATCGAACGCAAATGGCGCGAATGCCGCATATTCAAGACGGCGCCAATCTCCACCAACCTGATCCTGGCCTTCGTCGCCCAGCATGTCCTGGGCATGCCCCGGTCGTATTAGGGCGTATATTTTAACGGATGGTTCGCCCCAGAGGGGGGCGGATTAGACCCGCCTAACCAATCACCGGCAGGGCCTGTTTCAGGGTCGTGACGGTGAGCGGCAGGCGGCCGATGGTTTCGCCGTCCGCATCCACCAAGGCCTCCGATGAGCCCGTGACGGCGAAATCGCGGCCGCGAAGCAGGTCGATTTTCGGATGTTCGATGTGGTGCCCCTCGAACAGCCAGCTTGGCTTTTGCAAAATAATATCCCGGCGCGCGATATCCTTGAACAAAAGCAAATCGGCCAGGCCGTCGGTATGATCGGCGCCGGGGGCAAGGCGCATGCCGCCGCCCAGGATCTCGGTATTGCAGATCAGACCGGAATAATGCAACAGGGCGGCGGTTAATGCGCCGTCAATGGTCAGATCGCAAGACCGGTTGGGATAGTTCAGGGTGACCAGGATGGTGTTGACGTAATAGCTGAACCGGCCGCCGAGCTTTTTCAAAAATCGGGAATTATTGGTGCGGTAAACGATTTCCGCCGCCCCGCCCCAGGATACCGCCAGGACGCCATAATGGCGGTGATCGCCGCCCGTCAGGCCGGCGCAATCCGCCTGCAACAGATCAAAGCGTTGTTCCCGCCCCGCCGCGATGCCATTGACGGCGCCGTCCAGGTCCCCATGCACACCCACGGCACGGGCCAGTTCGTTCGCCGTACCGGCGGGGATCACTGACAGGCGCACATCGCTATTGGCCGGCGCGCCATCACCCATGACGCCGTTCAGCACGCCGTTCATGGTGCCGTCGCCCCCCACCGCGATAAAATGGCTGTAGCCGTCGGCCAGAGCTTGCCTGGCCAGGCTGGTCTCCTCCCCCGCGCTGGCCGTAACCGCTATATCGATAGGGCCCAGAGCCGCGCGCAACCGGGCCTCGACTTCCGGCCAGATCTTGCCGGAATTACCCTGCCCCGCCGCCGGATTAACAATGACCTTCGCCGCCTTGGCCGCCATGACGGGCCCCTAGTCGGTCAAGGCGCGGGCCAGAAAGCGAATACGGTCCTGCCCCCAATAGGGCACGCCGTCATGAATGAACCAGGGCATGCCAAAGACCTGCTGCGCGATGGCTTCATCCGTATTGGCCTGATACTCCGCTGCGACGGCGTCATCGCCAATCTTGGCCGCCAGGCCATCACCATCAAAACCCGCGCTGTTGGCCGCCGCCACCAAGGTGGCCGGATCGGAAATATCCTGCTCCCCCTCCCAAACGCAGGCCAAAAATATATTGGCCAGGGCAATGGCATCCCGCCCGGCCTGGCGGGCCGCGATGACCATCTGGGCCGCCATGCCGTCATCGACGGGAAAAAATTTCGGCTGGATATTCATGGGGATCGACCAATGCTTTTTCCAGCGTGCCAGTTCCACCAGACGATAGGCCAGGCGCGCGGGATGGCGCTTGCCCACCGGCAATCCGCCGGTCGCCGCCATGACCTGGGCGCCCTTGACCGGTTTGATGTGAAAATTGGCCCCGGTTTGGGCAATAATCTCCGGCAACCGGCGGCCGCCCATATAAGTATAAGGCGATGCCACGGACATATAATAGTCGACATTCTTGCTCATCACGATCTCCCAACGCAAAATCTGCTTCTTATGGCTTTCGTGCCTGCATTTGGCCCCGATGCACATGTACATCAATGACCGCAACGGCCCGCATCCCCATCACGCGCCGACCGCGACGTAATGACGCAGTTTAACCTGCTTGGCTATCCTTGTCTGAAATGATGGTGATCTTTGTCTGAAATAATAAGCCACCGGCCAGCTGCGCCGGTGGCTTTCCAGATGGTGGACAGGCTGCGCCACCGCGCCACGGCCTGCCCGGCCGCAACCCAGCGGCTTCTCGAACCGAGCGGTTCTACTGTCTACCCGGTGCTATCTTCCGTAAGCGAGACATAGGCAAGAACACCCATAAATCCCGCGAATACAGCCGCGGCAACGATTAGAAACAATATTTCGCTATTTTCCATTGAGCAACCTCGCGATAATGCAAGATTTATTGTACGAATTTCAAGATTACACGCTTTGATCTGGATCAATATTACTCAAATCAATCTGAAATCGCCGTGGCTACTCGGCTCATGTCGAACAAGATCGGGCGGCTTATACCTATCAGCGCCGGTTGGTCTTAATCCGGTGACAGATTGAATGACCGCAAGGCGCTGGCCAAACCATTGATGCCCGAAAAATGGTGGGTCCGCAGGCCGGCGCATTGGGCCGCGGCGATATAGGTCTTGGCATCGTCGATGAACAAGGTGCTGTCCGGCTGCCCGTCCAGGATCTCCAACACGGTATGGAATATGGCCGGCTCTTCCTTGGAACTGGCAAGCTGGCAGGAGAAAAAGGCTCGTTCGCCGAATAGTTCGGCGGCCTGGGGAAATACCTCGGCCAGGCCTTCGCGCAGGACCGGGCCGTTATTGGTTAACATGGCCACCGGCACCTGGGTACGCAGACGTTCCACCAGGGCCAGCATGTCCATGTCCGGCGTGATGGATTGCCGCCGTGCCCACAGCCAATCCCGCCATGATACCGCCACCCCCAGGTGGGCGCCGAACTGCTGCAAATATTCCTCGGCCGTATAGCGCCCGCGATCGCCCAGATCATCAAAGCCCGAGCGGAATATGGCCTGGTCGATGAAGTCCGCCTGCAAACCCGTAAGCTCGGCCAGACAACTCAACCGGCGGGCAAAATCATAGCGGCACAGAACATCGTCCATATCGAAGATGATCAAGTTGATTGCCGACATGGTCTTTAGAGTGCCGCCGTCATCCCGCCATCGACGGTTAGCGCGGCGCCGTTGACATAGCCGCCCGCGTCCGAAGCCAGGAACACCGCCGCGCCCGCCAATTCAACCGGGTCGCCCCAACGGCCCAGCGGGGTGCGGCCCTTGACCATGGCGTCAAATTCCGGATCGGCGATCAGCGGCGCATTGAATTCGGTAGCGAAATAGCCGGGGTTAATGGCGTTGACCGTAACCCCGTGCGGCCCCAATTCGATCGCCAGGGTCTTGGTCAGACCGATCAGGCCATGTTTGGACGAGACATAGGCAGGAACCGTGGCCCGGCCGATCTGCCCCAGGATCGACGAGATATTGATGATCCGGCCCCAGCCGCGCCGCACCATGCCCGGCGCCACCAGTTGCGCCAACAGAAACGGTGCGGTCAGGTTGACGTCGAGCACATTGCGCCATTTTTCCTCGGCGAAGTCCGCCAGGGGTGCGCGGTGAATGATGCCCGCGTTGTTGACCAGAATATCGATGCTTTCGGCGCCGCCCTCCAGGCTGGCCAGGGCGGCTTGCCGGCTCTGGCCATCAGCGGCATCGAAGGGTAGAGCGGCAACCGCATGACCGGCGGCGGATAAGGTTTCAACCACGGCCTCGCACTCGGCCGCGGTGCGGGAATTGATCAATACGCGGGCGCCCTGCTCCGCCATGGCGCGGGCGATAGCCAAGCCAAGGCCCCGGGTGGAACCGGTCACCAGCGCCAGACGGCCATCCAAACGAAAATCCATTCCCTGCTCCCAAGTAATTTCCCAGATCGGCCGCTACATGATCGCGCCAACGGTCCAGGGCACGAATTCATCGGAGCCAATACCCAGAGCCTCCGATTTTGCCTGCTCACCGGATGCCGTTGCCAGAATAAGATCAAATATTTCCTGGCCCATATCCTGGATCGTCACCTCGCCATCGACAATGCGGCCACAGTTGATGTCCATATCGCCGACCATGCGGTCAAACATGTGGGTATTTGTGGCCAGCTTCAGGCAGGGCACCGGTTTGCCGCCAAAGACAGAGCCGCGGCCCGTGGTAAAGCAGGTGATATTGGCGCCGCCCGCCACCATGCCGGTGATGGAGGCCGGGTCGTAGCCCGGCGAATCCATGAAAACAAAACCCTTTTTGGTGATCGCCTCGGCATAGGGGTAGACATCGACCAGATTGGTGGTGCCGCCCTTGGCCGCCGCGCCCAGGGATTTCTCAAGGATCGTGGTCAGGCCGCCGGCCTTGTTGCCGGGCGATGGATTATTGTTCATTTCCGCCCCCAGGGCCTTGGTGTACCGGCCCCACCAATGGATATGTTCGATCAGCTTCTCGCCCACTTCCCGGCTGACGGCGCGGCGGGTCAACAAATGCTCGGCGCCAAAGATCTCCGGCGTTTCCGCCAGACAAGCGGTGCCGCCCTGGCGGACCAGGATATCCGCCGCCGCGCCCAGGGCCGGATTGGCCGAGATGCCCGAATAGGCGTCCGAGCCGCCGCACTCCATGCCCAGGATCAATTCACTGGCCGGCATGGTCACGCGCGTTACCCGGTTGGCATCCGGCAACATCTCGCGGATCAGGCCGATGCCCCGCGCCACCGTTGCCGCCGTCCCACCGGTATCCTGAATGGTGAAGGCGTGCAGCTTGTCCGATGGGTTCAGCTGTTCCGCCTCCATCATGGCGCCGATCTGGTTCGCCTCACAGCCCAGCCCCACCAACAGATTAGCGGCGAAGTTCGGGTGCTTGGCATAGCCCGCGATGCTGCGTTGGATATAGTTCAGGCCGATCCCGGTGCAGCCGCCACAGCCGTAATCATGGGTCAGCGAGACCACCCCATCAACATTCGGAAAATCGGCTAGGGCGTCGCCGCGAAAGGCATCGGCGATCATCCGGGCCGCCGTCGCGGAGCAATTCACCGAGGTCAGCACACCGATATAATTGCGGGTCGCGATGCGGCCATCGGGCCGGCGAATACCTTGAAAGGTGGCCCGTTCGTGCTCTGGCACGAAATCCACCGGCATCACATCGGCGCCGTACATGTAATCCCGGTCGAAATCCTTGACCATGACGTTGTGGGTATGGACGTGATCGCCCGGCTGGATATCGGCACTGGCGAAGCCGATGATTTGATCGTACTTGCGGACCGGCTCGTCCTTGGCGATGGCCTGGGTGGCGATTTTGTGTCCCGCCGGGACCATCGTGTTGGCGGCAACCGCTTCGCCGGCGACCGTGCCGCCCTGCGCGATGTCGTCCCTAGCCACCACCACGTTGTCGTTGCCATGCAGACGGATTGTACTTGGCTGTGTCTTGGTCATTGATAATCTCCCCAGGTTGACGCCATATGAGCGGCAATCTAAAGCAATTTCCAATGAATTGGAGTCACTAATGCGACTTCACCGAATTGGGCAACCCCGTCATCGCGGATTATCCCTCCAGGACAATAATACTAGCAAGGGTAGGTCATGACGCTGGATCCACAAATCGAGTACGTATTGGGCTTGATCGAGAAATCACCCTACCCCGAACTGCACAGTGTATCGGCGGCGGAGGCGCGGGAAATATTCGAAATTACCGCGCCGCCCCTGAATATCAGGCCCGAGGATGTCTTCAGAACGGAAGACCGCTGGATCGATGGCGTGGAGGGCGATATCCCCATCCGGATCTATACCCCGCACGAACCGGGTCTGGGCGAAAAGCTGCCCATATTGGTCTTTTATCACGGCGGCGGTTTTGTCGTCGGCTCTCTGGACAGCTATGACAACCTGTGCCGAGCACTGGCCAACAGGGCGGATTGTATCGTCGTTTCGGTGGATTACCGGCTGGCGCCCGAGCATAAATTTCCGGCCGCCGTTGACGATGCGTTAGAGGCCTATCAATGGGTCAGCGATCACGCGGGGGAACTGGACGGTGACGCCCGGCGCATGGCCATCGCGGGCGATTCCGCCGGTGGCAATATCACCGCCGTCACCGCCATTGGCATCCGTGACGAAGGCGATATCGCGCCTCTGTTGCAGGTTCTGATCTACCCGGTGGCCGGTGGCGCGCCCGAGACTCCCTCCCATTACGATTTCGCCGAGGGATTGTTGCTGACCCGCGCCAATATATTGTGGTTCTACGACCAATATCTGGATCAGCCCGAAGACGTCGCCGATCCACGCTTTGCCCCGCTTCTGGCCGATGATTTATCCGGCCTGGCCCCCGCCCTGGTCATCGTGGCCGGCCATGACCCCCTGCGTGATGAAGGTATTGCCTATGCCGAATGTCTGCGGCAAGCGGGGGTAGGGGTGGAACTGACAAATTATGAAGACATGGTGCACGGTTTTCTTTCCCTCGCGGATGCGGTCGATCAAGGCAAAACAGCCATCAATCAGGTCGCGGCGGCCCTGCGCACAGCCTTTAATGACAATTCTGTCTGAGAATTAGATTGCATTAACCTTTCATGAACGAAGGCTCCTTTATCCTAAGGAATAAGGAAGAGGGTGCTATGGCAATATCGAGCTTTAAAACAACCGGAGCCTACGAATACCGTCGGGATCGGCGGTCGTCCCTATTGAGTTTGACCCTGGAAGCGGACGGGGTTGAATACCAGAGCTGCGACTGGGGTCTGGGCGGCATACGGATCGAAGGAATCCTGCCCAGACGGAGATTGGACGAGAGTGTAAATATCCTGGTTTCCGGCGAGCGCAAGGGCCATCACCTGAGCATCCAGGCCGAAGCAACGATTGTTCGAATTGACAACGAGAGAGGCGAGACCGCCCTGCGTTTCAACGACTTAACCATGGAAAACCTGGATGTGCTGGAAGCCTTGATCACAGGCCGCCGGATCAGCGCCTAGAGCAATTCCGAATTAATGAGAATCGCGAAGCGATTCTAAGTGATTGGGAAAAATGCTCTATTTTTATTTTAAGAGTCTGAGCGCATTTTCTTCGAATGCGCTCTTGGTTTTGCCTTAAAGAATTTCCAGAACATTTTCCGGCGGGCGGCCCAGCGCCGCCTTGCCATTTGCCAGTACGATGGGCCGTTCGATGAGGACCGGGTTGGCCACCATGGCGTCGATCAATTGCCCTTCACCCAGGCCATCATCGGCCAATCCCTTGGCGGCGTAGGCTGCTTCTTTTTTACGCATTAAGGCGCGCGGCTCCAGGCCCAATAAGGTCAGAATATCCCTTAATGTTGCCGCATCCGGCGGGGTTTTCAGATACTCGACTATGGCTGGTTCGACACCATTGTCGCGCAGTAACGGCAAGGTCTGACGGGATTTGGAACAACCTGGATTGTGATAGATGGTAACAGTCATAACGCCTCGTTTTGCAGTACGCTTGATGATGTGCGGTACCAAACCTAGCAAGGCAAGCCTTCAATTAACACCGCAAACGCGCTAAACCGACCTTACAATTGGTACAGGGAGTTGCGCATGAGTTCCGAAATTCCGGCTGGGTTTGAAACCGCCGCCGCAAGCGAGACCTTTGAAAGCTTCGTCGGCCCGCTGTATGAGAAATGGGACAGCGAACAATATATCTGCGGCTTTCGCGCCGCGCCGCACCACGGCAACCGCCGCGGCGTCGTGCATGGCGGCATGCTGTTTACCTTCGCCGATCATACCCTGGGCAACATGGTGTGGGCGCGGTTCAAGAACCAGCCCTGCGCCACGATCACCCTGAATGTGGATTATCTGGCGGGCGCCAAAACCGGTGACTGGATCGAATGTACCGGCAGTATTACACGGGAAACCCGCTCGCTGATTTTCATCAAGGGCCAATTGACCATCGACGGCCAAATCGTCATGACCGCTTCCGGTGTCTGGAAAAAACTGGGTGCCGACTAAACCTAATTCGCCATTCGTCGAATTAGGTTTAGGTTTTTTCGTTCACGCCAACGCGCCTTCGGCGTCCCGCTCCACGAGGGCGGCGCAGGGGCGCCGAGCCGCCGTCGCGGCTTATACGGACAAATTCAATATATCGGATTAGGGCTAAACCAGCTTCTGGGTTGGCTCCAGATCGTCATACTTGGCGTCGCGTTTTTCCTGTTTGGCCATGAAGGCTTCACCCAGGTCGGCGCGGGATAGCATGGCCGCGTTCCAGGTGGCGATGTAATTCAAGCCGTCCTGGATGCTGTGATCGCGGGCGTAGTTCAACATCTCCTTATTGCCGACCGTGGCAATTGGGCTTTTCGATGCAATTTCCGCCGCAATGGCCATGACGCCGGCCAAAAGCGCCGCGTGGTCCGCGAAAACCTGATTGACCAGACCCCATTCCCGCGCCTCCGCCGCCATCATGCGCCGGCCCGTATAGGTCAACTCGCGGACGATGCCATGGGGCAACAGGTGGGGCAGGCGTTGCAGGGTGCCGACGTCCGCGGTCATGCCAATATTGGTTTCCTGGATGGAGAAGAACGCGTCCTGGGTGCAATAGCGCATATCGCAGGCGCTGATCAGGTCGATACCGCCGCCAATGCAGGCGCCTTGAACCGCCACCAATACCGGTAGGCGGCAACGGTCGATCACCGACATGGATTCCTGCATGTGCAAGACCGTGCGCCGCAGGGCCTCGGCCTTGCGCGATGGTTCGCCGCCGGAGGCCATCAGACCGGCGCCGAAATCATTCAAATCCAGACCGGAGGTAAAATGTTTACCCTGGGCCGAGAAGACCACGACACGGGCGCTTGGGTCCTGTTCAATGGCGCCGAACACCGCCACCATTTCCGGCCAAAAGGCGCGGTTCATGGTGTTGAATTCAGACCCGCGGATAAACTGCACCTGGGCAATCCCATGCGCGACATTCAGGCTTAATGTTTCGTAGGCCATACAATCCTCCAGATGTTCAGATTTTCGCGTTCTATTTCACCCCGTGATAACATACCTTGGAGGAACACAAAAAGAATCGGAAAAACGTTATGCCGGTCACGCAAGACAGCCTGATGGCGCTGCAATCGCTGGGGCAGGAATTCACCTACAGCGACAATGAAACCATGCTCTACGCCATGGGCATCGGCATGGGCGCCGACCAGATGAACCGGGACGAATTGGCCTTCTGTTACGAAAAGGGATTGAAGGTGATGCCGTCCCAGGCGACGGTGATCGCCTTTGACGACAGCCTGTTCCTGGAATGCGGCCTTGATCCGGTAAAAATCGTCCACGGCGAACAGCGCCTGACCCTGCACCGTCCCCTGCCCACCGCCGCCAGCATTTCCTCGGACGCCCGGGTCACGGCGGCCTACGACAAGGGTGAGGGACGCGGCGCTCTGGTGTTGATGGAAACCGTGCTGACCGACAAGGCCGGCGGCGATAAACTTTGCACCTTGGAATCGGTGATTTTCGCGCGCGGCGACGGCGGTTATGGCGGCCCCCAGGGCGCCCCCGCGCCGCTGCCGAAGCCGCCCATGGGGCTGGCCGATCACGTGGTTGAATTTCAGACCCTGCCCCGGCAGGCGCTGATGTACCGGCTGTCGGGCGATCGCAATCCCCTGCATTGTGATCTTGATTTTGCCGCCGCCGCCGGCTTCGAAAAGCCAATCCTGCATGGCCTCTGCACCTATGGCCACGCCTGCCATGCGGTGGTGCGCGCCTGTTGTGACTACCAACCGGAACGGCTGCTTAGTTTCGCGGCCCGGTTTTCCGCGCCGGTGTTCCCTGGCGATCTGCTGCAAACCCACATCTGGGTCGATGAGGACGAGATCTATTTCACCACCTCCGTGCCGGCGCGGCAGCAGATCGTGCTGTCCAACGGCTACGCCACGATAGCCGACTAGACCATGAGCAACGAAAACGAGGCAGAACCCCGCGCCGATCTGGCCCGGGTGCTCGCGGCCCGCGCCGCCCGCCTGGACGCGGACCGGCCCGATGCGGTGGCGCGCCAGGACAAGCGGGGCCTGAGCACCATTCGCGCCGCCATCACCGCCTTCACGGACGCCGACAGCTTTGTCGAATATGGCGGTCTGGCAGCCCCCGCCAGAAGCGATATGAGTGGCGCCGCCGACGGTGTGGTGATGGGCACGGCCAAGGTGGACGGCGCCGCCATCGTCGTCGTCGGCTATGACTATACGGTCTATGCCGGGACCCAAAGCGCCATCAATCACCGCAAGACAGAGCGTATCTTCGCCCTGGCCGAACGCAACGGCTGGCCCGTGGTCGGCTGGTGGGACGGCGGCGGGGCCCGGCCCCACGACATGGTTCTGCCCGCCCGGGGCGAAAACCCGACCTTCGTGACCTACGCCCGCCTGTCGGGCAAGGTACCGACCATCGCCCTGGTCACCGGCCGGGCCTTTGCCGGACAGGCCAATCTGGCCGGGTTGAGCGATATCGTGATTGCCATTCCCTCCGCGACCATGGGCATGGCCGGCCCGCCTCTGGTGGCCGCCGCCCTGGGCGCCTGGCTGACGCCCGAGGAAATCGGCCCCATGGATATTCACGAAGCCGCCGGCGCCATCGATATCCTGTGCCCGGATGAGGCGGCCGCCCTGGCCGCGGCACGGCAATATCTAGGCTATTTCCAGGGCCGCCAGGGACCGCGCGAAGCAGCGGCGCAAAGCCTGTTGCGCGATATAATCCCAGAAAACCCGCGCCGCGCCTATAACGTGCGCCGGGTGATCGACGGCCTGTCAGACACGGACAGCGTGTTGGAACTGCGCCCCAAATTCGGCAAGGCGGCGGTCACCGCCCTGGCCCGGATCGACGGCTGGCCGGTCGGCATGATCGCCAACCAGCCCATGTTCCTGGCCGGCGCCATCGACAGCGATGCCTCGGACAAGATCGCCCGCTTTATCCAACTGTGCGATGCCTATGACATCCCCCTGCTGTTTTTGTGCGACACGCCGGGCCTGATGGTTGGCCCGGAGATAGAGAAAACCGCGCTGGTACGCCATTCCGCCCGGATCCTGACGGCGCTGGCCAACGCCACCACGCCCTTCATGACCGTGGTGCTGCGCAAAGCCTACGGCCTGGGTTATTACGTCATGGGTTCGGCGGCCTGCGCCCCGGATTTGCTGCTGGCCTGGCCAACGGCTGAATTCGGCGGCATGGGCATCGAAGGCGCGGTCAACATCATCCACGGTAACGAGTTGAACGCCATCGGGGACGAGGCGGAAAAGGCCGCGCTGCACAAACAACGGACAGATGAATTGAAGACCTATCACACCGCCCTGGCCACCGCACAACGCTTCCATGTGGACGATGTCATCGACCCGGCGGACACCCGCGCCATCCTGGCCAACACCCTGGCCGCCTTCCCCAGCCCCGACAGTGACCGTTCCCGAAAACGGGTGGTGGAGCCGTGGTAGTTGCCGTGAATGTAGATGCCTTGAATAGGGAGATCAGGCCATGAGCCGACAAAATATTTCATCTGGCGGACCGCTTGAAGCCAGCGTGGGCTATTCCCGCGCCGTCCGCGTGGGCCGCTCGGTGCATGTATCGGGCACCACCGGCTTTGGCCCGGACGGTAAAATGGTGTCCGACGATGCCTACGAGCAGACCCGGCAGATTTTCAAGACCATTATCGCTGCCCTGGCCGAGGCCGGCGCCAAACCGGAAGACGTGGTGCGCACGGTGATGTATGTCACCGATATCGCCGATGCCGATGCCGTGGGCAAAGCCCATGGCGAGATATTTTCGGCGATCCGCCCGGCGTCGACCTTGGTTCAGGTCGTCGCCCTGGTGGCGCCGGAGATGAAGGTTGAGATTGAAGCCTACGCCGAACTGCCCGCTGAATAGAACTGGAACGCCTGAGCCTATGACGACTGTTACCATCGACGACGTCCGCGCCGCCGCCCAACGCATCGAAGGCCGGGTGCGCTGTACGCCGCTGTTGCCGGCAACCCTGGCGCATAATCCGTTGCCGGGAAACCCAACCTTGAACCTGAAGCTGGAATGCCTGCAGGTCTCGGGCTCGTTCAAGGCGCGGGGCGCCATGAGCCGGCTGACCACCCTGGATGATGCGGCCAAGGCGCGGGGCCTGATTACCGCTTCGGGCGGCAATCATGGCCTGGGCGTGGCCTATGCGGGGCATGCGGCGGGCGTGCCGGTCACCATCTATCTGCCCGGCAACACGCCACCCGCCAAGGCCGACAATCTGCGCCGCTGGGGCGCGACGGTTCATATCCATGGCGACGTTTGGGACGATGCCAACCGCGAGGCGCTGTCGGTCGCGGCCCGGACCGGGCAAACTTATATCCATCCCTTCGCCGACCCGGCGGTCATCGCCGGACAGGGCACGGTCAGCCTGGAAGTGCTGGCGGATGCGCCGGACACGGATGTTCTGTTGATCTCCATCGGCGGCGGCGGCCTGATCGCCGGCGCGGCCCTGGCGGCCAAGGCACTGAAGCCCGCGATCACGGTCATTGGCATCGAACCGGTGGGGGCCCCGACCCTGCACGCCAGTGTCGCCGCAGGCGAACTGGTGGAACTGGCCAGCGTTGATACCCTGGCCAACACCCTGGCGCCCCGGCGCAGCGAAGACCTTAACCTGGCCCTGATCCAGCAGAATGTGGATGACATTGTGTTGGTCACCGACGAACAAATGCGCCAGGCGGCCCGCTGGCTGTGGCAGGAATTTGGCCTGGGCGTGGAACTATCCGCCGCCGCCGCCATCGCCGCCCTGCAATCAGGCGCCTATGTGCCGCCCCGGGGCGCGGTCTGTACCGCGCTGATCTGCGGGGCCGGCAACGATGGCAGCAGCTGATATGGAGATGGCGGTTCCCAAAACAGATTTCGCGGACGAAAAGCACCGCATCCTGGCTCAGGTTTTTGGCTTTCCGGCCTTTCGCCCCGGCCAGGAGGAGATTATCGATACCCTGATGGCGGGGGAAAGCGTGCTGGCCGTGATGCCCACGGGGGCGGGCAAATCCTTGTGCTTCCAGGTTCCCGCCCTGGCCATGGGCGGTTTAACCATCGTCGTCTCGCCCCTGTTGGCTTTGATGCAGGATCAGGTATCCGCCCTGCAATTAGCCGGCGTGCAGGCCGAGACCATCAATTCCGCCCGCAGCCGCGAGGAAAATGTCGATGTCTGGCGCCGGGTCGCCGCCGGCGAGGTATCCTTGCTGTATCTGTCCCCCGAACGCCTGATGACGCCGCGCATGCTGGACGCCCTAGCCCGCCTGCCGGTCAGCCTGATCGCCGTGGACGAGGCCCATTGCATCTCGCAATGGGGGCCGGCCTTTCGCCCGGAATATGCCGATCTGATCCGCCTGCGCGGCCTGTTCCCGGACGCCGCCATGGTCGCACTGACCGCCACGGCGGACGCCATCACCCGCCGCGATATCGCGGACAAACTGTTTGGCGAGGGCGCGAAGATTTTCGTCCAGGGTTTTGACCGCCCGAACATCCATCTGGCGGTAACGTTCAAGCAGGATTGGAAACAGCAGATGCTGGCCTTCCTGCGCCGCCATGACGGGGAAAGCGGTATCGTCTATTGCCTCTCGCGCAAAAAGACCGAGGAAACGGCTGCCCTGTTGCTGGCCAACGGCATAACCGCCCTGCCCTATCATGCGGGCATGGAAAAATGGCAGCGCGATGCCAACCAGGACCGCTTCATGCGCGAAGACGCCATCGTCATGGTGGCCACCATTGCCTTTGGCATGGGCATCGACAAGCCCGATGTGCGCTTCGTACTGCACACGGACCTGCCCGGCAGCATGGAGGCCTATTACCAGGAGTTTGGCCGGGCCGGCCGGGATGGCACACCGGCCCAGGCCTTGATGCTGTACGGCCTGGGCGATATCCGCATGCGCCGCCAGTTCATCGAACAGGAGGGAGGCGGTGAAGACCGCCGCCGTCAGGAACACAAGCGCCTGGATGCCCTGCTGGCCTATTGCGAGGCGCCCGAGTGCCGCCGCCAGCCCCTGTTGGCCTATTTCGGCGAGGACACCGAACCCTGCGGCCATTGTGACCTGTGTCTTGATACCACGCCGGCGGTGGACGGCACCGATCTGGCGCAACTGGCGCTGGCCGCCATCCGCGATACCGGGCAGCGGTTCGGCGCGGCCCATATTGTCGATGTCCTATGCGGCGCCATGAATGAAAAGGTGCGCAAGTTCAATCACCAGCGGCTGGACAGCCACGGCGCCGGCAAGGCGCGGCGCAAACCGGAATGGCAATCCATCCTGCGGCAACTGTTGGCGGCGGGTTATCTGAGCCTGGATCTTGAAGGTTACGGCGGCCTGGCGTTGAGCCCGCGGGGCCAGACCGTGCTGCGCGGCGAGGAGGACTTTTTTTACCGCCCCGACGCCGCCCCGCAATTACGCGACCCCGGGGGCGGGACAGCACGCACGGCAACGCGGGCCAGCCCGCGCACGGACGAGCCGGATTTATCGAGCCGGGACCAGGATCTGCTGGGCGAATTGAAGGCCCTGCGCTCCCGCCTGTCCAAGGCGCGGAATGTCCCCGCCTATGTGGTGTTCTCGGACCGGTCTCTGGCGGACATGGCCCTGAACCGGCCCACATCGATTGACGAATTCGCCACTATCCACGGCGTCGGCCAAGCCAAATTAAAAAAATTCGCCACCACATTCCTGGCCGTAATCGCGGAGTACGGACAGTAGCCCATTTTCAATATTCATCGGTTCGCCAAGCCGCGATCCTGGGGGAGGCAACAGAACCGTGAAACCTGTCTGTTTAGTGATTGGAGCCGGCGCCGGCATCGGCGGCAACGTCGGAAAGCGCTTTGCGAAAGAAGGCTATCACGCCGTCCTGTGCCGACGCACGGATCAGGACGGTCTGGATAAATTGGTGGCGGACATCGAGAGTGAAGGCGGCGCCGCGTCCGGTTTCCTGCTCAATGCGGTTGTCGCCGACAGTATTGAAGAGCGGGTGGCCGCGGTTGAAGCCGACATCGGGCCGATAGAGGTTGTGGTCTTCAATTTAGGTGCGCAAATTGGTGACCGGGCGCTCAAGGACACCACCTACAAGGCATTTGAAATGGGCTGGCGTATGGCGACCTTTGGGCTATTTCGCGTTGCATCGGTCGTCTGCCCACTCATGGAAGAACGCGGCGGTGGAACAATCCTGGTGACCTCGGCAACAGCGGCAATGCGTGGCAACAAGGGGCAGCATTCCCATGCCGCCGCCATGGGGGGACGCCGCATGCTTTGTCAGAGCCTCAACGCGGAATTTGGGCCCAAGGGCATTCACGTCGCCCACATTCTTATAGATGGCTCTGTCGATGCGCCGGATACACTAGGCAAAATGCTTGGCCCGGAACGGTTTCAGGCGCTTCGAGAAAGCCGGGGCATGGAAAATGACGGACTGATGCTGCCGGCGAAGATCGCGGATACCTATTTCCACATAGCCCAGCAGCATCGATCAACCTGGACCCATGAAATCGATATGCGGTCGTTCTCCGACATGCCGTGGTGGAACCACTAATATCAACCGGCGCCCCGGCCCGCGGCTTATGGTTTAATCGAAGCCGCAAAAGTGGGTGACATTGGCGACATCCTCGCGCTCGCTTACCAGGGTGTTTTCGATGGCCGCTTCATCCGCATAGCCAAGGCACATGCCGGTGACAAGTGACTGATCGTCGGGAATACCAAGATGACGAAAGACCGGTTCCTGAAACTGTATCCACGCTGCCTGCGGACAGGTATGCAGGCCCAAACCACGCGCGGCCAGCATTAGGGTCTGCGCATACATGCCGGCATCAGCCCAACTGCCATTCGTCAGATAACTATCAACGGTGATAAACAAACCCACCGGGGCGTCAAAGAACTTGAAATTCCGGGCGCCCTGGCGGGCACTGCCTTCACGGTCGCCCTTTTCAATACCGAGCAAACCGTAAAGCCCCCAGCCAACCGCGCGGCGGCGATCACGATGTACATCTTTCCAAACTGGCGGGTAATAGTTGTAGTCCTCATATTTATGGGCCTTTCCCGCCATCGCCAGCGCCAGAACGTCGTCGGTTATGGCCTGGCGGACTGAACCGGTGCAGACATATACATTCCAGGGCTGGGTATTCGTGCCGCTGGGCGCACGTTGGGAGATATCCAGAAGCTTTTGGATCGCCTCTTTTTCAACGGGCTGATCCGTAAAGGCCCGAATTGATTTGCGGCTCTCGATCGCTTCAAAAACATCCATATCGTCTCTCCGGTCTGTACTAGTGGTCTGAAAAATCTAAATTACGGGGATTGGTTTCCATAGACTGCAGGAATATCCGCCAGGCCCCGCATTGGAAAGGGGATATTTTTCAAAACTGGCCATTAGAGCATTTTCGATATTCATTGAATTGCCGCGCGGCCCATGGGCAGGGGCTAACCCAGCGCGTGATCGATGATGGCGGCGGCGCAGGCGTCGGGATCTTCCTGGGCCATCAGATGCAAACAGCCGGGCATGGTGCGCGCCTCGGCCCTTGGCATGTTGGCGGCGATGGAGGCCATGGTCCCCGGCGCCCAGGAATGCAGCTCCGGCAACACCGTCTGATCGGTGGCATAGATGCGGGTACGGGTGGCTACTTTCGCGGTCTGCTCGAATATCCCGCTGTCGGGGCAATTAGCGTAGATCGCCGATTCGATTTGGCCTGGGCAGCGCAGGGCGAGGCCGCCGCCCGGCGCGGGTTCCACCGCCGCCACCAAATAGGCCGCCAGCATGGCATCGTCGAAACGGCGGTAGGTGATAATTTTCTCCACTTCGGCACGCAGCGTCTCGGGGTCGGGAAAATGATTGCGCCGCCCCGCCGCCCAACGAATAAAATTCGGGGCATGCCTTAACGCGGCGGCCCGTTCCTGGTGATCGCCTGGTGGATAGATCGGTGGTTCGAACAAGGTCAGGCTGTCAAACGGCGCCTCGGCCAACGCCGCCTCCAACAACACGGCCGCCAGACCGCCCAGGGAATGCGAGGCAAAATGCAGTGGTGTCGCCGCGCCG
Organism: Alphaproteobacteria bacterium; assembly: GCA_016776605.1. Lineage (GTDB taxonomy): Bacteria > Pseudomonadota > Alphaproteobacteria. The sequence goes on along the minus strand of JADHTB010000005.1, from coordinate 275,094 downwards.
ATTGCCTGCCGCACCCGGACCGCGACGGCGCGCAGGTCTTCGGCAAAGCGGAGCATGGCGTAATCGTGCGCGATATTACCCCTCGGCTTGGCAGAGGCGCCATGGCCGCGGGCATCAAAAGCAAAGACCTGAAAATGGCCGCTTAACCGGTCCAGTAACGGTTGGTAACAGCCCGCATTGAAGCCGTTGGCATGGGCCCAGATCAGCGCCGGGCCATTGTCCGGCCCGTCCCGCAGCCGGTAGGCGCTAATTTCCAGATCGCCGGTCGATGGAACCGTGAACGCGTCCGCGAACGCCGCTGGCAGGGTCGGCGTGGACATATGCTAGTAGGCTAATTCCGTAAAAATAGGATCGACGGATTGGTTCCAGACGCCGTTGTAGCGTTCCAACAGCAATTCCGCCGGGGTGCGGCCGACGGCCACGGTTTCCTGCAATGTGGCCAGATATTCCGTTTCATCGCCGGTGATGGCGCCGGGCCGGGCCCGCGCCCGCAGTCCGCCCATCGCGACGTCGAGAACGGGTTTGGCAAGATCCAGCAAGGTACCACCCTGATCCAGCGGGGTGGCCAGGCCAAGGCGCGGCACGTCCGCCCGGATGCGGGCCATTTCCTCGACTGTAAAATGCTTGACCAAATCCCAGGCTGCGTCTTGTGCGCCTTGGTCATACAGCAGCCCCACCCACAGGGCGGGCAAGGCGCACAGACTGGCCCAGGGACCGCCGTCGGCGCCGCGCATTTCCAAAAACGTTTTCAAGCGCACTTCCGGGAACAGGGTGGTCATATGATCTTCCCAGTCCTTCAAAGTCGGCTTTTCGCCCGGCAGGGCCGGCAGGCGCCCGGCCATGAAATCGCGGAACGACTGGCCTCTGGCATCCAGGTACTTGCCATCGCGATAGACGAAGTACATGGGCACATCCAGAGCATGCTGCGCGTAGGCCTCGTAGCCCATATCGCCATCAAAAACGAACGGCAGCATGCCCGTGCGGTCGGGGTCGGTGTCGGTCCAGATCTGGCTGCGGAAGGACAAAAATCCGTTTGGTTTACCCTCGGTGAAGGGCGAATTGGCGAACAGCGCCGTGGTCAGGGGCTGCAAAGCCAGGGCGATGCGGAATTTTTGCACCATGTCCGCTTCCGACCCGAAATCCAGATTGACCTGCACGGTACAGGACCGCAACATCATATCCCGACCCAGATTGCCCTTGGTCGGCATGTAATCCAGCATCAGCTGATAGCGCCCCTTGGGCATGATGGGGACATCTTCGCGCCGCCATTTCGGATCAAAACCAAGCCCCAGGAAGCCAACATCCATTTCCTTGGCCACGGCCTTCACCTGGGCCAGATGGTTGTGCACTTCGGCGCAGGTTTGATGCAGGGTGTGCAACGGGGCGCCGGATAATTCGAACTGACCACCCGGTTCCAGGGTGATCGATGCCCCATCCAAGGTCAGCGCGATGACGTTGCCGGCTTCTTTAACCGGCTGCCAGCCAAACCGCTGCAGACCTTCCAACATGGCGCGAATGCCTTGCGGGCCGTCGTAATCCAGGCGGCCCAGATCACCAAGGCGATAGGCAAATTTTTCGTGCTCCGTGCCTATCCGCCAGCGGTCACGTGGTTTCTCGCCGGCGGCGATGAAGGCCACAAGTTCGGAAAAATCTTCGATTGGTGGCGGCGCGTCAGCGGACTTATCGGACATTTACATCAACCTCGGCTTGCCGTCATGGACTCCCCGGCGCGTGATGTCCGGCAGTGCAGTATTCGAGTTAATGTATGTGGAGGCTGGACGCAAGTGGGCAGGTTACCGCACCCGTCCTTGATGTAGACCACTTTTCAAGCGCGGCCATCACCCACCAGCGCCTGCCACAGGCTAAGCGCGGCGACGGCGGCGGTCTCGGTGCGTAGAATTCGGGGCCCCAGGGACATGGGCGCCACGAAGGGGCAGGCCCGCAGGGCGCGGCTTTCAGCCGGATCGAAGCCGCCTTCGGGGCCGATTAATATGGCCCAGGGTGCAGGCTTTTGGTTCGCGCCATGGTGTCTCAGCGCCTCCAGGGGTGGCGGCCCGCCAGCTTCATCACAAAACAGCAAATGCCGTTCCGGCGGCCACGATGCCAGCAGTTTATCCAGGGATTGGACCGGATGTAATTCCGGCACGCTCAGCCGGCCGCATTGTTCCGCCGCCTCGGTCGCCGTGGCCCCCAGACGCACCAGATTAGTCCGCTCCACCACCGTGCGCCGGGTGCTGGTGGGCAGCAGGGCGCTGACCCCCAGTTCGGTGGCTTTTTGCACCAGGAAATCTATCCGGCCCCGTTTGATCGGGGCGAACAGTAACCAGATGTCCGGCTCCGTTATCTGGGGCAGACTTTGGCTGACAAGCTGCAATGAGGCCCAGCCCTTGCCGATGGCATCAATGCTGGCCCGCCATTCGCCATCCCGGCCATTGAACAATGCCACTTCGTCGCGGGGAGCCAGGCGCAACACGGAACGCAGATAATGGGCCTGACTGGCGCCTAATCCGATAACGCCGTCCGGGGCCAGATCGTCCGTCACATGCAAGCGAATTTTTGCCCGCTGCTGGTTTTGCGTCATTGTTTCAAAAAACCAAGACTGTATCCATCAATGCGCTATCCTAACCCGATGGCGCGCAGAGAAACACCAGGATCATTCACCGATATACCGGCCGGCGGCTGGGTTGCCCGTTATGCGCCCCCGCGGCTGCAGCCTTATCTGCGTCTGGCCCGCCTGGATCGGCCCATTGGCACCTGGCTGTTGCTGTGGCCATGCTGGTGGTCACTGGCCATGGCCAGTCCGGGCTGGCCCGATGCATGGCTATTAGCGGCCTTTGCCATCGGCGCCCTGGTTATGCGCGGGGCGGGTTGTGCCTGGAACGATATCACCGACCGCGACTACGACGGCCAGGTGGAACGCACCCGCGGCCGGCCCATCCCCAGCGGTGAAATCTCCATCGGTCAAGCGGCGGCATTCATGGTCCTGCTCGCCCTGATCGGCCTGAACATTCTGCTGCGGTTCAACACTTTCGCCATCTGGATTGGCATCATGTCCCTGGCGCCCATCGTGGTCTATCCATTCATGAAGCGCATTACCTGGTGGCCCCAGGTTTTTCTTGGCATTGCCTTTAACTGGGGCGCGCTGTTGGGTTGGGCGGTGGTGCGGGGTGACCTGGGCCCCGCGCCCGTGCTGTTGTATCTGGGCGGCATTGCCTGGACCCTTGGCTATGACACCATCTATGCTCATCAGGACAAGGTGGATGACGCCCTGATCGGCATAAAATCCTCGGCCCGGCGTCTTGGCGCTCATACCCGGACTATGTTGTGGCTGTTTTACGGTGCGGCGGTCGTGCTGTTCGGATTGGCCGGATGGCTGGCGGAATTGCAACCCTGGTTCCTGGCGGGACTTGCCGTGGCGGCCTTGCAACTGATTTGGCAGGCGGCCTGGGTGGATATCGATGATCCGGCGGATTGTCTGGCCAAATTCCGCTCCAACACATGGTTCGGCTGGCTGGTTTTTCTAACCATATTGCTGGGCCATTAGAGCATTTCCGGGGTATTCTGAACCATTTGATGGTGCCGCCAAGCACCGAGATATATGGACAGCGCGGTGCCCAGGCCATAGACCGCCATGCTTGCCGCCACAAACCATGGCAGCCCGGCGAAACCCATATTGAACGACTGCACCGCGACGATCCCGCCACCGGCGGTGATCAATAGCCGCGCGCCGCCGAACAGGACCGGCCAGATCACTGTCCCCGCGCCTTGCGAGGCGAAATACAGGGACAGGCCGAGCCCATGAAAGGCATAAAACGGGCCGACAATGGTGAGGTACACGGTGGCGGCCATGAGCACAGGCATATTTTCCGTGAACAAGCCGGCCCAGGCCCCGGGCCATAGGGCCGTGGCCGAGCCGATGGCACCGGCGATCACGGCTGCCGCCAGACCGCCCGTCCAGCCAATGCGGTGGGCCCGCGCCAATTGTCCGGCACCCATATTAGCGCCTACCATGGCGATCATCGCGGCACCGATGCCGAACACGATTGGGATCAGCAGAAATTCCAACCGCGCAGCAATGCCGAACCCGGCCAGTGCCGCATCGCCAAAACCGCTGACCAATCCTGCCAGCATGATCACCGTCGCCACGCTTGTTATAGGGCTTATGCTGGCCACTAAACCAACGTCCAGAATTTCCCTAAACAGGGTCCAACGCAGGCGCAATGCCGCAAGCCGCAGGCGCAAACCGCTACGGCCCGAGACCAGTCGATAGCCCAGGAACAGGGCTGCAATGGCAAAGGCGATCACCGCGCCCCAGGCCACGCCGGCGATGCCGATGCGCGGAAACGGACCCCAGCCCAAGGCCAGCGCGCCGCCAAGAGGAATTTGGATGGCGGCGGCAAGCAACATAGCCAGCGCCGGTGATTTCATGTCACCCGCGCCGCGCAACAGGCTGCTGAATGCGTTGACAAGCCAGATGACGACACCACCCACGAGTACGATGTCGGAGTAGGCGATCACCGCCGCCAGGGTTTCGCCGCTGGCGCCTAGGAATGTGTAAAACGCCGCGCCATACAGACGATAGAAAAGGGTAAAAAAGCCGGCCGCGGCCAGCGCGATGATCAGTGCGTGCCAGGCCAGTGCCTCGGCCTGGCCAGTCCGATGGGAGCCAACGGCGCGCGCCACCGCTGCGGCCATGGCCCCGCCCAGGGCGCCCGCGCTGAGCATCATCATCAGCATGAAGATGGGAAAGCCCAGCGCCAGGCCAGCCAGGGCATGGGTGCCAAGCTGGCCGACGAACCACATCTCCGCCACCGCGACGCCGCTGCCGACCAGAAAGGCAATGGTATTGGGCGCCGCCAGTCTGGCCAAGGTGGGGCCAATGGGACCGTTCAATAGAATTTCGACATTGCGGTGTCGGGGCGGCGGCGCCTGTGTCGCCGCCGCGGCATCCGAGATCATGGCGTCTACGTGATTGTTCACGGTCCCCTCTAGCTCATTATCTCATAGCTGGACATTTTGATGTCCGCGCCTTCATCCCGCAGAGGAATAAGCGGCTGGTAGTCGTCGGAGCTGATCCATTCAGTGATCTTTTCGACGCTGGGAAAACGGACTACGACCACAAGGCCGTGGTCGCTATCATGCTTGGTCAACGATCCATTGGATTTGCCTCGAAACAGCAGCTCGGCGCCATAGCGGGCAGCAACTTCCTGGGTTTTTGCCAGATAATTCTGGAAAACCTCCGGCTTCTTAACGGCAATCGTCGCGATCATAAGAGCGCTCATGTTTTTGCTTCCTTTTGGTTATTGGTGATGACCAGTTGGGCCGTTACGCTGTCATTTTCCGGGCCAGCGGCTCGGGCGTGTCGGGGATGTATCCCGCATCGGGGTCGTGTCGTTCGCGCCAAGTCCGACTGTCCTGGACGAATGCGGGAGATTCGAGCAACACATGATCGCGCCGGAGTTCGACGGCGTCGGGGTCGATATTCGCTGTCAGCAGAATTCTCATGAAATTCCCCATGGCCTTCAATTTGTTGCTGAAAGTCCGCACTGCATCCGGGTGGGTCCGCACCGTGCGCCGGGCGATGGCCTCGAAGGTCTCCGGCTCCCGCCCGGTCAATTCCCTAACCACGTTGTTGGGCGCATGGATGGCAAAAGCACCGCGCCGGTACTCGTCGGTATAGAGACGAAGCTGCGTCGGCATCGCCTCTGGGAAGCCCTGTACTTTTAGGGCCTTCAGCAACATTGCCTCGGAAATATCCTGATACTTCACCCTTCGCCCCAACGCTTTGCCCAAAATGGTGGCGATTTCGTTCGGTGACAGCAGTTCGGGGCCGGTGGGGCGATAGACCTTGCCGGCATGCGCCGCCGGATCGGCAAGTGCAGCGACATTGACCGCCGCGATGTCTTCGTTGGAGGGCGGTGCGTCCTTTTTCACATCCCCATCACCCAGGGGCATGGGAAAAATGCCAAGTTGGGCGACCGGCTCCAACACCATGAAATAGTTTGCGGCGAACCAACCCACGTTGTTCACGGTGAGGGTCGTGTCCGGGAGCAGCCCAAGCACTTCCTCGTTCAACCAGGTCTCCCGCGTCAGCACGGCTGGGTGATTGGGATCACTCAACCACTGGCCCAGCAGGACCACGTGTTCAAGCCGGGCTTCCTGGGCGGCAATCGTGAAGACGGTGCCAAAATGCAGGCCATTGGGCGCTGTCGGGGCGCAGTGGTAGGCCCGGCGCACGCCATCCATGGCCCGCCGCATATCGTTGATCGAATATTGATCGCCGATGAATATTTCAGCCCCCGCATCCCGCAATCGCTGTGTCCGATGGTCGTCGCGGCGGACCAGGGCACGCACTGGGTAGCCCTTTTCCAGAAGTTGCAGCGTGGTTGGTATGCCAGTGTTACCTGCGGCACTTGTTACAAGAATCTTGGGCTTGGTCATCATTTCGTCATCCTTTTATGTGTATATGCACAGATATGCTGAAAAAAATGTCTTCAGCCCTCTTGGACCGCCTGGACCGCTGATGCGAGTCCGGTAATCAGGCCGCCCCAACCTTCCGGCCCCAGCGCCTTGATGATCTGGGATTGAGCCTTTTGCCAGTGGGGCAGGGCCTGTTCCAGGGCGCGGGCGCCGTCCACGCTCAACGTCAGCGTCTTTGCACCCCGTTTGCCGGTGGTATTGGTGACGACAAGACCCATTTTCTCCAACGGCCGCAGGTTTCGGATTAACGTTGTGCGATCCATCGCCAAGATTTCGGCCAATTGCGTCTGGCGCCTTGGCCCGAGCCGATTTAACGCGGCAAGCACCGTGAACTGGCCAGGCGTCAATCCGGCGGGTTTTAGGGCGTTATCGAAATACTGCGTTACGACCCGTGTCGTCTTGCGCAGGCTCGCGCATGTGCATTTGGTGACGTCCAGGTCGCCCGTTATCATCATGGATGGCTGGTTTTTATTCATTGCGTGCATATGCACACATTGAATGGAAATGTCAATGCTTAGGTCGGTTTACTTTTGACGCTGTGCCTTTTCTGGACCCTTGCTGCCGGGAGAGTGGGTGGTTCAGTCAATCCTAATAGTGGAATAGCAGCACGTTTTCCGGCCTGCCGGTCGGTCTTCGCATTTACAATTCTATGCTTGCAACGCCGGACCGACGATGCCATGTAGAAGTACTCGTTGCACCTCACCTCGACGTATCTTGCTACGCTGCTTGCGCATCCGAACTCGCTACGCTTGGAATGCGTGCATCTACAACAAGGTGCGGCTCGGCTGAGTTCGAGAGCCCCTGATCTATCGATGAATTGAAGGGACTGGCAATGGCTACAGGAACAGTAAAGTGGTTCAATCCGACCAAGGGGTTTGGTTTTATTGAGCCCAGCGACGGCTCCAAGGATATTTTCGTACATATTTCCGCGGTTGAGAGCGCCGGCTTGCAAAGTCTGCGTGAAGGGCAAAAGGTTGAATTCGAACTTGTTGCCGGTCGTGATGGACGGTCAGCGGCGGAAAATCTAACCGCGCTGGATTGAGCGAAACAGTTAAGACCCAGGCGTGTGCCGGCAACCGCAGCCCGGCGCGATTGACAAGCCGGAATGTTACTTCAGGTACCGGTTGCGTCAAATCAACGAAATTCGATCACCCTTTACCGGTGCATGCGCGCCAACAGTCCGGGAGGGGATGACAAACATGAATGGTACTTATGGCCCGAAAACCAAATTACAATTTTGAACGCCAAGAGCGCGATCGGCGCAAGGCTAGCAAGAAAGCCGCCAAGATGGCTGCCAAAGCCGAAAAGCTTGAGAACACTAAAGAGCAAGGTGACGACAGCGCTGATGAGGTCGCGCCCGAGCCGGAATAAACCGCCCGCCCGGCATTTTTGATGGCCGCGCTCCGCAGGAGCTGGCCGGGGCTGCCAAGCGCTGATTGCCAGACTATCCGCCGCAACGTAGATCAGTCATCGTCACGGCCGCGCTAAATTTATCAAAAACAATAGAACCAATTATGAGAGTCGCCTCAGCGACGCGGATTAATTGAAGATTTCTTTAGCGGTTGGCTATTTTGACGATGGTGTTGAGCAGCAGGTTGACGCCGGGCAGGGTTTTGTCCAGTTCGATGCTTTCCGCCACATTGTGACTGATGCCACCGTTACAGGGGGTGAAGATCATGCCCATGGGCGCGATCTTGCCGATGGCGTAGGCATCGTGGCCGGCCTGGCTGCGGATTTCCATATAGCTCACGCCCATGGTATCGGCGGTTTCTTCCAGGGTTTGGATACAGGCGTCGGAAAACGGATTGTCGCCGAACATCCAGCTTTCCACGATCTCCATGCTGACGTTGGCCTTTTCGCTGGCCGTCACCATTGCCGCCCTGATCTCTTCCAGCATCTGATCGGCCACCTCCGGGTCGGGATGGCGGAAGTCCACGGTAAGCTCGGCCGTTTCCGCGATAATACCGGGTAAATTGGGGAAACAACTTATCCGCGGCGTGGTGGTCTTGCCGCCCTGGGGATGATGCCGCCATCCGATGGCATCGACCTCGGTAATCAAATAGGCCGCGCCAACCAGGGCGTTCTGCCGCTCGTCCATGGGCGTCGGCCCCACGTGGGCCGTCTTGCCGGTGACGGCTATTCTCAAACCGCGCGACTTGAAGCCACTGACGACGATGCCGATGTCGATGCCGATGCGGTCCAAAACCGGCCCTTGTTCGATATGCAGTTCAAGGTACGAATCGAATTTGCTTTCGCCAAGCATGGTCGCGCCGTCATAACCGATGCGCCGCAATTCATCGCCGAATTGCACGCCGTCCGCGTCCGTCGAGGCCAAAACCTGGTCCAGGGTCAAATCGCCCACGAAGGCGAGCGAACCTTGCATGGGCGGGGTAAAGCGGGCGCCTTCTTCGTTGCTCCAGACCACGACTTCGATGGGGCGTTTGGTTTCCACGCCGCGGTCGTTCAGGGTGCGGAGCACTTCCAGACCGCTCATGACGCCAAGAACACCGTCGTATTTACCGCCGCACATTTGGCTGTCCAAATGACTGCCCGTGGCAATCGCCGGCAGGCTGTCGTCAGTGCCGGCGCGCCGGGCAAAAATGTTGCCGACCTGATCCACCGTCACCGTGCAGCCGGCTTGCCGGGCCCAGGCGCAAAAAGTATCGCGTATTTCCCTGTCCGAATCGGACAAAGCCAGACGGCGCAGGCCCGTATCGCGCAACTTGCCAATTTCACCAGAGGCTTCCAAGGTCTCCCAAAGCCGCCTGCCGTCAATTTCCAGGGCGTTCTTCTGCATCATTCTTTCCCGTAATCGTCTAGGGCATGTTTTGTTAAAACATGTTCTGACCCTTTAAAGATAGCGCAATTGAACCAATTACTTATGTCGCAAGGCGACCCTGATTAATTGAAAATTGCTCTATCGCCAGATAACCGTACGCCATCCTAAGGTAATGCATCCTGTACACAAAATACCGAACAGAGCGTAAATTCCGACGGCAATGGGAAATCCGGTCCAATTGACCAGTACGCCCGCGCTCAGCAATCCCAGTGGCAGGCCATAGACCGCCAACATACGCACCCCCATGATCCGGCCCCGGAACCGTTCCGGCGTAATGCGCAGCAAGGTAACCGACATGGCGATCATGGCGATGCTTTGCGTCACGCCAATAGCCATCAAAACGGCAAAGCCGGGCCATTTCGTTTCCTGCAGGGCGAAGATAGCCATCAGCACGTGCCAGGCCACGATACAGAGCACCATGATCCGGCCTGGGTGGCGGACGCTGCCCCGCAATATCATGGCGATGGAACCAAGCAGGGCGCCGGAGGCATATCCCGCCACCAGATGGCCAAGGCCGTTCTGATCGATGGCATAAATTTCCTTGGCCACATAGGGCAGCAACCCCATGGAGACGGGATAGGCGGTGAAATTGACCAAAAACGCCAACAACATCAGGGCCAATACTTCCGGCGCGTTCCAGATATAGACAAAGCTGGCCTTTAACTCCTGCCAAGGCGAGGCGGGTGGCGCGGCGGCATGACCAGGCTGGGCCAGGCGGGGCGGAGAGACGCCAAAGGTAAGGGCAAGGCTGATGCCGTACAAAGCGACGACGGCGATATAGGCGGGGCCAATGCCCAGGATGGAAAATAATCCCGCACCGGCCAGGGCGCCGGCGATGCGGGCCGTATCCATGGTCGTGCGCGAGAGGCCGATGGCCTTGGCCAGCCAGACCCCTGGCACCGTATCGCCGATCAAGGCATTCCGCATGACCAGATCGGAGGGCCGGATCAAGCCGGCCAGCAAGGCTATCCCCAGGACCAAATAAGGGTTCAGCAGCCCGGTCAGTGCCAGGGTCATTACCATCAGGGCGAGGATCCCGTAACTCGCCCGCATGACGCATAGCATCGTCCGCCGCCCCAGCCGATCGGCAACCACGCCAAACATCGGCGCGATCAGGGTACCCAGGAATTGCAACGAGCCAAACGCCGTCAGGAGAAGCACCGAATCCGTCTCGACCAACACATACCAGCCAAGGATCAGTGTCTCCATCTCGAACGCCCACGAGGTCAGCAGATCCGCGGGCCATTGAAAGCGAAAGCTGCGTACTTCGAACGGCGCCAACGCGGATGTGGCGGCCAGCGGGCGGCTGTCGCTCACCCGGTTACGCGTCGAATGGAGGTGACGCCGGCGTTATCTGTGTTGGCCCGATCCAGGACATCGGAAAAGCCATGCAGCGAGACCTGCATGTCAAAGGCGTTGGCGTGCAGAAAGCGCCAACCAGTAACGAAAAAACCTACGTGGCCGGGGAAAAACACCAGATCGCCTTCTGTGATGCGGGAGAAATCCTGCGGGTTATCCATGGCCACCGGAGTTCCCACACTGGCCTCCTGTAAATCGGAATCCCGTGGCGCCGGAATGCCGGCCATGGCCAGGGCGATCTGTACCAGGGACGAGCAATCAAGGCCTTGGGCGGTGCGCCCGCCCCATAAATAGGGGACGCCGATAAACTTCACCGCCGTGCCGACCAGGTCCTGGGTGGTGTAGCCCAGGGATACCAGATGTCTGGAATGCAGCCAGTGACCAGAGGCGATACGGCAAAACTTGCCCTCAACATCCATAATCTTGACCCGCCCTGACATGGAGATCATCCCGGCTGTCGGCCGTTTCAAGTCAGGCTCGGTATAAAGGTGCGCGTGCAGCGCCGCGACCTGATGATCGGGCGCGGGCACGCCTGCCGCTAAATCCGCCGCGGCAACATAACCAACATAATTGTCGGTCAGATTCTGCCCCCAGCACCAGCCGTTCCGCTCTTCATAAACCTGAAAGACCTCGCCATGGATCAACTGGCTTTCCATGGTAGCCGAGCGTTCGGGCGTGAAATATAAGGGCGCGCCGTCCCGGATCACGGTGCGGGGCGCGCCGGCCACATAGTGCTCCGCCTTGACCTTATCCCGCAGCCAATCCGCCGCCAGATCATTACGGGCCGGCGTGATGCGCCTGTCCATGGACGCCGCCACCGTGCTAGACCGCCTCTACCGCGGCCACCACCTGATCGGCGAAGTCGCTCAGGAAGACCGAACCCTTGACCGTGCGCTGGATCAGCACATTACGTTTATCGGTCTCGTCCCGTTTGCGGCGGGTAAAGTCAAGCTGGCCCAATGTGTCCAAGGCACGCACCACCGCCGGCTTTGCTATCCGCAAGGTTTCCGCCAGGCCGCGCACGGTATGGGGCGGGGCTGCGAGATAGACCTGCAGGAAGATCGTCATCTGCCGGGCGGATAAATCCGGTCCATCGGCGCGGACCGAGGATAACATGGCATGGTGCCAAAGTTTCAACGCTTGTTGCGATGTCAATGCCCCTGCCACAGGACTTTTCCCCTTGATTATTTCGCTGCCGAAGCGAATGCGCAGTGGATAGGATTATAGGCGTGGAATCAACCTCTTTTCAGCCCCATTTAACCCAAAATGTTGATGCCAACCTACGCCGGCCCTGGACCGAAACGATCCGCCAGCATGGCGAACAAGGCGCGCATGGCCAGGCCTTCACCGCCCGCCGGCCGGCCGGGACGGTCCACGTCGTTCCAGCCGTATGAATCAATATGCAGCCAGCGGCCCGGATCGCTGACAAAGGCCTGCAGGAACAGGGCGGCCGTGATGGCACCGGCGAAAGGTCCATCGGAGACATTGTTGTAATCGGCGACCTTGCTTTTCAAGCGGGCGCCATAGGGCGCGAAAAGGGGTAGCCGCCAGCTGGGATCGTCCTGCTCCTGGCCCGCTTGCAGCAACGCCGCCGCGATCTGGTCATCGCCGGTAAAAAATGCCGGTAAATCCGGCCCCAGGGCAACCCGCGCCGCGCCGGTCAGGGTGGCGATATCGATGATCAGATCCGGTTTGTCGTCGTCGGCCTCGGCCAGGGCGTCGCACAGAACTATGCGACCTTCGGCATCTGTATTGCCGATTTCCACCGTCAGTCCCTTGCGGGTCTGCAGCACGTCGCCCGGGCGATAGGCATTGCCCGCCACGGCATTTTCCACCGCCGGGATCAGAACCCGCAGACGTACCGGCAGTGCCGCGGCCATAACCATCGCCGCCAGGCCCAGCACGGTCGCGGCGCCGCCCATATCCTTTTTCATCTTTAGCATGCCGGCCGCGGGTTTCAGGTCCAGACCGCCGGTATCAAAACAAACCCCCTTGCCGACCAGGGTTAAACGGGGGGCATCCGCGGCGCCCCAGCGCAGATCGATCAATCGGGGCGCCCGTGTCGAAGCACGGCCAACGGCATGGATCGCCGGGTAATTGGCCGCCAACAGATCGTCCCCCACGATGACCGCGCCCGTGCCGCCGTATTCCGTGGCCAAGGCCAGGGCGGCATCGGCCAGTTCCGCCGGCCCCATGTCGGACGCCGGCGTGTTGATCAGATCGCGGGCCAGAAAACTGCCCTTTACCGCGGCGCTCAGTACTGCCTCGTCGACCGCTTCCGGCAGACACAGCGTGGCGGCCGCACCCTCCCCATCGTCCGCGCTACGGTAACGGGTGAAGCGGTAGTGGGCCAACGCCCAGGCCAGCGCCGCGTGATAGGCAGACAGCGCCGACAGCTCCCCTTCGATGCGATAGCGTCCGGGTGGCAAGGCTTTCGCCAGGGTACCGAAAGCCCAATAGTCTCCGGGCTGCTCGTTTGTCTTACCCAAACCCAACAGTACACCGGCCAGGCCGCCGGTCTCTGCTGGCAGCAATATGAATTCGCCGGTTGCCGCCGCAAACCCACTGCTCTGGCACCAGGCCGCCATGATGCCGGGCCGTTCGGCCTGCCAGGCGGCCAACTCACCGCTGCACAGGGGCCAGATCGGAACCGCGGTGGGGTCGGGGCTGTTGTCTATGTTGGCAATCACGGCAGGCTCCCATTACAAGATAGCGGATGCCGGCTTGGTTTGGCCGGTCATGCGGTAGACGGTCTCACGCTGGCACTAGAGCATTTTCATTCTGAAAACGCTCAGATCTTTAGAATTAGAGCAATTTTTCCAATCACTTAGAACCGCTTCGCGATTCTCATTAATTCGGAATTGCTCTAGGTCACTTCGCTTGCGGCAGGGCGCCAACTTCCTGGTAATAGCGCCTGGCCCCCGGGTGCAGGGGAATAGCCAGGCCGTCCAGGGCGCTTTTCAGCTGGATCAGGCGGCCGTCGGGATGGCCGCTATCCAGCACGCGGCGGGTCGAGGGATGCCACAAGGCGCGGGTCATGTTATAGACAAGATCCTCACTCAGACGGTCCGACACCAGCCATTGGGCTCCGACGCTTAAGGTTTCTGTCGCTTCCACGTTCCGGTAGATTCCGGCGGGCAGCAGCCTGGGAACAAAAAATGCAAAGGCCTTGCGCAGGCGCTCCGCCGCCGGGGCCTTGATCGGCAACAAGGTGATGTTGGACTGCTCGGCCAAATCCACCATGGCCGGCACTGGCGCACCGGCGATGATGAAAAACGCATCCAGCTTGCCAAGGCGCAGCCGGTCAGCCGATTCACCAAAACCAAAATGCAACGGTTTGTAACTGTCTATTTTCAGGCCATGGGCCGCCATGATGACTTCGGCGTCCAGCGTCGTGCCCGAACCTTTCGCGCCCAGGGAAACGCGCTTGCCGGCCAAATCTTCCAAGGCATAAATGCCGCTGTGTTTGCGAACGGCAACTTGCACCAGCTCGGGGAAAAGTGTGGCCACAACCCGCAGGCCATCGAATTGCGCCTTGCCCTTGAAACGGCCCAGGCCGAAATAAGCCATGTACGCGACATCGGCCTGGCTAAGGCCGGACTCGACCGACCCGGCGGCGATCAGCTCGATATTCTGCACCGAACCTTCCGTGGCCTGGCTTACCGCAATCAGTCCCGGCACGCCGCACGAGCCGCCATCGGCGCAATCGAGGGAGCCGGGTGGTTTGGAAATGGCGGAGGAGATTAGAGAGCCGACGGGAAAATAAGTGCCGTCGGTAGGGCCGGTCGCAATGCGGAAATAGCCCACCTCCGCAGCCTGGACGAGGGCGGGCGCAAGCAAAGATATCAGGCCGCAAATTAGGCCGCAAAGAAGGCGGGTGACCCGCAGAGCCTCCAGGCCTCGCCGGCTCCGCAATACCAATGCCAGGTTCCCGACGGTGCGATTACTGACCGTATCATTCCACATGGCGCATCTTATACGACCGTTTACCCGCGGCCGCCAGCGCGGATAATCATGCCGCCGCGGGCGATCCCGGCCTGGCCAATTGACAGGTTCCAGGCAAGCACGCATTGTCCGAAGACTATGGAAATCGATTTTCAAAATGTCCGGCAGTCGATGATCAGCGGCATCCCCCATATGGCGGCGGTGGGCCTGGAATTGATCTCGATGGATGAAAGTGGACTCGTCGGCATGGTGCCGCACCGGCCTGAATTTGTCGGCGATCCCGACACCGGTGTCGTGCATGGCGGCATCGTCACGGTTTTATTGGATAGCCTGAGCGGCATGTGCATCGTCCCGGTTTTGAACGAAATGATGGTGGTGGCGACCCTGGACCTGCGCATCGACTATCTGAAGCCGGCGGCGCCAAGGCAGGATATTTTCGCCCAGGTCCACTGCTACAAGACCACCCGCAATATCGCCTTTACCCGGGGTGTCGCGTACCAGAGCGACATCAATGATCCTATCGCGCACGCCACCGGCTCCTTCATGTTGACGCGGCCGGAAAAAACCGAAGCTGTCGGGGCGGCAGGAACTTGAATGGAAGCAGGCGCAGGGGTACAAGCATCGCCGACGGGATCAGCGCGGCGCGGCAAAGCGGCGATTTACAGCCCCTGGTGGCGGCGGTGCCTTACTTCCGGTGGCTGGGACTGCGAATCGACCGCCAGGGCGAGGAATTGATCACGGTTATGCCCTTTCAGGATATGTTGATCGGCAATCCCATGCTGCCGGCCCTGCACGGGGGCACCACCGGGGCCTTTCTGGAAAGCGCGGCGATGATTTCGCTGATCGGCGCAATGGCGACGCCAAAAATGCCCAAGATCATCAACATCACCATTGAATATCTGCGGCCCGGCCGGGCAATGGACAGCTATGCCACCGGGATTGTCACTAAACTGGGGCGGCGCGTCGCCAATGTGCGGGCCTACGCCTGGCAGCAGGACCGGGACAAGCTGATCGCTACCGCCTCCACCCATTTCATGATGGCCGATGCCAGTGGTTCTTAATATTGGAGCGGCGCTAAAAACGGAGAATTAGGCATGGCAGTTAAGAAGAAAGCGCGCTTCGGTGCAAAGGACCTGGGGGGCATCATTGCCCCCATGACCACGCCTTTTACCCGCAAGGGCGAGGTGGATGAGGCCGCCTTCCGCAAGCAGGTGCAATTCCTGATCAATGCCGGCGTGCATGGTTTGGCGGTCGGTGGCAGCACTGGTGAAGGGCATACGCTGTCGGGCGAGGAAGCAACGCGGCTGGTCGGCATCGCCATGGCCGAGGCCAAGGGCCGTGTGCCGGTGGTTGCCGGCGTCATCGTCGATTCCACGCGCCAGGCGATCGAGCGGGCCGAGGCGGTGGCGGATCTTGGCCCCGCCGCCTTGCAGATTACGCCGGTGCATTACCTGTTCCGGCCCGACGACAACCATATGCTGGAACATTTCAAGGCCGTCGGCCGGGCGACCAAAATTCCCATTCTGATTTACAACGTGGTGCCGTGGAGCTATTTGTCGCCGGCCCTTTTGATCCGTATCTTGAAGGAAGTTCCCCGGGTCGTCGGAGTCAAGCAAAGCGCGGGCGATATGAAATTGTTGGCCGATCTTTTGCTCGGCGCGCCGCACACTGCCCGAATTTTATCGGCCGTGGATGCCCTGATGTATCCCTCTTTTGCCCTGGGTGCCCATGGCGCCGTGGCCGCTATCCTGACGGCGGCGCCGGTGGCGCAGGTGCGTCTTTGGGATCTGGTCCAGGCCGGCGACCATGCCGCGGCCCGGCGTCTGCACGAAAAGCTGTTGGTCCTGTGGAACGCCATGATCGACGATAATCTGCCGGCCACGGTGAAGTTCGCCTTGTCTGAACAGGGTGTGCCGGGCGGTTATCCCAGGGCGCCGATGCCCGCCGCCAGCCCCCGGCAACAGCGGGCGATCGCGAGGGCCCTAAAGAAGCTTTTGTAGACGCCGCCAGCGGCTTCAATTCCAGTCTCATCCGGCGCTTTTTCGTGCGCAAAAGAAGTGCGATTCTCAACGCTTTCTGTTATGCTTCTGCCCCGACAAGGCAGTAAGTGATTCTTTTGTGTCTCTGCCCCGCCGGGACGTTGTTTTTAACCGCGCGATAAATTTTTTAGAGCGAAGAAATCATGAAGCTGACCATTGAACGTTCGGCCTTTTTGCGCGCCTTGGGGCATGTGCAAAATGTCGTTGAACGACGTAACACCATCCCGATCCTATCCAATGTTCAATTGGTTGCGGATGGGGCCGGGTTGAGCCTGACTGCGACTGATTTGGACCTGGCCATCGTGGAAACCGTGGCATGCGAGGTGCAACAATCCGGCGGCACCACCGTGCCCGCGCATATTCTCTATGATATCGTGCGCAAGCTGCCTGATGGGGCCCAGGTGGAATTGGATTACGGGGCCGAAGATGGCCGGCTGGTGGTGCGGGCGGCGCGCTCGAAATTCGCCTTGTCCTGCCTGCCGCAAGAAGATTTCCCAGTGATGGCCGAAGGCGACCTGCCACATCGCTTCGTCCTGCCGGCGGCTGATTTGCGTCGGCTGATCGAAAAAACCCGGTTTGCCATTTCGACCGAAGAGACCCGCTATTACCTGAACGGCATCTATCTGCACGCGCCCGAGGATGCCCCGGTGCTACGTGGCGTCGCCACTGACGGTCACCGCCTGGCCCATATTGAAATTCCGCTGCCCCAGGGCGCCGGTGGCATGCCCGGCGTGATCATGCCGCGCAAAGCCGCCCTGGAAGTGCATAAATTGATTGAAGACGGCGAAGGCACGGTTGAAATCGCCTTGAGCGACAGCAAAATCCGCTTTGCCCTTGGTGATATCGTTCTGACCTCGAAACTGATCGATGGCACCTTCCCTGATTACCAGCGGGTGATCCCGTCCGGTAACGACAAGCTTATGGAAGTTGATTGCAAAAGCTTCGCGGCCGCCGTTGACCGGGTGGCGACCATCAGCTCGGAAAAATCGCGGGCGGTAAAGTTAACCGTGAATGGCGGCACGGTGACACTATCGGCTAACAGTCCAGAACAGGGCAGCGGAACCGACGAAGTGCCGGTCAATTTCAACGGCGAGGGGTCATTGGAAATTGGCTTCAACGCCCGCTATCTTATGGATATCGCTGGTCAAATTGATGGCGAGAACGCTTGCTTTGATTTATCCGACGGCGCCTCGCCAACCATCATCAGGGATCCCGCCGATCAGGGCGCATTATACGTTCTGATGCCCATGCGGGTTTGAGAGGGCCTTTGCTGGCCGTGCACGATGACATGATTGCCGGTTCGGGGATAAGTCTCCCTGACGGGCGGGGCGTGGGTGCCTCCGCAGCATGCGTGACGTTGGCAGCCGGGCCAGCATCGGCGCCAGCATCGGCGCCAGCAATGGGGGAGATGCCTGGAGTATTGAGGGCGACGCCGCCGGCATGTGCCGTACAGCGTCTGCGGTTGAGCCATTTTCGCAATTACCGCAGCCTGGCCCTGGATTTGTCGGCTCGGGTCGTGGTGTTAAGCGGCGCCAATGGCGCGGGCAAGACGAATTTATTGGAGGCTTTGTCGTTCCTTTCACCCGGACGCGGCTTGCGCCGGGCCCGTTTGCGGGATGTTTTACAAAAAGATGCGGCAGCGGCTGATGAAATGGCGGCTGATGAAATGGCCGCTGATGGATTGGTAACGGCTGCTGCCGACGGCTGGGCCGTGGCAGCGACCGTGCAGGGCCCCGGCGGGCCGGTCAAATTGGGCAGCAGCCTGGCCACGACAGAGCACGGCACGGACCGGCGCATGGCCCGGCTGGATGGCCAGGCAATGGCCCCGGCCAATCTGGCTCAGGTGATCGGCGTGCAATGGCTGACGCCGCAAATGGACCGGCTGTTTTTGGAAGGGCCGTCGTCCCGGCGGCGCTTTCTTGATCGGCTGGTGTTGGGCCTGGATCCGGAGCATGGCCGCCGGGTCGGGGCCTATGAACGCAGCCTGCGTGAGCGGGCGAAACTGTTACGTGATGGCAGCGGCGATCCAATCTGGCTGGCCGCGTTGGAGGCCCGCATGGCGGCGGATGGCGTTGCCGTGGCGGCGGCCCGTCGCGAGGCGGTGGCGCGGCTGCAACGATTGTTATCCGCCACATCGGGGCATTTTCCCAGGCCCGGCCTGACGATCGAAGGCCGGGTCGAAGGCTGGCTGGAAGCTCATCCGGCGGTCGAAGTGGAAAGCCGCTTTGCCGAGATGTTGCAAAACAGCCGCCAGCACGATGCCCGGACGGGCAGTACGGGGGACGGGCCGCACCGCTCGGACCTGGCGGTGCATCACCTGGGCAAGGATATGCCGGCCGCGCAATGTTCAACGGGCGAACAAAAGGCCCTGTTGATCTCGGTGATATTGGCGAATGCCAAGGCGGAAGCGGAACGCCGCGGCGCGGCGCCAATCCTGTTGTTGGATGAAGTTGCGGCACATTTGGATGGTGAACGGCGCGCCGCGCTGTTTGCGGAAATTCTGGCCCTGGGGGGCCAAGCCTGGTTGAGCGGCACCGACCGCGATCTGTTCGAACCCTTGTTCGGGCAGGCGCAATTCGTGGCGGTGGATCACGGCCAGGCCATAGTGGACGGATAATTTGGAGGCTAGTTTGAGTTGAGCGATCCGGTAGTTGAAGAGCCGAAAACGGATGATGGGGCCGCCTACGATGCCTCGTCGATCAAGGTGCTGCGCGGCCTGGATGCGGTGCGCAAGCGCCCGGGCATGTATATTGGCGACACCGATGACGGCTCCGGCCTGCATCACATGATCTATGAAGCCGTGGACAATGCCATTGATGAAGCACTGGCCGGTCATGCGGATAAGGTCGAGATTGTGTTGAACCCCGATGGTTCGGCCACAGTGACTGACAACGGGCGCGGCATCCCGACGGAAATTCATGACGAAGAAGGCATCTCGGCGGCCGAGGTGATCATGACCCAGTTGCACGCGGGCGGTAAATTCGATCAGAATTCCTACAAGGTTTCGGGTGGCCTGCACGGGGTCGGCATTTCCGTGGTTAACGCCTTGTCCTCGGTCTTGCATTTGCGGATCTGGCGTGGCGGCCAGGAACATTACATGTGCTTTCACCACGGCGATCCGGATGAACCTCTAACAGTGGTGGGCCCCTCGGACGGGCGAACCGGAACAGAAGTGATGTTTCTGCCCTCTACCGGCACCTTTACCAAGACCGAATTCGACTATGGCACCCTGGTGCACCGCCTGCGCGAGTTGGCCTTCCTGAATTCCGGTGTGCGGGTGATCTTGCGCGATGAACGAGGGATCGATCCGCAAGAGGACGTCTTCTTGTACGACGGCGGCGTTCGCGCCTTTGTCGAATATCTTGACCGCAACAAAGCGGCCCTGCACGACCCGGCGATTTCCATTGTCGGCGAGCGTGACGGCATTCGCATCGATTGCGCTTTGCAATGGAACGACAGCTATCACGAAAATGTCCTCTGCTATACCAACAACATTCCCCAGCGCGATGGGGGCACCCATCTGGCCGGTTTCCGCGCCGCTTTGACCCGGACGGTAAATGGCTATGCCAATTCATCGGGTATCGCCAAAAAGGAAAAGGTCTCGTTGAGCGGCGATGACGCGCGCGAAGGCCTGACCTGCGTTCTTTCGGTGCAGGTGCCCGATCCCAAATTCAGCTCGCAGACCAAGGACAAGCTGGTCTCGTCAGAGGTTCGGCCGGCGATTGAAAACCTGCTGGGGGAAAAGCTGTCCCAATGGTTCGAAGAGCATCCCGCCGATGCCCGTAACATCGTCGGCAAGGCGGTTGATGCCGCCATCGCGCGGGAAGCGGCCCGCAAGGCGCGTGATTTGACCCGCCGCAAGGGGGCCCTGGATATATCCTCGCTGCCCGGAAAACTGGCCGATTGCCAGGAGCGCGACCCGGCGAAATCAGAATTGTTTCTGGTCGAGGGCGACAGTGCCGGTGGCTCCGCCAAGCAGGGCCGCATCCGGAAAAATCAGGCGGTTCTGCCTCTGCGCGGCAAGATCCTGAATGTAGAGCGGGCCCGCTTCGACAAGATGCTGTCATCGACCGAAATCGGCACTTTGATCACAGCGCTTGGCACCAGCATCGGCCGGGATGATTTTGATATCGAAAAATTGCGCTATCACAAAATCATCATCATGACCGACGCCGATGTCGACGGGGCCCATATTCGCACCCTGCTATTGACCTTTTTCTATCGGCAAATGCCGCAGCTGGTCGAACGCGGGCATCTCTATATCGCCCAACCGCCGTTGTACAAGGTTTGGCGCGGCACTTCCGGCGCCGGCCGTTATCTGAAAGACGACCGCAATCTGCAAGACTATCTGATCGACGAGGGCCTGCGCGACGCGGTTCTTACGCTGCATGATGGCAGCCAGCGCGCCGGCGCTGATCTGCGGGCCATGGTGGAGGAAGCCCGCCGTGCCACAATGCTTCTGGAGGCCGTTGGCCGGCGCTACAATCAAAGAATAGTGGAACAGGCGGCGATCCTGGGCGTGTTACGCCCGGATGTGATCGATAACGCAGAGCAGGCGGGCGAGGTCGCCCGTTATCTGGCCGCGCGCCTGGACGGCCTGGAAACGGAGGACGAACGCGGTTGGATCGGCGAAGCCGGCGCTAACGGCGGCTACGCGCTACAACGGAGCGTGCGCGGCGTCGTCGAGAGCCATGTGATCGATGGTATTCTGATCCGTAGCGGCGAAGCCCGTCAATTGGACGCCATGGCCAAGGAATTGCAGGAAAGTTACGAACGGCCCGCGACCCTGAGCCGCAAGGACGACGATATCCGTATTGCGGGCCCTTTGGATCTGCTGTCCACGGTCTTGAAGCTGGGGCAAAAGGGGTTGTCCGTGCAGCGTTATAAGGGTCTGGGCGAAATGAACCCAGAGCAATTGTGGGAAACCACCTTGGATCCTGACGCGCGTACCCTGCTACAGGTTCAGGTCAGGGACCTGGCCGACGCAGACGGGGTATTCTCGACCTTGATGGGCGATGAGGTGGAACCGCGCCGCGATTTCATCCAAACCAATGCGCTGAATGTGGTTAACCTGGATATTTAGGCTGTGAAGAAGCCCGCCGCCGCCGAAGGCAAGCCGGCCAAAGGGCGCGGCGGAAAATCACCCCGGCAGGCCTCTTCCGGCCGCGGCTGGCTGGGCCGGCTGCTCTATTGGCTGACGGTTCTGGTCGTGTGGGGGGTGATCGCCATATTCGGTGTGATCGTCTGGTATGCCTATGATCTGCCGTCCGTGGATAAACTTTCCGCCATCCAGCGCAGGCCGTCCGTTACTCTGTTGGACTACAAGGGCCGGCAGCTTGCCCGGCTCGGTGATGTTTATGGCGAACCGGTGCAATTGAGCCAGTTGCCCAGCCATTTGCCGCGCGCCGTGGTGGCCACGGAAGATCGGCGCTTTTATAGTCATTTTGGCATCGATCCAATTGGCCTGGCCCGCGCCATGCTCAATAATATAATTGCTGGGCGCATCGTCCAGGGCGGCAGCACCATCAGTCAGCAATTAGCCAAGAATGTCTTTCTGACCCATCAACGCACCTTGAAACGCAAGGTTCAGGAATTCCTGTTGGCGCTGTGGCTGGAAGCCAATTTTTCCAAAGCGCAAATCCTGACCCTGTATTTGAACCGGGTCTATCTTGGCGCCGGCGCCTACGGCGTTGACGCGGCGGCGCGGCGCTATTTCAACAAGCCCGCCAGACAGGTCAATCTGGCGGAAGCAGCTATGCTGGCCGGCCTTTTGAAGGCGCCTTCACGCCTGGCCCCGACCCACCACCTCACGGCGGCCCGGACGCGTGCCGCGGTGGTGCTGAACAATATGGTCAGCGCGGGCTATATTGATCCAGCGATGGCAAAAGGCGCCAAGGCCCGGCCCGCTGGTCTGCGGCAACGCGGTGACGGCGACGTTGGCGGTAGGGGCCAACGGCTGGCACCCTATTTCGCCGATTGGACGATGGATCGCCTGACCGACTATTTGGGCCCGACAGAGCGCAGTTTGGTCATTACGACCACCCTGGACCGTGACATGCAGGTTGCGGCTGAAGCCGCCATGACCCGCCTGTTCGCTGGCCCGGCGGCGAAGCAGAAGATCGGCCAGGGCGCCCTTTTAGCCATGGCACCCGATG
This sequence comes from Alphaproteobacteria bacterium, assembly GCA_016776605.1. Taxonomy (GTDB): domain Bacteria; phylum Pseudomonadota; class Alphaproteobacteria. The sequence continues at coordinate 252,277 of JADHTB010000005.1, read as the reverse complement.
GCGCTGTCCGCGTCATGGTCGGGGGCCGGAACTATGGCACAAGCCAATATAACCGCGCCGCCCAGGCCCGCCGGCAACCGGGTTCGGCTTTCAAGCCAGTTGTCTTCCTGGCCGGCCTGGAAGCCGGCTTGCGGCCCGATACCATTTTCATCGACAAACCGATTACCGTCGACGGCTGGTCGCCCAGGAACTATGCCGGCAAATACCGTGGCCGGATCAACTACAGCCAGGCCCTGGCCTATTCCTCCAATTCCGTGGCCGTGCAGATTACAGAGCGGGTGGGCCGGGGCAAGGTCGTAGCCATGGCCCGGCGGTTGGGGTTGACCTCGCCGCTTCCCCGCCATCCGTCTATCGCGCTGGGCACGGCAGAGGTCAGTCTGCTGCAATTGACCTCGCTGTATGCCGGCATGGCCAATCAGGGCCGAAGCGCCCTGCCGCACGGCATTTTGAAAGTGCGCGATGACAAGGGCAACGTGTTGTACCAACGCCGCGGTTCCGGCCGGGGCAAGGCCGCGCGGCCAGGGCATGTGGCCGAATTGAATAAGATGCTGGCCGGTGTCATCAGCTACGGCACTGGCCGGGCCGCCAAGATCAACCGCCCCGCCGCCGGCAAGACCGGAACCAGCCAGGATTACCGGGACGCCTGGTTTCTTGGCTTTACCAACCAACTGGTCGCCGGCGTGTGGTTGGGAAACGATAACGGCGCGCCCATGCGCCGGGTGACGGGTGGCGGCGCGCCGGCCCGGCTGTGGCGGGATTTCATGACGACGGCCCATAAAGGATTGCCGGCCCTGCCCCTGGGCCAGCGGCATGGCGACCCTCGGTCCAGCGGCGCGGGAAACCTGTTCGAACGGCTATGGCGAAGCCTTAACCCCGCCGGGGGCAACCAACCCAACGACCCAGACACCGATTACCGGCATGACCGCTAGAGCAGTTTCGAATCAAAAAGAATCGCGAAGCGATTCTAAGTGATTGGAAAAATTGCTCTAATTCTAAAGATCTGAGCATTTTCAGAATGAAAATGCTCTAGCATCGGCGAAGATGACAATGTGGATAGCGGCAGAACACAGGGGTGGAATATGACCATCGACAATTTCGATTACATCATCGTTGGCGCCGGCACCGCCGGTTGCGTTCTTGCCAACCGCCTATCGGCTGATCCGAGAACTTCGGTGCTGCTGTTGGAGGCGGGCGGCAAGGACAATTACCATTGGATCCATATTCCCGTCGGCTACCTCTATACCCTGGGCAACCCGCGCACCGATTGGTGCTTCAAGACGGAAGCGGAAGCGGGCCTGAACGGGCGCGCCATCGACTATGCCCGCGGCAAGGTCCTGGGCGGCTGTTCATCCATCAACGGCATGATCTACATGCGCGGCCAGGCCCGTGACTATGACCAATGGCGCCAGATGGGCAATACGGGCTGGTCATGGGACGATGTGCTGCCCTATTTCCGCAAAACTGAAAATCACTATGCCGGCGCCGATGACATGCATGGCGCGGACGGCGAATGGCGGGTCGAGGAACAGCGCCTGTCATGGGAGATCCTGGCGGCCTTTCGCGAGGCGGCGGCCGAGGTCGGTATTCCCAAGACAGATGATTTCAATCGCGGTGATAACGAGGGCTGCGGCTATTTTCAGGTTAACCAAAGGCGCGGCGTGCGGTGGAGCGCGGCTAAGGCATTTTTAAAACCGGCCATGCAACGGCCGAACCTGAGGGTTCTGACCCATGCCCAGGCGACTCGCATTATCATTACAGATGGCCGCGCGACCGGGCTGGAATATCTTCACAACGGCAATCCAGCCCAGGCCCAGGCGCGGGGCGCGGTTATCCTGTCGGGCGGGGCTGTTGCCTCGCCGCAATTATTGGAACTCTCGGGCATCGGGCAGGGCGAATTGCTGCAACAACACGGCATCCCGGTGCGGCACGAATTGCCAGGGGTAGGAGAAAACCTGCAGGATCATCTGCAAATCCGCCTGGTCTATAAAGTCTCGAATACCCGCACCTTGAATTTACGCGCCAACAGCCTGTTGGGGCGCGCCGCCATGGGTCTTGAATATGCCTTGTTCCGCACCGGCCCCCTGACCATGTCGCCCAGCCAGCTTGGCGCCTTCGCCAAAAGCGACCCCGGCAAGGAAACCGCGAATTTGCAATATCACGTCCAGCCTTTGAGCACGGACAAGCTGGGCGAGGATTTACACCCCTTCGAGGCCTTCACCGCCTCGGTCTGCAATCTGCGCCCGGAAAGCCGGGGCAGCATCCACATTGCCAGCCCGGATCCCTTGCGCCAGCCTTTCATCCGCCCGAACTACCTCTCCGCCGATGCCGACCGGACGGTCGCCGCCGATGCAATTCGCCTGACCCGTAAAATTTGCGCGGCGGATGCCCTGGCGCCCTTCACGCCGGAAGAATTTCGCCCCGGCCCAACGGTCGGTGATGATGAAGGCGCGTTGCTCAAGAGCGCCGGGGATCTGGCCACCACCATCTTCCACCCCGTCAGCACCTGCCGTATGGGCCACGACAACCAGGCCGTGGTCAATGACCGCCTGGCCGTGCACGGCATCGCCGGCCTGCGGGTGGTCGATGCCTCGGTGATGCCCACCATCACCTCCGGCAACACCAATTCGCCGGTAGTTATGATCGCGGAAAAAGCAGCCGAAATGATCATCCAGGACGCGCGTTGACCATAATCTGCCCCCGGCCCATCGATCCTAGAGAAATTCCGAATTAAAGAGAATCGCGAAACGATTCTAAGTGATTGGAAAAATTGCCCTAATTCTAAAGATCTGAGCATTTTCAGAATGAAAATGCGCTAGGTCTTGACGTCGCGAAATCGTGCCGTAAGCTGCGCCACCATGCTTAGCCTGCCGAAAATATTACTGTTTCTGGCCGTCGCCGCCATAGTGGTGCTGATCTCTAAAAGCTTGCGCGGGCGGGGTTCGAAACCCGGTGAGGTTGACAAGGGCGGCGCGGAAAACGAGGCATTGGACCTGGCTGAATGTACGGTCTGCGGCAATTTCGTGGCCGCGGGCACGCGCGGCTGCGAGCGCGCCGATTGCCCCCACGCGGTTTGATCCGACAAGCCATTGCCAAGGCGCGGGGCGGCGACTAGTTTGCGCCGAACGCGAACCCGCAATCAAAGCCGCACCCATAATTCGACGGATTAGCCAGCGCCATGACCGGTACGCCGCATTTTAACACCAAGACCTTTCAGGGTCTGATCCTGGCCCTGCAACAATATTGGTCCGAGCAGGGCTGCGTTATCCTGCAGCCCTATGACATGGAAGTCGGCGCCGGCACCTTCCATTGGGCCACCACCCTGCGTTCCCTGGGCAGCAAAAGCTGGAATGCGGCCTATGTACAGCCTTCGCGCCGGCCCACCGATGGCCGCTATGGCGAGAACCCGAACCGCCTGCAGCATTATTACCAATTCCAGGTGATCATGAAGCCATCACCCCCCGATTTGCAGGACCTCTATCTCGGCAGTCTGGCGGCGATCGGTCTGGATGCCTCCAACCATGACATCCGCTTTGTCGAGGATGATTGGGAAAGCCCGACCCTGGGCGCCTGGGGCCTGGGTTGGGAGGTCTGGTGCGACGGCATGGAAGTCAGCCAGTTCACCTATTTTCAACAGGTCGGCGGCTATGACTGCAACCCGGTATCCGGCGAATTGACCTATGGCCTGGAGCGCCTGGCCATGTATGTGCAGGGCGTCGATCATTTTCAGCAATTGGCCTGGAACGAGCCGGGCAACGCGCGTTCGAAAACCTATGCCGATGTCTATCTGGCGGCGGAGCAGCAATTCTCGGCCTATAATTTCGAGCACGCCAATACGGACATGCTGTTTCGCCATTTCGCGGATGCGGAGGCGGAATGCGCCGCCCTGGTCACCGCTGCATTGCCGCTGCCGGCCTATGACCAGTGCATCAGAGCCTCGCATCTATTCAATCTGCTGGACGCCCGTGGGGTGATATCGGTGACTGAACGGGCCGCCTATATCGGCCGGGTGCGGGAGTTGGCCAAGGCCTGCGCGACCGCCTATCTGACGGCCGAGGGTGAATTGGTCCCGGATGCGCTTGTTGGGGGGGTCTGACATGGCGGAGCTGTTGTTGGAGTTGTTCGGAGAGGAAATTCCGGCCCGCATGCAAGGCCGCGCCGGGGATGATCTGAAACGCCTGGTCTGTGCTGGCCTGAAGGCGGCGGAATTGCCCTTCGAGACGGCGGCGGCCTATGTCACCCCGCGCCGCCTTGTTTTGCATATCACCGGCCTGCCCCTGGCCCAACCCGATGTGCGCGAGGAACGGCGCGGCCCCAGCGTGGAGGCACCGGACAAGGCGATCGAGGGGTTCCTGCGCGGCTGCGGCCTTACCCGGGCGCAATGCGAAGAACGGGAAATGCCCAAGGGCACGTTCCTCTTTGCCATTATCGAACGCCAGGGCAGGCCCACCCGCGAGGTCCTGGCCGAGATATTGCCCGCCGCATTGGCGGATCTGCCCTGGCCCAAGTCCATGCGCTGGGGCACCGGGACAACCCGTTGGGTGCGCCCCTTGCATTCCATTCTGGCTTTGTTCGACGGAGCGGTGGTGCCACTGACTTTTGCCGGCATCGACAGTGGCGATCAGACGCGGGGCCATCGTTTTCATGCGCCCGCGCCGTTCACCGTTTCGGATTTTGCCGGTTACCGCGACGGTCTGCTGGCGGCGAAGGTTCTGATCGACCCCGCCGAGCGGCGGCAGCGTATCATGGACGGCGCGGCACAACTGGCCCAGGATGCCGGCCTGACCCTGGTGGCGGACGCTGGCCTGGTGGCCGAGATCGCCGGCCTGGTGGAATGGCCGGTGCCCATGTTGGGCGTTTTCGACCGCCGTTTCCTGGACGTCCCGGCGGAGGTTCTGGTGACCACCATGAAGGTGAACCAGAAATACCTGTCCCTGCGCGATGGGAGCGGCAATTTGGCGCCGAATTTTATTGCGGTGGCGAATTTGGAAGCGCGGGACGGCGGCGGACAGATCATCGCCGGCAATCAGTATGTCCTGACCGCCCGTCTGGCTGATGCGGAATTCTTCTGGACACAGGATCTGAAGAAAACCCTGGAAAGCCGTCTGACCCGCCTGGACGACATGGTTTTTCACGCCAAACTGGGCACCGAGGGCACCATGGGCGAAAAAGTTAGGCGCCTGGAAAAACTGGCCACCGCGCTGGCAGAATACGTGCCCGGCGCGAATGTCGAGTTGGCCCGCCGCGCCGCGCATTTGTGCAAGGCGGATCTGGTCAGTGACATGGTCTATGAATTCCCCGAGGTGCAGGGCGTCATGGGCCGCTATTACGCCCTGAATGATGGCCTGGCGCCAGAGGTTGCCGAGGCGATCCAGCAGCATTATTCCCCGGCCGGGCCGTCGGACGATTGCCCGACGGCGCCAACCGCCGTCTGTGTCGCCCTGGCCGATAAACTGGATACCCTGGTCGGCTTTTGGGCCATTGATGAAAAGCCGACGGGTTCCCGCGATCCCTTTGCCCTGCGCCGCGCCGCCCTGGGGGTGATCCGCATGGTGTTGGAGAACGGGCTGCGGCTGCCGCTGGAAGAGATATTCTCGACGGCGCTTAAGGGCTATGCCTTCGAAGAGGAGGAGGAAGAGGAAACAGGAAGGGATTCTGATCTGCTGGTTTTCTTCGCCGACCGTCTGAAAGTATATTTGCGGGAACAGGGTGTGCGCCATGACCTTGTCCAGGCGATTTTTGCCTTGGGCGGCGAAGACGATCTGGTGCGCCTGAAGGCGCGGGTGGACGCCCTGGCGAGCTTTGTGCGCGACGAGGATGGCGCCAACCTGCTGGTGGCCTATCGCCGCGCTGCCAACATCCTGCGGATCGAGGAAAAGAAGGATGGCATGGTCCACGATGGTGATGTCATTTACTCATTACTGCAGCAGGACGAAGAGGTTGCTTTAGCTGAAGCTCTTTCCAAACTCAATCTCGATGCCCTCCTGGTGAAGGAAGATTTTAATTTCGCCATGGCGTCCCTGGCCGATTTGCGGCAACCAGTTGATGACTTCTTTGCTGCCGTGACCGTCAATGCCGACGATGCCGCGCAACGGGGCAATCGTTTGCGCCTGTTGTCATGGATTCGTGCGACCATGCACACGGTTGCTGATTTCAGCGAGATCGAGGGCTGATCGCCATGACGAAATGGGTTTACAGCTTTGGCGACGGCCGGGCCGATGGCGGTGCGGCGGATAGGAATTTACTGGGTGGCAAGGGCGCTAACCTGGCCGAGATGTCGGGCCTGGGCCTGCCGGTACCGCCCGGCTTTACCCTGACCACCGATGTCTGCAACGCCTACTATGACAATGACGAAACCTATCCCGCCGTTTTGCGGGAGCAGGTGGCGGCCGCCCTGGCGGAAGTGGAAAAAATCGTCGGCACGAAATTCGGCGATCACGACAATCCATTGCTGGTTTCCGTCCGCTCCGGGGCGCGGGCCTCCATGCCCGGCATGATGGACACGGTGTTGAACCTTGGGCTGAATGATATCACCGTTGCGGCGCTGGCCAGGCAAAGCGGCAATGAACGCTTTGCCTGGGACAGCTATCGCCGTTTTATCCAAATGTATTCCGATGTGGTTTTGGGCGTCGACCATTACCATTTTGAAGAATTGCTGGAGATCCACAAAGAGAACCTGGGCCTGCAACTGGACACAGAGCTTTCGGCGGACGATCTGCGCCAGCTGGTCGATCAATTCAAGGCCAAGGTGGCAAGCGAAGGCGCGGAAGCGTTTCCCCAGGATGTGAACGCGCAGCTTTGGGGCGCCATCGGTGCCGTCTTCGGGTCCTGGCAGAATGCCCGCGCGGTCACCTATCGCCGGCTGCATGATATCCCGGCCAGTTGGGGCACGGCCGTCAATATCCAGGCCATGGTGTTCGGCAACATGGGCGAGAATTCGGCCACCGGCGTCGCTTTCACCCGCGATCCCTCCACCGGCGACAGGCGATTTTTCGGCGAGTATCTGATCAACGCCCAGGGCGAGGATGTGGTCGCCGGCATCCGCACGCCGCAGCATTTGACCACGGCCGCGCGCCTGGATGCCAAAGACGAAAAACTGTCCTTGCAAGAGGTGATGCCGGCGGTGTTTGCCGAGTTGGAGGCGATTTATCAACGCCTGGAAGTCCATTACCGGGATATGCAGGATATAGAATTCACGGTGCAACGGGGCAGCTTGTACATGCTGCAAACCCGGTCCGGTAAGCGCACCGCCAATGCCGCGATAAAAATCGCCGTTGAAATGGCCAATGAAGGCTTGTTGAGCCGGCAAGAAGCTATTCATCGCGTGGACCCGGACTCGTTGGACCAATTACTGCATCCCACCCTGGATCCCGATGCGGCGCGGCGGGTTATGACCCGTGGCCTGCCCGCCTCGCCCGGCGCCGCCACCGGCAAGGTGGCGTTTTCCGCCGATCAAGCCGAGACCCTGGCCGGGGCGGGCGAGAATGTCCTGTTGGTGCGGATCGAAACCTCGCCGGAAGATATCCATGGCATGCATGCGGCGCGTGGCATCCTGACCGCACGCGGCGGCATGACCAGCCATGCGGCGGTGGTTGCCCGTGGCATGGGCCGGCCCTGTGTTTCAGGCGCCGGGCAACTGCGCATCGATTACCTCACGCAAACCATGCGGATCGGCGAGATCACCATTGCCGCCGGCGACGTCATCACCATTGACGGCGGCAGCGGTGAAGTCATGTTGGGCGAAGTGGCGACCATACAGCCCGAATTGTCCGGTGATTTCGGTACTCTGATGGGCTGGGCGGACGAGATCCGCGAACTTGGCATTCGCACCAACGCCGAAACGCCGGCGGAGGCCAAGGCGGCGATTGAATTCGGCGCCGAAGGCATCGGTTTGTGCCGTACCGAACATATGTTCTTCGATGCCAACCGTATCCTGGCGGTGCGCGAAATGATCCTGGCCCGGGATCTGGCCGGCCGGCAGGTGGCACTGGGCAAGATTTTGCCCATGCAGCGGCAGGACTTCGTCGATCTGTTTACCATCATGACAGGCTTGCCCGTGACGATCCGGCTGTTGGATCCACCACTGCACGAATTCCTGCCGAAATCCGACGATGAGCTGGCGCAACTGGCCGCCGTGATGGGGACTTCGGCCGACGATCTGCGCTATCGGGCGAACCAGCTGCATGAATATAATCCCATGCTGGGCCATCGTGGCTGCCGCCTGGGTATTTCCTACCCGGAAATTTACGAGATGCAGGCCCGGGCCATCTTCGAGGCGGCCGCGATTGTCAGTTCCACGCAAGGCGAAACCGTGGTGCCGGAAGTGATGATCCCGTTGATTGCCAGCAAGGCGGAATTCGTCTTTCTACAGGAACGTATTGCCGCCGTGGCAGAACTGGTTGCAGCCGAACGGGGCGTCAAACTGGAATATCTAATTGGCACCATGATCGAATTGCCCCGTGCCGCACTGCGGGCCGGTGAGATTGCCGAGGTGGCGGAATTCTTCTCGTTCGGAACCAATGATCTGACCCAAACGGTATTTGGCATCAGCCGTGATGATTCCGCCGGCTTTTTGGAAGATTACCGGGGCAAGGGCATTCTGGAAGCTGACCCGTTCGCAACATTGGACAGGGATGGCGTCGGTGAATTGGTGCAACTGGCCGCCGAGCGGGGACGAAAGACACGGGCGGACTTAAAACTGGGTATCTGCGGCGAACACGGTGGCGACCCCGCCTCCATCGCCTTTTGTCAATCCATCGGCCTGGACTATGTATCCTGTTCACCCTTTCGGGTGCCTATTGCCCGCCTTGCCGCGGCACAGGCCGTGGCGAAGTGAGCGGCGGCTTTATTCGCGTTCGATTTTGCCCGTGAATTCGTAGCCGATGCCACGGACTGACTTGATCAGGTTATCCTTGCCGCCCTCATTGTCCAACTTGCGCCGCAAGCGTCCAACCAGAACATCAATATTCCGGCTGCTGGCCTGCATATCGTAACCCAGCGCCTCGCGATGCAGGGTATCGCGATCAACGGTGTTACCCACATTATCGATCAAGATTTGCAGCAATCGGGATTCTCCCGCCGTTAACACCGAGTCCTCGCCCTGGGGGTTGGTCAGGCGTTGAAAGGCGCTTTCAAAACGCCAGCCCTGGAACCGCACGACGCTGCCTCCACTTCCCGTCTTTGCCTTGCGGGTCTCCGTGGTGCGGCGCAGCACGCTGCGAATGCGGGCCAGCAATTCACGCGACTTAAAAGGTTTGGCCACGTAATCATCGGCGCCAACTTCCAAGCCGACGGCCATATCAACGGTTGTCCCCTTGCCCGTCAGCATGACGATACCCGCATCGGTCTTCTCGCGCAGAACCTTGGCTAAATTCAGGCCGTCTTCATCGGGCAATTGCAGGTCGAGTATTACAAGGTCGACCTTCTTCTGCTCAATGACCGCGCGCATCTCGGCGCCGTTGGCGGCATCTATGACTTCAAATCCTTCAGGTTCCAGATGGTCGCGCAAAACCAGACGCATATCAGGGTCATCATCGACAACCAAAATCAGTCCAAGCATCTTTATTCCCGTCGAAAAATTATCGCAACCAGCCTTGGCCGGGTGGGTAGATTGAACACGGTCAGTTGCTAACGCTGAACGACCGTTGACGGCGGCACAGTACCGCAAATGTTAACATGTTACAAATGCCCCCAGGCATCCGAAGCATCGCACAAGCTATCCATATCCACACCATACCAGCAGTACTACTTTTAGATAATTCTAATTTTATTGCTACGCATTTCATCCCGGTATTGGGGCGATGCCGGGAAAAAATTTCCCGCGGTCAAAAGCGCCGGTTAGTATTATTCGTTCAATCCGGCAACCGCGCGGGCAAATGCCGCGGCGGCAAAGGGCTGTAAATCATCTATGCCTTCGCCAATGCCAATATAATGCACAGGCAGGGGAAAGCGTTCAGCCACGGCAACCAGCACGCCGCCGCGGGCGGTGCCGTCCAGCTTGGTCATTGCCAAGCCGGTGACGTTACAGACTTCGGAAAAGACCTCCACCTGACGTATTGCGTTTTGTCCGGTGGTAGCATCCAGCACCAAAAGGCAGTCGTGCGGCGCGTTCGCGTCCAATTTGCCCAACACCCGCACCACTTTGGCCAATTCATCCATCAGACCGGCCTTGTTTTGCAAGCGCCCGGCGGTATCCACCAAAAGCACATCGGCGCCCTCGGCCTGAGCCTGCTGCAAGCCCTCGTAGGCCACGGCCGCCGGATCGGCGCCGACTTCGCGCCGGACCACCGTCGCGCCGGTGCGCTGGCCCCAAATTTCCAACTGTTCGATGGCAGCGGCGCGGAAAGTATCGGCGGCGGCCATGACGACGGATTTGCCTTCGGCACGGAAATTATGGGCGATTTTACCGATGGTCGTGGTCTTGCCGGTGCCGTTCACACCGACCACCAAAATCACGTGTGGGCGGTTTGTGCCATCGATGGCCAGGGGCCGGGCCAGGGGCTCCATTATTTCCGTCACCACGTCAGCCAGAGCCGCCTTGATCTCGGGCTCGCTGATTTCCTTGTCGAACCGGTCGGCTGCCAGCCTGCCGCAGACCCGCGCCGCGACAGCCGGGCCCAGATCAGCCGCGATCAACAGATCCTCCAGCTCCTCCAGGGCCGCCGCGTCCAACTTGCGTTTGGTAAACACCGACGTCAGGCCGGCGCTGAAATTGCCCGCCGTGCGGCTAAGGCCGGTCTTCAGCCGGGAAAACAGCCCCGGCTTATCTGTCGTCATGCGGCCAGGCGTCCGATCAAGCGGTCCCGGGTCGCGGCAACAATCGTGGCCTTAACGATCCCACTGTCCGGGGCCACGACGGCCGGTTCAAGCTCGATCAGTGCGAATTGTTCGCTGCGCCCTTCGCCGGGCCGTTCCAACAACATGCGGCAGGTCTCGCCAACCCGCGAGGTCAGGAACGCGGCCAATGCCGCGTCGCCTTTTTCCCGCAACAAGGCGGCACGCCGCCGCCGTTCATCGCCCGGCACCTGCGGCATGCGGGCCGCCGGGGTGCCCGGCCGTTCGGAATAGGGGAAGACATGCAAATAGGTCAGGCCGCAGTCATCGATCAACGACAGGGAATTCTGGAATTGCGCCTCGGTCTCGGTCGGAAAGCCGGCGATCAGATCGGCGCCAAACACCATATCGGGGCGGCCGGCACGCAGGCGCTGACATAGATCGATGGCCTGGGCCCGGCTATGACGGCGGGCCATGCGCTTTAAAATCAGGTCGTCGCCCGCCTGCAAGCTAAGATGCAGGTGGGGCATCACCCTTTCCTCGCTCAGCAGCAGGCGTTCCAGTTCGGGATCTATTTCCACCGCATCCAGGGACGACAGCCGCAGCCGCGGTAATTCCGGCACCGCCCGCAACAGCCGGCGCAGCAATTGCCCTAGACTGGGCCGGCCCGGCAGATCGCTGCCATAGGCCGTGATATCGACGCCGGTCAGAACCACCTCGGCGTAACCATTCTCCACCAGTGTCCTGATTTGCCGCACGATGGCACCCATGGGCACCGAGCGCGAGGGGCCGCGGGCAAACGGTATGATGCAAAATGTACAACGGTGGTCGCAGCCCTGTTGCACTTGCACGAAGGCGCGGCTGCGACCGTCAAAGCCCGGCACCAGATGGCCGGCCAATTGCGTCACCGACATAATGTCATCGACCAGGATCTTGCCATCCAGGGGGGTGACGAAGTTTTCCCCGTGCAGCTTTTCCCGGTTGCCCAAAACCCGGTCAACCTCTGCCATGGCGGCGAATGCTTCCGGCTCCAACTGCGCGGCGCAGCCGGTTACCACGATGGTTGCATCGGGCCGTTGCCGGCGCGCCTTGCGGATGGCCTGGCGCGCCTGACGCACCGCCTCGTTGGTGACGGCACAGGTGTTGATGATGATTGCATTTTGCAAACCGGCCAATTGCGCCTGATCATGCATCACCTGCGCCTCATAGGCATTCAGGCGGCAGCCAAAATTCAGAACTTCGGGTTCCGTCATGCCACTGATCTTGATCTTGGCCGTGATCCGGCCCGCGCTGCCGCCTCGATCAGGCTGTCATCCAACACGCCGGAAAACGCTGTTGCCGTCGGGCCGGTCATCAGGACATGACCGTCATCGGCACGCCATTCGATCGTCAGTGCACCGCCATCCAGGGTCAGGTGCGCCCGGCGCCCGCACTTGCCGCGCCGATGGGCCGCCACCAGGGCGGCACAAGCGCCGGAGCCGCAAGCCAGGGTCAACCCGGCGCCGCGTTCCCAAACCCGCAGGCGCAAAGCATCCGGGCCCAGCACCTGCACCACGCCAATATTGGCCCGTTCGGGAAACAGGGCGTGATGCTCCAACACCGGTCCGACGGTGGCAAGATCGACGGCATCCAAATCATCGACAAAAAATACCGCGTGCGGATTGCCCATGCCGACCGCGCAAGGCTCGCTCAACCGCGGTCCCCGATCCGGTTCCAGCGATAGATCCAGACGCAGGCTGTCCATTTCATGGGCCAGGGGGATATCCTGCCAGTCCAGATAGGCCGGCCCCATATCCACCTGAATGCAACCGTCTTCGGCCACGCGGCACGGCAACAGGCCGGCCCGGGTTTCGATCACCGCATGATCCCGGCCGCTTTCCGCGAACAGCAGACTGGCCACGCAACGGGTGCCATTGCCACAGGCCTGCGCCTCGTTGCCGTCGGGATTATGGATGCGCATGAAGGCATCGCCCCGATCAGACGGCTCTATCGAGATAACCTGATCGCAGCCCACGCCCTTGCGCCGGTCCGCCAGGGCGCGGGCCAGGGCGGCATCCATGCGTAGGGACGCAAGACGCAGATCCAGCACGACAAAGTCGTTGCCCGCGCCATGCATCTTTAAAAAGGTTTGTACCGACTGTCCCATAATAACCCGGATATAGGCAATTCCCATCCCGCCGTCCAGCAGGCAGCAAAAAAAGGCATAAAATTATTGCCAGCACGGGGCGATGCGCGCTTGGCGCCTGATTTGTCGCGGCTATTCTTATATTTCATGCCGTTTCGGCATTTTGTTCGGACTATGATGGTAGTCGGCATATTCTTGTAGGGAGGCGATGATGAGCGGCAAGACGGTGCGGATTGGTTGCAGCAGCGGTTTTTGGGGCGATAGCGCCATGGCCGCGCCACAATTGGTGCAGGGCGGCAACATCGATTATCTGGTCAGCGATTATCTGGCCGAGGTGACCATGTCGATCCTGGCCAAGGCCCAGGCCAGGCAGCCTGATAGCGGTTATGCCACCGACTTCATCGCCGTCACCATGCGCGGCCTGATCCGCGATATCGCCGAAAAGGGCATCAAGGTGGTGACCAACGCCGGCGGCATCAATCCCCTGGCCTGCCGGGACGCCTTGCAAAAGCTGATTGACGAGGCCGGCGTGGATCTGACCATCGGGGTGGTTCTGGGCGATAATCTGACGGACAGGGCGGACGAGTTTCGCGCCAACCGGGTCCGCGAGATGTTCTCGGGCGAGAGCTTCCCCCCCGAAATCATGAGCGCCAACGCCTATCTGGGCGGCCGGCCCATCGCCGATGCCCTGGCCCAGGGCGCCGATATTGTCATTACCGGGCGCTGTGTCGATAGCGCCGTGACCTTGGGGCCGCTGATGTACGAATTCGGCTGGCGCGATGAAGATCTGGACCAGCTTTCCGCCGGCACACTGGCCGGCCATATCATTGAATGCGGCCCGCAATGCACGGGGGGTCTGTTCACCGATTGGCAGCGCGTGGGCAGTTGGGAAAACATTGGCTATCCGATCATCGAGGTGGAGGCGGACGGCAGCTTCGTACTGTCCAAACCGCCCGCGACCGACGGCCTGATCTGCTTCGGCTCGGTGGCCGAACAACTGGTCTACGAAATCGGTGATCCCGGCGCCTATTACTGCCCCGACGTGACCTGCGATTTTACCCAGGTGCGGATGACGGAAGTCGGCGAAAACCTGGTGCGGGTCACAGGGGCCCGTGGTCTGCCCCCGACCTCTACCTACAAGGTATCCACCACCTTCCAGGATGGCTACCGCAATCAGGCCCTGTTGGTGATCGGCGGCATCGATGCCGCCGCCAAGGCTCGGCGCACGGCGGAAACCGTGCTGGCCCGCACCCGCAAGATGTTCGCGGCCCGTAATCTGGGCGATTACAGTGAAACCCGGATCGAAACCGTTGGCGCCGAGGATATGTTTGGCGCCAATGGCATCACCAATAGCCGCGAAGTGGTGATGAAACTGGCGGTGCGCCATGACAGCAAGGATGCCTTGAATATCTTCGCCCGGGAATTCGCGCCTGCCGGCACCTCTATGTCGCCGGGCACCATGGGCTTCGGCGGCGGCCGGCCCAGCCCCGGTCCCGTGGTGCGCATGTTCTCGTTCCTGGCGGAAAAATCAACGGTGCCGGCAACCGTGGTGGTGGGGGATCAGACATTCCCCTCTGATGTTCCGACCCAGGGCGGCTTCACCACCTCCGCCTCCGAGACAACCAAGGCGGTGGCGGCGGCGGCGCCCGCGGGAGAGACAATTTCCGTAGCGCTGATACGGCTGTGTTATGGCCGCAGCGGCGACAAGGGCAACAAGGCCAACGTCGGCCTGATCGCCCGCCGGGCCGATTATCTGCCCGTGCTGCGGGCTCAGGTAACCTGCGCACGGGTGAAAGCGCATTTCGCCCATGTCTGCCAAGGCGCGGTGGAGCGTTTCGATCTGCCGGGCATCGGCGGCATGAACTTTGTTCTGCACGAGGCCTTGGGCGGCGGCGGCATGGCCTCTCTCAACACCGACAATCTGGCCAAGGCCTATGCCCAGGTGCTGCTGGCAATGGAGATCGAAGTCCCCACCGGCTGGGCCGCCGAACTGGCCGCGTAGTTTAGCTGCTATGCCGCCGGCAGGTTGGTGAAGTCCGCCGGACGTTTTTCCTGAAACGCGGCGATGGCCTCGCGGTTGGCTGGCGCGCCGACCAGACGGGCGAAGGCATCGTTTTCCCGTTGCCGCGCCTGGCGTACCGCATCCAGGCGGCCGGCCAGCAGGATCTGCTTGGTGGTGACCAGGGAGGCAATGGGCATTTGCGCGATTTCCCTGGCCAGCGCCATGGCCTCGTCCATCAGTTGGCCGTTGGGCACCGCTTTCCAGGCCAGTCCGATCTCCACCGCCTTGGCGGCATCGATCCAGGATGCCGTGTACAACAGATGCGCGGCGTTGCCCCAGCCAATCATGGCGGGCAGCAGAAAACTGCTGCCGGCTTCGGCCGTGACGCCCAAGGTGACAAAGGGCGCCCGCAACCGCGCATCATCGGCCATCAGGACCAGGTCGCAATGGGGCAGAATGGTCAGGCCAATGCCGATGCCAATGCCGTTGACGGCGGCGATCAGGGGTTTGGGAAAGGCTTCCACCAGTTCAATAAACGGCGGGAAGCCATGCCGTTGGCCGTCTTCATGCACGCGGGGGGTGCCCAGTTCGGCCAGGTCCTGGCCGGCGCAAAAGGCCCGGCCCTGGCCGGTGAGCACCACCACGGCCAGATCAGGGTCCGCCGCCGCCTCGCGCAGCGCCGCCGTCAGCGCATCATAAACATCGTCATTGCAGGCGTTCAGGGCCTCGGGCCGGTTCAGTGTCAGCAGGCGAACCCGGTTGCTGTCCTTGATTAAGACCAAATCACCCATGCCACCGCCTCCATTCTTATCCGCCACAAATTCCGCAATTGACTATAATATCGGACGCAAGCAACGGATAGCGGCGTTTTGGCGGGCATTTTAGAAAGGGCGTACCGATGACGAATAAAGGAACATACGCCATGACCGATCAAAGCCGCTGGCAGGCCGTACAAGGGCGCGATGGCGCCGCCGATGGCCGCTTCGTCTACGCCGTAACCTCCACCGGTATCTATTGCCGGCCGACCTGTGCGTCCCGCCGCCCGCTGCGCCGCAACGTGCGCTTTTTTGATCTGCCCGAGGCGGCGGAACAGGAAGGCTTCCGCGCCTGCAAACGCTGCCGGCCAACGGAAAGTCCCAGCCCGGACGTCACGGTACAACGGGTGCGCGAAATTTGCCGGTTTATCGATCAGGAACGGGATCAAGGCGCCGACGGCAGCCCCAGCCTGGCGGCCATCGCGGCCAAGGTTGGCGGCAGCCCGCATCACTTGCAGCGCACCTTCAAGCGGCTGATGGGTGTGACACCGGCGCAATATGGCGACGCGCGTCGCCTGGCCCGCCTTCGCCAGGGTCTGAAACAAGGGGAAAGCGTGACCAACGCCATGTACGACGCCGGTTATGGCGCGGCCTCGCGTCTGTACGAACGCGCCAACGGGCAACTGGGCATGACGCCGGCCAGCTATGCCAAGGGGGGCAAGGGTGCGCGAATCGGCTACAGCATTACCGATTCGCCCCTGGGCCGCCTGATGGTCGCGGCAACCGCACAGGGGGTCTGTTTCCTATCCCTGGGCGATGACGGGCACCTGATCGCGGAATTGGGCCGGGAATACCCGCTGGCCGAAATCGTCGCGGACGAGATTGTCCTGGGCGAATGGGTGCGGACCGTGGTGGCCTATCTGGAAGGCGCCATTCCGCACCCTAATCTGCCCCTGGATGTGCAGGGCACCGCTTTCCAACGCCGGGTCTGGCAGGAATTGATGCAGATTCCCGCCGGTATGACGCGGACCTATAGCGAAATGGCCGAGCGCATCAGCGGCAACCCCATGGCCCGCCGCGCGGTCGCCAGGGGCTGCGCCACCAATCCGGTTTCATTGATCATTCCCTGTCACCGGGTGATCCGTGGCGACGGTGGTCTGGGCGGTTATCGTTGGGGCCTGGACCGCAAGCGCGCCTTGCTTGCCGGGGAACGCGAACAGCGAAAAAAACAAAACTAGATTTCCCGGCTGCGCCGGCGTGCATGAAGGGCTATTCTCTTTTCAGATAATTCTGTGAGAGGAGACGGCGATGTTTTCGCGGGTATTTTATAGTGCGGCAGGCCTTTGCGCTGGTCTAGGCGTCCTCATGGTGGCGGCGTCCGCCGGCGCCGGGACCAAGGGCGGCATGTACGATATGAGCGCCATGTTGAACGAAGGGCACCCGTTCGCCGCGCCCAGCCAGGGCCGGGCGCCAACCGCCCAGCCGCCCGGTTACGGCATGATGCCGATCGCACCGCCCTCGCCCACCCTGCGCTATACCCAGCCGCCCAGGCCAATGTATCAGGCAAGCGCCGCCACATCCGAGCCATGGCGCCCTTTTGGGGATGTCATGGGCGGTGAATGGTTCAGCCGCTTTTATCTTTCGGGCGGCGGCGGCCTGCATTTGCAGAACGATGTGGATGGCAGCACTGTCTCCAGTACCTCATATAGCATTGAATTTGATCCGGGCTTCGTCGGACAGGCCGCCTTGGGCACCTACCTGGGTCAGGATTTCCGGGTAGAGGCGGAAGCCGCCTATCGCTCGGCCGGCTATGACACGGCTACGGCAAGCGGCACTAGCGTGACCCCAAGCAATGATCTGAAAATGGCCACCGGCATGGTCAACCTGCTGTACGATGTGCGTATGGGCTCGTCCTTCGTGCCCTATGTTGGCGCCGGCCTGGGCCTGGCCAAGCTGAAAAGCAACGACACCACCATCGGCAGCCAGGTGGCCAAGGGCAAGGATTCGACGGAAGTCGCCTATCAGGCCATCGTCGGTGTCACCTATCAGTACGACCAATCCTGGTATCTGGGTCTTGATGCCCGTTACCTGGGCACATCGGACGATGACGTCTCCGCCACCGCCATAATGCTGAGCGTCCGCTACGATCTGTAGGCAGGCATAATCAGGGCCGCGTCAGGGACCTATGCTGTAACTCAGACAATTTTCCATGCTGCCGGAAAGTTGCCGCAGGATGCGGCCATAGGCGTCCGGGCCGGCCGCGATATCGCGGCCGATGGGGTCCAGGCCGGCAACCCGCACATCAAGGCCGGCGGTCAAGGTATCGACTAGATTGGCGGCGAATTGCGCTTCCCGAAACAGGCAGCGCACCTTGCCTTGGGCCAGGCGCTGGCGAATGGCCGCAATGCGCCGTGCCCCTGGTTTCCGGTCCGGCGCCACGGCGATGGCGCCCAGAGCGTTCGTGTAAAACCGGGCTTCAAAATATTGATACGCATCGTGCAGAACCATGTAGGGCAGGGCGCGGACGGATGCCAACTGCCGGGCGATCTCCGCCTCCAGCGCCACCAAGCCGGCGATGACCCTGACGCCGTTGCGGCGGTAGGCTCCGTCATTGCCGGGATCAAGTTGAGCCAGCACCGTCACCACCTGGCCCACCATGGCCTGGGCATTGCGCGGGTCCAGCCAGATATGGGGATCGCGGGAATGTTCATGCTGGCCGTGATCGTGATCCTGTCGCCAAATGCCGCCCTCACGGGCAGGCAGAAGAATGACGCCGGGGCCGTCTGATAATGCAACGACCCTGGCCTTCGCGGCCAGACTGGCCAGCGGTTTTTGCAGGTAACCTTCCAGGGTCGGGCCAATCCAGAATACCGCATCGGCCGCCGCCAGGGCACGCGCCTCTGACGGGCGCATGGCGTGGCTGTGAGGATCGGCCCCCGCCGCCAACAGCAGATGCGGCTGGCCGATGCCGGCCATCACGCCGCTGACCAGGCTGTGCACCGGTTTCAATGTCACCACCACCTTGGGCCCGGCGGCCAGGGCGGGAGCCGCGCCCAGAAAAAACAGAGCCAGAAGGAAAATCCGCATGCCGATCGATCCTAATTTCCGCCAAGGCGGTGCGCGCGCAAGGCCTGATAATAGGGCTGGGCGGCGGCAAGGAGGCCTTGGAGATGATCGGGGACGGAACGGCTGGCCCCGGCCGGCGCCATGAAGTGAGTGGATTTCTCCACCGCGCCATACCAGTGCGCTGCCCAAAGCCCATCGCTGACCCGCCGACCCGCCGGCCAGGACAGCATGGCGGGATCAAAGCTGATCCCGAGTGCCCGGCACAGCGCATCCAACATGGTTTTGGGATCGGCCAGCACATCGTCGGCATCCAAAACCGGCGGGGCCCTACCCGTGCGCCGCCGGACCGTTTCGAATAGCCGTTGTTGTTGCGGCAGCCCCAGATCCTCCAATGTCACGTTTGCCCGTTTGTCCAAATACGAGAGCAAAACCCGCGCCGGATCTCGGATCAGGAACGCGTTGTTGACGCCATCCAGCCAGGCCAGGTCCATAGGGGGCAGTAGATGATGGGTCATATGTTTTTGATAGAACAAGCTCTTGCCTTCGGGGACCGGACCCGTGGCACGGGCCGCTACCTTTTTCCAATCGGTTTCATAGGCGGCGATGATCTCCGCCGCCATGGCATGATCCAGCCCTGTTTCGGCCAGATAATGGGCGTAGAACGGTTCGTCCCAGACAAAGGTATCGGCCCGATTCTCGAAAGCCCGCAGCATGGCGGTGGAAATATTGCGCGGACCCGACCACATGGCGATCCGGACCGCCCCGGAACGGCTTGTCACCGGCCTATCCCTGGGCTTCCCGGTCACACAGCGCGCGGTACAGGCCCTGCAGCCGCGCTGTTACCGGGCAGCCTTCGCCGCCAATATTACGGCCATCGATGTCATTCACCGGGATCAAGCCGGCGAAGGTACCGGTGACAAAGGCCTCGTCGGCGCCATAGACATCGATCAGGCTGAAATCCTTTTCCAATGCCACGATGCCATTGTCCCGGCACAGCGCCAGAACGTTGGCGCGGGTGATGCCGGCCAGACAGTAACGCCCGGACGACGTCCAGACCTCGCCCTTGCGGACAATGAAAAAATGGGTCGAATTACAGGTCGCGACAAAGCCATGGGGGTCCAGCATCAGGGCTTCGTCGGCGCCGGCCTTGTCGGCCTGAATGCAGGCCAGAATACAGTTCAATTTGCTATGACTGTTCAGGCGCGGATCCTGCACATCCGGCGCCCCCCGGCGCACATGCACCGTGGCCAGACGAAGGCCCGCCCCTGCCGCTGCCACCTTGAATTCCGGAATGATAACAACGGTCGGCGGCGTGATGGTCACCCTGGGGTGTTGATAGGGCGTGGATTTCACCCCACGGGTAACCATCAGGCGAATGTGGACATCCGTGTCCATTGCGTTGGCGTCCAGTACGGCCTGGAGCCTGGCCCGCATCTCCTCCCGGCTCAGCCCGATGTCCATATCGATGGCCTTGGCGCCTTCATACAGACGATCCAGATGCGCCTCCAGAAACAGCAGGCGCCCGCGATGCAGGCGGATACCCTCCCACACCCCATCGCCCAGCATGAAGCCGGAATCGAACACCGAAACCTTGGCCTCGTCCCGGGGAAACATCTCGCCATTGATGGAGATCCGGATGGTTCCGTTGCGCGGATCGTCCAGATAGTCGTGGGTGCCCCCGGCCATGGTAACCTCTAATCCGGCCGCGGCACGCTGAAGATACTTTCCGGCGTGATGACCGCGTAATCCAGATAGCCCAGGCGCGCCAGGGGTTTGAGCTTACGCGCATCGACCATGCCATCGACAATTACGTCGTCGTCGATATGGATACCCACCACCTGGCCGATCACCGTGGTATTGGGGACGCCGGTCCGGGATGCCGGCAAATCAATGATTTGCAACACTTTGCATTCCAGCGCGATGGGCGAATTCCCCACCCGTGGCGGCTTGACCTGTTCGCAGGCTATGGCGTCCAGGCCGGCGGCGGCCATTTCATCGACGCTGGCCGGCACATGGGCCGAGGTGGCGTTCATGGGTTCCAGCAAATCAAAGGTGCACATGTTGAATACAAACTCGCCGGTCTGCCGCACGTTGGTCAGCGAATCCTTTGGCTCGGTCGTGCCGGTCTTGTAGCCGTTCGGGCAATACATCACACAGGGCGGATCGCCACAAAGCGCGTTGAAAAAGCTATACGGCGCCAGGTTGATCACGCCGTCCGGACTGAGGGTCGAAATCCAGCCAATGGGCCGGGGCACGACCAGGGCATTGTAAACCGAGTGTTTGAATGGCGGCGGCCTCATGCCGTCCTTGGGATCGAAATACATATTCTGGATATTCCTTCAGTAGATTATTTGGGGATTAAATAGGGTCCCAGGCATAATAGTCGCCGCTGCCTTCCAGGCCGTATAGATCATGACGCAGGGCCGGTTCCAGGGTCGCGGCCAGATCCTCGGGCGTCCAGCCGTCGCCCTTGTGCAGGGTACGGATGGGGCGGGGCTGGCTCATAAGATAGATCTCGTTGCCGCGCACGCCAAAGATATTGCCGGTCACGTCTTTGGCCGCCTCGCTGCACAGATAAGTCGCCACCGGGGCGACATGTTCGGCGGAGGCATTCTGGCGGAATTTTTCGAACGATGCGGCCATTTCATCCGATGTCACCGGGATCGCCTCGATCATCCGGGTCCAGGCAAAGGGCGAGATGCAGTTAGAGCGGACGTTGAAACGCTCCCCTTCCATGGCGATCACCCGGGACAGGCCCACGATGCCCATTTTCGCGGCGGCATAATTGGCCTGACCGACGTTGCCCACCAACCCGGAAGTGGAAGTGAAATGCACGAAGGCGCCGGATTGCTGGGCGCGGAAATGTTCCATGGCCGCGCGTGAGACATTATAGGTGCCGTTCAGGTGCACATCGATGACGGCCTTCCATTCTTCGGGCGCCATCTTGTGAAAGTAAGCATCGCGCAGGATACCGGCCACGTTGACCACCGCATCGATCTTGCCAAAACTGTCGATGGCCGTCTGTACCATGCTGGCGGCGCCGTCCGCCTCGGCCACCGATGCCTGGTTTGCCGCGGCCGCGCCGCCATTCGCCTTAATCTCGGCCACGACTTCATCCGCCGGTGTCTGGTCCGTCTCTTCGCCGTGCAGGCCGCCGCCAAAATCATTGACCACCACTTGCGCGCCGGCCGCCGCCAGATTGATCGCCACGGCGCGGCCAATGCCGCGTCCGGCGCCGGTCACCAACGCGACCTTGCCATCCATCAAACCCATGCCGCGTCCTCCAATTCGGATTTTTGTTGTTTCTGGTCCCGACGCTAGCATTGTCGCGCCGCCGCTGCTATAGCAAGCGACACGATGCTGCGGAATTGGCCTAAAATGTCAGACTTTGCGCGACGACGACGACTTTCCAACCGACGCCCCCAATACCCCGCGGGCGCTGGCCGGGAATGCTGCGCGTCGGTTCCACTCATCTAGGGTCAGCCCACGGCAATCCGGACCGGGCGCCAATTGCACCACGAAACGCCCCCCACGAAACGTCCCCCACGAAACGTCTCAGTGGGCGCGACGCCAATCCGGAAGCTTAAAATGTATCAAATCAAGATCGAACAGCCCGGCGACGGACCCGAAATTGAAACATTATTGGATCAATCGTTCGGCTCTGACCGATTGCAACGGGCCGCCTATCGCCTGCGTGATGATAACGCCCCCGTGGCGGAGCTGTGTTTTGTTTTACGCGGCGGCACACTGCTGTGCGCCAGCATCCGCTACTGGCCAATCATGATCGCGGACCAGCACCCGGCGCTGCTGCTGGGGCCCTTGGCCGTGGGCCAGGCCTGGCGCGGCCGCAGTCTGGGTAAAACCCTGATCCGTCACAGTTTGGCGCGGGCCAATATCCTTGGCCACGATGCCGTTTTGTTGGTTGGAGATGTTGATTATTACCGCCCGTTTGGTTTTTCCACGGCTTTGACAGGCAATCTAAGCCTGCCTAATCCGGTGGAACCTGGCCGGTTTCAGGGCTGCGAATTGGTGCCTGGCGCCCTGGATGGCCTGTCCGGCCCAGTCGAGCCGGCTGGACGGGGATAGCCGATCACCGGCTGTATCCGGTCAAACCGTAAAAGTTCTAAATAACCTTTTTGACCTCTTCCAGGAAATGCGTAACTTCCCTGCCCAGCACCGTGGATTGCTGCGCCAGTTCGCCCGCCGCGCCTAGGATCTGGCCGGCGGCGCTACCCGTATCATTGGCACCCTGGGATACCAGATGAATGTTCTGCGTCACCTCGGTGGTGCCGGCTGCCGCCTGATCGACATTCGTGGCAATTTCCTGGGACGCCGCGCCTTGCTCTTCCACCGCGTTGGAGATGGTGCCGGTCAACTGGTTCATCTGGTCGATGGTCGCGGCAATATTCTCGATGGCGCGCACGGTATTCGTCGTCGCGGTCTGAATGCTAAGGATCTGACCGCTGATTTCCTCTGTCGCCTGGGCCGTCTGGTTGGCCAGGTTCTTGACTTCGGAGGCAACGACGGCGAAGCCTTTGCCGGCGTCCCCGGCGCGCGCCGCCTCAATGGTCGCGTTCAAGGCAAGCAGGTTGGTTTGCGCGGCGATGCCGGTGATCAATTCAACCACATTGCCAATTTTCTCCGACGCGCTGGCCAGGCCGTCGATCTGTTCCCGAACGGATTTCGCTTCAATAACCGCATTGCCGGCCATTTCCGAGGACTGGGCAACCTGGCGGCTGATCTCGCCGACCGACGCGGTTAGTTCCTCGGCCGCCGAGGCCACGGTCTGCACGTTGGTCGAGGCCTGTTCCGCCGCCGCCGCCACGATGGTGGCCTGCTCGCTGGTCTGCACGGCGGTGCTGTCCATGGACTTGGCCGCCGCTTCCAGTTCGCCCGAGGCGGACGAGACCGTGCCGATGGACTGCGTCATGGCCGCATCGAATTGCGTAACGATGCCGAAGAAGACCTCGGCCCGCTGTTCGATCGAGCCGGCGGCGGCGTTGATGGCGCGGCTGGCGGTAGCGAAGGCGCCGGGCATGCCCTTTTCCTGGATACGGCGGAAATACTTATTTTCGGCGACATATTCCAGGGATGCCTGGGATTCCCGGATATAGGCATCGGTTCGGTCGATCATGCGATTGATCGCCAGGAACATCTCTTTATAGGCCGGATGGTCATCAAGACCGGTTATGCGCGCTTCAAAATCTCCGTCGGCAACGGCGTTGCAGACTGCAAGGGCCTTGCTGATGGCGCCCGAGCGGGAGCCGGATATTTTTGACATGAACATGATGGAATTTCCTTATGACGCGGCCAAGTTTCATCTGGCCGTCTTTTGTTTTAATTGAAGAGCATTTTTACAGCGTGGCGACGAATTGATCGTAGGCAAGGCCGCGATCCGCCAGCAACGTCCCGACCATGGCGTGGGCCGCCTGCATGCCCTCTTTGCGGTTCTGATATTTTTGCTCTTCGGCGAGCAGGGATTGATAAAGCGGGATGATATGTTCGGTGACGATCCGCCTGTCGGGCACCCGGCGGTTGGAATGGTAGCCGACGACCTGACCCCTGGCATCCTTGCTGGGCGTGACATGGGCCAGGACCCAGTAATGATCGCCGTTCTTTGCCCGGTTGATAACATAAGCAAAAATCTCGCTGCCGCCCTGCAAGGTATCCCAAAGCAATTTGAAGACCGAGCGCGGCATGTCCGGATGCCGGATCATGCTGTGCGGCTGGCCCAGAACCTCCCGCTCGGTATAATCCGCGATACGCAGGAAGACATCATTCGCATAGGTAATATGACCTTTGAGGTCAGTCTTGCTGACGATCAGTTCATCATCATCGAAAAAACGCTCTTCACCGGTTACGTTGCGATCTTTGCTCATTTTGTTCAGCTCCTTGCCAACGGCTATTTTTTTCGCAATGCGCACGCTATAGGAGCAATCATTGAACAGAATTTCTTGCGATTTAGTTAAAATATTGGTTAAATTTTAGGCAAAAGTAAATAAATACACAAACTAAATAATAAACTATCAGAGGACTTAAAGATCATGGCGATTTAATATCTGTGAATACACATTGATTTAATAATGCCTATTTAGATTACACAATTTTTATTTATTTTCAGAAAAAACAACCTAGTAACAAAAATGTATCTTATTTATACATAATATAATGTTGCCGTTGTGTCGAAGTGCTCGCGAATAGTATCAGGCGACGCCTAATGCGCGTCACACGTCTGATCATACGTACTGTGGATTATGCTGCCATTGCCCTTTGCGGCGCGAAATTGCGCTCCCTAGAGCATTTTCAGAATGAAAATGCTCTGATCTTTAGAACTAGAGCAATTTTTCCAATCAATTAGAATCGCTTCGCGATTCTCATTAATTCGGAATTGCTCTAGCCGCATATTTTTGCGAGGAATAAATCCTCTACGCGGCCGTGCTCATGCTGGCCTATACTGCCGCCAACGGCTTTTGATGGAGGGATAGGGCCATGAGCGGAATAGCGAGCGGGACGGCAAGCAGGGCGGCGAGCACGGCCACGTTGGGCGTAATTGATGAATTGCGGGTCCTGCTGGGGGACCGTCTGTCCACGGCGGATGCGGTGCGCGACGCCCATGGCCATGATGAAAGCTGGCATCCGACGGAGGCGCCCGATGCGGTCGCCTTTGCCCAGAGCACCGAGGAAGTCGCGGCCATCGTGCGCATCTGTCACGCCGCCGGCACACCGATTATTCCCTATGGCGCGGGCACCTCGGTCGAGGGGCATATCCAGGCCGCTCATGGCGGCATCTGCGTTGATGTGGGCGGCATGAACGAGATATTGGCGGTTCATGCCGAGGATCTGGATTGCACCGTACAGCCCGGCGTGCGGCGCAAACAATTGAACGATTATTTGCGCGATACAGGATTATTTTTCCCCGTCGATCCCGGCGCCGACGCCTCCATCGGCGGCATGACGGGGACCAGGGCCTCGGGTACCAATGCGGTGCGCTACGGCACCATGCGGGAAAACGTTATGTCCCTGACCGTGGTGCTGCCCAATGGCGAGATCATCCGCACGGCACGCCGGGCGCGCAAATCTTCCGCCGGCTATGACCTGACACGGCTGTTCGTCGGCTCGGAAGGTACTTTGGGTATCATCACGGAAATCACCCTGCGCCTGTACGGCATACCGGAGAATATTTCCGCCGCCGTGGTGCCGTTTGACACCCTGGAAGGCGCCATCGACACCACCATTTGCACCATTCAGTCCGGCATTCCCATCGCCCGGATCGAATTGCTTGACGATGTGCAGATGGATGCAGTCAACAGATATTCAAAATTGGACTATCCGGTAAAACCAACCCTGTTCCTGGAATTCCACGGTACGGATGCCGGCGTGGCCGAACAAATCGCCATGGTGCAGGCCCTTGGCGTTGATTTCGGGGCCGGCGCGTTCCAGTGGTCCGACCAGTTGGAGGACCGCAACCGCCTGTGGCAGGCCCGGCACGACGTGGCTTATGCCTGCAAGGCCCTGCGCCCCGGCTGCGAAATTTGGGCCACGGATGTCTGCGTTCCCCTCTCGCGGCTGGCGGAATGTATCGCGGAAACTCGCAAGGACCTGGAAGGCGCCTCCATCCCCGCGCCCCTGTGCGGTCATGTCGGGGACGGCAATTTCCATCTGGCCTTTGTCCTGGATCCCAACGTACCGGCGGAAATGCGCGAGGCAGAAGATCTGAACGAGCGCCTGGTCAACCGGGCCCTGGCCATGGACGGCACCTGCACCGGCGAACACGGCGTTGGCCTGGGCAAGCAGAAATATATGCGGGCCGAACATGGCGATGCCATCGAGGTGATGCGCGCCATCAAGGCGGCCATTGATCCCGATAACATCATGAATCCGGGCAAGATGCTGCCGCCGCGGAATTAGTGAGTCTGCCGGAGGGAATATGAAAAAAGGTAATCTGGGGCCGCTGGGACCGGTGAGCCGTCTGACCCTGGGCGGCGGCGGGCTGGGGCAGTTATGGGGCCGGACGGACCGGTCGGAATGCGTCGCCACCCTACGGGCGGCGGTGGATGCGGGGATCGATCTGATTGATCTGGCCTATCGCTATGGCGAGGGCGAGGCGGAGTTGGTGTTGGGTGAAGCCTTCGAAGGCCGGCTGCCGGATGGGGTTCGGGTGACATCGAAATGCCTGTTGGGCAACACCCCGGCGGCGGAGATCGAAGATCGCCTGCGCCGCTCGATCCACGACAGCCTGGCGCGGTTGCGCCTGGAACGCCTGGATCTGTTCTTTTTGCATTCCAATGTGGTGCCCGACGGCCACCCAATGCAGAAGCACCCCGACGCCGGCGCCAGAATGACGGCGCAGAGCGATTTCGTTTCGGTCGTGCGGCCCTTTTTTGAACGCTTCGTCACCGAAGGCCTGATCGGCGCCTGGGGCCTGACCGGCATCGGCCACCCCGACGCCATTATCGATCTATTGGGCGAGCGGCCCGCACCGGCGGTGGTGCAATGCATCGCCAACCCGCTGGATTCCCCGGGCAGCCTGAAATTTTATGACGACCCGGCCCGGCCCCGCGAGGTGATCGCGGCGGCGCAGGCGAACCAGGTTGGCGTGATGGGCATCCGCGCGGTCCAGGCCGGCGCCCTGACCGATGCCATCGACCGCGATTTGCCCGCCGATCATGCGGAGGTGCGCGACTATAACAGGGCGGCGGCCTACCGCGCCCTGGCGGCGGAGCTTGGCACCTCGGCAGCCGCCCTGGGCCATCGTTATGCCCTGAGCATGGCTGGCGTGGATACGGTGGTGCTGGGTGTAAAGAACCGCGCTGAATTGACCGAATGCCTGGCGGCCGAGGCGGCCGGCCCGCTATCGGCGGATATCATGGCCCGCGTGGACGGTTGTTTCGCGGTCCAATGACATAGCGATGGGCGCCACCGAAGGCCGTGCATCCCTGCCCCGTGGCGTCGTTGAAGGTTTTGCCCGTAGTACCGCTACGCGCGGCAACCTATCGCCTAGCCACGAAGCTGGGATGCACGACTATCTGCGCCACTTTGGCGATGAGATCATTGCCTGGGCGCCGGACCCATAACCGCAATCACTGGGCAATCACTGGGCAATCACTGGGCAATCAAGGGGCAATCAAGGGGTAATCAAAGGCCCAGGACTTGTTTGGCGACGATGTTGCGCTGAATCTCATTGGAGCCGCCATAGATTGACGAGGCCCGGAAATTGAGAAACTTGGGCACCACCGGCACCGCGTGTTCCGGGCCGACGGGTTCTACATTGTTGCCGGGCACGCGGGCTTCGGGTTGATAGACGGCGCCATGATATTGCACCGCCTCGACCATCAGTTCGGTAATCCATTGATTGGTTTCCGAACCCAGCACCTTCATGATCGAACTGGCCGGGCCGGGCCGGCCCCGCTGTACGATGTCGGCGATGATCCGGTGTTCGGTATATTCAGCGGCCCGCTGTTTGATCTCCGCCGCCGCCACCTTGCGGGCAAAGGCCGGGTCGTCGCGCAGGCGCCCACCCCGCGCCGGCTCGGCTGCCGTTATGTCGCGCAATTTCGCCAATGATCCCGCGACCATGGCGCCATAGGCGCTGCCGCCGCGTTCGAATTCCAGCAAATACTTGGCGACGGTCCAGCCATCGTTCTCGGGTCCCAGCCGGTTGGCCAGGGGCACCCGCACATCATCAAAGAACACCTGGTTGACCTCGTGATCGCCGGCCAGGGTAATAATTGGTTTTATGGTAATGCCGGGGCTGTCCATGTCGATCAATAGAAAGCTGATACCTTCCTGGCGCTTTTCCCCTTCCCCCGTCCGTACCAGACAAAAGATACGGTCGGCATGTTGCGCGCCGGTGGTCCAGATTTTCGAGCCGTTGACCAGATAGTCATCGCCCTGCCGCACGGCCTTGGTCTGTAGCGAGGCCAGGTCCGAGCCGGAGCCAGGCTCGGAATAGCCCTGACACCAGACATCCCTGCCGGACAGGATCCTGGGCAGATAATATGCCTTTTGCGCCTGCGTGCCGTACTGCATCAAGACCGGACCGACCAGGGATAACCCCATGATATAAAGGCTGGGCGTGCCCACCTGCGCGGCCTCGGTGTCATAGATGTAGCGCTGCATGGGTGTCCAGCCGGTGCCGCCGAATTCCACCGGCCAGCTTGGCGCGATCCAGCCTTTTTCATACAAGACTTTGTACCAGCGCTGGCTGATCTCGAATTCCGCGAAGACGCCCGAGTTCAGGCGCGAGGCCTCGCGCATATCCTCCGTCAGCTTTTCATCCAGAAAGGCCCGCACCTCGTCGCGGAAGGCCAGATCGGCGGCGCTGATTTCCAGATGCATAAGCTATCGCTCCTGCTGAACTCCGAGTTATAGACCTAAAACCAGCTTGGCCATGATGTTGCGCTGCACCTCGGAAGAGCCGGCATAAATGGTGGCGGCGCGGAAGTTGAGATATTTCGGCACCACCGGGACCGAGGCCGCGGGGCCGATCGGTTCTACATTGTTGCCAGGCACCCGGGCCTCGGGTTGAAAGGGCGCGGCGTAATATTGCGTCGCCTCCACCGCCAGTTCGGAAATCAACTGATTGGTTTCCGAACCCAGCACTTTCATGATCGAACTGGCGGGACCGGGCCGGCCGCGCTGGGCGATATCCGACATGATGCGGTGTTCCGTGGCCTGCACGGCCTTCTGGCGCACTTCCAAGGCGGCCAGTTTGGTGGCGAAAGCGCCGTCGTCGAGCAGACGCCCGCCGCCCGTCCGCTCGGCCGCGGCAATGGCGCGCAATTTCTCCAGCCCGGCGGCAAGGGTGGTAGCGTAGGCGGCCCCGCCGCGTTCGAATTCCAACAAATATTTAGCCACGGTCCAGCCGTCGTTTTCCGGGCCGACCCGGTTCTTGATCGGCACCCGGACATCATCCAGGAACACCTGGTTGACCTCGTGATCGCCGGCCAGGGTGAGAATTGGTTCAATCGTGATGCCCGGCGTATCCATATCGATCAAGATGAACGAGATGCCTTCCTGGGGCTTGCCTTTCATCGAGGTGCGGACCAGGCAGAACATGCGGGTGGCGTATTGCGCCCCAGTCGTCCAGATTTTGGTGCCGTTCACCACATAGTCGTCGCCATCGACGATCGCCCTGGTCTGCAGCGAGGCCAGGTCGGAGCCCGCGCCCGGCTCGGAATAGCCCTGGCACCAGACGTCCGCGCCGGAACGGATACGGGGCAGATAGAAATTTTTCTGCTCATCGTTGCCGAATTTCATCACCACCGGGCCGACCATGCGCAGACCCATGGAGAATAACTTCGGCGCCCCCGCCGCCCCGGCTTCGGAATCGTAGATGTAGCGTTGCATGGGGGTCCAGTCGGCGCCGCCATGCGCCGCCGGCCAGGACGGCGCGATCCAGCCCTGTTCATACAGCGCCGTATGCCAACGGCGGCCGATCTCAAACTCCGCGAAGACGCCGGAGCTTAAATTCGATGCCTCACGCATATCGTCGGTCAGCTTTTCGTCAAAGAAGGCCCGCACCTCGTTGCGAAAGGCCTCGTCCGCCGCCGTCATGCCCATTTCCATATCCGCAAACTCCTCTTCACTGCATTTCCCGCAGTCTGGGCTTACATGCCCAAAACCAGCTTGGCCATAATATTACGCTGAACCTCGTTGGAACCGCCAGCAATGGAACGGGCCCGTTGATCCAGATAGCGGCCAACCACGGCCAGTTCGTCGTCGCGGCCGATGGCCTCCACATTGCTGCCCCATTGGCTGGCCTCTGGCTGATAGGGCGCCGCGTAGTTGCCGATGGCCTCTACACTGCATTCGCTGATCGCCTGCAATACCGTGCCGGCGCGGGTTTTCAACAACGACGACGCGGGGCCGATGCGGCCGCTCTTGGCCAATTCGGCGATTACCCGTTGTTCGGTAAATTCTACCGCAGTGACATCCGTGGCCAGCGCCGCCAGACGCCGGGCAAAGGTTCCGGTGGCAATGCCGCGCGCCTCCGCCAGACGATGCAGGTTGGCCAGGGCGCCCCGCAGACGCGCCCCCCAGCCCCGGCCGCCCCGTTCGAACTCCAACAAATATTTCGCCACGGTCCAGCCGTCGTTCTCGGCCCCCACGCGGTTTTGTCGCGGCACCCTGACAGCGTCGAAGAACACCTGATTGACCTCGTGATTACCGGCCATGGTGATGATCGGCTCCACCTTGACGCCGGGGCTATCCATATTCAGCAGCAGGAATGTGATGCCCTGTTGCGGTTTGCCGGAAGTGTCGGTACGGACTAGGCAAAACATGCGGTTGGCGTATTGTGCATGTGTGGTCCAGATCTTGGAACCGTTGATGATGTAATCATCACCGTCACGAATGGCCTGGCATTGCAGCGAGGCCAGGTCGGAGCCGGAGCCCGGCTCGGAATAGCCCTGGCACCAACTATCCTGGGCTGACAGAATGCGCGGCAGATAGCTGGCCTGTTGTTCGGCGCTGCCGTGTCCCATGATCGCCGGCCCCACCATTTCCAGCCCCATGGGGGCCAGTAGCGGCGCATCCGCCAAGTGGCTTTCCGTGGCAAAAATATGGCGCTGCATGGCTGTCCATCCGGTTCCGCCATATTCCACCGGCCAACTGGGCGCGGCCCAGCCCTTGGCATAAAGAATTTTCTGCCAGGCCTGGCTGGCCTCGTGGGGACTGCAGATACCCATGGTCCGCTGGCCCGCCTGGCGCAGCTCCGGCGTCAAATGGCCGGCCAGAAAGTCCTGAACCTCGTCCCGAAACGTCTGATCATCAGCTTGTGCCTCAAGGTGCATTGCTGGTCCCGCCTCCCATTTTTGCCGCACGGCCCAGTCTAGTGCTCCCTCCATCGTATCGGTAGATGCAAAAAATAGAATAATTTAACGGCTACAGGCTTTGACTCGGACGCCAGGAAAGCGTGAAATGGCGCCAACCTAATTTTGAAATGGTTGGCTTTTGCGGCCCCGCCCAGAAAATGCGGGGTTCAAATCCAGAAAAGGAAACATTCCCATGACTGATCGCGGCAATTCACCTGCCAGCCGGGACATCGCCCATTATCTGCATCCCTTCACAAATCTGGCGACCCACGAAGTAACCGGCCCGCAAATCGTCACCAAGGGCCGCGGCGTCTATGTCACGGACGAAAGCGGCAAGGAATATATTGAAGGGCTAGCCGGCCTGTGGTGCGCCTCGTTCGGCTTCGAGGAAGAAGAACTGGTTAAAGCCGCCACGGAACAGTTGCGCACCCTGCCTTATTATCACGGGTTTGCCGGCAAATCGGTGCATCCGGCCATTGATCTGGCGGAGAAGCTGAAAGAAATCGCCCCGGTCGAATTTTCCAAGGTATTTTTCGCCAACTCCGGCTCGGAAGCCAACGATTCGGCGGTGAAAATGGTCTGGTATTTCAACAATGCCCGCGGCACACCGAAAAAGAAAAAATTCATCTCGCGCCTGCGCGGCTATCACGGCGTAACCGTCGCCGCCGGCAGCCTGACTGGCCTGCCCTATGCCCAGGCCGATTTTGATCTGCCCCTGGACTTCGTGCGCCATACCATGACCCCGGATTATTACCGTGGCGGGGAAGAGGGGGAATCGGAGGAAGATTTTGCCTCGCGCTGCGCTCAGGCCTTGGAAGACATGATCCTTGAAGAGGGGCCGGAAACCGTGGCTGCCTTCATCGCCGAACCGGTGATGGGCGCGGGCGGCGTGATACTGCCGCCAAAAACTTACTTCGAGAAAGTTCAGGCCGTCCTGAAAAAATACGACGTCCTGATGATCGCCGACGAGGTAATCTGCGGCTTTGGGCGGACCGGCAACATGTGGGGCAGCCAGACCTTTGACATTCGGCCCGACATTCTGACCTGCGCCAAGGCCTTGTCGTCGGCCTATCTGCCGATTTCAGCGGTGATGATCAGCGAGGAGATTTATCAGGGCCTGCGCGGTAATTCGGAAAAACTGGGCATATTTGGTCACGGCTATACCTATTCCGCCCATCCCGCCTGTGCGGCGGTGGCCCTGCGGACGCAACAATTGATGCAGGAGAGGGATATAATCGGCCATGTGCGCAGCGTGGCGCCGCAATTCCAGAAAAGAATTGCGACCCTGGGCGAGCATGAGATGGTTGGCCATGCCCGCGGCGTGGGCCTGATCGGCGCCGTGGAAATCGTCGCCGACAAGGCGGCCAAACGTTCCTATGATCCAGCCGCCAAGGTTGGCGCCCTGATCCAGAATGCGGCCCAGGAACATGGCCTGATTACCCGCGCCATGCCCGGCGATATTCTGGGCTTCTGCCCACCGCTGATCATTTCCTCCGCCGAGATCGACGAAATGTTTGACCGTTTCACCCGCGCCCTGGATGAGGCTGCCATGCAGTTAAAGCAGAAGGGCGCGACAGCGGCCCAATAACTCTGACCCTCCAGGCAAAATAAAACCCGCCGCGCCACTTGTATCAAGCGGTGCGGCGGGCCGGGAGCATTGGGGACGTTTTACTTCTTTTTCGCGGCGCAGGGATTGCAGGGGCTGCAGGCCTTCTTCGCGGCGCAGGGGTTGCAGGCGCCATGAGCCTTTTTCGCGGCACATGGATTGCAGGGGCTGCAGGCCTTTTTTCCGGCACAGGGATTGCAGGCACGCTTAGGCGCGCAAGACGCCAGGGCGCTTGGCAGGGTAGCAGTGGCGGTCATGGCGGCAATGGCCACGGAGCCTAGGATCGTTTTGATTTTCGCGGTCGGGTTCGACATGGATAGGGCCTCCCAGTCAGGTTTGTTGTCAACGTGTACCAACAATCTGGCTATTTTCGTGGCGGAAAGCTAATCAACTGCGATCACGAGAGCTTGATCAAGGACCTGCCGCCCAGACCCTGGAACCCCGGCCTCGAACCCCGGACTATTTCAATTTTGCTGGCTTATCTAAAGACTCATGCCGCCATCCGCGTGGATGGTCTGACCGGTGATATAAGCCGCCGCCGGGGAAAGCAGAAATTCGATCAGGGCGGCAATTTCGTCAGGTTGGCCCAGGCGGCCGATGGGGATGCGGGCGCTGGCCCGGCGCCAGTTCTCGGCATCCAGAGCGGCATGGGCACCCGCCTGTTTCTGGATATAACCGGGCGCGACGCAATTCACCGTCACCCCATATGGCGCCAAATCCATGGCCAGGGCGCGGGCCAGGGCCTCCAGCCCCGCCTTGGCCGCGGCACTTGCCGGCATGGATACCCCATCCAGCTGAAAGCGGTGGGCGACGAAGGACGAAACGGCGATCACCCGTCCCGCCGGTGCGGCCTGCAACAGGGGCATGGCGGCACGGCAAAGCCGATGAAATGCGCCAGGCATGGCCGCCAGGCTGCGGGCCAGGCCGGCATCATCCAGCGCCGCCAGCGGCGTTTTGTCCGCGAAACCGGCGTTGGCGACCAGCCCATCCAAATTGCCGTGCCCGGCCACGGCGGCAATCAACGCCTCGGCCACGGGGGCATCGGCCAGATCACCAAGCAGAACCTCGGCCTGACCGCCCGCCGCTACCACCGCTTCAGCGACCGCTTCCGCACCGGCCCGGTTGGCGCGGGTATGAATGAACAGCCGGGTGCCCGGCCGCGCCAACCGCAGGCACAGGGCCGCGCCGATGCCGCTGGCCGCACCCGTGACCAGAATATTGCGGTTTTGCGCTTCAATATCAGTGTTCAAATCAATTTCCCTTAGCCGCGCGGTGATGGCGATCACTAACATTTTACCCGGATTTGCTAGTTTAGCATTGTCCAGAGAATGATGAAGCGCCATTTACCACTCATAAGGCCGATAATTGTTGGAGTTATTGCAAGACGATGGCCAATCGAGACGGCGATAGAGTGGGGGCCATGACCACGGCTCAGATTTGGGGCCGGCGGGTGATGTTCGCGGTATTGGCCCTGGTCATCGCCATCCCCATGGTCAATTTTCGCCGCCTGATGACCGAAGGCGTGCCGGTGGGGTTGCAACATGGCGACATCAATCTGGCCTATGCCATTGGCATGTTTTTTTCCGTATTGCTTATTCTGGTTTGGTATTTCGCCTATGTCGGCCGTGGCCAGGCGCGGGTGATGTTGGGCATGATTTATTTGCTGACCACGTCCGTCAGCGTGGTGGTGCCATTGACGCTGCTGTTCCTGGGCACCGCCCTGCCGCCATCCTGGCCCATCAGCATTGGCCTGGCATCGGTCTATGGCCTGGCCGGATGGGTGTTGCTGGTTTCCCCCAACATAAAGGCTTTTCAGCTTTACCAGCGGCAATTACGGTCACTGCCAATTTAGCGCGCATCGATCCCATTCGCCCCTTGTTCCGGGGCAGTCCAGGCCGCACTATCGGGCTCGTGATTCCTTTTGCTGTTGGGCTGCGCGTTCAGTGGAAATACCAGATACCGCGATGATCCTGGCCGCCGGACGGGGCAGCCGCATGGGCGCCTTAACCAAGGCGTTGCCGAAACCGCTGTTGCAGGTCGGCGGGCGGGCCATCATCGACCGGGTGCTGGACCATCTGGTCGAAGCCGGGATCGGCCGGGCCGTGATCAATCTGCACCACGGCGCGGCTCTGTTGCGCCAGCGTTTGTCGGGCCGCGACGATCTGACCTTGCAATTCTCCGATGAAAGCGACGAGCTGCTGGATACCGGCGGCGGCGTCGCCAATGCCTTGCCGCTGCTGGGGAAGGAGCCGTTCTACGTCATCAACGGCGACGTGCTGTGGCTTGACGGCATCAGCAATTCCCTGCACGCCCTGGCCGCCCGGTTCGTGCCGGCGCAAATGGATGCCCTGCTGTTGTTGCAGCCGACCGTTGGCGCCATCGGCTATAAGGGAGTGGGCGATTTCGCCATGCTGGCCGACGGGCTGTTGTCCCGCCGGCCCGAGCGGGAAGTGGTGCCATTTATCCATACCGGCGTACAGATATTGCGGCCGGAACTGTTCAAGGATTGCCCCAGGGGGCCGTTCTCGCTCAATCGATTATATGACCAGGCCGTGGCCCAGGACCGCCTGTTCGGCCTGCGGCACGAGGGCGAGTGGATGGAACTGAACCGCCCGGCAGGTTTGGCCGCCGCCGCGCAAGCCTTGTCGGCATAATACCATGTCCGCGGAGCCCAAGGTTTTTACCATTGCCGCCGGCGAAAGTTTTTCCGACCGCCTGGTGGAAGGTTTGCTGCACCGCTTCGGCGCTGATCCCCTGGCCCTGAACGCTGTCACCCTGTTGCTGCCGACCCGGCGGAGCATGCGGGCGGTACGCGACGGCTTTCTGCGCCAAACCGGCGGCCGCGCCATGCTGCTGCCACGGATGTATGCCATCGGCGATGTAGACGAGGAAGAATTAGTGCTGGATCCCCTGCATGGGGACGACCTGTTAAGCCTGCCCCCCGCCATTACGGCCCTGCGCCGACAGCTTTTGCTGCTGCATCTGATCGCCCGCCCCCGCGGCATTGATCCGGCACAGGCCGCTCCCCTGGCCCGGGAACTGGCTGATCTGCTGGACCGGCTGCAGACCGAGGACGTGCCGTTGGCCGCCCTGGAAGATCTGGTGCCCGCCGATCTGGCCGCCCATTGGCAGGAAACCTTGGAATTCCTGAACCTGTTGGCCGCGCCGTGGCAGGAATTGCTGGCGATGGAGGGCTGTATGGACCCCGCCGCGCGGCGCAATGTTTTGCTGCGCGCCCAGGCGGAAAGGTGGCGTCAAGCGCCGCCAGGGGATCCCATCATCGTCGCCGGCTCCACCGGCTCCATTCCCGCCACCGCCGCGCTGATCGCCGTGGTGGCGGCGCTGCCCCAGGGCGCCGTGGTGTTGCCTGGTCTGGATTGTTTTTCCGACGACGAGACCTGGGCCGCCGTGGATCAAAGCCATGCGCAATTCGGCCTCGGGCAATTGCTGCGACGGATCGGCGTGGACCGGGCCAGGGTCAGGCCCTGGCGGCAGGATCAGGGAGAAAGCCCGCGCCACCGCCTGCTGCGCGAGGCCCTGCGGCCGACGGAAACAACTGAACAATGGCGCGGCTTGCCCAACCTGCCGGCCACGGCGGCGGCGGGCCTGCTGCGGGTGGATTGCGCCAATCCTATTGAAGAGGCTGGCGTTATCGCCCTGTGCCTGCGCCAGGCCCTGGAAACACCGGGGCGCACCGCCGCGCTGATTACCCCGGATCGCGGCCTGGCACGCCGGGTGGCGGTGGAGTTGAAACGCTGGGAAATCGTGGTGGACGATTCCGCCGGCCTGGCGCTTGCCGCCACGCCGCCGGGGTCATTCCTACGCCTGACGGCGGAAATGCTGGGCAGCGGCCTGGACCCAATCGATTTTCTGGCCACCCTGAAACATCCCCTGGCCCGGGGCGGGCGGGGCCCGGGCGCCCTGAAAGCCGCCGCCCGGGATATCGACCGCAATGCCCTGCGTGGACCACGTCCAGCGCCAGGCATCGCAGGTCTGGCCGCCGCCGTGGCGGCGGCGCGGCATATGCCGGCCAGGGCCACCGCGTTGCTGGACGATTTGACCCGCCATGGCGCCGAGGCGCTGTCCTTGTGCGCGCGGCCCGAGGTTCATTTGGTGGAGCTGCTGTCCGCCCATCTGCGGTTCGCGGAATGGCTGGCGACGGATCAGGATGGCCAGTGCCAGCTGTGGGCCGGCGAGGCGGGCGAGGCCGCCATGCGTTTCATCGCCGATCTGTTGGCGGCGGCGGCGGGTCTGCCGGTCATGACGGGGGCCGGCTATGCCACCCTGTTGAGCAGCCTCATGGTCGGGCAGGTGGTGCGCCCCGCCTTTGGCCTGCATCCCCGCCTGCATATCTGGGGCCCGCTGGAAGCCCGCCTGCAACAGGCCGATCTAGTGCTACTGGGGGGACTGAACGAAGGCACCTGGCCGGCCGCCGCCGATGCCGATGCCTGGTTGAGCCGGCCCATGGCGGCCCGATTGGGCCTGCCCGCGCCGGAACGGCGGATTGGTCTGGCGGCCCATGATTTTGCCCAGGCCGCCTGCGCCAACGAGGTGATTTTGACCCGCGCGGCAAAAGTCGAAGGCACCCCAACCGTGCCCTCGCGCTGGCTGTTGCGGTTGGAGCAGGTCTTGCAGGCCACCGGGCTGGCGCTGGAGCAAGAATCGCCCCAGGCGGTACGCGCCTGGTGTGAACAACTGGACGATGCCGGTCCGCCCGAACCCGTGCGGGCGCCCGCATGCCGGCCGCCCGTCGCGGCCCGGCCCCGGCAAATGTCCGTCACCCAGGTGGAGACCTGGATCCGCGATCCCTATGGGGTCTATGCCCGCCATATCCTGGGCCTGCGCGCCCTGGACCCCATCGCCGCCGACCCCGGCGCGGCTGACTACGGCAATGCGGTGCACCACGCTTTGGAGCAGTTCGCCGCCAAGTATCCGGTGCAAATTCCCGGCAGCGGCGAGGCCGAGGCGGTCTTGTTGGAAATGGGCCGCCAGGCCTTTGGCGAACTGCTGACCCGGCCCGGTGTCCGCGCCTTTTGGTGGCCGCGTTTCCAACGCATCGCGGCCTGGTTTCTGGTTCAGGAAGCGGCCCGCCGCCCCGCCATCCTGCCCCTGGTGACCGAGGCCAGGGGCAGCCTGAGCCTGCCCGGCCCCGCGGGCCCCTTTACCCTGACCGCCATTGCCGACCGCATCGACCGGATGGCGGACGGCAGCGTAAATATTATTGACTACAAGACCGGCGTGATCCCCTCCGAGACCGAGTTGAAGCAAGGCGAAGCCCCCCAATTGCCTCTGGAGGCCGCCATCGCCGCCTCGGGTGGCTTTCCCGGTGTGCCGGGCGGGGTCGCCTCCACGTTGAGCTATTGGCGAGTATCAGGTGGTCGCGAGGCCGGCGAGATCAAGGATATCAAGACCGACGGCGATGTCCTGGCCCAGGCTGCACAAGCCGGCCTGCAGGCCCTGATCGCCCAATTCGACGATCCGGCCACCGCCTATTTGGCCCGGCCCCGGCCCGCCATCGCGCCGCGCTTTTCCGATTACGACCATCTGGCCCGAATCAAGGAATGGTCCGCCGGCGGCCCCGGCGACTTTTAGTGGCAGCCATGCGCGCAACCGACCACCAACGCCTGGCTGCCGACCCCGGTGTATCGGCCTGGGTAACGGCCTCCGCCGGCACCGGCAAGACCCACGTCCTGACCGACCGCGTGCTGCGCCTGTTATTGCAGGACTGTCCCCCGGAACGCATCCTCTGCCTAACGTTTACCAAGGCGGCGGCGGCGGAAATGGCCAACCGCCTGCACCAGCGCCTGGGCGCCTGGGCCGTGGCCAGCGAGGGCGAACTGGGCCAGGCCCTGGCGGACCTGACCGGGTCATTATCCACGCCCGGCCAGATGAATTTGGCCCGGCGCCTGTTCGCCCGGGTGCTGGATACGCCCGGTGGTTTGAAGGTACAGACCATTCATTCCTTTTGCGAAGCCCTGTTGCGCCGCTTTCCATTGGAAGCCCGGCTGGCACCCCATTTCAAGGTCATGGAGGACCGCCAGGCGGGTCAGGTGCTGCAAGCCGCCCTGGAACAGGTGCTGGAACAGGATGCCGGGGAGCCGGCGCCGCTGGTCGCGGAACTGACCGCCCTGGTCGATCAGCAGACTTTCGGTAATCTGATGGGCGCCTTGTCAGCAGACCGCGGCCGCCTGCAACGGCTGTTGGACCGGCCGGGTGGCATTGATGGCCTGCTGCGGGATGTGCGCCGGGCCCTTGATCTGGCCGATGGTGAGGACGAAGCCGCCATCCTGGGCACGGCGGCGCAGGCGGCACATTTCGACGGTCCGGGCCTGGTCCGGATCGCCGGTCTGATGCTCCAGGGCGGCAAACTTGAGAGCCGCCATGGCCAGGCCATCGCCGACTGGCAGGCCGCGCCCGAGGACAGGGTGAACCAATTCGATCGCTATCTGGCGGGCTTTTTCACCAAGGATGGCCAGGGTACGCCCTACGCCAATCCCCTGACCAAGAAGACCATGGCGGCAATGGCCGATGGCGCGAATATTCTGGCAAAGGAATGCGCCCGCCTCGAAACGGTCCGCCAGCGGCGAAACGCCGCGCGCGTCGCCGCCGCCACCGAATTGTTGTTACGTCTGGGCGCACGGATGATCGCGGCCTACGCCGGTGAAAAACAACGCCAGGCACTGCTGGACTATGACGATCTGGTGCTAAAGGCGGGCTTTCTGTTGTTGGAAGGAGCCAGTACCGATTGGGTGCTCTACAAACTGGACGGCGGCCTGGATCACATTCTGATCGACGAGGCACAGGATACCAATCCCGAACAATGGCAAGTGGTGCAGACCCTGGCCGATGAGTTTTTCACCGGCGAAGGGGCTTACGAAGACGGCGATGACAGCGCCAAGGCCACGGGCCGAACCCTGTTCGCGGTCGGCGATGTCAAACAATCCATCTATAGTTTCCAGCGCGCCGATCCCACCGCCTTTCAGGCCATGCGCAATCATTTCGCAGCCCGTATCGGGGCGGCCAAGAGGCGTTGGCAACCGGTGGAGTTGGCCTTGTCCTTCCGCTCCACCCCGGCGGTGTTGGAGGCGGTCAACGCCATATTCGCTGATCCCGCGGCCAGCGACGGCCTGATTTTCGGCGATCATGAGGCCATCCGCCATATCCCTAACCGCGCCGACGAGGCGGGGTTGGTGGAAATATGGCCGACCGAACAGCCCCGCGAAGTAGAGGAACAAGACCCCTGGGCGCTGCCCATAAAGCAACTCTATTCAGACAGCCCCGTGGCCCGCCTGGCGGCGGCTATCGCCGACCGGATCGCGCAATGGATAGAGCAAAAGGAAATGCTGGTGGCGAGGGGCCGGCCCATTGGCCCAGGCGATATTCTGATCCTGGTACAACGGCGCGCCAGCTTTGTCGAAACCATGGTGCGGGAGTTGAAACGCCGTGGCATTCCCGTCGCCGGTGTCGACCGGATGGTTCTGACCGAACAATTGGCGGTCATGGACCTGATCGCCCTGGGCCGTTTTCTGTTGTTGCCGGAGGATGATTTGAATTTGGCCGTGGTTCTGAAAGGGCCGCTGATTGGCTGGGACGACGACCAATTGTTTGACTTGGCTCATGGCCGCCCGGATAGCCTTTGGGCCGCGCTGAGAGCACGGCCCGAGGAGGAAGCCTTCCAGGCGCTGGCCGCCCTGTTGGCCCAGGTTGATTTCAAGCCGCCGTTCGAACTTTACGCGGAACTGCTGGGGGCCGGTGGGG
Source organism: Alphaproteobacteria bacterium (assembly GCA_016776605.1). Classification (GTDB taxonomy): domain Bacteria; phylum Pseudomonadota; class Alphaproteobacteria. The sequence continues at coordinate 211,380 of JADHTB010000005.1, read as the reverse complement.
GTAGACGGCGGATCCTGGCACGCCTGGGCCAGGACGCCAACGATCCGATTAACGAATTCCTCGACCTGGCCCTCTCCTACGAACGGGACCATGCCCCCAGCCTGGAAGGTTTTTTGCATTGGCTGGAAAGGGGCGAGACCCAGATCAAGCGGGACCTGGAACAAGGCCAGGACCAGGTCCGGGTGATGACCGTGCATGGCGCCAAGGGCCTGGAAGCCCCCATCGTCTTTCTGGCCGATACGGTTCGGGTACCGGATAAAACACCGGCGCTGTTATGGCCCGCAATAAACGCCGATGGCGGCGATAAGGCCCCAATTAGTAGGCCAACGCCCCTGTGGGCGCCGATCCGCGCCATGGAAGAAGGGGTGATGCAGCAGGCCCGCGCGGATGCGGAACAGGCCCGGGACCGGGAATACCGCCGGCTGTTCTATGTCGCCCTGACCCGGGCGGCGGACCGGCTGTATATCTGTGGCTTCGAAGGCAAAAGCGGACGCAAGGACCATTGCTGGTATGACATGGCCTGGCGCGCCCTGGCTGCGTTGCCTGAAATCGTAGAGCCGGCGGAACTGGCAGGCGGCATGCGCCTGCACAGCGCCCAGAGCAAGGAGCCGCCCGCACCGGAGGCCGCTGTCAAACCGGTACGCCAAAGTTTACCCGACTGGGCCAGCCGGCCGGCGCCAAGGGAACCGGTGCCGCCCCGGCCGCTGGCCCCTTCGCGCCTGGAAGAGTCCGAGCCCAGCGTGGCTAGTCCCCTCGCCGACGGCGGTCAGGCCCGCTTCCAGCGGGGCAACCACATCCATCGTCTGTTGCAAAGCCTGCCCGACCAGGCAGAGGGGCTGCGCGAGGCCGCCGCCGCGCGCTATCTGGCCCTGCCGGCACATGTTATGGATCCAGCGCAACAGCAGGAGATTCTAGCCGAGACCATGGCGGTATTGCGGCATCCGGATTTCGCCCCGATCTTTGGTCCGGGGTCCCGGGCCGAGGTGGCGTTGACGGCGCTATTGTCCGGGCGCGTGGTCAGCGGCCAGGTCGATCGGGTGCTGATTACCGATTCGGAAATTCTGGTGGTTGACTATAAAACCAACCGCCCGCCGCCCTTGCAGGTAACAGAGGTTGAGGTGGCTTACTTGCGGCAATTAGCAAGTTATCGCGCCGCATTGATGGAAATTTATCCCGATAAAACAGTGCGTTGCGCGCTTTTATGGACCGATGGGCCAAATTTAATGGCGATTGATGAGACCATTTTATCTGCCTATTCGCCTTGACGCGCACCCCCTGTCTACCTACCTTTTTAGGCTAGGATAAGTTATCTACGCAGCAAAGGGGCGGCTGCGATAAATCTGCCTCGTTGGGATTACGCTGCAACAAAGAACTGGAATAGACCATGACGACCAAGCCCGTATCCGATGACACGTTTGAAAACGACGTTCTTAAAGCCAAGGGCCCCGTAGTGGTGGATTTTTGGGCCGAATGGTGCGGCCCCTGCAAACAGATCGCCCCGGCGCTGGAAGATATCGCCAACGAACTGGGCGATAGGGTAACGATCGCCAAGGTGAACATCGACGACAATCCGTCCATCCCGGCAAAATATGGGGTGCGCGGTATCCCCACCTTGATGCTGTTCAAGGATGGCGAAGTCGCCTCCATGAAAGTCGGCGCCCTGCCCAAGGGCAAAATCCAGGAATGGATCGAGGAATCGATATAGAGCAATTCCGAATTAATGAGAATCGCGAAGCGATTCTAAGTGATTGGAAAAATTGCTCTAAAGATACGAGCATTTTCAGAATGAAAATGCTCGAGGACGTTTTGCGATGGGCTGAACCGCCCGTCCCCCTAATCTAACTTCATCTCGTCTTGTGGGTTGGTCGCCAGGACGCTGCCGGCAAGGTAAAGCGTGCCGCAAATCAGCACTCTGGGGGCCAGGTCTTCGCCTTGTGTCCGTGCAATCCGGTCTAATGCTTGCGCCACACTTTCAGCAGGCGATGCGTCAAGGCCTTGGGCCGTGGCCGCCTGGACTATTTGCGCCGGCGTCATGGCGGCATCTTCGAATGGTATGGCGACGGCATGCAGCGTTGGCTTCAGGGAACGGAAGGGCGCGAGGAAGTTGACCACATCCTTGTGGTTCAACATGCCAACGATCAGGTGCAGGGGCCGCGGCCCATCATCCCGCGCTTTCCAGCCGGCCAGAGTCTGGGCCAGGGCGGCGCCGGCCCCGGGATTGTGGCCGCCATCCAGCCATAACTCGCTTTCGGGTCCCAACCTCTCACATAGTGGGCCGTGCCGCAGCCGCTGCAGGCGGCCCGGCCATTGTGCCGTGGTCAGGCCGGCGGCCATGTCTTGGGCGGAGGGGGAAAAGCCCGCTAAGTTTTGCAGACAAGTCAGGGCAAGACCGGCATTTTGCAATTGATGCACACCATTCAGGCCCGGCAGGGGTAGCCTTAATTCGCCCCTGTTTGATTGCAAATGTAGCTGGCCATCGTGTGCTTCCACCTGCCAGTCATGGCCTTGACGCAACAGCTTGGCGCCGACCTTGGCCGCTTCGGCATCGATGACCCGCGCCGCCTCGGGCATCTGTTGGCCGATTACGCCGGTTACCCCCGGCTTCAAAATACCGGCCTTTTCGGCGGCGATTTCGGCCAGGCTGTCGCCCAGGAAATTTTGATGGTCCAGTGAGACGGTGGTAATTGCCGTCAACAGGGGCCGGTCGATTACATTGGTGGCATCCAGGCGTCCACCCAGGCCGGTTTCCAGCAGCAGGATATCCGCCGGGCTGTCGCGAAACGCCAAAAAAGCCGCCGCCGTCGTCACCTCGAAATAGGTAATGGGGTCATCACCGTTGGCCACTTCGCAGGCCTGCAGCACCGCGATCAAATTCTCATCGGATATCAAACGGCCGCCGAGACGGATGCGTTCGTTGAAGCGCACGAGGTGCGGCGAGGTCAGGACGTGGACTCGTTGCCCCGACGCCTCCAGGGCGGCCCGCAGATAGGCAATGGTCGAACCCTTGCCATTGGTCCCCGCCACATGCACCACGGGGGGCAGGTGGCGCTCGGGATGGCCCAGCTTTTTCAGTAGCAGCTGCAAACGCCCTAAAGAAAGATCAATCAGCTTTGGATGCAGCCGGATCAACCGCGCCAGGATCGCCTCGCACGGCACCGGGCCTGATAATTCAGGCCGCGCCGCCAGGTTCACCTGTCTCGCCTTTTTGCCGCGCGTCCGTTGGCGCGGGAATTTCCAAATCCGGCCGCGGTAGGCTGATCACCTCCGCCGACGGCGGGCGGTTGCCCAACAATTCAACCACTCTGATCAGAGTTTCGCGCAGGGCATGGCGATGCACCACCATATCCAGCATGCCATGTTCCAGCAGATATTCCGCCCTTTGGAAACCTTCGGGCAAGCGCTCGCGAATAGTGTTTTCGATCACCCGAGGTCCGGCAAAACCAATCAACGCACCTGGTTCAGCGATCGCGACATCGCCCAGCATGGCATAGCTGGCGGTCACGCCCCCCGTGGTCGGATCGGTCAGAACCGCAATGTAGGGCAGTCCGGCCTCTTGCAGCATTTGCACCGCGATGGTGCTCCGGGGCAGTTGCATCAAGGACAGGATGCCTTCCTGCATGCGGGCCCCACCGGCAGCGGAAAAAATGATCATTGGCGCCTTCTGCAGAACGGCCAATTTGGCCGCCGTGATAATGGCTTCCGCCGCGCCCTGCCCCAACGAGCCGCCCATAAAGGAAAAATTCTGCACCGCGATTACCGCGCCATGACCGCCCAATTTGCCATGGGCGACAACGACGGCATCCTTTTGCCCGGTCTTGTTTTGGGCCGCTTTCAGGCGATCCGTATAGCGTTGTTCGTCACGGAATTTCAGCGGGTCGGCCAAAACCTCCGGCAATTCGATGATGGTGAATTCACCGTCATCAAACAGATTGGGGAAGCGGTCGTCGGGGCCGATGCGCAGATGATGGTCGCAATGCTGACAGACGGATTGACGCTGCTTAACTTCCTTGTGATGGATCATCTGACCACAATTGGGGCATTTGATCCAAAGATTATCGGGCACTTCGCGCTTGCGCACCAAGGCCTGGATCTTGGGTCTGACAAAATTACTGAGCCAATTCAAGGTGTTATATCCCCTAAAGCCCCATCGCACGGGGCCGCGGCCACGCCGGCCGCCAGGTTACGGGTCAGATCCAGCACCGCCGCCACGGTTGCCGCCGTAGCCTTGCCATCGGCGTCCAGGCTGCCGCGCACGGCATCGGTAAAAGCCGTGCCCACCACCACGCCATCGGCAACGGCGGCAATATCGCAGGCCTGCTCCGGCGTGCGGATACCAAAACCAACAGCGATGGGTAAATCAGTCTGCCGGCGAATACGCGCCACGGCGCTTGCCACCGTACCGGCATCCACCGATCCCGCCCCGGTGATGCCCGCATAAGAAACATAATAGACAAAGCCCGAAGTATTGGCCAAAACCGTTGGCAGCCGCCTATCGTCGGTGGTCGGTGTCGCCAGACGAATGAAACTAAGGCCGGCGTCCAAGGCCGGCAGGCACAGCTCCGCATCTTCCTCCGGCGGCAGATCGACGATGATCAGGCCATCGATGCCCGCAGCCTTGGCTGCCACCAAAAACGCCGGCACGCCAAAGGCATGGATGGGGTTGTAATAACCCATGAGCACAATTGGCGTTGCCGTATCCTGGCGGCGAAATTCAGCCGCCATGGCCAGGGTTTTCGCCAAGCTGATGCCGGCCTTCAAGGCACGCAGCCCGGCCACCTGGATCGAGGGGCCATCCGCCATGGGGTCGGTGAAAGCCATGCCCAGTTCGATGATATCGGCCCCGGCGGCGGGCAGGCCGGCCATGATCTGGGCCGAGGTTTCCAAATCGGGATCGCCGGACATCACATAAGTCACCAGGGCGGCGCGGCCCTCGGCCTGAAGTTTGGCAAAGCGCGCCTCGATCCGGGCGCGGCCCGCGGGCGCGGCTGTCATATCTCCACCCCCAACATCTCGGCCACCGTGAAGATATCCTTGTCGCCCCGGCCGCACATATTCATCACGATGATATGGTCCTTGGGCAAATCCGGTGCGATCCTGGCCACATGGGCCAGTGCGTGCGCCGGCTCCAGGGCCGGAATGATGCCTTCCAGCTTGCTGCATAATTGGAAGGCGGCCAAGGCATCCGCGTCCGTGGCCGAGACATAGTTCACCCGGCCTATGTCGTGCAACCAGGCATGTTCGGGGCCAATACCGGGATAGTCGAGGCCGGCGGAAATAGAATGGGCCTCGGTAATCTGGCCGTCATCGTCCTGCAACAAATAGGTGCGGTTGCCATGCAAGACGCCCGGGCGGCCGCCCGTGATAGAGGCCGCATGACGCCCGGTTTCAATACCATCGCCGGCTGCCTCGACGCCAAAGATATTGACCCCCGCATCGTCCAGGAAGGGATGAAATAATCCCATGGCGTTGGAGCCGCCGCCAATACAGGCGACCAGGGTGTCGGGCAGGCGGCCTTCCGCCTTCAAAATCTGCTGCTTGGCCTCTTCGCCGATCACCGATTGAAAGTCGCGCACCAGCTCGGGATAGGGGTGGGGCCCGGCCACGGTGCCGATAATATAAAATGTGTCGGCCACGTTGGTGACCCAGTCGCGCATGGCCTCGTTCAAGGCGTCCTTCAGGGTGCGGGAGCCGGAACTGACGGGCACCACCTCGGCCCCCAGCAGCTTCATGCGAAAAACGTTCGGCTGTTGCCGTACCACATCCACTTCGCCCATATAGACCGTGCAGGGCAGGCCAAACAGGGCGGATACGGTCGCCGAGGCCACGCCATGCTGGCCGGCGCCAGTCTCGGCGATAATGCGGGTCTTGCCCATGCGCCGGGCCAGCAGGATCTGGCCCAGGCAGTTATTGATCTTGTGACTGCCCGTATGGTTCAACTCGTCACGCTTGAAATAGATCTTGGCGCCGCCGAAATGGGCCGTCAACCGTTCGGCAAAATACAGCGGGCTGGGCCGGCCGGCATAATGCTCCAGGTAATAATCCAATTCGTCGCGGAAGCTCGGGTCGGCCTGGGCCGCCCGGTATGCAGCCTCCAACTCCAATATCAAAGGCATCAGAGTCTCGGCGGCAAAACGGCCGCCGTGGCTGCCGAAACGGCCAGCCGCATCGGGTCCGGTTCTATAAGAATTTGGCTTTGACATGTCCACTCGATGCTATGTCAGAGGGTCTTGACGGCGTCAAGAAAAGCTTTGATGGCGACGGGGTCTTTCACACCCGGCGCGGACTCCACGCCAGTGGAAACATCCACCGCCCTGGCGCCGGAAATGCGTACGGCCTGGGCAACGTTGCCGGCATCCAGACCCCCCGATAACATCCAGGGCCGCCGCCATTGCCGTCCCGTCAACAGGTTCCAATCGAACACCAGGCCATTGCCGCCCGGCAGGGCATCGGCCATATCCGTTGGCGCCTTGGCATCGAACAGCAGCATATCGGCGATCTCGTCATAATCGTTCGCCAGGTCCAGATCGGCGCGATTGGCGACCTTGATCGCCTTTAATATCGCCAGCTTGGCCGGCAGCGTGATCCGGGCCCTGATTTCGGCCACACGCCCAGGGCTTTCTCCGCCATGCAATTGGATCATGTCCAGGGGGACTTGCGCCAGGACCGTTTCAAGCAACGCATCATCGGGATCGACGAACAGGCCCACTTTCTTCACCGCAGGCGGGACAAGGGCGGCCAATTCCCGCGCCCGTGCCGGCGTTACGGCCCGTGGGGATCGTGGATAAAACACCAGGCCCACATAAGACGCACCGCCCCTGACCGCGGCGTCAATCGCCACCGGGTCTTTCAAACCGCAGATTTTGGCTGCCACGGGCACAATTTTGGACGACGTATTCATGGCGCGGTTTATAGCAAGGACGATTGCCTTTGTCCCGGCCCCCGTTAAAGGTTTTGCATTACCAGCCGCGCCGCCGCGATGGTGCCATTGGCGAGGGGTTGACTTGAAAGCGTGGCGCAACTGACAATTTCGGCGGCCCCTATCGGCTTAATCAGGCAGCCTTGACCATCGCGGTGGCACCGCTTTTCGGCGCCCCGCTTGTCTCCGCGCCTGGCGCGAGGCCCGCATTGCCGGCCGCCCGCAATTCTTCTTCCAGGCGGCGTACGTTCCGCTGTTCCATGCGCAACTGCCGGCGCCAACGCCCGGCCCGCAGCCAGGCGATCAAACCACCGGCGATCAAACCGATAAAAATACCGGCAAAAACCGCGCCATACAGTGGGGCTTCAATGCTCAACGGTGTGGGATCAAGGGACAGGGTGACCGCGTGACGATTGGCGATCGCAAAGGCAATGAAAATCAAGGTCAGCGGCAACAGTAACAGCCAAAGGAGCAATTTCACCCGGCACCTGCCCGTTTAGTCACTGGTTGGTTAGTCACTGCCCGTTTAGTCACTGGTCGTGGAGACCGCATCCGCATCCGTTATTGCCTGCCCCGTACCCGGCGCGTTCAGGCGTTCCCGCAATTCCTTGCCGGTTTTAAAGAAGGGGACGAATTTTTCCGCTACGGATACGGATTCCCCGGTACGCGGGTTGCGGCCAATGCGGCTCGGCCGCCGCTTTACCGAAAACGCACCGAAGCCACGCAGTTCCACTCTGTCGCCGCGCCGCAGGGCATCCGTAATTTCATTGAATACCGTGGTCACGATACGCTCCACATCGCGCTGGTAGAGGTGCGGGTTTTGCTCTGCAAGACGGGCAATCAATTCAGACTTAATCATCTTCAGCTCAACTTTCCTGCTTTTCGGGCTGCCCACTCATGTGACCGATTGAGGGTATAGGCAAACTTCCCCAAGAAACCATGACCGTGTTCGAAAGACCGTGTTCGAAAGACCGTGTTCGAAAGACCGTGTTCGAAAGACCGTGTTCGAAAGACCGTGTTCGAAAGACCATTTTCATAAGACCGTGTTCAAAACAATCCCGGCGCCCCCTTCAAGGCTGCCAAACCGATAACAGCCCGCCAAGGGTAAGTCGTTCATTCTTAAACAGATTTCCGCCTACCGTGTCAAGCGTCCGGGCAAGCAAACTGGACTGTTCGCCCCAACGCACATCGACGATTGGCAGATCAATGGCAACGCCGTGGCGATCTTTCAGCCAAGCCCGGGCTTCCCGCTCGCCGCCCAGGGCATCAATCAGGCGCAGCTTGATCGCCTGACGGCCACTGAAAACCCGGCCATCCGCGGCCTGTTTTAATTCCTCGGGGTTAAATTCGCGCCGATCCCGCACCAGTCCGGCAAACCAGTCATAGCTGTCTTCCAACAGAATACGCAGGGCTTTCTCCGACTCTTCCGTAAGCGGTTCGAGCGGCGAGGGTTGCCCCTTCAGGGGTGAACTTTTTAAGGAGATCGGCGCGATGCCCAATTTTTTCAATAAACCGGTGAATTCCGCCGTCTGGAATAACACGCCGATGGAGCCGGTCAATGAGGTCTCCATGGCGACGATATGATCGGCGGCGATGGCGACAATATAACCGCCCGACGTGCCGATGGTGCTGATCACCGCGACCATGGGCTTTTTCGCCGCCACCCGCCGCAAGGCATGATAAATCTGTTCCGATCCGGCGGTGGTGCCGCCAGGGCTGTTGATGCGGACGATGACCGCCCGCACCTTGTCTTCCTCCAGCAAATCGTCGATCGCCTCGCCACGCTCAATATCTTCCGAAATGAAGCCGTCGATCGACAACCGCGCGACATGGAATTCGCCGCGGGTATAGTATTTTCCAATGCCAACGGCGATTAGCACCATCACCGCCAGGGCGGCGACGACCCGCCAGAAGACCAGGCGCCGCTTCAGCCGCCGGCGATCTAAAATAGCATCGGCGTCCATGGGGCTCCCAGCACTCTATTAATCCGGAATGGCATGGTTCAGCGTGGCATGATCCGGTGCGGGTTTAGCGCCTTAGCTTCCCGCTTTGTCGTCATCAGCCTTGTCGTCATCGACGCTGTCCGCAGGCGTTTCAGCTTCGGGTGCGGCTTCAGCTTCAGGCTCGGCTTCGGGTGCGGCTTCAGCTTCAGGCTCGGCTTCGGGTGCGGCTTCAGCTTCAGGTTCGGGCTCAGCTGCCACTTCAATTACCTCGACCTCGGTGTCGCCGTAATCGGGCTCGGCATCATCGTCCTCGTCGTCCGCGTCGGCCAGTTCCCGGGCCCGGCCCATGGCAGGGCCAAGAATATCGCCCAGGCTGGCGCCGGAGTCCGAAGAGCCATATTGCTGCACGGCTTCTTTCTCTTCCTTAATTTCGCGCGCCTTGATCGAAAGGGCCAGACGGCGGGTGTTTTTCTCGACCGAGGTAATTTGCGCGTCGAGCTTGTCACCAACCGCAAAGCGTTCGGGCTTTTGTTCCGAACGGTCGCGGGACAGATCGGCGCGGCGGATAAAGCCGCGCAGGCCGTCGCCAACCTCGACCTCGATACCGCGGTCCAGAATTGCCGCCACGGTGCAGGTCACGACACTGCCCCGCTTCAGCGTGGTGGCCGCGGCAAAGGGATCGCTGCCCAATTGCTTGATGCCCAGGCTGATGCGTTCCTTGCCGACATCAATATCCAGCACCTTGGCCTTGATCACATCGCCTTTGTTGTAACCCTGCATGGCCTCTTCGCCACTGTTGTCCCAGTCGATGTCGGACATGTGGACCATGCCGTCCAATTCGAAGCCCAGGCCAACGAATAAGCCAAACTCGGTGATGTTTTTGAGTTCACCTTCGACAATGCTGCCAACCGGATGGGCCGCGATGAAGGCTTCCCATGGATTATCCATGCATTGCTTCAGCCCCAGGCTGACCCGGCGCCGTTCCGGATCCACATCTAGCACCATCACTTCTACCTGCTCCGAGGTCGAGACTATCTTGCCCGGATGGACATTCTTTTTGGTCCAGCTCATTTCCGAGACATGCACCAGACCTTCGACGCCAGGCTCCAACTCCACGAAGGCGCCATAATCGGTAATATTGGTGACCCGGCCGGTGAATTTCGCACTCAGCGGATATTTCACCTTGATGCCATCCCAGGGATCTTCGAGTAATTGTTTCATGCCAAGGCTGATGCGCTGGGTTTCGGCATTGACCTTGATGACCTGCACCTTGACGGTTTCGCCGATGGTCAGGGCTTCGGATGGATGGTTGATGCGCCGCCAGGCCATGTCGGTAACATGCAGCAGGCCATCAATGCCGCCCAGATCAACAAAGGCGCCATAGTCGGTGATATTCTTGACCACGCCTTCCAACACCTGACCTTCGGCCAGGTTGGAGACCAGTTCGGTCCGCTGTACGGCCCTGGACACTTCCAGAACCGCCCGGCGCGAGACGACGATGTTGCCACGGCGGCGATCCATCTTCAGGATTTGAAATGGCTGCAGGATGTTCATCAACGGCGTAATGTCGCGCACGGGGCGGATGTCGACCTGGCTGCCCGGCAGGAAAGCCACGGCGCCCGAAAGATCGACCGTGAAACCACCCTTGACCCGGCCAACGATCGAGCCTTCGACCTGCTCGCTCTTGTCATGGGCGACTTCAAGATGGTTCCAGGCTTCTTCCCGGCGGGCCTTGTCGCGGCTGATGACGGCTTCGCCCAGGGCGTTTTCGATGCGTTCCAGAAAAACCTCGATAGCATCGCCAACGGCAATTTCCTCGCCCGACTTGGAAAATTCACGCAGGGAAATCCGGCCTTCGGTCTTCAGGCCGACGTCGATCACGACATTGTCGTTTTCGATCGCCACCACGGTGCCATGCACCACGCGGCCTTCCAGTTGCTCCTGGGAAATAAAGCTATCCGCCAGAAGGGCTTCGAAGTCGTCATCCAGGGCCATGCCGGCGCCGCTGTCTAGGTCAGTCATAAAAAGTCTCTTTCCGCTATCGTTGTAGGCCAACCGGTTGTATCCGGCGGTCTTGAGCCAAAGGGTATTCCCCTAACGTGCACCGTAAATTCAATACGCCGTCCCGGATGAACAATTGTCCCGGAACTGGGTAAGCGATGGCGCGTCGGGAAATCAACTATGACGGCCCCCGGGATAGAGCCCGGCGGCGCCAAAAAATCGTACTAGTCTTTAGTACAAGCAGCCACAATCTTCCGGGCCGCCTGAACCGCGGCCTCTATATCCATTTTTGTGGTGTCGAGCAAGTGCGCATCGGCGGCCGCTGCCAGGGGAGAGGTTGACCGTTCCATGTCGCGGGCGTCGCGGTTTGCCAGATCGGCCTGCACCGTGGCCAGGCTGACATCTTCCCCACGGCCCAACAATTCAGCGTGACGGCGCTTGGCCCGCGCTTCCGCGCTGGCGGTGACGAACAATTTTACCGCCGCTCCGGGGCAGACGACCGTGCCAATGTCGCGGCCATCAAGCACCGCGCCGGCGGCGCCGTGGGGGGGATGAGCGGCAAAATTCCGCTGATACAGCAGCAGCGCCGCACGCAGGGCCGGTTCTGGCGAAATCACGCTGGCCGCCTCCCCTACCCGTTCCTCGCGCAGGGCGGGGTCGTCCAGGTCGGCCAAGCTGATGGCCTGGGCCTGGGCCACCATTGCGGGGACATCGTCCAGCGCCTGGCCGTCCCGCAGCATCCGCAAGGCGACCGCCCGATACAGCCCGCCCGTGTCCAGATAGGCAAAGCCTAAATGCGCTGCCAACCGCCGGCCAAGGGTGCCCTTGCCGGCCGCCACCGGGCCATCCACCGCAATGACCAATTGATCTTCCGGACGGCTATCCGGCGCATTATTCATGATGCCTCTTCCATACGCGCGCCCAGCCCGGTCATTAAATCCACAAAGCCTGGAAAGGAGGTGTCAATCATTTCGCAACCGGCGACCTGAACCGGGCCTTGCGCCGCCAGTCCATAAACCAAAAATGACATGGCGATGCGATGATCCATTTCGGTATCTATACGGACGCCATCGCGGGCCGGGGCGGCGCCGGCATGGCCATGCACGATCAGCCCGTCGGCCAGCTCTTCCACCTGCACGCCCAATGCGCCCAGACCATTGACCATTGCCGATATACGGTCGCTTTCCTTGACCCGTAATTCGCCAATCCCCCGCATGACGGTACGACCGGAGGCAAAAGCGGCCACCGCGGCCAGGATGGGATATTCATCAATCATCGCCGGTGCCCGTTCGCTGGGCACCTCGATCCCGCGCAGGGGGCCAGCGCGGACGATCAGATCGGCAATTGGCTCACCCTGATCCTGTCGACGGTTGTGTTCCGTGATCTGGGCCCCCATTTCGCGCAGGGTATCCAGCAGGGCCGCGCGCAGGGGATTTAAACCAACCCCGGTGATCGTGACCTCCGAACCGGGTACCAGCAGGGCCGCCGCAATGGGGAATGCGGCAGAGGATGGATCCCCCGGCACCCGCACGGTTTGCGGCTGTAGTTCCGGCCTGCCCGTCAGGCTGATGCGGCGGGCGCCATCGTCATCGCTGCTGATCGTCACCTCGGCCCCGAAGTGGCGCAGTAGATGTTCCGTATGATCCCGGCTGGGACGCGGTTCAATCACCTGCGTACAACCAGGCGCGTTCAGGCCGGCCAGCAGCACGGCGGATTTAATCTGCGCCGATGGCACTGGCAGGCGGTATTCGATGGGTATCGCCCGACCGGTGCCGATGACCGTGATCGGCAAGCGGCCGCCTGGCGCGGCCTCGAAGCGGGCGCCCATTTGTTGCAGCGGAATGATGACCCGTTCCATGGGCCGCTGCCGCAGCGATGCATCGCCGGTAAAAATAGACGTGATCCCATGGGCCGCCGCAAGGCCCAGCAACAACCGCGCGCCGGTGCCGGAATTGCCCAGATCCAGAATGTCCGACGGCGCCATCAGACCGCCAACCCCAACCCCATTGACGCGCCAGACAGCGTCGGCGCCGCGGCTTATTTCGGCGCCGTAGGCGCGCAGGGCCTGGGCCGTGGCCAGCACATCGGCGCCTTCCAACAGGCCGTGGATGGTGCTTTCTCCAACGCTTAACGCACCCAGGATCAAGGCTCGATGCGAGATCGATTTATCGCCGGGCACGGCAATTTTGCCTTGCAGCGCGAGGCCGTGGGTTGCGGTGGGATGGGCGATCATGACGGACACGGGCGGCACTTACCTAGCATTGGCGGCGGCCTTTTTGGCGCCACCGGGGGTGGGTAACCTGCCTAACATAAAGCGATCACCATCGCCAGACGGGCAATCCGCATGTCATGCGCGGATTTCGCTCTTTGGCGCGGTGGCAGAAACACTGTTGACAGGGATGGCGCATGTTCTCTATTGGGTGCGCCGATAATTCTGGACGGCGGACAGTTGGGAGATAAGATCAGTGGCCAAGGCGGAATGGGGCGCCAAGCACACCTGCGTAAGCTGTGGCGCCAAGTTTTATGACATGGGCCGGAACCCAATCACCTGCCCAGCCTGTGATGCGCCTTTCGCCATCGCGGCGGCGAGCCGCACGCGGCGTGTACGCAAGGCGGATGTAAAGGTGGTCGCGGCGCCGACTGAGGCGAAAGTTAAGAAGGAGGTCCCTGACGGTGATGAGGAATCCCTGGTCGAAGGCCTTGACGATCTGGTCGACGACGACGAAGACGGCGACGACGACGTTATCGCGTTGGCGGACGACGACGACGATGACGACGACGTGTTGGCTGAAGCGGATTTGAGCAAGAGCAAGATATCCGACGAATGATCTCAGCGGATCATCATAAGCGGTTGAAGGTTTCCTGCCCGGCAATGCCAGAATAATGGCCGGAGTTAATTACTGGCGATAATTACTGGCGATAATTTCGGCGAATCGTCAGAAAATATTATACGGGTGACAGTTTGGCCTTGAATTGGCCGCCACCGCACCCTAGTTTCCGCCCGTCGCGTCCCGCGCTGCGGGCACGTCAAATGGGGCCATAGCTCAGTTGGGAGAGCGCTTGAATGGCATTCAAGAGGTCGTCGGTTCGATTCCGTCTGGCTCCACCAAATATTCCAAGGGGTTAGCCGGTAATCGGCTAGCCCCTTTTTTTGGGTGGGCAGCGGACGACTGGCGGATTAACGATAGATAAAACAAAAGGGACAGATCTGAAATGGGCTCTAAAATCGTTTTTGTCACACAGTTTCCCGCCGCGGCGGATTTCGCGCGGGAATTGGTGCCGACCGGTTATGATCTGGTCGTCGCCGAGGCGGCAAGCCCGGAATACAACGCGGCCCTTGCCGATGCGGAATATCTTGTCGGTTTCGTTGACATGCTGGTCAACGATGAATTGTTCGCCGGTGGCCCCAATCTCCGGCTGGTGCAATTGCTGAGCGCGGGCTATGACAACGCCGACATCGATGCCGCGCGCAAGGCAGGTGTGCCGGTTTCGAACAATGGCGGCGCGAATTCCGTCGCGGTTTCGGAACACGCATTGCTGTTGATGCTGGCGGTGTCGCGCAAACTTGTGCGCCAGCACGCCAACGTGGCGGCCGGACGTTGGCGTGGCAACGAAACACCAAAATTGCATGAATTGCGGAACAAGACGCTTGGCATTATCGGCCTGGGCACCATCGGCAAAAAGACGGCGCGCCTGGCGCTGGCTTTCGGCATGGAGGTGGTCTATTTCGACGTCGCCCGCCTGAGCGAAGGCGAGGAAGATGCCCTGGGCGTTCGTTTCCGCCTGTTGCGGGAAATCCTGCGCGAGTCCGATCTGATCTCGCTGCATGTGCCGCTGAACAGCACAACCCGGCACATGATCGGTGCCGCCGAGCTCGCCGAAATGAAACCCTCAGCAATGCTTATCAATACCAGCCGTGGCCCGGTCATTGACGAGACCGCCTTGTACGAGGCCTTGACCTCGGATGGCATCGCCGCCGCCGGTCTGGATGTTTTCGAACAGGAGCCGCCGGCGGTGGATAACCCGCTGCTGGGGCTCGAAAACGTCATTTTGACGGCGCACATGGCCGGGCCGACCTTCGAAAGCAACAAGGTGCGGGTCCGCAATGCCTTTGATAATGTCCAGCGGGTGGACCGGGGCGAAGCGCCGCTTTGGGTTATTCCGGAGTTAGAGGATTAATTTTCGAAATTTGTTAGTCGCTCCAACCGCCGCTCAGGGAAAAGAACTGCCCGGTCTGGAATTGGTTGCCGCCGTCCAACAGGCTGGCCGCGAAATGTGCTATTTCCTCTGGCCGGCCAAACCGGTGCATGGGGGTTTGCCGCTCGACCATTTTGCGCACTTCGGGATCATCTGATCCGGTCGCCTTGATAAAGCCGGGATAGTCCAGATAGGCGGTGCCCAGGGCATTGATGTAAACGCCCTTGTCCGCGACTTCCAGGGCGGCGGCCTTGACCATCATGTTGGCGCCTGCCCGGGTAGCGGAATAAAGCGATGCGTTGGGCATGGGACGGCGTCCGGTGGCCGAGGTGACAATCACGATCTGGCCCTGGCCGGCGGGCAGCATCACCCCTAACAGCGCCTGCAAGCTATGAAAGACCGCTTCCAGATTGGCCCGTTGCAGGGTTTGCAATTGTTCCAGGCCGGCCTTCATGAAGGACCCGCCGATGATTACGCCGGTCCGCACGCAGGCCGCATCCAGGCGGCCAAAGCGCTGCATCCCGGCCTCGATCAAGCGGGCAATGGCGCTGCCGTCGCCCAGGTCGTCCATGCCGCTCAGGGAGACGACGGTTGCGCCCATGGCCTCGACCTCCTCTACCAGCCCCGGCAAAGGATGGCCCAGCACCAGATCATGCTGCCGCCCCGCCAAAATGCGGGCCAGGTCGGGACCTAGGTGAAGGTTGGCGTCGGTGATCAAGGCAACACGGCGGCTCACGGTGTTTGCTCCCTGGAAACGGCTGTAGGCATATGCGCCAGCCATAATCCGGCGATTACGGCAGCCAAGCCTAGCAGAAAAAGCGTCGTGATGGGTTCATCAAGTAGCACCGAACCAAGGGCGGTGGCGGTGACGGGACCCAATGCCAAAAACATCGCGACACGTGTTGGGGTGGCGTGTTTCAGGGCCAGCAGCCAGGTGTAGTAACCAAGGCTGGAGGCAAGGCCGATGAACAGCACCGCGCACCAGCCGCCAAGGGTAAAGTCGGGCAGTGTGGTGAAGAAGCCTTCTCCGGTGGCGGGCAAGGTCAGAAACAGTACCGAGGCCAGCATGGCGAAAACGCTGACTTGCAGGGGTGGGTATTTCTCCAGGTAAGGGCGGTAAAAAACCGAGCACACGGCGCCTGTCAGGGCCGATGCCAGCACCGCGATCACGCCCAGTAGATTATTCCCGCCGGCATCAGGCAAGGCAATGTGGTCGGAAACCGCAAGCCCGACGCCGGCGGCGGTCAGCAGCACGCCGGCGATCTTGGCGATGGTCAGCGCTTCCATCCGCAGGGCGGCGGCCAGCGCCATGGTCATCAAGGGAAAGGTGGCAAACAGTAGCGCCCCCAGGCCGGATCCGATGAACTGCAAGCCGTAATTCAGCAGGGCCACCAGAATGCCAAACTGGCCGATGCCCAACAGGGCGATCGGCAGTAAATCCCGGCGCGCGAATGGGACACGGTGGATCATCAACAGCGGCGCGATCAGACCCAGGGTGCCGATGCCATAGCGCAGCAGGGCCAGCGACGCGGGGTCGGTCTGCGCGATTGCAAACCGGGTGGCCACCATTGCCGCCCCCACCGTGATGCCCGTCGTGGTGCCGGCAACAATGGCCAGGATCTCTGTCCGGGTCAAAGCTCCAGCTCCCAGGTTTCGGCCACCAGATCAACGCCAAAGTCATGGCCGGGCTCGGCATGCACCAACTCAAACCCGGCGCTGGCATACAGGCTGCGTGCGGCCTTTTGCACATCATTGGTCCATAGGGTCATTTTTTTATACCCCTTGCGCCGGGCAAAACTCAGGCACTCATTGAGCAGGGCGCGGCCAACGCCCAGGCCTTGCGCCTTTTGGTCGATAATCATCAGGCGCAGTTTGGAAACCTGTTCATCGACCTTCACCACGAAGGCCGAGCCAACGAATTCGCCGTCCACTTCGGCGATCCAACTGCATTCCCACGCGGGATCGAAGCCGCGGATGAAATCAGCGGCGATGCCGGCGACCAGAGCCTCGAACGTCTCGTCCCAGCCAAACATTTCCACATAAAGCCGCCCGTGCAGAGAGATGACCTGCCCCATGTCGCCAGGACGGTGGCCCCGCAGCACATAGGCCTTGCCCCTGTCATCCTTGGCCGAAAGCAGAGTACGGATACGGGTCATGGCTTCGACCAGACGCGCCTGATCGGCGTTCGACAATGGGGCCAGTAGATTGGCATTCGCGGCGCGCGAGATGCTTTCCAGATCGGCGAACGCCCGGCCGCCGGCGGCGCTGAGGCTGAGGATGCTTTTGCGCCGGTCTGCCGCGGCTGGACGCTTGTCCACCAGTCCCCGCGACCCCAGACCGCGCAAAATACGGCTTAGATAACCGGGGTCGAGGCCCAGGTCCCGGCTTAATTCCTTTGCCGTAGCCTCGCCCCGGGCATCCAGTTCATACAGCACTCGGGCTTCGGTCAGCGGAAAAGCACTGCCCAGCAAACCTTCCCGCAGGACGCCAATCTGTTCCGTGTAAAACCGGTTAAAGGCCCGAACCGCCTCTACCCGTTCGTTGTTGACCGCCACGTTCGTAAGCATCCCACGCTCGCATTTTATGAAACACATGACTATAGCAATCATCTAGTTGTTATAAGCAATGAAATTCTTGATGGAAGAGCATGGCCTTGTTGAATGTGCTAGTATTTCAACGGCCCTGGTTGGGATCTTCGGATTGAAGACATCGACATGGATTTCGCTATGACGGCATTGGAGACGCTAGGCATTGGACGCCCTCTCGGTCGAGTCGCGGAACCGCCTGTTGGCGGCGGCCGCGGCCCCGCCAGCATGACAGAGAATTTTCTTGCCAACTCAGGGCCGTCCACATATGACCATTGCCTGGATTCAGCCATGCCAACGGCTGGAAACGAAGGTTTCCACGCGAAGAGGTGGACGCAGCATCGCAAATTCGGCTGCGACGTTTGCCTGATCGCGCCTGGTCACCTGAACCGGGGCGTTGGCGTCATCAATGGCGGTCCGGTCTTGTAATAAGGGATAGCGCAATGACAAAATCCACCTTCGAACGCTATGGCGGCTTCGCCAAGATTAACCGCATGGTCACGGCCTTCTACGACAAGGTCCTTGATTCGCCGATTTTGAGCAAATATTTCGAAGCCATCGACATGCGCCGGCAAATCGATCATCAAACCAAATTCATTGCATCGTTGATGGGTGGTCCGGCGAGTTTTACCAATCAGGAGCTGGAACGCGCCCACGCGCGCTTCACCATCAACCGTGCCGAATTCGACGAGATGTTGGAATTGCTGCAGGAAACCTTGGAAGATTTCGATCTCGATGACGACGATGTCAAAGAGGTCGTGCAGAATTTTAACAGCCGGGCCAATTTTATAATCCGCGCTTGACGGGGCGCCGTCGGCACGGCCCCGCCAGAGGAGACGATTTCATGTCTGAAACCCCAGAGAATGACGAGACCGGCGCGGCGGGCGCGACCCAGAATTCGTCACAGGATCCGCCAGACGCCCTTTCACAAGAAAGCTTGGCCGATCTGCTACGGGATCTGGAAATCGGCGTCGCGGTCGTAGCTTTAGCCGACTGGCGTATTGTTTTTGAAAATGGCCGGTTTTTTCAATGGTGCCCACCCACCGATGATGCCGATGCACCCTTGGACAGCCGCCTGGCCGGCTTCAAACCAGACCGGGCGCGCGATCGCATAGAAAAAAAACGGCCCTACCATCAGGAGCTGGAAACCCGTGAAGGCGCCCGATCGACCTGGCTGGAATTCAGCTTGCGCGCCTTTGACGGCGACGATGCCTATGCCGCGTTGGAAATTCGCGACATAACGGCGCAGAAACGGGCCGAATTTATGCTGGAATCCTATTCCGAAGTCTCCGAACGCAATACGCGCGAGCTGCAAAAGGAAAAGGACCGGGTGGAGCGGTTGTTGTTGAACGTCATGCCGCGTTCGGTCTACGAGGAGATGAAGGATTACGGCACCGTGACGCCACAGCGTTATGAAAACGCGACGATCATGCTGCTGGATTTCGTCGATTTCACGGAAATGGCGGTTAGCCGGGAGCCTGGCGAGTTGATCTCGGAATTGAACGATATATTTTCCGCCTTTGACCGGATCGTGGAAATGTTCGGTTGCGAACGGATCAAGACCATGGGCGATGCCTATATGGCCGTTGCCGGTTTGCCGGAGCCCAGCCCGGATCACGCGGCCGACATGGCGCGGGTCGCCCTGCGTATCCGGCGCTATGTGGATCGGCGCAACGCCGCCCATACCCGGACCTGGAATTGCCGCATCGGCATCGCCACCGGGCCGGTGATCGGCTCCATCGTGGGCATCCAGAAATACGTCTATGACATCTTCGGCCCCGGCGTGAATTTGGCGGCGCGCATGGAAGGCATGTCCGAGTCCATGCGGATCACCATGTCGGGCGAGACCTATGAAGCGGTCAAGGAAGAATTCATTGTCGAAGACCGGGGTGTCCATGACGTCAAGGGCTTTGGCGCCATGGAACTGTTCTATCTGGAGGGCGAAAAGGAACGCACCTCGATCCGCCGGGAAAAACGCATTTAGGGCAGTTCCGGGATATTCTGGTCCATTTGATGACGCCCCTAAGTCATTCGGGTAGGCGCGTTGCTATAACTCAACTATCCTGTTTTGGCATGCGGGCCAGCCAGATCAGGGGTATGGGCAGAATAGCGATAAAGGCATACAGGCGGAAGGCATTGATGTAACCGATCATCGCCGCTTGGCGTTTGACCTCCGCCGCGGTTGCCGACAGGCCCTTCACGGTGCCCAGATCCAGGCTTCCGGTCACCCATGGCCAGGTTAATAGTTTCGAATATTCAGAGAGCGGCATGCCTAATTCCACGCTGTTGACGTAGGTGGAGCGGATCACCACGGCGACGCAGATGGAAATGAACAGGGATGAGGAAAAGTTTCGAAACATGTGGAAAACGGCCGAAGCATCATCCAGAAATTCGGGGCGCACCGTGGAAAACATGATCAGGGTCAGGGGTACCCAGGACATGCCAATGCCGAGGCCCTGCAAAGCGCCGGTCCAGGCCATGCCGAAATAGGTCAGGTTGATGTCATATTGTGAGATGGCATAGCCCGATATGGCCTGGCAGAGGAAACCGATGGTCAGGGCGACGTGGACGTTCCATTGCGCCAATCGGATGACCAGCAGGAATGACAGCAAATTACCGGCGCCGCGGATCGCCAGCAGGATGCCGATCGTGGAGTCCGGATAGCCGCGTAAATCCTGCAACATGGATGGCATCAGCACCAAGGGTACGAAGTTCAGCATGCCGAACATGAATGCCAGCACCAGACCGATGCAATAATTGCGGTTGAGAAATAATTGCGGCCTGATAAAGGGGCGTTCCGCGGTGCAGATATGGACCAGGAAGATATATGCCGCCAGGAAGCCGATGGTGCATTCGACGATGGTTTCCGGCGACTCGAACCAGCTATTGCGCTCGCCCCGGTCAAACATGAATTGAAAGGCGCCCAAGGCGGCGGCAAGGGCCAGAAAACCAAGCCAGTCCAGGCGGTGACTGACGGGGCGGTTTGGGCGCCTTTTGATAAAGCTCCAAACGGCGGCGAAGGTCATGACGCCGAACGGTACGATCATGAAAAATACCCAACGCCAGCTATATTCCTCGGCGATGGTGCCGCCGAATGTCGGCCCGATGATCGGGCCCATGACCACCCCCACCCCCCATAATGCGGTGGCCATGGCATGCTGCTTGCGGGGAAAAGTATCCAGAATAATGGCCTGGGACACGGGTACCAGCGGGGCGCCAAAGGCACCCTGTAGAATGCGGTACAGCACCAGTGATTCCAAGCTATCGGCCAGGCCGCACAAGACAGAGGCAATGGTGAAACCCAGGGTGCCCACCAGCATCACGTTGCGCCGGCCAAAACGGTTCGACATCCAACCTGAAATGGGCGTCATGACGGCGGTGGCGACCAGGTTGAAGGTGATCACCCAGGCGATTTGATCCGGCGTCGCTGACAGGGCGCCGCGCATTTGCGGCAGCACCACATTGGCGACGGTAATCGCCATGGCATACAGCATGGTGGCGGAGGAAACAGTGGCCAGAATGATGTATCGGCGCGACGCCGGCATCATCAGGGCCGCTTCAGCGGTAATGGTCATGGCGGCAAGATATCAGGCCATGGTCGCTCTGGGCGGTTTATTATTGGCTGGCGAAAATGATCTGCCTGGACAGGGCGGCGGCGACGTCATCCGGGTGAGAGGTGGGCATGGGATGGCCCGCGCCGGGGATGGTGTGCAGCGTCGCATTGGGCAGGTATTCTTCCAGGACACGGCACACGCCGCCCTCCGGCGCCGTGGTGGCGCTACCGGTAATGATCATGGTCTGGACCTGCAAGGCGCGCAGCTCGGCCAAGGTCGTCGGGTTGCTCATCTGCGCGCCATAGACCTGCCGCTGGGATTGGGTCTTGGCCAGGATTTTAGCCTGGGTGTCCTGGTCCTGGCCATCCCAGGCATCGGGGCTACCGCGATAATAGTTGAGGAAGTCGCGCCAGGCGCCGGACCAATCGCCGCTGTCGACGGCGGCCAGAAAGGCCTTCATCACCGCGACATATTCGTCGTAATCCGAATGCCGGCCGGCCTCTGCCAGCAGGGGACAACCACCCGGTTCGATCAGACAGAGGGAACGGATGGAAGATCCCCCGCGCACCGCGGCGCGCAGGGCCACCGCGCCGCCATAGGAATGGCCCACCAGATGCACCGCCTCCCCCACCGCGTCCAGCACGCCGAGGACAATGTCCGCTTCATCGTCGAAATTCAGCTCCCGGGCCAGAGGCCAGGCGGCGGTTTTGCCGCTATTGAACAGATCGGGCAACAGGTAGCGGTAACCCCCATCCATGGCGCCGCGCACCTGGTCCCATTGGCCGCCATGATTGGTGGCGGCATGCACCAGCAATACCGGCACGCCCCGGCCCACATCGGCGTAGTAGGTCGCTACGCCATGAACTTTGATACTCGGCACCTATTCACTTCTCTATTAGTTATCTCTATCCACTCGAGTCGATGCTACGATAGGATAGGGAAAAGAAAAAGGCAGGGGATTATTCATGGCCGGTGGCGATATTACGCGGCGGCTGGCGGCCATATTGGCGGCTGACGTTGTCGGCTACAGCAAAATGATGGGGCTGGATGAAGCGGGCACCCTGTCCGCCTTACGCGACATCTGGCGCGAACATTTCAATCCCTGTATTGCCGAGCATAACGGCCGCATTGCCAAGATGATGGGCGATGGCGCGTTGGCGGAATTCAGTTCCGTGGTGGATGCGGTGTCCTGTGCGGTGGCGTTCCAACGCGGCATGGCCGCGCGCAACGACGCGGACGGAGAGGCGGCGGCAAAATCCATCGAATTCCGTATCGGCGTCAATCTGGGCGATATCGTGGTAGAGGATGGCGATATATTCGGCGACGGCGTGAATGTCGCGGCTCGGCTGGAAGGCCTGGCCCCGCCCGGCGGCGTGCTGACCTCGGACAGTGTGCATGCTCAGATCATTGGCAAGGTGGGCGTTACGTTCACGGATGCCGGCGAACGGCAACTGAAGAATATCGACCGCCCCATGCGCTGTTGGCAGTGGGACGGCAAGGCGGCTGGCGCTGGATCAAATACCGTCAGTGCTTCGGCAGCCATCCCCGTGGAACAGAAAATCCACTTCTGTGTGGCTCCCGATGGAGCGCAGATCGCCTATGCCACGGCCGGTTCGGGGCCGCCCCTGGTCAGGGCGCCGCATTGGATGAGCCACCTTGAATTCGACTGGCAGAGCCCGATTTGGCGTCATACCCTGCTGGAACTCAGCCGGGAACATACCCTCTACCGGTTTGACCAAAGGGCTAATGGCCTTTCCGATTGGGAAGTTGAAGATGTCTCGTTCGAGGCCTTCGTGAATGATCTGGCGGCCGTGGTCGATAACGCGAAGCTGGAACGTTTTCCCTTGTTCGGCATATCCCAAGGCTGCGCGATATCCGTCGCCTATGCGGTTCGCAATCCCGGGCGGGTTAGCCATCTTATCCTGTACGGTGGCTTTGCCCGCGGGGGAGAGAAAAGAGGCTCGCCGGCGGCGAAAGATCAGGCCATCGCCATGCGCACCCTGATCAGACATGGCTGGGGCCAGGATAATCCGGCCTTTCGGCAGATGTTTACATCCAGCTTTATACCGGGCGGCACGCCGGAGCAGTGGGACTGGTTCAACGAGTTACAGCGCATCTCCGTCTCGCCCGAGAATGCGGTGCGCCTTCGCCAGGCCAATGACAACGTCGATGTGACCGAACTGCTGGGTCAGGTAAATGTTCCGACCCTGGTACTGCATTGCCGGGGTGATGGCATAGTGCCGTTCAGCGAAGGCCGGCGCATGGCTGCCATGATACCCGACGCCCGGTTTGTTGCCCTTGAAGGCGACAATCACCTCATTCTGGAAGACGAACCCGCCTGGCCGCTGTTCGTCGAGGAAATACGGAATTTTCTCGCTTCGGTCGACTAGAGTAGTTCCGGGCTATTCTGGTCCAGGCCCCCGTCCAGGGACAAATCAGCGCCGGGCAGAGGGGCTTTGCCGCCCACCCGATGGGTCACCATACGGCGGTAGAGGGCCGTGATGGCATTGCTGCCGGTGCGGACAAATAGAAACGGAAAGACGCCGTGCAGCAGGCAAGCCAGCCCGGCCGCCAGCATGCTCAGCCCAAAGCCCGAGGCCGTCACGAAATGCGCACCATAGGTTTCATCCACCGAGGCGGGATGTTCGGTAAAGGATATCAGCGCCATGTAATAATTCCCCCAATTTCGCAAATTTCGCCAGGCTGAATTGCCTGTTTAATATGCCGCCATGGACGCGGTAATTTGTTGCAAAAATTCGCGGCGTTCCATTATAATTAACAAATAATTCTAAATTATAGATAAAATTTAGAAAAAATTTATCTAATACAGATTGTTTGAGGGTAATTTTCATTGGATCATTTTGATTATCGAATATTGCAGGTGCTACAGGAAGATGCTTCTCTGTCGGTGGCCGTGGTTGCCGAGCGGGTGGGTCTGTCGCCGACACCGTGTTGGCGGCGTATCCAGAAGCTGGAGGCCAGCGGCGTTATTCGGGGACGGGTGGCCCTGTTGGATGCGGCGCGGCTGGAACTGGGCCTGACGGTCTTTGTCCATTTGCGCATTGCCCGTCATGACGCCGATTGGCTGGATGACTTTACCAGGGCCGTCATGGCCATGCCGGAGGTGCTGGAAGTAGATCGCCTGGCCGGAAACTGGGATTATCTGCTTCGCGTATTGGTCACGGACATGCCGGCCTATGATCGGTTCTACAAACGTTTGATCGAGATCGAGGGGCTGAACGATGTTTCCTCCAGCTTCTCAATGCAGCAGATTAAATACACCACCGCCCTGCCGCTGACTCATCTATAGCGCTCTTCCGATTGCACCGATTTCTATCTAGTCACCATGGCTGGGGCGGCGGGATATGATGGCATCGCGGTGGACATAGACACTGAGCACAAGGCCGAAGCCAATTAACAGGGACATCATCGAGGTGCCGCCATAGGAAACCAGCGGCAGGGGAACTCCGACCACCGGGATCAGGCCCATGACCATGGCCATGTTGATAAATACATACAGGAAGAAAGTGGTCATCACGCCGCCGGCCAACAGACGGCCGAATTGATTGCGCGAGCGCATGGCAATGGCATAGCCGTAGGCGATAACCAGCATATACAGGCTCAACAATCCAAGACAGCCCACGAGGCCGAATTCCTCGGCCAGCATGGTGAAAATAAAATCGGTTTGACGTTCCGGTAAAAAGGCCAGATGGCTTTGCGTGCCTTGCATGAAACCCTTGCCGAACAATCCACCCGAGCCCAGGGCGATCTTTGACTGCATGATGTGATAGCCGGCACCCAGGGGATCGCGTTCCGGGTTCAGGTAGGTCAGCACCCGGTCTTTTTGATAGCCATGCAGCATGAACCGCCAGGCCAGCGGGATCGACAATAGAATGGCCCCCAAGGCGACGGCGAATTTCCACATTCTCACCCCGGCCAGCAACAGGATGGCCGTCGCTGTTGCCAGCAGCAGGATCGCCGTACCCAGGTCGGGCTGGCGCATAACCAGGGCGACGGGGATCAGGATCAACCCCGCCGGCACCACCAGCCAACGCATCTGGCCGATCTCTTCCAGGGGCAGGCCGTGGTAAAATCGTGCCAGGGCCAGGACCAAGGCGAGTTTCATCACCTCTGATGGCTGTAATTGGAACAGGCCCAGATCGACCCAGCGCCGCGCACCCATGCCGACAACTCCCATAACCTCGACCGCTACCAGCAGCAGCAATGCGGCGGCATAGATCACATAAGCGTGGCGCAGCCAGGCGCGGACATCGATCAGGGCAATCAGCAGCATCAAGCCAAGCCCGGCGGAAAAGCGGATCATCTGCCGCGATGCCCAGGGGTTGATATGGCCGTTGGCGGCGGAGTACAGCATGGCGAAGCCGACCCCGGCGATCAGCGAGATCAGCAATATCAGGATCCAATTGATCTGCACCAATTTCTGTAGCAGGGTCAGCTCGATCTGTCGGCCCATTTGTCCGCCCAATGACATAATCTAAATTTTCCGCTTTTTGCGGTGTCCGCCACCGTCCATGTTCACGGCCGCCCGCCCCAGGGGGTTGCCGCGCAGCACTTCGGTCATGATGTCCTTGGTTAATTTCGCCGCGTAGGAGCCCGAACCGCCATGTTCGACCACGACCACCGTCGCATAACGCGGCGCGCCAACCGGCGCGAAAGCGGTGAACAGGGCATGGTCCCGCTCTTTCCACGGGGTTTCTTTGCTTAGTTTGCCGCCTGCCTTTCGTTCGGCCTTGGTAATCCGGCGAACCTGCGCGGTACCGGTTTTACCGGCCATTTTGGTGCCCAGTTCCTTGTCCAGTCTGTACTTTCGCGCCGTACCGCGGGCGCCGTTGACCACATCGGACATGGCGTCGGTGATAACTTTCAGATTAGCCGCTGAAACACCGATGGGTTGGGCGGCGGCGTCGGATTTCTGGGCGCCGTTCTCTTTGTTCTGGCCATCTTCCGTCGTCGAGCCTGCACCATCATCAACTGATTTTCCGCCATCCAGGCGCCGCGATAATCTCGGTCGCACGGCCATGCCACCATTGGCCAGGCGGGCGGTCATGACGGCCAGTTGCAACGGCGTCGCCAACAAATAGGCCTGGCCGATCCCGGTGATGAGGGTTTCACCCAATTGCCAGGGGACACCGGTGACAGCGAGCTTCCAATCCTTGCTTGGCACCAAACCGTCCATTTCGCCGGCCAGCTCGATACCGAAAGACTCGCCCAGGCCGAAGCGCCGGGCCATGGCAGCCATGCGGTCGACCCCTAAACGGCGGGCCAAATCATAGAAGTAAATGTCACAAGACTGGGCGATCGACTGTTTCATGTCGACCCAGCCGTGGCCGCCATAGCGATGGCGCCAACAATGGAATTTGCTGTTGCCCAATTTGATCACACCACTGCAAAATACCCGGTGGTCAGGTCCGGCAATGCCCGCCTCCAACGCCGCCAGGGCGACGATCATCTTGAAGGTTGAACCGGGCGGATATTGCCCGGCGATGGCCTTGTTGATCAGTGGCTTGCGCGGATGCTGTATCAAGGACTGCCAGGCCTTGGTGGACATGCCCAGATTAAAAGCGTTGGGGTCATAACTGGGCGACGATACCATGGCGAGGATTTCACCCTGGTGAATGTCCATGACCACGGCAGCCGCGCTTTCATCAGCCAGGCGGCGGGAAATCTTCTCCTGCAAATCGGTATCGATGGTCAGGACCACATCATCGCCAGACTGGCCATCTTGCCGGGCCAATTCCCGGATCACCCGGCCATAGGCATTGACCTCCACCCGGGAATTGCCGGCCTTCCCCCGTAGAGATTCGTCATAGACTTTTTCGATGCCATTTTTGCCAATGCGAAAGCCCGGCAGTTCCAACAGCGGGTCGCCGGTCAAATCGGCTTCCGACACGGACGAGACATAGCCGACGATGTGAGCCGTTTCGATCCCCATCGGGTAATACCGGCCTTCACCGACATCTGGCTGCACCCCGGGCAAATCAGGCAATTGTACGTTGACGCGGGCAAATTGCTCCCAAGTCAAATTTTCCGCCACCTTGATGGGCACGAAAGGACGCTTGCGCTTGACCTCGCGCAGCACGCGGCTCCGCTGATGCGAATTGATGGGAATAATCCGGGCCAGCCGGTCCAGGGTTTCGGAAACCCCTTTCGTTTGTTCCGCTATCAAAACAACCCGATAATTTCGCCGATTAGAGGCCAACTCCTGGCCGAAACGATCCAGCACCAAGCCGCGTGGCGGGGCCAACAGGCGCATGGAGATGCGGTTTTCCTCGGCCAGCATTTTATACTGATCGGATTCCAGCACTTGCAGATAATACATCCGCCCTATCAACAACGCTGCCAGACTTAGCTGGCCGCCCCCCAGCAAAGCCATGCGGCGGGTAAAGGCTTTGTGGCGGCTGCCGTCCCGTTCCATGCTCTACCTCAGTCCTGCTGGGTCAAGGGTTGCACGCGGGCCAAAAATAACGCCACCAGGGGATAGGCGGCGGTGCCGATGGCATGGCTGACGACCAGGGGTACCGACTCGATCGCCGTGGTGTGAAACAACGAGGCGAAGAACCAGTTGACGACGGCAGCCCCCGCGGCGATCAGCAAATATCCCAGCCAACCGACGGCAAATGACTTGCCGGCCAAGGTGCGGCGTTGGCCGGCTGCGGCCCAATGCACCAGAATCAACACCAGAGCGTTCAATCCCGGCGGTCCGCCGCTCAACACATCCACCAGCAGCCCCAGCAAGAAGGCGGCGCTGGCGGGCATCAGTTCCGGGCGAAAAACACTCCAGTAGTAGACCGAAATCAGGGCCAGTACCGGTGCCGCCAGCGATGATTTAGGCAGGCCATAGGGCAGCATTGCCGCCAGAATAAGAAACGCGGAGATCGAGAATGGGATACCGGCCCTGGCCAAATTCGCGGCTTTGTTAGCCAGTGACGTTTCCATTTACGGGGCCGCGGCGGTTGCGGGGCGGGCGCCATTGGCCGTGGCGGCGGTGCCAACCGCGGGGGAAGCGGGATCCGCGGGGTCCGCCGCGGACACTGCGGACGCCGCGGACTTGTCCGACCGTTCAATATCCCCTGGCGGCACGGCGCGATAGCGCAATATGGTGACATATTCCAGCCTGGCCCAATCCACGTAGGGCTGGATGTGCACCTCTCCGTCAGTGTTGGAGGACACGATGCCTACTGGCAGGCCTGGGGGAAATATCCCGGCATGACCGGATGTTACCACCCGGTCGCCTGGATTAACCTTGGCATTCGCCGGCAGGAATGTCAGTTGCGGGCGGGCGGAATTGTCGCCGGCCAGGATTGCGCGGTGGCGGGAATGCTCCACCCTCACAGGTACCCGCGAATTCAAATCAGTCAGTAGCAGGAGGCGGGCCGAACGTTGCCCAGCCTCGACCACCCGCCCGGCAAGCCCCTGGCCGGTGGTCACGGCCTGGCCGCGTTCCACGCCATCTCGTCGGCCGGCGTTCAAAAGCGCTGATTGGACAAACAGGCCGCTGGTATCGCCGATCACCCGGGCGGAAATGAATACCGGTGCGGGGTCATGGGCCGGGTTCAGCAATACCCGCAGGCTGGCGTTTTCCCGTTCCAGATTGCGGGCAATGATCTGCCATTTCGACAGCCGCGCCACTTGTTCGCGCAAGGCCTGATTATCCCGGCCAGTGTTCCAGAATTGCTCTATTTCAGCAATTCCATGGCGGGCCGAGATGACCGGCGCGCTCAACACTTCCAGGATTGGTGCAACGGCTTCGACCGCCATGACCCGCAACTGGCGAATGGTATCGCCATGGGTTTTGCCGAGAATCAGCAGCGCTACGGCAGCAGCCATTAACAGCAGCAGACTAAAGCGTTGCGCCACCCCACGTGCGGGCGCGGCGACCCGCGACAAACTGCTTAATCTTGGCCCTTTCGCCACTGCCGTTCCTGCTCGTTTTGCTACCCTTGCTGCCCGCGCCGCCTGAATACAGGCACCGTGAGCGAGAATATCGTGGCCCACCTAACCTGCGGGCCACCTAGAGCGCATTCGAAGAAAATGCGCCCGGACTCTTAAAATAGAGCAATTGAACCAACCGC
The DNA here is from genome assembly GCA_016776605.1 of Alphaproteobacteria bacterium. Taxonomy (GTDB): domain Bacteria; phylum Pseudomonadota; class Alphaproteobacteria. The sequence goes on along the minus strand of JADHTB010000005.1, from coordinate 182,091 downwards.
TTAAGTCTCGATAGCGACTCCAATTAATTGAAAATTGCTCTAACCTGCGGGCCACCTAATAGGTGGTATCGAAAATCTCCTTGTCCTTGAAGTTTTTCATATCTTCAAGCACGCGGCCGGTGCCCAATGCGACGCAGGATAAAGGTTCGTCGGCGATGGATACGGGCAGGCCGGTGGAGTGGCGCAGCACGAAATCCAAATTGCCCAACAAGGCCCCGCCACCGGTCAGGACAATGCCCTTATCGACAATATCCGCCGCCAGCTCCGGCGCGGTATGTTCAAGCGCAACCTTCACCGCTTCTACGATGGCGCCCACCGGTTCGGCCATGCTTTCGGCAATCTGCCGTTGGCTGACCAGAATTTCCTTGGGCACGCCATTCATCAGGTCACGGCCCTTGATGGTCATTTCCACGCCCTCGCCATTTTCCGGCGCGCAGGCTGAGCCTATTTCCTTTTTTACCCGTTCCGCGGTGGCTTCACCAATCAGCAGGTTATGGGTGCGGCGAATATAACCGATGATCGCCTCGTCCATCTTGTCGCCGCCGACCCGTACCGAGCGGGAATAAACGATACCGCCCAGGGATAAAACCGCAACTTCCGTCGTGCCGCCGCCGATATCAACTACCATGGAACCGGTCGGTTCGGTCACCGGCAGACCAGCGCCAATGGCGGCGGCCATGGGTTCTTCTACGAGATAGACCCGGCGCGCACCGGCGCTTTCCGCAGATTCCTGAATGGCGCGCCGTTCCACGGCCGTAGAGCCGGACGGCACGCAAACCACCACTTGAGGCGAGGCAAAACTACGGCGATTGTGAACCTTGCGAATGAAATGCTTGATCATTTCCTCCGCCACCTCGAAATCGGCAATAACGCCATCGCGCAAGGGCCGGATCGCCTCGATATTACCTGGCGTACGGCCCAACATCATCTTGGCCTCGTCACCGACCGCCATCACCATTTTTTTACCCTTGCGGGTGGTAATGGCGACAACCGACGGTTCGTTCAGGACAATGCCACGGCCTTTGACGTAGACCAGCGTGTTGGCGGTACCCAGATCTATCGCCATGTCCGCGGACAGCAAGCCAAATAATTTGGAAAACACCTATTTCCGCCCCCGGCCCAAAGGCCTTACATTATCCATTGTCATACAACAATCTGTATAAACCGAATTTCATTAACCAAGTCCTAAGGTTAAGCAAATCCTATTGTAGACGAGATCCTATTGTAGACGATGGCTATCCCGCTGGCCGGATCTGGTGATCGCTTACAATATGCCCACGGGTTGCCCATAATCGCCAATTAGGGCAGCAACAAGGCAGTGACTGCAATCCGATGCCAAACATTGGATACAAAGCCAGCCAACCGGGCATTATTACCCGATTCCAATTAGTTATTACGACTAATTCGACTCGCGCCGCAAGTACAATTATGGCGACGCCGCCCCTGGCGAACCAGGGGCGGCGAAGAACCCTGCCCGGCTGGTATCCGGTTTTAGTTCTTTGACTTATCCACAAGACGGCCTTCGGCGATCCATGGCATCATGGCGCGCAGCTTTTCGCCCACCGCTTCCGATTGATGTTCTGATGAGCGGCGGCGCATCGCCTTGAACGAGGCTTGGTTTACCTTATTTTCCAGCATCCACTGAGCCGCGAATTCGCCGGACTGAATGCGCGTAAGCACCTGGCGCATGTTGTCTTTGACGCGATCATCAATGATGCGCGGGCCGGTGATGTATTCGCCATATTCGGCGGTGTTGGAAATCGAGTAGTTCATGTTGGCGATGCCGCCTTCATAAATCAGATCGACGATCAGCTTCATTTCGTGCATGCATTCGAAATAGGCCATTTCCGGCGCGTATCCGGCTTCCACCAAAATCTCGAAGCCGGCCCGCATCAATTCACAGACGCCGCCACACAGCACTGTTTGCTCACCGAACAGGTCGGTTTCGCATTCCTCGCGGAATGTGGTTTCGATCGTGCCCGCACGACCGCCGCCGATGGCGGCAGAGTAGCTGAGGCCGATTTCCAGGGCGTTGCCGGAGGCGTTTTGCTGTACCGCGACCAGGCAAGGTACGCCGGCGCCACGGACATATTCCGAACGGACAGTGTGGCCCGGTCCTTTCGGCGCGATCATGAAGACATCCATATCGTCGCGCGGCTCGATCAAATTGAAATGGATCGACAGACCATGGGCAAAGGCCATGGCCGTGCCTTGGCGCATGTTGTCGCGCAAATCGTCTACCCAAAGATCGGCTTGACCCTCGTCCGGCGTCAACACCATGGCCAGATCGGCCCAGACGGCGGCATCGCCCGGCGTCATCACCTTGAAACCCGCGGCCTCGGCCTTGGCGATGGAGTTGCTGCCCGCGCGCAGGGCGACAACGACGTTCTCGCAGCCCGAATCCTTCAGATTGTTGGCATGGGCGTGGCCCTGGCTGCCATAGCCAAAAACGGCTACATTCTTGCCTTTGATCAGGTTCACATCGGCATCGCGGTCATAGTACACGCGCATGATTGGTATCCTCTTCGTTTCTGGTTGCGCCGCCTAATTGGGGCAGGTCTTGATTGGGGGTTGCTGTTAGGGCCTTGTCTACATGGCGTCCGCGCCGCGCGCAATGGCGACAACGCCGGTGCGGGATACTTCGGCCAGCCCCAGGGGCTGCATAAGGTCGATGAAGGCGTTGACCTTGCCGCTATCGCCGGTAACTTCAAAGACAAAGGAGCCCAGCGTGGAATCCACCGCGCGGGCGCGAAAGATATCCGCTACCCGCAGGGCCTCAATGCGGTTTTCACCCTTGGCGACCACTTTGACCAAGGCCAATTCCCGCTCCACCGACGGTCCGGACTCGGTCAGGTCGACCACCCTGAACACTGGTATCAGACGTTCCAATTGGGCCCGGATCTGATCGATAATCATCTCGTTGCCCGAAGTGACGATATTGATACGCGAGCGGTCCTCGCCGGCATCGACCTTGGCCACGGTCAGGCTTTCGATGTTATAGCCCCGGCCGGAGAACAAGCCGACGACACGGGCCAGGACGCCCGGTTCGTTATCAACAAGCACGGCAATGGTATGCTTGGGCGCAATTTCAGACTTTTCACTCATAATGTCCTCGATAGAAACAAATCAGCCGAACGCCGGGTCGGGGGGCGCGGTCAGACCAGCGCCATGCCTTCGCCCGAGACTTTCGGGCGATCAGCGTTTTCACCATCACCCAAAATCATTTCGTTGTGGGCCGCGCCAGAGGGCACCATCGGAAAGCAGTTTTCCTCTTGCGCCACGCGCACGTCGGCGATTACAAGGCCATCGGTATCCAGCATTTTCTGGATACTGGCGTCCAATTCATCGGGCCGCTCGATCACCATGCCCGTGGCCCCAAAGCAATCCGCCAGCTTGACGAAATCGGGCAAGGCCTCGCTATAAGTTTCAGAAAAGCGGCTGCCGTGTAGCAATTGCTGCCATTGCCGCACCATGCCCATCCAGCGGTTGTTCAAGATAAATATTTTTAAGGGCAGCTTATATTGCATGGCCGTGGATAGTTCCTGGACGTTCATCATGAACGAAGCTTCGCCGGAAATATCGACCACCAGGGAGTCCGGGTGGGCGATCTGGGCCCCTACCGCCGCAGGCAGGCCATAGCCCATGGTACCCAGGCCGCCGGACGTCATCCAGCGGTTTGGCTCCTCGAATTTATAGAATTGCGCCGCCCACATCTGATGTTGGCCGACTTCGGTCGTGATGTAGGTATCCCGATCCTTGGTCAGTTCGTACAGCCGTTGGATGGCATGCTGTGGCTTGATAATATCGGCGCCCTGGGTAAAGGCGAGACAATGGCGCGAGCGCCACTTTTGGATCGTCGTCCACCAATCATTCAAGGCTGCCTGGTCGGGCTGGTAAGCGCCATCCTTCCAACGCGCCAGCATCTGCTCCAAGACCTTGCCCACATCGCCGATCACGGCCAAATCGATGCTGATATTCTTGTTGATCGACGAGGGATCTATATCCACATGGATTTTTTTCGAATGGGGCGAAAAGGCGTCCAGACGGCCGGTGATCCGGTCATCAAAGCGGGCGCCGAGACAAATCATCACGTCGCAATCATGCATGGCATTGTTGGCTTCATAGGTGCCGTGCATCCCCAACATGCCCAGGAACCGGTCATCGGATGCCGGATAGGCGCCCAGGCCCATCAGCGTACTGGTGATGGGATAGCCCGTCAGCCGCACCAACTCCTGCAGCCGGGCGCAGGCCTCGGGACCGGAATTGATCAGGCCGCCACCGGTATAAAAGATCGGTCGTTTGGCCCCGGCCATCATCTCTACCGCCGCCGCGATGGCTTCCGTCTTGCCCTCGATCGGAGGGCGGTATGTTTTATGTTTTAGGTTCTCCAAATCGGGCTTTTCGTAGTGTCCCTGGTTGACGCAGATATCCTTGGGCAGATCGATGACCACCGGGCCGGGGCGCCCGTGTGTCGCGACATAGAATGCTTCGTGGACGATACGGCCCATTTCATCCGCGTCCTGGACCAAATAGTTATGCTTGGTGCAGGGCCGGGTGATGCCGATGGTGTCGGCCTCTTGAAAGGCATCATTGCCAATCAAGTGCGAGGCAACCTGACCGGTTAAACAGACGATGGGGATGGAATCCATCATGGCATCGGTCAACCCGGTCACCGCGTTGGTAGCGCCGGGGCCAGAAGTGACCAGCACCACGCCGGGTTTGCCGGTGGAGCGCGCATAGCCTTCCGCGGCATGCACCGCGCCGCCTTCCTGACGGACCAGAATGTGGCGAATATTGTTCTGCGCGAACAGGGCGTCGTAGATTGGCAGTACAGCGCCGCCAGGATAGCCGAAAATGACCTCTACGCCCTGGTCTGTCAGCGCCCGGATTAAGATTTCCGCGCCGCTCAGGGTGGCTTTCCCGTTCTGTTCCGTACCCGACATGATCTGCTCCAAATGCGGACTGCCGCCCGGCGCCCATTGCCGGTCGGTGCCAATGCTGACTGACGATGCTGAATAACTCAGCGCCGAACAATGCAACAAAGCCCCTCGAAAGAGAGGCTTTGACGCATATTGCCACGCCAATATTTCCGACTGGAAAGTGGCACGGCGGGCGCAACATAAAGCCTGATTAAGGGCGGGTCAACAAGTTTTGCATTATAAATGGAATGCTTTCGTCCAAAAATCTTTCCGAATCTTGCAAATTTATGGCAATCCACGAACACATCTTGTTCCTAAACCATGTCATCTGTCTTTTAGCATAGCGCCGCGTGGCCTGTTGCGCGGCGGCCAGCGCCTGGGCGCGGCCGATCTCGCCATGGATACAACGGATAAGCTCGGGCACGCCCAGTGCTTTCATGGCGGGCAGGCCGGGGTCCAGGTTCATGGCGGCCAGGGCGCTTATTTCCTCCAAGGCACCGTGGTCCAGCATGGCCGCCAGACGCTCATCGCAGCGGCGGTAAAGCTGTTCGCGCGGCCAGTTCAGGACAAAGCCATGCCAGGGCGGCGGCAGGATGGGGGTGGTGGCCGGCCGCTGTTGCCAGCTTGCCAACGAGACACCGGTACCCTCGATCACTTCATAAGCCCGCACCAGGCGTTGCGAGTCCGTCGGCTTCAGGCGCATGGCCATAACCGGGTCCAAGGCGACGAGGGCGGCATGCAAACCCGCCGGACCCAGTTCGCTTAACTTCGCCCGTGCCGCTTGGCGGGCCGGTTCCGGAATATCGGGAATTTCCGCCATGCCTTCGGTCAAGGCCTGAAAATAAAGCCCGGTCCCGCCGACGATGATGGCCGGCTGACCGGCCTGGCGGGCATTGGCGATCTCTGTCCGGACTAGTTCCAGCCAACGCCCGACCGAGAACGGCGCCGCCACCGATGTGATGCCGTACAGGCGATGGGGCACGGCGGCTTCCTCGCTTGCGCTGGGACGCGCGGTCAGCACCCGCAGTTCGCGGTAGACCTGCATGCTGTCGGCGTTGATGACGATGCCATCAATCGCCTGGGCCAACGCCACCGCCAAACGGGACTTGCCGCTGGCCGTCGGTCCGGCTATCAGAATGGTATCGTCCATGCCGTAGCGTCTTTCAAGGTCCATCATGTCTCAGGTTCTGACCCTTATAGCGAAGCCATTGACGGACGACCATGTGCGTATCGCGCTATCGGTTATGCCCGTGGGCACGGTGGTGGATTGGCTGGCGGCTGGGCAGGCCTGCGATCTGCGGTTTTCCGGCCCGGCCGTGGTAGATGACCCAGTGGTGCGCCAGGCCCTGGCCGGGGCGCCCGTGGATCTGTTTTGCCAACCGGACGGTCCGGCGCGGCGCCGGCAATTGCTGCTGGCGGATATGGATTCCACCATCATCAGCGCCGAATGCATCGACGAGATGGCTGACGTATTGGGCCAGAAGGCTACGGTCGCCGCCATTACTGAAAGAGCCATGGCCGGCGAGATCGGCTTTACCGAGGCGCTACGTGAACGGACCAAAATTTTGGCCGGGTTGACGGAAGCTGATCTGCAAGCGGTCTATGACCGGCGCATCCGGCTTAATCCAGGTGCGCGGCAACTGGTTGCCACCATGCGCGCCCATGGCGCCTATACCGCGCTGGTTTCCGGCGGCTTTAGTTTTTTCACGGAAAAGGTCGCGGCGGCCGCTGGATTTGATTACCAACAGGCCAATCGGCTGCACTTTACCGACGGACGTCTGGACGGCCAGGTGACGGAGCCGATCCTGGGGAGCGCGGGAAAATTGGCGGCACTGCATGCCCTCGCCCGGCAGCAAAATCTTGCCGCCTCGGCGACCCTGGCGGTAGGTGATGGCGCCAATGATCTGGCAATGGTCAAAGCGGCGGGTCTGGGTGTTGCCTATCACGCCAAACCGGTACTGGCACAGGCCGCCATGGCCCGGATCGACCATGGCGACCTGACAGCTCTGTTGTATCTACAAGGCTATAGGGCCGCGGAAATTCAAAGCTGAAGGATTACTCCTTCTTCTTGTCTTCCTCCATCGCCTTTTCGTCCAGCTGCACCGCAACAAAGCGCCGGTTACCGCTACTTTGTTGCACCAACAACAATACGGACTTCACCTTTTTTGACTTGCGCGCCTTGTTGGCCGTGCGAATTTCCGCAATCTGTTTGGCAACATCGGCCGGCGTCATAACCGGGGTCTGTTGTACTTCAACGATCAGATCACCGGGGCGAAGGCCATATTTGGCGGCGGAGCTATCGGCCGCGACTTCCAGCACCAGAACACCTTTGGCGGCTTCTTTCAGTTTGAAGGTCGTCCGCGCCTCGTCCGTCAGGGTGGACAGGCGCATGCCCAACAACTTCACATCGTTGGCCACCTCCGGCTTGGCGTTTTCGTCGCTCTGCGCAAGTTTTTCATCGCTTTCCATCATCTCGGCAATAGCGACCTCCAGGGTGACGAGCTTGCCCTTGCGCCAGGCATCGACCTTGACCGTCTTGCCGATGTGCGTTTCGGCGACGATCCGGGGCAGTGAGCGCATTTCACCTACTTCCTTGCCATCAAAGCGCAAGATCACGTCACCCTGTTTGATGCCGGCCTTGCCTGCCGGACCGTCCGGGCCCACGCCGGCAACCAAGGCGCCACCTGCCTTTTCCAGGCCCAAACCAACAGCGATTTCGTCGGTAACGGTTTGGATGCGGACGCCCAGCCAACCCCGCCGGGTACGGCCGAATTCAGCCAGTTGTTTAATTACCCGGTTTGCCAGGGTTGAGGGAATGGCGAAGCCGATACCGACGCTGCCGCCGGACGGCGAATAAATCGCCGTGTTAATGCCAATGACCTCGCCATTCATGTTGAACAATGGGCCACCGGAATTACCCCGGTTGATGGCGGCATCGGTCTGAAAGAAATCATCATAAGGCCCGGCATTGATGTCGCGGCCACGGGCGGAAATTATACCGGCCGTGACGGTACCGCCCAAGCCAAACGGATTGCCAATTGCGAGCACCCAATCGCCAACCCGCGACTTTTCCGAATTACCCCATTTCAGGGCCGGCAGCTTGCCTTTCGGCTCTACCTTCAACAGGGCCAGGTCGGTTTTGATATCGCGCCCCACCAGTTTGGCCTCAAGGCGCGTGCCATCGGACAGGCGGACGCTGATCTCGTCTGCTTCGGCGATAACATGGTTGTTGGTGACGACCAGACCGGTGGCATCAATGATAAAGCCCGAACCCAGCGAGGTCGCACGCCGGGTGCCGTTGTTCTTCGGCCGGTTCTTTTCCAGGAATTCCTTAAAGAATTCCTCGAATGGCGAGCCGGGGGGCACCATGAATTCGGGCCGGCCCGGGCTGCCTTTGATTACCTGGGTGGTGGCAATGTTGACGACTGCCGGCGATAGGTTGGCGGCTAGATCAGCGAAACTATCGGGGGCGCCACGGGCCTGTCCGGCTACGGGCAGCAACAGCAGCCCAATGGTCGCGGCCGTGGCAGCCATGGAAGTGGTGACGGGGGTGGTCCAGCGATTGGGTAAAATGCCGATCACGTATTTTCTCCCTTGTAAAAGGCGGCAGAGACGGCATTGCCGTCCCTGCCAAATTCAAGATTCAATGGCCTGATCCGTTGGCCTAAGAGGTATTGCCAAACATGACGGCCTGCAAGTGAACCAGGACAAATCATTCGCCGTGTTGGCAACAGACCCGTAATCTCGGAAGCGAATGTGACAAAACCATGGCAGCAGTAAAAATTTCTAAATTTGCCATAAATTGTGGATCACTTAAATTGTGGATCACTTAACGGTGAAAACAAGGCCGCATTTGAACAACAAGCGTGCCGGTTGGAACCGGAGCGCCGGCTATAAAAAGGTTTTCACGATCCAGATTATACCGACCCCAAGGGTCGCCGCGCCCAGGCCGCTGAGGCGCAAGACATCGTCGGGCTGTTGGATCATCACCGTCATCATGCGCTTCATGCCGGCCGGAAAGGCAGCATACAACCCGCCTTCCAGGACCAGGATCAGGCCCAGTACCACGAACAGGTCGATCATGACGCCCGAGTCTCCGAATAGAGGGCACCGGCTATTGGATACGGGGCCTTATTACTTTGCCGCGTCCTCAGCCGAGCGTCCCATGCTGTCGCCGAAGTATTTGAAGAAATCGCTGTTCGGTGACAGGACCATGGTGGTGTCGTCCGATTGCAGGGCGGTCCGGTAGGCTTGCAGGGAACGGTAGAAAACAAAGAATTCCGGATCCCGCTTGTACGCATCGGCGAAGGTTTTATTGCGCAGGGCCTCGCCTTCACCACGAATAATCTCGGACAATTTTTGCGCATTGGCCAGCAAAATGGTGCGCTGACGATCCGCGTCGGCAGTGATCTTCTGGCTGCGTTCCGCGCCTTCGGCCCTGATTTCCGTGGCGATACGTTTTCGTTCCGCCCGCATCCGGTCATAAACCGCCTGGCTGTTAGCGGCCGGCAGATCAGCGCGTTTGATCCGTACGTCGACAATTTCGATGCCCATCTTCAGGGCTTCGAGGTTCACCAGGCCGCGGATTTCGTGCATCAGTTTGGCGCGCTTGCCGGACAACATGGTTTCGAATGGCACCCGGCCAATAACGTTTCGCAGGCTGGAGTTCACCATGGGAGCCAGCCGATTACGGGCCGTAACTTCATTGTTGACGGTCTGGTAGAATTTCAAAGGATCGACAATGCGGAAGCGTGCGTAGGCGTCAACCACGATCCGCTTCTTATCCGACGCCACGGCTTCGACCGGTGGCGCGTCAAAATCCAAGATCCGTTTTTCCATGTACTGCACGTTTTGCAGGAACGGCGTTTTGAAATGCAAACCCGAAACCTGAACGGCTTTTATCGGGTTGCCAAATTGCAGCACCAAGGCCTGTTGGGTTTCATGTACGGAAAATACACTGCCGTAGCCGACGACACCCAAACCAACCAGGATGATTGCCAATATTGTTGCGACATTCCTGTTCATCACTTGGTCTCCGCTTTTTGGCCTGTCCGGCCCTGCAATTCCGGCAATGGCAGATAGGGTAGGACCCCCTGGCTGCCGCCTTTATTGTCGATCACGATCTTAGTGGTGCCCTGCAGAACAGTTTCCATGGTCTCCAGATACAGCCGCGTGCGGGTGACCGAGGGGGCCAATTTATATTCCCGTTGAACGGCCAGATAGCGGGATACTTCACCCTCGGCCTGGGCCACGGTCTGTTTCTGATAGCCCTCGGCTTCCTGGCGGATGCGCTCCGACTCGCCACGGGCGCGGGGCAGAATATCATTGGAATAGGCCTGGGCTTCATTCACCAGACGCTCCTCGTCGGCGCGGGCCGCCTGCACATCGCGGAAGGCGTCGATCACCGCTGACGGCGGATCGGCCTTGGCCAGTTTAACCTGGGTGATAACGATGCCAGCCTTGTATTCATCCAGGGTACTTTGCATCAAATCCAAGGTCTGCCGCTCAACCTCGTTCCGGCCTTCGGTCAGGACGGTGTTGATTTTCGAGCCGCCAACAACCTCGCGCATGACGCTTTCAGCCACCGCCTTGACGGTATTTTCCGGCCTTTGGATATTGAACAGGAAATGTCCGGCATTGCTGATTTGCCACAGCACCGTGAAGTTGATGTCGACGATATTCTCGTCGCCGGTCAACATCAGGCTTTCTTCCGGCAGATTGCGCAGAGCCGAGGAACGGCCGAAATCGCCCGAACTTTGAAATCCGACTTCAACCCTATTGACGCGCGTTACTTTCGGCGTCAACGCGGTTTCAATGGGCGTGGGCAGGTGATAGCGCAGGCCAGGCGATGTGGAACCGGTAAATTTACCAAAGCGAAGCACCACGCCCTGTTCGTCGGGACCAACCCGGTAAAAGCCAGATGCCATCCAGGCTGCGATCAGAACCAGGATAATCAGGAACACACCCCGGCCGCCCCAGCGCCCGCCCGGCAGGGCGCCCCTGAAGCGGTCCTGGCCTTTGCGCAACAGCTCTTCCAGATTTGGCGGCTGTTGGCCACCGCCCTGACCCCATGGTCCCCGGCCACCATCGCCACCGCCACCGCCACCGCCTTGATTGCTCCACGGCATGAAATTTCCAATCCTAGATTGTCAGAATAATGATGCAGTCAAAACGTACTTGCGAAACACCGACCGTGACGCTTTGCCGCAGCCTGCTAACGCGTTATATGGCACCTTATGGCGCTGGGTGCAATGAGTGCCCGTTGGGCTTGATATTTGGGGAGCATAGGTAATGGCGCGGGTCAGTGAAGACGATGTTTTAGAGGCGCTGCGGCGGATCGGCGATCCGGCCCGTGACGGCAATGTGGTGGACCTGGGCATGATCACCGGCCTGGCCGTGCGCGACGGGAATGTGGCGTTCTCCATCGAAATCGAGCCGGAGCGCGCGCCGGAGATGGAGAGCCTGCGCCGGGCTTGCGAGCAGGTAGTCGCGGGCCTGCCTGGCGCCCTATCAGTCACCGCCGTGTTGACCGCCGAACGCGCTGCCCCAGCGCCGCAACAACAACCGCAACAACAACCGGGGGGGCAGGCGCCAAGAATTGGCCGTCATGGCAGCGCCGGCAATCAAAAAATGGAACTGCCGGGGATCAAGGCGGTGGTCGCCGTGGCCTCCGGAAAGGGCGGTGTGGGCAAATCCACGGTTACCGTCAATCTGGCGGTATCCCTGCATCGCCTGGGCCTGAAGGTCGGCATTCTGGACGCGGATATCTATGGCCCCTCCATGCCGCGCATGTTGGGGATCTCGGGCCAGCCCCGCTCCGACGGCGATAAATTAGAAACCATGCAGGGTCATGGGGTGGTCTGCATGTCCATTGGTTTCCTGGTTGACCCGGACCAGCCGACCATCTGGCGCGGGCCCATGGTGATGGGGGCGCTGGAACAATTGCTGGGCGACGTGAAATGGGGCGAGCTGGACATATTGTTGGTTGATATGCCCCCCGGTACGGGCGACGCTCAGTTGACCATGGCGCAAAAGGTGCCCCTGGTGGGCGCCATCATCGTCTCCACCCCCCAGGATATTGCCCTGATCGATGCCCGCAAGGGGTTGAATATGTTCCGTCAAACAGACGTGCCGGTCATGGGGATGATCGAGAATATGAGCTATTATCATTGTCCCAGTTGCGGCCACCGTGCTGAAATTTTTGGCCATGGCGGCGCGCGCGAGACCGCCGCCGAACTGGGCTGTGATTTTCTGGGCGAAATTCCCCTGCATATCAGCCTGCGCGAGACCTCTGATGCGGGCACGCCCATTGCGGCGGCATATCCGGACTCACCGCAGGCGAAGGCCTTCATGGATATCGCCAGCGAGGTAAAAAAGCGCCTGTGAGTCCGCCGGTTAAGCCGCCAGGGTCTTGTCAATTTCGTCGACCAAATCCCGCAAATGGAAGGGCTTCGAGAGGACTTTCGCGTCGGAGCGGGAGGTTTGCCGATTGCGCAGGGCCACGGCGGCAAAGCCGGTGATGAACATGACACGGATGGCCGGGTCCACCGCCACGGCGCGGCGGGCCAATTCGATGCCATCCATTTCCGGCATCACGATATCCGCCAACAGCAAATCAAATCGGCCTTCCGCCAGAACCGGCAAAGCCTCATCGCCCTGGCTTACGGAAAATACCTCATGGCCGGCGCGTTCCAGGGCACGGCCTAGAAAATGCCGCATGGAATCGTCGTCTTCCGCTAAAAGAATTTTCGCCATCGATATCCTCAATATCCGCCCGTCTCTCGACCATCCGAGGCCTAACCCGACGCCCCGACATGCGCGAACGATAGTCGGACATGCCTAGCAAAGAGTAAAGATACGCCGGGTAAACAATTAATAATTTTTTTTATGCCGCGAATTTACCGATCCTACCCCTATGGTTTCCGCCTCTCCACGTGCTAGCATCCTAATCTGGACTTCGGTTGGGTTGACCAAATTTGACACGCCGGACGTCTTGAATGCGATCTCGGATACCTGACTACCGGATGGGGGCTGGTGGATGACGATGGGTAATGTAGAGGCCTCGCCACCGCCGTTCACCGTGACCGGACCGGCTAGACAATTGGCGCCCGTTGTTTTTGCCTCGCCCCACAGCGGCCAATATTATCCGGACGATCTGATGGCAGCGACCACTCTGCCGGAATTGTTATTACGCCGCACCGCCGATAATTTCGTCGATGAGTTGTTCGCCGCCGCGCCTGACCATGGCGCGCCCTTGTTAAAGGCTGCCTATGCCCGTGCCTATCTGGACCTGAACCGGGAGCCGTGGGAGCTCGACCCTCAGATGTTCGCTGAAGACCTGCCCAGCCATATCAACGCCACCTCGTTGCGGGTGGCGGGCGGCCTGGGCACCATTCCCCGATTGGCCGCGGACGGGCGTGATATATATCGCGGAAAATTGGACTTCGCCGAGGTGCGGCAACGGCTGAACCGGGTGTATTTTCCCTATCATCATTCTCTGGCGCGGATGATCGAAGATGCCCAATTGGCGTTCGGTCACTGCCTGTTGATCGATTGTCATTCCATGCCTTCGATCAGCGGTCTGGGGCCAGTAGGCCGTGGCCGCGATCAGCGCGCAGATATTGTACTGGGGGACCGGTTCGGCGCCACCTGCGCCCCGGAATTGACCGATTGCGTCCAGCGCACCTTGTCCGGTCTAGGTTTCCGGGTACAGCATAACAATCCTTATGCGGGGGGCTTTACCACTTATCACTATGGCCGCCCCAGCGCCGGGGTGCATGTCCTGCAGATCGAGATCAATCGGCGCTTATACATGGACGAGGTGCGGGTGGTTCCCTTGCCTGGCATGGAACGCGTCCGCGCGGCCATGACAGCCGTGATCGCGGCTGTTTGCCGCCTGCCCTCGGCCTACTTCGAAAGCCTGGGCGCCGCCGCCGAATAGCCCGAAACTGCTCTAACTGGCATGGTTCTTGCGTTCTATCCTGGGTAGGAAAAGGTCGCGGGGGTAGATAGGGTCATGGTCATCAAGCGAGGCATAACGCCGGCATTGCTGCTGGGGTTGGTGTTGTGGTGGGGTGCCGCCACGCCACCTGCCGCCGCGCGGACAAAATCACAAATGCCGGAAAATAGCCAAAAAATCCGTCTAGACGGGACATCCGAGAGCCTGGATTGCCGCGACATGGTGGCCGCGGCGGAGGCGCGTCATCGCATCCCCTCAGAGATGCTGGCGGCTATTGCGCTGGCGGAAACCGGACACTGGCTGGCCGAGATGCAGGCAGTTGTTGCCTGGCCCTGGACTGTTTATGCGCAAGGCAAGGGGCGGCATTTTCCCGATCAGGCGGCGGCGGCAACAGCCGTTCGGGCTTTACTGACCCAGGGCGTGCGCAATATTGACGTGGGCTGCATGCAGGTGAACCTGCAATACCACCCCGACGCCTTCGCCGATCTGGACGCGGCGCTGAGCCCCGCCAGCAACATCGACTATGCAGCCGGTTTGCTGCGGCGTTTGTACCTGCGACATCGTTCCTGGACCCAGGCGGTGGCCCATTATCATTCCGCCACCAAGGCGTTGAACAAGCCCTATCGCATCAAGGTAATGCGTCTGTGGTACAAGGAACGGCGCAGGGCCGACGATATGCGCATGCAGTTGATGCAGGCTGCCTACAAACGCCGCCGCGCCGTCCATCGGCGCTAGAGCATTTTCATTCTGAAAATGCTCAGGTCTTTAAAATTAGAGCAATTTTTCCAATCACTTAGAATCGCTTCGCGATTCTCATTAATTCGGAATTGCTCTAGAGCAAATCCGAATCAGGTAATTTCGTCAATTTGCGCGATGCTTAAATTACCCGGCACCACGGTGACCGGCACCAGCATATTCGCTGACATGGGGCCGGCCAGGGCACTGACCAGGGGGCCGGGGCCCTCATTCTCGGCCGAGGCGCCCAGCACCAGCAGGCGAATTTCCGGCTCGGCCTCCAGCAACGCAATAACTTCGTCCTGGCTGCGGCCTTCGCGAATGGCAAATTCCGGCATGATCCCCGACCATTGGCTGACTTCATCAGCCAGGGTTTGCAGAATTTCCTCGGCCGCTTCCCGTGCCTCTTCGCGCATCAGGTTTTCCACCGCCACCCAATGCTGAAAATCGGCAGGTTCAATCACGTACAGTAAAACCACGCCGCCGCCCGTTCGCGCCGCCCGGCGAAAGGCAAAGCGCAGGGCCAGTCGACACTCGGGGGAGTCATCCACCACGCACAAAAATTTTCGGCGCGCCAGGTTGCCTTGTTGCAGCTCTTCCATGATCTTGCCCTCTTTCGGCAATATGGTGACATCACCCTCGGGTCAGGGCAACCAGAATGCGGCGTAGACTATTTCAAAAGAATATTGGTGATTTCGCGCAATTTTGTCCGAGCGCGCAACAGATAGAAGCCCTGGGCGGCCAAATGGCTGGGCAGGACCTGGGAATCCGGTCTGCCGTTCACCACCACAAGGGGCGATAATTCGGCCGTTATCCGCAAGCTTTCCAACATCTTGGCCCAGGCGTTGGTCAATTCCCGTTCGCTCAGCAGACGTTCAAAATCCAGGCCCAATTCCCGGATGATCAGGTAATAGGCATAGCTCTGCCCCTTGATGCCATAGAAGACGTCGTCGCCATGGGTGTCGATCAGATCGCCCGCATTTTCAGCAATATGGCGGTCCAGGTTAGCCGACGAAGACCCCATATCCAGGGCGAAGCGGTCCAGGGTGGAGAGCAGATTGTCGGCCCGCCTTTCGAACACCGCCTTGCCGTCGGCCAAGCGCTGGTTATAGCTCCGCAGGGAACGGGCGGCCTTGCGGTAACGCGCTTCCGAAGTCGTGGTGGGGGCCATCGAGGTGGATATATCAAAGACCCAGATATTGCCGGGATATTGCAATTGGCCCGCGGCTTCCTGCAGATCCACGTCGGTCTGAGAGGTGCCCCGCGTGCGGCCGATCTGGTCGGTCAACTCGAAGGCAAAGCGGGCCAGGGCGGAAACGATGCCCTGTTGAAAATTTGGCATATTATCCAGGGCCGACGGCGGCAGGAAAAAAGGGTCGTTGGCGACCCAGCGGTGCACATCGACTTCCCGCTGGATCAGGGCCGCGGCCATGGCCACGGCGCGGCTGCCGCCCTCGGGCAAAAGAGCGGCCGGGGCCTGGTAGGCGGCATCGTCGTCGATGGTATGGGTGATCAGCATGCCAACAGGATAGTAAAACAGTGCCGCGATCAACAAAGCCGCGCCAATACCGCGTGCCATGCGCAGGCGAGTGCCACTCATATTCGGCAGCAGTTTCCGTGCCTGCCCCATCAGCTGATCGGTTACCATGACGATGGTTCCTTGCTTTAATCCGTGCCGGAGCCTGTTTTGTTAAAACATGCTCGAATTCCTTAAGAGCAGAGCAATTGAAAACTGCTCCAGGAAAATGACTATGCGGCCTTCACATAAGAGGCCTGGAGGCGGTGATCAACCGGCCAGACGCCCGGACAGTCGGCGGGGATGTCCGGACGCCGGCGCTGCGGCGGAAATTTTGCGGCCCTCAGATGGCCGATGGCAGGGTAAAGCAAAAGCTGGAACCCTGTCCCGGGGCACTTTCCACGGCGATAGCGCCTCCCTGCAACTCAACCAGTTCCTTGCATAGCTGCAGGCCCAGGCCGGTGCCTTTTTCGCCGTTCGTGCCGGCGGTTGAAGCGTCGGTTTCGAATTGGAACAGTTTGCCCAGGCGTTCGGGCGATATGCCGACGCCGCTATCGCGAACGGAAATAACGATCTCGCCGTCCTTGCGGATGGCCTCCAGGTGGACGGTGCCGCCTCTTTCGGTAAATTTTATGGCATTGCCAATCAGATTGCGCAGTACGGTTTCGACCATTCGCGGGTCCGCCAGGGCCGTCAACAAGGGGCTTGCCAGGCGTTCGGTCATGATATTTTTGTTGGCCGCGCTGGTGGCGTTGAAGGCCAGCGCCTTGTCAATGGCGCCCGCCACATCAAACGGGCGCGGCTCGCTCTGCAGCCCGCCCATTTGCAGACGCGACCATTCCAACAGGGTTTCCAGCAGCCCGTTGGCCTGGCGCGCGGATTCATGCATCATCCCGGCATATTCGCTGATCTCTTCGGGCCCCAGAGTGGCGGCGTTATCGCTGAGGATTTCGGAAAATCCCAGCAGGCTGTTGAACGGTGTGCGCAGGTCATGGGCGATGATGGAAAACAGACGGTTTTTTTGCCCGTTCAGACGTTCCAACTCGTCCCGCTGTTTGGCCAGATCCTGTACCGCCTGCAGACGCTCGGTAATGTCGTAGGCAATACCAGATGCGCCGACGATGGTACCGTCGTCGGCAAAAATCGGTGACATGCTCAACGATACGGGAAAGGTATGGCCATCCTTATGTGTTCGTTGCACGACCGTCTGCAATACCTGTTCGCCCTGCAGCACCCTTCGCCAGATGGATTGCTGGTCAGCGGCCTGCGCCGCATCACTGGTCAATAGCCGGGATGATTGTCCGATCGCCTCTGCGGCGGAATAGCCGTAAAGCCGCTCCGCGCCCGCATTCCAGGATGTAATGCTGCCTTCCAGCGAAAGGCTTAAAATCGACGCCTCCGACGACGAGACAATCGCTGCTAATTCCTTGGTCGCGCTTTCAGCCTGACGCTGGACCGTGACGTCCTGGATGATATAGATGTAACCCCCGTCGGGGTCGCGGACGCCACGAATCTCTAAAATGCGCCCGTCGTTCAGGCTATGCTCAAAGGTCAAGTCGCCCTCGGTCATCTGCCCAAGCCGGTGGTTGGTCAACGGCTCGACCTCGCCGCTGCCGTAAAAGCCAACGGCCGCCAGATGCCGGATTATTTCGCTGATCGGCATCCCATCGCGTAACAATTCGGGCGGCGTCCGCAAAATTTCAGCAACAGTTTTATTCCAGGCCGTCAGCCGAAAATTTTCGTCGTAGACCGTGATGCCAATGGGCAGATGATCCAAACTCTGCTCCAAGCTGATCACCCGGCTAAAAGCCCGCAGGTTGGGCCCCGGAATGACGCTCTCGGCGATATTTCTAGCCGTTCCGCTTTCGAAATGACTCATGTTTCCGTCCAATATATCAAGACCTTGGTCCAGGTGGCCCCTGCGATTCTGGGCTCACGGCAAGCCAGATGTGCCACTGCGTTGCAGGATCACGTCTTGCCGAACCGTTAATATGCGGAAAGAATGGTTAATGATTGGTTACCAAAACCATGGATCAGCGCGGCTTGGTACGAACGTCTCGGAACAGCGAGGAGACCGAAAATGATTAAGGCGATTACCTGCATCAAACGGAAACCCGGCATGTCGGTCGAGGATTTTCAGGCCTATTGGCGTGGCGAACATTCCGAGGTGGTTAAACGCCTGCCCAATATTCGCCGCTACATCCAGTCCCACGCCCTGCTAGGCGGCTACCGCAAGGGTGAATTGCCCTATGACGGCATTGCCGAAATATGGGTTGATGACGTGGCCGCCCTGCGCGCCATGGCGGGGACGGAAGCCTATGGGGCGGTGCAGGCGGATGAGGAAAAATTCATTGATCGGTCTAAATTAGCCCTGATCCTGACCCAGGAGCATATCATCAAGGATGGCCCTATCCCGGATGGCGCGGTGAAGAATATTGAATTCGTACCACGAAAAACCGGCATGGATGTCGAGGCATTTCAGGCCTATTGGCGCGGCGTCCACGGCCCACTTGCGGCCCAGATCGAGGTGATCCGCCGCTATGTGCAAAGCCACACCTTGCTGGGGGCCTATCGCGATGGCCGGGAGCCGGCCATTGATGGTTGCGCCATCACCTGGTTTGATTCCGTTGCCGCCATGCGGCAATCAGCGCAAAGCGAAGCCTATGACCGGACCCGCGAGGACGAGCCGAATTTCCTGGATACGGAAACCGAGATCCCCTTCATCATCACCACCGAACATGTCATCGTGGCCTGAGTGGCGGGGAGCGGCTGGCCCGGCGCCTCGATCAATAGCAAAAATATAACGGCCTAAAAGAGGATCAGGTTATGAGCATTACCTTCCGTCCCATCAACGCCGCCGTTGGCTTTGCCGCCGAGGTAACGGGCATTGATTTGCGCCAACCCCTGGATCGGAATGGTTTTTTGCCGATCCGCGATGGCCTGGATGAATATGGCGTGCTGGTTTTTCACGGCCAGGATCTGGATGAAGAGGGCCAGATTGCTTTTTCCCGCCACTTTGGCGAACTGGAAATCTCGATCCGCCGCCATCGGCCCCGCGCCGTCGCCCATGATGAAATCTCGGACATCACCAACGTGGCGCCCGACGGCAGCATCTACCCATTGGATAGCGAGCATATGTCCTACAATCTGGGCAATCAGTTGTGGCATGCGGACTCGTCATTCAAGAAAATTCCCGCCATCGCCTCGCTGTTGCACGCCCGCGACGTCCCACCCCTGGGCGGCGCCACGGAATTCGCCGATCAGCGCGCCGCCTGGGATGGCCTGACGGCAGAGACCCAGGCCCGGATCGACGGCATGGTTGGCCTGCACAGCCTGGCCCATTCCCGCGCCGCCATGGGCTATGACGCCAAGGAAAAGTTCCTCGCCGCGGAAACGGCGGAAGTGCCCCCCGTGCCCCAGGCCCTGGTGCAGACCAATCCCCGAACGGGCCGCAGGGCGCTCTATGCCGGGGCCCATGTCTCGGGCATCATTGGCCTGGATAAGCCGGAAAGCGATGCCCTGCTGGCGGAATTGCGCGACCAGGCGACCCAGACGCATCTGCAATATCACCATGACTGGCAGGCCGGCGATTTGGTCATATGGGACGACCGCGCCACTCTGCACCGCGGTCGCCCCTGGGATAACAGCTATCGCCGGGTCATGCGCCGGACCACGGTAGCAGGCGACGGACCGACCGCCTGAATTAATTTTTAACCCGGCCGCTGGACCAAGCGGCTAAATTCAAAGTATCGGTGTTGGTTTGTGACGCAGTCCCGACAGCGCGTTGGCGGCGATCGCGGCCAGCAGCACGGCGCCGCCCAAAAGCGTATAAACGCCGGCCGTTTCGCCCAGGAAAACCCATACCCAGAACGGGCCAAGCAGCACCTCCGTCATGGACAGCAGGGCCAGTTCCGCCGCTGGGACGATGCGCGAGCCTATGGTGTAGATAACCATTCCAGCGCCAACCTGGAACACCCCCAGGGACAGCGCGATGACGATGTCCCGCGCGGGCAGCAGCAGTGAATAGCCGGCCAATTGGCAAATGCTTGCCGATATGATGACGGCAAAGACACCGGCCAGAAAAACCGTCGGCATCATGTCGTCCAACTTCCGCCAGCGCAGGGCAATGGTAAAGACGGCAAACCCCAGGGCGGAAATCAGCGCCGCGGCATTGCCGCTCATCCGGCCCAACGAGATGCCCTCCCAGACCATGATGGCGATACCAAACATGGCAAGCGCCATTGCCCACCAGGTGGCGGTTCGGACCCGTTCACGCAAGATGAGCAATCCCAGCAGGGCGGCCAGGAACGGCGCGGCGGCAAACAGGAACATCGCATTGGCGACGGTCGTGGCCTGGATGGCGAAGATGCCGCCGGTAAACGCGAACACCAGCGCCAGGGCGCCTATGAGGCCGGCCAGTCCAACCTTGCGAATGCTGGGTAACGGCCTACCGCCTGATCGGACCGCCAGAACCAGGAATAGGAACGGCACCAGGGCCAGTGACCGATAGAACAGGATCTGCCAGACATTGGCGGTCTCTATGAAGCGTATGCCCAGGCCCATGGATGACCAGCACAAGCCGGCGAACAGGACAAGAAACACCCCCTGGCGATAGGTCGGTTTGAAAAATAACATGCCTGCCATGCTCACTTTGCAACCAGAACCTTCACGGAAAACTCCGGGCGGTCTGGTCGCCGGGGTAGCACCCAACCTGTCATATCGCCGCAGGCGCGGTTATGAAATGCCGCCGGTCACATCGATGGTGAGGCCGGTTATAAAGTCAGCATCCTTTGAGGCGAGGAAGGCAATCACCCGCGCCTGATCGACCGCTTCGGCAACGCGGCGAAGCGGTGTGCGCTCGATCTCGATTGCCTGTTGTTCGGAATTTCGCTTTTCCCAATGCGGACGGATTCGTTCCGTCAGGGTCAGACTCGGCGCGATGGCATTGACGTTGATGCCGGAAGGCCCCAGTTCGCTGGAAAGCTTTTTGGTAAACGCGATGATGCCGCCCTTCGCCGCGGCATAGGCGCTGCTGCTGGCGCCGCTCAATCCACGGCCGGCGATCGATGCGAGGTTAATGATCTTGCCATGGCCGGCCTGCCGCATCAGCGGCACAATATTATTGCAGAATAAAAATGTGGCGTTGAGATTGAAATCGATCACCTTCTGCCAGTCTTCGAAGGACAATTCGTCAACCGTCGCCGCCGGTGTCGCAATGATCGTGCTGCCGCCGACCGCGTTGACCAGAATGTCAATATGGCCACAAGTTTCCATGATTTCGGCGACAGCCTTTCGAACCAGGGTCTGGTCCGCGGCGTCCAGCTTTTTCGCTATCACCTTACCCGGCGCGCCGGCCCCGGCCATGGCATCTTTCAGCGCCTCCAACCGCGCGTTGTCGACGTCGATGGCGATGACAGTCGCGCCTTCCTGAACCATGATCTCGGCCGTTGCTTTGCCGATGCCGGCACCCGCAGCCGTGATGACAGCGACTTGGTTTTGGAATCGCATGGCGTTCTCCCCTTTGTCCAGAATCCAGCGTAATACTATTGATCCCGATTTGCCAAAAACGATGTCCAGTTTTTACTTAATTGGAGTCGCTTTCGCGACCTAAGTGATTGGTTCAATATGCCAGGGCGGGGTTGACGACCGTTAACACACCGTCATCGTTGGTCCAGTTGCCATATGGCGTCTCGAACGATCTATGGGGTAAATAACTGAATACGACTTCCCAACCGAATTCACGGAAAAGTTTCTCCAGCGAACCATGAATTTCATCACTATGGGTCCCCAGATGGATTCGCCGAACCTTGCGCGTTAACTCTTCAATGGCCGGTGGTATTGTTGCAATTTCCGCAAACTGAAGGTCCGCCTCGATGTAATCTACGCGCTTGAAGGGGGCCAGCAGGTTTTTCAAGGTTATGGCGCTTACGAAACGAAGCTCCGCCGAGGTATCATGGTCGACGTCGGGAATCAGTTGAACCTTCACGCCCGTGCCGTTGGTGGTCAGGATATTAGTAAGGGCGGCATCAGCTTGCCCAACATCCAGAATTGACTTCGCGAGCCGTTGGCGGCCTTCCGGGGAATTGAGGGTCGAACTACTCTGATTTCCCAATCCCGCCCCGCCAACAGGAAACAGTACAGGCTGATTGTCAGTGCTCAACGCCGCTTCGATGATCCAATGTTCCTGCGGGTCGATGCCGTTATTGCGAAATTGCCGGTTCACCCAGTCAATGTTATCCGACACCCCTTCTACCGCGACGAGAAGGGCGGGCATGGGATTTAATTTCTGCAGGACCAGGTAACTGCCAACGGCCTGCGCGCCATAGCATGCCCCCAACGTCATCATGACATAGGAATTACGCGCCTCGCGCGCTGCCTCGACCCAATTGACGACTTCGAACCAGCTTTCATCGGCAACGGCTGTCGGCATGGCCAATTCAACTTCGCGGTCACGCTCCCAATCGGGATCGTCCAGCCAAATCGTTCTGAACTCGGCCTCGGTCAACTGGCCGAAAGGGTCGACGATAAAGCCGGCGGGAACGCTGCCCTTGAACGGTTCGATGTCATCGAAGACGTTTTGATAGGTGCCGAGTCGATTCATCGCAACATCATGCCACAAAAAAGTACGCGGGGCCGCACCAATCCGCTACTTTAGGATAGGTCATAACATATGAGGATTTGTCATGGGCAAGTTGGACGGCAAGGTAGCGATCATCACCGGCGGATCGGGCGGCATCGGAAGCGCGGCGGCGAAGCTATTCGCGGCGGAGGGGGCCCGGATCATGCTGGTCGACCTTGACGCGGACGCGCTGCAAAGCACCGTGGCGGATATTGGTTCGGAACAGGCGGATTGTATCATTGCCGACGTAACGGATACGGCGCAGACGCAAGCCTATGTCGCGGCGGCTGTCGAACGGTTTGGCGGTGTCGACATCGCCTTGCTGAATGCGGGCATCGAGGGTCGGGTTACGCCGATCACCGACTATGCCGAGGAAATGTTCGACAAGGTTATGGCGGTGAATGTGCGCGGCGTCTTCCTGGGGCTGAAATACGTCATGCCGGAGATGAGCGCGCGTGGCGGCGGCAACATCGTGATCACCTCTTCAACGGCGGGGATCCGCGCGGCGGGCGGCATGTCCGCCTATGTTGCATCCAAGCACGCGGTCATCGGCCTGATGCGGACGGCCGCGCTGGAAGGGGCGGCGCTGAATATCCGCGTCAACACGGTCAACCCGGCCCCCATTGACACCCGCATGATGGCTTCAATCGAAGAGCAAAGAGGCCTGCCGGCGGGCGACCGCTCGAACCGCCCAATGGCGCGGCATATGCCATTGCAGCGTTACGGCGAACCGGACGAAGTGGCGCGGCTGATGCTGTTCCTTGGCAGCAACGACAGTTCGTTTTGTACCGGCGGCGTTTATATGGTCGACGGCGGCGTTTCCGCTGGGGTTGTGTGAGTTAACCAGATCTCTTGCAGACCTACGGTTCGTTCACAAAGCGCTTCGACGTCAGCCGGTGCGCCAAGCCGAGCTCGACTTGCATTTGCGGCAGATGCGCTCCCCCGCCCACTCGCTCAAGAAAGAGTCCGTGCATATTAGGCACCGCCTGGTCTTGCGCTCGTCATCGCGCTTGGTATCTTGCTCTGTTTCCGTCGTCTTGAGATCAACTTGCATCGTCCACTTTCTTCACTTCTCGGGCCTGCCGGCCGGCTGTTATTCCCGCGCATAGCGACGAACCTGCTTAGACAAACCTGCTTATTGGTACGCTAGAGCGCATTCGAAGAAAATGCGCTCAAACTCTTAAAATAGAGCAATTGAACCAATTATTTAAGTCGCAAGAGCGACCCCAATTAATTGAAAATCGCCCTAAAACCGCCAATAACAGATCCGGTGCGCCTGCAGATTTTTAGATATAAGGCTGCGCACCAGGACGCCGCATGCTTCTGAACAGGGCGCCTATATATCGATATGCGGGGGCACTATAACCCATCTTGTCAACAACAGCGACTCGTATACGACACACCGTTCGCCGCGCCTTGATGGAAGAGGGGTCGTATCCCCAACAACCCGGCAACGGCAACCGGCAATAAAGACCGGATTTGTCACAATATCAGGCGCATATCGGTCGCCTGTTAAGCGATGTCACGGTCAACTCTGCCCCGCCGCGCGGGCGACTTCGTCGACGGCTTCGGGATTGACCAGGGCGGTCAGGTCGCCGGGATTCTGGCCCATGACGGCTGCCTTGACGACCCGGCGCATGATTTTCATGTTGCGGGTTTTGGGCAGATCGGAAACGAACAACACATCTTTGGGGCGGAAGGCATGGCCCAGGCCGGCGGCGACGGCATCGCGGACCCGATTGGCGGTGTCCTCGTCCGACGCGACGCCAGGGCTGGGAATGCAGACACACATCACCGATTGGCCGGCCCTGGGATCGGGCAGGCCGATGGCGGCGGCTTCCGTAATTAATCCGGTGGCCATGACCAGGCCCTCGATCTCCGCCGGGCCGGTCCGCTTACCACCGATCTTCAAGGTATCGTCGGAGCGGCCATGCACATACCACAGGCCGTCTTCATCCCGGCTGGCCCAATCGCCGTGGCGCCAGATGTTGGGATATTGGCTCCAATAGGTCTCTATATAACGCTCCGGATCCTGCCACAGGCCGCGGGTCAGGCCGATGGAAGGCGCGCGCAGGACCAGTTCACCGACCTCGCCGGCGGCCACGGGCTGGCCGGCATCGTCCAGGATATCGGCCTCCATCCCCGGCACCGAACCGCCAAAGCAACAGGGCTTTAACGGGTGCATGAATGTGCTGACCAGGATGCCCCCACCGATCTCGGTGCCACCTGTCCAATTGAACAGCGGGGCGCGGCGTTGGCAGACATGTTCAAAGCACCAGTTCCAGGCTTCATCGGTCCAGGGTTCGCCGGTCGAGGCCACCACGTGCAGGCCGCTTAAATCCCATTTCTCGATATCGTCGCTTCCCGAGCGCATCAGGCCGCGAATGGTGGTCGGTGCGACGCCCAGAAAACTCACCTTGTGCTGTTCGCACAGGCGCCACATACGGTCCGGGTCGGGATAGTCCGGGGTGCCTTCGACCAACACCATGGTCGCCCCCGCCAGGCAGCAAACCGTGGTGATCATGGGGCCCACGACCCAGCCGAAATCGCTGATCCACATCATCCTGTCATCCGGCTTCAAATCCATGCAGACCAATAAATCAAAGCCAATTTTCACGGTGAAGCCCACGTGGGTCAGGATCGTGCCCTTGGGTTTGCCCGTGGTGCCGGAGGTATAGACCAGCAGCAACGGATGCTCGGCATCGACAATCGCGGCGGGCACGAAATCGGGCTTGCCGGTGACGATCTCGGCCCAATCATGATCCCGCCCATCAACCCAGGTCAGCGCCTCAGCATGGCTGCGCAGGACGATCTGATGGCGCACCGAGGGGACGTTGGCGAGGGCCTGGTCCATCACCGGCTTCATGGGGATGGCCCGGCCCCTGCGCTGAGTGCCGTCGATGGTGATCACGGCGGTGGCGCCGGCATCGTTCAGGCGGGTGGCAATGGCCTCGTGGCCAAAACCGGAAAACAACGGCACCGCCACGGCGCCGATCCGGGCGGTGGCGAAAAAAGCGGCGACGACCTCGGGCACCATGGGCATATAGATGCCGATCTTGTCGTCCGGGCCCAAGCCCAGTTCCGTCAGGGCGGCGGCCAGGCGGCAGGTCTGCTGATCCAGTTCCCGGTAGCTCCAGACCCGTACGCTGCCGTCCTCCGCCTCGAAGCGGACGGCATCTTTGTCGTAGGTCGGGGTCTCGCGGTGCTTATCCAGCAGGCTGAGGGTGGCGTTGGTGGTGCCGCCCAGACACCATTTCGCCCATGGCGCGCCCAGGGACAAATCGCGGACCTGATCGTAAGGCGTCTCGAAGACGAAGCCCATATAGCGGATGGTTTGATCCCAGAACCAGTCGGGATCGGCGGCGGCCTTGGCCAGCAGACCGTCATAGTCCGCCGCGCCCAGGGTATTGACGAAGTCCTGGATATTGCTCGCCGCAATGGCCGATGGTTCCGCCCGCCAGACAATCTCACTCATAACGCCGCCTTTCCTAGAGCAATTTTCAATTAGTTGGAGTCGCTTTCGCGACTTAGCTGATCGGTTCAATTGCTCTATCTTTAAGGGTCTGAGCGCATTTTCCTCGAATGCGCTCTATGTGCCGCAGCAGAAGAATAGCGCTTCTGATGGATCGGATGAAAGCAGCTTTGCCGCTGTCATGTGCTCATTTTTGAACGTTTCAGATGAGCGGAAATTTTGCCGCTAGCATGGCGGCGGAATTGCGTATGATGGGGACAAAGGTACTGCAGCCTATTTAGGCCGCTCGAACTGGGAGGATCATCCGTTATGAAGAAATTGGGTTTTGGTATTTTTCTGGCGCCGTTTCACACCGTGGACGAAGACCCCACGGCGGCACTGGATCGGGATATGGGGCTGGTGGAGCATCTGGACCGTCTGGGCTATGACGAGGCTTGGATTGGCGAGCATCATTCGGGCGGCTATGAAATCATCGCCGCGCCGGATCTGTTCATTGCCGCCGCCGCCGAGCGGACCAAGCATATTCGCCTGGGCACCGGTGTCTCCTCGCTGCCTTATCACCACCCCTTCACCAATGCCGGGCGCATGGTGCAACTGGACCATATGACCA
Source organism: Alphaproteobacteria bacterium (assembly GCA_016776605.1). Lineage (GTDB taxonomy): Bacteria > Pseudomonadota > Alphaproteobacteria. Next base: position 155,261 of record JADHTB010000005.1, on the reverse strand, counting down.
AGGGACGGGCCATGTTCGGTGTCGGACCCGGCGCGCTGGTGGGCGATGCGTTCCGCATGGGCATCGACCCTGACAATCAGCGGCGCATGATGAATGAAGCCCTGGACGCCATCGTGCCCATGCTGGATGGCGAGACGGTCAACATGAAGACCGATTGGTTCGAACTGCGCGATGCTCAGATGCAACTGCCTTGTTATACCCGGCCGCGCATTGAAATGGCCGTGGCCTGCGCCCGTTCGCCCGCCGGCGCCCTGGCCGCGGGCCGGCATGGCCTGGGGATGCTGTCCATTGGCGGCACCTCGGACGAGGCCTTGGCGGCGCATTCCGCGAATTGGCGTTTGTGCGAAGAGACGGCGGCGGCGGCGGGCCATACGGTCAGCCGCGACAAATGGCGTGTCGTTTCCCTGGCTCATGTGGCCCGCAGCCGCGAGCAGGCGAAAAAGAACGTTGAATATGGCCTGGAAAATTTTGCGCAATACTTCCGTGATATAGCCACGTTCCCCATCGTCCCGCCCGAGATCGACGATGCTTATGAATATCTGACGGAAAGCGGCATGGCGGTGATCGGCGATCCCGATGATGCCATCCGCCATATTGAAAAGCTGCTGAAAGGATCGGGCGGCTTTGGCCTGTTCCTGGAACTGGCCCACAACTGGGCCGATTACGAAGCCACGTTGGAGCATTTCGAATTGATGGCCCGCTATGTGGTGCCCCATTTCAATGGCAAAAACGATCAACGCCGGAACTCGTATGAATACAGTCACCGCAACCGGGAAGTCTTTGTCGGCGCGGCCCAGGCGGCGGTGGCCCACGAAATTGACCGCCATGAAACCGAAGGGGGCAAAGCCCAGGCGGGCGATGACTAATATCCAGGGCGGCTGCGCCTGTGGCGCGGTCCGCTTTGCCTTACGGGCGGCGCCAATGGTCGTGCATGCCTGTCATTGCACGGACTGCCAGCGTCTGACGGGCAGTGCCTTCGTGATCAATGCCTGGATCGAGAAAGACCAGGTGGATCTGCTTTCGGGCGTACCGGCTTTATTCAAGTTCACGGATAAAGGCCGGAACAATACGGTCCATTTCTGTGGCCAATGCGGCACCTATGTCTGGACCGAGTATCGGCCGGGATTTTGCTTTGTGCGGGTCGGCGCGCTTGATGACCCAGCGGCGTTTGCACCAGACGTGCACATATTTACCCGCTCGAAACAGCCCTGGCTGCAATTGTCCGATGGCGTTCCGGTGTTCGCGGCATATTATGATCGCGACTTGGTCTGGCCTGCCGCAAGTTTGGCGCGTTTCGCGGCGGTCGAGGCGGACTTGCAAAGGAGCATCGCGGGATGAGCGCAGCGTCGATCCACCCGGCAACGGAACATTGGCCGAACGACGGCCTGACCCATGTGCCCTATGGCCTCTACAACGACGAGGCGATCTACGAACGCGAACGCGAGCGCCTATTCATGGGGCCGACCTGGAACGTCCTGGGCCTGGAATGCGAGGTCCCTAATCCGGGCGACTACAAGACTACTTTCCTGGGCGATGTGCCGGTGGTGCTGGTGCGCGGCAAGGATGGCACCCTAAAAGGGCTCGAGAACCGCTGCGCCCATCGCGGCGCGCTGTTGTGCCTGGAGCGTTTCGGCAATGCCAAGGCCTTTACCTGCGTCTATCACGCCTGGTCATATGACCATGACGGCAATCTTGTTGGCGTCGCCTTTCAGAATGGGGTCAAGGGCGAGGGCGGCATGCCGGACGACTTCCGCCGCGAGGAGCATGGCCTGCGCCGGCTGAAAATAGATCTTCTGTCCGGCCTGGTTTTCGGCAGTTTCGACCCTAATGTTCCGCCCCTTGAAACATACCTTGGTGCTGACATCGTGGCGCGGATCCGGCGGGTTCTGCCGCGCCCGGTCAAGGTGCTGGGCTATTACACCCAAACCATGCGCAATAACTGGAAGCTTTACGCCGAAAACGTCAAGGATCCTTACCACGCCAGCATCCTGCATCTGTTTTTCACCACCTTCCGGCTGAACCGGCTGTCGCAAAAGGGCGGGATTATCGTCGATGAAAGCGGCGGCCATCATGTCAGTTATTCCGAGATGGATAAAAAACCAGCCAACAAGCCAGATGAGGCAGCCGGCGATAGCGACTATGAAGCCGCCAGGCTGCGGGCGGACGATGACAGCATTGGGTTAAAGGAACCGGCGTTGCTGGGCGGGCGGGATGAATTCGACGACGGCATCACCCTGCAAATTCTGACGGTGTTTCCCAATCTGGTACTGCAGCAGGTCCGCAACTCTCTGGTCGTACGTCAGATCGTGCCCAAAGGGCTGGATCGGACGGACATTGTCTGGACCAATTATGGCTTTGAAGACGATGATGAGGAACTGGCGGATCTGCGGCTGATGCAGTCGAATTTCATTGGTCCCGCCGGCTATATTTCCATGGAGGATGGTGCGGTCGGCGCCTTTGTTCAGCGCGCGCTGCCCGGTACGGGCGGAGAGACTTCGGTGGTCATGATGGGTGGCGATGGGGCGGCCTCGCAGGAAAGCCGCGCCACCGAAACCTCGATCCGGGGCTTTTGGAAAGCCTATCGCACGATGATGGACATCTGATGGCCCCCTCCCTCCATAATGCCCCCGATGATGCTGCAATGATCGGGCGGGTGACCAGCCTGCTGGCCGATTATGCCGCCTGCATCGATAGCGACGAGCTGGAACGCTGGCCGGAATTTTTCACTGAAGACGCGCGCTATCACATCAGCACGGAATTCAACCATGCCCGCGGCCTGCCCATCGGCATCATTGATGCCAGGAACCGCAACATGCTGGAAGACCGGGTCACCGCCTTGCGCAAGGCCAATATTTACGAGCCCCAACGCTATCGCCACATAATCTCGGTCGTCCGCATTACCGGCTCGGAGGGCGGCCTGATCCAGGCCGAGGCCGGTTTTTTGGTGGTCCGCACCATGATCGACGGCAGCCAGGACCTGTTCGTTAGCGGCCGCTATCTGGACAGCATCGATTTCTCCGGCGGGCGCCCGCTATTCGCCCGCAAGCTGGTCGTCCTGGACAGCGACAAGATCGACACGCTATTGGCCATTCCGCTGTAGAGCCGGTGTTGGCTGGGCAATTTCGGCTTTATATGTCATCTTTCCCAAGACGCCTTCGCTGTTTTTAGGGAGTGACTGAGATGCGCAATAATGTTGGCCTTTATCTGGGCAAGCGGGCCCACATGAACCCGAACCTTGAGGCGGTGGTTGATCCGGCCACGTCCCGGCGCTTTACCTATCGCGAGATTGACCAGCGCGCCAACAGGATCGCCAACGCCATGCGTGATCTGGGTATCAAAAAGGGCGACCGGGTCGCCTTGTTGCTGATGAACGGCGTTGAATATTATGAAAGCTTCCTGGGCCTGGCGAAGATTGGCGCCGTCAGCGTTCCTCTCAACTGGCGCCTGGTCGCGGACGAGTTGGCCTATATCCTGAAAGATGCCGGCGCCACGGCGCTGGTCTATGGCGGTGATTTCGCCGAGGTCGTGGGTGAACTTCATAATCGGGGCGCGGCGGGCTCGAAGATCGAGCATTGGATCGAGGTGACGGACGGCGCGGATCGGGATCTCTTCGCCACGGACTACGATGAGTTCCTTGCCGCGGGCGCCGCCGATGCGCCTGAAATTGATTCCGGCGAAGATGACGACCTTTTCATTATGTACACCTCCGGCACCACCGGCTTGCCCAAGGGGGCGCTACACACGCACAACACCATTACCTGGTCGTTGATTACCATGAGCAATACCGCGGAGGTTCGTTTCCGCGACCGTTTTTCAATCGTCTTGCCCATGTATCATGTTGGCGCTTTATTGCCGGCGCTGCTGACGATCTATACCGGCGGCACAGTGGTGTTCCTGCGTCAGTTTGATCCCAAGATGATGTGGGAGATCACCGAAAAGGAAAAAATTAATACCAGTCTGGCGGTGCCGGCGATGTTGAACTTCATGCTGATGGTGCCGGATTTTCAGGACTATGACATCTCGAACCTGCGCTGGATCTTGTCCGGCGCCTCGCCGGTGCCGGCTAATTTGATTGAGAGTTACAAGGATATCGGCATCGAAATTCACCAGGTCTATGGTTTGACCGAGGCCGGCGGCCCGGCAACCTTGATCAGTCCCGACGATGCCATGGTCAAGATTGGTTCCGCCGGCAAGGCATTCTTCCACACCTCCATTCGTGTCGTTGACGAAGACGGCAATGACGTTGCACCCGGCGTACCCGGCGAAGTGCTGGTCAGCGGCGCCCACATGATGAAGTGCTATTGGAATAATCCGGAAGCCACGGCCGAGTCCGTCCGCGATGGCTGGTTCCATACCGGCGACATCGCGTTGCAGGACGAAGACGGCTTCATCACGATCCACGACCGGGTCAAGGACATGATCATCTCGGGTGGCGAGAACGTTTATCCGGCGGAACTGGAAAACGTCATCATCGCCCATCCGGGCGTGGCCGATGTCGCCGTGATCGGCCAGCCCAGCGAACGCTGGGGTGAAAGCCCCCTGGCCGTCATCGTGCGTAAGGACGAGAATGTGAGCGAGGACAACATTCTGCAATATTGCGATGGCAAACTGGCCCGCTTCAAACAGCCCAAGGGCGCGGTATTCGTGGATGAAATTCCCCGCAACCCGACTGGCAAGCCGCTGAAACGGCTTCTGCGCGAACGGTTTCCCGACCCGGCGCGGGAGTAGCTTGACGGTATAACTGAGATATTTTCTGCTAGAGCATTTTCATTCTGAAAATGCTCAGATCTTTAGAATTAGAGCAATTTTTCCAATCACTTAGAATCGCTTCGCTATTCTAAGTGATTCGGAATTGCTTTAGAGGACAACAGCGATGAACATGGTTCGGATGCAACAGAAAGTCAGCGAAGCCGAATGGCAGGCCCGGGTGGACCTTGCCGCCTGTTACCGGCTGGTCGCCCATTACGGCTGGACCGACATGATTTTGACCCATCTTTCCGCCCGCGTGCCCGATACGGTTGGCGCGCCCGACGGAGAATGTTTCCTGATCAATCCCATGGGTTATATGTTCCATGAAATCACCGCTTCATCCCTGGTCAAGGTCGACCTGGACGGCAATATCAGGTCCGAGACGAATAACGAAATCAATGCCGCCGGCTTCACCATTCACAGCGCGGTACATGGCGCACGGCCGGATGCGACTTGCGTCATGCATCTGCATACGGACGACGGGGTGGCGGTATCGGCCCAGGCCCACGGCCTGTTGCCAGTGACCCAGACGGCCATGATCATCGGCGCCAACCTTGCCTATCACGACTATGAGGGTATTGCCCTCGACCTTGATGAGCGGGAACGCCTGGTTGCCAATCTGGGCGACAGCAACGTCATGATCCTGCGCAACCACGGCACCCTGACCTGCGGTCCCAGCGTGGCTTCGGCCTTTTACAGCATGTTCACCCTGGAACGGGCCTGCACCATGCAGGTGCGCGCCCTGTCCGGCGGCACGAAATTGAACATGCCTTCGGATACCGCCATTCAGACGGTGCAAAATCAGGTATCGGGCGGCAACCTGTCATTGGCGAACAAGGCCTGGCCGGCCCTGTTGCGCATGCTGGATGCCCAGGATCCATCCTTCCGCAATTAGGCGTCGTTCATTCTGGCGAGTTCGGCCTGCAGGGCGGTATGCATGCCGCCGAATTTTTCCATGGTTTCCGCCGGGGTATAGCCGGCGATCAGGCCACCATCCACGGCGATGTCCTGGGCCGTGATATAGCGGCTCTCGTCGCTGGCCAGGAAAACCAGGATAGCGGCGACGTCCTCGGACGTCCCGGTCCGTCCCAGAGGCACGATTTTAGCCAATTCGCGCTCGATGATCGGCATGGAGGCGGCGGCTTGCTCCTGGGTCATATTGGTGCCAAGGGAAAACACCGGCGTTGCAACACAGGCGGGCGAAATGGAATTAACCCGGATCGAGGTGCTGGCGATTTGTAGCGCCACCACTCTTGTCAGATGCAGTACGGCGGCCTTGGCGATGGAATAGAGCACCGGGCCGTGGCCCGTACGGTGCCCCGCGGTAGAGGCATTGTTAATGATGGCGCCGCCGCCCTGTTGCCGCATGATGGGTATGGCGTACTTCATGGCGAACAGCGGGCCGCCGACCAGAGCAGCCATTTCATAGTCAAACTGATCGCTGGAGATCTTCTCGATCCGGCTGGAATGGGTCACCGCACCGGCATTGTTGAACAGGCAATCCAGGCGGCCAAAGGTTGCCACGGTGAAATCCACCGCCTGGCTGATCTGTTCTTCATCACCGGCCTCCATGGCGATGAAGCGTACATTTTCACCGATTTCCGCCGCCAACGCCTCGCCGCGTTGTACGGATCGTCCAGTCAACACGACCTGTGCGCCCTCCGCCACGAAGCGCCTGGCCGTGACAGCGCCCATGCCAGAGGTACCGCCGGTTATCATCGCGACTTTGCCCGCCAAACGCCCCATGATGTTATCCTTTCCCAAAGCTTGTGCTGCGGAAAGCATAGCTGATACCATCCCGTTGGTCTTGTATCGCAAGTATAGGCATGGGTAATTTCGTTGAGTAATCAGATGACCGACGCCAACCATATACTCACCGGTCCCTGCTCCGTAGAGCGCGCCTTTGCCATCATCGGCGGGGCCTGGACCTTTTTGGTGCTGCGGGAAGTGTTGTTATCCAGAGTGCAGCGGTTTGATGAGTTCTGCGCTAACTTGGGCATCGCCCGCGCCTCGCTGGACAAAACCCTGACACGGCTGGTCCGCCACGGCGTCCTGGAACGCCGCCCCATTAAAGCTGACGCCCGCCGCATGGGTTATTTCCCCACTGCCATGGGCGAGGATCTGCTGACCCCGCTGGTCGCGGCGATGAATTGGGGCAATGCCTGGTGTGCCGATGGGCAAGAGACGCGGCCGCGCCTGCGGCACGAAGTTTGTGGCCAGCCTTTGCAGGGCGCTATTGTATGTTCCGCCTGCCATGAACCGATCAGGGCGCGGGAGGCCCGTTTTGCCGCCGCGCCTGGCCGGCATCCTGATCTGGCGCCGGCGCGGCATCAGGAATATGGCAAGAACCGTTATGTGCCCGTCGCGCTGTTGGAGCGCATGGGGCCCTGCGCCATCGCCCGCACCATGGCGGCCATCGGCGATCCATGGAGCTTTCTGATCCTGCGGGAATGCTTTTACGGGGTGCGGCGCTTCGACGATTTTCGCCGGCATCTGGCTATTGCGCCCAACATTTTAAGCGTCCGCCTGAAACGCTTTCTGGCCGAGGGCATCCTGGTGACCCGGCCCATTCCCGAGCGTCCCCATCAAGTGGAATACCGGCTTAGCGAAAAGGGCATGCAATTATATTGCCTGCCGGTCAGCGTGATCGCCTGGGGTGATCGCTGGCTGGCCGGTGACGACGGGCCGCCCCTTATCCTGACCCACAATAATTGTGGCCAGACCTTCACGGCGGAACTGTATTGCGGTTATTGCAACGCCGCCGTCGTCGGCGGCGAGGTCAGAATGATGCCAGACGCCAGTTAGAGCAGTTCCCGCGCCCAGGCATAGTCGGGTTTGCCGCTGGGATTGCGTTCCAATTTGTCCATAAAAACGAAAGCCTTGGGCAATTTATAGCGGGCGACATGGCGGGCCGCTTCGGCCAGAATACCGGCCTCGTCCGCCACCGCGCCTTCTTTTAGCTGCACCACGGCAACCACCTCCTGGCCCCAGCGTTCGTTGGCCCGTCCCACCACCAGGGCGTCATGGATGGAGAGGTGTCGTTTCAGGGCATTTTCCACTTCTTCGACAAAGATTTTTTCACCACCGCTGTTGATGGTCAGGGAATCCCGGCCCAGGAGTTCCACATCGCCATTGGCCAGCAAGCGTGCTCGGTCACCGGGAATGGAAAAGCGTTCACCGCCGATGGTGACGAAGGTTTCTTTGGTCGCTGCCTCGTCATCCAGATAACCCAGGGGTATATGGCGCCGCCGGGCCCACCAGCCGATGCCCTCATGACCGGGCGCCAGAAGCGACCTGCGGTCATCATCCAGAACGGCGTTGCCGGGCGATGGTTTGAAGGTGCCGGTGGCGGCTGTCCCAGGGGCCGAGAAATGCTGGCCGTGATTGCCCCCTTCGGTGGAGCCCAGTACGTCCAGAACACGCAGGTCCGGCACGGCGGCCAGCAAGGCGTCCTTGCTGGTCACGTTCAGCGGCGCGCCGCTATTCAACATGACCTTGAGGCTGCTTAAATCAAACGATCCCGCGTGGATGGCATCCAGCAAGGGCCGGGCGAAGGCATCCCCCACCAGGGATAACAAATTAATTTTTTCCGCTGCGATGGTGCCCAGGACATCGGCGGCATCAAACCGTTGCACGCTGTCCTGGATGACCAGTGTATTGCCGGCGCACAAACCGTTCAGGGCGATCCACTGCCCTGCGGCGTGCATGAAAGGCGGGGCCGGGAGAATGCGAGTGCCGCCCTTTTCCGCCCGCGCCGCCAATTCCTCGCCATCCTCGATGACGCTGCCGTCCTTGGGCCGGCGGCCGCCCAGCACGGAAACGAAAACATCCCCCTGCCGCCACAGCACGCCTTTCGGCAGGCCCGTGGTGCCGCCGGTATAAAGTACATATAGATCGTCGGCGGTGCGGGGCAGATGCAAGGGCCCGGCCGGGGCCGCGGACAAGGCGGCTTCATATGGCAGGGCATCGGCAAGACCTTCGCCAAGGCCTTCGGGCGTGCCGTCGTTGACTTCTATGAAATATTGCAACGTGGGTACCCGATGGCGCACCGCCGCCAGGCGCGGGGCGAAACAGCGATGATAGACGATGACCCTGGTGCCGGCATTGTTCAACAGATGGACCAGTTCCTCGTCGACGTAACGGAAGTTGACGTTGAAGGGCGCCAACCGGGCCTTGAAAGCGCCAAACATGGCCTCCAAAAATTCATTGCCGTTGTAGAGATAGATTGCCAGACGATCCTGGCCCGCCTGCCAATCCGCCAGTTGCCCGCGTTCGTGATGACAGCCCAGGCCCAGGTCATGCAGGACATGGGCCAGCTGGTTGGTGCGCGCCGCGAAATCGTCATAGCTCAGGCGGCGGTCGCGGAAGACCACGGCCTCCCGCGCACCCACCCGTTCCGTCACCAGGTCCAGGACGTCTGCCAGATTGAACATGGCGGCGCGGCCCTAGGCCAGATCGGACCAGAAATGCTGCGACAGTTTGCGCCGTTCCTTGCGCGCATCGCCGGATTTGAAATCCTTCAGGCCGGACGAGCCGCGGGCATAGGGCATGATCGGCACTTCAAATGCCAAGGCGCCCGCGATGGGCAGTTCAACACCTTTGGTCAAGATGAATTTAGTGCGCCGGGTGGTCATGGGATGCTTGCGCAACATGACCTCCGTGAGGCTTTCGACCTCCGCGCTCAGCTGTTCGGGGGCAACGACCCGGTTGACCAGATTATATCGTTCCGCCGTGTGGGCCGAGAACAACTGCCCGATCAGGTTCCATTCCTTGGCCTTGCGGCGGCCGGCAAAGCGCGGCAGCCGCGAGGTGCCGCCCCAGCCGGGCGTGATGTCCCAATCGATTTCCGGCATGCCCCAGCGGGATCGGTCGGTGGCGACGACGAAGTCACAGACCAGGGTCAGTTCCAGGCCGCCGCCGGTGCAAACCCCGTCCACCGCCGCAATGGTGATCGGCGTTAGATCTTCGATCAGTTGCACGGTTTCCTGATACAGACGCACCTGCCAATAGGATTCATCGCCGCGCCATTCGTTGAATTCCTTGATGTCATCGCCGGCGCAGAAGGTATCGCCCGCCCCCCGCAAGACCATGATTCGGCATTCCCGGTCGTCCCGTACGGCCAAAATTGCCTGTTTCAGTTCGGTGGATAATTCGCGGTCCAGGGCGTTGTGCACCTCCGGCCGGTTCAAGGTGATGGTGGTGACGGTGTCGTTACGCTCGAAAAGCAGTTTTTTGAATTCACTCATGGGGAGGGACCTTTTGACTGTACGAGGAGAATAAATCGTTCGTTGCGTTATAAGACTAATATACTTTTATCCGCAACGCTAGTCATTGCGGCCAAGGAGTCATCATAATGATGTCATGGAAGATGAACTTGCCCCAAATCCGCCGCCAGGTTTCGTGCAATCACACACCCGCGGGCCCTATTCGACCCGCAATGGTCCTTTTTTTCACAAAGTTGAAGGCGAGAAATTCTGGCATGGCCTGCGGGTTCAGCAGCGCCATTGCAACGCCCATGGCAGCTTGCATGGCGGTATGATGTCGTCCTTCGCCGATGGCCTTTTGGCGACCGCCGTCTCGCGCGGGACAGGTATGCGGGGGCTAACGATCCGCATGGTCTGTGATCTGATCGGCACGGTTGATGCCGGCGCCTGGCTAGAGGGCACGGCCTGGCTTTCGGGCCGGGACGACAACATGGCCTTTGCCGGGGCGGAGGCCTTCGCCGACGGCGAGCTGGTCTTTACGGCTTCCGGCGTCTTTCGGATTTTCGCGCCGAAAGCACCGTGACCTTTTCCTTGCGGGTTTTCGCAGCGGGGCAAAGGCGGCCGGGAATGAGCCTCACGGTCATTTCAGAAGCGAAATTACGTCAGTATCCCAGCACTTTATCCAGCAAATCGGGCACCGGCTGTCCGGCTTCTATCCGGCGAATATTGGCGGCAACGGACTTGGCGCAGGACCGGGGCACCAGTTCGCCGGCCACATGCGGGGTCATCCATACCTTGTCATGCTGCCAATAGGGATGGCCGGGGGGCAATGGCTCCTGGTTATAGACATCCAGAAAGGCGCCGCCCAACTGGCCGCTCTCCAGGGCCGCCAATAGATCAGCGTCGACCAGGTGGCCGCCACGGGCGATGTTGATGATAAAGCCCCCGGCAGGCATGGCGGACAGCAGGCGGGCGTCTATGATGCCCTCGGTCTGCCCGGTCAGAGGCAGGACACAGACCAGAAAGCGGCATTGCGCGGCCATCTCCAACAAGCCGTCGGCGCCATGATGGCAGATCACACCGTCCATGCTTTTCGGCCCGCGCGACCAGCCATGGACCTGAAAGCCCAGGGCGCCCAACTTGCGCGCGCAGTCGCCGCCGATAGCACCCAACCCCAATATGCCAACGGCGGTGTCGGGGGTGTAGCGGGGCCAGCCCCGGCTCCACCGCTCGGCCAGTTGTTCCCGGCGGTAAAAGTGCATATCCCGGTGAAAATGCAGTACGCCATAGACGGCATATTCGGCCATCATGGCGGCCAGGTAGTCGTCCACCATGCGCACGATGGGCAGATCGGGGGGCAATTGCGGGTCGGCCAGAATATGGTCACAACCGGCGGCGATGGATAGCACGGCTTTCACGTTGGGCAGGCCAGCTATCAGGCCGTGCGGGGGCCAATAGACCAGGGCATAATCAACCTCTGCCGGGTCACCAATATCGGGATAGGCCCGGATTTCCAATTCCGGCATTTCCACGGCCAGGGCCTCGCGCCAAAGGTCGATCGGATCCTGACGCGATGAGATCAAAATGGTAGTCATATGGATATCCCCTGCTGGCTCTGGCGTCAGCATAGCTTTCATGCCCAGGAATGGTAGCCCTTCACCAATGGACTTTTTACCGGCAACATAGACGCCATGAAATTTTCCACCGCAACATTACCCCTGGAACTCGACGGCGTCTGCTTGACCGCCGGGGACAAGCAGGTCATCAAGGATTTAAGCTGCCGCTTTACCGCCGCTGCGGGGTGCAGCGTTATTATCGGCCCCAATGGCGCCGGTAAAAGCCTGTTGCTGAAATTATGCCACGGCCTGATTAAGCCCGATCGTGGTACCGTGCGCTGGGCCGGCGGTACGGACCCCGGTTTGCGCGGACAGCGTCAGGCCATGGTCTTGCAACGGCCTGTTTTATTGCGCCGTTCGGTTCATGCCAATGTGGCCTTTGCCCTGAAGGTCAAAAAATTGCCAGCCGCCGAATGCCGACAGCGGGTCGACGAGGCCCTGACCCAGGTGGGTCTGAGCCGCTATGCCCAGCGCCCGGCGCGACTATTGTCGTTTGGCGAGCAACAGCGCCTGGCCTTGGCCCGGGCCTGGGCCATGCGGCCCGAACTGCTGTTGCTGGACGAACCCAGCGCCAATTTGGATCCGGCCGCAACGCATCTGATCGAGGAAATCATCAGATCGGCGACGGCCCAGGGCACTAAGGTGATCATGACAACCCATGATTTGCATCAGGCGCGGCGATTGGCCGATGAAGTTTTGTTCCTGCACAGGGGCCGTTTGAAGGAACAGGCGCCAGCCGCGCAATTCTTTGCCGGCCCTAAAAATGATCTGGCCCAGGCTTTCCTGCGCGGCGAACTGCTATGGTGGCGGCGCCGTTCGATCTATGAGGCGGATGAACGTCGGCCCGATGGCTGAAGTTGGCTTGACCCCGCACCACGCCGCGTCTATAACCGCGCGCGTCCCGAAATTCGGCGAAAATAGATATAGAAAAGTCAGACATGGCCCATAGCAAACAAGCAAGAAAACGTCTGCGGCAAGCTGAACGGCGTACCATCGTCAACCGCAACCGGCGCAGCCGCGTGCGCACCTTTGTGCGCAAAGTAGAAGATGCCCTCGCCGCCGGCGATAGGGATGCCGCCGTGGCCGCCTTAAAGGCTGTTGAACCGGTGTTGTCGCGCAGTGGGCAACTGGGTATTTTGAAGCCCAGCACAGCAGCCCGGCGGATTTCCCGGCTGACCCGTCAGGTCGGCGCCATGGGCGCCGCCGGATAGAACGGACCGCCGCCCATGGCCTGACGACGATAATGTCAGGCGGCGGCAATATCCGACGGCAGCAATGTCAGACGGCGGCAGTGTCAGAGGCCGGAACGGTACATTGCCGGGCCTCTGCCTGATTGACCGATTCGCCGCGCAATACAGACCTGGGCGCACTTACTAATTCCACAATCGAACCCACCTTGCCCCTATTCAATCGATGCGGCGCCTGCCGTTTTTCGCGGCTCCTTTCACCGTCGGACAACTAGACTAGGGACTTGTCTATATCTGGTAGGTGGATTTGCCCGATCTACATTTAGGTGAGGAAATTATTACCCTGTTCTCCATTTCCCCCTATTGCGCCCATGGCCTGGGCCAAGTACCGTATGCATGCCTGATAGAGTAGGGTCGGGAAGTTATTGTCAAAGAATAGTTTAGCATAATTCTATTATAGCCTGAATTATTCATGCGTGTTATTTTTGCAATACTTTAAAACCAAATAAAAAATTTCAGAATTATGTACATCTAAATTTTTTCGTTTGAACTATAAATAAGATCCGGGTCACGGCGGAACAATGCGCGGATAAATGCGCGAAGCATAACAGCCGTGGTCAAGCGGGGGCATGTGTTGACGCAGAGACATCGACGGCGGATTTATTACGCAATTTTTGATCATGGGTTTGCTTGCGGATCACGGGGCGGCATGCGGTGCCGTTTCCCAGGACCGGTCCGCGGCCCTTCGTCTCTCGACAGCACGTCTAGAATTTAGATTTAAAAATTTTCGGACCAGGCGTTTCCTGGCCGGACAATAAAGTTGCAAAAAGGGCGAGTTCATGGACCAAGAGTATGCCGGTCAATGGCAACGGGTTTGTACCCGGTTGCGGTCCGAATTCGGCGACGCGGCCTATAATTCCTGGTTGCGGCCGCTGGTGTTTGAACGGATTGATGGCGACATGGCCCATTTACAGGCGCCGACCCGGTTCATGCGGGATTGGGTGTTGTCCCATTATGGCGAACGCATTCGCACCTTTTGGCAGGCGGAAGACAAGACGGTGCGCGACATCCAGATTGCCGTCCATTCAGGCGCTAACCGGGGCGCCGCCAGCCCGGCTGATCGCGATAATAATGACGTAGAAAACGAAGCCGCGCCAGCCGCTGAGAGGGCCTCTGGTGGAGGCTCTGCCCGAGTCTCTGGCCGGGCCACCGCTCCGGAATCGCGGGCGCTGCGCATGGGTTCGGCCCTGGATTTGCGTTATCAATTCGATTCATTCGTCGTCGGCAAATCCAATGAACTGGCTTATGCCGCGGCCCGCCGGGTCGCCGATGCGGCACCGGTAAATTTTAATCCACTCTTTCTCTATGGCGGCGTCGGCCTGGGCAAAACCCATTTGATGCACGCCATTGCCTGGCATATTCACGAACGAGACCCTAGCCGCGAAGTCATTTATCTGTCGGCGGAACGCTTCATGTACCAGTTCGTCCGGGCCCTGCGCGACCGGGAGACCATGGCGTTCAAACAGATCTTCCGTTCGGCGGATGTCTTGATGATTGACGACGTGCAGTTTTTCTCGCGCAAGGATTCCACCCAGGAGGAATTCTTCCATACCTTCAACGAGTTGGTGGATCAGAACAAACAGATCGTTATTTCGGCTGACCGCTCGCCCTCGGATCTGGAAGACGTGGAAGAGAGGATCCGCTCGCGCCTGGGCTGGGGCCTGGTGGTGGATATCCATCAAACGGATTTCGAATTGCGCCTGGGCATTCTCGAGGCCAAGCTGGCCCGTGCCAATGTGGTCGGCTTCCCGCCCAAGGTACTGGAATTCCTGGCCCATCGTATTACCTCCAACATCCGCGAATTGGAGGGGGCCTTAAACCGCCTGATCGCCCATTCGCATCTGGTGGGCCGCCCGATCAATCTGGAGATGACCCAGGAAGCCTTGCAGGATTTGCTGCGGGCCAACGACCGCCGGGTCACGATCGAGGAAATTCAGAAAAAAGTCGCGCAGCATTTCAATATTCGCCTGGCGGACATGCATTCCGCCCGCCGGGCCCGCGCCGTGGCCCGGCCGCGTCAGGTGGCAATGTATCTGGCCAAGCAACTGACCACGCGCTCTTTGCCCGAGATCGGGCGCAAGTTCGGTGGCCGCGATCACACCACGGTCATGCACGCGGTGAAGCGGATCGAGGAATTGCGCCAGACCGATGCGACCCTGGCCGAGGATATCGACCTGCTGCGCCGCATGCTGGAAGGCTAAGGCGCCCCTTGGCCCGGCTTAAAGGCGCGGATCGACCAGGCCTAATTCGACTAGACCTATTTCGACTGGGCCTATAAAGCATGCGATTTTCCCGCCTAATGCTGTTCGTTGCCGCGACGGTAGTCGCGGTGGCCCTGGGCCTGATCGTCAATGCCCTGTATTTTGACCAAGGTCGCCCGAAAACCACCAATGCCGGCTTGCCAACCATAGGCGGCCCATTCGAACTGGTGGATCACAAGGGCCGCGTCGCCCGGGACAGCGACTTTCGCGGTAAATACCTGCTTGTCATGTTTGGCTATACCGCTTGTCCCGACGTCTGCCCAACCGAGTTGCAGGTGATTACGGAGGCCATGGAAGGTCTGGGCGAGGTGCGGACCAGGGTCCAGCCATTGATGATTACGGTGGACCCGGAACGCGACACGGTCGCCGTTCTGGCCGATTATATCGAAAATTTTCACCCCTCCTTGATCGCCCTAACCGGTAGCGTGGCGCAGGTAAAGGCCGCCACCAAGGCCTATCGCGTGTACTCTGCCAAGGCCCCGCCCGATGATGATGGTGATTATTTCATGGACCATTCCGCGTTCATCTATCTGATGGGGCCGGATGGCAAATATCTGCACCATTTTGCCCCAACGACCGCACCAGAGGATATGACGCGTAAGATCCGGGCGGTCATTTCCGGGCAAGGTTAGAATCCAATGCCTGCCCTCGTTGCGTCGCATCATTTTTGCGCCGCTTTTTGTTGCATTGCAGCATAATCACTGATTAGATGTTACCGTCGGCCTTTGGGTGCTGGCGGGTAACCTTGGGTAATGTTGCGTGATCTATCATATGCACGACTTTCAGAAGGCGGCGATGATGCCGCTGCGTTTCGCCGCCGAGGCCAGCCATCTGATGCTGCGGCATCCCTTGAACCCGTTGTCCCATACCCCCGCCGGCCGGGCCATGGCGGCGGCCTGCGAAATATTCGAAGCCGGCACCCGGCATTATCAGAAACCGGCCTTCGGCCTGAGCAGCACGGAAATCGACGGCGAAACAGTCGCCATTCATGAAGAGGTGGTGGCGCACCTGCCGTTTGGCGATTTAAGGCGCTTTGTCCGGGCCGGCGACGAGAACGGCGCTCTGGGCCATCCACGGTTATTGATCGTGGCGCCCATGAGCGGCCATTTCGCGACCCTGTTGCGGGATACGGTACGGGCCATGCTGCCCGATCACGACGTCTATATCACCGATTGGCGCGATGCGGCGGAGGTACCCCTGCGGGAAGGCGCCTTCGACCTGGACGACTACATCGACTATTTGGTGAACTTCCTGGGCATCATCGGGCCGGGCAGCCACGCCCTGGCGGTCTGCCAGCCGTCCGTCCCCCTGCTGGCGGCGGTGGCTGTCCTATCAGCCGCGGGGGATCCGGTTACGCCGCGCAGCATGACCTTGATGGGCGGACCGATCGATACCCGGATTAATCCCACGACCCCGAACGACTTGGCCCAAAAGCATTCCCTGGACTGGTTTGAACGAACCGTGATCCAACGGGTGCCGGCGCCCAACCCGGGCTTCATGCGCCGGGTTTATCCGGGTTTTGTGCAATTGTCCGGTTTCATGACCATGAACCTTGACCGGCACGTGGGTGCCCATATGCGGTTGTATCAAAATCTGCTGCGCGGCGATGGCGACAGCGCCGATCAACATCGCGAATTTTACAACGAATATCGCGCGGTGATGGATCTGCCGGCGGAATATTATCTGCAAACCGTGCAACGGGTCTTCCAAGAGCATCAATTGGCGGTGGGCACGTTCTATCACCGGGACCAGCTGATCGATCCCTCCGTCATCACCGACTGCGCCCTCATGACCGTCGAGGGCGCGAACGACGATATCTCCGGCGTTGGTCAAACCAGGGCGGCCCAGGATTTGTGCAGCGCCCTGCCCGACGCCATGCGGGCCCATTGGGAACAACCGGACGTGGGCCACTATGGCGTCTTCAACGGTCGCCGCTGGCGAACGGAGATAGCGCCGCGCCTCAAGGCCTTCATTGCCCGGCACGATGGCTAGTGACAAAGATAGCAAATCGGTAACGACGCCAGCCTTTTGGCAACAAAAGAGCCTCGAACAGATGTCGCCGGAGGAATGGGAATCCCTCTGCGATGGCTGCGCCAAATGCTGCCTGCACAAGCTTGAAGATATCGATACGGGCGAGCTGGCGTTTACCAATGTGGCCTGTGGCCTGTTGGACATCGGTGGCTGCCGCTGCCGTGATTATAAACGCCGCTCCACACTGGTGCCGGACTGTGTGACGCTGACCCCCCGGAACGTCGCGGAACTGGCGTGGATGCCCTCGACTTGCGCCTATCGTCTGTTGGCGGAAGGAAAACCGTTGGCCCATTGGCACCCTCTGGTCAGCGGTGACCCGGATAGTGTACACCGGGCTGGCATCTCGGTTCGCGGCCGTTGCATTAGCGAACGGCATGCGGGACCATTGGAACATCATGTTCTGGATCATGAGCCTTAATTCGTGGAGCCGATAAAATGAGCGATCCCCTTTCCGGCGTCTGGAGCGCCGCCGTTACCCCCCTGCACAATGATCTGACGGTCAACCTAGACGCAATGGTGGGGCACCATAAATGGCTGCTTAACAACGGCTGTGACGGCGTCGCGGTGCTGGGCACCACGGGCGAGGCCAATTCCTTTTCCACCTCGGAGCGCCTGGAAGTGATCGCGGCGGCGGCGGGCTCCGGCATCGCCAAGGAACGTCTGATGATCGGCACGGGCTGTTGCGCCCTTCCCGATACCGTTGCCTTGACCCAGGCCGCCCTGGATGCCGGTTTCAACCAGATCCTGATGCTGCCCCCGTTTTATTACAAGGGCGTCAGTGATGACGGCCTGTTTGCCTGTTACGATCAGGTGATCCAGAAACTGGCCGATGACCGCATGCGCATCGTGGTCTATGACTTCCCCACCATGACCGGCCTGGAAATCAGCACCGATCTGTTGGTGCGCCTGAACGCGGCCTATCCCAAAACAATCGTGGGTGTGAAGGATTCCTCCGGCAACTGGGATGACATGCAGGCGGTGGCGCGCGCCATCCCCGGCTTTCGCACCTTCGCCGGGACCGAACAATATTTGCTGGCGACCCTGAACGAGGGTGGGGCGGGCTGTATCACGGCCACGGGCAATGCCACATCGCATCTGTGCCAGGTGGTCTATGCCGCCCATCTGGCAGGCGATACCGCCGCCGCCGCCCAGGAGACCGCGACCGCGGCCCGCCTGATGCTGCAAGCCCACGGCGCGGTGCCGGCCATGAAGGAATTGATGGCGCAAAACACCGGCGACGCAGCCTGGCGCAACATGCGCCCGCCAATCATGCCCCTCTCGGCCGACGGCGTAGCCAAACTGGATCAGGCCTGTCAGGCCCTGAACTTCAAACTGGCCGAGGCGGCTTAAGCCTCTATTTCGACACCATGTCCCAGGCGGCGACGGCACGGTTGCGGCATTTGTCGCCATAGGTCACGGCCTTGGCGGAGGACGAGATGCCGTCCAAACCGCGCTTGTAGACGCCCTGGACGATGGCCGCCAGACGGAACAATTGGAACACTTTGTAGAAGGTCCAATCGGGAATGCCGTCCCGATCCGTCAGTTCGCAATAACGGCCGACGAATTCATCCTCGGTCGGCAGGCCCGGCAGCAATTCCAGCAGTTCGCCCGTGCCCATAAAGCAGGCTACGTAACAATAGGCCAGATCGGCCAGGGGATGACCAAGGGTAGACAGTTCCCAATCCAGCACCGCCGCGATGCGCGGCTTGGTTGGATGCACGATGGTGTTGCCCAGGCGGTAATCGCCATGCACCAGGGTGGTGGTGTCATCGACGGGGATGTTTTCCGGCAGCCATTTCATCAAATGATACATGGCGGGGATTTCGTCGGTTTGCGAGGCGATATACTGCTTTGTCCAGCGGTTGATCTGACGGGTGTAGTAATTTCCCGGCCGGCCAAAATCGCCCAGTCCGACGGCTTGGTAGTCGACCGCGTGCAGGGCCGCCAGAACTTCCAGTAAATGATCGTAGACAGCGCCTCTTTCGGCCGGGCTGAAGGCGGGCGCGAACTGATCGTCCAGGACCCGGCCGGGTACCTTATCCATGATAAAAAATGCGGTGCCCAGAACGCCGTCGTCTTCGCATAATAGATAGGTTTTGGGTACGGGCACGTCGGTGCCGGCCAAGGCGGTGATGACCCGATATTCCCGGTCCACCGCATGCGCCGAGGGCAGCAGGGTGCCCGGCGGCTTCTTGCGCAGGACGAATTCGCGCCCCCCCGTGGCGATCATATAGGTCGGATTTGACTGCCCGACGGCGAATTGCTGCAGGCTAATATCCGCGCCGATCCCGTCCATATTGGCGGCCAGATAAGCCCGTAGTTTATCCGCGTCCAGTTGGTGTGCCTCGCGCACGGGGATGGTTTCGTTTTGATTTTCGGTCATCTCGCTCATACTCGTTCTATAAATGCGGCCTGGTATTGGGCTATCCGGCAAGGCGTTCTACTTGTTGCCAGGCCGCCTCGGCCAGGGGGCCGGCGCGGCGGCCCTGTTCCATGGCGTGCGGGCTGGCTGCGGTGCCATCCTGCGCCCGCTTGGCGATGCCTTGTAAAATAGCCGCCAGGCGGAACATGTTATAGGCCAGATACCATTCCAGGTTTTGAATGCCATCGCGCCCGGTCAAGGCGCAATATTGTGCGATATATTCCGCCTCTGTCGGAATGCCCAAGCCTGGCAGATCCGCATCGGCGATACCACGGAACAGGTCCTTGCCCAGGCGCCAGCCCATCAAGGTATAGGTGAAATCGCCCACCGGATGGCCAAGGGTGGCCAGTTCCCAATCGAGCAGGGCAATAACCCTGGGCTCGGTTGGGTGAAAGACCATGTTGTCCATGCGAAAATCGCCATGGATCAGCGTTGTTTCATCACCTGCCGGAATGTTTTGCGGTAGCCATTCGATCAACCGGTCCATGGCCGGGATCGGATCGCCTTCGGATAGGCGGTAGGTCTTGCTCCAGCGATGGATCTGCCGTTCCCGGTATTCGCCGACCTTGCCGAAATCCCCCAACCCGATGGCCTGATAGTCCACCTTGTGCAGGGCGGCCATGGCCTCGTTCATGGACTGATAAATCCGGCCGCGTTCCTCGCGGTTCATTTCCGGCAGGGCCGAGTCCCACAATATGCGGCCCTGTACCATTTCCATGATGTAGAACACCGTGCCAAGCACTGTTTCATCTTCGCACAGGCAATAGGTTTTGGGCGCCGGTACATCCGTCTGCGCCAGCGCCGAGATGACCCGGTATTCCCGATCCACCGCATGGGCGGATGGCAGCAGGGTGCCCGGCGGCTTGCGCCGCAGCACATATGATTTGCCGCCGGCGTCAATGCGGTAGGTTGGGTTCGATTGCCCGCCCTTGAACTGGCTCAGCGCTATGGTGCCCGAAAAGCCCTCTACATGCGCCTCCATATAGGATTGCAGGCGGGCGATATCGATGCGGTGCTGTTCCAGTACATCCTGGGTGCCGGCAAATTGTGATTGAAGATCGCTCATGGGATCGGGCCTCCCACCCGGTGTCATGCTTTGACGCCAGTTTATACCAACCAGCGCTGGTTGGTATTAAAGCATCATGTAGAAGGGTTCACACAATTTAAGTGGATTTTTTTATCAAATTTGTGGCGGTCTCAGGTGCCGCCGGCACCGACGTAGGCCGCGATAATATCGGCCAGTTCATCAGCAACCAGATCGCGGAAGAAATGCCCGGCCTCTTGTATCTCCACCAGGCGCACATGGGGGCCAATATGGGATTTCATTTTCCCCGCGGTATTGGGATTGACGCGATCATCACTTGCGGTCACGACCAACACAGGCATCTTTGCCCGGTCGATGACCGAGGGCGTGTCGCGGTCGGGATTGGACCGGTAATAATCGACAAAAGTGGCCGCCGCCACCTGCGTTTTCGGACAATAGAGAAAATCCACGCCATCCATCAACGTGCCGCCCTTGCCAGCCTTGACCAGGGCCTGGGCGCGGGCCAGCAGCGGAGAGAGATCCTGGCCATAGGTTTTTCCATAGCCACGGGCTTCCTGGCCCGGCTCCCATGCTCCCGGTGCCACCAGCACCGCGCGCAGGACCGCTGGGTCGGGCGCGCCGGCGATGTAACGGGCCACCTGATTACCGCCACGGGAATGGCCCAGAACCGTGATAGGCCCGGACCCCATGTTTTTCAGCCAGGCCACCCAGACCGCAACCTCCCCGACCGCGTTCGAGCCCAAATGCCTGTGCGGACCGGCACAATCGTTCATGCCATGGCGGTCGTTTTGCCCAAGACTGAGATTGATGGATAAATTATTGAGGCCGCGCTCCAGCAATAAATCCTGCAGGGCGCGCATGATTTCCATGTCCTTGTGCGCCAGGCTGCCGTGCAACATCAAGACAACGCCATCCGGCAGGCTTTTGCCGCCGGCGATGTTTAAATTGGCATTTAGGGTTCGCCCCTCATGGGAGACCGTGACTTCCTTCGCCTGCACGGACAGGGCCAGGGTGAGGCAGCAGAAACCGGCGGCTACGAAACGAAACATGGGCGATCCTGTTGGCCGAAAACATGCCCTTGAATATCGCGCATTTATCGGGCTTAGACCAGTTAACTCTTAATTCATGGCGAACGGAATGGCGAACGGAGCGGCTTACATGGCGGTGGGCTTTTGTCCGATGACTTTCCGCTCGGTATTGATGCCGCGCAGGAATTCGATGCCATCGGCGGCAATGGCGTCGCCCACCACATAGTCCTTTTCGCTGGCCAGTTCCGCCATGTCGACCCAGGCGCCATAGATATGGCGGGTGCGGTCGGTGATGATGCCGGCGTTCAGCAGCGTCTTGACCAGGACCCGGAAGATGTTGGTGCCGGTTTTCAGGGAATCGCGCCGCTCGCCTTCGCCAAAGACCTCGCGGCAGGCATCCCGCACCCATTGCCAATCCAGGCCGAATTGTTCGTAAATGTAGTGTCGCTGGCGGATGTTGGACAGATTGAACAGCAGGATTTCAAAGCACTGCGCGGCCCAATCCTCGACGATTTCGTGTTCCTTGGCGCTCAGGCTGGGAATGGTCTTGTCGGCCCATATTTTGCCGAATCTATGATGAAAGGCTTCATCGGTCATGACCAGTTGGGTCAACCGTTTCAGGACCGGATCGTTGGTGTTGCGGTGCAGGTTGGCAAAGGCGCCCATGGCCAGCCCCTCGATCAGCATCTGCATGCCCACCAGCTTTTTATAGACGGTCGGGGTCAGCACCAGGTCTTCCAACAGATCGCCCAGGCATTCACCTACGGGCAGAGGGCTGCCCCAGCGTTTTTCGATATAGATGGCATAGGCGGTGACGTGGCGGGCCTCTTCCCGCGCCTGATTCGAGGCGTATTCCTGGGCGCCCGGGTCCTTCAGGATCTGGCACAGGCTGGCGCTCAACGACAGGGCGCCCTGTTCCCCATGCAGGATGGATGACAGGTTCCAGCGCAATACTTCGTTGGCCAGTCCGATCCGCTGCCCCTCGTCCAGCTTGTCCGCGACGGCGGAGTTCAACTCGATGATATTCTCGGCTGGCATGATCAGTTGGGCCGCCATGTCGAACGGCTGGTCGAAATCGATATAGGCTTTGTCCAAGGGGTCCCAGAAATGATCGTGGGTGGCGGCGATAATGCCGTCAAAGGCATCCGAACGTTCGCCATAGCGGCCAACTTCGATCATGGCGCGGAAATCGTCGCGGTCGACCGTGTTATAGGCAACGTCGTGGGTAATTTGTTCGGACATTTGGCTTTCCCCCTAGAGCATTTTCATTCTGAAAATTCTCAGATCTTTAGAATTAGAGCAATTTTTCCAATCACTTAGAGTCGCTTTGCGATTCTCATTAATTCGAAATTGCACTAGAGAATTTTGCAGCGCTGTACTTTAAATCAAGCTTACGTTTACGTAAACGTAAAGTCAAATTCAAGCTGCGACAGCCGGCCGGCGATGGGCCCAGGGGCGGGCCTGCTCCAATTGTCCTGCCAGGCGAAACAGCGTGTCTTCCGCCCCGAAACGAGCCATGAAATGCAGGCCAACCGGCAGATTATCGGCGGTCCAGTGCAAAGGCACTGACATGGCTGGTTGCCCCGTGCCGTTGGCAATCGAGGTGAAGCCCGAATATTCGCCGATATGTTCCAAAAACACGTCGCGATTGCCACCGTCCCAATCGAAATATCCCAGGGGCGCCGGTGGCCGGGCAATGGTCGGAGTCAAGGTCAGATCATAGGTTTCAAAAAATCCGGCGACCTGCCGCGCAACCTGCTGGATATCCTGCATCGTGCGCAGATAGGCGCCGCCCGAGCGGCGTTCGCCGCTTTGATACATGCGCCAGGTATTGGGTTCGAACTGATCTTCGCTGGGGCTAAGCTGGAAACGATCCGCCCAATCGCGAATGGCCCAACTGGCAAAGGCCGTCCAGGCGGAGGCAAAGGCTTTCAAGTACCGGGCTTCATCGAACGCTGGCTCGGCCCATTCGACGATGTGGCCCAATTCCTCGCACAATTTAGCCGTGGCTTCGACCGCGGCCTGGCATTCGGGATGTATCTTGGCGCCGGTCAGGGCCTTGGTGGATACGGCGATACGCAATTGGCCAGGCGCCCGGCCCACTTCCTCCGCATAGGGGCGTTCCTTGGGCGGGGCCCAATACGGATCGCCGGGCGCCGGGCCAGAGGTCGCGTCCAACAACGCCGCGCTGTCGCGGACACTGCGGGTGACCGCATGCTCCACCGCCAGGCCGCTGCCCGCATCGCCGTATCCGGGGCCCATTGGGTTGCGTGCCCGGGTTGGTTTCAGCCCAAACAGGCCGCAACAGGCGGCCGGAATGCGGATCGAACCGCCGCCGTCATTGGCGTGCGCCATGGGTACGATACCCGCCGCCACCGCCGCGGCCGAGCCCCCGGACGAGCCCCCGGTGGTGCGGGTGATGTCCCACGGGTTGCGGGTTGGGCCGTGCAGGGCCGGTTCGGTAGTCGGCAACAGGCCAAATTCAGGTGTGTTGGTCTTGCCCGCGATAATTACGCCAGCCCGCTTCAGGCGTATCACCAGCTCGCTATCTTGCGTGGAAATACAACGGCCATGCAAAAAGCGGCTGCCTTCGCCGATGGCAACGCCGGCATATTCGGCAATCAGGTCTTTCAACAGGAAAGGTACGCCAGCGAACGGCGCATCGTTGTCAGCCGCGCCGTACCCATCCCTGACAGCCGCGCGCGCCTGATCGTCCATCCGGGTAATGACCGCGTTCAGGGCCGGGTTCAGCCTTTCAATGCGTGCAATGGCCGCCTCGACGAGTTCGGCGGCGGTTACTTCGCCACGTCGGACCAGATCGGCCAGGGCGGTGGCATCGAGGAAAGCCAGCGGGTCATCATTCATGGCGTGCGCATGCTCCTGCCAAGGCCACGGCACGGGCCTGCCAGGGCAAGCCCGGACGCGATGTTATATGGAAAGCAAATAGCCGGCGCTGGGCCGGCCTTTGGCGCGCAGCCTACCGTCCGGCCGCGCGGTCGATTTTTTTACGTTCGTCGAAATATCCCTTGAACAGGAACATCATACCGCCCATGAGGATGAACGTCGCCACCATCATCGCGATCAATAGAAATAATTCATGCATAGCCGACCCTTTCCGCAATACTAGGCTAAGATTTACACCAACATTCCGGTCCGGCCAAGGCTTTCTTGTTCCAACTTGGGCTGCGGGGTCATTGCGGGCGGATTTTCGTCCGCGGGATCACCGTTGGCGCGTCGCGGACCGTCCGTCGCTCGCAAGGCTGCTGGCAAGATGGATCAGACGGTCCAGTCCGCCGGCCCGCAGCAATGCAACGGCGCAGGCCAGGTCCTTGTCATCCATCGGTTTGTCCAGCAGCTCGTTGCAGCGTTCGCCTGTGATGGAGGCTCTGGGACCCAGTGCATTGGGGGCGGCCTCGTCCCGGCTTAAGGCACCTTGCAATTCTTCCTCGCGCCGGCCGGCCTCCTGACGGTCACTCTCGATCAACAGGTCGGGCGATATGCCCCAAGCCTGGATGGTCCGGCCCGAAGGCGTGTAATACAGGGCCGTGGTCAGCCGCAAGGCGCCGGAGTCGCCCATGGAAAAAATCGTCTGAACCGAACCTTTGCCGAACGAGCGGCTGCCGACAACGATGGCCCGGTTATTCTCCTTCAAGGCGCCGGCAACGATCTCGGCCGCCGACGCCGTGCCTTCATTAACCAGCACGACAATGGTTTTTTTAGATGCCGGACCGCCATCGTGGGCCTGGTACAAGGCATTGTCTTCATCCATCCGGCCACGCACCGAGACAATGGTGCCGGCGTCCAGGAATGCATCCGATACCCTGATCGCCTGACGCAGCAGGCCGCCCGGATTGTTCCGCAGGTCGACCACCAGGCCCAGGCTATGCCGTCCCGCGGCGCCATCAATCTTGGCCAAGGCATCAAGCAGGCCTGGTTCCGTCAATTGGCTGAAGGCGGAGATGCGGATATAACCATAATCCGCCTCCACCCTGTGGCGCACGGCGGGGACCCGAATAATGTCCCGGACGATCATCACTTCGAACGGATCCACCACCTTGGGCCGCAACACGGTCAGGCGAATGGTGGTGCCGACCAAGCCGCGCATACGGCTTACCGCCTCGCGCAGGGTCATACCCATGATGGGCATCCCGTCCACATGGCTGATCTTGTCACCGGTCCGCATGCCGGCGCGTTGGGCCGGCGTGCCATCAATGGGAGCGATCACCTTTACCAACCCCTCTTCCAGGGTCACTTCGAGGCCAAGGCCGGCGAATTTGCCGCTGATGCGAATTTTCAGCTCGCCATAGGAGTCTGGATCAAGATAGGCGCTATGGGCATCCAGTTTGTTCAGGCCTTTGTTCAGCGCCAATGCGATGCGGCGAAATTTGCTGATCGGTTTGACGGCAGCGCCGTCTTTATCCGTCGCATGCTTTGCCCCCTTTCCCGATTTTATTTTTCCCGCGGCATTTTCCGTGGCATTTCGCTTGGCGGCGGCCAGGGCCGCGTCATATTCCTTGAGGCCCAGCATGGTCCGTTTCAACAGCGGCGTGGGATCAAGTTCGCGCAGATAGCGGCCTCCGACAATGGGCAAGGCGCGCCGCAGCACGGCGGTTTCCTGTTCGCTCAGGGTAACATCCTGCAGGGCCGCCTGTTCGGCAATCAGATCCCGGGTGCTCTTGGCCCAGCCAGCGCCTGGGCTTTGCAGTACCGCGGTGGCGGTTAACAAGAGCAGTAGTAGCGCCAAAAATACCAGGTGCGGGCAGGAGCCGCGAAGATCAATTTTCTGCTTTTGCCCGATCATAATCCGGGGGTCATCCTTCTAAATCAAATCCGCCCAATCAAACTCTCTGGGCCAACCAAATAGCCAAACGCGCACCAGCTTTAACGCTCCGGCTTAATATTTCGTAAGCAGGCGCACCTTCGGCGCTGGTTTCGGCATTATATTGCTGGGCCACGTCCCGGTGTTTGATCTCGTCAGCGCGAAATTCAGCGATCGTTGCCCGCAATTCCGCTTCGTCTTCACCCAATGCATCAAGCTGCTTTTGGTAATGTTCTTCGATCACCTCTTCCACCGCCACGGTGGTCGCCATGGCCGCCCGTTCGCCCAGCAGTGCGCTTCCCACGCCCAGGGTAAAGCCGGCAATACGCCATACAGGTGACAGGGCCGTCGGACGGACACCGCGCGCGACCATCATCTTGTCAAAGACGGCCAGATGTTCGGCTTCCTGCGCGGCCATTTCCGCCAACAGGGGGGCGCAAGGCCGATCGCCCAGCACCGCCATTTGGCCGCGGTAAATCTCTGTCGCGCCCAATTCGCCGGCCTGATCCACTCGGATCATGCGGCCGACCCGCGCCCTGCCCCTGGGATCGCCGGGCAAGCTTGCCGGGCGCGCGGGGCGCTGTTCTGGCGCGGCTTTGATATGGCCGGTCATTGCCTATGCCTGTTCCTTAATCCAATTCCAGTGGCCAACCCGGCGTACAGGGCAAGCCCGGCGGAGAATAAGACGTTGTACCCCGCCATGGAAACGCCAAATAGGGAAAATGCCACTTCGTCACAGCGCGTTATGGGCGTGGCCATGATCTGGGCCCGCAGTTCGGCCAGGGTTTGGGCCTTGCCGGCCCCACTCCTGGGGCCCACGCAGGCCTCGCTGCCAATCCACCAATACTGCTCTACCCCCACATGGTAGACGGCGATGCCGGCGTTAACGGCCAGCACAAGCGCGGCAAACCCCAACAGCCAGGGGGCCGCCGGGCGGAGCCAGGGGATCAGGGCCGCCAGGCAAAGGATCGTGGCGATGGCGAACGGCCAGCGTTGATAGATGCACAAAACGCAAGGCTGCAAATCGAAGCCATATTGGCCGATGAAGGCCAGGGCCAGGGCGGTCACGGCGGCCAGGGGGACAAGAAACAATGCGGTTTTTATCGCTAACAATTGTTGCATGGCCAAGCCCGCCCCTACAAAACCAATTTGATCAGGGCAAAACCACCGATCAGCAGCACCATGAACAGGGCGAACAACAGGCCCAGATAACGCTCTATGAAGTCGCGGATCGGTGCTCCAAAGCGCCACAACAAAGCCGCCACGATGGCGAACCGCAGGCCCCGGGCAACAATCGAGGCGATCAGGAATACCGGCATGCTTAATCCGACCACGCCGGAGGCTATGGTGATTATTTTGTAGGGAAAGGGGGTCAGACCCGCGATCAAAACGATCCATACGCCCCATTCGTTATAGCGGCTTTGGAATGACGCGAATTTCTCGCCGTAGCCATAAAACTCCAGGATCGGCTGGCCGATGCTATCAAACAGATAAAAACCGATGACATAGCCCAGCAGGCCACCCAGAACAGAACCGACGGTGCAAATCGTGGCAATCAACAGGGCGCGCTGGCGCTGGGCCAGCACCATGGGGATCAAAATCACGTCCGGCGGGATCGGGAAGACCGAACTCTCAATGAACGACACCGCGCCCAAGGCCCAATTGGCATGGCGATGCCCGGCCAGGGCCATGGTACGGTCGTAAAGCCTGCGCAGCATTGTTTACCCAGTGAATTATTTGCGGGGTGCTGCCGCCCTATAACAGCATCGCCGGGCCAGGACAATCGGACCCATCGGACCATTTTAGTATTCGTCTTTAATATTCGCCGGGCAGCCACGCCGCCAACGCCCTTATCCTGATAGCCCTTATCCGAACAAGGGCGCCGGACGGTTGGGAAACTTATGCCGCCGCGATCGTCAACGGTTGGCCGCCGCCTATGGGCGAGCCTACATCCAGGGCTTTCAAGCGCGGCATCACTTTTTCAGCGAAGGTCCGCATGGAGGTCTTGGATAATTCATGCGGCATGCCGCCAAAGCTGAAGCCGTTGATGAAGCCGGCGCAATTGGTCATTTCCTGATACTCGCGCATGCGCTCAAAGACCTGATCAGGGGTGCCCCAAACCTGTAAATCGGCCAGGAAATCCACGAAGCTGTCGATGCCGTGCTTGTTGATATTCTTCGACAGGCCGCCGTAGTACTCGTAACCCTTGATTTCGGCCAGGCCCTCGTTATGGAATTCGTAATGATCCAGGGCCGAGCGGCTGTACGCGCGGATATATTTCTGGTGGATCTCGTTGGCGATGCTTTCGTCCTCATGACAGCCGTTGAAGACCACCATCAAAGGTTGCGGCGCTTCTTCGCCATTGTTCATTTCCCGATAGATTTCGCGGTACTGCTCTAATTCGTGCAGAGTTTTATCCCAGGGCTTCTGGGCGATGATCATGATGCCGATGCCCAGACGCGCCATGATGCGCGAGGATTCGGGCGATACGGCGGAGGCATAGAAGCGGCCCTTGAACGAGGCAAAGGGGAAGGGGCGGATGCCAATTTTCGGCTGCCTGTAAAACTTACCGTTATATTCGATATGACCTGTTTCCAGACCCTGCATCACCGCTTCGGTATATTCCACGAAACGTTCCCGTGACTCGCCCATCTCGACGCGGAAGCCCTCGAACTCGATACGGCCCAGGCCGCGGCCCACACCAAGGATGGCGCGCCCATTGGACATATGGTCCAGCACCGCGATTTCTTCAGCCACGCGCACCGGATCGTGCCAGGGCAGAACCATGACCATGGTGCCCAGCAGGGCCCGTTCCGTCCGGCCCGCCATGTAGGTCAGAAACTGCAACGGGTTGGGGCACATGGTATAATTGTCAAAATGATGTTCCGCCGTCCAAATGCTTTCGAATCCCAGCGGTTCGGCCATATCGGCCAGGGACAATTCATGCTGATAAACTTCGCGGTCCGTATGGGTGCCGCTCAAGTTTTGGAAAAAGGTTGTCATTCCAACATGCATTTGGCGATCCTTATTGTTTTTCTAAAAGCTCGATTACCGCTAATGCAACATGTCGAGCCGGGAAGGTCAACTATTGCGATTAGGCGGAACGGTTAATCTGGCGGACAAAATCACCTAATTCCGCGTTGAAACGTGCGCTGTCTTCGAAAAATGGCGAATGCCCGATGTCCTGATAGATCGACGCCGTGGCGTTGGGAATATGCGCCATGGCGTGCTTGCCCATATGCGGCAAAACCAGCGCATCCGCCGTGCAATAGGTGACCAGGGCGGGCACCGATAAAGCATCCAGGACGGGATCGAAATCCAATTCCCGATCGAACATCGCGTGGCGGACATGGCGCGGCACCAACATGTTGAAGGCCAGCCAGGTCTCGAACGTGTCTTGATCCACGGGCTTGGCTGTACAGGCCCGCAGGAAAGCCCTGGTGCCGGAAATTCGTGTCAGCAGATGTTCCGACAACAGATCAGCCCGCGCCTTGGGAATTGTTGGTGGCGGGGCATTGCTGTCCGTGACCCTGCGCACCGCGGCAGCCACGAAATTGATGCCGGAAATGTCATCGCAGCCGTATCGTTGGCAATAATCCAGCATGATCAGGCCGCCATAGGACCATCCCACCAAGACCGGTTTGTGCAAATTCAATTGTTTGATGACAGCGGCAATATCGTCGGCCCAATGTTTGCCATCCTGATAGGCGCTCTTATCATCGGGTTTGTCCGATTGCCCGTGGCCACGGGCATCGATGGCAATCATACGGAAGTCCTTGGCCAGATCACTTTCAAGTTGCGCCTGCCAGGATAAATGACATTGCATGAAACCATGGATGAACAGGATTGCCGGGCCGGATGGATTGCCCCATTCCCCCGCCCACAGGCGCACGCCGCCGCCGCCCTCGACCTGGTATTCCTTAGCCATGCTCTAACTCCTTGCTTCCCGCCAAATTCGCGCCAGCTGCCCTGGGCCGTCCTTGGCCATAAATGCCGCCGCCGCCATCCCGGCCAAGGCCTGTAGCCGGACCAGGTCCGGCGGGGCGTAGGTATTGCGGGCCTGGGCGGCGGTCAGCAGTTGCCCGATGAATTTACCCTGCCAGAGCATGGGCGCATAGAGGGCGGAGCCCATGCGCGCCGTTTTCAGGATTTGCACGAAATCCGCATGCTGGTCGGTATTTTCCAGGATCAGGGCCTGTTGGTTTTTCCAGACCCAGCCCGGATGGCCCGTATCCAATGGGTAATGCAGGCGATGCTGTTCCGCTGGAAAGCCCCACTCGGCGATCAACAAATGCGAAGTCTCGTCCGGGCTGACCATAAAAACGCCGGAGACATGAAAATGCCGCTCACCTGGCTGCAACGCGCCCGGACGCAGATGGGCTGCCCCATCGCCGGTGATGCGCAAGGCGGCACGGACGATTTCACGCAATGCCGCTTCGGCGTCCGCCGCATTTGCAGCCGCCTGGGCGGCCCGTGCCATTTCGTCCCAGGGATCGTCTGACAAGCTGTTGGGAACAACATCCCCCACTTCGGGACCGATCACGGAGCCGGGTTCTGCGCGGCCCAGTTTTCCGCGATCTGCTGCCGGGTCGCCACCCAGACATCGGGCCTGGCCGCGACGTGTTGCAGGAATTTCTCCAGATAACCGATCCGGCCCGGCCGTCCGATGATCCGCAAATGCAGGCCGAACGACATCATCTGCGGATCTTCGGCGCCCTCCCGATACAGCCAATCAAAGCTGTCGGTGGCGTATTGCAGCCAATCGCCAGGCGTCAGCGACGGCGCGGTCCACATCTTCATGTCATTGGAGTCCAAGGCATAGGGCAGGATCACAATGGGCTTTTCATGGCTGCTGTCCCAGAACGGCCGGTCATCGGAAAAATCATCCATGTGATAGGTGAAGCCTTCCTCCACCAACAGGCGCCGGGTGTTGTCGGTCAGCAAATAGCGCGACAGCCAGCCATAGGGCCGGACGCCGGTGCTGGCTTCGATCGAGGTAACGGCCTTGCGGATAAAGGCCCGTTCGGTATCCTCGTCCATCTGGAATTGATGGATCCAGCGCCAGCCGTGGCTGCAAACCTCGTGCCCGCCCGCGACAATTGCCCTGGTCAGATCCGGGGCCTTTTCCAGGGCCTGGGCGGCGGCGGTAAAGGTGGCGGTGATGCCGAATTCATTCAACAGCTTCATGATTCGGGGCGCGCCGGCCTTCAGGCCGTATTGATAATTGCTTTCGTTGGCGTAATTTCGGATCGGCTTGTGGATCGCCACGCCCAGTTCATCGACCACTTCCGGGCCGCGGTCGCCCTCGGCGATGCTCATTTCAGAGCCTTCCTCGACGTTCACCACAATAGAGAGGGCAAGGCGGGCCTCGCCCGGCAGCTTCCAGGGGGTCATGGCGGTCAAACTCCGGGCACGGGTAATTACAGTTTCTGGGTATTGGTGGCGGCATCCACGTAAAGCACCTCGCGGACCGCCTCGGACGCCCGGGCGTGAAAGGCCATTGCCTCGGGGTCGAAATCGGTGCCGGGAACCGGTGTCGGCGTAAAATTGCCATGGGCATCGTTGCCGCGCACCAGGGCGGCACTGTCCCAGCTGCCGACAATCTGCTGGGTATCGGTCGGCATGAAATGCATGGAAATGCCGATGCGGCGGTCGGCTGCGTTATTGGCCCCCGAGGCATGGGCAAGGCGGTAATTATGGATCGACAGCTCGCCGACCTCCAGCGGCATGTAGACGGCCGCATTTTCGTCAACGCCTTCGGTCAGCTCCTGGCCACGGGTCAACATGTTGGCCGGGTCATAGCGATCCTCATGGTGCAACACCTCGCCCTTATGGGTGCCCGGCATGACGCGCATGCAGCCGCTTTCGATGCTGGCCGGCGACAGCGCCAGCCACGCGGTGACCACCTGGTCGCTGGACAGGCCCCAATACCGGGTATCCTGATGCCAGGAAACGAAACTTTTGGAACCCACATCCTTGATCCAGAAGATGGTATTCCAGCAAAGAATATCCGGGCCGATCAATTGTTCAACCGGGTCAAGGATACGGCGGTCGCGGATCAGATCATCCAGCCATTTGAACAACAGGTGGGATTTACTGCGCTGGCCGGGTTCCAGTTGGCCGCCCTGCTTGGCTTCCTGAGTTTCCAGTTGGCGGCGCAGCGCCCCGGCTTCCGCAAGGTCCAGCACCCTTATGGGGTGGACATAGCCGTCGCGCTTGAATTGTTCGATCTGTTCCGTGCTTAACACCATGGCGGCATTCCTCTGTTCGATTTCCTGCGACCAGAGTAGCCGAGTCAAACCAAGCTATCAAACTAGCATCATTCGGCGGCGTCGGTCCGCGCGTCCGAGGTTTGGCGGGCGACCAGATGGGCGTACAGCCCGCCCATGGCGATCAGTTCGTCATGACGGCCCTGCTCCATCAGCTTGCCCTTGTCCAGGACGACGATGTGATCGGCGTCGCGCACCGTGGACAGGCGGTGGGCGATGACGATGGTGGTGCGTTCGGTCATCAGGTCATCCAGGGCGCCGCGTACCAGTTGTTCGTTGACCGCATCCAGATGCGAGGTCGCCTCGTCTAAAATCAGCACCGGCGCATCTTTCAGAAAGGCGCGCGCGATGGCGACCCGCTGACGCTGGCCGCCCGACAGACGCATGCCCCTCTCGCCCACCGGGGTCTCCAGGCCTTCGGGCAGACCAGCGATGAATTCATCCAGGGCGGCCCGCTGGATTGCCTGGGCCAATTCGGCCGCGCTCGCCTCCGGCCGGGCAATCAGGATATTGGCGCCCAGGCTATCGTTGAACAGATAAGTGTCCTGGGCCACCAGGGCGATGCGCCGGCGCATTTCGTCCAGGTGATATTCGGTCAGGTCATGACCATCCAGTTTGATGATCCCTGAATCAGGATCCCAGAACCGCATGAACAGATGGGCGATGGTTGTTTTGCCGGCCCCCGATGGGCCGACCAGGGCCAATGTTCTGCCCACGGGCACGGTGAAGCTGACATTTTCGAGGGCCGGCGTTTTGCTCCCCCCATAACGGAAGGTCACATCCGTGAAAGACAGACCGGCGGCTTTCGCCGGGACGATGCCGGGGCCGTCCTGGACGGGCACCGCCTCCGCATGAACCGCATGCAGACGCCGGGTCGCACCCAATGTATCGGCCAGTTGCCGGCCAATATTGGCGATCTCCGAGATTGGCAGAAAGGCCGCCATGGCCAACAGGGTCAGCAAGGGCAAATACCCGGCCGGCAAGCTGCCGGCGCTGACCAGATGGGCGCCGACCGTCACCACCGCCAAGCCGCCCAGGCCCGTGGCCAATTCCAACAGCACTGTTTGCACGGTCAGCTCGCGAAAGAATGGCAGCCGCACCTGGATCTGCTGCCGCGCCAGGGCCATGAAGCTTTCGCCGCGGCGTGCTTCCGCCTGAAAGGCCACGACCTCGGTCAAACCCTGGATACTGTCCACCGCATGGGCATTCAATTCGCCCAGCGCCTCCCGCGCGGCGGAACCCAGACGATCGACCCGGCCACGCATCAGAAAGGGGCTCAACCCCACCACCAACAGGAAGGGCGCCAGCGCCAATGCCATTGGGCCCCCGAAATAGCCCAGGGTCGCCAGCACCAGCAGCGGCACCAGCACGGCGACAAAGGCGGGGGCCACCGTGTGGGCGAAAAAGAATTCGACGGTTTCCACGTCCTGGGTGGCGACAGCGACCAAATCGCCCGTGCGCCGGCCCAGCAGATAGGCGGGCGCCAGACGGTCCAGTTTTTCAAACAGTGCGATGCGCATTTCCGCTAACAGGCGGAAAGCCATGTCGTGGGCAATCCAGGATTCCAGCCAATGCAGAATGCCGGCCAACGGTGCCATGGCCGCCAGGATCCACAGCAGATAGCTATAGGGCAGCCCTGCCTTGACGGCGGCCACGGCCAGGGCGCCGACGATGCCGATCCCGGTAAAGGCGGCCACCCGGCTGACGCCGAAAATGAAGGTCAGGATCAGGCGGCCCTTCCACGGGGCCACGTGTCCCAGCAGGATGCGAAAGGCGCCGGCCCAGCCCAGATGCCGGGCCCGCAGGATAGCGTCGCTTGCCCCTGCGTCCGGGGATAAATCCGCAATTGTTTGCTGCGCGTCCGCCGCGGCCGGTGCCGCCATCAGTTCATCCAGGCGTTGCTCCGGGGCCGATTTATCCCGCGCCTGGGCCGCCATCAGGCGGTAATAGGCGCCACCCTGGGCCATCAGTTCGCCATGGCGGCCCTGTTCCACCACCCGGCCGTCGTCCAAAACCAAAATGCGGTCGGCATCAATCACGCTGGACAGGCGGTGGGCAAAGATCAATGTGGTGCGGCCCTCCATCAGGCGGTCAAGGGCCTGTTGGATCACCGCCTCGTTTTCCGCATCGACCGAGGATAGGGCCTCGTCCAGCACCAGAATCGGAGCGTCGCGCAACAGGGCCCGGGCGATGGCGATGCGCTGGCGCTGTCCCCCCGATAATTTCAAGCCCCGCTCGCCCACGATGGTGTTATAGCCCTGGGGCAGCTCAGCGATGAATTCCGTGGCATTGGCCGCCCGCGCCGCCGCCCGCACCTCGGCCCAGGTGGCGTCCGGTTTGCCCAGGCGAATGTTATCCTCGACAGAGCCAAAGAATAGATAGGTATCCTGCTGCACCACGGCGAATTGCTGGCGCAGGCTGGCCAGGGATTGGCCGCGAATATCCTGCCCGGCGATCAGAATTTGCCCCGCATCGGGATCGTACAGACGCAACAACAGCCGTTGAATAGTGGTTTTACCCGCGCCCGAGGGGCCGACAATGCCAATCCGCTGACCCGGTTGAACGGTAAAATCCAAATTATCATGGGCCGGGCGCCGGGCGCCGGGATAGGCGAACCGCACGGCCTTGAATTGCACCGATGCGGCCTGGTCGAGGGCGAGCGTGCCGGCGCCGTCATCGGGCAGGCTTGGCTCCGCCGCCAGAATGGCCAATATGCCTTCCGCCGCCGATTGTCCGACCATGCCCTGATGCAGCAGATTGCGCAGATCCCTCAAGGGCCGGAATACCTCGACCCCCAGCATCAAAACCACCAGCAGCACCCATAATTCGGTTTCCCCCTGGCTGACTTGCCAGGCGCCCAGGCTTAACGCCGCCGCCGCCCCCAGGGCGATGCCCGTATCCGTGATGCCCCGGCCCAGGGCGTTGGTGGCCAGCACCCACATGGTGGTGCGGAACAGCTCATGGGCCTTGTCGGCCAGACTTTTGGCCCGCACATGGCTTTGACCAAAGGCCTTCAGGGTGCCCAGGCCTTGCAGGGAATCCAGAAATTCAGCGGCAAAGGCGCCGTAGGCGCGGGCGCGCGCCCGGGCGCTTTGCCGGTCCCAGAAATGAAAGGCGGATGGGGCCACCAGGGTCAGTATGGCAAACAGCAACAGGCAGGACGCGATGGCCGGGTCCAGGAAAACGATAAAGCCGAAGATCAACAGCGGCGTCAGGGCCGCCACGAACAGTTGCGGCAGGTACTGGCCGAAATAGGTCTCCAACTGTTCGACGCCTTCGACCAGGGACACCAGGACGTCGCCGGTACGTTGCAGGCCGAAATAGGCCGGGCCCAGGTGGACGATTTTTTCATACAGATGTTGGCGCAGGGTAATCTGCACCCGCGCCGCGGTACGGTGGGCGACCATGTTGCGGCTGTATTCCAGGGCGCCGCGCAACAGCATGGCGCCGCCGGTCAGGGCCACGGGTCCCCATAATTCAGCCAACGATGCGCCAGCGAAAACCAGGCCCAACAGCCAGCCCAGCAGAACCAGCCGGCCAACCCCGACCGCCGCCGCCAGCAGGCCAAGCGCCACGGCCCCCAACAGCCGATGGCGTAAGCCCGCCATGAAGCGCCAAAGCCGCGCGTCCAGATACATGCCCTATGTCCCGCCTATTCCCCTTGGGCCCCGGCGTCCGATAATAACGTCCAGGGCCGGAATACAGTTTAGCAGATCATGGGTGCCGTGTACGAGGGGGTTCAACCGGCCACCAGGTCGCGGGCGATGACCAGTTTCTGAATGTCGTTGGTGCCTTCATAGATGCGGGCGCCGCGCACCCCGCGGTAATAGCGTTCCACGGGAAAATCGCGCAAAAAGCCATATCCCCCCATGGTCTGCATGGCATCGGAACAGACTTTTTCGGCCATATCCGTGGCGAACAATTTCGCCATGGAGGCTTCCGTCAGGCACTTCTGGCCGGCGCTACGCAGGGCCGCCGCATGCCAGATCAACTGTCGCGCGGCGGTTAATTGAGTGGCCATGTCGGCCAGGCGAAAGGCCACAGCCTGATGCTCAAAGATCGGCTTGCCAAAGGCTTCCCGTTCCTGGGCGTAGGCCAGGGCCACTTCATAGGCCGCCCGCGCCATGCCCAATGATTGCGCCGCGATCCCGATACGGCCGCCTTCCAGGTTGCCCAGGGCGATGCGATAGCCCTGGCCCTCGGCGCCCAACAGGGCATCGTGGGGCAGGCGCATGTCGTTAAAGGCCAATTGCGCCGTATCGGACGCGTTCAGGCCCATCTTCTCCTCCAACCGCACCACCTCATAGCCGGGCGTGTCCGTGGGTACGATAAAGGCGGAAATGCCGCGCTTGCCCTGCGCCGGATCGGTGACCGCGAAGACCAGGGTCAATTCGGCATTCTTGCCCGTCGTGATGAATTGCTTGTTGCCATTGATGACATAGCCGTCCCCGTCGCGCACCGCCCGCGTGGTCAAGGCGCCGGCGTCCGAGCCGCCCTTGGCCTCGGTCAGGGCAAAGGCGCACAGGATCTCGCCCTGGGCCAGGGCACGCAAATAGCGCTGTTTTTGCCCATCCGTGCCATATTCCAGGATCGGCATGCAGCCAACGGAGTTATGGCCACTCATCACGATGGCCACGGCGCCGTCGCCAGCGGCGATTTCCTCCAATGCCATGGCATAGGTGACATAGTCCAGCCCGGAGCCGCCCCATTCCACCGGCACCGTCATGCCCATCAGGCCCAGTTTGCCCATGGCCGTAAAGATGTGCCGTGGGAAATGCGCCGTCTCTTCCCATTCCGCCGCATAGGGGGCGATCTGTTCCGCCGCGAAAGCCCTGGCCATATCGCGGATCATGACTTGTTCGTCAGTTGGGATCATTGGCGGCAATCAGCGCGGCTGATATTTGCGGAAGTCTGGTTTGCGCTTTTCGCGGAAGGCGTTGACGCCCTCTTTCGATTCCTCGGTCTCGTAATAGGCTTTGACCGATTGGAACCCCAGCACGCCCAGGCCGCGAATATGCTCGGTATCGGCATTGAAGCTGCGCTTGGCGATGGCCAGGGCGGTGGGGCTTTTAGCCATGATTTCCTGGCACCAGATATCCACCTCTTCGTCCAGCTTGTCGAACGGCACCACCTTGTTGACCAGGCCCATGTCCATGGCCTCCTGGGCGGAATAGCGGCGGCACAGATACCAGATTTCCCGCGCCTTTTTCTCGCCCACCAGCCGCGCCATATAGGCCGTGCCAAACCCAGGATCGACCGAACCCATACCCGGTCCCACCTGGCCGAAAATGGCATTGTCCGAGGCGATGGTCAGATCGCACAGAATATGCAGCACATGGCCGCCGCCGATGGCATAGCCATTGACCCTGGCGATCACCGGCTTAGGAATATCGCGGATAATGGTGTGCAATTCCTCGACCGGCATGCCCGTGGTGCCCCGGCCGCCATAGCTGCCTTCGTGGGAATCCGCCGACTGATCGCCGCCGGTACAAAACGCCTTGTCACCGATGCCGGTCAGCACCACGACGCCGATATCGGGGTTCCAACCGGCCAGATTGAAGGCTTTGATCAGCTCCTCGGCCGTTTGATTGCGAAAGGCGTTGTATTTTTCCGGACGGTTAATGGTGATCGTCGCCACGCCGTCCTTTTCCGTATAGATCAGATCGCTGAATTCCATGATTGCTACTCTCTGTTTTAGCTAGCCCGGCAACTCCAATCCCCCTAACCGTGCATGGTCAGGCCGCCGGAGACCGAGATCGTCTGGCCGGTGACATAGGAGGCATCATCGGAGAGAAAATACCCCACCAGGCCCGGATAATCCTCGGGTTCGGCCACCCGCCGCATGGGAATGGCGCGTTCCAGGGCGGCCACCAGCTTTGGCCCCTGTTCGGCCAGCAAAGGTGTGTTGGTCGGCCCCGGACAAATGGTGTTCAAGGTGATGCCTTTGCGCGAGAGTTCCCGGCTCATGGTTTTGGAAAAGGCTATCAGACCACCTTTGCAGGCGGCATAGACCGCCTCGCCGGAGGAGCCAACCCGGCCCGCATCGGACGAGATATTGACCACCCGGCCGCCGCCGCGCTCTGACATGCCCTTCAAGACCACATGGCACAGGTTCAACGGCCCATACAAATTGATCGCCACGACCTTGTGCCAAAGTTCCAGGTCCGTATCCAGGAACGGCATGGACTTGTCCCAACCGGCATTGTTGACCAGGCCATCGACCGGCCCGCAATCGGCCTCGAAGGCCGCGACGGCGCTTTCGACAACGCCATAATCGCTGATATCGCAGGCATAACCGTGGGCGGTGCCGCCCGCCGCGCTAATTTTTCCGGCCACGCCTTTGGCGCCATCACCATTCAAATCGAAAATCCCGACATTGCAGCCCTCTTCGCCCAGACGCAGGCAGATCGCCTGGCCAATGCCGCTGGCGCCACCGGTGACAATGACGTTTTTACCCTTTAATCCGCGCATATTTGAACTCCCATTCTGCATTGTTGGCTTTTGCCGAAGCATAAAAGCAAACAAAGTTCCTGTCTCAAATTTGTTGGAGCCTGCTACAATCAGCCGCAATACCCAACCGTTGGCGCAAATTGAGTTAGGAAAGCATCGCTATGACCGTTCGACTTTTCGCCATGACCTGTGGCTGGCTGACCATGCCCATGCGCAATTTTCTGGATGGGGAGGAGGGCGAAATCCGCATACCCGTTCCCGCCTATCTGATTGACCACCCCAAGGGGCAGGCCCTGTTCGATAGCGGCCTGCATACGAATATGCAAAACCCCACGGAGAAACGCGCGCTGGGTCTCGCCAAATATTTCAAGCCGGAATTCAAGGCTGGCGAGGAATTGGGCGCGCGCCTGGAACGCTGCGACGTGGATGTATCAAAGGTGCGTTATCTGATCAATTCGCACCTGCATTTCGACCATGCGGGCGGTAATTTCCAGGTCAAGAATGCCCAATTGGTGGTGCAGCAACGGGAATGGGCGGCCGCCCACGATGCGGATCTGATGCAATCCAACGGCTTTGCCTTGGAAGATTATGACCATGGCCATGATATGAATTTGGTCGATGGCGAGCATGATCTGTTTGGCGACGGCAGCGTGGTTTGCATCCCCACCTATGGTCACACGCCGGGGCATCAGTCGTTGAAAGTCCGCCTGGGCAGCGGCGATGTATTGCTGGCCGGCGATGCCTGCTATTTGCGCCAAACCCTGGAAAATCTGCATTTGCCCAAGGTGCTGCACGATGCGGACCAGATGCTGGAAAGCCTGCACCGCATCCGCGCCTTGCAAACCGCCGGCGCGCGGATATTCTACGGTCATGATCCGGAGTTCTGGGAAACCATGCCGCAGGCCCCGGCCGAGGTGATTTAACCGGATATACTTATAAGACTATTCCAACCCCTCCATCCGGTACGCCCGCGCCGCCGCGCCGGCGAACAGGTCAGCCTTTTCCGCCGCCGATGCGTCAGCGGCTAGACGTTTAAAGGCGTTCCAGCAGACTTGATAGCTGCACCAGCGTTTTTGAACCGGAAAATTAGATTCGAACATTGAACGGGACGCGCCGAAGGCTTCGATGCAGGTCTCTATCCAGGGACGCCAGGCCGCCGCCACCTCTTGCGAACCGGGCGGCAGGCTTCGATCACCCTCGAAACCGGGCATCCGGATGGGAAGGGCGCCGAGTTTGACATAGACATTCTGCCGTTCCGCGACGCGGCGTATACTGTTGCGCCAATCTTCAAAGACCTCTTTCGACTTGCCCCGATAGGGGCCGCCAAGAATGGGGCTGCCGACGTGGTTGAGGATAATCGTCAGATCGGGGAAAGCATCCGCCAGTTCGGCGACTTCGTCCAGTTGCGGGTGGTAAAGCCAGCTATCGAAGCTGAGGTTCATGGCCGCCAACACGCCCGCCGCCTGCCTGACGCGCCCGTCTGCCAGCATGCGGGGGGACGGGGCAACGTTGTGAATGCCATCGTCCGCGTCCCAGCCGGTGGAGTATCTGACACCGCGAAAGCGGCCGCCGGACGCCTCCATATGCCGCTCCAACAGAGGTTCTACCGCCGCGCCCAAGGTCATGTCCACATTGCCGAACATCACCGCGCAGGCCCGCGCGGGTCCGAATTGACCAGCGGCGCTCATCGCCGCCTGGCCGGCCACGAACTCCGTTTCACCAAGGGCGCGCTCCGCCGCCGGCCCCGCCCCCTCTTGGCGATACATGGAATGGCATTCGGCGAAGACCGTGGCGACAATGTCGTGGCCGCTGTTCAGATCGGCGGCAAGCTCCGGCATCAGATAGGTGTGGCCGTTGCGCAGCCAAAGGTGATGGTGTGGATCGACGATGGCCAGGTCCGGCTCCAGGATCGGCTCCTCAAGCTTGGCCAGCCAGATATCGTCCGGCGCCGTTTGTCCTGTATTCGCAGCCATTTATGTCTCCCCTGTTCGCGGTCTTATACCAATGATCCATATTATCAGGCTTTGGGCGAAAGCGTTCAAACCTATAGGCCCTTATAAATAGCCCGCTAAACCTGGGCGACCTTCTCCAGTGGCTCGGCCCGGCTGGGGGGCAGGTTGTCATAAAGGTCGGCGATAAGGTCCGATTTCAACGATTGGCGCGCCGGGTCAACCCACAGGTTGTGCCATTGCAAGGGGTCCTCGGACAGATCATAGAGCTCGCCCACGTCATCGCTGTCGTAATAGTTGGTCTTTTCATAGACCGTGCAGACATGACCGTCGCGGTATAGCGTGCGCATGACAATGTCCTTGCCCGCGAAGCCGTCCTGCCATTCGGTAATCGTACGCTGGTGCCCGCCGGCGTCCCCCCCGCAGGTCGGCAACGGCGCGCCCTGCATCCAATCGGGAACCGCCAGACCGGCAAGGGCGCAGATCGTCGGCGCCAAATCCACATGCCCGACGGGAGCGTGGATCTCGTCTGGCGCGATCCCCGCGCTGGGTGCCGGGCGCCAGATGAACGGCAGCCGCATCAACCCCTCCACATGATACGGCCCCTTGAACAACATGCCGAAATCACCCTGAAACTCCCCATGATCCGTGGTGTAGAAGACATCCGTGTCCGCCCCCCAACCAAGGCTTTCGATATGGCCCATCACCCGGCCCACGGCCTCGTCGATCAATTCGTTCTCCACATGCACCATGGCGTTGACTTCGCGGATCTGATCCGGCGTCAACTGTGCGGGTACGAAATCGGCGGGGACTTCGAAATTGAACTGCCCGCGTCCTTCATACCATTCCAGCCAATGGCGCGGCTTGCCGGACAGAATTTCCGCCGTCCGTTCGGGCGAACCCGGATAGCCTGCCGGCAATTCCAGATCGCGCCAATCCACCCGTTTCAGTTCCTCCCGCGGCGGATCCCAGGGGTGATGCGGATCGGGAAAGCTCATCCAAACGAACCAGTCCGCGTCCGCGTCCAGGGAATCCAGAAAGGCCATGGTGCGCTCCGCCGTCCAGTCCGTGTGATAATGTCCCCGTGGGATCGGATTATGCCAGACCTGCGGCGCCCCGGTATCGCCGCCGCCGCGCCCGCTGGGTCCGCCCGCGGCGGTATATTCATGAAAACCATCGACTTCACCGGGATAGCTGTCGCGCAGCCAGCGGGGATAATGGGTCAGGCTGCGGCCGGGCCGCCCGGTGTGGCCGCACAATTCCATTCGGTCAAAGCCGCGATGGGGGCCGGTCTCGCCACGGCTGGCGGCCCAGTTCTCGAAATAATCGGTGTGCGAGGCGGGCTCGAAATGCGCCTTGCCCAACAGCGCCGTGCGGTAGCCGTGTTGATGCAGATAAGCCGCCA
The DNA here is from genome assembly GCA_016776605.1 of Alphaproteobacteria bacterium. Taxonomy (GTDB): domain Bacteria; phylum Pseudomonadota; class Alphaproteobacteria. Next base: position 112,766 of record JADHTB010000005.1, on the reverse strand, counting down.
GATTGGGCGCGTCCACGGGTAACGGGATGCCGTTCGATGTGACGCCGTGGCTGCGGATGTATTGTCCGGTCAGAATGGTCGCGCGTTCGGGCATGCAGACGGTGTTCTGGTTACGCGCCTGGCGAAAGTTCAGCCCAGCCGCGGCCAGGCCATCAATCGCCGGCGTCCGCGCCACCTTGCCACCGGTACAGCCCAACGCATCATGGCGCTGCTGGTCCGTGGTGATCAGTAGAATTTTGCGTCCCATGCCATTCCCTCGGACTATTTAGACCATTTTCCATATTCTTCGCGTAACCACGCCACCCGCTCCGCCATCCCGCATCCCTAGGTCCGCCGTTACTTGCCTCTGTGGATGGTGGGTGTATGTTGCGACTCCTGAATTCGAAAGCAACAGCAACGACGCGCGAAAATTATGCGTCATGGAGGATAAGACAGGTCATGACAGAGCAAATCAACCCCGGCCAAATGCTGAAAGACAAGGTTATTCTGGTAACAGGCGCCGGCCGCGGCGTCGGCCGTGACATCGCCCTAATGGCCGCCAGCCAGGGCGCCAAGGTGATCGTCAACGATCTGGGCGGCGAGGCCGACGGCGAAGGCGCGGACAAGACCCCGGCCATGGAAGTGGTGGGCGACATCAAGGCGGCGGGCGGCGAGGCGGCGGCCAATTATGGCTCCGTCGCCGACTTCGAAACAGCCGAGGCCATGGTGCAACAGGCCGTGGACACCTATGGCCGCATCGACGGCGTCGTCAATAACGCCGGCATTCTGCGCGATGTCATCTTTCACAAAATGACCGAGGAAGAATGGGACACCGTCATCGCCGTGCATTTGAAGGGCAGTTTCAACGTGGCCCGCGCCGCCGCGACCCGCTTTCGCGAACAGCAAAGCGGCGCCTTCGTGCACATGACCTCGACCTCCGGCCTGGTGGGTAATTTCGGCCAGGCCAACTATGCCGCCGCCAAGCTGGGTATCGTTGGATTGTCCAAATCCCTGGCCCTGGATATGTCGCGTTTTGGCGTCCGCTCCAACTGCATTTCGCCCTTTGCCTGGAGCCGTCTGATCGGCACCATTCCCATCGCCGACGAGGTTCAGGCCGCCCGTGTCGAGAAGATCAAGGCCATGACCCCGGCCAAGATCGCGCCCATGGCGGTGTTTCTGCTGTCCGAGGCGGCGTCCGAAGTTACCGCGCAGATCTTTGGCGTGCGGCACAACGAAATCTTCCTGTTCAACCAGCCCCGGCCAATCCGCTCGGTACAGCGGACCGAAGGCTGGACGCCGGAAACCATCGCCGAACACGCCCTGCCGGCCATGAAAGCCAGCTTCATGGCGCTGGAACGCAGCCAGGACGTGTTTAGCTGGGATCCGGTCTAGGCCTCATAGGCGCGTGATCGCCGCCTGATGACCGCAGTGCCGCCACATTACGCGTTGGCTGAGCTGGTCCGCTACGCCACGGACCTGTTCGCCGCCGCCGGCATGCCTACCGACCGTGCCGCTATCGTGGCGGCGCTACTGGTCGAGGCCGACGCCATGGGTCACGATACCCATGGCCTGAACCTGGGCGCGAAGTATCTCGATCACCTGCAAAGCGGCGTCATGGCCGCGACCGGAGAGCCGAAGGTGATTACCGACCGCGGCGCCACGGTGGTTTGGGATGGCGGCTATCTGTCCGGCGTCTGGCTGACCTGGAAGGCGATCCAGATCGCCTGCGAGCGGGCCAAACAATACGGCACCGTGACCATGGCAATCCGGCGCAGCCATCATATCGGCTGCCTGGGCGCCTTTCTGTCCCTGGCGACGGAGCAGAACCTTATGATCACCCTGGCCAGCTCCGACCCATCCGTGGCCGCCGTCGCGCCTCACGGCTCTTATGAGCCGGTCTTCACGCCCGATCCCCTGGCAGTGGGAATTCCCACGCCAGGCGATCCCATCCTGATTGATATCTCCGCCTCGGCCACCACTATGGGCCTGTCCGACCGCGCCAGGGACGGCGATGGCCGCCTGCCGGGCCAATGGCTGATCGACAACCAAGGCCAGGCCAGCGATGACCCGGCGGTGCTTGAAGCCGATCCCCCTGGCGCCCTGCTACCCCTGGGCGGCCTGGACCGGGGCCACAAGGGTTTCGCGCTGGGCCTGATGGTCGAGGCATTGACCTCCGGCCTGGGCGGATTTGGCCGGGCCAACGGGCCGAGCAATTGGGGCGCCGCCGTTTATCTGCAAGTCATCGACCCGGAGGCCTTGGGCGGCCTGGAGGCATTCACCTTTCAGACCGGCTGGCTGGCTGATCGCTGCCGGGCGGCGGCGGTGCCCGATGGCCAGGCCCCGGTCCGCTTGCCCGGCGACGGCGCTCTGGCCCGCAAGCGCCAGGCCGTGGCCAAGGGCGTCCTCCTCTACCCAACTATCATGGCCGATCTCGCCCTTTGGGCGGACCGGCTGGGCGTGGTGCCACCTGCGCCATTAAGCTGATACGATTTGGATTGAAATAACTGAAACAGGGTAGGAGCCGAACATGCGCGTGAACAATGTCAAAAAAATCTGGGCCGAAGGCGGCGCCGTGGTCAATGGTTGGTTGGGCATTCCCAGCTCGGTCAGCGCCGAAGTCATGACCCATGCCGGGTTTGACTCCGTCACCGTTGATCTGCAGCACGGGTTGGTCGATTATCAGGCTTCGGTGTCCATGCTGCAGGCCATTTCCACCCTGGATGTGACGCCCATGGTGCGGGTGCCCTGGAATGATCCGATTCCCATCATGAAAGCCCTGGACGCGGGCGCCTATGGTATCGTTTGCCCGATGATCAATAACCGCGAAGAGACGGAAAAATTTGTCGGCGCCTGCCGCTATTTCCCCCAAGGTTACCGCAGCTATGGCCCGGCCCGGGCCGCGATGTATGCCGGTGGCGACTATGCCTCGGAAGCCAACGACAACCTTATCACCATGGCCATGATCGAGACCCTGGAGTCCCTGGGCAACCTTGATGAAATCATGAGCACCAAAGGCCTGGACGCGATCTATGTGGGGCCGGCGGATCTATCCATCAGCCTGGGTCACCCGCCGTCGGCCGATCCAACCATCCCGGAAGTGGTGGAAGCCATGGATACCATTCTGGCCGCGGCCAAGCGTAATGGCGTGGTAGCGGGCAGCCATTGCGCCAGCGGCGACATGGCCAAGCGCTTGTTCAAGAAGGGCTTTCAATTCTGCACCATCGCCAACGACAGCCGGCTGTTGGCACAGAAGGCGGCCGAGGAAATTAGCGCGGCGCGGGGTTAGATTTAGATGCCTAAAATTTTGCTGGCCGGGGTCTTTCATCCCGACACGAAAGCCTTGTTGGCGGAACGTCCGGACATCCAGGTGGAAACCCTGGTGGATCCTACGGAACAGGAATTGATCGATGCGATTCCAGGCTGCCATGGGTTGGTCCTGCGCACGACAACCTTTGGCGCGGCGGCCTGCGCCAAGGCTGATAGCCTGAAGGTTATTGCCCGCCACGGGGTTGGTTACGACAATGTGGACGTGGCGGCGGCAACGGCCCATGGCCTGCCCCTCGCCGTGGTGGGCGAGGCTAACTCCAACGCCGTGTGCGAACATGCCTTCATGCTGATGCTGGCCACGGTGAAGGACGCCCTGCCCCTGGATGCCGCCGTGCGCAAACAGGATTACGCCCGGCGCAACGCCATGACCGCCGGTGAAGTGGCGGGCAAGACCATCCTGATCGTCGGCTTTGGCCGCATCGGCACCCGCATGGCAAAGCGCTGCGCCGCCTTTGACATGAATGTCATCGTGGCCGATCCGTACGTGCCGCAACGGGTGATCCGGGGCAATGGCTATGACTATGTGGAAGATTTCCGCGACGCCCTGGACCGGGCCGACATCGTCAGCATGCACCGTCCCGGCAACCAGGATGGCAGTCCGGTGATGACCGGCCAGGAATTCTCCCGCATGCGCAAGGGCGCGGTGCTGATCAATACGGCGCGGGGCACCTTGTTGGACGAGGATGCCTTGTACCACGCCCTGACCGACGGCCCGTTGGGCGCCGCCGGGCTGGATGTGACCCGCGACGAACCCCCGGCCCCCGATCTGCCCCTGTTAAGCCTGGACAATGTCCTGTTCAGTCCCCATATCGCCGGTGTGACGCGGGAGGCTTTCCGCGCCATGGGTCTGCGGGCGGTGCAAAACTGCCTGGATGCCATTGATGGCAAGCTGGACCCCTACTATCTGATCAATCCGGAGGTTTTGCAGAACGGCAATGGCTAAATCGCCACCGACTTTCGTGGACGCGGACGGCGTCTGGGTTGAAATCCTGGGCGTGCGCCGGTCCGCGCCGGCGTTGTTCCTGGACCGCGACGGCGTGGTGGTGGTTGAGACCCACTATCTGCACGAAGTGGAAAAGACCGAACTGATCCCCGGTGCCGGCGAGACCATCGCGCGCGCCAACCAACGGGGCCTGCACGTGGTCCTGGTGACCAACCAGTCCGGCGTCGGGCGCGGCTATTACGGCTGGGCTGAGTTCCGCGCGGTACAGGACAAGATCATGGCCGACCTGGCGGCCCTGGGGGCCCATGTGGACGCGGTTTGCGCCTGCCCCTATCACCCGGAGGCCGTCACCCCCTATGACCGCGAACATGCGGACCGCAAACCCAATCCCGGCATGCTGTTGAAGGCCGCCGGTGCCTTGGGTATCGAGCTGGCGCCGTCCTGGATCGTTGGCGATCTGCCCACCGATATGGGCGCGGGGCGTAATGCCGGCCTGGCGGGGGGCGTGCATGTCCTGACCGGTTTCGGCCCCGGCCAGCGGGCCGAGGCATTGGCGCATGCCAGCGATGATTTCAAAGTCTTCGGCGCCGACAGTATCGACGCCGTAGCCGACCTGATCCCGCTATTGTCGGATTAAATCAGCCTAACGGCCCTTAAATTCAGGCTTTGCTTTATCGAGAAAGGCTTTGTAGCCGGTCTGGAAATCCTCGGTGGCGAAGCAGGCGTAGCTTTCCTCGATCTCGTCAACGGTCAACGCTCTGGGCTCGGCCAGACGGCGGGCGAATGTCTTGTGCCAGCGGGCCACCAGGGGCGCGCCCTGGGCAATGCGCCGCGCCGCGGCTTCGGCCTCGGCTGTTACCTGATCGTCGGGCACGACACGGCTGAGTAGACCTTTTTGCAGGGCTTCCGCGGCATCGAAAATGCGCCCTTCCAGAACAATTTCCAGGGCCGTCGCCCGGCCTACCACGCCGGCCACCGCCTGCATTTCGTTCAGGGCCACCACCAACCCAAGGTTTTTTACCGGCACGCCAAAGCGACTGGCCGCGCCGCAAATGCGCATATCGCAGCAACAGGCCAGTTCCAAACCGCCCCCCACGCAGACCCCGTGGATCATCGCCACCACCGGATGCCGGCAATTCTGAATGGCCGACAGGGCGGCGGCCATGACCTCGCCATATTTCCGGGCGCTATCGCGATCGAAGCGTTCGGCCGCGAATTCGGCGATGTCGGCACCGGCGGCAAAGGCTTTTTCACCGGCCCCGCGCAGCACGATACAGCGCAGATCATCATCCGCATCCAGGGCGCTGAAGGCATCGGCGATGCCCTGCCACATGGCCAGGTTCATGGCGTTCAGGCGGTCCGGCGCGGACAAGATCACGGTCGCGATGTTGCCGGCCCGTTCGGTCAGAATTTCGCCGCTCAAGATTTTTCCACCCATCGCGTCGGCATGCGGCTATCAGCCGTCATTTTTTTACGCCGAACAGACTATCCAGGCCCTTTTTCAGGCTATCGATCGGGGCTTTGACCGCGTCCGTCACGTTGCCCGCCGCCGGTTGCGCCGCCGCCTTGGCAGCCGGCTTTTTAGCGCCGCCCTTGGCCAGCTTCAGACAGGGATTATCATCGCCGCTACCTATGTCGCCCAGTGCCAGCAGGGCCAGGGGCGGAAACGCGGTGGCGCCCAACAGACCGCCCAATCGCCGCGCCGTGGCCAATTCATCAGGCCGGAAGGTAGGTTCGGCAAAGGTGCCGCCGATCTTGATGGGCACGGCGACGTTCAGGGTCGCCGATTTGGACTGCGGCGAGACTTTCATGGCCAGGCTTTCTTTACCCAGATCCATTTCGCCCTCGCCCACCACGGTGGAATATTCCGTGTCGACCAACAGCACCTGGGAGGTGGCGATGCCCTTCTTAATCTCAAAGCGGGAGGCAACGCAATTTAGCACCGTCCATTCCGATGTCTCCGATGACATCATGCCCATGATCGCCGACAAACCGCCGATGGCGGAATCGAACGCCGCCGTCTTTATCTTGCCCTCGTTCATCAGCAATTTGGTGTCGCCGTTCAGGCTGCCGGCGATGGCGGCCACGGAATTACCCCGACCCGCCAATTTGACCGACAGATTGCCCGTGCCCTGAACCAATTCCGTGGCTTTAGCCTCGCTCAACAGACGGCCCAGGTCCAATTTCGACGCCGCCATTTCAAAGGTAACGGCTGGAACCTTGCGCCCCGCATCGACCAAGGCGGAAAATTTTATAGCACTGCCGGCCAGGCTCAGGGCCATGGGTTTCAGGGTCAAGCGGCCGTTTTTCAAGGTGGCGGCAACTGACACCTGCCGCAGACTTATGCCGGGCGTTACCACCTCCGCCAGGGACAGCTTCACGTTCGCATCAAGCGCCCTCAAGGCGTCCAGAGGAAGCCGTTCGGCGGGCAGGACCTTGCCGGGCCGGCCCGGTTTCTTTTCCGCGCGCCCTTTGTTTGCGCCAGCGTTTTTGGTGGGCGGCTGCAATTGGGCCAGATCGAGCCGTTTGCCGGACAGATCCGCGATCAACTTCGGCAACCTGCCACTGGTATCCACGCTGAGATTGCCCGACAGATCGCTGTTACCCAAAGTCAGGCGCAAATCCGACAGGTTGGCCTTGCCGCCCGCGACCTTGGCCTGCGCGCTAAGTTTAAGGCCCACCTTCGCCGGCACCGCATTGCCAGCCAGGGGCCGCAGCCCGGACAGATCCGTGGCCGATAGCTCGATGCGCGCATCCAGGGCGCCGGCGGTTGCCTTGGCCGAGCCTTTGATCTTGGCGGTCAGGCCCAGGCCTTGCGCCGTCAAATCGAGCTGCAGGCTTTGATCGCCGCCAAGGGCATTTTTCAGGGGACCCAGGCTGCCGTTAATTTTTATGGCCATATCATTGAAGGCGGCCTGAACAACCAAATTCAAGGGATCGGCGGTCGAATCGGCCTTGGCCTCGACTGCCGTCAATTCAATTTTCGTGGTCTCGCCGCTGACCCCGTCGCGGTAGGTTAACAGGCCGTTTTCAATCAACAGACGGCCAATATAGGGTATCGCGCCGCCGCCATTCGACGCCGCCGCCGCGCCTTTGTTCTCGCCCGGCGCCTGGAATATCCAGTTGCCAATGCCCTTGGCGTTGGTTTCCAGCAGGATATCCGGTTCGATCAAAATCAAACGGTTGACCTGGACGTCGCCGAATAACAGCGGCAACAACTGCAATTGCACTTCGAAACGGCGCAGGGTCAGCATCTGTGGCCGCGAGCCCCAGGGGGCGTTGGCCAGGCTGATGCCCTCGCCGGACACGGTAGGGGTTAACGACACCGACAACGCCAAAGGGCCTTCCAGTTGTAGGGCCCGGCCGGTAGCGTCTTGGGCCGCGCGCGCGATCTCGCCGCGGTATTCATCCACATCCAGGCTGGCCAGATAGGCCGCGCCCGCGCCAATGACGACAACGAATACCGCAACAATTATGCCGATGATCCTGCCGATCCGCATGACTTACCCCCAAGTTGAAACGCGCTAATATTAAAGCATAAGCTAACATGAGGTGGTTTGTCCCGGTAGTGATAGTCCGCACTATCCGGCGACGGGCGGCTGGCTAAGAAACTGGCGCGAGAGCCGGGCAACACCTAAGCTGGACTAAATTTCGAGGAGGACAGGTAATGGTAACGTTCGCGGAATACCGGAAGATGGATGCCACGGCTCTGGCCGAGGCCATCGCCAAGGGCGAACTGGCAGCGGCGGAAGTCCTGGAAGTGGCAATCGCCCGGGCCGAGACGGTGAACCCCGAGATCAACGCCATCGTCCATACGCAATATGATCAGGCCCGCCAGACCATTGCCGATGCCAAGGCCCCGGATGGCCCTTTCAAGGGCGTGCCATATCTGTTGAAAGACTTGGGCGCATTCGATGCCGGTCAACCCTGCACCATGGGCAGCCGCCTATGGGCTGATTTCGTGCCCGACCACGACGCCACCTATACGGAACGCTGCAAGGCTGCCGGCCTGGTCATCATGGGGCGGACCAATACGCCGGAGATGGGCTTGAATGCCTCCACTGAACCAACCTTGCATGGCGCCACGCCGAACCCCTGGGACCGCACACGTTCCGCCGGCGGCTCGTCCGGCGGCTCGGCGGCAGCGGTGGCTGCTGGTATCCTGCCCATGGCGCACGCCACGGACGGTGGCGGCTCGATCCGTATTCCAGCCGCCAATTGCGGCCTGTTCGGCGTCAAGCCAACCCGTGGCCGCAACCCGTCCGGGCCGGACGTGGGCGAAGGCTGGAGCGGCATGTCCACCGGCCATGTGGTCAGCCGCTCGGTACGGGATTCCGCCCGCATGATGGATTGCACCCATGGCCCCGCGCCAGGCGATCCCTATGCCGCGCCGCCGCCTGCCCGGCCCTTTGCCGAAGAAGTCGGCGCTGATCCGGGGCAATTGCGCATTGCCTTGATGACCAATGGTTTTGACGGCCGCTCGCTGGATCCCGAATGCGTCAGGGGGGCGGAAAATACGGCAAAACTATGCGCCGATCTGGGGCACCGGGTCGAGGTGGCGCAGCCAAAGCTGGACGTGGCTGCCTTGGGTCGGGCCTCGCGCACGGTTATCGCCGGCAATGTCTGGACCGCCGTGCGCCTGCGTTGTCAGGCCCTGGGGCGGGAGCCCAGCGGCCAGGATGTCGAAGCCATAACCTGGGCCTTTGCCCAGGAAGGCACCCGCGCCACCGCCGGCGACTATGCGGCGGCAGTCATGGTGATGCATCAGCAGGGCCGGCAATTGGCGGCATTTTTTCAGGATTACGATCTAATCCTGTCGTCCACCCTGCGCCATCCGCCCCTGCCATTGGGCGCCATTGATATGGAGGGCACGGATCTGGATCATTATTACAAGGCGCTGTTCGAGGACGAGATTGCCATCACGCCGTTTTATAACAACACCGGCTGCCCGGCCATGAGCGTGCCGTTGCACTGGAGCGCCGATGGCTTGCCCGTGGGCATTCATTTCGGCGCCGCCTTTGGCGATGAAGCCAGGCTGTTCCGCCTGGCGGGTCAATTGGAAGCGGCCAGCCCCTGGTTCGATAAAGTGCCGAATTTGGATTAGAGCAATTTCATTCTGAAAATGCTCAGATCTTTAGAATTAGAGCAATTTTTCCAATCACTTAGAATCGCTTCGCGATTCTCATTAATTCGGAATTGCTCTAGGCGATCGCGTCGCCGCCGGGTCGGCATTCGATCATTTGCTGATGCGCCAGTCCGGTTTCGCGGTGAACATGGGCGGCCTGATATTGGGCCCGGTCATGGAACTTCAGCAAATTGATCATCTGAATGGCCCCCTTGCGCGGGTGATCCCGAAAGTTCCGCATCTACGCGCCGCTCGGCTGTTTTTTATGGCCCATGTTTCCGCCCTCACGTATCGCCTGTGAATTAATGTCAGAATACAGATTAGCCCGGAAGTTGCCCTAAGAAACAGCATGGGCCTTGCGGGCCGGCTGACTTTTGGCGATAACTTACAGATGGAAAAAATAACCGTAATCGGCGCCGGCGCATGGGGTACCGCGCTGGCGCAAATCTTGGCGGCGGCCGGGCGGAAGACCCAGATCTGGGCGCGCGAGGCAGAGGTCGTCGCGGCCATCAACAAGGACCACGCAAACCCGCTGTTCCTGCCTGATGTCGGCCTGCATACGGATCTGCGCGCGACCGACGATCTGGCGGAGGCAGCCCAGGCGGAGTTGATATTGCTGGTCACCCCGGCGCAATTTCTGCGCCCGGTGACGGCGGAACTGGCCACGCATGCGAAGGCTGGCACGCCGGTCGTAATCTGCGCCAAGGGAATTGAAAAGGACAGCTTTGCCCTGATGAGCGAGGTATTGTCGGAAACCATGCCGGAGGCGCCGCGGGCGGTGCTGTCGGGTCCGACCTTCGCCATCGAAGTGGCCAAGGGCCTGCCAACGGCGGTCACCCTGGCCTGTACCGACGAGGCCCTTGGCGGGCGTATTGTCGAAGCCATTGGACAGGCCCATTTCCGGCCCTATTGGACCGACGACGTGATCGGGGCGCAGATTGGCGGCGCGGTGAAGAACGTCCTGGCCATTGCCTGCGGCATTGTTGAAGGACGCGCCCTGGGCGACAACGCGCGGGCCGCCCTGATGACCCGTGGCTTGGCCGAGATGATGCGATATGGCAAAATGCGCGGCGGCCGGGCGGAAACCCTGATGGGCCTGTCGGGTCTCGGCGATCTGGCCCTGACCTGCAATTCCGACCAGTCGCGCAACATGTCTCTGGGCATCGAATTGGGCGAGGGGCGGTCGATGGAAGATATTCTGGCCGAACGGCGGTCAGTGGCGGAAGGGGCCTATACGGTTTCCGCCATCTCCGATCATGTCAGCCCGATGGATTTTGAGATGCCCATTTGCACCGCAATGGATGGGGTCTTGAACTACATGGCCGATATCGACGCCACCATTCGTGGCCTGTTGGGGCGGCCCTATCGGCCGGAAACGGACTAATCGTGTCACTTAACGGCTAAAAATTAGGGAGACGGCATGGCCTATTGGCTATTTAAATCAGAACCGGGCGCCTGGTCATGGGACGATCAAGTGAAGAAAGGTAAGGCGGGCGAAGGATGGGACGGCGTCCGCAACCATCAGGCCGGCAATAATATGAAGGCCATGAAGGTGGGCGATAAGGGCTTCTTCTATCATTCGGTTAACGAAAAGCAGGTGGTCGGCATTGTCGAGGTCTGCAAGGAATGGCACCTGGACCCGACCGACCCATCGGGCCGTTTCGGTATGGTTGCTATCCGCGCGCTAGAGGCCATGCCCACACCCGTAACCTTGGCCGATATCAAGGCGGACGAGACTCTGGCCGAATTAGCGCTGGTCAAGCAATCACGCCTGTCCGTGCTACCCGTGGACAGCAAAAGCTGGAAGATTATTTGTCGCAAAGGCGGCCTCAAGGCGTGAACCGGCCGTAAAAGGAGTACAGTGATGAACTATCCCGCCAACGACTGGATCGCCCACCACGCCCGGTTCTCGCCGGGGCAGGAAGCAGCCCATGATCTGGCCTCGGGCCGCCGTTTCACCTATGCGGAATTTCATGATCGGATCGACCGGGCCGCCCTGTATCTGCGGGATGGTTTGGCTGTCGGCGACGGCGACCGGCTGGCGGTGCTGTGCCACAACGATACCGACGTGTTCGAATTGCAGTTCGCCTGCCGGCGGATCGGGGCCATATTCCTGCCCCTGAACTGGCGCCTGGCGGTGCCCGAACTGGAATATATCTGTAATGACGCGGCCCCCACGGCAATGATTTATGGCCTGGAATTCGTGGAGGCGGCGGCCGAGGTACAACGCCTGTCCGGGATTCCGCGCATCGCCACCATGAACAACGGCGGCAACAGCGATTACGAGGTGGGACTGGCGGCGGCCTCCGGCACCGTTGTGCCGCCGCCCAGAGATCTGTCCGACATCTGGACCGTAATGTACACCTCGGGTACCACGGGCCGGCCCAAGGGCGCCAAGATCACCTATCAGATGACTGTCTTCAACGCCATTCAGTGCGCCATGACCATGGAAATTACCTCGCGCTCCAAGAATCTGGTGTTCCTGCCCACCTTTCACACCGGCGGCCTGAACGTTTATGCCAATCCGGTATTCCATACGGGCGGCAGCAATGTGGTGCTGCGGACTTTCGATCCAACCTATTTTCTGGAGCTATTGTCGGACAAGGCATTGCACCTGACCCACGCCCTTGGGGTGCCGACGAACTTTATCATGATGGCCCAGGAACCGGGTTTTGCCACCGCCGATTTTTCCCATCTGGTTTGCCTGAGTGTCGGCGGCGCGGCGGCGCCATTGTCGTTGATCGAAGATTTCGGCGCCAAGGGTATCAACCTGCAGCAAGGCTGGGGCATGACGGAAACCGGGCCATTGGGCCTGATGCTGTCGGGCGATCAGGCGGTCTCCAGGGTCGGCTCTTCCGGTCTGCCGCCGATGTATGTGAGCCTGAAAATCTGCGACGAGGCGGGCGACGAGGTTGCCCCCGGGGCGACCGGCGAATTGTTAATCAAGGCGCCGACGGTGACGCCGGGCTATTGGAACCGGGAAGACGAACATGACGATTTTTTCACCGCCGACGGCTGGTTCCACACCGGGGATGCCGCCCGGCAGGACGAAGATGGCTATTATTACATCGTCGACCGAACCAAGGACATGTTCATCTCCGGCGGCGAGAACGTCTATCCGGTCGAGGTGGAGAATGTGATCTTCCAAATAGACGGCGTGCTGGAAAACGCGGTGATCGGTATTCCGGACGACAAATGGGGCGAGATTGGCCGTGCCTGCGTAGTGCTGAAGCCTGGTTCAAACCTGGACGAAGATGCCGTCATCGAACATTGCCAGGGGCAATTGGCTCGCTTCAAGGTGCCCAAGCAGGTCCGTTTCATGGACGAATTGCCCCACAACGCCACCGGCAAGGTGCTGAAGCACGAATTGCCCAGGGATTAGAACGCGTTAGAAAAGACCATTTAGTGATGGCCGACATACTCGTTAATTTCACCGTAAGCTAAATTCGCGACAACATTGCACGACCAATCTGCGGATTGGCGGTCCTGTCAGAGATGCCTCCGAACGCCTACGGCAAAACTCAAGGACGCGCCTGGAGCAACTCCGGGTTATTCTGAACCATTTGGCCGTTTTGTGCCGGAAATCGCTTGGATCGGCGTACCGCCAGGCCAAGTGAAAATTACCGAAATGGAGATTGAGTATGTCAAAAATATTATCTCGCAATTTCGCGCTGTTGCTTGGACTGACCAGTGCGACAGGCATCGCATTCAGTACCCTGCCATTGTCCTTTGATCCCATACAAGGGGTCGTCATAATCAAGAGCGCCCAGGCCTAGGCTACTGACGGTACGGGTGCTGATGCGGGAGCGGGTGCTGGAGCTGGCGCTGGTGCAGGTACGAGTGCCGGAGCGGGCTCTGGTGCGGGCGCAGGTGCCGGAGCGGGTGCTGGTGACGATGGCGACGGCGGCAACGGCGATGACGGCGGCGATGGTGACGGCGATGGCGACGGCGGCGATGGCGATGGCGATGGCGACAAATAAGCCGGCCCGATACCAAACCTACACTAATAACCCTGCTTGGGCCGCTGTCGTTATCCTTCGACAGCGGCCCATATTTTGTCTGCCAACTGCGCTATCGCGCCGCCGACGGCTTTAAAGCGACGAGAGCCCATTAGAGCAATTCCGAATTAATGAGAATCGCGAAGCGATTCTAAGTGATTGGAAAAATTGCTCTAATTCTAAAGATCTGAGCATTTTCAGGATGAAAATGCTCTAGCGGGGCCAGGCGCGCAGAGCGCATAGCCCACCATCCACGGGCAGGAAAACACCGGTGACCCAACGGGATTCATCGCTGGCCAGATAAACCGCGGCCCAGCCCACGTCCCAGCCCGTGCCCTCGGTCTGCATGGGCACCATTTTTCGCCGCCGCTCGCGCGCTTCCGCGCCCAGGCGCGCCACCATGGGCGTGGCGACCGAGCCGATGATGATGCAGTTGCAGCGGATTTCCTCCGTGGCGTAATCCGCCGCGATGGACAGGGTCAGGCCATGCACCCCGGATTTGGTCGCGGCATAGGCCGCCGCCCCCTCGTTCGAAATCAAACCCAGGGCCCCGGCGATGGATGAGACATTGATAATCGAACCACCGCCGCCGCTGTCCCGCATCAAAGGCACGGCAACCCGGCTGCACATCATGGCGGACGTCATATTGACGTGTAGCAACTGGTGCCAGGCATCATCGTCCACCTCTTCAACCCGCCCCGGCGCCGCGCCCACGCCAACGTTGTTGCAGAGAATATCCAGGCGGCCGTAACGTTCCTGAACCGCCCTGCCCATGGCCGCGACCTGATCTGACTGGGTGACATCCGCCGCGAAGACCGAGGCTTCGCCCCCCTCCGCCGCGATCTCGGCCGCCAGCGCCTCTCCGCGCTCGACCGAGCGGTTGACCAGCAATACCTTGGCCCCTTCGCGGGCCATGAGCAGCGCCATGGCCTTGCCATTGCCCACCCCTTCACCCCGCGGGGCCGCGCCGGTCACAATGGCAACCTTGCCATCCAATCGTCCCATGCGGTTTTCTCCGATTTTACGTTCAGGCGTCTGGATAGCGCCAGATCTCGGCGGGCTGCGCCGCGTCCTCGTCAATGGTCCATTGCGGGATAGCCAGACCGTCGGCGATGTCGGTAAAGACCATGCGCACCCGGCTGCCGATACCCACCTTTGCCACCATCTCGGGCGGCGCCAGAACGCCGTCCGGGGTGACCAGATTGCCCAACACGCGCAAGGCTTCATGTTCGGTTGGCGCGCCTTTCTGGGTATCGAGATCCACCACCAGCATCAGGTAAGGCACGTATGGCTTGAAAGCCGGCTGGATGGCGTGCACCACCTCGGTATAGCTGTGCACCTCCCCCTTGCCCTCCACCGGGGTCCAGGTGAAATTTCCACTGGCGCACCAGGCACAGCCGGTGCCCACCGGATAGCGTATCAGACCGCAATCATCACACTTTTGCAGATGAAATTCGTGCCGGGCGCAATGGCCGAAATAGGCCTGGTTCTCGTTATCCAGGCTATCAACCTGCAAGGTCATGCCCAGGTAATCAGCAACGATGGTTTCCGTCATTTTTTTATCTCCTCTTATTCAGAGCAATTTTCAATCACTTAGGACAGCTAACGCGGTCTAAGTGATTGGTTCAATTGCTCTGTCTTAATGTGCTTTAGGCGCCGCGGCGCATGACCATGGCCGAACCCGTACCCGGCGTGGCCCAACCCAGATTGGCGCTAACCTCGACACCCTTGACCTGGCGGCAACCGCCTTCGCTGTGGTCATAGGTATGCTGGCGTTTACCGTTCGGGCCGATAGGACAGGAATCGTCGGCCTCGTGCCGCAATTGGCGAACGTTTTCCACCACCATTGCCACGCCATGGGTATAGCCCTCGCAGAGATGGCCGCCGGAGGTATTGTTGGGCCGTCGGCCACCCAGGAAGGTGGTGCCGTCCGAGACATAGTCCCCACCTTCGCCCTTCTTGCAAAAGCCATAGTCCTCCAACTGCATCATGGTGGTGAAGGTAAAGGCGTCGTAGGAGCCGGTGACGTCGATGTCTTCGGGGCCAACGCCGGCGTTGCGCCACAGGCGCGGGGCGGCGTAATGCCCGGCGACGGTGGAGATCGGGCCGGCCTCGTAATGCAGATCGGCGCGCGGCTTTGACACCCGGCCCACCACACCACGGATCAGGGCCGGTATCTGCCGGCAATCCTTGGCCCGCGCGGCCGAGGTCACGATAATCGCCGTGGCGTTATCGGTCTCGACACAGCAGTCCAGCAGATGCAGAGGCTTGCAAATCATCCGGCTGCCCAGCACGTCATCCACGGTGACCCGGTTGTTGTATAACGCCTTGGGATTGTTGGAGGCATGGTGGGAATGGGCCACCTTCACCATGGCAACCTGTTCCGGCTTGGTGCCGTAATCGTGCATGTGGCGCATGAAGCTAGGCGCGAACAATTGCCCCGGGCTTTGCCAGCCATAGCTGCGTTGATGCAAAAATTCGCCAACCACGGGCGCCACGGCACGGGCGCCGGTGCCCCCCACCCTGGTCTGGCTATGGCCGTTCATGGAACGGAAGATCACCACGGTTTCGCACATGCCCGCCTCGATCACGCCCATGGCGATGCCGACCATGGCTTCGGTGCTGGAACCGCCGCCCAGGACATCCATGTAAAAATTCAGGCGTATGCCCAAATCGGCGGAGACGAAAGTGGAGAGGGTCGAATCCATTGCCGAATAGGACATCATGCCGTCCACTTCGCCCGGTTTCAGGCCGGCATCCTCCATGGCATTGCGCACGGCCCGCGTGGCCATGGCCCGCGTGGTCGTTCCCGAGCCACGGACATATTCGGTCTCGCCCACGCCGACGATGGCATATTTCTCCCTGAGGGAGGCCCCAAGTTCGGGGTCCAACTGATCAATGCGCGCCATGTCTTCTCCTCACCTTTTCAGTTTTGTACGAGGCGCCATTGTCACCCGTTGGAGCCGGCCCGTCTATGGATGATGACGCCTCAATCGCACCAAAAGCAGCAGCAGCAGACAACAAATACCGGTCAGCAGGTACAACCCGGCGGAAAATCCGCCCGTCAGGTCCGATAATGCGCCCAGGGTCAATGGGCCCAGAACGCCGCCGACTTCCGCCGCCGAGAAAAACAATCCACCCGCCGCCCCGGCATAACGGCTGCCAACGCCGGGAGTTTCCACCAGCAACAGCATCAGAACCGTCATCAATGAACTTCGTGACAGACCTTGCAGGATCAAACCAATGGTCAGTGGCAGGGCGTTGCCGGCGCTTTGCAGCAGCAAGGTTGACAAGCCGGCCGCCGCAATCAGGACGAACAGGATTTTCTGGCGCCGGGCCGGGATCGCCAGACGCGGGATTAACAACGACCCCAGAATGCCGACGATCGTGGGAACTGCGGCCCAATATCCGGCCTGGACCGCCGTCATGCCGCCACGGCGCAGAATTTCCGGCAGCCAGTTGTTCAGGCCGTGATTGAAGAAGAACGCTCCGACGGCCATCACCAAAATGGCCCGGACGCTGGGCAGGCGCAGCAGGCTTGCGAACACCTTCAATTGGCCTTGGCCCCGGTCTGCAATCGCCAGCCGTTCCAGGGTCTTGGCCTGGGGATGGCGATTGATGGCCAGCCAGACTAGACCAATGAACAGGCTGATCCCTGCGTAAAGGAACATGACGTGGCGCCAGTTCTGATCCAGCAGGGGCATGACGACACTATTGGTCAGGGCCAGGGCACAGATCCCGCCCAGGGCCGGACCGGTAATGTAGATGCCCATGGCCATGCCGCGATCGGCGCCTTCAAAGGACAGACTGACCAGCTTGGGCGCGCCGATGGATATCAGCGGACCGCCGATGCCGAATAGGGCCACCGCCAGGAACAGGGATAGCTGATCGTTGGCCAAGCCGCGTGCCGCCGCCGACAACGCGATGATCACCGCCGCCGCGAACAAAGCCCGCCGCGGTCCCGCACGATCCAGAAAAGCGCCGCAGGGCATGGCCGAGGCAATGTAGACCAGGGGCCACGCACCCAATACCAGGCCCATGGCGCCGTCACTGAGGTTTAGATCGGCCCGAATTGCGCCGATCAGCGGCGCCATGGCCACCAATGTCAGGCCAAAGGCGAAGTACAAAATCCAGACGCCGAACAATAACAGCCAACGATAATGGCCAGCCGCCGGATTAACCGGCGCGTCTAGACAGGCTTGCTGAGTAGGCGGTACGCGGGGCATATCCGGTAATTATTATCATTGAACCATCTTGACGCGCCAGCGTTGGGTGGGTTGTTCCACGATGACCAACGGCATTCGGCGTGCCCCTCATACCACCCGGCGCTGATAGGAACCTACTGAGACGGCTTGGGCCGGTTTTCGGGTAGGAGCGTGCACCGACGCGATGTGGTGCATCGTTAGGGGCGCGCGACGCATCCGAAAGCTGGCCCAAGGCGCCGTTTCGGTCGCCTCCGCGCGTCCTCGGATGCGTCCTGAAGTCTTGACGATGCACCACATCGCTGGCGGCGTCACTCCTGACCGAGGGCACGCGGAGATGATCTCAGTAGGTCCCTATCAGCGCCGGGTGGTATCAGCCGCCATGCACCCCGGCGACGGCGCCTGCCACGGTGACCAGGCTGGCCGTCAGCAATATCCAATGCAGCCGCTGGATCAAGGCCAGGGTGCTCTCCGGCTGGCTGGCCGCCCGGCTTTGGAACCATTTGTGCAGGACCAATGGCTCCAGAACAAACAGCATAAGCGTAAAAATCAGCCACAGCGCCGACATCGCGTGCAGCCACCAATAGCCAGGGTCGGCAAACCGCTCCCAGGCATCCAGGACATACAACATATAAAAGCCCGAGGCGCCGGTCAGCAGGGTGGTCAAACGGGCCTGCCAGGCAAAGCCACCCTCCAGACGTTCGAACATGGCGACGCGTTCGCTGGGCGGCTGGACCCGCTTCAACCCAGGCAACAGCACCAGGGTGACAAAGGCAACGCCACCGATCCACAGCACCACGCCCAGCACATGGACGACACGCGCCACCACGAAATCGTCCATTGCCATCTCCGTCATTCAGATTATTCGTAGCTGCGCGCGTCCTCGATGACCAGGCCATCGTCGGGCAAGCTTTCCGCCGCCACCAATTCGGCCCCGCCGCGCAGTTTCAACACGGTCTGGATGGAGGCCTCCACCGCCTCCCGCAAAGACGGGTCGGCGCCGGGCGCGGCAAATTTCAATGTCATGGCATCGTTGTTGTTTTGCGAGGTGATGACCATGCGCGCCTTGGTGATTTCGGGATGGCGGCCGGCAATCTGCATGATGGCCGAGGGATGCACGAACATGCCTTTGAATTTGGTTGATTGATCGGCCCGGCCCATCCAACCGCGAATACGCATATTGGTGCGCCCGCAGGGGCTGATGCCCGGCAACAGCGCGGACAAATCGCCGGTGGCGAAACGAACCAAGGGATAGGTCGGGTTCAGTGAGGTCACCACCACCTCGCCGACCTCGCCCGCAGCCACGGGCTTGGTGCCCTGGGGTTCGACGATTTCGACGATCACCCCTTCATCAATGATCATGCCGTCGATGGCCTTGGATTCATACGCCACCGATCCCAAATCGGCGGTGCCATAGCCCTGCAACACGGAAACCCCCAGATCGGACAGCTCCTGCCGCAGGCTGGGTGGCAGCGCCTCCGCCCCGACCAGACCGTTTTTCAGGTTGGACAGATCATGGCCAAGCTCTTTAGCCTTGGTCAAGATGATGCGCAGAAACGACGGCGTACCGATAAAGAAGTCCGGCTTCAGGTCGGCCATCAATTGGATCTGAATTTCCGTGTTGCCAACCCCGCCCGGCACCACCGGACAGCCAATGGCCCGGCAGCCGCTTTCCACCAGCATGGCCGCCGGCGTCAGGTGATAAGAGAACGTGTTGTGGACGATATTGCCCGGCCGGACGCCCGCGGCCCATAGGGCCCGGGCATAGCGCCAGTAGTCCTTGCGGTCCGCGTCCGGTTCGTACAAACCGCCGGGCGAGGCAAAAATATGGGACAGTTCCGACAATGGAACCGTGTTGATGCCGCCCAGGGGCGGGTGCTTTTTTTGCAGCGCGGCCAGGTCGGACTTGCGCGTCGTCGGCATGGCGGCCAGGGCCGCGCGGCTGTTAATTTCAGCCGGGTCCAAATCGGCGAAGGCCTCGGCATAATGGGGCGCATTGGCTTTGGCATAGGCGATTTGGGCCGACAATGCGGCCATCAAGTCGTCTTCGCGCTGTTGCGGATCGCGGGTTTCCAGATCGTCGTAGAATTCGTCAGCGCTGCTCATGGCTAGTACCCACTATCAAGATAGAGCAATTTCTCCAATCACTTAGAATCGCTTCGCGATTTCTTTAATTCGGAATTGCTCTAGAATGGCCCGTCCGAGGCAATACCCGCGCGGATCAGCCCAGCCAGCGTTTACGCCGGCGGTAGGTCTTTACGTCGCGGAAGCTTTTCTTTTCGCCGCTGGAAATGCCCAGATAGAATTCCTTGATATCGGCATTTTCGCGCAAAGCATCCGCCTTGCCCTCCAGCACGATGGCGCCGTTTTCCATGACATAGCCGTATTCGGCGATATCCAGGGCCAAAGTGGCGTTCTGCTCCACTATCAGAAATGTGGTTTGTTCCTGTTGGTTGAGCTTTGTGATGATGCCAAAGATTTCCTCGATGATCATCGGCGCCAAACCCAGGGATGGTTCATCAAGCATGACCATCTTGGGGTCCGACATCAGGGCCCGGCCAATAGCCAGCATCTGCTGTTCACCGCCCGACAGGTAACCGGCCTGAACATCGCGGCGTTCATAGACGCGGGGGAAATATTCGTAAACCAATTCCATGTTCCGCCGCATCACCGCATTCGACACGGTGTGGCCGCCTGCGATTAAGTTTTCTTCCCCCGTCAGATGCTCGAACACCCGCCGCCCCTCGAACACCTGCACGATGCCCATTTTGACCGCTTCATAGGCCTGTAGCCCATCGATACGCTGACCGTCGAATTCGATCGAGCCGCGTGTGACCTCGCCGCGTTCGACCCGCAGCTGGCCCGAGATCGCCTTCAAAGTGGTGGATTTGCCGGCGCCATTGGCACCCAGAACGGTGGTAATGGTGCCATCGTGCACTT
This sequence comes from Alphaproteobacteria bacterium, assembly GCA_016776605.1. Taxonomy (GTDB): domain Bacteria; phylum Pseudomonadota; class Alphaproteobacteria. The sequence goes on along the minus strand of JADHTB010000005.1, from coordinate 92,252 downwards.
CAATTGAAATGCCTCTCAAAACCAGAATGACGCCATCATATATGACTTCGACGTTGTTGAGATTGAGCACGACCACTCCCCGATATGAACAAAATTATTTACTAAGAAAAAGGGTGGCTGGCCCGGCGCACCGGGCCAGCCGTAAGTTTAGTTAACTTCGTCTAGTGGCCTTTTGTGACCATCTCCATGACCGTCTCACGATAGCCGTGCTGCCAGTCGGAGACCGGGACGAAACCGTCGCCCTGAACCTGGAAGACCCGAACCCAGCCACCGCCTTCGTGATCCTTCGTGGTGAGGGTCATCGGAGGCAGAATACCGCCCAGGCTGAAGTCCTTGACTTGCTCCAAGCCGTTTTTGACGTCCTCGCCGGTGATCTTGCTGCTGCCGCCCTTGGCTTTAACAGCGTTCTCGATCCCCTTCAGGTGCACGGCCGCGGCCATCAGGCCACGGTTATAGTACACGGTCGAAGCCATCTCTTTCGGCGCGCTCTTGCCCTCGGACTTATAGAGAGCCTTGATGTCATCCAGCACCTTGTATTTAGAACCGGCACCGGCGAACTGCATGACGTAGAAGCCCTGCGCTTTCGACCAGCCGCCCGCGCCCATGATGTTGGATTCGCCGGCAGCCCAAACAAAGCCAATCATCTTTTTCAACGGATAGCCCTGACGGGTAAATTCGTTGATCGAAACCGACGGGGCCTTGCCGAAGGTGTGATTAAGCACAAAATCGGCCCGATAACGGCGCGCGATGTCCTGTACCTGGACCTTCATTTCGACGCCGGGTGGTGGAATGGCAAATTCCTTGAGTTCAAAGCCTTCCATGTCCCGCAACTTGTGCAGGATGGGCAAAGGCTCGCGCCCGGCCGGGTTGTCGTAATAGATATAGGCGATTTTTTTGCCTTTTAAGACGCCGCCGAGTTGTTCTTTGGCGAATTTGACACCAACCGCGGCCTGTGACCAATAGGTGGCCGCGATGGGGAACAGATAGGGATATTTCTCGCCGTTAGCCGCGGCGGCCGAACCGAAACCGGGGCTGGTGCCGGGGATCTTGTCCTCGTGCAGCAACGGCGTCAGAGCCTGGGTATGTGGCGTGCCGTAGATCCCCACGATCACAGCGCCCTCTTTCTTGAAGCGCTGATAAGCTTCCATCCCGGGCGGTACTTTGTATTCATGGTCGATTTCCATGACCCGTACCTTGTTGCCCATAATGCCACCCCGGCTGTTCACCAGCTTGACGTAGTCATGGTAGCCAGGACAGAGGAAGGTGCCGACGGTTTGTGTCGGACCCGTCCTGTCGCACTGTATGCCGACGACAATCTCGCCGGCCATTGCGGTTCCGGCCTGAAACGCGGCGGCCGCTAACACGGTCGCTGCCATCAGACCTATTCTTACGTGTCTCATGCCTTGTTCTCCCTTGTTAGATACCGTCGTGCTATTGCACGGCGGCCTTTCCCCCCGTCCTTAATAGGAAAAGGGCCAAACCCGGAAATAATTCCGGATATTCTGCCACAGCTTGTTCAAACCATCCGGCTCCACCACCAGGAAAAATATGATCAAGCCGCCGAACAGGATCAGGCGCATCTGCGCGATGACTTGCGCCAAGTAGACACCGTCAACGAAGAAGACACCCACGGTTTCCATGAAGACGCGGATGACGATGGGTAACAGTGTGATGAAGACGGCGCCGAAGATCGAACCCAGGACCGAGCCCAGGCCGCCGATAATGCACATGGCCAGGTAATCGATGGAAATCGGCAACTGAAAGGCTTCGTAATTGGCGATGCCAAAATAGTAGGTGTACAACACGCCGGTAACGCCGGCGTAGAAGGAGGAAATGGCAAAGGCCAGAAGCTTGTAACGATAAACATTGATGCCGATAATTTCGGCCGCGATATCCTGGTCGCGTATGGCGACAAAGGCGCGGCCGATGCGGCTGCGCACCAAATTCAATGTCGCGATGATTGCCAGGATCGTGACCGGCAGAATGAAGAAATACAGCTCTGACTGGGTGTTCAAGACTGTTCCGAAGAATACCGGCCGCGGCATCTCGATCGAGGCTTGTATGCCGCCGGAGATCACCGGCGTGTGGTTCAGCACCCATTCAATTATAAACTGCGCCGCCAGGGTGGCGATGGCCAGATACAGGCCCTTGACCCGCAGCGACGGCAAGCCGACGAGCGTACCAATTGCCGCCGCCATCAGGCCACCGGCCGGCAGCGTTATCCAGAACGGCATGTCGAAATGCACCGCAAAGTTGGCCGCCGTATAGGCGCCAACCGACATAAAGGCAGCATGGCCAATAGATATCTGCCCGGTATAGCCCAGCAGAATATTCAGGCCCAGCGCGCCAACCACCGCGATCGCCGCGATATTGATGATTGAAAGATAATACTCGTCCAGGACCATGGGCGCCACAACGAGGAATAAAAGGACGAAGCCCGTGGCGGCCACTTTGCCGATTGGCAGCGGGTACAATGCCATATCGGCCTTGTAGCTGGTCTTGAAATAGCCGCTCTCGCGATGAAACATGACTCAAATTTCCCCGACGCTCAAATTCGTTCGATGGTTGGCTTGCCGAAGATTCCATACGGTCTGATCATCAGCACGATAATCATCAACACATATGGCGTGAAGTCCTTGGTGCCGCCGCCCACGTACGGATCGACATATCCGGCTGAAAGAGCCTCGATCACGCCGACGATAATGCCGCCAACGATGACGCCGACAATCGAATCCAGGCCGCCCAGAATGACCACTGGAAAGACCTTGAGGCCCAACTGTGCCAATTGCGTATCCACGCCAATGGCGCTGCCCCAGACCAGGCCGCCTAAAAGTGCGACGAAGCCGGCCAGCATCCAGGCAAGAACAAAATAGCGCTCTACATTGATGCCCATAGCCATGGAAACCTGATGGCTGTCAGCAACCGCCCGCATGGCGACGCCCTTGCGGCTTTTCATAAAGAACCAACCAAACACCGCCATGAAGGCGATGGAGATGCTGCCACCCAAAAGGTCGATCGGGCTGACGAAAAAGGGGCCCCAAATGATCGGCTGGTCGGGAATTGGTAAGGGGATGGGCTGTGTCTCCGCACCGAACACCAAAGGCCCCAGCCCGCGGAAAATCAACGCCAGGCCGATGGTCGCCATAATGATGGCCACAACCGGGCGGCCGATCATCGGGCGCAGCACGACGCGTTCCAGGCCCCAGTTGAACACCAGCATGAACAACAAGCCGACAGCGATGGCGGCCCACAACGGGAAGCCATACAGGTTCATAAAGCCGGCAACGATAATGGCCGCGAACATGCAAAATTCGCCCTGGGCGAAATTAATGGCGTCAGTGGACTTATAAATCAGCACAAAACCCACGGCGACGAGGGCGTACATGAGCCCGGTCAAAACGCCGTTCGTCACCAATTCAATAAAAAACTGCAACTCCATGCCAGATCTCCCTAAGCCGCGTCCTGGATCGTCATGCGGGCGTCAACGAAGGATTCGTTGCCATCCTCGAAGGTAACAGCCAGGCGCAACTCCACTTCCTTCTCGCCACTGTAAAACGCCTTGATCACCGGGGCATATTTTTCCGCGATAAGGCCGCGCCGCAATTTGCGGGTACGGGTAATCTCGTTATCATCGGCATCCAGGTCCTTGCTCAACAACAGGAACCGTTTGATGCGCGAAACCTCCGGCAGACCCTGATTGATTTTTCGGATCTCGTCGCTGATCAACGCCACGATTTCCGGCTTTTGGCTTAAATCCATGTAATTGGTGTAGGGCATACCCTGCCCCTCGGCCCATTTGCCCACTGTTTCAAAATCAATGGCCACCATGGCGGAGATAAAGGGATGGCCATCGCCAAACGACACCGCTTCATCGATGAAGGGGCTGAATTTCAACTTCAATTCAACGAATTGCGGCGCAAACGGCGTGCCATCGCCTAATTTGCCCACATCCTTGGCCCGGTCGATGATCACCAGATGGCCCTGTCCATTCAACAGGCCGGCATCCCCGGTACGGAACCAGCCGTCTTCCGACATCGCCTCGGCGGTTTTTTCCTCCTCACGGAAATAACCCGCAAAAACGCCATCGCTCTTGACCTGAACTTCACCATCTTCCGCGATGCGCACTTCGATACCGGCACAGGGCGCCCCGACCGTGTCGGGACTGGCCTGATCGTTAGGCTGCAGGCTGACCAGCCCCGCCACCTCGGTCATGCCATAAACTTGTTTCAGGTTAATGCCAAAGCCGCGGAAGAAGCGGAAAGTATCCGGCCCCATGGGTGCACCGCCGGTCAGGCACCAGCGCGCCCGGCGCAAGCCAAGCTGATCGCGAATAGGGCCATAGACCAGGAATTCGCCCAGTTTTCCCCTCAGGGCTAGGCCCAGAGGAATGCCTTTACCGTCAAACTTCAAATTTTCGATACGCTGCGCGACGCCACTGAAATAGGCGTAGACTTTGCGCTTCAGGGGCGATGAACTGGCCCCCTTTAATTGCAGGTTGGAAAGCATGCCATCCCAAATTGCCGGCGGCGCGATGATACCGGTGGGCCCCAATTCCCGCAGATCCCGCATCACCGTCGATGGTCGTTCCGGGCAATTATTGGTTGCCCCCACCAGCAGGCTAATGACCAAGCCGTAGACCGTGTCGCCAACCCAAGCCATGGGCAGATAAGCGAGAAAATTGTCGCTGGCGCGCACATCTTCGTTGGCAACGAAGATCCGACCGCAAGACAACAGATTGTCATGGGTCAACATCACGCCTTTTGGATCGCCCGTGGTGCCGGAAGTATAGCATATCAGGGCCACGTCACTGGCCTTGGCTTTAGCCACCTCGGCATCAAAATAGCCGGCGTTGGCGCTATCGAACGATTTTCCGACGGCCTGTACTTCCGTATAGGATTTCAGGATATCCTCGTCGTAGCCCGTCATGCCGCGTTCGTCGCAATAAATCAGCCATTTCAGATCCGGCAATTGGTCCCTGATCGACAGGATCTTGTCCACCTGCTCCTGATTTTCGGCCACGATCGCCTTGGCTTCTGAATGGCGCAATACAAATGCCAGTTCCTTGGCGATCGCATCCTGATAGACCGGCACCGGCACGCCACCCATGCATTGGGCCGCCACCTGCGCCCAATACAACCGGGGCAGGTTGGTGCCGATAATGGCCAGTTTATCCTCGCGCGCGAAACCCAACGATGCCAAGCCTAATGCAAGGTCACGCACTTGATCAGTATATTGGGCCCAATTGTAGGTCTTCCAGATACCCAATTCTTTTAACCGCATGGCCGGCTGATCGGCCATCTGTTGAGCATTTCTGAGCATATATTCCGGTAATGTTGCTAGCTCCGCCATTGCCTCAAGCAACCTCCTTGTGATCAGTGCTGCCCAGGTACGCCTCGATCACCTTCGGATCGGCGCGCACTTCGTCCGGCGTGCCCTGGGAAATTTTTTCGCCCATATCCATCACCATCACATGATCCGAAATATCCATCACCACGCCCATGTCGTGTTCGATCAAGGCAATGGTGGTGCCCCATTCCTGATTCACGTCCAGGACATAGCGGACCATGTCTTCTTTTTCTTCCTGGTTCATGCCGGCCATCGGCTCGTCCAGCAGCAGCAGGCGCGGTTCGGCTGCCAGCGCGCGGCCCAGTTCGACCCGCTTTTGCAGGCCATAAGCCAGCGCACCCGCGGGCGCCTTGCGCAGATCGGTCAGGTTCAGAAAGTCGATGATTTCCTCCACCCGTTCCCGGTGCCTCACCTCTTCACGTTGCGCGGGACCCCAATAGACAAACGAGGCCAGAACGCCGGTCTTCATCAGCACATGACGCCCCAGCATCATATTTTCCAACACGGTCATGCCGCGGAACAGGGCAATATTCTGAAAGGTGCGGGCGATCCCCAAGGCGGCGATTTTAGACGGCCCCACATTGCTGATATCATGGTCTTCAAAAAGGATGTTGCCTTCATCGGGATGATAAAAACCCGAAATCATGTTCAGCATGGTTGTCTTGCCGGCGCCGTTTGGGCCAATGATGGCAAAAACCTCGCCCTCTTGGATATCCGCGGTGACATTCGCCACCGCACGCACGCCGCCAAAGTTTTTGGCCGCGCCTCGAATCTTCAGTTTCACACTGCCGCCGGAGCCAGCCGTATCACTCATGCCACCGCCACCCTTTTCTCCACAGAGGCCATCTCGACAGAGGCCATCTCTATAAGAGCATGCCCACCCCATCCGGACGACCGGCTAGGTTGAACCGTCCGGGCACGAATATCCGCGCCCGCCGAGCCTCTTAATCGAGGCAAATTTTCATTCTGCATATTGGGAAACCCAAACCGCCGACCCCTGTACAACGCGCCCTGCCGTTCACTTCGCACCATCGCGGATCGCACCTGAGTGCACCTGCAATTAGCATCAAAGTACGCCAAACCGCGCGCTGGTTTTCCAGCTTATCGGGTTCAACTATGCATAACGCCGGATAGATTAAAGCGCTTGACGGCGGTTCCGTCAAGCGCCCCTTGTTCTTAACTTTCAACCACCTATGCCCAAGGGCTCATGCGCGGGCGCCGATACCGCCATCGATGGTCAGAACCACACCGGAGATATAGCTGGCCCGCGCCGAGGCCGCGAAGACCACTAGATCGGCGCATTCCTCGGCCTTTGCGGCCCGGCCCATGGGCCATTTCGCGGTTAATTCGCGCCAACGTTCGGGGTCGCCAAACTCAGTTTCCGCGCGAGTCCGCAACAGGGTCGTAATACGGTCTGTCTCTACCGGGCCAGGATTAACCGCCAGCACCCGCACACCCTTGTCCAGCGACGTTGAGCCAATGGCGCGGGTAAACGCCATCAATGAAGCGTTGCCGGCGGAACCGGCGACATAATTGGCATCGGGCTTCTCGCCGGCCAGGCCAACCACGTTGACAATCACACCGTTGCCACGCGCGGTCATGGCGCCCAGAAAATGGCGGGTCATATTGATATAACCGAATACCTTCAAATCCCAGGCCTCGCGCCAGCGCGCCTCGTCGATGGCGGCGATATCGCCGCCGGGGATGGCACCGGCATTGTTGACCAGAATATCAATTTCGCCCACCGCCGCCGCCAGCGCGGCGGCGGTGCCACGCAGCGACAGATCCATGGGATGCACCGACACCGCCACGCCATGGGCCTGTTCGATAATGCCCTTGGCGGCGCGCAAATCATCCGCCGTGCGCGAGGTCAGGTGCAAATTGCAGCCCTCCGCCGCGAATCCCTTGGCGGCGGCCAGGCCAATCCCCTTGGAGCCACCGGTAATCAGGACGGTTTTTCCACCTAGTTCCAGATCCATGAACTAATTTTCCCCGTAATGTTGTCAGCCGAGCTTCCCGGCGTAGCCTATTTCGGATGCCTGGCTTGCGCCAGAGAGGATTGCTCTGTTGATAATTCTGGTAGGTGCTTTTTGTGACAAAAGGCGCTATGAAGCGGCTGGTAACATTAATTGCGGCCTGGGGCAGGTCGCGCCGCCGGCACACCGCGCCGCGCGCCGCCCCGCGACGCCGCAGTTCCGACTTTCATATTGAGGAGACCGCCCATGACTTCCGTTGGCAACGATACCCTGAAAACCCGCCGCACCCTTTCCGTTGATGGCGCCGACTATGACTATTATTCGCTCCCCGCCGCCTCGGAAGGCGGCCTGGGCGATCTATCCCGCCTGCCCTATTCCCTGAAAGTATTGCTGGAAAACCTGCTGCGCCACGAAGACGGCCGCAGCGTAACCACCGATGACATCAAGGCGGTGGCGGCCTGGTTGCAGGATTGCCGCTCCGATCAGGAAATCGCCTATCGTCCGGCCCGGGTTCTGATGCAGGATTTCACCGGGGTGCCGGCAGTGGTGGATCTGGCCGCCATGCGTGAAGCCGTGGTCGCCATGGGCGGCGATCCGAAAAAGATCAATCCGCTCACGCCCGTGGATCTGGTGATCGATCACTCGGTCATGGTGGATCACGCGGGTACGGCGGATTCCCTGGCCAAGAATATCGAGTTGGAGTTCGAGCGGAATGGCGAACGCTATGCCTTCCTGCGCTGGGGCCAGAGCGCCTTTAACAATTTCCGGGTGGTGCCGCCCGGGACCGGCATCTGCCACCAGGTCAACGTCGAATATCTGGCGCAAGTGGTCTGGAGTTCGGAAAATGGCGGCAAGATGATCGCCTATCCCGATACCCTGGTGGGTACCGACAGCCATACCACCATGGTCAACGGCCTGGCGGTCCTGGGCTGGGGCGTCGGCGGTATCGAGGCCGAGGCGGCCATGCTGGGACAACCTATATCCATGCTGCTGCCCGAAGTGGTCGGCATGAAATTGACCGGCAAATTGCCGGCGGGGACCACGGCCACGGATCTGGTGCTGACGGTGACGCAAATGCTCCGCGCCCAGGGCGTGGTGGGCAAGTTCGTCGAATTCTATGGTCCCGGCCTGGACAACCTGCCCCTGACCGACCGCGCCACCATCGCCAATATGGCGCCCGAATATGGCGCCACCTGCGGTTTCTTCCCCGTCGACCAAGAGACCCTGCGCTATCTGGAATTCACCAGCCGGGATCCGTCGCGGGTCAAACTGGTCGAGGCCTATGCCAAGGCACAAGGCATGTGGCGCGACAGCAGCAGCCCCGATCCGGTCTTCACCGATACCGTTGAACTGGATCTGAGCAGCGTAGTGCCCTGCATTTCGGGCCCGAAACAACCCAAAGACCGTGTGCCCCTGGACAACGCCAAGGCTGCCTTCACCAAGGAATTACCGGCCTTGATGGCGGGTGCCGATACAAAAAAGGCTATACCCGTGGCCGGCGCCAAGCATGATCTGCGCAGCGGTGACGTGGTGATCGCGGCCATTACCTCTTGCACCAACACCTCCAACCCATCGGTCCTGGTCGCCGCCGGACTGCTGGCACAGAAAGCCCACGCCAAGGGGCTGCGCTCCAAACCCTGGGTTAAAACCTCATTAGCGCCGGGCAGCCAGGTGGTGGCTGATTATCTCGCCGCCGCCGGTCTGCAGGAGCCCCTGGACGCCCTGGGTTTCAATATCGTCGGTTTTGGCTGCACCACCTGCATTGGCAATTCAGGTCCCCTGGACGAGCCCATCGCCAACGCCATCACCGAGGGCGATCTGGTCGCCTGTGCGGTGCTGTCGGGCAACCGCAACTTCGAAGGCCGGATCAGCCCCCATGTCCGGGCCAACTATCTGGCCTCGCCGCCCCTGGTCGTGGCCTACGCCCTGGCCGGCAGCCTGAACCGGGATCTGACCACCGAACCCCTGGGCAAGGGCAGCGACGGCGAACCGGTCTATCTGGCCGATATCTGGCCCAGCCAACAGGAAGTGGCCGATACCGTGGCCAGAGCCCTGACGCCAGCGATGTTTAGCGACCGTTACAGCGACGTCTTCACCGGCCCAAAAGAATGGCAGGCGGTCAAGGCCAAGGATAGCCTGACCTACGACTGGGACGCGGTCTCTACCTACGTCCAACATCCCCCCTATTTCGAGGGTATGGCGGCCGAGGCGGGCGGCTTTTCAGACCTGGCCGGCGCGCGCGAGCTGGCTATTTTGGGGGACTCGGTGACCACCGATCATATCTCCCCCGCCGGCTCCATCGCCCAGGACAGCCCCGCGGCGGCCTATTTGAACGAGCGGCAAGTGCCGGCGCGGGAGTTCAACTCCTACGGCTCTCGCCGGGGCAACCATGAAATCATGATGCGCGGCACCTTTGCCAACACCCGTATCCGTAACGAAATGGCGCCGGGCACCGAGGGCGGCGTCACCCGCCATCAGCCCAGTGGCGAGGCGATGCCCATTTATGCGGCCGCCATGCGCTATCAGGCCGAGGGCGTGCCCCTGGTGATTGTGGCGGGCAAGGAATACGGCACCGGATCTTCCCGTGACTGGGCCGCCAAGGGCACCCAATTACTGGGCGTCAGGGCAGTGATCGTGGAAAGCTTCGAACGCATCCATCGTTCCAACCTGGTTGGCATGGGCGTGCTGCCGTTGCAGTTCAAGGACGGCGACAGCCGCGAGAGCTTGAATATGGTGGGCACGGAAACCTTCGATATTACGGGCATCGCGGATGGAATTACGCCGCTCATGGATGTGGCCTGCAGCATTAACTACGCCGATGGCAGCAGCCGCGAGATCGCGGTGTTGTGCCGTATCGATACATTGGACGAGGTGGAATACTACCGCCACGGCGGCATTCTGCCCTACGTCCTGCGCAACCTGATGAACGACGCGGCCTGAACCTCAACCGGCGGCCATCCCGGCACCTTGGTGCTACGGGATGGCCGCTCACCGACAATTGATTTTCCGGTGATGGCCCCGATCACTAGGTTCCAGGGTATGAAATACCCGATTTGGAAAATTTTACCGAACCTGCTGCCCAGCCAGCTTCTGGGCCTGCTTCTGGGCCAGCTGGCATTGGTGCTTCTGGGCCTGTTTTTGGCCATGCCGCAAGGCTTGGCTGGTCCGGGAAAATCGCCGGTGGTGGTGGAACTATACACCTCCCAGGGCTGTAATTCCTGTCCGCCGGCGGATCTGTTACTGGGCCGGCTGGCGGCACGGGATGATATTGTCGCCCTGACGTTCAACGTGGATTATTGGGACTATCTGGGCTGGAAGGATACCCTGGCCCAGGCCGCGCATACGGAACGGCAACGCCGCTATGCCGCCTCGTTCCACAGCCGCTCCGTCTATACGCCGCAAATGGTTATCGGCGGCCGGCGGCACGAGGTGGGCTCCGATGCATCGGCGGTGGAGGTGGCGATCGAAGCGGAACACCACCGCCGGGACACCGAGGGCGACGCCGCGCCGGCGTTGCGGATAGAACATAAGAACGGCCGTATTCTGGTCGCCCTGGCCGCCTCCCGGAATAAGCCCATCGATGCCACCGTATGGCTGGTGCGCTACGAGCAGCGCCGCGACGTGCCTATCGAAAAGGGCGAAAACGCCGGCAACAAGTTAAGCTATTTTAATGTCGCGCGGGACGTACGCTCCCTGGGCCAATGGCACGGCCAGGCCATGCAGCTGGATTTGAGCCGGGCCGAGCTGTCGGCAGGCGGCCCGGATGGCTGCGCCATCATCGTGCAAAAGGGCCCCGTGGGTCCCGTATTGGCCGCCGCCCGGATAACCTTTTAGAGCAATTCCGAATCACTTAAGTCGCGAGAGCGACTCCAATTAATTGAAAATTGCTCTAGGTTTCGCCCTTCAGAAAATTCCGCCTGTATTCATCGCTGGTGATGGGGCCGCCGGCCGCCGCCACCTTTGCCTGATTCCCGGCGGGTAGCACATCCTGCATGCCGTCAATGCGCTTCCATGGCGCCAGTGGCGTTGCCTGGCCTTCCCGTGGCACATAGGGCGAGGCCTCTATCCGCTTGTAACGATGGACGTAACGGGGGCAGTTGCCGAAAACCCGGTCCACGGCAATGCGGACCAGCAATTCGGCCTCGGGGTAGCTGGCCAGCAGGGCGTCATCGTCGCTTAGGCTGGCCGTACCCTCCAGGCGCAGGCGATGGGGCGTCTCGAAATCGATGAACAACAGGCCCAGCCTGCCGTTGTTGGCGATGTTGCCCATGGAATAATACATGCCATTGCCATCATAGCTGGGGAAGACGACGGTCTGCTCGTCCAGCACCCGGACAAAGCCCCTTTCGCCGCCTTTATAGGAAACGGTCGGTTGCCCGTCGGCGGTGACACTGGCCAGAAAGAACATATCGCGGCTTTCGATAAAGGCCTGGTCCGTCTTGCCGACCCGATCATTTACGGCAACCTGCTCGATCCGCTGCGACAACCGGCGGGTGCCAAAACGATCCTGCAAGGCCCGATGATCGTCACCAAGAAAATCGCTCATGGTCCAATGCTCCCATTGTCTGTCAACTTAGGGCCGCGTCTATAGCCGCCACCACGTCGTCGATCTTCATATCGGCGGTAAAAATTCCCAGTACACCGGCATCTTTCAAAGCGGCCTGATCATCGGTGGGAATGGTGCCGCCCACGAATAGCGGTATGGCGCCGCCATCCAGCGCCCGCAGTTGCCGTACCGTTTCAGCCACCAGTTCCAGGTGGCTGCCCGAAAGGATCGACAAACCCACGGCGTCCACGTCCTCTTCCACCGCCACTTTGGCGATAAAATCAGGCGCCTTGCGCAGACCGGTATAAATAATCTCCGCCCCCGCATCACGCAGGGCCAGAGCGATCACCTTGGCCCCTACGTCGTGGCCATCCAGGCCCGGTTTGGCGATCAGAAAACGTTTACCCGCCAAGCTCATGATGGCGTCCTCCTCATAAACCGACAGGCTCCTGAAATTCGCCCCAGTGGTCTTTCAAGGCGCCGACCATCTCGCCGATACTGACATGAGCATGCGCGCAATCGATCATATAGGGGATCAAATTATCATCGTCCCGCAGGGCGGCATCTGACAGCCGTTGCAGGCTTTGGGTTACCGCCGCGCCGTCGCGCGTAGCCCGAACCTTGTTAAAACGCTCAATCGTCTGGCCAGCGGCTTCCTCGTCCAGTTTGAAAACCTCGCCAAAATCACTGGCGCCTTCATCCTCGTGGCGAAAATGGTTCTGTCCCACCACCACCCGTTCACCCGCATCGGTCTGCAGTTTACGCTCCAAGGCCCGCTTGGCGATGCGGCTTTGCAGATAGCCGTCTTCGATGGCCTTTTCCGCGCCGCCATAATCCTCTATCTCGGCAATCACCTTGGTAATTTCCAGGTCCATCTGATCGGTCAGATATTCCACGTAATAGCTGCCGCCCAGGGGATCCACGGTTTTCGAGATGCCGCTTTCATAGGCCACCACCTGTTGCGTGCGCAAAGCGGTCTCGGCGCTGAATTCCGTCGGGATCTGGAAGGCTTCATCATAGGCGCAGGTGAAAATCGACTGTGCCCCGCCAAACACCGCCGCCATGTTTTCGATCCCGACCCGGACAATATTGTTATAGGGCTGGGCTGCCGTCAGAGAAGAGCCGCCGCAAACCACGCCAAAGCGGAACATCAGGGCTTTCGGATCCGTTACCCCATAACGTTCATGCAACAATTTGGCCCAAACCCGGCGCCCGGCACGGAATTTACAAATCTCCTCGAAGAAATCCATATGCACGTAGAAGAAAAAGCTGAGACGCTTGGCGAAACGGTTAACATCGCCGCCGCGACGCAGCATTTCGTCCACATAGGCCAGACCATTGGCCAGGGTGAAGCCCATCTCCTCCACCGCGGTGGAACCGGCATCGCGCACGTGGGCGCCGGCAATGGAAATCGGATTAAAACGCGGCGTCGCGTCATTGGAAAACAGGATCGAATCCGCGATCAGGCGTAACGACGGCCGGACCGGAAAGATCCAGGTACCCCGCGCCACGTATTCTTTCAAAATATCATTCTGAATGGTGCCGGTCAGGCTTTCCCGCGGCACCCCTTTTTTGTCGGCGGCCGCCAGATACATCGCGTAAATCATCGGTGCCGTGCCATTGATGGTGAACGAGGTCGAGATGCCCGCGAGATCGATGCCGTCGAATAAGGTTTCCATATCGGCCAGGGTGGCGATGGAAACACCGACCTTGCCAACCTCGGGGCGGGCCATGGCATCGATCGGGTCGTAGCCGCACTGGGTCGGCAGATCCAGGGCCACGGACAGACCGGTCTGACCGCGGTCCAACAAAAAACGATAGCGCTGATTGGTCTCCTCAGCCGAGCCAAAGCCCGAATATTGCCGAATAGTCCATAAGCGGCCCCGATAGCCGTTGGGAAAAATGCCCCGGGTAAAGGGATATTCGCCTGGGCTGCCGGGATCGCCTTGGACCATGTCGGCGGTCGCGACCTGGGGAATTTCAATACCGGACGGGGTCATCGACGAGGGCATGGCCGGCGCTGCCGCGACGTCCGCCTTACCGCCGCCGCCATGGGCGCTATCGCTCATTACGTTTTCTCCTTTTTAAGGATGCCGTCGGTTGCCGCCCAGTGATCGTCATGCACCCAGGCGGCGGCAAAATTCCGCGTTTCCAGATCCAGCAATTCCTGCCGGCCGGCGCCGCGCCGCTGCGCCAGATTTAGCGCCTTGAAGGCACGCATGACGTGGGGGGCTTGCGCCAACATCGGTTTTAGAAAGGCCGACACCGCCTGATCTAGATGGTCACTGGCTAAATCGTCATTGGCTAAATCGCCGCCGGTCACGGCATCCGCCAGGCCGATCCGCATGGCGTCTTCGCCAGACAATAGTTCGCTGCGGCTCAACAAACGCATGGCCCTGGCCGGACCGACCAGCTGCGCCAGATCCAGGCCGCCGCCCCAGGCCGTGGTGATTTTCAAACGCCCCTGAATAAACCCGATGCGGGCATGGGCGGCGAAAATGCGAAAGTCGCAGGCGACGGCTAATTCAGCGCCGCCGCCCAGGGCATCGCCATTCAGCGCGGCGATGACCGGCAGCGGAAATTGCCGGATTGCCTCCAACGCCGCTTTTGCCTGCAACGACATTTCGGTCGCCTCGGCCAAGCTGCGCACGCTGGCCAGATCAGCCAGGTCGCCACCGGCGGCAAAACTTTTTTCACCGGCGCCGCGCAACACCGCCGCCAATAAGCTGTCGTCATCCGCCGCCGCCGCAAAGACGGTGCCTAGTTGCGCCAGCACCGAACGGCTCAAAGCATTGCGTTTAGCAGGTCGGTCGATCAGCACATAGAGCACTTGATCCCGCGTTTCGACCTGCACGTCGCCGGTACCCATAGGCCTTGATGCTCCATTATTTCGCAACGAATCCTCGGCGGGCGCCTGAAGGAAAGCCCCTCGGACTTAACCAGCGTCCGCCTGCACTTGGACGATACCTTGAAAGGCCGCGAGGACGCCAGCCTGGGTCTCTGCCAGCCGCTGTTCCAATTGCGTGACATCCGCCGTTTCGGCAATCCGCAGCACGGCATTCACCGTGCCGCGTGGCGCCGTCAAGGGGTCGAAATCACCAACCACCGCCACCCTGAACAATGCCATCAAATCGCGATACAGGCCGGATGCCGCGATCAGGCCGTCAGCATCGCGCCGTGACAAAAAACCCGCCCGGGCCAAGTTTGACAGGGCCTTGCAGGTATTTGGATGCAGCACCTCCGGCGTTTTCGCGGCATGCGCCAATTGCAGAAACTGGGCGATGAATTCGATATCCAGCAGGCCGCCCCGAACCATCTTCAGATTCCATAAATCGGTATTGCCGCCGCCGGCTTGCTTGATCAGCCTTTGCCGCATGTCGACCACGTCCGTCGCGATCAGCTTGCGGTCGCGGGGCCGGCAGAGCACCTCTGCGATGGTGCCGCGCACCCGATCGATCAGCGCCGCATCGCCCGCAATGGCGCGCGCCCGCGTTAGGGCCATATGCTCCCAGGTCCAGGCCTGGTCGCGCTGATAGTCGCCAAAGCCGTCAAATCGAGTGGCCACCGGCCCGGAGTTGCCCGATGGGCGCAAGCGCATATCCACTTCGTACAACTTGCCCTCGGCGGTGGGCACTGTCATGGCGTTGATCAACCGCTGGCAAAGCCGGCTGAAATATTGCTGTGCCGATAGTGGGCGGGAACCATCGGAGACGCTGTCATCGTCGGGATAGTCATAGACGAAAATCAAATCCAGATCGGATTCGCCGGTCATCTCGCGGCTGCCCAATTTTCCCATGGCCACGACCGCCATGGCGCCGCCCTCGATAACGCCATGCCGCTCGGTTTCAGCGAAAGCATCCCTGACCCGGGGCAGCAGGGATGCCAGGGCGGCTTGGGCCAGGTCGGCATAACCGCCACCCGATCGGTCAGCGTCAATGGTTGAACCCAATATCTGAACGCCGATTTGAAACTTATGTTCCTTGACCCGGCGTCGGGTCAAATCCAGGACGTCCTCGAAATCCTCGGCGGCATTCAATGCGGCGGCGAATTCCACCTGCAAAGCGTTCAGCAACGGCGGTGCCGTAAGAAACTCCGCGCTGATCATGGCATCGACGACGCTGGAATTTTCCGCCAGGTAGTTGGCCAGGCGCGGGGCGCTGCCCATGATCTCAGCCAGTAATTCCAGCAATTGCGGCCGCGCCGTCAACATCGAAAGCAATTGCACGCCGGTCGGCAGGTTCGAGAGGAACCGGTCGAAGCGGCCCAACGTGGCGTTTGGATTGGCCGTGTCGGCGATCGCTTGCAACAACGCCGGCAACAACGTGGTCAACAATTCCCGGGCCCGGGTCGAGCGTAGCGCCCGATAGCGGCCGTGATGCCAACCCCGCACGGTGTCGGCGGCGCCCTGCACGCCGTCAAACCCCATGGCGGCCAGTTTTTCCAGGGTTTCAGGATCATCGTCCGTGCCGGAGAAGATCAGACTACCGTCACCCGAAAGGGCGGGCGCGGCGTCAAACAGAATGCCATGATGATAATGCACACGGGCCAGATGATGCAGCAGCTCGGCCCGGAACGGGGCGGCTCCAGGCCCGCCGCCGCCTTGACCCATGAAGCAGGCCAGATGTGCCACGCCGTTGGCCGCGCGCGGCATGGTTTGGGTTTGTTCGTCGCCAACCATCTGCAAACGATGCTCCAACCGGCGCAGATATTCATAGGCAAGGGTCAATTCCTCGACCACGGCGGCGTCGATCCAGCCGCCCTGGGTCAAGGCGTCCAGGGCATCGCACGTCGCCGACGCGCGCAACTTTGGTTCCCGCCCACCGGCGATCAGTTGTTGGGTCTGGGCAAAGAATTCAATATCGCGGATGCCGCCACGGCCTAGTTTGACGTTATAACCTTCAACGGTCATGGCGGCGCTTTTGCCGTCACCAGCATGGTTATGGATCTTCCGCATGATGGAATGGATATCCGCGATCGCCGCATAGTCCAGGTTGCGGCGCCAGATGAAGGGTTGGAGCGTTTCCAGAAAGGCGGCGCCCGCGGCCAAATCACCGGCCACGGGGCGCGCCTTGATCATCGCGGCCCGTTCCCAGTTTTGCCCCATGCTTTCATAATATTGTTCCGCCGCGTGGGTGGAGACCACAACCGGCGTGACGCCGGGGTCGGGACGCAGACGCAGATCCGTGCGCAAGACATAGCCGTCCCCGGTCGGCTGTTGCAGCATTTTGACCAGCGCCTGGATCAGACGAATGTAGCAATCCTGGGCTGTGCGCTTGCCGATATAGGGCGCCACCTCGGCATCATACAGGGCGACCAAATCCACATCGGAGGAATAATTGAGCTCGTTGGCGCCTAACTTTCCCATGCCCAAAACGACCAGACCGCTGCCCTCCCCCGCCTTGGTTTCATCCCCTAGGCGCAATTCGCCGCGCCGGCCGGCATCCCGCAACAGCCAGCAAACGGCGCCGTCTATCGCCGCGTCGGCGAATTGGGATAGGGCGTTCGTGACCTGGTCCAAATTCCAGACGCCGCCGATATCGGCCAGGGCAACCAGAAAAGCAGCCCGCCGGCGGGATAACCGCAGTTGCGTCATTGCCGCGTCCATTTCCGCCGTGGCGCCCAACCCCCGCGCCAGATCCGCCAACAATTCCGCCAGGGTTTGTTCCGGCGCGGCGGCGAAAAACCGGGGCAGATAGGCAACGTCGGATAATGCCAGACGGCTTAGAAATGGGCTGTTACCAAAAATCGCAGATAACAAGGCGACCGCGGATGCATCCCGCCATAAGGCGTCCAGAGCGGATCGTTCCCCCGGTTCGGCCAGGCTATCGCCGGCCTGACGCAGATCCGCCAGCACCTCCCGTGCCCGTGTCTCGTCATGCGCGGTAGTGGTAAAGTCATCCGCGAAGGGATAGCCCGGTCTCGGCATTGAAACGACACGCTCCATAAGCAACAAGTGAAAACCTGTCGCCTATATTGCCGCTCCCGCCCGTGCGCGACAATGGGAATTGATGGTCGCCCGCCGGTTAGTTGATGCTAACAGAAAAAACCCACACCGCGGGACTCTCCACAATGTTCCGATAAAGTCACACGCAATTTCCCAAGCGCCTGGCTTTCGATCTGCCGTACCCGCTCTTTCGAAATGCCCAGCTCGCGGCCCAGGGATTCCAGGGTCATGCCATCCTCACGCAGGCGGCGTTGCCGTATAATTGTCTGTTCCCGGTCATTCAGTTGCGCCAGGGCACCGTTTAACCATTCAGCCCGGGTGTTTGAATCGCGCTGGCTGCGGACCACTTCTTCCGGTCCCGGACGATCATCCACCAGCAAATCCTGCCACTCGCCCTCTCCTTCGCCATTAATTTCGGCGTTCAGAGACCGGTCGGCGCCCGAGAGACGGCCTTCCATGGCAAGCACGTCCGATACTCGTACTTTCAAGGCATTGGCGATCTTCGTCTGGCCGTCGGCTGTCAACGGGCCATCGGGGCGGTCGTTGAGTTGGGCCCGCAAGCGCCGAATGTTAAAGAACAAGGCTTTTTGCGCCGCCGTGGTGCCCGTTCGCACGATTGACCAATTGCGCAAAATGTAATCCTGGATCGCCGCCCTGATCCACCAGTTGGCATAGGTCGAAAAGCGCACCTCGCGGTCCGGATCGAAACGTTCCGCCGCCTGCATCAGACCGACGGTTCCTTCCTGCACCAGATCGCCCATGGGCAAATTATAATTGCGGAACCTTGCGGCGTTCGCGACGACCAGGCGCACATAGGCGTTGACCAATTCATGCAATGCCTCTTCGTCGCGGTGGTCCCGCCAGCGGATGGCCAACTGCCGCTCCTGCTCCCGCTCCAACATCGGGACCTTCATCGCTTGCTTGATAAAGCGGCGGCCGGCCTGTTGCGCCTCGACCGTATCTACATGAGCCATTACGATTTCTCCAACTACACCACGTTAACAGAGCGTCGCACGCTTTGTAATCTATACATAACACAAAAATTATTAAATTGGAATTATTATTAGACGCATTCTAATAATAATTTTAAATAAGAATCCGCCAATAGTTGCATTGACTTAAGCCAAGCCAAACAGGAAAGGCCCGATGGCGAACGCCATCGGGCCCAAATAAATCTGTGCTGAATTTCGGGAAACTGGCGCTTTACGTGGGGTTTAAAACCGTATCCAGGCGTTCGATTGCCTGCGCTTCGTCCAAACCTTCGACGGCGGCCAGTTCCCGCATCAAGCGTTCCATGGCGGCCTCGTAAATTTGACGTTCGCTATAGGATTGCTCGGGTTGGCCTTCGCCGCGGTGCAAGTCCCTGATCACTTCAGCAATTGATACGGGGTCGCCGGAATTGATTTTAGCTTCATATTCCTGTGCGCGCCGGCTCCACATGGTGCGTTTGACACGTGCGCGGCCTTTCAAAGTGGTGATTGCCGATTTCATTTTTTCCGGACTGGCCAGAGCACGCATGCCACTAACGCCGGCCTTATCAATCGGGACCCTTAGGGTCATTTTTTCCTTGTCGAAATTGATGACAAACAGTTTCAGCTTCGTGCCCGCAATTTCCTGCTCTTCGATACCCGTGATCTGGCCAACACCATGGGTCGGATAGACGACAAAATCATCCGTCGCAAAGCCATTGGTGCGCTTCGCCTTGGTCGTTTTCTTCTTTGCCTTGGCCGCTACATTCGTCTTGGCCGCGACATTCGCCTTGGTCGCTACTTTCGCCTTGGTCGCTACATTCGCCTTGATGGCCATAATTGCGTCTCGTTCCACTATCAGATTAAAAGGTTTCAACCCAAAAAGATTAAATCACCGGTTCCACGGCCATGCCCAGCCAATAAGCAACAGCGTTAATAGGCAACTACAGTTAATGGGCAACAGCGTTATTGCGTTTGAAAATTCGGCGCGCTCGCCTTAACTTTCGCAACAAATCGTGGTTTCGCAGCACATTCGGCCATAATAAATCAGCCAACATATTCAATCGGGGTCTTCAGCCGACAGAATTGCGGGCCATGGCTGGCAATGACGCAAAGAGCATAACACAAAAATGGCCAAACATGAAGACCGCACGCGAAGCGCCGCCGCCCATGCTAAGCCGCGCCGGCGGCAATAACCCTGAACGTCCCAGACTGACGCCCCTTGGCCAAACACCCTGACCCGGCGGCGCCTGGCGGCGGGAACAGCGAAGTGGTTTAGGCTTTAGGAGCCCTTGCCAGGCTCCGCGCTGAAGAATTTGTCAAACTTATCCGGCATATCCTTGTAATCATCGCCATCCGCGGGCGCGTCGCCTTTTTGGGTAATATTCGGCCATTTTTCCGCATATTCGCGGTTCATTTCCACCCAGCGTTCGGTGCCGTCCTCGGTATCGGGCAATATAGCCTCGACCGGACATTCCGGCTCACAAACCCCGCAATCGATGCACTCATCGGGGTGAATAACCAACATGTTCTCGCCTTCATAGAAACAGTCCACCGGACAGACTTCGATGCAGTCCATATACTTGCACTTAATACAGGCTTCGACGACGATATACGTCATTCCGTAATCTCCCAACAAAGAATAGTCGTCCGGCAGGGCCGGGCTCGTTCACCATGACGGCGGTTCAAAACTATGGACCGGAAGGTCTAAGCCGCGCAAGAACGCGTTTCCTAGCTTCCCCCCGATCCCGATCAGAGACATAGAGCAAGCCGCCCAGCCGACGCAACAGATTTGCTTCATGATCGTGCAATTCACCGTCCGCATAGGCCACTTCCCAGGCCATTTCGATCAATTCAATACGTTCTTCCGGCGAATAACGGTCCTTGATGATGCGGGTAAAACCCAGCAACTGATTGGCTTCTGATTGCTCGGCTACCGCCAAATCGCGCAAGGTCCGCGACTCCGCCTCGTTCAGGCCAAACTGTTGCCGCAGCAAACCATCAATGGTTTCCTGCTCCGCATCACCATAATGGCCATCCTGGCACGCCGCCTCGACCAACAGGGCCGCCGCGGCCAATTGCAGATCGTCATGAGAATGCTTGCCCGCTTCGACCGTGCCCTTTGCGGCCTGGCCGCTTAATAATGCCTTGATTCGATTTATCATGCTGCTGCCTAGCATGGCCGGCCTATTCCCTTCAACCAAGATTTAGCGCGGCATCACCCAGCTTTAAGCTTTGCCTGAAAGGTCTACCCGGTCTACCATTTCCCTATGAATCGGCCTCTCAGCTATTTGCAATATTCATCGAACAGCCGCGCCAGCGGCTCGCCTAACCGCAAATATGGTCCAAGCCATCCGTGGCGGTGCCGATTTGGTGGCTTGGCCATCATCGCTGGGTTGCTTATCGCGGCGCCGATTTTTGATCTATCCGCCCAATCAGAGAGCAACGTATTAGGCACCCTGGACGCCAGCGCCCAGAGCGCAATCCCCCATGACGCCGCCATTGGCGTGCAAGTATCATCGGGGAAGCCGGCGGTGCAGGCCATCGCGGACCTGTTTCGCGAAGCGCTGGAGAATTTGGGCCATCAACCACCAGCACAGGGTGGTTATGTTTTGAGCTTTCGATTTTCCAGCGACAGTCCGGATGCCGGTGGCCGCTCCGCCCTTGAATTGCGCGGCGACCGCGGCAGCAGCAATTCCGGTGATGTGGAATTGAAAATGCGCTGGAAGATGAAGCGGGGCGATGCCGCCCCCGTACGCCGTGGACGCCGGCTGTTGGTAACCGTCGTGGATGGGGCGCAAAACCAAGTCTGGCGGGCCCGTGTTGAAATACAAGCCAATGATGCGGACGATTTGACCATGGCCGAAGCCGTGATGCCGGCGCTGATGGCTAATTTTGGCCGCTCGGTCTTCGCTTTGCGGGTGCCCTAGAGCATTTTCATTCTGAAAATGCTCAGATCTTTAGAATTAGAGCAATTTTTCCAATCACTTAGAATCGCTTCGCGATTCTCATTAATTTGGAATTGCACTAGCCGTCCAGCAAGCGGTCAAGGGCCCGGCGGTCGCGTTTTGTCGGACGGCCGGCACCGGCTGGCCGTTGACCAAGGGCAGCGTCCCTGGCATCGCGTCCGGCAGCTTCGCTTTCCTCCGGTGGGGCCAAATCATCGTACAAGGCCCGCGCCTCGGGCGCCGGACCCCGCCGTTGCCCCACATCCAATATCTTGATCACCCGGATATGATGGCCCAGGGGAAAAGTCAGCACATCATCCGCCTTGACCGTCGCCGAAGCCTTGTTGGCGATCTGGCCGTTAATCCGTACTTTGCGGCCGTTACAGATTTTGCCCGCCAGTGTCCGGCTTTTAAAAAACCGTGCGAACCACAGCCATTTATCCAGCCGCTGCACCTCCGTGGCCGGCGCCGTGGACTTGGGAATTTCGATTTCGTGCATGGGCTAGGACCGCCGCAGCAGATGCCGTAATTCGGCAAAGGGCGACGCCGGCCTAGCGTCCGGCACGGCGTCCTGCCCGGCGACCTCCGGCGGGGAGGTTTTGCGCCCCCGTTGCGGCTGTCTTTTTTGTTTGGGCCGGCGAAAATAATAGCGCCGCGCCTCAATTGCACCATCGCCGGAATAGCCAAGATCGCGCAGCACAGCGTCCAGACCCTCGCGACCCCGGCCCAACAATGACAACATCGCGTGACTTGCCTGGAATTGTTTCGCCCCGGCGGGCCCGGCCTTGCTGGCGGTATGGGCCAGACGCGCCAGCCTGTCGAAGATATCAACCCGAACCGCCAGCCGCCCTTCCTGGTGAACCCCCTGCCCAACCTTGGGACCACCAACCGGGCGATAGCCAAAGGCGGCCAAATAGTGCGCGGTTTCTACCTTGCCCGGCAACGTCACCGTGACCCGGCCCGGATCGGTTGGTGGGGTCAGCACCAGTGCCGGCTGGGCCAGACGCCACAAACGGGCGCGGATTAACATGCGGGCCGGCCGCAACAGGGTAGGCACGAACACATCACGATATCCCATACGCACGCCCAGGCGGTGTAATTGGGCCCGATCGGTGGCGGACAAATCGGTAAGCACATCCGCTACCTGTTCCCGCGGCATGACGCCCAGGGCCTCGACCAGTTGATAGACCAGCCCCCGCGCCGAACCTTGGAAAGAAGCGGCCAATAATCTCTGCAGCGGCGACAGGTTGGCCGCAATATGCTCCCGCAACCAGGTTTGCAAATGGTGGCGGACCCGCTCGCGCAAGGGGCCGTCCAGATGATCGTACGGTAATAACTCGACCATCGGCTCCAGGCGCCGGGCGCCCAGGCGCACCTGGGCTACCGGCGCACCGTCCCACCACAGCATCTGGTCATCCTGCCAGGTAACCGCGTCCCGGTCCGCTGCCGCGAGTTTAACGGCCTGACGGGCAATTTCCCTGGCCAGGACCCGGTTGGCGGCGGTTCGCAAGGCGCGGCCCTCGGCCACATCCGCCGCCGCGTCGGGTTCATATTTCAGGCCCCGCAGGCGGCCCACGTATTGCCCTTCCACCAAGACCTCGCCATTGGCGGTGACGGCGGCCAGCAGGTCCCGGCGTTCGTTCATGCCCCGGTAGAGGGCGGCGGTACGGCGGTCAACAAAGCGCTGGGTCAGGGCCGCATGCAAGGCGTCCGACAGCGCATCTTCCACGCCCCGTGTCCGTTCCTGCCAGTGGCCGGCGTCATCCAGCCATTCGGCCTGATGGGAAATATAGGTCCAGGTACGGACATGGGCGATACGCCCGGCCAGGGTATCGATGTCACCGTCGGTCCGATCCAGCCGCCGCATATGCCGGTCAATCCAATCCGCCGGAATTTTGCCATCATCCGCCAGCAGAAAGCGGAATATCCGGTTCAAGGTACGATGATGCGCCTCCGGCAGGGTTTTAGCGAAATCGGGAATGCGGCAGACGTCCCATAACCGGCGCACCATGGCCGGGCCGCGCACCGCGTCCCTGATCGCGCTATCGCCCATCAGGGCGTTGAGGGCCAGGCTGTCGTCGGCCTCCAGCACCAAGCTCAAATCGTCTCTGGGCGGGGCCTGGCGCAGACTGTGCATCAGCGCCGGGGGGGAGGAAAATTCAAGCTTGGCGTTGCGCCAATGCAGCCGCTGCACGGCCGGGAATCGGTGATTCTCCACCAGTTCCACCAATTCCTCGTGCATGGGACCCGCACCACCCGTGGTGCCGAAGGTGCCATCGTTCATGTGACGCCCGGCGCGGCCGGCGATCTGGCCCACCTCGGCCGGACGCAATTCGCGGTGGCCCGCGCCATCAAACTTGCGCTGGGCAGCAAAGGCGACATGGTCCACATCCATGTTCAGGCCCATGCCGATAGCGTCGGTGGCAATCAGATAGTCAACCTCGCCGGCCTGATACAAGGCCACCTGGGCATTGCGGGTGCGCGGGCTGAGCGCACCCATGATCACCGCCGCCCCGCCCCGTTGCCGGCGCGTCAGCTCCGCCAAGGCATAAACATCCGCAGCCGAGAAAGCGACAATGGCACTGCGCCGGGGCAGACGGGACAGTTTTTTCTCGCCGCTGTAGGACAACACGGAAAAGCGGGGCCGCTCGATAAATTGCGCCTCGGGCAACAGGCGGCGAATGATCGGCTTCATGGTGTTGGAACCAAGGAACATGGTTTCCTGCTCGCCACGCGCCCGAAGCAACCGGTCGGTGAAGATATGGCCCCGCTCTGGATCGGCGCAAAGCTGTATTTCGTCCACCGCCAGGAAATCCGCCCGCCAGGTCAGCGGCATCGCCTCCACCGTACAAACGAAATAGTTGGGCCGAGCAGGTACGATCTTTTCTTCGCCGGTGACCAGGGCGACCGCGCCAACCCCCTTTTGCGCCACCACCCGGTCATAGATTTCCCGGGCCAGCAGACGCAGGGGCAGACCGATAATGCCGGTATGGTGGCCCAGCATACGCTCCACCGCCAAGTGGGTCTTGCCCGTGTTGGTCGGCCCCAGAACGGCCGTGACCCGGCCGCCGTGATGTTGTCCCCGATGCGCTGTCATAGTGCGAAACAGAGTCAGGTTTCAGGCCGCGAATTGCAAGCGCGGCTTTGCCTTCAGAACGTGAAATCATCCGCGCCTAGAGCATTTTCATTCTGAAAATGCTCAGATCTTTAGAATTGGAGCAATTTTTCCAATCACTTAGAATCGCTTCGCGATTCTCATTGAACCGGAATTGCGCTAGAGCGGCAGGTCGAACACCGCCATGACGGGGGCATGGTATGACGAGGGGGAGCGGGCGACATTGAGAAAACCGGCCAGCTCATCGCCCAGGGCTTCGTTATGAGCCTCGAAGCTGCAAAAATGCCCGGCCAGGCTGCGCGAGGCCAGGATATGATCGAGCATCTGCGGTCTGCCGTGGTGGATCACTGAATGGCGGCGATCCGCCGATAATGACAGCTCCAATGGCACAAGACCATGCCCGGCCAGAGCACCATTGCCGGTATCCTCCTCGGCGCCGATGACGATTCGCAGCGGCATCTCATCCAGCCCGGCGTTGAAATCGCCGGCGATGCAAACCAGGGCCTCGTCATCACGCGCGAAGCAGCCCTCGATCGCCAGGCGGGTTTCCAGGGCCTGGCCGCTGCGCTTCATGGCCGCCAGGTAATAGCCCTCGGCCCAGCCGGCCACGGATTTCCAGACAAACGGTTCGCTCTTTTGACCGGGAATGAAGGCCGCCAACGGCGCCCGGTAATGCACATTGAAAAGATCGAGCATGCGGCCATCGCCCAGATCCAGGCGGGCATACAGGATCGGGCGATCCCATGGCACCGGCTGCGCCTCGGCCAAAGGCGGCGTCGCCGTCATGGTGCGAAAGCGCGGCGCCTCAACCAGGTCGTTGCGGTACTGCCGGCATTCGCGCACCGGATAGCGGGACAAGATCACCAGGTTATGAACGTCCATGGGGCCAGGGTGAACGCCCTCGCTGACCACCTGTTCGAAGTCCTGGTAAGGCGTTCCCGCCAACAGGGCCGCCAGCGCGGTCAGGCGGCGTGGCCCATGCCCGGTGAGCCGCTGACTATTGACTTCCTGCAGGCACAGAACGTCGGCGTGCAGGCGTTCAAGCTGTGGCCGCAGCATAGCCAGCCGCGCCGCCAGATCCGGTTGCAGCCCCGGCCTGTCGTCCAGGCTTTCCAGATTGAAACTGGCGATGCGCAGATTTTCACTCATACCATTTGATATTGGGGCAAAATCCGAAAATTAAAGCAAGCACAAGCCGGCTCATGGCGAAAGGCAAATGGAAATGCGTTGTCCGCCGGAAATGGACTTGCCAGTGGCCTCTGCGCTATACACTGGGTTGGAAACGATAGGATCAGCGGCATGGCGAACAAGACGGAAACACCCGAAGACTGGCGGGCGCTGGCGCAAAAGGAATTGCGCGGCGGGGATCTGGACAATCTGGTTTGGCAGACGCCGGAAGGTATCGCCATAAAGCCATTGTACACGGCGGCGGATCTGGAGGGCATGGAAAATCAACAATCCCTGCCGGGATTTGAACCCTTCCTGCGCGGGGTGCGGGCCACCATGTACACCAACCGGCCCTGGACCATCCGGCAATATGCGGGCTTCTCCACGGCGCAGGAATCCAACGACTTCTACCGCAAGGCCTTGGCCGGCGGCCAGGCGGGGTTGTCCGTGGCCTTCGATCTGGCCACCCACCGCGGCTACGATTCTGATCACCCGCGCGTGGTGGGCGATGTGGGCAAGGCGGGCGTGGCTATCGACAGTGTCGAGGATATGAAGGTGCTGTTCGACGGCATTCCGCTGGACAAGATGAGCGTCTCCATGACCATGAACGGCGCCGTACTGCCCACCCTCGCCAGCTATATCGTGGCGGCGGAGGAACAGGGCGTTAAGCGCGAACAACTGGCCGGCACCATTCAGAATGATATTCTGAAAGAGTTCATGGTGCGCAATACCTATATCTACCCGCCCGCGCCCTCCATGCGCATCGTCTCGGACATCATCGCCTTTACCGCCACCGAGATGCCAAAGTTCAATTCGATCTCCATCTCCGGCTATCACATGCAGGAAGCCGGCGCCACGGCGGTGCAGGAGCTGGCCTTTACCCTAGCCGATGGCTTGGAATACGTGCGCACGGCGGTGGACAGCGGCCTGGATATCGACCTGTTCGCCGGCCGGCTGTCGTTCTTTTTCTGCATGGGCATGAACTTTTTCATGGAGGTGGCCAAGCTGCGCGCCGCCCGCCTGTTATGGACCCGCATTGTTCGGGAGTTTGATCCCAAGGATCCCAAATCCCTGATGCTGCGTACCCATTGCCAGACGTCGGGCGTCTCGCTGACGGAACAAGACCCCTTCAACAACGTGATCCGCACCGCCTACGAGGCCATGGCGGCGGTGCTGGGCGGCACGCAAAGCCTGCATACCAACTCGTTCGACGAGGCCATCGCGCTGCCGTCGGAATTCTCCGCCAAGATCGCCCGCAACACGCAATTGATCCTGGCCGAGGAAACCGGCGTCACCAAGGTGATCGACCCCCTGGCCGGCAGCTATTATGTGGAATCCCTGACCAACAGTCTGGCCAGCGCGGCCTGGGACCTGATCCAGGAAGTGGAAGAAATCGGCGGCATGACCAAGGCGGTGGAAGCCGGCATGCCGAAAATGCAGATCGAGGCCGCCGCCGCGCGCAAACAGGCCCGCGTCGACCGGGGCGAGGAAGTCATCGTCGGCGTCAACAAGTATCAATCCGACGATAGCGACCACGTGGACGTGCGGGAGATCGACAATACGGCGGTGCGCGCGGCACAGATCGCGGGCATCGAGAAAATCCGCGCCAGCCGCGACGAAGCCGCCGCCCAGGCTGCCCTGCAGGCCCTGGAAGACGGCGCCAGGGGGAACGGCAATCTTTTGGCCCTGTCCATCGATGCCGCCCGGGCGCGGGCCACGGTGGGGGAAATTTCCGATGCCCTGGAACGGCCCTTTGGCCGCTATCAGGCGGAAGTCCGCGCCATCTCGGGCGTCTATAGCGCGGCGTACGAGGGCGACGAGGATTTTGCGCGCATCGTCGCGGATGTCGCCGCCTTTGCCGAGGCCGAGGGGCGGCGGCCGCGCATGATGGTGGTGAAATTGGGCCAGGACGGCCACGACCGGGGCGCCAAGGTGATCGCGACGGCGTTTGCCGATATTGGCTTTGACGTGGATATCGGGCCGTTGTTTCAAACGCCCGAGGAAGCCGCCCGCGATGCCATTGAAAACGATGTGCACGTGATCGGTGTTTCGACCCAGGCGGCGGGCCACAAGACCCTGGTGCCGGATCTGGTGGCGGCGCTGAAAGCCCAGGATGGCGGCGATATTCTGGTCGTCTGCGGCGGCGTAATCCCGCAGCAGGATTATGATTTCCTGCACCAACGGGGGGTGGCGGCGGTGTTCGGGCCAGGCACCAATATTCCCGACGCCGCGGCCAAAATCCTGGCTCTGCTAGGCAAAGCCCGCGCGACTTAAGTAATTGGTTTAATTGCTCTATTTTTAAGAGTCTGAGCGCATTTTCTTCGAATGCGCTCTAACGCTTTTGCAGCAGAAACACGCCCTGTTCGCCCAGCAGATTGGCCAGGCCGGGGTTTGCGCCGATGGGTCTGGCGTTGCCTTTGCGGTCCAGGGTCAGGCCTTGTTCGATCCGCAGGTCCATGGCCTCGCACAACGCCAAGAAGTCCAGGATCGTGCAGAGATGGATGTTGGCGGTGTCGTACCAGGGCACGGGCAGATCGGAGGTCAAGGGCATGCGGCCGCTGGTCGCCAGATCCCAGCGCACCCGCCAATAGCCAAAGTTGGGAAACGAGACGATGGCGCGCAGGCCAATGCGCAGCATCTGTTCCAGAACCAGACGGGGATAGTGCAAAACCTGCAGGCTCTGGCTTAAAATAACCACATCAAAGGCGCCGTCGGGATAATCCGCCAAATCCCAGTCCGCATCGCCCTGAACCACGGACAGGCCCCGGCTGACCGAGGCGTTGACGCCATCCTGGCTGAGTTCCATGCCGCGGCCGTCAATGTTCCGCTCCCGTTGCAGGAAATCCAACAGATCGCCGTCGCCACAGCCAATGTCCAGTACCCGCGCCCCTGGCGCGACCATGCCCGCCAAAACGGGGAAATCCGACCGAATGCCGCTCATCTGCCCCTCGTGGGGCTGGTCAGCCCCCGGCGCGCCGCCGCTGCCCGCAAAAACCCGCCTAATGTGGTAAACATCTCGGGCTCGTCCAGCAGAAAAGCGTCATGGCCCTTGTCGCTTTCCACCTCGACAAAGGAAACCCGGGCCGCCGCCGCGTTCAAGGCGCGGACAATGGCCTTGTTCTCCGTCGTCGGGTACAGCCAGTCGGAGGTAAAGGAAACGATGCAGAATTCGGTTTTGGTACCGCGGAAGGCATTAGCCAGGATGCCGTCATATTCCGCTGCCATATCGAAATAATCCATGGCGCGGGTGATGTAGAGGTAGGAATTGGCATCGAACCGGTCAACGAAGGACGAGCCTTGATGGCGCAGATAGCTCTCCACCTGGAAATCCGCATCGAAGCCGAATGATACCTTGGTCCGGTCCTGCAAATTTCGGTCGAATTTGTTCTGCAGAGCCGCTTCCGAAAGATAGGTGATGTGGGCCGCCATGCGGGCGACCGCCAGGCCGCGCTTGGGCACCACCCCATGGCTGTAATAGTCGCCGTTGTGCCAGTTCGGATCCGCCATGATGGCCTGCCGGCCAACCTCGTGAAAGCCGATATTCTGGGCCGAGTGGCGGGCCGCGGTGGCGATGGGGGCGGCGACATAGACCTGGTCGGGATAATTGGCGGCCCATTGCAACACCTGCATGCCACCCATGGAACCACCCGTGACACAAAACAATTGTTCGATGCCCAGGTGGTCGATCAGGCGTTTTTGCAGGCGCACCATGTCGGCGATCGTAATAACCGGAAAATTCAGACCGAACGGCTTGCCTGTCTCTTTGTCGATATCCTTTGGTCCCGTGGTGCCCATGCAGCCGCCCAGAACATTGCTGCAAATGATAAAATAGCGGTCCGTGTCCAGGGTCTTGCCGGGGCCGACCATGGTTTCCCACCAGCCGGGACGGTCGGTCAAATGGTTGCGCCCGGTCAGAAACTGGTCGCCGGTCAGGGCGTGGCAAACCAGAATGGCGTTGGATTTGTCCTGGTTCAGTTCACCATGGGTCTGATAGGCCACCGTTACGGGCGCCAGTGTTGGCCCCGAATCCAGGGTCAGGGGGGCCTCTTCTGAAATCGTGAAAAAGTGGTGCGAGGATGTCGGCACAGCGCCTTTGGCATTTGCCACCGCCGGGCCGGACTTGTCCGCCGCATTACCCTCTGTTGTCATAATCCTGGAGAACCCAAAATAGTTATTTCGTTACTACGGCTGTTTTGATAGGCGGATGGCTGCTATTCTTGTGGCGCCCACGCACTATCCTATCTTATCCTGACCAGTGGGTACTATGCAGGCCCCCATGCGGTGTCAATGTATCTTTAGCGGAAAGTTTGCCGCGTCTTTGGCTTGCCCAGGATGGATGGGACGTGTATCACCGCCATCCGGAGCCGCCTTGCGAACCGACCGCCTTTGGCTAGGACCATAATGATGCCGAACAATATTCCGAACCTCGACGATTTGCGCCGGCAGATTGACCGGATTGACGGAGAACTGCATGACAAGATTATGCAGCGGACCGCCCTGATCGATCAGGTCGCCAAAGCCAAGCAATTGCTCGGCCGGCATGACTTTGCCATGCGCCCGAGCCGCGAGGCGGAGGTGGTGCGCGCGCTGGCGAAACGGCATACGGGGCCATTGCCAACCGCGACGGTTATCCGGATCTGGCGCGAGTTGATGAACGGCGCGACGGCACTGCAGGGCCCCATGAGCGTTGCCGTCTGCGCGCCGGCGCGTTCGGTCGCCTATTGGGACATGGCGCGTAATCATTTCGGCTCTTCCGTGCCCATGACGTTGCACACCTCTCCATCCGTGGTCATGCGCATAGTTGATGATCAGCCGGGCGCCATCGGGCTGTTGCCATTTCCGCAAAGCGGCGAGGAAAATCCCTGGTGGCCGGCCCTGGCCTCCCAGGCGAATGACCAGTCCGGGCCCCGGGTCATTTGGCGGTTGCCTTTTTTCTCCTCGCTGACCGGCCGGTTTGAACGATTGGAAGCCTTGGCGGTGGCGAAACTGGTGCCCGAGGCGAGCGGCGAGGATGCGACCCTGGCGATGGTTGAAACCTATCTGGATGTGTCTCTTGCCCGGGTGATGGGTCAATTGGACCAGTGTGGCTTTGGTGTTCATCCCCTGGCCGTGCACGAACAGGATCAACAAGGCGTCCGTCTGCAATTGATCGAATTGGATGGGCTGGTCAACGATGAAGATCCGGCCATGGTTGCTTTCCACGAAAAAATGGGCGAAGGCCTGTCACGGGTCTCTATTCTGGGAGCCTATCCAAAAGCGCTGGCCGTCGGTAAGGCAGGGTAAACATTATGACCACGCCAACGCCAATTGAGGGCATTCTGAACATCACGCCCTATGTCGGCGGTGATGCCACGGCGGAAGGCCTGGCCCGCATTGTCAAGCTGTCGTCCAACGAGGCGGCGACCGGGGCTTCGCCCAAGGCCATTGCGGCCTTTCGCGCGGTAGCGGACAACCTGCACCGCTATCCCGATGGCGGCTGCGCGGATTTGCGCGCCGGCCTGGCCGAGATGCATGGCCTGAACATCAACGGAATCATTTGCGGCAACGGCTCTGACGAAATTATCAGCCACCTGATCCATTCCTATGCCGGTGCGGGTGACGAGGTGGTCTACACGGAACATGGCTTCCTGATGTATCCGTTGGGCGCCATGGCGAGTGGCGCAACGCCCGTAAAGGCAGCCGAGGACGAATTCACCGCCTCGGTCGACGCAATTTTGGCGGTCGTGACGGAACGGACCAAGATGGTGTTTCTGGCCAACCCGAATAATCCGACAGGCACCTACTTACCTTTATCGGAAGTGGAGCGTTTGCGCGCCCAATTGCCGGAAACCGTCCTGCTGGTGATCGATGATGCCTATGCGGAATTCGTCAGCCGCAACGATTATTCGCCGGGGATTGAGCTGGTCGAAGCGCACGACAATGTGGTGATGACCCGGACCTTTTCCAAGATCTATGGGCTGGCCGGCCTGCGCCTCGGCTGGGCCTATTGCCCGGAGGAGATCGCCATGGTCTATCACCGGGTGCGTTCCCCGTTCAACGTCAATGCGGCGGCCCAGGCGGCCGGCCTGGCTGCCTTGCAGGATGTCGCACACACGGATGCGGCCCGGGCCCATAACGATCGCTGGCTGGCCTGGTGGCAGGATGAATGCCGGCGGCTGCGTCTGCAATTCATTCCCAGCGTGGGCAATTTCCTAACCGTGCATTTTGGCACCCAAGGGCCCCACACGGCCGGTGCGGCCGCGGAATTTTTGCGCCGCAGGGGCATTCTGCCCCGTGGCGTCGCGGCGTATGGCCTGGAGGCATATTTACGCTTCACCATCGGCCTGGAAGAGGATAACCGGGCGGCCATCGCCGCCGTAGAGGAGTTTTTGAGTACAACCGATGGCGTCTGAAACAGATAACGCGTCCCCGCATTTTGACCGTCTGGCACTGATCGGCGTAGGGCTGATCGGCTCGTCCATTGCCCGCGCCGCCCGCCGCGCCGACCTGGCGACGACCATCGTTGGCTGCGCCCGGACGGCAAAGACCCGCGACAAGGCAATGGAACTGGGCATCGTTGATGCCATGTACGAGAACCCGGCGGAGGCCGTGGCCGGCGCCGATCTGGTCATCGTCTGCTCGCATCTGGGCAGCTATGCCACGGTCGGCAAGGCCATCGCCTCCAGCTTGATGCCCGGCGCCATCGTCTCCGATGTGGGCTCGGTCAAGGGCTGTGTCGCGCGCGATCTGGGACCCCATATTCCCGATGGCGTGCATCTGGTGCCAGGGCACCCGGTATCGGGCAGCGAAAAATCCGGCCCCGAAGCCGGTTTCGCAGAGCTGTTCGATGGCCGTTGGTGGATCCTGACTCCCGGCGAAGAGGCCGACACGCAGGCGGTACAGCGGCTGACGGCATTCGTACAGGCTTTGGGCAGCCGGGTCGAGATCATGGCCGCCAGCCGGCACGATCTGGTGCTGGCCATCACCTCGCATCTGCCGCATCTGATCGCCTACAATATCGTAAATACGGCGGATGATATGGAAACCGTGACCCAGGGCGAAGTTGTGAAATATTCCGCCGGCGGCTTTCGCGATTTCACCCGGATCGCCGCATCCGACCCGGAATTCTGGCGCGATGTCTTCCTCAACAACCGGGACGCGGTGTTGGAAACCCTGGGCCGCTTCACCGAGGATTTGCTGGCCTTGCAACGGGCCATCCGCTGGGGCCAGGGCGACAATCTACTGCGCCAGTTCAGCCAGGCCCGGGATATTCGTCAACGCATTATCCAAGCCGGCCAGGACACCGACGCCCCCGACTTTGGCCGCCGCCCCGGACAGCCGGTGAAACCGGATTAATTGTCCGTAATGCGGGCCAGCTTGGCGACCACGGCCGGGCCCAGGAATAGCTGACCGTCCTGGAGCCGCACCGGTACCGAAAGAACGCCCCCGCCCGCAGCCGCCAACAGGCCCAATACCGCGCGGGCCGTGGCCAGATTATCTTCATCCATCATGCCGTTTGCCATGGCGATATCGAGCAATTCGTCATGGCCTTTGATCCGCGCGGTCAAGGCGCCGATGGGCCGCATTTCAGCGTCCAGGGCCAGACTGCCGGTGGCGGAGATATCCATATCGCCCCACTGTAAATGGAACGTTTTGACTTCCAGGGTGCCGCCGCCGTCGCGCCATTGCGGCAAACCGCCGAGCGTAAGGCCGCCCTTTGGCAGGCCGGTCACCCTGGCTTGCAGGTCGACCAATTTGGCGGTACGGGGCAGATCAACAACGTCGCTGGGCAGCGCGCCTGCAGCCACTTCAAGGGTCTCGCCGCTCAAGGCCAGATCCAAACCATCCGGTATATCCGGCGCCGACCGGGAATGTAATTGCAGGCGCTCCCCCTGCAAGGCCGGGGCGCCGTTATAGCGCAGCAGAATTTTCCTGACATCCAGGGAAAGCCGCTCGGGACGGTTCTCGGCATCGGTTTCGAGGCTGGCCATGGCTTCGCTGCTATCCAGCGTTAGTTCACGCCAATGGCCGGAAAGTCTGGCTTTGAACCGGTGACGGCCGGTCACGTCGAACAGAATATGGTGCGGCTGCCAGGGATGTCCCACGGCCTTGATCTGATCGGACTCCCAGAGCAATTCCCGCGCCTGGCCGCGCAAAGCAATGTGCGGGCTGCTCAGGTCCACCTGCAGGCGAAAGGGAAAGCCCGTGATCGCCATGTCGCGATAGGCCCATTCCCGCGCCGGGCTGCTCTGGCTGGCGCGCAGTTGTATCTCATCCCGCAACTGGCCGGCCTTATAAAACCAGCCGCCGCTCCACGCCGCCATCACTGCGGCAACCGTTCCGACCAATATGTAATAGCGCATGACACCTCACTGCTGGCCCGCGTTATAGCCCATGCATCAAGTTGCCGCCAAGATTGATTGCCAAACCGATGCTCTGGCTTTAAGTCAGGTTTCTAATAATGCAAGGCAGCCAACGTGAACCTCGCTCCACCGCAATACACCATACCGGATCTTACCCTACCGGAAGGCGATCTTTGGGTTTTCGGCTATGGCTCGGTCATGTGGCGGCCGGGCTTTGCCCATGCGGAACGCCGAACGGGACGGGTGTACGGCTATCATCGCGCGCTGTGCGTCTGGTCCTGGGTGCACCGTGGCACCAGGGCGCGCCCGGGCCTGGTGTTGGGCCTGGATGTGGGTGGCTCCTGCCAGGGCATCGCGTTCCGCATTGCCGCCGCCGACAAGCACGCAGTGGCCGATTACCTTTATCGGCGCGAGTTGGTCACGGATGGCTACCAGGCCACGCTGCAGCGGGTATATCTAGGCGGCGCCGCCAATCGGGCCGCGGTCACCGCCCTGACCTTCCGCGCCAACCGCGGCCACCCGCAATACGCCGGCAAACTGGATTACCGGCAGGCGGCCGACACGGTGCGCCGGGCCCATGGCGTATCGGGCGCCAATCCCGAATATGTCGCCAGTGCGGTGCAACAGTTGCAAGCCATGGGCATCGCCGATGGCCACCTGCATAAAATTAATCTCGCCGTGCAGGCAGGTGAAACCTAATCGCGGCCCAGTTCCTTGGCGTGGAACCAGCTACCCAAATCTCCCGTGCTGCCGTTCTTGTTCCAGGCGTCCAGCATGGCGGGGGCGGCATCGGCGGCCCTTTTCCAATTCCCAGGGTCGCCCGTATTGGTCGCCAGTTCCAGGCGGTGGCCATTGGGATCGAAGAAGTAGATTGATTTGAACAGCATATGATCAATGGGGCCGAGGACGTCGAGACCACTGGCTTCAATCCGCGCCTTGGCGATCAACAGGGTATCCATGTCCGGCACCGCAAAGGCGATGTGCTGAACCCATTCCGGCGTATTGGGGTCTTTTCCCATGGTCGGTGAATTTGGCAGTTCAAAAAATGCCAGATAGCTGCCCGGGCCAATCTCGAAAAAGATATGCATATAGGGATCGGGTTCCTTGGTTGAGGGTACCCGATCCTCGGAAATGGCCATGACATAATCCATGCCAACAACATTGGTATAGAAATCCACGGTCTCCTGGGCGTTGTTGCAACGGTAGGCCACGTGATGCAGGCCGGTGGTGACGGACATTGCAGGCTCCTGATAAAATAATTGACGGGGCTTATCGCCAGCCTAGCAATTAAATAGCCTGGGTGCGAGATTGTACGTCCGCGTCATAATGCGCATTGCGCCGCGCCCTATAATTGGTGGAGCCCATGATCGTCGATTGTCACGTGAACCTTTGGAATGACGCACATTTCACGCCGCTTTACGCCGAACAGATGCGCCGCGTGCGCGCCGACGGCGGCTATGGCCTGAAGGCCGACGCCGGCACCGTTTATGCGGCGATGGCGGCGGTGGACAAGGCCATATTGTTTTCCCCCCGCTATCGCAAATCCGCCGGCGTAGAGGGCGATGATGGGGCGGTGGCGGACGCGGTTGCCCGTTATCCCGATAAATTTGTCGGCTTCGCCTTTGTCGACCCGATGGAGGCTGATTATCTGGAGCGCTTGACCCACGGCATCGAGGTCTTGGGCCTAAAAGGGGTAAAATCAGGCCCCATCTACACCGGGGTTGCCCTGTCCGATCCCCGCATGACGCCGATTTATGAATATTGTCAGGTCAACGATCTGCCCCTGACCCTGCATATGGGCACCACCTTCGCCGAGGATGCGCCGGTGGATCTGGGCCGGGCAATCCATGTGGATCCGGTGGCCGCCCGCTTTCCGGATCTGAAGATTATTTGCGCCCACATGGGTCATCCCTGGTTCGAGGACTGCATCGCCGTTGTGCGCAAACGGCCCCACGTCTATTGCGAAATTGCGGCGATATTCTATCGGCCCTGGCAATTCTGGAACATTCTGATTTCGGCCCAGGAATATGCCATCACCGACAAAATATTTTTCGGCACCGACTTCCCATTCTCCCAGGTTGGGGAAAGCCTTGCCGGCCTGGCCAACGTCAACAATGTGATCGGCGGCAGCGGCCTGCCACGGGTATCAGAGGAAACCATCCAGCGTATCAAACACGCCAATCCGTTCGAGCATTGGTGGCACGGCCCCGGACCGCTTTAAAAGAGACCACACTTGCCCGGATCAAATGGCCAAGGTGGCGCCGTTTTTGTTCAGCCAGCCCTGTTGGTGGCGGTAATCGGGCATCAGCTCTTCGACCAGACGCCAGAAATCCGGCGAATGATTATGCTGAACAAGGTGGGCGACTTCATGGGCGGCA
Organism: Alphaproteobacteria bacterium; assembly: GCA_016776605.1. Lineage (GTDB taxonomy): Bacteria > Pseudomonadota > Alphaproteobacteria. Next base: position 55,522 of record JADHTB010000005.1, on the reverse strand, counting down.
ACATAATCCACGACGGAACCAGGCGCGATAATCAGCCGCCAGTTATAGGAAATCTCGCCCCCGGCGCTGCAACTGCCCCATCTGCGTTTGTATGACTTCACCTTGACGGAGGTTGGCGCGGCACCCAGACGCCGGCTATAGCATTCGGTTCTTGCCTGCAATTCCTCCAGCGCGGACTGCCGGTACCATTCGTACAAGCGGTCCCTGACCTTGGCTTCCCTTACCCCGTCCGCCAGGCTTGCCGGCACGGTCACGACCAGATCGTTATCAATCCGTTCCGCCGGCCAATGCGGCCCTTCGATAATCTGCAAGCGGTGATCTTCGCCAAGATAAGTGTAGATCTCGCCATGCACATAGGCCTTGGGCATTGCGGCGGGCCGCGCCGCCTGTTCCCGAAGCTTCTTGTGGATCCACGGCGTATGCTTGTCCAGCAAGGCCTTTATCTGGCGCTCCGGCGTCCGGGTTGGCACAATCACCTGGACCTGGCCTTCGCGAATTTGCAGACACAGGGTTTTGCGCCGTTGCGAGCGCTTGATCTCGAATTCGAACTCGTAGTCTGCGGCCATGGGAACCCGGGAAGTGACGAATCAATGTCAAAGGTACAGCAATTTGTTTATAAGCCAAGCTGGCGTTCGGCTGTGTCCATCGCCGGGATTTTTGCCGGGGTTTTTTGCCCAGGTTTTGCAGTAGGATCTAAATCATGAGTAAGGCGAAGGTGCGAACGGGTATTGTCGGTGCCGGCTTTTCCGCCAGCTTTCACCACGAGGCCGCCCGGCGGGTTTATTGCGCCGATGTTGAAGTGGTCGGCGTCCACGCCAAGACCCAGGCCAGCACCCAAGGCTTTGCCAAAAAGCACGGCATTCAGGCCTTCGATGACCTTGACGCATTGCTGGATGGGGTCGACGTGCTGCATATCTGCATCCCGCCCGCGCTGCATGAAGCGGTGGCGGTGAAGGCGCTGGAACGCGGCGTTTTTCCCATCGTCGAGAAACCGCTGACCGGTTATTTCGGTGACGGCGCGGAAAATTTTGATGGCCGCACGGCATCCATGACCCAGGCCCGGAACGGCGCCCTGGACAGCATCAGGCGGATGCTGGCGGCGGAGGCCCAATCGAAGGCGCGGATCCTCTATGCCGAGAACTGGGTTTATGCCCCGACCATCCAGAAGGAACGGGAAATCCTGGAAAAAACCAAGGGACAAATCCTGTGGATGCATGGCGAGGAGGCCCATTCCGGCAGCCACGCGCCCAGCTATGGCCATTGGAATTTGGCTGGCGGCGGCGCCATGATCGGCAAGGGCTGCCACCCGCTGACCGCGGCGCTGTATCTGAAAAGGGTGGAGGGCCGGGCCCGCTTCGGCAAACCGATCCGGCCCGCGACGGTGACCGCACGCACCCATGCCCTGACGCAACTGCCCGACTTTGTTGATACCGGGCACATTCGCGCCGATTATGTCGATATCGAGGATTTCGCCATGACCCACGTCACCTTTCAGGATGGCACCATTGCGACGGTGTTCGCTTCCGACATCGTGCTGGGCGGCGTGCATAACTGGTTGGAGGTTTGTGCCGGCAATCACCGGACGATCTGCAATCTCAACCCCTCGAACCAATTGCAGACCTATAATCCGGTGGAAAGTCAGTTTGACGATATCTATGTGGTGGAAAAAATCGGCACCAAACAGGGCTGGGCCATGACCGCGCCGGATGAGGATTTCTCCCACGGCTTCCCCCAGGAGATCGAGGCATTCTACCGCGCGGTGGCCAATGGCGACGATGTGGAAAGCAACAGCGAGCTGGCCGCCGATTGTATTTCCGCCATCTACAGCGGCTATGTCTCGGCCGGCAATGGCGGTGTTGAAGAGCCCGTGACCCTGCTTTAAGCAAACACCTGCTTTAAGCGAACAAAGGACATCCCAATATGATCATGGCCAACACCCTAAGGGAAAAGCTGAACGCGGGCGCCGCCACCATGGGCACCCATTTCCTGTCCGCCGACCCGGATATGCCTGAAATTATTGGCGATACGGGGCTGTTCGACTATGGCGAATATTGCGCCGAATATTCCGCCTTTGATATGCAGTTGCTCTATCACATGGCGCGGGCCGGCCAATGCGCCAATCTGCCCCTGATGCTGAAGCCCGACCAGGAGAGCCAGGGGTTTTGGGCCCAGGCGGCCCTTGGCGCCGGCTTCAAGGCAGTGCTGTTCACCGATATCCGCACGGCGGAAGACGTCACGGCCTGTCATCGCACCATCGCCGCCGATATTCCCGGTGAGGGCGGCCAGATGGGCGTGAAATTGCGCCGCCCGGCGTTAAGCGGCTATCAGCCGGACGGCTATCTGGACGACCTGAAGGCCACCGTGTTTTTGATCATGATCGAGAAAAATGCCGCCCTCGACAATATCGACGAGATATTGGAAACCGCCAAGGCCAAGGGCGTCGATATGACCCAGTGGGGCCCGGCGGACTTCGGCTTTTCCCGTGGCGAGCCCAGCCTTATGCACACGCCCGAAATCCGCCCCTTTGAAGAGCAGGTGATCAAGAAATCCCTGGAATACGGCGTGGCCCCACGCATCGAGATCGCCGAAGTGGAGCAGGCCAAGCGCTATATAGACCTGGGCGTCCGCCATTTTTGCATCGGCTGGGACCGTTTCATCTATCAAGCCGGTCTGACCCGCATCGGCGAAGGCATGCGAAAACTGATCGAAACCCTGTAGCGGGCCGGGGCAGGACTTTCAAGGTCAGGATCAGGCCGCCTCTGCCGGCCTCTCTTTCCCTGCCTCCGACACCATGGCTTCGGTGGTGATCAATAGGCCGGCGATGGAGGCGGCATCCTGCAACGCAATTCTGACAACCTTTGTCGGATCGATTATCCCGGCCTCAATGAGGTTAAGATATTTTTCGTTCTGGGCATCGAAGCCAAAATTCGCGTCCTCCTGCTCTAACATCCGGTTGGCGACAACCGCACCATCGATGCCGGCATTGGCGGCAATCCGACGCACCGGCCATTGCAAGGCCCGCCGAATAATATTCACGCCTTCCATCAAATCAGGATCGTTTGGCCGCACTCCAGAAAGCGCCCAGGTGGCATAGAGCAGCGCCGCGCCACCGCCCGGCACGATGCCTTCGTCGATGGCGGCGCGGGTGGCGTTGATGGCATTCTGCATGCGATCCTTGCGCTCGGATACTTCCGCCTCCCCCGATCCGCCGATCTTGATTACGGCGACGCCGCTAGCCAGCTTGGCCAGCCGTTCCTGTAGTTTTTCGCGGTCGTTGTCGGAGGCCGTGGTTTCAATCTGCGCTCTGATCTGGTCACAACGGGCCTCGATATCAACTGGGTCGCCCGCACCGCCAACAAGCGTGGTGCTGTCCTTGTCAATCCGGATGGCCTTGGCCTGACCCAACATGTCGACCATGACCTTTTCCAGGTCTATGCCCAGATCCTCGGAAACAACCTGACCGCCGGTCAATATAGCAATGTCGGCCAGCATCTCCTTGCGCCGGTCGCCGAAGGCGGGCGCCTTGACCGCCGCCACCTTGAGACCCGCCTTGATTTTGTTGACGACCAGTGTCGCCAGCGCCTCGCCCTCGACATCCTCCGCCACGATCAGCAGCGGCCGGGCATCCTGCATGATGCGTTCGAGAAGTGGCAATATCGGCCGCAGGCTGGAAAGTTTCTGTTCCGACAGCAAAATCAATGCGTCCTCGAACACCACTGTCATATCCTTGGTATCGGTAATGAAATAGGGGGAAAGATAGCCGCGGTCGAACTGCATGCCCTCGACCACCTCCAACTCGGTCACCGTACCCTTGCCTTCCTCCACCGTGATCGCGCCCGCGTGGCCCACGCGGTCCACCGCCCGGGCGACCATTTCCCCGATCTCGCGCTCGCCGTTGGCGGAAATCATTGCCACATGGGCCACATCGGTGTGGGTGGCAATTGACCGCGATCGGGCCTTCAAATCCGCGATCACCGCCGCCGTGGCCAGATCTATGCCACGCCGCAGATCCATTGGATTGAAGCCGGCGGCAATCGCCTTGACGCCTTCCTTCGCGATACCCTCGGCCAAGATGGTCGCGGTGGTGGTGCCGTCGCCGGCCTCGTCGCTGACCCTGGTGGCAATCTCGCAGAGCAGCCGGGCTCCCATGTTTTCAAATTTATCGGGCAACACGATCTGCTTGGCGACGCTAACCCCGTCCTTGGTCGTACGTGGTGCGCCGAAGGGCTGTTCGATCAGCACGTTACGGCCCTTCGGGCCAAGCGTCGCGCTGACCGCGCGGGCCAGGATAGTCATGCCGCGCAACATCCGTTCGCGGGCCTCGTCGCCGTATTTGATTTCCTTTGCGGACATGGCTTGCATCTCCCTCTTGCTGGCGCAGGGCGATGGCGCGCTTCAGCCTCTCGCCACTGCCGCCATCATGGGTCAGGACAGCCATGTTGTCGTTGACCACCGTCAATTTTGAATTCTCCCTCCACCTTCGATGGTTGAGCTTGACCGGCGTCATGGCAGGCGGCCGTGAAACGTTGTCTGCTAATCCGTGGCCGTTGCCGTCAGGACCGCGAATTTGCAAAGGGGACACTGGATGGAAATGAATGCCGGATGGATCGCCGCGAGTGTTTCCGGCATCACGCTTTCCGCCATCAAGGACATGGCGATGCGTAGCGCCAAGGTGGCTGGCGCCGCCTCGTTGGCCTGGGGTGTGCCGTCATTCGCGACCCCCGAACATATCCGTCAAGCGGTCGCGAGGGGGATGGAGAAGGATGAGGATATCGGCAAATATTCGCTGCCTGACGGCCTAGCGGCGCTGCGGCAAGCGATAGCAAGGCAGCATTTGGCGGCCACTGGCATCGAAATTGACCCCGACCGCAATGTGGTGGTCACGGCGGGTAACATGGAGGGCCTGAACGCGTTGTTTCGCGTCCTCATAGAACCGGGCGACGAGATTATTGTGACCGATCCCGGCTTCGCCTCGCACTTTCAGCAAATTCGCCTCTGTGGCGGCAGAACGGTGTTCTGGGCAATGGATGAATCCCGGGAATGGGCCCTCGACCTGGACGCCCTCCCAGGCCTCGTCAGCGACCGCACCAAGGCGATTGTTTTAGTTTCGCCCTCCAACCCGACGGGAAAGATTTTCTCGGAAGCGGAATTGAGGCGGATCGGCGAGATCGCCCAGGCGCGGAATTTCCTGATCCTGTTGGATGATCCTTATTCCCATTTCACCTATGAAAATCAGTCCCGCTATTTCAACCTCGCCTCGGTGCCCGAGTTGAGCGGTCACCTGGCCTATCTGTTCACCTTCTCAAAGACCTACGCCATGAGTGGCTGGCGTATGGGCTACATAGTGCTTCCTGCCTTTTTAAAGGCGGAAGTCCTGAAGGTGCATGACGCGACGATGATTTGCGCGCCCCGCATATCCCAGGTCGCAGCCCTGGCGGCGCTGACTGAGGAACCGGTGCATCTGGCCGCGTTCGAGGCGGTCCTGGCCCGTCGGCGCGACTTGATCTGCCGCCGACTGGACGCGGTGCCCCACGTCTTCGACTACGTCAAACCGGAAGGTGCCTATTATGTCTTTCCCCGGATCGTCGCCGAGCACGTCGATTCCTTTCAATTCGCCATCGATCTGTTAGCGGCGGCGCGGGTCACCGTTACCCCGGGCAGCGCCTTTGGTCCAACCGGCGAACATCACGTCCGCATGGCCTATTGCGTGTCTGATGAAGTCATCGAACAAGCCTTCGACCGGATCGAACAACAGTTCGGACCGGCCTAGGCGGTCAGGCCACGAAAGAGGAGAGAATGAAAAAAATCCTGGTAACGGGCGCCCTGGGGCAGATCGGCTCGGAACTGGTGCCGGAGTTGCGCCGGCGGTTCGGCGCCGAAGCGGTTATCGCCAGCGATATCCGCCGGCGGGCGGCGGCCGGCAATGGGGACGATGGGCCATTCGAATTTCTCGACTGCACCAGGATCCGGCAAGTGCAGGACGTGGTGCGCCGCCATGGCATCACCACGATCTACCACATGGCGGCGCTGCTATCCGCCGTGGCCGAGGAAAAGCCCCAGGCCGCGTGGGATCTCAACATGGGCGGGCTGTATCGGGTGCTGGAAGTGGCGCGGCAGCATGACTGCGCCCTGTTCTCCCCCAGCTCCATCGGCGCCTTTGGCCCCACGACCCCGCCCGACCATACTCCCCAGGTCACCATTCAGCGGCCGACCACGATCTATGGCGTGACGAAGGTGGCCGCTGAACTGCTATGCGACTATTACGCATTGCATCTGGGCGTGGATACACGCGGCCTGCGCCTGCCGGGTCTGATCTCCCACGGCGCGCCACCGGGTGGCGGCACAACGGATTATGCAGTGGACATTTTCCATCAAGCGATCCGCCACCGCCGCTACACCTGTTTCCTGGGCCCCGGCAGCTGCCTGGATATGATGTATATGCCGGACGCCATCCGGGCCATGATCGAGCTGATGGCAGCAGACCCCGGACGGCTCAAACACCGCAACGCCTTCAACGTCACGGCGATGCAGTTGACGCCAGAGCGCCTGGCCGGGGAAATTCGGAAACACATCCCCGATTTTGTTATCGACTACGACATAGATCCGGTGCGACAGGCGATCGCCGATTCCTGGCCGAATTCCATGGACGACAGCGCCGCCCGTGAGGAATGGGACTGGGCGCCGCGCTATGATCTCGCGGCCATGGCCAAGGACATGTTCGATAATCTGTCAACGCGGCTTAATCCGAGCGATTGAAACCACCGCCGCCGCAAGGGAGTGAGCAATGCCGTACCAGCGCCTGGAACAAGTTCTCTCGGATGAGTTGTCGGCTCTTGCGCAGTCGGGTCGGCGCAAGGGGCGGGAAACCGTCTTCACCGGGATCGTTCCGGCGGCGGGCGGCAAGGGGCCGCGCTATCTGCTTGCCGGCGAGGGGGGAAAACCATTCCTTCGCATGAATTCAAACGGTTATCTGGGCCTTGCCATGGCAGCGGAGGTCCGCGCGGCGGGTGAAGCCGCCGTGCGCGCCATGGGTACCGGTCCCGGCGCCGTGCGTTTCATCAGCGGCACCTGGCAACCGCACATCGATTTGGAAACCCAACTGGCCCGTTTCCACGGCCGAGCCGCGGCGATGATCTTCAATTCGGCCTATGCGGCGATGCTCGGCATCCTGCCGCCCCTCATCACGCCCGACACGGCGGTGATCAGCGACGAACTGAACCACAACTGCATCATCAACGCCATGCGCCTGGCCCGCAGCGAATGGAAATACGTCTATCGACATCTCGACCTGGAAGAGCTGGCGGCAAGGTTGATGGAAGCTGCCCGAACCTGCCGCCGCGCCGTGATTGTCACCGACGGGGTTTTCAGTATGCGCGGCGATCATGCGCCATTGGCCGGAATCATGGCTATGGCCCGGGCGCACGACGATGCCTTCGCTGAAGGCGTGTTGGTGGTGGTGGATGATTCCCATGGCGTGGGGGCCTATGGCGCCATGGGGCGCGGCACCGAGGAGGTCACCCAGTGCGGCCAAGTCGACATCCTCGTCGGCACTCTCGGCAAGGCCTTCGGCGTCAACGGCGGCTATGTGGCCGCCAGCGAGACCCTGATCGACTATCTACGGGAGACAGCCGCTTCTTATATTTACTCCAACCCTATCGGGCCCGGCGAGGCCGCGGCGGCAAGCGCGGCTCTGGCAATGGTCGACGGTACGGGGGGCCGGGCCATGCTGGCCCATCTGCGCCAGATGACGGCGCGGCTCGAGGCGGGGCTCTCTGCCCAGGGCCTGGAAACCATTCCGGGCGCCCACCCGGTGGTACCCCTGATGATCCGCGATACGGCCCGGACCTCGGCCCTGGTCAGCCATCTGCGCCAGCACGGCATTCTCGCCACCGGCCTCAACTTCCCCGTGGTGCCGAAAGGCGATGAGGAAATCCGCTTCCAAATCTCCGCCGATCACACCGCCGCCGATATTGACGAAGCATTGGCCGTGTTACAGACCGCGCCCACAGCTTAGAGCGATGCAAGGGTCAGCCGGTTTGAGGGCCCCACATTCCTGCCCAAAAACCGATGGCAATCAGGCGCCAAGAAACTAGCGGCAATGTTCAATAAACGCGGGTGCCGGCCTTGCCATCAAGCATTGCAGTGGCATCCTGCAGGCGGCCGATCATCGCGTGCCGGCCGGTTGCTTCGGCAAAGCGCAGCGCCGCTTCGACTTTCGGGGCCATCGAGCCCGCCGCAAGATTGAGCCGGGCCGTGGCGGCACGGTCGAGGGAGGCCAAAGCGCGCTGTTGATCGCCGCCCCAACCCTCGTAAACCGCATCCACGTCGGTCAGCAGCAGCAGGCACGAGGCCCCAAGTTGGGTTGCCAGAAGAGCCGAAGTCAGGTCCTTGTCAATCACCCCCTCGATGCCCGCAAGCGCGCCATCGGCCGTTCGCGACACGGCAATGCCGCCGCCGCCGGCGCAGATCGGTATGATGCCGGCGCGCAGCAGCGCTTCGATGGCCGGCAGCTCTATGATATCGAGCGGCTCGGGCGAGGGAACGACACGCCGATACCGGCCGCCTTCTTCGATCGCCGACCAACCATTGGCTTCAGCTAGCTGGCGCCAGTCCGACGGCTCGTACCAAGGTCCGACCGGCTTGCTGGGATTCTCCATGGCGTCATCTTCGGGATCGACCATGACCAGGGTCAGCAGGGTGGCGACGTTACGGCCCGGCAGGTTGTTATACAGCTCCTGCTCCAGGACATAGCCGATCATGCCTTCACTCTCGGCGTTCAAAATATCAAGCGTTTGGTCCGGCAATACCGTCGACGCAAGGCTCTGCAAAGACAGCGCGCCAACCTGTGGACCATTGCCATGGGTTACGATGACATCATGGTGCCGGCAAATTTCGGCAATCGCGGCACCGGCGCGGTGGGCGTTACGCCGCTGGACCGCCATGCTCAAAGGCTGACCCGGTGCCATGAGTGCATTCCCGCCAAGCGCCACGACGATGCGCATTCGATCTTCGCCGCTACTCCAGTCAGCCATTGCTAGCCAACCCAAGGGCCGAAAGCCGGGTATCTATCAACGCACTCAGGCGCGGTTGACCGAAGTCGTCATAGCGGTAATGGGCGCGGACCACCGGTTGCTTCACCGTGATCCGTGCCGCCAGATCGACTGGCGTCGCCACCACCACCACATCCGCCGGCGTGGCATTGATCGTTGCCTGCAAAGCGGCCAATTGTTCGGCGCCATATCCCATCGCCGGCAAGACAGGACCAATGTGGGGATAGGCATCGAAGACCTTTTTTATTTCGGGCTGGGCATGGGTGCGCGGATCGACCAGCGTGACCCCGGGCAGCGCGCTAACGGCGCGGTACCCCGCGCCCCAGGGCATGCCGCCATGAGTAATGGTTGGCCCATCCTCGACGATAAGGACTCGCTTTCCTTTGACGGCGTCTGGATTGTCCAGCACAACCGGTGATGCGGCGCGAACGATAGGCCGGCCCGGCAACAACCCGCCGAGGCGTTTTTCAAGCGCGTTGATCTGCGCCGTCTCCGCCGCATCGGACTTGGCGATAATTACAATATCGGCCAGGCGCAGTGTCGTTTCGCCCGGATGATGTGTCGTCAAGTGCTCCGGCCGCAGCGCGTCAACCAGGGTGATCATCACATCCGGTTTGATGAAGGAAAAATCGTTGTTGCCACCGTCCCACAGAATGACATCCACTTTCGCCTCGGCCTCGGCAAGGATGGCCGCGTAATCAACCCCGGCAAAAACGACGGAACCGTTGGCAATGTGCGGCTCGTATTCCTCGCGTTCCTCGATCGTGCAGTCGGCGGCATCAAGATCCGCGCGGCTGGCAAACCGCTGAACCGCCTGACGGGCCAGATCGCCGTACGGCATGGGGTGGCGTATCACCGCGACGCGCAGGCCTTTTTCAGCCAAATGGTGCGACAGATAGCGGGTCGTCTGGGACTTGCCACAGCCCGTGCGCACAGCGCAAATGGCGATCACCGGGACACTCGCTTGCAACTCGGTTTGCTTCGGCCCGGCGATATGGAAGCTGGCCCCGGCACTCATGGCACGAGACGCCGCGTGCATCACATATTCCTGCGTCACGTCGCTATAAGCGAAATCGACCTGGTCGATACGCTCGCGCCGGCAAATCATCTCCAACGCTTCCTCGTCAATAATTGGTATGCCATCGGGATAGCCAGCGCCGGCCAATTCCGGGGGATAACGGCGTCCGCCGATGCCGGGAATTTGCGCTGAGGTGAAGGCGATCACCCGCATTGCAGGGTCGTCACGATAGAGTACGTTGAAATTGTGAAAATCACGGCCCGCGGCTCCCATGATTACAACGCGGCGTTCGGGGATATTGGTAACCATGACATCCTCTATTGCCAGTTCCTGCGCGACGGCGGTTAGGCTCGGCTATAGTGCCAGTGTATCGGAAAATTTGATTGTGCAAACTTGATACCCATCAAGGACGGAAACGGCAAATTTGCGCAAACTCTCAGCCATCCTAGCAATTGGCATATGTCATTGGCACGGGCCGTCGTGGACTGGAAATGAGGGTATGGCGCAATGAAAAAAACTAAGACGTGGATATTGATCGCCGATGGCGCCCAGGCGCGGGTCTTTGAAACCGAGACAGGCGCGAAGGGACTTGTGGCGGTGAAGGGTGGCGACTTCAAAGCGGCAAACCTGCGCTCCCGCGAGATTGATGCGGACAAACCTGGGCAAGGCTTTAGCCGGGCCGGCGACGGACAGCGGCGCATGCAGCCACAGACAGATTCCCACCGCCACGCCGAGGCGCAGTTCGCCCGCCACCTGGCTGAATTCCTGCAGCAGGGACAGCAACGCCGGGCCTACGACGATCTCGTTATCGTCGCGCCGGCGACGGCTCTTGGTGATCTGCGGGCGGCTTTGGCGCCAGGCGTTAAAAAATTGGTGAAAGCCGAATTGACAAAGGATCTTGTTCATATCAGCGAACGGGCGCTGCCGGAGCACCTGGATTCGATCCTGCATCCGTAGGGGCTTCGTATCTGCTCCAGCTTCGGTTAGGGAGAACCGGAAGATGCCGAAAAATTCGTTACAACTGGATTTTCACGACGCGTTCGGCCCGCACAGGATCATCCGTGTCTTTGAACCAAAGCTTGATCTGTACGGTGCCCTGGTGGTCGATAACGTCGCCGCGGGGCCGTCGATCGGCGGCTTGCGCATGGCCGAAGACGTCACCATGGAGGAATGCTTTCGCCTGGCCCGCGCCATGACCTTGAAGAATGCCGCCGCGGGCCTGCCGCACGGCGGCGGCAAGTCGGTTTTAGCGGGCGACCCGCGCATGCCGGCGGCGCAAAAGGAGGAACGTATCCGCGCCTTCGCCTGCGCCCTGGCCAGCGAGGAGGGATACATATTCGGGCCCGACATGGGCACCGACGAGCAATGCATGGCCTGGGTACGGGATGAAATCGGCCGCGCCGTCGGCCTGCCACGGGAGATCGGGGGCATTCCCCTTGACGAATTGGGCGCCACCGGTTTTGGCTTGATGCACTCGATTGAAGCGGCACTGCCTTTCGTCGGTCTGTCGCTCGACGGCGCCCGCATCGCCGTGCAGGGTTTCGGCTCCGTCGGCATGCATGCGGCCCGGTTTCTGGCGGAAAAGGGCGCAATCCTGGTGGCCGCGTCGGATTCCGGCGGCACCATCGAGAACTCTGGCGGCCTCGATGTCGCCGCGCTGATAGCGCATAAACGGGCCGGCGGCTCGGTCGGAACCTTTGCCGGCGGACGTGCCAGCAACCGTGATGCTGTTATTGCCATTGAATGCGATATCTGGATCCCCGCGGCGCGGCCCGATGTGGTGACCATTGATAACGTTGATCAGTTGCAGGCGCGAATTGTGGCGCAAGGCGCCAATATTCCGTTGACGGAAGCAGCAGAAATGCAGCTGCACAAACGGGGCGTGCTTTGTTTGCCTGACTTTATTGCGAACGCCGGCGGCGTGATCTGCGCCGCAATGGAATACCGCGGCGTTGGCGAAACAGCGGCTTTTACCGAAATTGCCAATCGTATCGCGCGGAACACCGATGAGATGCTGAGCCGCGGCAAGGCCGACGGCAAGGCGCCGCGGCAGGCCGCCCTCGATATGGCAACCGCGCGGCTGCGGGCGGCGATGAGCACACGGCGATGGTCAATTTTCTGAAGCTGTCGAGGCCGCATTAACAAAGGATAAGTTCATGTACCGAATTCGCTTTCACGGACGTGGTGGCCAGGGCATGAAAACGGCGAGCCGGCTGCTTGGTACGGCGCTTTTTAAAAGTGGCCTGGAAGTACAGGATGCGCCCAAGTATGGCGCGGAACGGCGCGGCGCGCCGATGCTGGCCTTTGTTCGCGCTGATCGGCGGCCGATCCATGAACGCGGCACTGTCGTATCGCCGGACCTTGTGTTGGTCGCCGACGAAACCCTGTTCCAGGTGCCGGTCGCGGGCGTGATGGCTGGAGTGAAGGCATCGACGGTATTGGCTATCGCCAGTCAAAAACCGGAAAATGTCTGGCGCGACCGTTTGAAGATTGACAGTCCGATCTATGTGTTGCCCCAAAGCGAAGCGGCCGACGATGAAATTCCCGACGTCTCGGCGCTGATCGCGGGCGCCGCCGCGCGCTTGACAGGCTTGGTTTCGCAAGAGGTCTTGCGGCAGGCGGTGGAGGAGGAGATCGCCCCGTACGGCCCAAAGGCCGTGGCATTCAATCTGCGCGCGGCTGGCGAGGGCTTCGGCGCGATGGCGGCGGGCGAAGGGTCGGTCGGCGAGAGCCTGGATCAAGGCGCAGACAGCTATGACAAACCCGACTGGATCGACCTGGATCTGGATCTGGCGGCAACGGCGGCACCCAACGTATATGCGGCGGCGAACAGCGTCCTGGTACGGACCGGATTGTGGCGCACCTTACGCCCGGTGCTGGACCCGGAAAATTGCGGCAAATGCGTCTGGGTCTGCGGCTCTTCCTGCCCGGACGGCGTTATCGGCGTTGATGCCAATGGTTATCCGGACATTGATTACCAGCACTGCAAGGGCTGCATGATCTGCGTCGTGCAATGCCCAAGGCATGCCTTCGCCGCGATCCCGGAACAGGACGCGGCGGAAGCGGCCCAGGCGGCCCAGATGGCCCAGATGGAGGGAACAGCATCATGACCCGCACCCTATTGACTGGAAACGCGGCGGCTGCCTGGGGCGCACGGCTGGCGCGCATCGATTATCTGCCGGCCTTCCCGATCACACCGCAGACCGAGATTATCGAAACCGTCTCCCGCTGGATCGCCGACGATGAAATGCGCTGCCGCATGGTGATGCTGGAATCGGAGCATTCTATGCTTACGGCGGCCGGCGCCGCCGCCAGCACCGGTGTGCGCACCTTCACGGCGACCTCCAGCCAGGGCCTGCTTTATGGCATGGAGATGCTTTACACGATCGCCGGCTGGCGCGTGCCACTGGTGTTGATCAACGTATCGCGCGGCCTGTCGGCGCCGATCACCCTGGAACCGGATCATAACGACATTCTGGCGGCGCGGGACAGCGGCTGTCTGCAATTTCATTGCGCCACCTGCCAGGAGGTGGTCGACGCCATCCTGATCGCCTATCGCGTCGCCGAACAGCCACAGGTGCGCCTGCCGGTGATCGTCAATCTGGACGGCTTCAGCCTGTCCTTTACCCGGGAACCGGTCAGCCTGCCGGACGATGAAACGGCGGCGCGCTTCCTGCCCGCGTTTCGCCATGACGCCGGCGAGTTCCGGGGCGGACGTCCGGCAAGCAAGGCGGTTGCCGTCATCGGCGGCGGCGCCTATTCCTACTTCCGCTACGAGACACATTTGGCGGCCATGGCAGCCATTGATGCCTACGGCGAAGCCACGCGGGATTTCGAACAGCTGTTCGGCCGGCGCTATCCAAGCATCGAGTGTTACCGCAACGACGACGCGGAAATCTCATTCGTAATGATCGGCTCGTTCGCGACCAAGGCAAAGGAGGCGGTGGACCGTCTGCGTGACGCCGGCCACAAAGTCGGCCTGGTACGGCCCTTCATGCTGCGGCCATTGCCCGAGGCGGATCTGCGCGCGGCCCTCGACGGCAAGGCCGGCATCGCCGTAATAGACCAGAATCTGGCCCCGGGACGCGGCGGTATCTTGCACGGCGAAGTCACCTCGGTGCTGTACGGGTTGAAAACGCGGCCCGCGGCGCTTCTCAGCTACATCGGCGGCCTGGGTGGCCGCGATATCGGAGTGGAGGAATTTTTCCAGATCGCGGCCGATGTCCGTGCCGCCATCGCCAGCGGCGCCACACCTGCACCGCGGCTGCTTTACACCCAGAGTGAACTGACGGATATGCGCAAAATGCAGGCGGTAGCGCATGTCGAAGCCGCCGGAGAGGAGTTGGCGTCATGACGGAAAGTCAATTCAAGGCCGCAAGAGACCTGCCCAGCAACCATCTTCTAGGTTCTGGGACGGCCATGTGCGCAGGCTGCGGCGGCCTGGGCGCGGTGCGCGAGGTTTATGACGTGCTGGGTGAAAACACCATCTTCATCAATGCAGCCGGCTGCATGACCTTGCTTTCAGTCTATCCTTTCACGCCCTTCCGCGGCTCGTGGCTGTATACCGCCATGGCCTCGGCGCCAGCCGGCGCCCAAGGGGTGCGCGACGCCCTGGATATCCGGCTGGCCCAAGGTACCTTGACCAAGGACGAGGATCTTCAGGTTGTTGTCCTGACCGGTGACGGCTCGGCGGGGGGCATGGGACTTTCGGCGACATCGGCGGCGATCGACCGCCAGCTCGACTTCATCTACCTCTGTTACGACAACGAAGGCTACGGCAACACCGGCCAGCAAACCTCTGCCGCCACCCCGCATGGTGCACGCACGGCGACGGACCCGCAAGCGGGCGGGCTGCCGGGCCGAAAGAAAGACCTGTTCGCGATCTGGACCGCGAACCGGCCGGCCTACGCCGCGACCGCGCTCGCCGCCGAGCCGCTCGACCTCGCCCGCAAAATCGAGACCGCCCGCGATCTTACGGGCCCCCGGCTGATCCTGACGCTGGCGCCGTGCCCGACGGGCTGGGGCTTCGAACCCGCACGCTCGGTGGAGATTGGGCGCCTGGCGGTCCGGACCGGAA
Source organism: Alphaproteobacteria bacterium (assembly GCA_016776605.1). GTDB lineage: Bacteria > Pseudomonadota > Alphaproteobacteria. Next base: position 40,377 of record JADHTB010000005.1, on the reverse strand, counting down.
TTTTTCCACTCAAGGAATATATTGATGGCCGGGTGGTTCACAACCGCATCCCCCATCCGCGCCTGCCGGTCGAGGACTATCTGAAAACCCAACAGCGATTTGCCCATCTTTTTGAACCAAGGCGTGACGAAAAACGCATCGGCGAAATCCAGGCGGCGGTCGATGCCTATTGGCAGGAAGTGGAGGAAAACAATGCCTGATGGTAAAAGTTACTTCCATCGCGGCGGCAGCGAAGCGTTGCTGGGCGCCACGATCCCGGAGCATTTTGCACAGGTCGCGAAAAAATTCGCGGACCGGGAAGCGATCGTCTCGCGCCACCAAAAGCGTCGGTTGACCTATGCCGAATTGAGCCGCAAGGTCGATCATACGGCGCGGGCCTTGCTTGCCGCGGGATTTTCCAAGGGCGAGCGCATCGGCGTCTGGTCTACCAACAATATCGAATGGCTGGTGCTGCAGATGGCGACGGCACGCATCGGCGCCGTTTTGGTCAACATCAATCCCGCCTATAGGCCGCGCGAGTTGGCCTATGCCCTGCGGCGTTCGCGCGTGCAGGGCCTGTTCACAATTCCGGCCTTCAGCCACAGCAATTATGTCGAGATGCTGTGCGCGTTGCTGCCGGAGTTACAGGCAGAGCACCGGGAGTCGCTGGATAACCCCGATCTGCCGGAACTGCGCAAGGTGGTGATCTACGATCCCATGGACCCACTGGCGACCGTGGCGCCGCAACCTGGTTTCATTCCCTGGCCGGCCTTCCTGTCCGCGGGCGAAACCGTTTCGATGACGGATCTGGATGCTGCCACCGCCAGCCTGGATACCGACGATGCCATCAATATCCAATATACCTCCGGCACCACGGGCTTCCCAAAAGCGGTTCTGCTGACCCATCACAATATTCTGAACAATGCCTATTTTACCGCCCAGGCGATGCGGTTCGATGAAAATGACCGGCTTTGCGTGCCGGTACCGTTCTATCATTGCTTTGGCATGGTGCTCTCGACCCTGCTTTGCCTGACGGTTGGCGCGACCATCGTCGTTCCAGCGGAGCATTTCGATCCGCTGGCGGTATTACAGGCCATTCACGAGGAAGGCTGTACGGCGCTGCATGGGGTGCCGACCATGTTCATCGCGCAGCTTGAGCATCCTCGCTTCGCCGAGTTCGACCTGAGCAGCCTGCGCACGGGGATCATGGCGGGGGCACCCTGCCCGGTGGAGCTGATGCACCGGGTCATTGATGAAATGCACTGTACTGAAATTCTCATCGGTTACGGCCAGACCGAGGCCTCGCCAATCACCCACCTGACCGTGTGGGACGATACTTTGGAACGGCGCACCCAGACCGTCGGCCGCAACCTGCCGCACCAGGAGGTCAAGATCGCCGACCCCAAGGGCAGCATGACCTTGCCACTGGGCGAGATTGGCGAGGTTTGCTTTCGCGGCTATCACGTTATGAAGGGCTATTTCCGCGAGGAGGACGCGACCGCCAAGGCCATCGACGATGGGCGCTGGCTGCGCTCGGGCGACCTTGGCAGCATGGACAGGGACGGCTACGTCAAGATCACCGGCCGGCTCAAGGAGATGATCATTCGCGGCGGCGAGAACATCTACCCGGTCGAGATCGAGGCCTATCTGTTCACGCATCCAAAAATCGCGCAAGTGGCCGTCTTTGGCGTACCCGATCTGCGCATGGGCGAAGAGATCGCGGCCTGGGTCCAAATCCATGCCGGCGAGCACATGAACGAGGATGAACTGCGCACCTTCTGCCACGACGGTCTGGCCCATTTCAAGGTGCCTAAATTTATCCGTTTCGTAGACGATTTTCCGATGACCGTGACCGGCAAACTGCAAAAATTCAAGATGCGCGAAGCCATGGAAGATGAACTGCCGCACGCTGAAACCCGGCCCTCGATCGCATCATGAGGCGGCATCGTGACTATCACTCGTCCACGGCTCTATTTTCGGTAGCTCCTCGGCGATCAGGGTTTCCTGTTGCAGTAACAATTTAGCGCCCGCCTCCAGATCGATCCGATGGGCAACCAGGATATCGGTGGCCCGCTGGAAGGCGTTATGGACCAGATCACGGACGGCGCAATCGATCTCGCGCCCCGTTGCCTCGCTGTATTGGCGGCGATCGGCATAACCGCCCCCCGTCATATCCAGGAATGGCGCCGGGTCAACCTCGTAGGTCATCTCGCCCAGGGTCTCGTCCATGCCGTAACGGGTGACGATGGCACGGGCAATGCCGGTAGCCTTGCTGAGATCGTCGGCGGCACCGGTGGAGCGCCGGTCGAAAATCAACATTTCGGCCGCCCGGCCACCCAAAAGCACGGCCATCTTGTTCTCCAACTCCCCGCGCGACATCAGGTAGCGGTCTTCCGTCGGGCGCTGAATGGTATAGCCAAGCGAGCCGATGCCGCGCGGAATGATCGACACCTTCTCTACCCTGTCGGTGCCCGGCAGGGCCAGGGACACCAGGGCATGGCCCATTTCATGATGCGCGACGACCTCCCGCTCCGCAGGATTGAGCAGACGGTTCTTCTTTTCCAAACCGGCGATAATGCGCTCAATAGCCTCCACGAAATCAGCCATTTTTACCTCATCGCCGCCCCGCCGGGTTGCCAGCAGGGCCGCTTCATTGACCAGATTGGCCAGATCCGCACCTGTAAAACCGGGCGTCAGGCCGGCCACCGCGCCGCTGTCGACGTCACTGGCCAGGTTGACCTTTTTCACGTGCACATCAAGGATTTGGGCCCGGCCTATCTTGTCGGGCCGGTCGACCAGCACCTGCCGGTCGAAGCGGCCGGCGCGCAGCAGTGCCGGATCGAGGATTTCCGGCCGGTTGGTGGCGGCCAGCAATACCATGCCTTCTTTCGAGGGATCGAAGCCGTCCAGCTCCATCAATAACTGGTTGAGGGTATGTTCCTTTTCGTCATGACCGCCCATGCCGGGAAAGGCGCCACGCGCCCGCCCCAGAGCGTCCAATTCGTCGATAAAGATGATGCAGGGCGCCGCCTTGCGGGCCTGTTCAAATAAATCACGCACACGGGCGGCCCCCACGCCGACGAACATTTCGACGAATTCCGAACCGCTGATGGAAAAGAACGGCACCCCGGCCTCGCCGGCGACGGCGCGGGCAAGCAATGTCTTGCCCGTACCGGGCGGCCCCACCAACAACACCCCCTTGGGCAGGCGCGCGCCCAACCGGCCATAAACGGCCGGATTGCGCAGAAAGGTCACGATCTCCTGCAATTCAGTCTTGGCCTCGTCAACCCCCGCGACATCGTCAAAGCCAACCTCGATATCACTTTCGACGAAGATCTTGGCCTTGCTTTTGCCGATCGACATCATGCCGCCGCCCAGCCCCTGGCGGTCGGCAAAACCACGGATCACAAACATCCAAACCCCAAGGAAAAGCACCATTGGCAGCAGCCAGGAGAAAATATCCTTCAGGACGCCCCCATCGCTGCCGCCCGTTACCTTGACATTATATTTGGCCAGATTTTCCGCCAGGGCCGGTTCGATGCGGGTGGTGGTGAAGGTTTTTTTGCCGTCTCCCGGCGTCTTGAAGACGCCCCGGATATGTTTTTCGGTGACGACAATCTCCGCTACTTTCTCTCCCTCCAGCAATTGCTGGAATTCGCTGTAGGGTATGACCTCGACCTTCTGGGCCTCTTGAAACCAGGATTGCAGCATCACAATGGCGAAGACGGCGGCGACCGCATAGATGATATGAATCTGAGATTTTCGTTCCATTCCCGTTCCCCTGCGTCCCCTTGTCGGATTAATCTTGGCCGGTTTCGAGCGCCCGGGCAATCTCTTCGCGAACCGCTGGCGATTGCGCCGCCACCGCCGCCGTCAGATGGCGAAGCTGATGTCGTAAACCATAAACCTGATCAAGCAAGGAAAGAACAGTTGGCAAAGTATCGCGGTGTATGTCCAGTTCGTATTGCAGTTCCCAGATCAGCCGGACACGGGCCACGTCGGTATCGCTGAACCGATAACCGCCGCCGGTTTCATCGGGTCGGACCCAGCCACATTCAATCCAGACCGTCAGCTCCTCCGCGGCCAGAGTTTCGAACATTTCGACAGTTTGCTCGAATGTCGTCATACCGCCCCTCCCAAGTCGCCACGAGGATCGTAGGGCCGTTTCGCCGCCCATTCCGCCAGGAACGCCGCAAGCTCTTCATCGGGTTCATCGGGCAGAACCACTTGCAGCTGAACGTATTGATCGCCCCTTTGACCGCTTTTTTTATCGAGAATACCCTTGCCGCGAAGGCGCAGGGTTGAGCCGGTATTCGAGCCCTTTGGAATTCGCAACTCGACCGGGCCTGCAACCGTGGGAACCTTCACCTTTCCCCCAAGAACCGCCTCGCCCAGAGTAACCGGCAGCGTCATATGGGTATTGTTGTCCTTGCGGCTGAAAAACCGATGCGGCAACACCCGCACCTCAATATAGGCATCGCCGGGCGGACCGCCGCCAATGCCGGGGCCGCCTTGAGCTTTCAGGCGCAGCGTCTGACCATCGCGCAGCCCCTCGGGGATGCTGACATTGAGTGTCTTGCCATCCGGCATTGCCGCCTGTTTCTTGGTTCCCCTGGCTGCCTCCATGAAACCGACCGACATGCTATAGGTGACATCACCGCCGCGCATCTTGAAGCCGCTTTCGTCGCGTCCGCCGCGACGCAGCATCTCGGCGAAGACATCGTCCATGGAATCAAAGTCGCTAAAACCTTCATAACGATGATATTTAGCGCCGTCCCCGCCGTCCGCATGACTACGGTAGAAGGCGTGCTCGGCGCGCTCCTGGCCTTCGGCATCAATCTCGCCAGCATCAAACCGCTGGCGTTTTTCAGGATCGGAAAGCAGCGTATAGGCGGCATTCACCTGCTTGAACCGCGCCTCCGCGGCCTTGTCGCCGGGGTGGAGGTCGGGGTGAGATTGCTTGGCGAGCCTGCGATAGGCCGCCTGTATCTGCTCCGCACTGGCAGTCCTGTCGACCCCAAGAATATCATAGGGCTCCGGCATTTACGGCAACCTCCCGGTGAGCGAAATCTGCATGGCCGACATAGGCCGCGTTGGCACCTTGATCATCCGCCTCTAGACGCGCCATTGTCGTTGACGGATGTCAATTCATAAGCGCCGCCGCCCTGATAAGCTACTTTATTACCCGGAAGCCTTTCCTTGCGCGGGGATGCTGCGCGCGCCGAAGCGGAGGAATTCGTGGCAGAAAGTATGCGTGCAATGGTGCTTGACGCACCCGGTCGTCCCTTGCGGGAGGCGGAGATCGCGCGGCCGGTTCCGGGGCACAATCAGGTTCTTATCAAAATCGCGGCCTGCGCGGTTTGCCGCACCGATCTGCATGTCGTGGATGGCGATCTGAAGCAAGCAAAACTGCCGCTGGTCCCCGGGCACGAGGTGATTGGTGTCGTGGCGCAGGTGGGTTCGGCCGTCGCAAACCTCGAAATGGGCCTGCGGGTCGGGGTGCCTTGGCTTGGCGGCACCTGCGGCGACTGCCGCTATTGCCGCGAGGGGCAAGAGAACCTCTGTGACCGCGCGCAATTCACCGGCTATACGCTGGATGGCGGTTTTGCCGATTATATCGCCGCGAACAGCGCCTATGTCTTTCCCATCCCCGACGACTATGGTGAAGAGGAAGCGGCACCGCTGATGTGCGCGGGCTTGATCGGTTTTCGCTCCTATCGCATGGTGAGGGATGCCCGGCGCCTTGGCCTATACGGTTTTGGCGCCGCAGCCCATATCATCGCGCAGGTCGCACGCCACGAAGGTAAAGAGGTCATGGCCTTCACCAAGGCGGGAGACGCAAAAGGCCAAGCCTTCGCCCGCGGGCTTGGTGCCGTCTGGGCCGGCGGCAGCGACGAATTGCCGCCCAACGAGTTGGACGCGGCAATCATCTTCGCCCCAGTCGGACCGTTGTTACCCACCGCGCTACGTGCGGTACGCAAAGGCGGCACGGTTATTTGCGCCGGCATCCACATGACCGACATTCCCTCCTTTCCCTACGCTATTCTTTGGGGGGAACGAATAGTCCGTTCCGTCGCCAATCTGACTCGAGAGGATGCAGTGGCATTTCTAGAGGTTGCGCCACGCGTCCCGGTCAGGACCACGACCCATCCTTATCCGCTGGTTCGGGCCAACCAGGCGCTCGATGATTTGCGAGCCGGCAGGCTCGACGGCGCGGCGGTTCTGATGATGGATTGAGACCGGACGATACCATGAACCAAACCAAGCATGCGGGACCAAACCACGGCATCCCCATCGCCGCCGCGCTGATCGTCGGCGTCGGGCTGTTGGTCGCCGCCGCGATGGCGATGGTCTATGTCGCCGGATATCAGGTCGCCCATCGGAATACCGTCGAACTGATACGTCAGCGGGGCGGCCTTATTCTCAGCCTGATCAACGAACGCATTCACAATCATCTGCAACCGGCCGGCGCACAGCTTGACTATCTCGCCAAATTGAGCGCCAGCGGCAGAATTGATCCTGAAAACGCGGCGCAATTGGGTGCCGCGCTCGCCGCCTCCCTGGCCGCCGCGCCGCAAATTTCCGTCGTTGCCTTCGTCAGCCCCGATTTGCGGGTCGTGCGCGCCTTCCGCAACCGGCCCGGCGGCTCGGTCAGGGAAAGCGATTGGAGCGACGACCCTGTATTTCAGCGCATTTTCAAGGAAGCGGTCCAACGTAACGGCCCTTATTGGGGCGAACTGTTCGTCGCCGAAAGCGTCGGCCATACCTTCATCAATCTGCGCGTACCCGTGCGGCGGCAGGGCCGTCTTCTGGGCGTCCTGATCGCCGGCGTCTCAATATCGGAACTGTCTGCCTTCCTTGCCCAGCTTCGGGATACATTCAGCGAGACCACCTTCATTCTGTATGGCCGGGATCATGTGCTTGCCCATCCCCTGTTACTGCACGGCTATCCGGGCCTGAGCGACCAACATCCTTTGCCTGAACTGCAGCAGTTCAACGATCCGGTGCTGCGCGAAATTTGGGCCCCGGCGCGGCATGGCTCGATCGAAAAGGCCTTTGCCGGACCGGCACGAATTAGAGCTGTCGACTATCTTGAGCAACCCCATGTTTTTATGTTTCGCACCATCGACCATTTCGGCGCGGAGCCTTGGCTGGTCGGGACCCATGCGCCACTGGCCAAGATGGCGGGCGAATACAAGCGCCTGGAACTGATCCCTTTGGCCGGGCTTGGTGCTCTGGTCCTGGCTTTTCTTGTCACCTATGTACTGGCCCGCGCGCTGAGCCAACCGGTGCGGCGTCTGGCGGACGGCGTTGTTCTGGTTCGTGACTTGGACATTAAAAATGTTCCATTGCTGCCCTATGGGCCGTTCCGTGAATTGAACCAGGCGGCAAGCGCCTTCAACGCCATGGTGGCGAGCCTGAAATGGTTTGAGACCTATGTGCCGCGAACACTTGTCCGCCGCCTGATGCGGCAACGGGATGGCGGCGAAATCGCCTCGGAAGAACGCGAGATGAGCATTCTGTTTACGGACATCCAGGGTTTTACGGCGCTGGCCGAAAAATTACCGGCGCGGCAGTTGGCGGACCTTCTAAACGAACATTTTACTCTGATCGACCGGGCGATCGAGGTGGAAGGCGGTACGGTGGATAAGTATTTAGGCGACGGCGCCATGGCATTTTGGGGCGCGCCAGACCGGCAGGACGACCACGCGGCGCGCGCCTGCCGTGCGGCGGTGGCCATTGCCCGGGCCGTGGTGGCGGACAATGTGGTGCGCAGAGCCGCCGGGAAACCGCCCATCCGCACCCGTATCGGGGTACACAGCGGCAACGTGGTGGTCGGCAATATTGGCGCCCCAAGCCGCGTCAACTACACCATCGTCGGTGACGCGGTAAACGTCGCCGAACGCATATCGGAGATCGCGCGCGAAGTTCTCAATGGGTCGGACGATGACACGGCAGTCTGTTTCAGCGGCCAGACGGTGGCGCAATGGGGCGATGGCGTTACGCTCACCCCTCTCGGCCAACGCGAGATGCGCGGGCACCACGAACCGGTGGAAGTCTTTTGCCTGGGGCCAGCCTAGAGCGCATTCGAAGAAAATGCACTCAGACTCTTAAAACTAGATCCATTGAAACAATCACTTAGAATCGCTTCGCGATTCTCATTAATTCGGAATTGCTCTAGTGTTTAGAGCTGCCTCCACCAAGCAAAAGGCACTGCACCATACCGCGAACGCCCCGCCAAAACTCCAGGACCGCCGCTTCGCCATGTTCTTCCAATTCCGTGATGCGAATGTCGGCCTGACGTAGCGCATCTTCCCCGAAGCGGCGCATCAGATTACGGGCAGCGGCTTCAATTTGTGATTTTTCGCTCATTCGGCTTGCACCTGTCTCTCATCCAACTAGATCACGGTATAAGAACTGAGAATAGCCACCTTGATAACCGTCAAGTGGCGCGGCGGCACGGCTTTCGGCCATTGCTTTTGTGCCGCGTATGACCGAGGCTGTAAGTGGGGTGATACATTGAAAATCGCACTGGCTTGGGGGTAAGTCGATGACTGGAGAATTAGGCGGTAGCTGTTTTGGTTGTCAGGTGCGCCATACATCAGAATGGTGCGCGCTGAACGACGCGGAACTGACGCTGTTGAACAACGTGAAGGTCCCAAAGTCATATGAGGCCGGGACCACGTTATTTCACCAAGGCGACGACTGCGACGGTATTTATTGCGTAAGTTCCGGCCTGATCGGCATCAGGCGTCTTGACGCGGACGGAAACTCTACTTTGGTGCGATTGTGCGGCCCCGGAGAAACGGTCGGCTATCGATCATTTCTAAAGAAATCCGGACATCGCTCGACCGCGGAAATCATGCTGCCAAGCGTGGTCTGTTTTGTCCGGCGCGCGACGGTTCGGACCTTGCTGGAGCAAAATCCAAATTTGGGACTACGCTTCCTTGACCACACCCTCAAGGATGCCGAAGAATTCGAAGACCGCCACTTCGAAAGCGTCACCTTGACGGTTAAAGCCAGGCTTTTAAGCTTGTTGATGGTGCTTTACGAACGGTTTGGATATTTGAACGAGAACGGCGAGTCCATGATCGACTTGCCCATTTCACGCCAGGATATCGCCGCGTTGATCGGCGCCTCGCCGGAAACCATCTCGCGCAGCATTAGCGCGGTGCAGGACGAAGGGTTGGCGCAATTTAAAGGCAGGGAGGTGCGGTTTCGTAATCTGGATGCTTTGATCGAGCAATTACGACCCGCGTAATACCAAACCGGGCGGATGATCGTGCCGCCATGTTGGGGATGTGCCGGTAATATTTTTGCCGTGCGTCAGGCTACTGCACCATCGAAGTCCCGGTCTTAAAACATCAGGTTATTCAATCGGCTATTTTCGGTGTCGCCCAAATTTAGCCGTCAACACCATCCAGGAGTGCGACCCAATGTTATCCATAAGGACGCTAATACTGAGTACGGTCATCTCGGTTTTTCTAATCGGCGGCGTATCCCCGCGGGCTTTCGCCGACACTTTTGTTTTCACCGCCATTCCGGACGAGGACGAAGCCCGTCTGCGCGAACGGTTTAACAAGGTCGCCGATTATCTTTCCAAGGAACTGGGCGTCAAAACCGAATATGTCCCGGTGAAATCATATGCCGCGGCGGTCACGGCATTCCGCAACAATCAGGTTCAATTAGCCTGGTTTGGCGGTCTTTCCGGTGTGCGCGCACGCATTCTCGTGCCCGATTCCGAAGCCATCGCCCAAGGCTATGAAGATCAAGCTTTCGTGACCTATTTTATCGCCCACGCCAGCACGGGGCTGAAATCGTCCCTGGAATTTCCCAAGGGCATGGCCGGCAGGACCTTCACCTTTGGCTCCAAAGGGTCGACTTCGGGCCGCCTGATGCCGGAATATTATGTGCGCCGGAATTTCAAGAACGCGCCTGGCGAGATTTTCACGAGAGTCGGCTTCAGCGGCAATCACGTCAAAACCATCGCCCTGGTTCAATCTGGCGCCTATCAGGTGGGCGCGGTAAACTTCAAAGTCTGGGAGAACGAATTGAAGTCTGGAAACATTGACCCCGCCAAGGTTTCCATCATCTGGGAAACGCCGCCATACCCGGATTATCAGTGGACCATCCGCGGCGATGTGGACAAGCGCTGGAAACCTGGGTTCAAGCAACGGGTCGGGGAGGTTCTACTCGGCATGAAAGACCCCGAACTTTTGGCTTCCTTTCCCAGAAAAAGCTTCATCCCCGCGAAGAATTCCGATTACCAACCGATCCTGGACGTGGCAAAACAGATTAAGCTGATCGATTGAACGTGTTATTCCGTCTCAATAACGAAAACCTGGGCTATGACGGGGCTGCCGTGCTTCGCGGTATCTCTATCACCGTTGCCGCTGGCGAGCGGCTGGCGCTGGTCGGTGAGAGCGGCGCCGGCAAATCCACTTTGCTGTCCGTGTTGCAGAACCGCTATGACGGCAACACGGCGCTTATCCCGCAAGATCCAGGCCTGGTCCGCAGCTTGAGCGTCTTCCACAATGTTTACATGGGCGGCCTGCACCGGCATTCCGCCGCCTACAATCTATTGAATCTCATTTGGCCGCGGCAACGAGAGATAGAGCGTATCCGCCCTATCGTCGAACGCCTGGGCCTCGGCGACAAATTGTTCGAGCGGGCCGGCGAGCTTTCCGGCGGGCAACAGCAACGGACGGCCATCTGCCGGGCAATATTGCAGGGCGGGGATGCGGTGTTGGGCGATGAACCGGTCTCCGCCGCTGACAATCACCAGTCCCGTATCATTCTCGCCGCACTTGGCGAGGCCTTCGAAACCATCATCCTGGCCATGCACGATGTGGATCTGGCGTTGGAATTCTCAACCCGGATCATCGGCATCAAGGACGGCGGCATTGCGCTTGACGCCCCGGCCGGGGAACTGGTGCGGTCCGATCTTGATTTTCTTTACCGGACCTGAGCGTGACTGCGGCCCCAACCATTTCGGCGCCAACGACGCCACGCTATTCGGCCGTGGTGAAGACGAGCGTGGGGTTCGTCGCTGTGGCGGCGGTTTGCCTGGCGTTCGCGGATATTTCCATCACCACGCTCGACCCCTGGTCGGAAATGAAGCGCATGGCGTGGGGTGTGCTAACACCGGACTTTAGCGCCGTTGCCGGGCTCGGCATGGTCGTCATGCAGACCATCGCTTTTGCCCTTAGCGGGGTGGCCCTTGGCGCGGTCGGTGGGTTTCTGCTTTCCCAGGTCTTCCATCTAGGCCCCGTGCGCTGGATTTGCGCCTCGGTCCGGGCTATCCACGAGCTGTTCTGGGCCCTTATTTTCATGCAAATGTTGGGGCTTTCGCCGCTTACCGGCGTGCTGGCCATCGCCATTCCCTATGCCGGCATCTGCGCCAAGGTTTATGCCGAAACCCTGGAGGAGGCGCACCTGCCGGCACTGCGAATTCTGCCAAGAGGAACCGGCATCCTCTCCGCCTTTTTCTTCGCCCGTCTGCCCGATGTTTGGGTGCACATCAAGAATTACACCAGCTACCGATTTGAATGCGGCCTCCGCTCCAGCGCCGTGCTGGGCTTCATCGGATTGCCGACCCTGGGGTTTCATCTGGAGACCGCCTTCAGCGAGGGTAGTTATTCCGAAGCCGCCGCGCTGATGATAATTTTCTATCTTCTTATTGCAACGTTGCGCTATTGGATGCGCCCGAAACTGGTCGGTATTTATGTGCTTGCCGCGCCGTTCCTGCTGGGCGGCGGCGCGGTTATCGAGATGAGTAATATTGTCAGGTTTCTGACCGTTGATATCGTGCCCGCACCGCTGCGTGGGGCGGCACTTCTGGATGGCCAGACCTGGGACAATCTGGGTCATTGGGCCGGAACATTGCTGATAGATCAAGCGCTGCCCGGCATGGTCGCGACGTTGTTGCTCTCCCAAATCGCACTGGTCGCCACAGGCGTTCTGGCCCTGGCTCTGTTTCCCCTGATTTCGGAGAAATTTTTTGGTCCCGTGGTGCGAACCGTGGGGCATGGGTTTCTGGTCATCATGCGTTCAACGCCGGAGTTCATCCTGGCCTACGTCTTTCTACAGTTATGGGGCCCTTCCATGCTGCCGGCCATCGTTGCCCTTTCGCTACACAATGGCGCCATTATTGGGCATTTGATGGGCCGTTTCAGTGACGAGGTTCGGTTGCGGCCCGACAGCCCCGGCGGGATCAATCTCTATGGTTTTGAGATTTTGCCGCGTGTCTATGGCCAGTTTCTGGCATTCCTGTTCTACCGTTGGGAAGTGATTATGCGCGAGACGGCCATTCTGGGAATTCTGGGAATTGCCACGTTGGGCTTCTTCGTTGACAGCGCCCTGGCCGACATTCGCCTTGACCGGGCAATGTTTTTGATCGCCGTAATGGTCGCCGTCAACGTGGCCGTCGATAGCCTGTCCCGTCATATTCGCAAGCGCCTGCGTCTGGATGCGCGGGCCAGAGAAGCCTAAGCCGATTTTTGAATACACGAAGTATGCGTGAACAAGCCGAGAGTAGACGAAATGAAATCCAGCCAAGACGCCATCGTCAAAGACCTTGTCCTCGTCGGCGGCGGGCATAGTCATGTGATTGTCCTGAAGAAGTTCGCCATGAAGCCGTTGCCCGGCGTCCGCCTTACCGTCATTGCGCGCGATGTGCACACGCCCTATTCGGGCATGCTGCCGGGTTATCTGGCCGGTCATTATGATTTTGATGAAGCGCATATCGATCTGCGCCCGCTCTGCCAATTCGCCGGGGCGCGGCTTTATCACGACGAAGCGATCATGCTCGACCACGGGGCAAAGCAGGTCATCTGCAAGGGGCGCCCTCCGGTTCCCTATGACGTTCTTTCAATCAATATCGGTTCGACCCCAAGTTTCAACGGCGTTTCGGGGGCCGGGGAATTCGCCACCCCGGTCAAACCAATTAACAATTTCATCGAACGCTGGCAGCTTTTAGTGGCGCGTGTGCTGGATAGTCCAGGGCCGCATCGGATCGGCGTTGTCGGGGCCGGGGCCGGCGGCATGGAGCTGCTGCTTGCCATGCAATACAGGCTGGGCAATCTACTGGCCGAGCGGGGGCAGAGCGCGGACAGTCTGGAGTTCCACTTGATCTGCGGGTCAGAGAGTATTCTACCCAATTTTGGTTCCGGGGTGCGCCGGCGCTTCGCGCATCAGTTGCAGGCCCGCAGTGTCCATATTCATACCGGTGACGAAGCGTTGGAAGTGGCGCCCGGCGCGATTACCGTCGCCGGTGGCAAGACCATTGCATTGGACGAGGTGCTTTGGGTCACCGCCGCCGGCGCGCCGCCGTGGCTTGGCGACTCCGGTCTGGATGTGGATGAGGCCGGTTTTATCCAGGTTCGCGACACCCTGCAATCGACCTCTCATGCCGACGTCTTCGCGGCCGGTGACATCGCCGCCGTCGTCAATCATCCGCGGCCAAAGGCCGGCGTCTTTGCCGTCCGTCAGGGACCACCCCTGACCGAGAACCTTCGCCGCGTCCTGGTCGGGCGGCCGGCCCGGCCGTTTTCCCCGCAACGAACTTTCCTGGTCCTGATCAGTTCCGGCGACAAAAATGCCGTGGCCGCCAAGTGGGGCTGGACCGCGGAAGGCCGCTGGGTCTGGAAGTGGAAGGACTGGATCGACAGGCGCTTCATGCGCAAGTTCAACGAATTGCCCGAGATGGCGGCGGAGCGGGCGACGCGGCTGAATCCCGGCCTCGCCGATCGGGCCACCCTTAGCGATATTTCAGCCATCGCCATGCGCTGTGGCGGTTGCGGCGCCAAGGTTGGCGCGGATGTCCTGACGAGAGCCCTGTCCGATCTAGAACCGCTTGAGAACGAAGATGTTCTGATCGGCCTGCATGCGCCCGACGACGCGGCCGTTGTGCAAATCCCCGATGGCAAAGTGATGGTCCATACGGTGGACTATTTCCGCGCCTTTATCGACGATGCCTATGTGTTCGGACAGGTCGCCGCCCACCACGCCTTGAGCGATATTTTCGCCATGGGCGCGGAGGCCCAGACGGCGCTGGCCATTGCCACGGTTCCCTATGGTCTGGAAGCCAAGGTTGAAACCTCGATCCGGGAAATGATGAGCGGCGCCATGCAGGTCCTCAACGAGGCCGGCGCAACATTGATTGGCGGCCATACCAGCGAGGGGCCGGAGCTGGCCCTGGGGTTCTCGGTCAATGGCCTGGCTGACCGCGATGCCGTCATGCGCAAGGGCGGCATGGCTGCCGGCGACGTCCTGATTCTAACCAAACCCCTTGGCACAGGCACCTTGTTCGCCGCCGACATGCAACAAAAGGCCAAAGGGCGATGGATCGAGGGGGCGCTGAAATCCATGGTCCAGTCTAATCGGCAGGCGGCATTATGTTTGTTCAGCCACGGCGCCAGCGCCTGCACGGATGTTACCGGGTTCGGACTGTTGGGCCATACGGTGGAGATGACCAAGGCGTCGGGCGTCGACGTTGAAATCGATCTGGATGCCATACCGATCTTTGATGGCGCCGAGGAAACCGTGCGGCTTGGCATCCTAAGCTCGCTGCAACCAGCCAACGTCCGGCTGCGCAGGGCGATCCGCAACTTGGAAGCCGCACGGGATAATGTACGTTATCCATTGCTTTTTGATCCCCAGACCTCGGGCGGCCTGTTGGCCAGCATGCGTCCGGAAGCGGCGCAGGCCTGTCTGCGGGCGCTGCACGAACTTGGCTATGAGCAGGCGGCCATTATCGGCCGCGTGACCGCTGAAAGCGACCATCTGGAGCCGGTCACCCTGATCTCGCGGCCGCATTGACGATTTCATTCAAGGCGGCCCGCTCGTGCGCGGCCCGAAACAGCGGTTCAAGCTTGCGTCCATGGCTGGCAAGCATGTCCAGGAATCCTGCCTCCGTCTCGGTGCGCACCAAAAGCCGCGCCAGCGCCGCTTCGTCGCGAACAGGGTAATACCCTGGATAGCCGCGCCCCAGGATGCCTATGTTCCCGGCGATGTCACTAGCGACCACCGGCACGCCAGCGACAATGGCCTCGGAAACCACATTGGCACCACCCTCTTGATTTGAACTGATCACCATCAATCGGGTCTTTGCCAATTCGCGGCGTACCCGCCAACCCGGTACTTCGCCAAGCCACCGGTAGCGGGGATTGACGGCCATCTCGGCAACGGCCTGGTCTGCATATTCGGCCGTATGCGCCTTGCCCAGATGAATAACCCGAAGCCGCGAGTCAGGGGGCAGCTGCCTGGCCGCCAGGGCCGTGCGGAAAGGATCCTTCTCGTCACGCAGATGACCAATGACACAGATATCGAAGTGCTGCGTGGCCGGGCGCCGCGGGCCAGGCAGAGGCAACGCCGATTGGCGGACAATATGCAGCTTCTTCCGAAAGGGTGCCGGCAGTGCCTCGCCGATAAGGTCATGCAGGCAGATCAGGGCATCCGCCATCGCCATTGTGCGCAGCGTTGTTTCCGGGTCGGATTTCAAGAAGGTATTGACGTCTGTACCACCCAGGCCAATAACCAGCGGCCCGTTGGGCAAGCGTTGGCGATAGCGCTGGATAGCGCCCGCGCTGCGCCAGACATGGATAGCAAGCAGCAAATCGGTGGCCTCGCCACGATAGTCAACGTCAATGCGCACGCGGTGACCGGCATCACGCAACAATCGGGCCCAGCGCAGAGCCGTCGTCCGATTACCGTTTTTCGACTGTTTTACAGCCGGCGTGATTAGGCTAATCTTCACCCATAATCTCCAATCCAAGGATCTTTCATGACCGAGCCCGTCAGTACCGCACATTTAATCTCGAACATGCAAGATGCCCGCAATCGAACCCTGGAGCTGGTCCGTGATCTGGACGAGGAGCAGCTCATGGGCCCCAGATTGCCCACCGTCAACCCGTTACGGTGGGAAATTGCCCATACCGCCTATTTCTACGAATTTTTCATTCTCCGCCAGCTTTACGGTCATGAATCCGTGCTTGGTGACAGGGCCGATCAGCTTTACGATTCCATCGCCGTGGCCCATGACCTCAGGTGGGATCTGCCATTACTCAACCGCGACGAGACCCTTTCCTACATGCAGGCGGTCTTTGATCGGCTGGCCGAGCGCCTTGGCGACGGCAACAGCGATGGCATGGCCACGGCGCAGGACAGCTTCATCTATCAGTTTGGTATTTTTCACGAGGATATGCATACGGAGGCCTTTCTTTGGGCCCGTCAAACCCTGGCCTATCCGACACCCAACCTGGCTATCGCCGCCGATGTTTCGCTCGAGCGGGCAGCCGGCCCGCATCCGGGCTGGGCCGCGGTGCCGGGCGGAACATTCATGCTGGGCGCAACCAAGAACGCGCCGTTTCTGTTCGACAACGAGAAATGGGGCCATCCGGTGATGATCGAACCCTTCGAAATCGCCAAGGCACCCGTCACGAACCGGGAATTCCAGGCATTCGTCGATGACGGCGGCTACGACCGCGAGGCATTCTGGGGCGCCGACGGTTGGCAGTGGCGTCAGGAGGCTGATGCAGCCTATCCTGTGTATTGGCAGCCCGATGGGCCAGGCAACTGGCTGTTGCGGCGTTTCGACCGGACATTGCCGCTGCCCCTCGACGAACCCGTAATTCATGTCAGCTGGCATGAGGCCAACGCCTATTGCCGCTGGGCCGGACAACGGTTGCCGACCGAGGCGGAATGGGAAGCTGCCGCCCTTGGCGAAGCGGCCGCCGATGGCACCCTGGGACGGGGAAAAAGGCGCTACCCATGGGGCGAGACACCGCCCGATCCGGCGCGCGCCAACCTGGATGCCAGGGCTTTGGGACCCATCGCCGTTGGGGCGCTGGCGGCTGGCGACAGCGCCTTTGGCTGCCGCCAGATGCTGGGCAATGTTTGGGAATGGACGGCCGACACTTTCGACGCCTTCCCCGGCTTTTCGGCTGACGCCTACAAGGAATATTCGCAGATGCTATTTGGTGACACCAAGGTATTGCGCGGCGGCGCCTGGACGACGCGCGGGCGGATGATGCACGGCACTTATAGAAATTATTTCGAACCCCACCGCCGAAACGTCTTCGGCGGCTTCCGGACCTGCCGGGTCAAATCCTTATGACCAATGGCACCACGGTTGCATCCTTCACCGGCGCTCAGCCGGCTCAGGAGAACATTCTGGACGGCGCCCTGGCCGGTCTCGGCGCCACGCCAAAGACCTTGCCCAGCAAGTATTTTTATGACGAACGGGGCTCGAAATTGTTCGAGCTTATCTGCGAGTTGCCGGAGTATTACGTCACCCGCGTCGAAACGGCGCTGCTGGGCGAGTTTGCCGGACAGGCGGCGGCGTTGATGGGCGATGGCGCTTCGATCATCGAATTCGGCACCGGATCATCCGAAAAGATCGGCATTCTTCTCGGCGCCCTCGAACGCCCGGCCGCCTTTGTTGCCGTCGATATTTCACCCACCGCCCTGCGCGCCGCCGCGGAAACCATGGCACGCGATTTCCCCAACCTCGCTGTCCACGGCGTTTGCGCCGACTTCACCCAGCCCGTCGCGTTGCCCGAAATGCCCGGTGCCGGGCGGCGGGTGGTGTTTTTTCCCGGCTCGTCACTGGGCAATTTTAATCCCGAGCAGTCAGTTGATTTCCTAGCCAACGCGGCCCGTCTAATCGGGCCTGGCGGCGGCATGTTGATCGGCATCGATGTCAAAAAGGACGAGGCCATTCTTAACGCCGCCTATGACGATGCCCAGGGCGTGACGGCGGCATTCAATCTGAACCTGCTGCGGCACCTAAACCGGGAATGCGGGGCCAACTTCGACCTGGACGCCTTTAGCCACCGGGCTTTCTACAACGCCGGCGCCGGGCGGGTAGAGATGCATTTGGTCAGTTTGCACGCCCAGACGGTTACCCTGGGCGGGCAGTCGATTGCCTTCGCCGAGGGCGAAACCATCCACACCGAGAATTCTTATAAATATTCAATTCCCGAGTTTCAGGATCTCGCCCGGCGCGCGGGTTGCGAGCCGGTACGCGCGTGGACCGACGCCGAAGGGCTATTCAGCCTGCATTATCTGTCCGTAGCTTCAGATCCGGCGCCATAACGGCCACGCTGTATGCGTCGATGTCGTGCTGGCCAAGGCCGGCGCTGTTAGCGCATTTTTATTCTGAAAATGCTCAGATCTTTAAAATTAGAGCAATTTTTCCAATCACTTAGAATCGCTTTGCGATTCTCATTAATTCGGAATTGCTCTAGGCGTATTCGAAGTCCGGACACAAAATTGCCTCGACTTCAGTCGACCAACCGGCGCCGCTGTCTGCCAGCGCTGGTTGGTCGAACTGGGCCTAATTTAATTTAAGCGAAGTGGAACTCATCATATGGCCGAACAGCCGCCGATACCCGTCCAGGCGCGCCAGGCAGAGCGCAGGCGGCTCGCAACTGCGCGGACGTGATCATTTTATGGCATCTCTTTTTGACTTCGGGACATCCGAAAGGTGTCTCCCTAACTGTGATATCAGAGACTTAATGATGGAGGAAGCAGTCCGATGCGAACCCATCTTCGGAGAATTCCCAGTTTAATAGGGAAAACAGCTTGCAACACGGCGTGCATCAGATTTCATGAGCCGATGGCAGATCGGAAAAAATGCTGTTATTCATCCAATTGGTAATGTTGTTGGTCAGCGCCAATGGGCCGATAATCGACAAATCGTCCGCGGCCACGGCTTTGCGGTAAGTCGTGCCATTGGTCCAGATATCAACCATTGTCTTCACCGAAGTGGTCAGATAGATATCCACATCACGGCCCGGATCGTTGTCGCATGTATCCACTTCGCCGTTCTTCACCACCAGCCACCAATTGGCCTTCTCTGTCATGTCGGTAAAGGCAAAGCGAATGACTGTTTCATTGCCTGGCAGTTTGTCGGGCACGAGACTACGTTGCAAATAGAGCATTAGCAGATCAACGTCATAATCCTTTGCCGTCAGGTTAGAGCGCGCCCAACGCATGCCCCAATTGCCTAGCGAAAGCAGTATTGGCAACAGCTCTTTACAGGATTCCGTCGCCAGGTATTCGTAACCTCGCTGTCCCTGAATTTTCTTTTTAATGAGCATGCCCCTGCTTTCCAGATCCACAAGGCGGCGGCTCAACAAGGTCGGGGAAATCGATCCCAAGCCACGTTGAATATCCGAAAATCGGGTGCCGCCCATCAAGACTTCCCGGATGATAAGTATGGTCCATTTTTCGCCGACGATTTCGGATGCCTTGGCGATCGGGCAGAACTGACCATATTGCATGGCCCCTCCTCTCGAAATTGAGCTATCTGCAAATTTTTGTAACTCCATATAGTGTAGTTGGCTTCTACAGGATGTGAAGTAGCAACTGAAAATCTGCGCTCCTAGATTGGCGGCGTCCCTAGAACGTCAATATTGGCGTGGGCTTGTTCTTGGAAGGAGAAAGCAGATGGACGCGTTTACCCTTTACACCGCCGATACGGTGAATGGCACGGCAGCGGACACGTTGGCCGGAATATCAGAAAAATTGGGCTTTTTGCCCAATGTCTTTGCGGCCATGGCGGGCAGCGCCCCGGCGTTGGCCGGGTTTGTCGCCCTCAACAGACATTTTGCGGAAGCCAGCCTGTCTCCGCTGGAGCGTGAGATTGTTCAGACAGTCATTAGCGCGACGAACCAAAGTGCCTACTGTGTTGCCGGCCACACGGCATTTTCCGACCTGCAGGATCTCGATAGCGCGGCTATTGAGGCGGTCCGTCGGGGCCAACCCATCAACGACGCAAAACTGCAGGCGCTACGGCTTTTCGCCAGTCAAATGCTGGCGCGCAAAGGCCAACTGCCGGCCGCGGAATTGACCGCGTTCCTGGAGGCTGGCTATAGCCACGATCAAGTATTCGAAGTCATTTTAGGCATTGCCCTAAAGGTCATCAGCAACCTTGCCAGCAACGTTGCTCAACTGGATCTCGACGTGCCGTTTGCGCCCTACGCCTGGACGCTGCCGGAGGCCGTAAAACAGGTCGCCTAGATGTGAGTTCTCACGAGGTTGTTCATTCGAAATCTGGACAAAAAATTGCCTCGACTCCAGTCGACCAACCGGCGCCGCTAGGGCAATTCCGAATCAAAGAGAATCGCGAAGCGATTCTAAGTGTTTGGAAAAATTGCTCTAATTCTAAAGGTCTGAGCATTTTCAGAATAAAAATGCTCTAGGCTGCCAGCGCTGGTTGGTCGAACCGGGCCTAATTTTCTGCCTGGCCGAGGCCAGCGCATTTCTGAATTACCCCGTCAAAATCATGTCCGCTGCTTTTTCACCAATCATGATAGAGGGTGCGTTTGTGTTGCCCGAGGTAAGCGTCGGCATGATCGAGGCGTCGGCCACCCGCAAGCCTTCCAGCCCGCGAACTTTAAGCTGATCGTCGACAACGGCCATGGGGTCCGAGCCCATCTTGCAGGTTCCGACCGGATGATAGGTCGTCTCCCCCACCTCCCTGACCCAGGCCAGGATGTCATCGTCCGAGCTCCGCGATGGGCCCGGCGCCAGTTCCGTCGTCTGCAATGCCGCCATCGCGGGGGCGGTCATCAGGGCGCGCGCGATGCGGACGGCGCGCACGGTGAGTTCAGCGTCCAGCGGCGAGGAAAGAAAGTTGAAGTTGATGGCCGGCGGCGTTCGCGGGTCGGCTGATGCAATGTGGATATGGCCGGTGCTGTCCGGGCGCATGGCGTGCGCGTAGCAGGTCAGGCCAGCCGTTTTGGAAAGCTTATAGCCCGGCTCGTAGAGCATGGGAACAAATCCCAGCAGGACATCCGGCGCGTCCAGGCCCTCACGGCTGCGCACGAACGCACGGATCGGGGCGGCGGGGATACCCAGCATGCCTTTCTGCAAAAAAAGATAGCGCAGCGCCTGTTTGACCAGCCCCAGTCCGCTGCCCATATCGTTATAGGTGACGCCTGGCGCGCCGATCGCCCAACGGGTCCGGGGCGCATAATGGTCTCGGAGATTTTCCCCGACACCTTTTAGCGCGTGCCGCACCTCGATCCCAAGGCCCTGCAGACGCTCGGGCTGTCCGATGCCGGAAAGCTCCAGCAATTGTGGTGAGTTGATGGTGCCCGCGCTCACCACCACCTCACGGGTCACCCGCGCCTCGCGTGGTTTTCCGCCCACGGAATAGCGCACGCCTACGCAACGCTTGCCGTCCAGTACAAGCGCCTCGGTCAAGGCGCCGGTTTCGATTTGCAGGTTTTTACGGCTCCGCACCGGGTCCAGATAGCAATGCGCCGTGCTCATCCGACGGCCCTTGGAGATGGTCGCCTGACTGAGCGAGATGCCCTCCTGAGTGGCGCCGTTGTAATCGGGATTGTGCGGTATTCCCACCTGACCGGCGGCCGCTATCAGGGCGTCGTAAAGCGGACCAGTTTCATCGGGGTCGGTGACGCGCAGCGGTCCATCGCGGCCCCGGTAGGCATCCTCGCCGCCATCGTAACTCTCCAAACGCTTGAAAAAGGGCAGGACGTCGCCATAGCTCCAACCCTTATTCCCCAATTGCGCCCAGGTATCGAAATCCTGCGCCTGCCCACGGACAAAGACCAAGCCATTGATCGCGCTCGAGCCGCCCAGCAATCGCCCGCGTGGCACCGGGATCTTGCGGCCATTGGTGCTGGCCTCGGGTTCAGAGGAATAACACCAGTTGGCGGCAGGGTTCTCAACCAGTTTGGCATAGCCAATCGGAATGCGGGACCACGGATTGGAAGCCGGACCGGCTTCCAGCAGAAGCACGCGATGCTTTGGGTCCGCCGACAAACGGTTCGCGACGACCGAGCCGGCGGAGCCCGCCCCGACGACGATATAATCATAGGTCTGAATGTCCGAGTCTTGCATT
Source organism: Alphaproteobacteria bacterium (assembly GCA_016776605.1). Lineage (GTDB taxonomy): Bacteria > Pseudomonadota > Alphaproteobacteria. The sequence goes on along the minus strand of JADHTB010000005.1, from coordinate 18,524 downwards.
TTACCCTCCGCTTACGCTGATACAATTGCCACGGCGGTTCATGGGTAAAGAGCGCGGACCGCCGCCATATGCTCTTCGGTAATCGTCGAAACCGTGACCACCGCATCATCGAAGCCGATCTCGGCCAATTTAGCCAATCGCACGGCGGCTTCTTCCGGCTCGCAACGCAGATCAAAATGATCGTCATCCGAAAGCGTCGTGCTGTCCACCGTCAGGTCGACGGGAATGTTGGTTGCGATGGCGCGGCCGCCGCCTTCGCCGCGATAGCGCGCCACGCCTTCTTTCAGCGTGGCAATATTGGTGAAATGGGCCGACGCGATCCAACCGTCATAACGTTTTGCGGCGATCGGAATCCATCGGCTGCCAGCCCAGCTGCCGATCAAAATCGGCGGGCCGCCGCGCGCCGACGGCAACGGCGTCAAATTAACATTGCGGACTGTTTCGCCGCGCCACAGGCTCTGCATGATCGGCAGCGCCTCTACCAACGTTCGAAACCGGCTTTGAAAATCGGCCTCCACCGCTGCAAAGTCGGTTTCCGTCGATCCCGCGCCGACACCAAGCAGCAACCGGCCCTCGGATAAGAAATGCGCGCTCAGTATACGGTGCGCCAGCTCCATCGGGTGGCGCAACGGGACCTGAAGGATGCAGCTTCCGATCTCGATGCGCTCCGTCACGGCCGCCGCCGCCGACATTGCACTGAGCGGGTCGGGCCGAAAGGAACCGCGCCCGAGCGAATCGAAAAACCAAAGGCTGTCGAACCCTGTGCGTTCCGCCAAACCCAGGCCGGTGACATAATCCTTGCCCCCCGCCGCTTCATCGCCGGCCAGGGAAATGCTCACGCCTAGTCTCATGCTTGTTGCTCCTGCGATGAACCGGGATTTGCCGGCAGACGTGCGCCAGCGGGGCGGAGCATGGCGCAGATTAAATCGCAGGGCAACGGCCTAGTGACCTTAAACCTGTGCCGCCATGCCATCGCCTGACGGGTCGGCGCCGCCATCCAGGGTGCCATCCATAATGCGGATGCCATGCACGATGGGTATCATGTGGCTGAAGGCATGCCGGCGGGTCGGATAGCCCCGCGCCTGGAGCTCCCGCTCCGTCGAGCGTAAAACTCGGTTGGTCACCTCGATGGTATCCGATGTCGCCGTGAAGCGCGGCGCCGATACGGCTTCCTGTGCGGTCATGGCGAAATCGATCACATTGAGGATCGCCTGCAGGTTTCCCATTGTGATGGTCGTACCGCCGGGGGACCCTACCACGAAGAACGGTTTGTCATCCTTGAAGACGATAGTTGGCGACAACGCGGAGAAGCGCGCTTTACCTGGTGCAAGCGAACCTGCGTGGCCGGGGCGCGGGTCAAACACCATCATGCAATTGTTGTACATGAAGCCAAGTCCATCGGTGACGACGCCGGAGCTGGAGCCTAACGAATGGGTCATGGAGACACAGTTGCCTTTCGTGTCCGCGACGCAGATATGGGTCGTCTCCTTGCTTTCGTTGCCACCTAAATTCATTCGGGGCACGGGCGTCTTCTCACCGCGCTTGATGCGTTCGGCCATGCGTTTGGCATAATCTTTCGAGGTCAGTTCGTCGAAGGGAATGTCGAAGAACTTCGGGTCGCCCATACGCGTGTCCTTGTCGACGGTCGCGATCTTCATGGCCTCTGAAACCGTGGCGATGTAGTCGGTCGAGTTATGGCCCATCGCGGTGAGGTCAAAGTTCTCCAGAATATTCAGCATGACGACGATCATCAGGCCGCCGCCGGGCGGCTGGTTCGTCGCCACGCGATAACCCCGATAGTCAGTCCACAGCGGCTCAGCCGGTTCCGTCGTGCAGGAACCAAGATCCTCCAAGGTGATAAGACCGCCGTTGGCGCGCATGTCCGCATCTATTTTTTGGGCAATCTCGCCGCTGTAAAAATCCTCCACGCCCTGTTCCGCGATGCGCCGGTAGGTGCGGCCCATATCGGGATTGCGCAACATCTCGCCGATGCCGTAAAGCGAGCCATCCGCCTTGGTATAGATCTTGGCGGTGGCGGGGTCATCCGTCAGACCACGGCTGCGTGCGATGCGCCCCGCCTCCGCGCCCCGCGTCCAAAAGCCATGGACACCCGGGCGGATGGGAAAGCCGTCCTCGCAATATTGGATCGCCGGCGCGAGCATTTGCGCCAGGGTGCGGCTGCCAAACCGCGTCAAGGCCTCGTCGAATGCCCTGATGGTCAGCGGCGTTGTCATGGATTGATAGCCGATTTCATTCACTTCGCCCGTCAGCACGAAGCCGAAACCATCATCGCATTCGCGAACGATCCGTTTTTCCCACATCTCGGGCCGGGTCGCGAGCGGGGCACGACCGTGGAAATCGATGCAGGTGTGCACGCCGCTGTCCGCGAGATAAAGCTGCATGGAGCCGAACCCGGCAATGCCGCACATCTGCGGATCAACCGCCGTCTGCACCAGCGCGGCCCCGATGGCCGCATCAACCACGTTGCCGCCATCCTTGAGAATATCCAGGCCCGCCTCCACCGCTTCTGGCTGCGGCGCCGAAACCATCCCATGTGTCATTGCAAATCCACCCGTTACCATATTGAATTTTACCGAAACTCCGCGACGTGGCCGGCATGATAACCCACATGCCGGCGGGCAAGAAACAATTCGAAAATTGCTCTATTCTAAAAAATCTGAGCACATTTAGGATAAAATTGCGCTGGGCCGAAAGCGAGGGGAATTCAGATGCGGGACATCACATTCGATAATATCACCGAGACCGTTATTCAGGCCTATTCTGGTGCCCAGGACGCCAGAAGCGGCGAAATTCTGGCCTTGCTGATCCAGCGTCTGCATGATTTTGTCCGCGAGGCTAATTTAACCCCTCTGGAGTGGGAGGCCGCGATGGGCATTCTAGCCCGGGCAGCGGCGTCGACCGATGGGGAACGCAACGAGTTCATTCTGCTGTCCGACCTTTTGGGCGTCTCGGCCTTGGTCGACTTGCTTGACGGTCAGCAGGATCAAAAAGCATCAATTACCACCCTGATGGGGCCATTCTACGTCCCGGAGACGCCGGTGCTGGAGAATGGTTCCGATTTGACGGGCGATAATGATGGCGAGCGCATCGTGGTGTATGGCCAAATACGCGACAGTGCTGACAAACCACTCAGCGGCGCCCAGATTGAAGTCTGGCAGAACGCGCCAAGTGGTCTTTATGCGGTGCAGGATCCCAGCCAGCCCGAGCATAATCTACGCGGCACACTGCATGCCGACGAGAATGGCAATTATGCCTTCGCCACGGCGAAACCGATGTCTTACAAAGTGCCGGAGGATGGCGCGGGAGGTGAACTGGTACGTGCCGGTGGCCGGCATTGTTGGCGGCCGGCCCATATTCACATCATGGTCACCGCCGAAGGATGCAAACGGCACATCAGCCAGATTTTCGACCTCAACGATCCCTACATCGACGAGGATGCGGTGTTTGGCGTGCGCGGGCCGCTGGCGGTGCCGTACGATCAACAACCCGGCGAAGAAGAGCTGGCGCGTTTCGCCAACATCCAACGTCCCTTCAATATCGCCAGTGTCGATTTCGTGCTGGCTCCCGCCTGACGGCTATGACCAGCGCAGGATCTGGTCCGCAAATCTAGAGCATTTCCGGGATATTCTGGTCCATTTGATGGCGCCCCTAAGCCATTCGGGTAGGCGCGTTGCGCAGCGCGATGTGGTGCATCGGGCAAGCGGCGCAACGCACCAGAATGGCTTAGGGGTGCCACCGAAGGCCGCACACCAAGGCCCCGTGGCTGCGTTGCGGTTCTTGGACGATGCACCACATCGACCTGCAAACCGCGTCTACCCACGGGGCCTTGGTGTGCGGTCAAATGGTTCAGAATACCCCGGAAATGCTCTAGGGCCGGCAGCGGTACATATTCGATGATTTCATCGAGTGTACCGTTTCGCCATGCTGGTTCAGAATATCCCGATTGAAGACGACGATGCCCTGGCCGGCCTTGCTGGTCAGGCGTTTCTCGATCGGCGTCATCGCCACCTCGATCGTATCGCCATGCTTGACCGGTTTATGAATGCGCCATTCATCCACGCCCATCATCGCGATGACCGTGCCGTCGTTCATACCGCTTTGGCAACTGAGGCCACCGGCAATGGCGAGTACCAGGGGCCCATGTGCAATCGGCTCGCCATAGGGCTGTTGTTTGCAGAACTCCCAGTCCACATGCGGCGCGTTGAAATCACCCGATAGGCAGGCAAAGTTTACGATATCCGTATTGGTGATCGTACGCCTTGGCGTCGTATAGGTATGGCCGACCTCGAAATCCTCGAAATACATGCCGCGCGGTTCGCGAGCGTCCATTTCACTTCCCTCCCTATAAACCCATCCGTTGGGCGATGACGTTGCGTTGTATTTCACTGGTGCCGCCGCCAATTGGCCCGACCCGCGCGTCACGGAACATCATCTGCATATCCTGGTCGAGGATATAGCCGGCCCCGGCCAATATCTGCATCGCCATGTCCGCGACCTTCCAGTTGACCTCGGTCGTGTAGGCCTTGGCGACGGCGTTCTCCATAATCGGATCCACGCCCGCGTCCAACATTTGTGCCACCCGAAAGGTCTGCGCCCGCGCGGTCTGATACATGATCTGCATCTCCGCGAATTTATGACTGATCGCCTGGAACTTGCCGATGGGGCGGCCGAACTGCTGCCGTTCCCTGGCGTAGGCAAGCGCGTGCTCCATTATTTTCAATGTGTTGCCGACACCATTCGCCGCCAGGTTCAAGCGCTCCACATTGAGGCACTTCATCAGGCCCTGCCAGCCATCATTCTCCGTCCCGATCAGACGGTCGGCGGGTAGGCGGACATCCTCGAAAAAACAATGATTGGCCTCGGTTGTCTTTCGCCCCAATGCGTCCAGGCGTTGAATTGTAACGCCGGGCAATGTGGTATCGACCAGGAACATGGAGATACCATCATAGCCACGGCCCGGCTTGGTCTTGACGACAACCACAAGATTATGCGCGACGTGGGCGGCGCTGTTGTAAATCTTCTGGCCATTCAGGACATAGTCACCGCCATCGCGCACGGCCAAGGCCTCGATGGAGGCAACGTCGGAGCCATGATCAGGTTCGCTGAGGCAAAGCGCCAGGCGCATGTCGCCTGATATGATCTTGGGCAGAACCTCGCGTTTCATCTCCTCGCTGCCATGCAGCGCAATATGCATGCCGGCATAGATGCAAGTGATGCCCCAGGCCTGGGCGATACCGCCATAGTGATAGCCAAGCGCCTCTCCCAATACGGCGAGATCCATGAAAGAGCCGCCCAGGCCGCCGTATTCTTCCGGATACACAATACCGTTGACGCCGGCCTCGGCCAGGGCCGCGCAGGCTTCATAGGGGTATTCGCCCGCCATATCGAGTTCGCGGATTTTCTCGGGCGGCAATACCCGTTGCAGCGTGCCAAGGACGCTGTTGCGCAACAGCTTTTGCTCGTCCGTGAAGCCGAACGTGAGATTAGGATCGTCCATAAAAAAAACTCCTTAACTTACTGCCCCGTGTCTACATCAGATCCTGCAAGAGCGGCCGCACCTCGTTGGCAAAGCGTTCCAACTGTTCGTGGCGCCGCTCGTATGGTCCGGCAAGATCGAGCGCGATGTGGCGTACGCCTGCGTCATGGTAGGCACGGATACACGCCGCGACGTCGGCCGGCGCGCCAAGCGCCCCATAGCGTTTCGTCGCCCGGCGCATATCCATGCCGTAACGAACGCTCAGATGTTCGCTCGCCTCGTCCAATGCCTGTTCGGCGCTGCCGGAGACGCGCGCAAACAAAAGGTGCGCCGTGCCGAAGGTTTCAAGTTTGCGCCCGGCGGCGCGCACCGCATTGTCGATCACGGCAAGACCGTCGCGGTACATATCCGGCGTGATCGCATAGGCGAACCAGCCATCCCCGATCTGCCCGGCGCGTTGCAATGCCGCTTCGGCGCGCCCACCGCACCAAATTGGTGGACCACCGGGTTGGTAGGGCGGCGGTGTCATGCGCACATCCTTGAACGGATAGAACTTGCCGTCGTTGCTTACGCGCTCGCCGCTCCAAAGTCTGCGCAGAACCCCGATGCCCTCTGCGAGGCGCGCACCGCGTTCGTTCCGGGGCACGCCGCAGGCCTCGTATTCCTGCGGAAACTCCCCGCCCACGCCAACACCAAAAATAAAGCGTCCCTCAGTCAGCAGATCGATGGTGGCGACTTGTTTGGCGACCGGTGTCGGGTGACGCAGGGGCAGGAGGTAGACGCAGGTTCCAAACATCAAACGCCGGCTTATCACGGCTGCCTGTGCGATCTGCAGCAGCGGATCAAGAAATGGAATCTCCATCGAGATATGGTCGCCGCACCAGAAGGAATCGTAGCCGAACTGATCAACCTGTTCGACCATCTGAACCAGTTCATCGATCTTCGGCAGCCATTGCACGGGGTTTGGCTCGCTGCGTCGATGCATCGTGCTCACGCCGATCTTAAGCGTCTTGTTCAGGGGCAGGTCCATCGGGCCTCTCTTGTTATGGCGTTTGTCCAGGTCATGGGGTGTAGCCGAAATCGGCCCCGAGTTTCGCACGCATGAACGGCGCGCACGCTTCCGTCCAAGCCGCATCGGCAGGCAGGTGCATGGAGACAGCACGCACCATATATGTTTCCGGCTGGTCGGCGCCCGGCGGGCACACGCCTCGATCACGATAATTCGCAAGCATATTCAGCAGATATCGGCGAGTCATGACGATGCCGGCATCGCTGGTGCCCAGGTTCTCCTGGGTGCGGTCATAGATCGGCATCACACCGGACTGACAACCAGCGTCCTGAACCCAAAGGCCGGGCAAGCCGGAAAACCAGGTGTTCCGCTGGCTGGCGTAGTCGAACTGGTAGCCATTATCGGGCGTGAACTTCGTCCAGAAATCGGCATAGGGCGTCGTCGGCGGTTTCGGCGCATAGCAGTCTCGGCTGGCGTGGCCGGTCTCCCGTCCGTTGTGCCCTTCTTCCAACAGCGTACGGGTACGCGGGTAGAGCGGCGCCGTGGGCGTGTATGAAAACATCAGGCAAAGAGTATTTTCGTCGTCCATGGGGATCCAGGCATGACCACTGAGTTCAGGAAATTTGGACTGCGGCGGCACCAGTGTCCAGAAGGGCAACATGAACTGGTTCACGCGCCAGTAACGGGTTTCCTCATCAATCTCTCGGCAAGAGGCGATACTTACCCCGAACGGCTGGTTCCGGCATTTGAACCTGGGTTGGAGGTCTTTTTTTGCCACCCATTCGTTGATGGCGCCCTGATTGTCGATGCGTCCGTGCAGAATAGGGGCGTGGGCTGAATCGATTTCGCCTTCCAGCGCTTGCAACCAATTGCACTCCTGTACGCGGAAGGAAACGAAGACGTTCTCCTCCGGCACCAGGTTCCATTCGATTTGAGGCAGCGACGGCGGGTTCTCCGGGTTCGGGCCCATATACGCCCAAATTATGCCGTTGCGTTCTCTACAGGGATAAGCCTTCGCCCGCACCCTGTCTTTCAGCCGGCTCCGCGCCGGCTCGGCCGGCAAATCCATGGCCTTGCCCGTCACATCGAATTTCCACCCGTGATAGACGCAGCGCAACCCGCATTCCTCGTTGCGGGCGAACATAAGCGGCGCGCCACGATGGGGACAGGCGTTCGCCATAAGGCCCGGCTGGCCGGCACTGTCGCGGAATGCGACCAGATCTTCGCCAAGAAGCTTTACCCGCTTCGGCTGGCCGTCAGGGATCAACTGTGCGCTGGGATAGAACGGGATCCAGAACAGCCGGAACACGTCGCCCATCCGCGTCGCGGGGCCGACGCGGGTCAACGCCTCATTCTGTTCCTGCGACAGCATTATACCCCCCTCAAATTTTTACCATGCGCGAAGCGCGGCACTTTCATGCATCCTTTATCGCCCGCCAGATCCGTTCAGACGTCGCCGGCATTTCCAGTTCGCGGATCCCCAGCGGCGCCAGCGCATCCAAAATAGCACTGGTCAGGCAAGCGACGGCGCCAACCGTTCCCGCCTCACCGGCGCCCTTGATGCCGAGTGGGTTCCGCGGGCTTGGCACCGAATTGGTTTCAATCTCGAAGCACGGAACGTCGTCGGCCCGGGGCATGGTGTAATCCATGAAGGACCCGGTGAGCACCTGACCAGTGTCGTCCCACAGCGCTTGTTCGCCCAGAATTTGACCGGCGCCCTGGACAATGCCGCCATGCAATTGGCCTTTTAATAGCGCCGGGTTCATCACGGTGCCCACATCGTCGACCGCGACGTAGCGCAAGATCCGGATCACCCCGGTTTCAGGATCGATCTCCACCTCCGCGACATGGCAAGCGTTCGGAAAGGTCGGTGCCGATGCCTTGAAGGTGGCGAAGCCCTGCAGACCGCTGTCCATTCCCGCCGGCAGCAGCGCCGGTTCGAAGGCGATGGCCGCGATCTCGGCCAAACTCAGCGAGCGGTCGGTGCCGGCCACCGTGAAGCAGCCATCGTCGAACTCGATATCGACCGCCGGCGCTTCCAGGCTATGGGCGGCGATCAGGCGGCCCTTGTCGATGATTTTCTCGGCAGCGCCCAGCAGCGCTCCACTGCCAAGGCCCGAGACCCGCGAACCACCGGTGCCATGGCCATAGCCAACCAGATCCGTGTCGCCCTGGACGTAGCGCATCGCCTCGAAATCGAGACCAAGCTTGCCCGACAGCAATTGCCGGAACACGGTCTCGTGGCCCTGGCCATGGGAATGAGTGCCCATGAGGATAGTGGCATGGCCTTGCCGGTCGAAGCGAATTTCGCCGGCCTCGTCAAACATACCAGCCGCCTGCTCGATGGCGTTGGCAAGGCCCAGGCCGCGCAACCGACCATTGGCGCGGGCCGCAACCCGGCGCGCCTCGAAACCGGGAGCATCGGCCATGGCCAGAGCCTGGTCCATGTTACGCTCGAACTCGCCACAATCGTAGTTATAGGTAAGTCCGGTCTGGAACGGCATCGCCGTCGGCGGGATAATGTTGCGGCGGCGCAATTCCACACGGTCGATGTCGAGCTCCCGCGCCGCCAGGTCGATCGCCTGCTCAATGGCCGAGGTCGCCTCCGGCCGGCCGGCGCCGCGATAGGGCCCCGTCGGGCTGGTGTTGGTGAAGACCCCCAGCACTTCCGCATGGATCGCAGGCGTCAGGTAGACACCGGCCACGCCGCCCAGGTTGCCGAACGCCGGCAACGGCCCAAAGTTCGACAGATAGGCGCCCATGTTGGCAAGGCAACGCACCCGAAGCGCCAGAAAACGGCCATCCTTGTCCAGCGCAAGCTCGACCGCCATGATCATGTCGCGCGCCTGTTCGTCAAGCATGCCGTCCGAACGCTGGTTGGTCCACTTGACCGGCCGGTTGAGTTGCTTTGCCGCCCAGAGCACCAGGGGCAGCTCGGGAAAGATATTGGCACGTAAACCGAATGATCCACCCATGTCTGGACTGACCACACGCAACCGGCTCTCGGCGATCCCCAGTACCGCGTCCGCCAACCAGCTTCTCATATCGTGCGGGAACTGGTTGCCGGAATAGAGCGTGTAGCGATCCTCGATCGCATCATAGGTACCCAGCGCGGCGCGAGGCTCCATGGGATTGATGGCGACCCGCGGCATGGGAAGCTCCAGCCGGGTGACGTGTTGGGCATCCGCGAAGGCGGTATCGACGGCGGCCTTGTCGCCCAGTTCCAGCCGAAAGCTGATATTGTCGGGGCAATCCTCCCAGACTGCCGGCGCGCTATCGCCAATGGCCGCGGCCGTGCGGACGATGGTAGGTAGCGGCTCGTAGTCCACCTCAATAAGCTCGGCCGCATCCTGGGCCTGAACGCGGCTCTCTGCCACCACGAAGGCGACGTAATCGCCGACAAAAGCAACCTTGTCCCGGACCAGAGCCGGACGCGGCGGCAGGAACAAGGGCGAACCATCCGGCCGTTTCAGCGGTGCGACCTTGGCGGCAAGACAGGGCATATCGCCAAGGCCGGCAGCGGCGATGTCCGCGCCCGTATAAACGGCGAGGACGCCTGGAGCCGTGCGCGCCGCCTCGACATCGATCGAGCGGATCCGGGCATGGGCATGGGGCGAGCGAAGCATGTAGGACCAGGCCTGGCCAGCCAGATCAATGTCATCGGTGTAGCGGCCACCGCCTTTAAGGAAGCGTTGATCCTCCACCCTTGGCGCTGCTTGTCCAAGACCGAATTTCATGCCGTCATACCCCCCGTCGTTATCGCGCTGATAGCGCTATTCCCTTCGGCATCGCGCGAGTCTAGCGCCATGGCTTCGAGGACGCCATGTGCGAAAAGACCCAAACCTGCCGCTGGTTTGGCGTCAATCGTCAAGGGCTTTCGCCAAATCGCGGGCGCGGGCGGCTTGTTCCTCCGCGAGCCGGCTGCAAAGGCCGGTATATCGGGTCGGATCAAGCATGCCCTCTATCTGGTCTTTTGAGAGATGCTGGTTGAAGCGCGGGTCCGCCGCGAGCAGATCGCTGAAACTCGTTTCGCCAATGGCCGCCGCCTGCGCTGCGTCATAGACGATGTCGTGCGCTTCCTGGCGGCCAACATGTTCGCCCAGCGCCAGCATGATCGGTTCGGCCATGATCAATCCCTCGGTCAGGTCGAGATTGGCGCGCATGCGTTCGGGCTTGAGGACCAGACCCTCGGCGAGGACCCGGACCCGCTCCAGCGTGTCGCCCATAAGCACGCAGACCTGATTTTGCGCATGCCGCATCATCAGCGAGGTCTGCCGGTTCGCTTCGTGCTCCGTCATCACGGCTTCTAGTGCCAGGGGCACCATTGTCCGGATTTGCGCCGCATAGGCCATGACGTCCTGGGAGAGATGCGGGTTTCGCTTTTGCGGCATGGTGGAGCTGCCGACGGTGCCTGGGGAAATCGGCTCTTCAACCTCGCCGAATTCCTGCTTCATGCCGGTGTAGATCTCGTTCGCGAATTTACCGCAACTCGCCGCCAACAGCGCCAGCAGCATGATGTGTTCGGCAAGGTGGTCCATAATACTGCGGGCCGGAACCGCCATCGCCGGCATATGGAGATGGGCGGCCATCCGCGCCTGCACTTCGAGGCCCTGGTCGCCAAAGGAGGCGACGGTCCCCGCCGCACCACCCAGCAATGCCTGAAAGACACGCGGTTCGCACGCCGTGAGACGCTCTACATGGCGGGCGAATTCATCGATCCAGATCGCGACCTTTAACCCGTAGGTCGCCGGTACCGCGTGTTGGCCGTGGGTGCGGCCTGGCAGCGCCATGTCCTTTGACCTTTCGGCGAGATCGGCCAAGGCGGCGAAAATCGCGCCAAGCTGACGCAGGAAAATTCGATGCGCCCGGCGCAGCTGCAACAAGTCACCGGTCTGTGTAATATTCTGCGTGGTGGCGCCCCAGTGCGCATAGTTGCCTGCATCACCATCGCACAGACGCGATAACTCCCAGACCAATGGAACCAGGGTGTGGCCGGTGCGTTGAAAACCTTCGGTCAGACGCTCCCGGTCGAACAACGAAAGGTCGCACTTGCGGACGATTTCTTCCGCCGCCGCCGCTGGTATCATGTCCAGTTCGGCCTCTGCCTTGGCAAGCGCCGCCTCGACATCGAGCCAGGCCTGCCAGCGCGCATCCTGCTCGAACAGTGCCGCGACACCCGGATCGGGAACGCGCAATGATGTCGGATTACCCTGCTGCATGCCGCCTTCTCCCTGTCGTTGAATTTATTGTACGGTCGATTGGCCAATGGACCCTGGGACGCAATTCCTTGCGTCGATTGTGCACGCTCGACCGCCGCGATGATAGGCGTTACGGTATTGGACAGGGGCACAGATGACAAAATACGAACGAATTTCCGTCGCGCCGATCTCTGGTGCGCTGGGTGCTGAAATCGGCGGCGTGGACGTCGCAGAAGAGTTGGATGACGCGACCATAGGCGAAATCCGCCAGGCGCTGCTCGACCATCTGGTAATTTTCTTCCGCGGGCAGAATTTACCCGTAGCAAGGCACAAGGCATTTACCAGGCGGTTTGGCGATATCTTCATTCACCCGAATTACCAGCTGGGCCAGGAAGACAAGGAAATGGTGTACCTGCTACGCCAACCCGGCGACACCTCGGTCGCCGGGGAAAAATGGCATGCCGACACCACCATGATGGAAACACCGCCCATGGGGGCAATTCTCTATGCCTTGGAAACGCCCGCGCATGGCGGCGACACATTGTTTGCTAACCAATATCTGGCCTACGAGGCGCTGTCTGATGGCATGCAGGGCCTGCTCGACGGCCTGAACGCGGTGCACAGCGATATCCGCGTGGCTGGGCCGCAATCCGACGTCAATGCCAAGCGTTCCAGCAAAGTGCGCGACGATGCGAATTGGCAGCCAACCGTGCATGCCCATCCTATCGTCCGCGTGCACCCGGAAACCGGACGGAAATGCCTGTTCGTGAACAGCGTTTATACAATGCATATTGAAGGCATGACGGAGGCCGAAAGCGCCCCGATTTTGAACTTCCTTTATAACCATCAGTGCCGGCCGGAATTTACCTGCCGCTTTCGCTGGCAACCGGGATCGATCGCATTCTGGGACAACCGCAGCACATTGCATCTGGCCATCCATGATAACTTTGACTGCGTCCGCCACATGCAACGCACGCAGATCGCCGGTTAGACTAGAGCAATTTTCAATTAATTGGAGTCGCTTTCGCGACTTAAGTGATTGGTTCAATTGCTCTATTTTTAAGAGTCCGAGCGCATTTTCTTCGAATGCGCTCGAGTTTCGAGATTCATCAAACCGCCCGTATGACGCTGATCGGAATGGCGTGCGGACGAATTGCCTATCGTAAGTTTACGCAACAGTGGAGCTATCCTGCATGATCGAAATTGCCCGTGTCGATATTTACCATTTCAGCGCCCCGATCAAGGATCCAATCGTGACCTCGTTTGGCGCCATAACGGCCCGCAACAACGTGCTGTTAAGGGTCGAGGATCAGGACGGCGCCCACGGTTGGGGCGAGATCTGGGCCTCTTTCCCGCCCTGCGGCGCCGAGAACAAGGTTCGCCTGTTGGAGAGCATCGTGCTGCCGACAGCCCTAGGCCGCAGCTACGAAAGCCCAACCGAGGCCTGGCACGACCTGACCCGATTGATGCGCCGGCACGCCCTGCAAAGCGCGGAGCCGGGGCCCTTCGCCGCCTGTCTTGCGGGCCTCGACGTGGCGCTTTGGGATTTGGCGGCGCGCAAAGCGGGTGTGCCGCTTTGGCGTGCACTGGGGCGGGAGAGCATGCCCGATCCGTTGCCCGCCTATGCTTCCAACCTCAACCCGGCGGGCGCGCCGGAGATGGTCGCCCGTTGCCGGGCGCGCGGCTATCGCGCCTTCAAGGTCAAGGTGGCTTTTAATTTGGCGAGCGATCTGGAGAATATCCGTACCATCGCCGAGGGCCTGGGCGAGGGCGAACGCCTGATGCTGGACGCCAACCAGGGCTGGGATATTGCCGGTGCCCGTTTGGCAATGGACGCCTTCGGCGATCTTCCACTGGACTGGATCGAGGAGCCGATCTGTGCCGATGATCCGGCGGAGTATTGGGCGGAACTGGCGCGGCTTTCAGCGGTGCCTTTGGCGGGGGGCGAAAATATACTCGGCGAGGCCGCGTTCAATGACGCCATCGACCTTGGGCATCTTGGCGTTATCCAACCGGATATTGGCAAGTGGGGTGGGTTTTCAGGCTGCCTTCCCGTGGCGCGGCGTGCCATCGCCGCCGGCCGGCGCTATTGTCCGCACTGGCTCAACGCCGGCATTGGGCTGCATGCATCTGCGCATTTATTATCCGCGGTAAGTGATGTCGGGGGTGGCACCGGTGTGCTTGAACACGACGCCCTGGAGAACCCGCTGCAAGCACCGCTGGCGGAGCCTTTCCCAGCCCTTGTGGATGGATGTTTCCAATTATCCGACCGCCCGGGCCTGGGCGTGGAACCGGATCTGGAGGCGGCGGCGCAATGGCTGCAATGCCATATAGAAACCACGGCCTGAGGCGCCCCCAGATCAATTTGTCCCATGGGCGCCAGAGCATTTCCATTCTGAAAATGCCCAGATCTTTAGAATTAGAGCAATTTTTCCAATCACTTAGAATCGCTTCGCGATTCTCTTTAATTCGGAATTGCTCTGACCTCAAACAGACTGCATTCCTATAGGACGCCGCGTTCCTTCAATGCGGCGAGCTCGGCCGGGTCCAGGCCGAGCAACCGGCCGTAGACTTCCTCGTTATGATGGCCAAGCTTTGCCCCGCCCTCGAGCCGCGGCAGCGATCCGCCAGAGAAGATCACCGGGAAGCCCGTGACAATGCCGCGCTCGACCGGTTCTTCCGAGCCTTGACGGTACATGGGTTTTAGGGTGCCGCGGTCGCGGAAGTGGTCGTCCTCCATGACCTCCGGCAGGGTCCGGACCCGGGCGATGGGGATGCCAGCGTCCACCAGCAACGCAATCCCGTCCGCACAATTGAAATGGCCAAGCCGGGCCTGGATTTCCCTTCGCAATTCATCGACATGAGTTTCCCGGTCTTCTAGGGTCGCGTACCGAGGATTTTCCAGCAATTCATCGGCGCCGAGGGCTTGGCACAACTTCCGCCAGCGCGGCAGGGTGCCGACCGTAATGATCACATCGCCATCGGTGAGGCGATAAAGCCCGGTGACGCCGTTGCGGCTGTCATTGCCGGCGCGGACCGGTTGGCCTTCATGCAGGACCTCTTCCATCGGTTCCATAAACATCAACGTCGCGAGCGTATCGATCATCGAGGCATCGAGATATTGGCCTTGTCCCGTCTTCTCCTTGTGGCGCAGTGCGCCGAGAATGGAATAGGCGGCATAAAGCGGCGTCACCAGATCGCCGACGAAGACACCGATGCGTGTTGGCGGCCCATCGGGGGAGCCGTTCATATCCATGATGCCGGACATCGCCTGGATCTGGTGGTCGTGGGCGGGCAGGTCCTTGTAGGGACCGGTCTGGCCATAGCCGGCGATGGAACAATAGACGATGCCCGGATTGACCTGGGCGACTTCCGGGTAACCAAGGCCCAGGCGTGTCATTGAGCCCGGCGACAGGTTTTCGACCACCACGTCGGCCTGTTTCGCCAGCTCCAGAAACATCCGCTTCCCCTCCGGATCCTTCAAATTCAAAGTGACGCTCTTCACGCCTTCCGAGCGCTTGAGGAAACGGATCGAGAGGTCCTCCTCGGTCTCCCGGTCAAGGCTTATACCTTTCGGGCCCGCATAGGGGCCGATGCCACGGATCGGATCGCCGGTGCCCGGCATCTCGACTTTGATGACATCGGCCCCGAAGCGCGCCAAGGTCATACTAAGAAAGGGGCCGGCGAGGAATACCGTGACCGAGAGAACGCGGATGTCGTCGAGAGGCTTCATATTGTGTCCTTACGACCAGGAGGGTCAGGCGGGGTCGTTAAGTTCGAAAATCGGCTAGACTCCCCGGAATTTCGGCTTCCTCTTCTCGACAAAGGCCAGGCGGGCCTCCCTGGCATCTTCCGAGCTCTGCAAAATGCCGCCGGCGTTCGAGGTCAGCACCATTGTGGTCTCGAGCGTGCTGTCGAGCGCGGCGCGCATGATCCGCTTGGAAGTCCACTGCACCAGCGGCGGCTGGGCGATGATCCGGTCGCAGAGCTCTCTTGTCGTCGCTTCGAGCTCTTGCAGGCTGACCAGGTGATTGAGCAAACCCCACTCGTAGGCGCGCTCGGCGGATAACGAACCAGTATAGACAAATTCCAGCGCCCGGCCCAGCCCGACCATTTTCGGCAGATAGTAGGAACCGCCGTTTTCTATGATCTGGCCGGCTTGCTGGTAGCCTATGAAACGGGTCTTTTCGCAGCCGATACGGATGTCGCAATGCAGCGCCATATCCATTCCGGAACCAACCGCGGCGCCGTTTATCATGGCAATGGTGGGCTTGCGGATGACGGCGATGTCGCGGTGCAGCTTGGTAAAGCCGTGATAGAAGTGCTGGCGCATGGCGTCCGGGCCATCATGGTCACCACGCGCGCCATCGACATTGGGGCCAATTTCGTCCTCCGACGGCCGGCTTTTGAGGTCGGCGCCGGAACAAAATCCATTGCCGACGCCGGTAAGCACCATGACGCGCACATCGGGATCGTCATCTCCGGCGCGCATGTACTCGCCAACCTTGGCAACCGTGCCCAGCGCCTCCGCCGTGCCGTACAGCGCGTTCATCTTTTCGGGCCGGTTAAACTTGATCCAGAGGACGCCGTTATCCTCCTTCTCGTAAAGCAGATAGTCGACGAGCGATGGTCCCATATCGATTTCCTCCGTGGCTTTTGATCTCTACCTATTCTGACCGGCGCGCATGACAGCTAGCGCTCCTGAACCTGCCGCGTTCGCGGTGCATTCGCCTTGATGACGTGTTCCTGGTAGGCCGGACGGGCAAGCAACCGCTCGTAATACGCCTCCACATTTGGATGCGAGGGCCGGTTCGGTGTCCATTGTATCCAGCGATCCGTAATTGAACCCGCCGGGAAGTCGGCCATCGTCAGCCGGTTACCGCCGATATAGGCGTTATCAGCCAGGTGTGCGTCGAGAATATCGAACAAGGGAGTGGCGTTCTTCACTGCCGCCGCCATCACCGCATCGCTGCGTTCGGCTTCCGACAGACGAAAATAATAGTCCAGATACACCGGGTTAAAGTTCGCCAGATTAAGCGAACTCCAATCCATCCATTTGTCGGCCGATGCCCGCTCCCGAGGGTCTTCGGGACACAGGTTCCCCATGCTGTGTTTGGCGCAAAGATAACGCACGACGGCACCGGATTCCCACAGCGTGAAACCATCCTCTTCTTCGAGTGTCGGCAGCCGGCCATTGGGATTTTTTCGCCGATACTCCGGCTCGTCATTGCCGCCGAACGGCCCGCCCCAATCGATCCGTTCAAACTCGATCCCGAGTTCTCCAAGACACCACATCACCTTGATGACATTCGAGCCGTCGTTCCGGCCCCATATTTTGAGCATTTTTCGGCCTCCCCCTTAGTTGCAATGATAGTTGTACTGAGCTTAGAGCATTTTCATTCTGAAAATGCTCAGATCTTTAGAATTAGAGCAATTTTTCCAATCACTTAGAATCGCTTCGCGATTCTCATTAATTCGAAATTGCTCTAGCCAGCGCGGTCCCAACCGGCAAGGTTATCTCGACGTCAAAATTATGCGCATCGGCTCAATTGAGGCTGCGATTTAGCTTCTCTTTCAGGCTCAAAATATTGGAGGCATTCGGAATATCCGGATAGCGCTCCATAAAGCCGTTAAGGCGTCGCAGCGCCGATCTGATATTGCCGGTCGACGCTTCCAACAGCGCTAATTCCGCCAGAGATTCAATATTGGCCGGCGTGATTAGAACGATCGACCGCAATATTTGAATGGCACGTTCCCGGTCTCCCGCGCCGAGCGCGCGGATTTTTATGTTGTTTTGCAGCCGCGCCAGAATATCCCGATCGGATACGGGTTGAATGAAATCAGCTTGGGGCGGCATTTGCCGGCCATGAAGCCGTTGGAAGATTTGCTTGAGGTCTTCGTTGACAACCAGACGTGCCTCAGCAAAGGGATCTATCAAAGCGTGCTCGCCGGATTTGCTCAGGCGCAAAAGAAAATGGCCGGGAAAATTCAAGCCGGAGATTTCCCACCCCTGGGAGCGGCCCGCGTGGATGGCCAGTATGCCAAGCGCCACGGGCAGCCCTTTTCGGCGGTCAATGACGTGCATTAAATTGGCGTTCCGCGGGTCGTCATATGTTTCCACATCACCGTGATAACGATGTTGTTTATAGAGGGTGTCGGACAGGGCCGTTAGCCGGTCGGATAAGGTTTCCGCACCTCGTGAAGCTGCCCTCATATCTGATGCTATCAGATTAAGTTCGTCGCGATATTGCGCCAGGCTATTTGCCGGCAGATCCAGGTTGGCCAACAGCAAGGCAGCATCGCCTATGTGGAGCAGGTTTTCATCCTGCGTCCCGATGACTTCCAATCGCGCCAGTATGTCTGCTTCAGTCAAATGCATCGCTTAGAATAGCACAATCATAAAATCTGGCGATTTTTGGAATCACTTAACTTGAGGAATTCGTCAGACTAAGCCGAATGAGAGGTCTTCCCCCCTTGGCAGAGAAGCTCTTGATTGACGACAGCGCCCTAGCCATAGCAAAGTGCGGCACAGTGCGAATCGTTGCGTTCGCGAATTTATTGAATGCCGTGACGAGGTCTCTCGGCTTACGAAGGTAATAGAAGTTCATGATGATTTACCGCGGATGCCAGGGCCGGGATCGAACGCAATGACGGCATCGCTCTCTTCCTCGCGGACGGCTTCGCAGGCCGTCACGGAAGTCATGGAACAGGTGTTTCATCTGTCCTATTCCGTTAGTTACATCCATGGTATGCGGCCGACCCAATGGGCCGCCTTGCGTTATTTTGAACAATCGGAAGATAACGCCCGGACAGTGATCAA
>JADHTB010000001.1 GCA_016776605.1 Alphaproteobacteria bacterium | reverse complement strand
CCCTGAGTTCGCCTTGTTTCGATTCACCCATCGGGTGCGCCATTTTCACCGCTCCATTTATGCCTCAACACGTTGATTCTTATAGCATAATACCAGTGTTAAGGCAGTAAATATCGGGGCTACTTGGGAAATATGGGTTTAAGAATCCGAGGGCATTTTCTTCGAATGCGCTCTGGGGGTCGCTGATGGGATTTAAGGTCAAGTTTTGGGGGGTTCGGGGGTCGATCGCCTGCCCGTCTTCGAAATATGTCATGTTTGGCGGCAATACGTCCTGCATTGAGGTTTCGTGTGGCGGCCAGCGGGTGGTGTTTGATTGTGGCACGGGCATACGGAATTTTGGCCATTGGATGATGCGAAAAGGCGTGCGCCGGGCGGATATCCTGATGTCCCACAGCCATTGGGACCATATTAACGGCTTTCCGTTCTTTTCGCCGGCCTTCCAGGCTGACTGCGAATTCCGCATCATGGCGGGGCATCTTTTCGATTTGAAGGAAAATTTGCATGACATCATGTCGGGGCAAATGAACCAACCGACATTCCCGGTGCCCATTGAGGCCATGCAAGCCAAAATGGTGTTCGAAGATTTCGTCGCCGGCGACAGCTTTACCCTGGGCAAGGATATCAAGGTTACCACGACGCTATTGCGGCACCCGGACAATGCCACGGGCTATCGCATCGATTACGGCGGCAAGAGTTTTTGTTACGTAACGGATACCGAACATGTTCCGGGCAAGCCGGATGAAAACATTCTGCATCTGATCGATCACGCCGATGTGGTGGTCTATGACTGCACCTATACGGACCGGGAGTTCCCCGCCAAAATCGGTTGGGGCCATTCAACCTGGCAGGAGGGGGTGCGCCTGTGCAAGCTGGCCAATGCCAAGCGGCTGGTCATTTTCCACCATGATCCCGATCATGAAGATCCGTTCATGGAGCTGTTGGAGGCAGAGGCCCGCCTGGCCTGGGACGGCGCTTTGACCAGCCGGGAGAATATGCGGCTGACCCTCGCCTGAGCCAATTACTTAAGTCGCGCAAGCGACTCTGATCAATTGAAAATGGCTCTAACTTGACCGAAATTCGGCGAGACCGCGGTCCAGCATGTCCAGGCGCTGCCGACTGTATTCGGCAAAATCAAATTCCAGCTCGGCGAACATTTCACTCACGCCGCCCCATAGGACCGCCCAGATCAATGCGGCGCATTTCCAGGCCTTGAATCGCCGCCGGCTGGCCTGATCGGGCGCTTCATCATTTAGACGCCGGTAACGGTGCAGCATCTCGTCGGCCGCCGCCGCATCCAGATCCAGGTTTACGGCCAGACTGGCCAGATCGTACAAGCCGTCGTTCCAGCCGCCGAATTCCCAATCGGTGAGCCAGATTCGCTGGCCATCATCCAGAATTTTCTCCGCCACCAGATCGTTATGGCAGAACACCGGCTGGATCGGGCCGATGGCGGTTTCCAGTTCGTCGTTCAAGGCCATCAGTCTGGCGACCGAGGGCGCCATGCGGCCGCCATGCTGCACCATGATCCGGGCATAGCGGCGGTTTAGATGAAAGACCCAGAACATCGGTCCCGGCACTTCCAGATGCCCCGGCAGATCCAGGTGGCATTGCCCCAGCAGGCCGGTGAAGCGGTCCATGTTGGCGTCCTGAGCCAAAGCCGCGGCGTCCATCTGGGCGGCATCCGCCAGGTATTCGAATATCAACGCGCCGGGTTCGTGGTGCAGCAGGGCGGGCGACAGGCCGGCGTCGTGGGCCGCCTGGCTGACCGCGATTTCGTTATATTTAAAGAGCGCATGTTCCGGGCGGTCATCGCCGATGCGCACGATATATTGTCCGGCCCCATCTTCGACCAGAAAGTCGTGGCTGGTGAGGCTGCCTGGCAACGATTGCGCCGTTACCGGCCCGTTCCAAAAGTCCAGTTCCATTGCCTGCCGGCGCGCCTGTTCGACCATATTCACACCCTCTAGAGCGCATTCGAAGAAAATGCGCTCGGACTCTTAAAAGTAGAGCAATTGAACCAATCACTGTAGTCGCGAAAGCGACCCAAATTAATTGAAAACTGCTCTTGATATTCCGGCCATGCTAGAGCGTTTTGCTTGACCTTGCTATGATGGCGGGCAATCGTTGTTGTCGTTAACCAGGGGGTGACCATGCCATTAAGCGGAATTCGGGTAATTGATCTGGGACGGGTCATCGCGGGCCCTTTGGGGCCGATGTTGTTGGGTGATATGGGTGCCGACGTGATCAAGGTAGAGACCGGCCAGGGCGACTCGCTGCGTCTGCAAGCCCCCAGTTTCAGCCCCGGCATGGGCGGCTATTTCACTACCGCCAACCGGAACAAGCGCAGCCTGCATATTGATTTGCGCAAACCGGGTGGGAACAAGCTGTTGCAGGCATTGCTGCGCTCGGCGGATGTGGTGGTGGAGAATTTTCGCCCCGGTGTGTTTGACGCCATGGGCTATACGGACGATGTGCTGGAACGTGACTTCCCCCACTTGGTCGTGGCCCGGCTGTCCGCCTTTGGCGATGTGGGGCCCATGGGCGCGCGCTCTGGCGTCGATCAATTGGTGCAGGGCTATTCCGGGCTTATGTCCATAACGGGCAGTGTCGAGACGGGGCCTGTCCGCTCGGGCGTTGCCATTTCGGATGTTCTGGGGGGCTTGTGCAATACCATCGGCATTCTGGGCGCCTTGATGGAACGCCAGCAAAGCGGGCGGGGCCAGGTGGTGCGCACCTCGTTGTTGGAGGCAACCATGTCGATGTTGACCGTACAGGCGGGGAAGTTTTTTGCCTCCGGCCAGGATCCCCAACCCGAAGGCAATCACCATCCGGCCAGTGCGCCTTATGGCCTGTTCAAAACCTCCGATGGTCAAATCCAGATCATGGTGGCCCGTAACGAGGATTTTCGCCGCTTTGCCGATTTCTGCGGCCGGCCGGAATGGAAGGATGACCCGCGGTTTTCCGACGGCGGCGCCCGCTCTATCAACAAAATTGCCATGCGCGCGGTGGTTGCCGAGGCGATGGTGGAGAAAAGCACCGAGGCATGGATGCAGTTTCTGGTTGAAAATGACATCCCCCATGGTCCGGTGCTATCCATCAAGGAAGCCTTTGAAAGCGCCCAGGCCAAGGCACTGGGTATGACCATGGAAATGACGGCCGGGGATGGCACGGATATCAAGGTGCCGCGTTTTCCCTGGCGCTTTAACCGCACGCCGGCCCAGGTGCGCCGCCCGCCGCCGCAGGTCGGCGAACACACGGAGGAAATTCTGGCCGAAATGGGCCTGGCCGACGATCCGGAAGTGCGTGCCGCGCTGTTGCAATAACGCCGAGCCGGCGGCGGAAATAACAACGGCCTGGATAAACCCAATTTAGCCGTCCCAAACGGGATTGTCCCCATTGGGCTTGAGCCGGCGGCGGGATGCGGGCACAATGCTGGCCTAATTTCAAGGAGACGTCGTGTGGGCTATCAAACGCTGGATGTCGAACCGATTTCGGGCGCGATGGGGGCGGTCATTCATGGTGTGGATCTGTCGGCGGACCTGAGCAATCAGGCCTTTGACGAAATTCACCAGGCATTCCTGGATCACAAGGCCATCTTCTTCCACAGCCAGGAACTGGACCCCCATCAGCAAATCGCCTTCGCCCGGCGCTTTGGCCCCTTGAGCGTCTATCCCTTTATCGAAGGCCTGCCGGAGGCGCCGGAGGCTTTTGAAATCCTGAAGACCGAGACCGACGTGCGGAACTTCGGCGGCGCCTGGCATTCGGATATGTCCTTCACCACAACGCCGCCGCTGGGTACCATGTTGTATGCCCAGGAAATGCCCGAGGCGGGCGGTGATACCATGTTTTCCAATACGGCCCTGGCCTACGATGCCCTTTCCGATGGCATGAAGGACATGCTGGATGGCCTGGTCGGGGTCTACAGCGCCGCCCTGAAAGGCAGTGGCGGGCGTGCCGCCGCCTTTAAAACCGCCACCGCCATGCAGGCAAAAAATATGGACCAGGTGGAGATGGGGGCGGAACACCCCGTTGTGCGCACCCATCCTGAAACCGGGCAAAAGGCGCTGTTCGTGGGCAAGGGGCACACGGCCGGGCTCAAGGATATGACGGATGCGGAAAGCCGCCCGCTGATTGATTTTCTGGCCGATCATTGTGTGCGCCCCGAATTCACCTGCCGTTTTCGCTGGGGGGTTGGCTCGCTCGCGTTGTGGGACAATCGCTGCACATTGCATTTCGCCGTCGATGACTATCCCGGACAGCGCCGCCGTATGCGCCGCCTGACGATTGCCGGCGACAAGCCTTTATAGAGCCCGCTCGAAATAAATCCTCATAACAAGGTTAGTGAAATGAATGAACTGAATGAGCGGATCCTGATTATTGGTGCCGGCGCGGTCGGCGCCTATGTGGGGGGGCATTTTGCCCGTGCCGGGTTGGAGGTCATTCTGGCCGATCCCTGGCCGGCCCACGTGGAGCATATGCAGGCCCATGGTTTGCGGGTGGAAGGCATGACCGAGCCGGAATGCTTTTCCACACCCGTGCGCGCCATGCACCTGACCGATCTGCAAAGCCTGAACAAGGAGAGGCCGGCGGATATCGCCTTTATCTGCGTAAAATCCTACGACACCGTCTGGGCGGCGGCCCTGGCGCGAAACTATCTCGCCCCCGATGGTTTCATGGTGTCCTTGCAGAACGGCATCAACGAGGACGCCATCGCGGGCGTCATCGGCTGGAACAAGATCGTCGGCTGTATCGCGTCCAAGATCGTTGTGGAATTGGTGGAACCCGGCCTGGTGCGCCGCTCCGTTTCCAAGGGCGGCAAGGATTATACGGTGTTTCGGGTTGGCGAGCCGCACGGCCGCGTCACTCCCAGGGTTGAGCGCATCAGCCAGATGCTGGCGGATATTGACAGCGTCAAGATCACCACCAATCTTTGGGGCGAACGCTGGTCCAAGCTGGTGCAGAATGCCATGGGCAATGGCCTGTCGGCGGCCAGCGGTATGAGCAACAAACAATTTACCCAGAACGAAATCACCCGGCGCTTGTCGATCCGCCTGGCGGGCGAGGCGGTGCAGGCCGGCCAGATGCAGGGCCTGGCGCTGGAAAAGATTGCCGGAGTTGAGCCTGACCAATGGCTGGCGGCGGCCCGGGAATTGACCGGGGCGGCGAATGACACCCCGGTTCTGGATGAACTGGAAGCCAGGATGCTGGCCCAGTCAGAACGGATGAGCGATAGCGCCCGCCCGTCCATGGGGCAGGACATGATCAAGGGCCGGCGCACGGAGATCGAATTCCTTAATGGTCTGGTGGTGCAACGGGCCACTGAATTGGGCCTGGCGGCACCCGCCAATGCGGGTCTGATCGCCGCCGTGCAGAGTGTCGAGCGTGGCGAGGCCCCCGCCGGTATCGAACGGGTGCAGGACATCTGAACCACTTTCGATATTCGTCGAAAATGGTTTTGGTTTTATCGTTCACGCCAGTGCGCCAAGGGCGCACTGGCGTGAACGACAATTATTTCTAACCGTAAAGTTCGTGTAGCCGCCGCATGCCTTTGAGCCAGCGGTCATAGTCGCCCGTCTTGCGCTGCATATACTCCAGGACCTGGGGATGCGGCAGGCAGAGGAAACGCTCGGCGGCCAGGGTTTCGATCACGGCATCGACCAATTCCTCGGGCTCTATCATGCCATCAACGCCTGCCACGCCGCCGCCTTCCAGGTCCGCGGTCATGGCCGTGCGCACCGCCTGCGGGCATAACAGCGAAACCTTGATGCCGCGATTGCCATAGGTGATGGACAGCCATTCGGAAAACCCGACGGCGGCGTGCTTGGTCACGGCATAGGTTGACGAGCCGATCTGGCTGAGCAGGCCGGCCGCCGAGGCGGTATTCAAAAGATAGCCGCCGCCCCGTTCGATCATGCCGGGCACCACGGCGCGGGCGGCAAAGACATGGGACATCAGGTTGACATCCCAGACCCGCTGCCATTCCTCGTTACTGTTATTCAGATCGCCGTAAACGGCGATGCCGGCGTTGGAGCAGAACAGATCTATCGGGCCGGCCTGGCTTTCCGTGGTCTGTACCAGATTGATGATATCGCCTTCGATCCCGACGTTGGTGGCGACGGCCAGCCCGCCAATTTCCTTGGCGACGGCAGCGATCCCATCTTCATCCAGGTCGGCGACGACCACCTTGCGCGCGCCTTCGGCGGCAAAACGGCGGGCCAGGGCGCGGCCAATACCGCTGGCCCCGCCGGTTACGACGACGACTTTATCCCGTACGTGCATTTTACGACTCCCATGCTGATTTAAGGCGCAGGATAGCGGTATTATGCCGTGCGGCAACATTGAAAGGAGTGGCAATGGCGGACCAGGAAGTTGAAGCGCACTACAGCCGGGGTGATTTGTATCAGGCCATCATGGATGGATTGGCGGCCGCGGGCAGGGATCTGGCCCATCTACAGCCCGATGATCTTGATCCGCTGGAGCATTTCCATGGCCGTGGGGTGAAGGCGACGGCGGAACTGGCCGCGTCTCTTTCGCCCGGCCGCGATGATGAAATTCTGGATATCGGCAGTGGCATCGGTGGCCCGGCCCGTTATTTCGCCCGTACCTATAGCTGCCGGGTCGTCGGTATTGATCTGACGGCGGAGTTCTGTGACGTGGCGCGGCGTTTAAACCAGGCCGTTGGCCTGTCGGATAACATTCAGATTGAACAGGGCTCCGCCACCGCCCTGCCTTTTGATGACGGCCGCTTCGATGGCGCCTACACCCAGAATGTCTCTATGAACGTTGAAGACAAGGCGGCCTTTTTTGGTGAGGCCCATCGCGTATTGCGCCCAGGCGCGACCTTCGCCTTGTCTGAGTTGAGCCAAGGCGAGGGTGGTCCGGCGATTTATCCCGCACCCTGGTCTGACGACGGCAGGTATTCTTTCCTGTTGACCGAGCAGCAGACGGTGGCGGGCCTGGAGGCGGCGGGATTCAAGATTGTTTCGGTCAAGGATAACGGCCCGGCGATGCGGCAATTCTTCCAGGCTCAGCGCGCGGCGGTGGCCCGCGATGGCGCGCCCAAACTGGGGCCATTCATTTTGATGGGCGCCAACGCCAGGGAAAAAGGCCGCAACGCCGCCCAGAATCAGGAGGAAGGGCGCACCCGCGCCATCGAAATTATCTGCTGCCGCGGTTAGAGCAGTTTTCAATTCGTCGGATTGTCGAAATATTAGTATTTCGCGTGTTAATGAATGGTCAATTCTAGGCTTTGGCGTGAGGGATGATGAAGGCGCTTCGTAATACACAGTTGTCGGTTGCTACAGACCCCAATATGTCCAATCTGCAATCGCCTATTCTGCGCGACCTCTATGATTTCTGGTTGGGTCTGGGCGCGGGCGATGGCTTGCCCACCCGATCCGATTTTGTCCCAACCGATCTGCCCGCGCGCCTATTGCCGCATATCGCCATCGTCGACGTGATCAGGGACGGCGAGGGGTTGAATTTTTGCTGGCGGTTGATTGGCACCCATTCGACCAGCCATACGGGTCGGGATATGACCGGGCGCCATTTCGACGAAATCTATGCCGGTGAAGACTTTGACAATATGTTCGCTCCCTATGTTTGGCTGGTGCAAAATGCGATGCCGTTGCGGTGGTACGGCAATGCCCAATTTGTCGAGAAGGAATGGATGATGGTGGAAATCGCCGGCATGCCCCTCGCCAGCGATGGCCGGACTGTCGATAAGATTTTCCTGGGCGCATTTTATGCACCGCATCCGGCATAGCGCCCGCCTCGGTATATTGGCCATTACCCCGGAAATGCTCTAGTTCAACATTATTGGATCGGGTTGTTGCAACAGCCCCAACCGCGTACGGCCATCAAGTGGTGCCCAAATAAGGTTTATTTCCACCTCCCGCTTGGTCAATGAGCGGTCATAATTCGTTGCCAGGGGCGTATCGAACAACACTGATTGTTCGCCGTCTTCGCCGCTGATTTCGGTGGAGGTCACAATTTCCAACTGCTCCGGATCGCCAAGGGAGCCGTCGTCAAAAAAGCTACGCAGGTAAACCAAAGCATGCAGCCTGCCGGCAACATTTCCCGGGCCCAGGTTCAGGCGGTATCCCGATATTGCCGTTTCACGGTATTCGCTGTATTCGAAGACGCTGGGGCCGTCACCGATTTCAATCGTATTCGGCGCCGCGAGCACGAGGAAACCCGTACCGGGAACCGTTGGCCGGATACTTGTAAAGGGCGCATTCGGGTCGAAGTCATCGAACACACCGCTGATTTCCCGCCAACCCGGATTGAGATCCAGAAAATGCTTAGTCGCCCAAAACACACCGGGCTGTGAATAGTCATCCATAACAACGATGCCGCCTGGCCGCATCCGTTGCGCCATGGAATTCAGATCATAAAAAACATACTCATAGAGGTGGTTGCCATCAATGAAACAGACATCAACGGTCGACTTAATTGTATCGACTTCGGTATAAAAACCCATGGAATCCAGCGGCATATACGAGACGAGTTTGCCTAATTCATGCGGCCAGGATTTCAAAATTTCCGGCACCCGGTGATTGCCGAAAGGATCGATGGTCAGCAATAGCCCGTTGTTGCCGTTGGTCAACATGGCACGGGCAACAACTTCCGTCATGCCGGCATAGTAGGTACCGATCTCAACGAACAATTTCGGTTGCAAGGCGCGCACCATGCAATGCATGAAGGCGCTGCTCTTGGTGTCGGATAAGCCCCGCGCCGGATAATCGTCAAAAAACGCCATGGCCTGTTCAAATCCAGGCCTGTTGGGCAGGTCGAGAAGCCTTGCCGCGGGCTTGGCGAAAAGGCTCAAATCCGCGCCGACCACGTCAATAATTGGTTTTACATACATAAAATTTTATCCGTCAAATCCGCGCCAATCCGCAACTCAATTCGAAACCTGCGTGCGGATTGGGGCGATTAGTATAGCGGAATTACCCTTGTAGCTCGACAAAACCTTTCCAGCCGGACATGTAGACCACGAAGTTTTCGCCCAGGCCCTCGTCGCGCAGGTAATCCGCCGTAACGGGCAGGGACACGGCCTTGAAGTCCGGGTCAGCTTGTATCAGCAGGGGAAAATCGTGGTGCAGGATGGCCGCCCGGCCGATCAGCACAAAATCGCAGCCCTGTTTCAGGCAGGCGGCTGCCGCCTCGGCCGAGGTGATTTTGCCGGCCACGCCCAGCTTGACGCCGCCCCGGTCCAGATCGGTGAAATAGGATAGCAGGCTGCGGCCCTTGAATGCCGCTTCCTCCGGCTCCTTAAAGACATCCCACAGGGACATATCCAGGAAATCGATGGCGCCCTCTGTCATCAGTTTCTGGGCGACCTCTCGTATTTCCGCCAATTGCAGCCCAAAGCGCTCCGGCGACAGGCGAATGGAGACGTTGAAGTCGGGGCGGCAACGGGCGCGGATGCCGTTGACCACGTCGAATACGATGCGGCTGCGGTTTTCCAGGTTGCCGCCGTATTCGTCGGTCCGCTGGTTAATCTCCGGGCTCAGAAACTGGCTCAGGATATAGCCGTGGGCGCCGTGAACTTCCACGCCATCGAAGCCGGCAGCCTCGGCCCGTTTGGCGCCCAGGATAAAGTCTTCGATCAGCGTGCCGACCTCCGCCGTCGTCAGGGCGCGGGCCAGGGGTTCGGTGCAGTCCGAGGGGCAGACGGGCACATCGCCAATCAGTGCCGCCGGCGCCCGGTTGCCCGCATGATGCAGTTGCACAATGGCAATGCTGTCGCGGCTCTTGATCGCCGTGGCCATGCGGGCCAGGCCCTCGATATGGTCATCGGAATAGGCACCCAGCTGTCCCGGAAAGCCCTGGCCATTGGTCTGAACGTGGGCGGCGCAGGTCATGGTCAGGCCAAATCCACCTTTGGCCCGCATCTCGATCCAGTTCAACTCGTCATCGGATAAACGGCCATCTTCATGGCTCTGTGTATTGGTCAGGGGGGCCAGCATGAAACGGTTTTTCATGGCAGGGCCACGGGTGAAGGGCATGGACTCGAACAAAGACGGCATTGGATGATGTTTCCCGGATAATTTCTTGTTGGCTGGAACCTAACCTTGGATGACCGCCGAGGGAACGAAAATTCGCCCCCACCGCCGTTCCGGAATTTCTAAGACTGGGGTTCCGCTGGAATGGATGGTTCATAGTGATCGTCGATCTGTTGGATGGCGCCGCGGCCAGACCGTGTTCTGGATAAACCGGACGGTAAAGCGATAGTGGTTGGATATGATCCGAGTTGTCTTTTTGCGGTTGTCGGCTTGAAGTCGGTGGGACCGGCGCGTTAACCTGCCGGAGCAGCGAAACCCAAACGAAAAAGGAAGACGCCCGATGGATGTTGGCATGATGATGGTATTCTCCAGCTACGGCTGGGAAAATTGCCCCGATGACCGCGTCTGGGACGAGGAGATTCGGCTGGCCCGACTTGCCGCGGACTCCGGCTTCGACTGCCTCTGGTCGGCGGAGCATCATTTCAACGATTATTCCTTCGTGCCCGACAACCTCAGCCTGATGACCCATCTGGCGGCGATCTGTCCCAACATTGATGTGGGCACCGCGGCCGTCATTCTGCCCTGGCACGATCCCCTGCGCGTCGCTGAGAATGCCGCCGTGCTGGACATGTTGAGCAAGGGCCGGCTTCGCCTTGGTATGGGGCGCGGGCTGGCGCGGCGCGAATTCGACGCCTTCCGCCTTAGCATGGATGAATCCCGCGGGCGCTTTGATGAGGCTGCCTCGATGATCGTCGATGCCCTGAAAACCGGCTTCATCGAGGGCGACGGCCCGTACTACCAACAGCCGCGTATCGAAATCCGCCCACGGCCGCAAAATTCCTTCGACGGGCGCATCTACGCCGTGGCCTCCAGCGAGGACTCGGTGCTTTCCGCCGCCAAGCTGGGCGCCCACATTGTGATGTTCGCCGATCGGCCGTGGGAGACGCGGGCCCCGGTGATCCAGCGCGGGCGCGAACTGCACCGCGAGTTTCATGGTACCGAGCCACCGCATATTATGCTGACCGAGTTCTGCGTCTGCGGTACCGACCTAGCCGAAACCGAGGCAGAGGCGCGCCAGTATCAGGGCAAGTTTGTCGAGAGCAATTTCCATCACTACGAATTCCTGGGCGAGCATTTCAAGACAGTGAAGGGCTATAATTCCTACCAGGAAAAGGCGGATATCGCGCGGGAAAGCGGCCTGGAGGGCGCGGTGGATGGTTTCATGAAGGCGGCCAGCTGGGGCACGCCGGACAAGATTTTGCGTGGGCTGGAAGATCGGCGCAAGGTGGTCGGCGACTTCGAACTCAACATCGCCTTCCGCTTTGGCGGCACGCCCCTGGAAGTCTCCGAGCGGGGCCTGAAGTTGTTCGCCAAGGAGGTGCTGCCGGTGCTTAAATCATGGGGACCGGCCAAGGCCGCAACGGCGGCCGAATAAACCGTGGCCATTGGCGCGGCATGCAAGAATCAAGACCCGACCCCCGCTCGTCCAGCCCCCGCTCGTCCGTGCATTCGCCGAGCCCATGTTTGTATTTGATTTGAAGGAATAGTCACCAATGGCAACAGCACCAATGGCGGGGCTTCGCGTGGTGGATTTCACCACCGTGATCGCCGGCCCCTATTGCACCCGCCTGCTGGCCGACTGTGGCGCGGAAGTCATCAAGATCGAGGCGGAAGCGGGCGATCAAATCCGCTTTGTCCCGCCCATGAGCGATGGCGCGTCGAGTTATTTTGCCCATCTGAATTGCGGCAAGAAAAGCGTCGTGCTGGATTTGCGCAGCGAAGAAGGCCGCGGCGCCGCGCTAAAGCTGGCGGCGAGCGCCGACGTAGTGGTGGAGAATTTCCGCCCCGGCGTCATGGCCCGCCTGGGCCTTGATTATGCCCAGTTGGCCGCCGACCACGCGGATTTGATCTATTGCGCCATATCCGGTTTCGGCCAGACCGGGCCCCGCGCCATGGAGCCGGCTTATGCGCCGATCATTCATGCCGCCGCCGGGCTGGACCTGGCGCAAATGGGTTATCAGGACGAGCTGACCCGGCCGGAAAAATGCGGCATTTTTACTGCCGATGTGTTGGCGGCCATCTATGCCTTCGGTGCCATACAGACCGCTCTGCTGGGCCGGGAACGGCATGGCGTGGGCCAGTTCATCGATGTCGCCATGATGGATTCCATCATCAACCTGCTGGTCTATGAAACCCATATGGAGCAGTTTGCCGACACGCCGCCGCGCGTTCTGTTTACGCCGATCCACACCACCGACGGCTTTGTCATCATCGCACCCATCAGCCAGCGTAGTTTCGAGGTTATGGCGGATGCCATGGGGCATTCGGAATGGAAGGACGATCCCCGGTTCCGCACCGCGCCGGAGCGGCGGACCTATTGGCCGGATGTGATCGCGGCGATGGAAAGCTGGACCTCCACCCGCACGGCGCATGACTGCGAGACCGCGATGATCGCCGCCGGCGTGCCCTGCTCGCGCTATCGCTCTCTGGGCGAGGCCATGACCGACCCGCACAGCGTGGCGCGTGGCGTGATGGCACAGGTGCCGGACGCGGCGGGCGGTTTCCTGGTTCCCAACCCGCCCTTTCAATTCGCCGATGGCACCGTCGGCGTCGTTCCCAGCGCCCCGAAACTGGGGGAGCATACGGACGAGCTGCTGGCGAACCTGGCATAAAGCCTGCCTTCATAGAGGTGGACGGCGCAATATTTGTATCCTGGTAAAGCGTCCGGCGAAGCTGCCAAAAAACTCTAATTCGGCGGTTCTGGTCGAGGCATAAAAATGCTATGTGGCGTCACACCGGTGTAAAATTCGTTACAAGCCAAGCAGCAGGAGCAGATTAAATGACAGATCGTATTCAAAGAGGTGGTCTTCAGGTGGCCACGGTATTGGATAATCTGGTGGCCAATCAGATCCTGCCGGGAACCGGCATCGATACGGACGCCTTTTGGCAATCCTTTGCCGCGATCGTCAACGATCTGGCGCCAAAGAACAAGGCGCTGTTGGCCAAACGCGAAGACATTCAGGCAAAAATCGACGCCTGGCACCTTGCACGCCAAGGGCAGGATATCGATGCCGGGGCATACCGCGCGTTCCTGTCTGACATCGGTTACCTGGTGCCGGAAGGCGATGATTTCGCCATCACCACGGAAAATGTGGATGCCGAAATCGCAACCATGGCCGGACCGCAGTTGGTGGTGCCGGTGATGAATGCACGCTTTGCCCTGAATGCGGCCAATGCCCGTTGGGGCAGCCTTTACGACGCGCTGTACGGCACCGACATCATTGCCGAGACCGACGGCTGCGCGCAAGGCAGCAGCTACAACCCCAAACGTGGCGCGCAGGTCATCGCGCAGGCGGCGAAATTCTTGGACGAGAATGTGCCGCTGGCGGCCGGCTCCCATGCGGCGGTGAGCGCCTATCGGCTGGATGATGCGAACGGTGAAAAATGTCTGATGGCGGCGTTGTCGTCGGGGGCCAGTACCGGACTGGCCGATCCGGGTCAGTTCGCCGGTTACCTTGGCGACGACGCATTATGCAACATTTTGTTGCGGCAAAATGGCCTGTACGTCGATATCCAGATCGACCGCGCCCATCCTATCGGCAAGGATAATCCATCCGGCGTCAAGGACGTGGTGTTGGAAGCGGCCCTTACCACCATCCAGGACTGCGAGGATTCCATTGCTGCCGTCGATGCCGATGACAAGGCGGCGGTCTATGGCAACTGGCTGGGCCTGATGAAGGGCGATCTGGTCGACAGTTTCGAAAAGGCCGGGGCGACCGTCGAGCGCAGCCTGGCCCCTGACCGGGTTTTCAAAACCCCGAATGGCGCGGACATAACCCTGCATGGGCGCAGCCTGCTGTTGGTGCGAAATGTCGGTCATTTGATGACCAACGATGCGATCCTGGACAAGGACGGCAATGAGGTGCCGGAGGGGATCATGGATGCCATGTTCACGGCCGCGTGCGCCCTGCATGATTTGAAAGGCCTGGGGACGCGGCGCAACAGCCGCACCGGCAGCATGTATATCGTGAAGCCGAAAATGCATGGCCCGGAAGAAGCCGCCTTCACCGACGAGCTATTTGCCCGGGTCGAGACAGCCCTGGGCATGGCGGCGAACACCATGAAGGTTGGCGTCATGGACGAGGAACGCCGCACCACCGTCAATCTCAAGGAATGTATCCGCGCGGTGTCCGGCCGGCTGATGTTTATCAATACGGGCTTCCTGGATCGTACCGGCGATGAAATCCACACCTCCATGTTGGCCGGCCCGTTCCTGCGCAAGGATCAGATCAAGGCGCAACCCTGGATCAAGGCTTATGAAGACTGGAATGTGGATATCGGCCTTGAATGCGGCCTGAAAGGTAAGGCGCAGATCGGCAAGGGCATGTGGGCCATGCCGGATGAAATGAAACAGATGATGGCGGCCAAGATCGGCCATCCAAACGCCGGCGCGAACACCGCCTGGGTGCCGTCACCCACCGCGGCGACCCTGCATGCCATCCATTATCATCAGGTCTCGGTGCCGGCCCGGCAGGCGGAACTGGCCGCGCGCGGCCGCGCCGACCTGGGCGATATTCTGACCGTGCCGCTGCTGCATGGCGAAAATCTGTCTACCGATGAGGTGCAGGCGGAATTGGACAACAACGCCCAGGGCATCCTGGGCTATGTGGTGCGCTGGATCGATCAGGGCGTGGGTTGTTCGAAAGTCCCCGACATCAACGATGTTGGCCTGATGGAAGACCGGGCGACATTGCGGATTTCCAGCCAGCATATCGCCAACTGGCTGCAGCATGGCATCTGCAGCGAGGCGCAGGTGGTGGAAACCATGCAACGCATGGCCGCCGTGGTTGACCGGCAAAATGCCGGCGACAGCGCCTATCGCGACATGGCGCCAAATTTCGACGACAGCATCGCCTTTCAGGCCGCCTGCGATCTGGTCTTCAAGGGCAAGGCACAGCCCAGCGGCTATACCGAACCAATCCTGCACGCCCGCCGCCGGGAAGCCAAAGCGAAGTACGGCGCTGTTTAAGCATTGACCTTGATGATTGCGCCGGGCCGGGGGGCGACGCCGCCGCGTGCCCTGCTCCCGCTATCGCGCCCTGTGCGCGGCGATGTAAGAGGCCACGCCGTAAGACTGGCCCGCAAGAAACAAGACACGACCCGTCTCTTGTTGCGACCCCGACTCTTATTAGACATGGCCGTTAGGTCACATTTTAATTAGCCGAGGTGGCGTTGCCGCGAAGCTTGTTCCAGCGAATCCTAGAATTGACTGATGATCTACGACCAAGACCCGCCCGGCGTAGACCGGGGAAAATCCACGGCAATATGGAAATGACGGGAGAGGTGTTTCTGGATGACGACGAAATTGGTCACATGGGCTTCCACCGACGGCCACCCCATTAAAACCAAGCAATCAGATGATTGCGGACGAAAACCAATACGGCGACAGCGCAATTCGGGTATGATCACCATGGATTTGAAGGCCATCTGGGAAATGTCAGTTTAAATGTCAGTTTAACAGCATGGAAACATGACCATGAATTGTGAAAGCCCACGAAGACCATTCAGGAAAGAGGCATCTAAGCGGCCGCGATCGAAGTTGACGAGCCTGGGGTGCGCCGGCGCAATTGGCTTAAGCTGCTTGCTGGGACTAGGTGCATATTTCGAGGCCAATGCGGACAGCCGCGGCAATGCCTCCAAAGAAATGCCCATGCAGGCTATGATGCGCCCGGATATGGCGCCCCCATTGGGTGTCGCCGGCGGCATGAGCCCGAAGCGGGCGGTGTTCACGCCATCATTGCGTTTCATGCACATGCGCATGGAGGGTAATCGCAATGGGACGAATAATCTCAGTACTGCGGAAGTCCTCGATCAATTCTCAATAACGCCGAAAAAAATGGACGTCGACGTGTTGATGGCCAGCGCAATGTACGGCATCACTAATGACCTCTCTGTCATGGCGATGATCCCTTACATATGGAAGTCGATGGATCACGTGACGCGGACGGGCGTCGAATTCACGACCAAATCAGAAAGTTTTGGCGATCTGGGGATTATTGCTGGATATGATGTTTACAAGACCGGAAAACACACCATAAAACTCACGGCGGGTTTGAGCTTTCCAACCGGCTTGACCGATGATCGGGATGACACACCCGCCGGATCCGATCAACTGCTTCCCTATCCCATGCAAAACGGATCGGGAACCTTTGATCTGCTTCCGGGCGTCACTTACAGTGGCAGAGCCGATGTCTGGTCATGGGGCGGTCGGGTCGGCGCAACCGTCAGACTCGGCGAAAATGATGATGACTATACGTTGGGTAATATTTACGCCGCCTCGGTCTGGGGCGCCCGGCGATGGGATGACTGGCTGAGTTCGTCATTTCGTCTGATCGGCGAGACCGTCGGGAACATCGATGGTGCCGACCCACGGCTGAACCCGTTGCAAGTATCGACTGCCGATCCAGACCGCCGTGCAGGGAAATTCGTCAGTTTGGCATTGGGGTTCAACTTTCTGGTTCCCTCAGGCGTTCTCCAAGGCACCGGGCTATCGGTCGAAGCAATCCTTCCCGCCTACCAGGACCTGGACGGCCCGCAA
Source organism: Alphaproteobacteria bacterium (assembly GCA_016776605.1). Classification (GTDB taxonomy): domain Bacteria; phylum Pseudomonadota; class Alphaproteobacteria. The sequence continues at coordinate 500,108 of JADHTB010000001.1, read as the reverse complement.
CTCGAACGGGACTACGCGATCCTCGTGGGTTTGAGAAAGGCTTTCTAAACAAATCTGAGCACTGCGAGAGAATAAGGGGACGCTACCCTTATTGTTTCTTGCAGAGGCCGATCTTGTTGGCTTGCCCGCCTGCGCCGCAGGGGGCGTTCGGCAATGATTATGTCTGGACCAGCGTTCTGCCGGAAAAACTCGTTATTCAGCTATCGTCTTCCGCGCGCCGCCTTGGTGTTGCCAGGGGCCGACATAGCCTTTGGACCAGTCTGGCGGCAGTTCGCAACCGCGGGGGTCGTGGCAGGATTTGTTTGCTTTTTGGCCCTGCACGATTTCGCCCTCATAGGGGCTGGGGATAGGGTTGAAAACATAGGGCATTGAATCCGCCGACGAATAGACGTTGAGCAACAGCGGCCGCATATGGGCCGATAGGTTGCGTTGAGAGCCGTGGATGACCCGGCAATTCAACAGCACCAATGAACCCGCCGGTGCCGTCAGGGCCGTTGTGTTCTCTTGCCAGTGGGCCGGCATCCGCGCTTCGGGAATGCGCAACCTCCAATTCCCATTCGCATCGTACATGCTGTGCAGGGGCTCTTTGTGGCTGCCCTTCACGGCCAAGAGGGGCCCCTGTTCGGGGCCGCAATCTTCCATATAAAGGCCGATGGTCACGGGGCTGTAATCCGTGTGGGGCCAGGCGGGAATATCGTGATGCCAATCAAACTTCTGGCCGCCGCCGGGCCATTTGAAATTGAGTTTCGAATGATAGAATTTCACATCCGGCCCGCAGACGTCCGCTGCTACTGCGGCGATGGACGGGCTGGAGGCAAAGGCCCAAAATTCGGGATGGTGGGACACCGGGCTGGTCAACCGGCGCAGACGCGGGTCTGTCGGGCCATGGCCATCCTCAAGCACGAAACGGGCATCACTCTCCGTCACCGTGCGGCTGGCATCGATCATCTCCGCCATGGCGGCGCGCAGGCGTTTTAACCAGCCGTCATCAATGACATTTTCCAGGACAAGGCAGCCCTCCGCGAAAAACTGTTCGCGCTGTGCCTCTGTCATTACCTGTACGGGATGGTTGCGGATATCAGCTTCAAGCATGGCACCAACTACATTTATCTGCTGAAGCCAAATTCTGCTCCGCCCACCGCCTGATTGTCAACGAAGGCCATGTGCAGGCCCCGCAATTTCAACGATGATTTGGTAAATGCCGAAGTGGTGCCCCCTCCCGGACTCGAACCGGGACGACCTTTCGGTCTCGGGATTTTAAGTCCCGTGCGTCTGCCAGTTCCGCCAAGGGGGCACGATCTCGGATAGCTCGATTTTCTTGTCGCATACGGCAGGGCGCAACATGCCGTGTGGACGGGCGCGGGGCAAGGGGGATTTACTGAATGCTCAGCTAATTTCTACCATTCCCGCAGGGCGCGCCATTGGTCGTCGGTGCCCAGGACCGCCTTTTCCGCGTCATAGCTGAACAGCCAGGCTTGTTGCGGGGTGACGCCGGTGTCGCTGTTTTTGGCATGCCCCGCCAGACGCGCGTTGCGGTGGGCAATTTCGTCGGCGTCGTCCAGGTGGTACCAGCGTTCGGCGTTGCGGGAATGCAGCTGCAGGCGCTGGGCCCGGTCCTTGCGCAGGCTTTCGTATTTCAACAATGCGCCGGCGGCGTCGGCCTGACCCAATTCCAGACAGCGCGCCAGTACCCAGGCGTCCTCGATCGATTGCACCGCGCCCTGGGCGTGATAGGGCAGCATGGCATGGGCGGCGTCCCCCATCAGGGCAATGCGGCCGTCAATCCAGGTGGGCAGGGGTTCGCGGTCGTGCAGGGCGGTGACGAACAGTTGATCGGTCAGATCCACCAGGCCCTTGGCCTGAGCGTACCAGCCCACGAAACTTTTTTGCACGTCCGCCTTGGAGGCGGTTTGCGACCAGCTTTCCCGCTTGTCGTCAGCGCCGGCGCCAATGGCGACCCAGTTGATCTGCCGGCCGCCCGAGACATAGTAGAAGACGATGGACAGGCGCGGCCCCATGACGGCGACGGATTGTTTTTCAATACCCAGGTGTGCGGCCCGCTCCACCGGCACCATGCCGCGCCAGGCCAGATAGCCCGAGGGCCGGGGCGCTTCAGGATTGAATATCTGATTGCGCACCACGGAATGGATGCCGTCGGCGGCGATCAGCACATCGCCGTTTTCCTGGCTGCCGTCTTGCATTGCCACGCTGACCCCGTTGGCGCTCTGGCTGACGGATACCACCTTGGCATTCAGGCGCAGGCGGTCGGGGTTCAGGCGCGAGGCCAGGGCCTCGATCACATCGGCCCGGTGGGCGTGATAATAGGGCGCGCCAAAGCAGCTTTTCGCCACGCTGCGCAACGGCGTCTGCAAAACCGTCTCGCCGCTTTGCCAATCCTTCAATTGATGCGATCCGGGTTCGACACAGAATGCGGCCATGTCATCGCCCAGGCCCAGCCATTCCAGGATACGCACGCCATTGGGGCTTAACTGAATGCCGGCGCCAACCTCGGTCAGGGCCGGGGCCTGCTCCAACACCAGGTAATCCATGCCTGCCTTTTCCAGGGCCAGGGCGAGAACGGAGCCGCCAATCCCGGCCCCCGTGACGATGATACGCATGTGGCGATCCAATTTATTTCAGCACGGTTATTTCAGCGCGGCTATTTCAGCGCGGCGGCATGCTTGACGCCCAGTTGCGCATATTCTTCCACCATCTCGGCATGGATGCCGGCTTCTTCCGGGCGCAGATCGCGCATGTATCGGGCCGGGTTGCCGCCCCAAAGCTGACCGCTGGGAATGCGCTTGCCCGGCGTCAACAGGGCGCCGGCCGCCAGCATGGCGTCACTTTCGACCACCGCGCCATCCAGCACCACCGAACCCATGCCGATAAAGGCCCGGTCTTCCAGGCGGGCGCCGTGAATGATGCACATATGACCCACCAGCACATTTTCGCCGATCCAGGTGTCGACGATACCCAGCGAGGTGTGGATGATGGAACCGTCCTGAATATTGCTGCGGGCGCCGATATGGATCGGTTCCTGATCGCCGCGCACCACGCAATTGTACCAGACCGAGGCCAGCGGACCCATCTCCACCTTGCCGATGACATGGGCGCCGGGCGCGACAAAGGCGGTTGGATCGATCTTCGGCTGAATGCCTTTGTAGGTCATGATGTTGGCCATGTTCATGCGCGAACTCCTAGGTTGATTGTCTGTCGCCGGGATGAGGCGAGATGGCTTAGATGTGGCTTAGGGGAACAGCGCTTCCTGTTCCAGGCCCATGCGTTCGTCCAGACCATACATCACGTTCATGTTCTGCACCGCCTGGCCCGAGGCGCCCTTGACCAGATTGTCGATCACCGAAACGATGATGGCCCGGTCCGGCACACGGGTCGGAAAGACGCTGATCAGGCAATGGTTCGAGCCCCGGACATGGCGCGTCGCCGGCGCCAGGCCTTCGGCCACGACGCGGACAAAAGGTTCCTCCGCGTAGCGTTCCCGCAGGCTTTCGCGCAGGTCTTCCACCGATGCCCCGCCCGCCAAACGGACATAGCTGGTGGCCAGAATGCCCCGGTTCATGGGCACCAGATGGGGGGTGAAGGTAACGGTCAAATCTTCGCCAAGGGCTTTCGATAATTCCTGTTCGATCTCCGGTCCATGGCGGTGCTGGTCGATGCCATAGGCGTGGATGCCCTCGGACACTTCCGAGAATAGATTGGCCTGTTTGGCCCCCCGGCCGGCCCCGGTGATGCCGGATTTCGCGTCTATGATAATGTCCTCGGGCGCGATCTGGCCCGCCGCCAACAGCGGCGCCAGGGGCAGGATCGCCACGGTGGGATAACAGCCCGGACAGGCCACCAGACGGGCGCCGGGCAGCCGCCCGCGCGCGGTTTCGGTCAGTCCATAGACCGCCTCGGGCTGCAAATCCGGGGCGTAATGTTGATGGCCGTACCATTCGGCATAGGTATCGGTGCTGTCCAGCCGAAAATCAGCGGACAGGTCGATCACCCGTGGCGTGCCCTGGATCGCGGCGGCCGCATCATCGGGTCCCTCGCGCAACACCTCGTCGATCAGGCTGTGATGGGTATTGTGCAGCAGACCGGAAATTATTTCCTGGGTGGTGCCGTGGGGCAGGCCGCAGAACACCGCGTCGATCTCAACCCCGGCCCATTCCACTTCATCGATCTTGACCAGACCGGGCAGGTCCAGGCCGCCCAGATGGGGGAAAACCTGGTCATAGGGCTCGCCGGCGTGGCTGTCCGCGGTCATCAGGACGATTTCGGCGCGCGGATGGCGGGACAGCAGACGTACCAATTCGGCGCCGGTATAGCCCGATGCCCCAAGGATGCCAATTCTGATTTTCTTACCTATTGCCGCCGTCATTGTGCGTCTCCGTTCCTAGAGTATTTTCATCCTGAAAATGCTCAGATCTTTAGAATTAGAGCAATTCTTTCCAATCACTTAGAATCGCTTCGCGATTCTCATTAATTCGGAATTGCTCTAGCTATTGTTTATATATAGCAATTGCGCCGGGCCGCGCCCAACTTTGAGGCCCTCCAACGAAAAATGGCTTGCAGCGAAACACTGCAAGCCATTTTCGAGAGGTTGCGTATCCGCTTAGCGTTTGGAGAACTGGAAGCTTCGTCGGGCTTTCGCCTTGCCGTACTTCTTGCGCTCCACCACGCGGGAATCCCGGGTCAGGAAGCCGCCGGCTTTCAGAACAGGGCGCAGGGTTGGCTCGTAATTCAGCAGGGCACGGCTGATGCCGTGGCGCACCGCGCCGGCCTGACCGGACAGGCCACCGCCAACCACCGTGCAATTGACATCGAACTGGTCCTTGCGCTGGGCGGTTTCGAAAGGCTGGTTGATGATCATCCGCAGCACCGGGCGGGCGAAATAGGTTGCGAATTCCCGCCCATTGACGGTGATCCGGCCCGCGCCCGGCTTGATCCAGACCCGGGCGATGGCGTTCTTGCGCTTGCCAGTGGCGTAGGCCCGGCCCAGATCGTCAATCTTGGGCTCAACCGGTGCGGCCTCGCCTTCGGCAGCGTCCGCGCCATTGGTGGCGCCAGCATCAGCCGCGCCGCCCGTGCCGGCAGCTTCAACCAATTGTTTCAGATCGGCCAGGGTGCCCGTTGTCGCGGGTGCCGCCGCCGGAGCCGCCGGAGCCTCTGTTGCCGTCACTGCGGGGGTTTCCGCCGCATCTTCGCCGCCTGTGTTTTCGTCAGCCATGATCAGGCGCTCCTTTTGTTTTTGTCATTCATCGCGGCGACGTCCAGCACTTCGGGCTGTTGTGCCTCGTGCGGGTGCTCGGCGCCGGCATAAACCTTCAACTTGGTCAGCACCTGACGGCCCAGGGGTCCCTTGGCAATCATCCGCTGGACGGCCTTTTCAATCACCCGCTCGGGATGCTTGCCGCCTAACACCTTGCCGGCCGTGACGCTTTTAATGCCGCCCGGATAGCCGGTGTGGCGATAATAGGTCTTGTTGGCCAGCTTGTTGCCGGTCAACTGCACCTTATCGGCGTTGATCACCACAATATGGTCACCGCAGTCCATATGCGGGGTAAACATGGGCTTGTGCTTGCCCCGTAGCCGGGTGGCGATGATGGCGGCCAGACGGCCCAGGACGACGCCCTCGGCATCGATCACGAACCATTTTCGTTCGATTTCCTCAGGCTTTGCGGAATAGGTTTTCATAATTGTTCCTCAATTTCTTCCGGACAGTCAGGCGAAAACCTGGCCCCGGTTTGGCGGCGCGGAGTATGTCAGAAAAATACCGGGGGTCAAGCCGAAATACGGCAATTATTTCAATCCATTAAAATGCGGTACTATAGTACCGCATTCTATGATGTTGATCTAATTGCGGAAATCGCAACTGCAAATGATCCCAAAACCAGTCATCGCACAGGCGACGCCCGAGACAGACTGTATGGCTCGTCAATTACTACGTTCAAGCTATATTATTCCGGAAATGTAATATTAAACTGTTTTTTATTGGTTTGGCGCTAGACGTTTTCACTGCGGTTATGTTCCGGGGAAAACACCTATTTTAGGTCTTCGGACCCAAGTGACGTCGCGCGGCGAGGTGGATTTATATGGCTGGTCTGAGGCGATACGGCATCCCTGTTTTGATTATGGCGATCATGACCATGGTTTTGGGGACGACCGCAATTGGCGTTCTCTATGACACGGCGTTCGAGGTGGAACGCCGGCGTCTGCTGGAAACCGCACATAGTCAGGCGCGGTTTATGGAAGCGGTGGCGCGGTTCGATCAGACCTACAGTGGAAACTATCCGGATGGCGAGATAGCGGCGGCCATTTCACAGATTGTCGAGGCGCATCGGAAGTCCCAGATTACGAGTGAGACAGGCGAGTTCGTCCTGGCGCGGCGCGCGGGTGATCAGATGATTTTTATCCTGCGTCAACGCCAGGATAAATTGGTGACGCCCAGGCCAATATCCTTCAACTCACCTCTGGCGGAACCCATGCGCCGTGCGCTGTCGGGCCTTTCCGGCTTGATGGTCGGGCGCGACTACCGGGGCGTCACCGTGCTGGCTGCTTATGAACCGGTGGCAATCCTAAAGCTGGGTCTTGTCGCGAAGATTGATCTGGCGGAAATCAGGGCGCCCTTCATCAGGGCGGCGCTGATCGTGGCCGGACTGGGCGGTATCATCTTCGCCGTCGGCGTGGTGCTGTTTATTGGCGCCGGCAATGCCGTGTCCCGGCGCATACACGACAGCGAGGCGCGATACCGGGCGCTTTCGGGCCTGACCAGCGAAGGCGTCGTGATCCATGAGAACGGCGTTATCGTGGAGTCAAATCAGGCTTTCGCGGATATGTATGGATATGCTGAGTTGGAACTCGTCGGGAAGCAGGTTCTGGAACTCAGCGCGCCGGAAACACACCACGAAGTGGCGGATCGGTTGGCGCGGAACGCAAGCGATGACTACGAAGGCGTTGGCCTGCACAAGAATGGCAGCCGCATTCCCGTCGAGATCAAGTCGATGCCGGTTGTCTACCGGAACCGCCAAATGCGGGTCAGTCGGGTTAGTGACCTGACCGAGACACGCCGGGCCGCGGCGGCGATCCGCGACAGCGAGGAACGGTACAAGAATATCACCGACAATCTGCCGGTTCTGATCGCTTACTTTGATCGCGATCTGCATTATCGCGCGGTTAACCGGCTGTATGAAACCTGGTATCAAAAACCGGTATCGGAAATTATTGGACGGCATATGAGCGAGATCATGCTGCCTGAAACTTACACTCAACTGGAGGAAACCATTCAACGGGCTCTAGCCGGCGAGGTGGTGATGTACGAGGGAGAAAGTCAGACGCCGGACGGGGTCCACCGCTATCGCAGGGTGCATTATCTGCCCCATCGGGCGGAAGACGGCGAAGTCCTGGGCTTTTATTCGCTGGTAGAGGATATCAGCGAGTTCCGGCGGGCCACCTTGGCGCTGGAGCGCCAGGGGGAGAGCCTGGCCACGGCGCAGCGGATTGGCAATATGGGCAACTGGGAGCGCGACTTCAAAACCGGCGAGCTTCGCTGGTCTGACCAGGCCTATCGCATTTTTGGTCTATCCAAGGCGCCATCTAAAAGCATCACCCGTAAGAATTTTCTGGACGCGGTCCATGCAGACGACCGCCCGTTCGTCGCGGCCGCACTGACCGCGGCCGTGGAAAGTGATGCGCCCTATAGTCTCGATCACCGCATCGTCCGCCCGGATGGCGAGGTGCGGGTGGTGCATGAGGAAGCCGAGGTAATCCGTGACGCGGCCGGGCAGCCGCTGGTAATGGCCGGCACGGTGCAGGACATTACCGAGCGTAAGGAAATAGAGCAGGCCCTGCGCGACAGCGAACAGCAACTTCGCCTGGTCACCGATTCCCTGCCCGTCATGATTACTTATGTCGACGCCGGGGAACGCTATCGGTTCGTGAACAAGGCGGCGGAGGAGGCGTTCGCGCATCCCCGGTCCCGGATTATTGGCGCAAGGACGGCAGAAATTCTGGGCCGGGAGAGCTATGCGCAAGTCCAAGCCTACATGGCGGCGGCGTTGTCCGGCACGCCGCAGAGGTACGATACCGGCTTTACCTATCCCGATGGCGTGACACGCGATATGGAGGTCACTTATGTGCCCCATATGGGATCGTGTGGGCAGGTCTTGGGATTTTTTTCCCTGGCGGTTGACGTGACGGAACGCCATGCGCTGGAAGATAGATTGCGCCAGTCGCAGAAGATGGAGGCGATGGGGCAACTGACGGGGGGCGTCGCGCACGAATTCAATAATTTGCTGCAGGTGGTGATAGGCAATCTGGAATTGCTTGTGGCGGGCGCACCAGCCGACAGCGTGGCTGAACAGCGGGCCAGTGCGATCCGGCGCAATGTGGCGCGTGGGGCCGACCTGACCAACCAGTTACTTTCCTTTTCCCGTCAGGCGCCGCTGGCGCCGAAAGCCGTTGAAATTGGTGCGACACTGGTGCGGCCCCACGCCGTGTGGAAACGCACCCTGGGCGAAATGATCGACGTCAGAATGGAAATTCCGGACGATACGTGGATGATCAAGGTGGACCCGGGGCAGTTGGAAAGCGCGCTATTGAACCTGGCGCTGAATGCCCGGGACGCCATGCCCGGAGGCGGCACCATCACGATTACGGCCAGGAACACTCAGATCGATATGGCGGCGGCGGATCGTCAGGATGTGGTGCCCGGCGACTATGTGCTGTTGTGCGTGGCCGATACCGGCGATGGCATGACCGAAGATGCCTTAAGCCGGGCCTTTGAGCCGTTTTTCACCACCAAGGATATTGGCAAGGGAACCGGGCTTGGCCTTAGCATGGTGCATGGCTTTGCCCATCAGTCCGGCGGGTATGCTGAAATCGACACGAAACTGGGGCAGGGCACCACGATAGGTTTGTACCTGCCACGCTGGGAGGCGGCGGCCGCGGAGGCGCCATCGGCTGCTGCCGACGCCATGGACTCTGCGGCGGCAAGTAAGGGGCAGATTATTCTGCTGGTCGAAGACGACGCCGATGTGCGTCAGGCCCTGGCCCAGCAATTGGCGGACCTGGGGTGCCGGGTAATCGAAGCGCAGGATGGGCTCGAGGCGCTTGCCATGGTTGAGGGCGGGCAGAAAATAGATCTTTTGTTTACTGACGTGGTGATGCCCGGCGGCATGAACGGCATGGATCTGGCGCGGTTGGTGCGCAACACCCAACCCGATCTAAAGGTCATTTATACAACTGGCTACGCCGATGATATCGTGGCGAAATTGGGGCGCCTGGAAGACAACGCAATCCTGCTGCGCAAGCCATACAACAGGAACAAGCTTATCCGGACAGTTGCCCAGGCACTGCCACGTTGAAATTATTCTCCTAGAGCAGTTCAGAATACCCCGAAACTGCTCTAACCTGCGGGCCATGCCTCTCGTTGGCGGAGGCGTTGGTTTTGCCTTCTTCATCGCGCGATCATTGCGGGCGCGCGGGAAACTGATTAGGTTTTCCGTTGTTCCAGGTTCGCCCGGAGCGTCGCGATCGTAATGTGTTGGCTAGAGCAATTCCGAATGAATGAGAATCGCGAAGCGATTCTAAGTGATTGGAAAAAGTGCTCTATTTTTTAGAATCTGAGCGCATTTTCTTCGAATGCGCTCTAGGAGTTCGTCAGTGTCTCTTTATGTTCCGCCGCAGGCCGTGTCTTCATCCCGCCGCGCGTCCATCGGCGCCTTGTTCCATGCCCGGGTACCGGTCAATCCCGATCACCGCGCCGTGGTTGATGGTGACCGGGTGCTGAATTACACCGAATTGGAGGACCGCTCCAACCGGCTGGCGAATAGCTTTCTGGACCTGGGGCTACGGCGGGGCGACCGGGTCGGACTGTTGGCCCGCAACTGTCTGGAATATGTCGAGATCGAATTGGCGGCGGCCAAGGCCGGGTTGATCCTGGCGGCGTTGAACTGGCGCCTTGGAGACCGGGAGTTGCAGCATTGCATCAGTTTGGTGGAGCCCGAGGTGGTGATCGTGCAGGGGGAGCTGGTTGCGGCCCTCGACCGTCTTGAGCTTGCCCCGCACCGCAGAATTGTCCTGGGTCCCGATTACGCGAACATCCTGGCTGCCGCGCCGGGCGACTATCCGGATCTGGATATTGATCCCGAAGATGGTCTGGTCATCCTCTATACCTCCGGCACGACGGGATTGCCCAAGGGCGCCTTGATCAGCCATCGGGCCATGGTGGCGCGGGCGATGTGTGCCGCTTCCGAGTTGGAAATTCCCATTGGCGACAATTTTTGCGCCTGGGCGCCGTTCTATCATATGGCTTCGACCGATCAGGCCCTGGGCACGCTGTTGCGCGGCGGCACGGTGCATGTGGTTGATGGCTATGAACCGGATCGGCTGATCGATGTTCTGGAGCGCGAGGTGATGCGATTTTTCATCCTGATGCCCGGCATGGTCGGACCCTTTGCCGCTATCCTGCAAGCCCGCGGGGTAAAGGTGAAGGGGGTCGGTATATGTGGCGCCATGGCCGATCTGGTGCCCCGCGAGGATATCGCCGCGGCCTCCCGGGCCCTGAATGCCCCCTATAACAATACCTTTGGCGCGACCGAGACCGGCTTGCCGCCCGCCACCTCCGGCCTGATCCCGATCGGCGTCGCGCCCACAAATCTGTCCAAACGGCAATCGGCATTTTGCGAATTGCGCCTGGTCGATCCCGACGACAACGAGGTGCCCGTGGGAACGCCGGGCGAGGTGATCCTGCGCGGCCCGACCTTGTTCAGCGGCTACTGGCATGCCGACGAGACCAATCAGCAGGATTTCCGCAATGGCTGGTTCCATATGGGCGATGTGCTGCGCCGCAACCCCGATGGCAGCCTGGATTACGTGGACCGGGTGAAATACATGATCAAATCGGGTGGTGAGAACATCTATCCGGCGGAAATCGAGCAGGTGATATTGGCTGACAGCCGGGTGCATGAGGCGGTGGTGGTGCGCCGTGGCGACCGGCAATGGGGCGAGGTGCCCGTGGCCTTCGTCGTCATGGCCGATCCAAGCCTGACCGCGGCTGATCTGATGGACCGCTGCCGCGAAAACTTGTCCTCTTATAAACGGCCCAAGGAAATCATCTTTTTGGCCGAGGATGAGCTGCCGCGTTCAACCACCGGCAAGGTGCAGCGTCATGAATTGGAGGCCCGTCTATCCAGTGATTGATTCCGTTCGAATTAGTCGGGACTCGGAATCGCGTAGGTCAGGGTGGCGTGCGCGACTGGGTGGTCGGCTCCATCGCTGCCGTCGTCGGAATAGATCATCACATCACCCACCGCCAGGCGGCGGCCCAGCTTTAACAGGCGGGCCTCGGCGATCAGGTCGGCGGGTCCGGGGCGTTTCATGAAATTGATGTTTAGATTGGTGGTAACCGCCTGTTCGCCATGGCCCAGGGTGGCGATGATGGCAAGCCAGACCACGCAATCCGCCAGCGCCATCATGGTCGGCCCGGCGATGGTGCCGCCCGGCCGCAGGTTCTTTTCCGAGGTGATGATGCGGGCGCGCAGATAACGCGGGCGAACCTCCTCCACCCGCAGGTTCAGCTCGTCCATCTGAGGAAAGACGTCAGCCAAAAATGCCTCAAGCTGATCCACCGTCATTTTCGCCATTGCGGCTACACCACTTACGGATCGGTTCATCGGCTAAGGCAGGCGGCGGCGCAGGCGTCCAGGATGGCGTTGCGATCGATACCGTACACGCGGTACAGGTCCTGGATGTCCCCCGACTGGCCAAATTTTTCCACGCCAAGGCTGAAGACCCGCCGCCGTGACGCAGAACCCAGCCAGGACAGGGTTGCGGGATGGCCGTCGATCACCGTCACCAGGGCGGCGTCCGGGGCCAGGGGGTCCAGCAGCCGGCCAATATGGCTGCGTGCCTCGTAACGCCCCGCGGCGCGGTGCCGCCAGGCGTGGTTCCAATCCCGGTAGGCCAGATCGGGGGAGGTCACAATCAGCAACCCGGCGCCTGGTACGTCTTCCAGAATTTCGTCATGGGCCGCCATGGCCTCCGCCGTAACGGCGCCGCAACAGATGATGGCAAGTTCCGCGCCGGGCTGGGGTGGGCGCAGCCAATAGGCCCCGGCCATGATCTCTTCGCGCAGGCCCGGCGTCATGGCGCGTTCGGGCTGTGCCAAGGCGCGGGTGGTCAGGCGTAGATAGACCGAGCCGCCGTCCTCTGCCTGCATATGGTCAAAACCCCAGCGCATGATTTCGGCCAATTCATCAATGAAGGCCGGCTCGAATGCGCTCAGACCATCCTGGGCCAGGCCGATCAACGGTGTGCTAATGGATTGATGTGCCCCGCCCTCTGGCGCCAGGGTGATGCCGGACGGTGTGCCGATCAACATGAAACGGGCATCCTGATAGCAGGCATAGTTCAGGGCATCCAGGCCGCGGCTGACAAACGGATCGTACAGCGTGCCAATAGGCAAAAGGCGCTTGCCAAACAGCGAGTGCGACAGGCCCAGGGCGGCCAGCGTCAGAAACAGATTATTTTCGGCGATGCCCAGTTCGATATGCTGGCCGTCGGGATGCATGGTCCAGCGTTGGGCCGAGACGACCTTCTCCGTGCGAAAAATATCCTCCCTCGGATGGCGATCAAAGATGCCCCGGCGGTTGACCCAGCCGCCCAGATTGGTGGAGACGGTGACATCGGGCGAGGTGGTCACGATGCGCCTGGCAAATTCGTCATCTCTGGCCGCGATATCGAACAGGATACGGCCGAACGCTTCCTGGGTGGAGATGGCTTTATCCGTGGCCGGTTTCGACAGTTGGGCCGGAACGGCGATGGTGGCGGCGTGGTGGCGCCGGCTGGGTCCCTGGGCAAATGGCACCCGCTCCAGAAATTGCTGCAATTCCTCGACGTCTACGTCCAGACCGGCCATGGGTTCCCATTCGTCGCCCTGGGGCACGCCCATCCTGGTCTGAAATTCCGCCATTTGTTCCGGGCTCATCAAACCGGCGTGGTTGTCCTTGTGACCGGCCAGGGGCAACTCCTTGCCCTTGACCGTGTAGGCGATAAAACAGGTCGGCTCGTCACCTTCGATACTCTGAAAGCAATCCAGTACCGCGGCCATGTCGTGGCCGCCCAGATTGGTCATCAAATCATGCAGCTCCCGGTCTTCATAATCCTCGACAATCGGGCGCAGGCCGGGTACGTCACCAAGATCCTTGCGCAGATGTTCGCGCCAGCCGGGCCCGCCCTTGTAGGTCAGGGCGGAATAGAGTGAGTTCGGACAATCGTCGATCCACCGGCGCAAGGCCTCGCCGTCGCTGGTCGCAAAGGCCGATTGCAGCATGTTGCCATATTTCAGGGTGACCACGCGCCAGCCGGTGGTGCGGAAAATATCGTCGAGCCGGCCAAACAGGCGGTCGGTGATCACCGAATCCAGACTTTGGCGGTTATAGTCAACGATCCACCAGGTGTTACGCACGTCGTGCTTCCAGCCTTCCAGCATGGCCTCGAAGACATTGCCCTCGTCCAGTTCCGCATCACCCATCAGCGCCACCATGCGGCCGGTGGGTACGGCGTCGCCGTCCCATTGCTTCATGGCGACATAGTCCTGCACCAGCGCGGCAAAGGCGGTCATGGCGACGCCCAGACCGACCGAGCCGGTGGAAAAATCCACTTCGTCAACATCCTTGGTACGTGAGGGATAGGATTGCGCCCCGCCCAGGGCGCGGAAATCGAACAACATCTCGCGGCTTTGCCGGCCCAACAGATATTGGATGGCGTGGAACACCGGGCTGGCGTGCGGCTTCACCGCGACCCGGTCCGCCGGCCGCAGAATGTTGAAATACAGTGCCGTCATCAACGTGGTCAGCGAGGCGGATGATGCCTGGTGTCCGCCCACTTTCAGGCCGTCGCGGTTGGTGCGCAGATGGTTGGCGTTGTGGATCATCCAACTGGAAAGCCACAGGACCTTTCGTTCAAGGGCGCCAAGTAGTTCCAATTCCCGCGCCCGGTTTGCGGTCGCATCGGCCTTGTTTCTGTCCGCCGGCTTACTCATGATGACCTAGCCCTTATCTCGATTCCAGTCGGCATTATAGCCTGTCCAGGCCGCAAAGGCTTTCCGCAAGACGCAAAAGTGCCAGGGTATGGCAGCGCCATCCGCGGTATCACAAGAGCAAATTTCAATTAATTGGAGTCGCTCCCGCGACGTAAGCGATTGATTTAATAGCGATAATTTTAGGAGTCTGGGCGCATTTTCTTCGAATGCGCTCTAGTTCCAGCTCATGCGGCCGGCTGGGGAGGTTAGCTTGCAGACGCGCGCCGTGCCACGATTTCAGGACGGTTGATACATTTCCGAAAAGACAGCAGCCGCTAGAATGCGCTGGTCGCCCCGGTCATCAACGCCCGGTGTGGAAACACGAAAGGTGACGTGTTGAATACCCAGTGGGCCCATGGTCACGGCCTTGACGCGTGCTGTCTCCACAAGGTCGTATGCCACTCGGCGTTGGAATATGTCGCCCTCGGCTAAGGGATTGCGTGGTTCAGGTCGACGAAAAAACATGCCGAAATTCCTACTGTAAATAAGTGCTATCAGTGGTCTTCAGCATGAATGTAACCATTTCATTGTAAAAAATTTGTTAACGGATCAATTGTGTAAATTAATTGCTTGTTACCATTGGCTAAGCGTTTGAGCGCAAAGACGGCTTGATAACTTATCCACCGAAAACCTTACCGCTGGCCAGATCCTCCAATCGGGCTTCCGTGCTGCGTTGTACCGCCGGGCCATAGCCGCCGCCACCAGCCGTTTCAATGCACAGCCGGTCGCCGGGGTAAAGAGTAGTGACTTGTTTAGAAAGGATTATTTCCTCACCCCCGGCTGCGCGCATAATTCGGGCAGAGGCCAGGGCGCCGGCTTCCCCGCCCTGGCTGCCCTGGGCGGGATGGTTATGCCGTTCGCCGCGATAGGTGACGGTGACCTCGCCCGCCATGATTTCGTATTCCCGGCGGCAGCCCAGGCCGCCGCGAAATTGCCCGGCGCCGCCCGAACCTTGGGCTAAGCCAAAATGGTGTACCCGAATGGGGGCGTCCAGTTCCAGCGCCTCAACGGGAAGGTTCATGCAATTGGTCGCATCGGTTTCGATCATATCGACGCCGTCGCCCAGGGAGGAGGCGCCGCTGCCCGAGGCAACCAAGTCGCCCACCACGAACGTTGAACCATCTTCCCGCTGGCCGCCGAACGACAGGATCAGTAATTCGCCGCCTGAGTCCGCGGGGATCCGGTCGGGCAGGACATCCTTCAAGGCGCCGAGGATACAGCCGGTGATCCGCTTGATCGTGGCGGTACGCGAGTTGACCGGCGCGGGCGCCCGCGGATTGACCAGGCTGCCTTCGGGCAGGATCAGGTGGACGGGGCGGAAACAACCGCCATTGGTGGGAATCTCCGGGTCCGTGATCGCGCGGACGGCAAACAATGCGGCGGCGGCGGTACCCGACGGCACACAGTTAAAGGGCCCGCGGACCTGATCCGCCGTGCCTTCGAAACTGCAGGTCAATTCGCCATCCCGCACGCTGACGGTCACCTTGATGGGAACGGATCGATCCAGTTTGATGCCATCATTGTCGAGATAATCCGTGTAGTTGTATTGGCCATCGGGAATAGCGCGCAGGGAGGCCCGCGTCATTTGTTCCGATCTGTCCAGCAATTCGCTAAAGACGCCCTGCAACAATTCCGCGCCGTATTTTTCCGCCACCTCGTCCAGGCGCCGCGCCCCGACGGTGCAGGCGGCGATTTGTGCGTTCAGATCACCCATGAAGGCATCGGGCATGCGCACGTTTTGCCGCATCATGGCAATAAAAGTCTCGTTCATCACGCCGCCACTGCGTAATTTCAGGGGCGGTATACGAATGCCTTCCTGAAAAATCTCGGTGGCATTGGTGGGGACGGAACCAGGCGCCATGCCGCCGACGTCCTGATGATGGGTCATGGCAGCGGCCAGGGCGATGGGCTTGCCCCGGTGCATGATCGGCATGGCGACGGCGATATCGGGCAGATGGGTGCCACCCAGATAAGGATCATTCATGACCAGCAGATCGCCCGCTTCCAGGCTGGCCAGGGGAAACCGCGTCAAAAAGGTTTCGATCACCGGGATCAGAGTAGCCAGATGGATGGGGATGGAGATCGATTGCGCCAGCGTTTCGCCAGCGATGGAAAACAGGCAGGCCGAGGCGTCCAGGCCTTCCTTGACGATAGGCGAAAAGGAGCTGCGCAGCAGGGTCGACTGCATTTCGTTGGCGATGCCGTCCAGCTTGTTACGCAGAACTTCCAATGTGATCGGATCAATCAATGCGGTGTTCATCTAAGCATCCTGTTCCAGGATCAGGGTCAGCGAAGGCGCCACCAGGGCCGACCAGCCGCTGGTCAGCAAGGTTGTCGCATCCGCCTGTTCAATGATGGCCGGGCCGATAACCCTTTGCCCTGGCGTCATGGCGGCCCGATCCAGGACCGCGACTTCCATGGCGCTATGTTGGCCGGGTAAATGTACCGCGCGGCGGGCTTTTTCAATTTCGTCCCCAGCCGTCGGCTGGGCCGAACTGCCACTCGCCTCCGCCTCCGGGGCGCGATGCACCGTGCGCAGATTGACGATCCTGGCCGGCGCCTCAAAGCGATGGCCGTTGATACGGTCATGGGTTTCCAGGAAAGTTTGATAAATGCCGGCGATGGGGTCCGGCCCGTTCAGATCAACCGGCACGCCTAAATAATGCGATTGGCCAACGAAACAGACATCGGCGTAGTGGCGCACCGTGCAGGCTTCGGGTTCCAGGCCCTCGCGCGCTATGAGCGAACGCGCCTGATCATCAATGCCCTGATAGGCCTGGGCCAGATCGGGCGGCGACAATGCTGCCAGGGCATGGCCGAACGCCATGGTGACTTCGTGCTCCACTCTGGCATCCAACAGACCTTGGGCCGATAGCACGCCGGGGTGTGGCGGCACCAGAATGCGGCGGATGCCCAGTTCTTCGGCTAGCGCAATGGCATGCAATGGCCCGGCGCCGCCCAGGGCGACCAGGGTAAAGCCACGGGGATCGTGACCCCGGCGCACGGTGATGGCGCGAATGCCCTCTGCCATCTGGCTGTTTAAAACCCGGTGGATGCCCAGAGCGGCTTGCGCCTCGGTCAATCCCAATGGCTTGGCAACGCTATTGGTGATCACGGCGCGGGCCAGATCCTTTTGCAGGGCGACGCTGCCGGCGGCGAAATAACCGGGATCCAGATAGCCCAGCAGCAACGAGGCATCGGTGACCGTCGCCGCTTGGCCGCCTTTGCCGTAGCAGGCGGGCCCCGGCTCGGATCCAGCCGAGCGCGGTCCGACCCGCAGGCCGCCCGCGCCATCCAGCCAGGCGATGGAGCCGCCACCGGCGCCGATGGGGTTAATATCGATCATGGATACCCGCACCGGATAGCCATCTATGGCGCCTTCGGTGCGAATGGTCGGCGCGCCCTGTTCAATTAGCGCGATATCGCAGGTGGTGCCGCCGATATCTATGCTGATCAAATCAGCCACGCCATCCTGGGCCCCAATGGCGCAGGCCCCCATGACGCCGGCGGCGGGGCCCGACAAAAACAGCCGCACCGGCCGCTCCCGCGCCACGGCCGCGCCGGCCAGACCGCCCCGGGATTGCATGATCTGCAATGGTGCCGCCACGCCGGCCTGGGCCAGCCCACCTTGTAGACGGTCCAGATAGCCATCGACGATGGGTTTGATATAGGCATCAAAGGCGGTCACCGCCGTACGCTCGTATTCGCGGAAAGCCGGGTCCACCTCGGATGAAAGAGATAGCGCGATGTGGGGATGGCGCTGGCGCAGCAGGGCCGCGGCGCGGCGTTCGTGCACCGGGTTCAGAAAGGCAAACAGGAAGACGATGGCAATGGCCTGCACCCCGCGGGCAACCAGATCGTCGGCGGCCTGCAAAAGGGCCGTCTCATCCAGGGGCGTGACGATCTGGCCCTTGGCATCGATCCGTTCCGCCACCTCGCCACGAAAGGCGCGCGGCGCCAGGAAGCCCGGCGTCTCCGGGTGGAGGCAAACTTCATAGAGGGCCTGGCGAAATTGCCGGCCGATTTCCAGCACATCGCGGAAGCCCTCGGTGGTCAACAGCCCGACCTTGGCGCCTTGGCGTTCCAGAACCGCGTTCGTGGCCACCGTGGTGCCATGGACGAAACGGCTGACCTGCCCGCCCTGCAGGGCGCCCATCTCGTCCAGGCGGCGGACAGCAGCCAACACCGCCACTCCCGGATCATCCCGCGTCGTGGGCAGCTTCAGAATCCGGGTTGGCTGACCCGGCCGGCGGCAGACCACGTCGGTGAACGTGCCGCCAATATCAACACCGATTTCAATCGACATGCTGGCCTAGAAATTCGCCGATAGAGGCAATGGCGTCGCGGCTTTCCGACAGCATGGGGGCGTAAAGCTGCCAAACGTGGAACATTTGATCCCAGCATTGATAGTCCACCGTGACACCGGCCGCCTGTGCCCGGGCGGCCAGACGGGAGGCATCATCAAGCAGAATTTCCTCGCTGCCGACCTGGATAAGCAATGGCGGCAAACCGCCCAGATCGCCGAGCAGGGGCGAGGCGAGGGGGTCGGCCCGGTCCCCGTCACCCAGATACCACGACGCACAGCGTTCCAGGCTGCTGGGTTCGACCAGGGGGTCGTCCGCCACCTTGCTGGTGATCGACGCGCCGGTCATGGTCAGATCGGTCCAGGGGGACAAACAGGCGATGGCCGCGGGCAGGGGGTGGTCGAGCTGTTGCAGGCGCAGCATGGTTGCCAGGGCCAAACCGCCACCGGCGGAATCCCCGGCCACGGCCAGACGATCGGCTGGAAAGCCCTGAGCCAGCAGCCAGCCATAGGCGGCAACGGCATCCTCCACCGCGGCCGGATAGGGATGCTCCGGCGCCAGGCGGTAGTCGGCCAGCAGGCAGGGCATGCCTGTTGCCGCGGATAGATTATAGGCCAGCAGCCGGTGCGTGCCGGGGCCGCAGAAGGTATAGCCGCCGCCATGCAGATACAACAGCGCCTTATCCGCCCCTGCCTTTGCCGTTGTCTCAACGCCGGGCGCACTGACCCATTCGGCGGCAACGCCACCTGCGTCGACCAATTCAATGTGGGCATCCTTGGGCACTGGCAGCGCCTTTTCCAAATGCACCAGGCTTGCCCGTCTTTCCGTCAGGCTGCTTTCACCCATGGCTTGCAGGCGGCGAAAGCCGGTAACCAGTTTTTCCAGTTCCTGGGTCGTCAAAGCGATCTCCCCCCTTGTTGGTGTTTTGTCATTGCAGCCATGACTACGGGGCGCCGCGCCAGAATTTCAATTTCTGCCAGAAGCTTTCCATCTGACGGGATTGAGTTTGCAGTTCTGGATTGCCATCTTTGTCCCGCGGCACACGATGGGGCAAATATTCCGGTTCCAGCAACTGTTGCCCCATGTAGTGGTCACGCAACAACGGACTGCTGTCACATGCCGCCAGGTTGGCGGCAAGCAAGCTCAGGATAAGAAGGCCGATCGCGGGTTTCATGCCCCTCATGCTTACCCTTGCCGGGCGGATCGATCAAGGCGGGATGAAACAGACCAGGGAACAAAAAAAAGGGCCACCGCACGCTATGACGAATGCGGTGACCCCGAGGCTAGGTATTCGTGGTTCGTCACCGGACGCCCCATTTGGGGGGAGGGCGTCCGGTCGGTTACGCAGTTACCGGTACGCTAGTGGTGCGAACCAGACCGAAGAGTTCTTCGGTTTGCTGATATGCCGCAAAACACCCCTTACTCCGCCGCTTGGGCTGCCTGGGCGGCTTCGCCGGCATGGAACTGCTCGGATTCGGTGGAGCCGGTCAACGCCGTGGTCGACGAGGTGCCGCCCATGATGGTCTGGTTGACCAGATCGAAGTAACCGGTGCCGACTTCGCGCTGATGACGGGTGGCGCTGTAGCCGGAAGCTTCCGAGGCGAATTCGGCGTTTTGCAGTTCCGAATAGGCCGCCATGCCGCGGTCCCGGTAACCCTGGGCCAATTCGAACATGGAATGGTTCAGGCTGTGGAAACCGGCCAGGGTGACGAACTGGTACTTGTAGCCCATGGCGCCGATCTCGCGTTGGAAGCGGGCGATATCGGCCTGCTCCAGGTTGGCCGCCCAGTTGAACGAGGGCGAACAGTTGTAGGACAGCAGCTTGTTGGGGAATTCCTTGCGGATTGCCTCGGCGAAGATCCTGGCCTGATCCAGGTTGGGGGTGGAGGTTTCCATCCACAACAGATCAGCATAGGGGGCGTATGCCAGACCGCGGGCGATGCAGCGCCGCATGCTTTCGCCTTCGCCTTCCTTGTGGCGATAGAAGCCTTCCGCCGTCCGCTCGCCGGTGACAAAATCCCGGTCACGCGGGTCAATGTCAGAGGTCAGCAGTTTGGCGCTGTCCGCATCGGTGCGGGCCAGGATCAAGGTTGGTACGCCCAGGACGTCGGCCGCCAGTCGGGCCGCCTTCAGGTTGGCGACATGCTGCTGCGTTGGGATCAGCACCTTGCCGCCCATGTGGCCGCACTTTTTCTCGGACGCCAGTTGATCCTCGAAATGCACGCCGGCGGCGCCAGCTTCGATATAGGCCTTCATGATCTCGAAAGCGTTCAACACGCCGCCGAAACCGGCCTCGGCATCGGCGACGATGGGGGCGAACCAGTCGATATCGCCCTCGCCTTCCATGCTTTGGATCTGATCGGCGCGCTGCAGGGTCTTGTTGATGCGTTTGGCCAGCTCCGGGCCGCTGTCGGCGGGGTAGAGACTTTGATCCGGGTACATGGCGCCGGCGTTGTTGGAATCGGCGGCCACCTGCCAGCCCGACAAATAAATCGCCTTCAGGCCGGCGCGGACCATCTGCATGGCCTGGTTGCCGGTCATGGCGCCCAGCGAGTGCACGTAATCTTCGCTTTGCAGCAGTTTCCACAGCTTGTCGGCGCCGTTGCGGGCCAGGCTGTATTCAATTTTGACAGAGCCCTGAAGTTTTTTTACATCTGCAACACTATAGTCGCGTTTGATGCCGTCGAAACGGCCTTCCGGGGCGGAAACCAGTTGTTCGATTGTCTCTGTCATGGGTCGTCTCCTGCTACCATGCTATGTGTTGTTCAGTGTTTGTAGGGTCTTGGGATTGTCTCGTCGAACTTGACGCTGGTATGTAGGGTTGCCCGGGAAATGGCAAATATAAAAGTGTCATCATGCAAATTATGCAAAATTTACTATTGTAATTTTGTAAATATAGTAAATAATATTACTCATGTTAATGTCGTGGAGAGACCGATGTCGGTTGAAAAAAAGGCCATGTTGGGCCACAAGGTCCGGCGTTTTCGTCAGGAGCAGAATCTCACGCAGACGGACATGGCGGAGATGTTGGACATTTCCGCCAGTTATCTCAATCTGATCGAACATAACCAGCGCCCCGTCACCGTGCCGCTGCTGTTTCGGCTGGGGCAGGTTTTTCAGATTGATCTGCGGGAATTCGCCCAGGATGAGGCCGCCGCGCTGGCCGCTGGCTTGCGGGAGGTGTTTTCGGATCCGTTGTTCGAAGGCGGAAAAATTCGCGAGCAGGAAATCCGCGAGGTGGCGGAGGTGTCGCCGGCCGCGACCCAGGCGGTGTTGAACCTTTACAAATCCTATCTCGAAATGCGCGAGGACACGCAGGCCCTGGTGGAACGTCTGGCGGATCCGAACAAGGTTCAGGGCCTGGATGCGCAGGTCTTTCCCATTGAAGAAGTCCGGGATTTTCAACAATCCCAGTCGAACCATTTCCCGGAATTGGAAACCGCGGCCGAGGCCCTGTGGCAGGATGCGGGGCTGGACGCGGGAGACCTTTTTCAAGGTATGGCCCGGCATCTGGAAGCGGTGCACGGCATCGGCGCCAAGGTCATGCCCGTTGACATTATGGGCGAGACCTTGCGCCGCTATGATTTTCACCGGCGGCGGGTGCTGTTGTCGGAAATGCTGCCGCCATCCGGGCGAAATTTTCAATTGGCGGTGCAATTGGCGCTTTCCAGCCAGGGCGAATTGCTCGACCGTCTGGTGGCCAAGGCGAAACTGTCGTCACCCGAGGCGGAGAAAATATGCCGCATCAGCCTGGCCGGATCTTTTGCCGGTGCGGTGCTGATGCCCTATGACGCCTTTCTGACCTCGGCCAGGGAACTGCGTTATGACCTGGAAATATTGCAGAACCGTTTTGGCGTCAGCTTTGAACAGGTCTGTCACCGTCTGACCACCCTGCAACGCAAGGGCGCGCAGGGCGTGCCGTTCTTTTTTATCCGGATCGACAATGCGGGCAATATCTCGAAACGGCTCAGCGGCGCCGGCTTTCATTTTGCCCGTTTCGGCGGCACCTGTCCGCGCTGGATTATTCACGATGCTTTTAGTGCGCCGGGTACGATCCACACCCAGCAGGCCAGTATGCCTGATGGCAGCGCCTTTTTGACCATTGCCCGCACCGTGGATCCGATCCTGGGCGGACATCACGGCCGCCAGCCGCGCCTCGCCGTGGCCGTGGGCTGCGATATGGGTCAGGCCAGGCATCTGGTCTATGGCGATGCCATGGATCTGAAGAACAAACAGGCGGCGACCGATGTGGGGGTCTCTTGCCGGGTCTGTGAACGGCTCGACTGTGGCCAGCGGGCCCACCCGCCCCTGAACCACCGTTTGCGCCTGGACCAGAACGTCCGCCGCATCGCGCCCTTTGCCATCGCGCCAAATTAAATTGCCCTGAAATTTGGTGTCCGGAATGCGCGACCTTTCGTCGCATTCGGGGCTTTTTCAATTCAATCAACGATTATTATCTATTCTTTAGGATTATTCTGGCTATAATGACTACATCGTAAAGAATTGTTGCATTTTGTAATAATAAGGCAATATATCTACAATAAAGTTAAAACGTTTGAGTAATTATCTGATTTTGTTCTAGTATTTCGTAGCGTAGAGTTCGTGTGGCGTACAGTTGAGTAGCGTAAAACGGCCTAGTATGAGGCCGCCGCCGGCGTCGACCGCGTATTTGGTTGGCGCCGGCATTTTATTATCCTTTCGCCAGCTATTCCCATTGCTTCAAACGTTGAAGACTTTCAAACTGTCCTCTGGATCACAGCGGAACGGGGGCGGGCATGAGCATGATAACGCCGGCGACAGTGCCGGCGACAATGCGGGCGGCGGTCATGCGCCGGCAGCAGATCGTCGTGGATCAAATGGCCGTGCCCGAACCGGGCCCTGGGCAGGTGCTGGTGAAAACCCTGGCCTGCGGTATCTGCGGCTCTGACTTACATATGTTGCGCCATGGCCCGCGTCTGGCGGCGACGGCGGATCCCGGTGACCGCATCCTTCAGGGCATGGATTTCGAACGTGATGTGGTCATGGGCCATGAATTCTGTGCCGAGGTGTTGGACTTTGGCCCTGACTGCCAACGCCGTTTCAAACCAGGGCAAAAGGTCTGCTCGCTGCCCGTGATGCTGGGGCCGGGCTGGCGGCGCACGGTGGGTTATTCCAATGATTATGCCGGCGGCTATGGCGAATACATGCTGTTGCAGGAAATGCTGCTGTTGCCCATTCCTGAAAACCTGACCGCCGATCTGGCCGCGTTGACGGAGCCCATGGCGGTCGGCCTGCATGCGGTGGAAATGGCGCGGTTGGAGCCAGGCGCCGTGCCCTTGGTGATCGGCTGCGGGCCGGTTGGCCTGGCGGTCATCGTGGCCCTGAAGATGAAGGGGCTGGGGCCGGTTCTGGCGGCGGACTATTCCCCCCAGCGGCGCGCACTGGCGATTGCCATGGGCGCCGATCAGGTGATCGACCCAGGCGATCACTCCCCCTATGACAGTTGGCGTCAGGCGGCGGCTTTGCCGGGCCAGGCGCCGCCCGCCTTGGGGCCGATCCCCGAGGCGCTGAAGCCGGCGGTGATATTCGAATGCGTCGGTGTCCCGGGCGTGATCGATCAAGTCATGGCGGGCGCACCGCAACAGGCCCGCATCGTGGTGGTGGGGGTCTGTATGGAGCTTGATAATTTTCGCCCCTATGGCGGCATCATCAAGGAATTGAACCTGCAATTCGTCATCGGCTACAGCCCGGAACAGTTCGCCGCGTCCCTGGCCATGATCGACAGCGGCCATTTGGATTTATCGCCGCTGATTACCGGCCGCGTCGGCCTGGATGGGGTGGCCCAGGCCTTCGAGGATCTGGCCAACCCGGATCAGCATTGTAAGATCATGATCAACCCGGCTTTACACCCCGCGTGACTCCGTTTTGGCAGGTTCTGAAATAGGTATTCAAGGCCGCGACGGCGGCCCGGCGCCCCTGCGCCGCCCCAGTACCGTCCCTGTGGAGCCGGGCGGCTTAGCGGCCTGGCGTGAGCGAAACCGCTCTAATCGACCGATTGCGCCAGGGTCATGGAAATCTGGCATAGGGGCAGGCCGCTCTCGGTTTGCAGGGCATTGAAGACCGCCTGCACCTTGGCCCGCTCCCGCTTGCCCTTGCCCGTACCCTCGTACAGGGACCAATGTTTCAGGGCGGCCAGCACATAGGGCGTTAAAACGAAGCTGTCCTTGCCGACCATGCGCAGGAAATACGGTCCTGAATTGCCGCCCAACTGGGTAAAGCGCTGGCTCAATTGCTCCCATAGCTCGACGGTTTGCGCCGGCTCCCATGCGGCCAGCCAGGCGCCCATGCCGCCCGCCTCGTCCGCGATGTCGCAGATGGCGGCGGCATTGGCGCGCACGGATTTGATCTTGCCCCAATGGCGGATAATGCGGCTTTCGCCCATCAGGGCTTCCAATGCCTCGTCCGACATGGCGCGCACCGCGTGGGGCTCGAAGCCATGGAAGATTTCCTCGAACGCCGGCCATTTCGCCTGCACCATGGAATGCTTCAGCCCGGCGCTGAACACGCGCAGGCACATGGCGGACAGATAGCGGTCATCGCTTATGGCCGTGAGGTCCCGGCCGGACTTCGCCGTGGGCAGTTTTTTCTTCAGCGCCGCCAGACCGCCATTGCGCGCGGCGGCGGCGGCTTGAATTTCCTTGAAGGTTGCCATAGGAGCAGTTTAGCGTGACGACGACGCTTGATAAACCACTTGATATTATAGACGCCGGTAACCCAGTCATATCGCAGGAGACCGCCATGCCCCCGCCGCCATTTCGTGCCGAACATGTGGGCAGCCTGCTGCGCCCCAAGGAACTGACCGCCGCTTTTCGCCAGCATACGGCGGGCGAGATTGACGATGCGGCCTTCGCCGAAATCCAGGATGCGGCGATCCGCGAGGTGGTGGCGCAACAGCAGGCGGCGGGCCTGGGCGTGGTGACCGATGGCGAGTTTCGCCGTGGCTCCTATTGGGGGCATGTGATCGGCCCGGTATCGGGGCTGTCCGTGCGCGAGGCGGAGTTCAAGTTTCACGACGATCATGGCCATGAACAAAGCTTCATCGCGGCCCATGTGGAGGGCAAGGTGCGCCGGGAAAGCGGCTTTTCCACCGGCGAATTCAGCTTTCTGAAGTCCGTCGCCAAGGTCACCCCTAAAATCACCATGCCGTCGCTGCCGACCTTTCATTTCTATCGCCCGGTGGGCGGCATCGATGTGTCGGCCTATGCTACGCCGCGCGCATTCTTTCAGGATTTCGCCCAGGTGTTTCGCCAGGAAATCGCCGCCCTGGCCGAACTGGGCGCGACCTATATCCAGATGGACGAGGTGCCTCTGGCCATGCTGTGCGACCCGGATGTGCGCGAACAGGTGCGCCAGGGCGGGGCCGACCCGGACGAGCTGATCGGCATCTACATCGACGCCATCAACGATGCGGTGGCGGGCCGTCCGGCCGGAATGACCTGCGGCCTGCATCTATGCCGGGGCAATTTCAAGGGCAAGTATCTATCGCAGGGGGGGTACGAGCCGGTGGCGGAGCGCCTGTTCAACGATCTTTCCGTCGATGCCTTTTTTCTGGAATACGACACCGACCGGGCCGGCGATTTCTCGCCCCTGCGTCTGGTGCCCGGTAACAAACATGTGGTGTTGGGGCTGGTCAGCTCGAAAGTCGCGGCAATGGAAAGCGTCGATGACCTGGCCCGCCGTATCGACCAGGCGGCGCAATTCATACCGCTCGAACGCCTGTCCCTGTCGCCGCAATGCGGCTTCGCCTCCGCCGTCTCCGGCAACCCGATCACCCAGGATGTGCAACAAGCCAAACTGGCCCGCATCGTCGAAACCGCCCTGCAAGTCTGGGGCGAGGTCTAAAACATTCATCGCCGGCCGCTGAACGGCGGCGTGAAGTTTCGCGTTGGACAACAGAGATTCCTGATCCACGTTTCCAGTGCTATAATCCGCTCTGGTAGTTGCCAGCGTGAATTCTTTTTGAGCCTTACAGGAGCGCACCGATGAACGAACGCCCCCCCGCTTTTCGTGGTATCCGCCATATTGCCTTTAGGGTGACAAACCTGGAAGCGTGCGAGAGGTTTTATACCGATGTGATGGGTATGAAGCTGCTCTATCGGGCAAATGAAAACCTCGTTTATCTCACCTGCGGCAACGACAATCTGTCGCTGGCACGCGCCAACTCGGAACCGAAAGATGGCGGAGTCTTTGATCACTACGGTTTCATCGTGGAGAGTAAGGAGACCCTGGATGCCTGGTACGATTATTTCAAGTCGATAGATGTGTCCGTGCTGGACCAGCCGCATGATCATGCGGATGGCGCGCGCAGTTTTCACATCAAGGACCCGGCCGGAAACGTCATCCAGCCGATCTACCATCCGGCGATCTCCGCTCAGCAATTTAACTAAGTTTATCGGGCGAACAAGGTGTAGACGATAGAAGGCGATCCCGGTCCTCGCGGCCACGTCCTCAGGCGGCCTCAGGCGTCGTCTGGCATCTCCCAGCTCATATGGCGCCGCGCCTCGATCAGGGGCATCGCTACGCCTCTTGCGCGGGCCGCCTCGATGCACAGGTTCAGGTCCTTTTGGCCAAGCTTGGCGGCATGAGGCCAGATCGCCGCGAACATCTCCCAGTTCTCGCCGGCGGCGCTGTTTCCCATGGACTGGCTTAACACCCCCATCAGGGTATCAAGGTCCATGCCGTAGGCGCTGGCCAGGGCGCGGCCTTCGCCGAGCAGCTTGAGAATGCCGTAGAGCATGCCCTGATTGACCAGCTTGGCGATCTGCCCCATGCCCACCGGGCCGCAATGATGGATGCTGCCCATGCTTTCCAGGACGGATCGGCATCTTTCGATGATGGCGGGATCGCCGCCGCAGATCAGCGTCAGGGTGCCTTGCTCGGCGCGGGGCCGGGCGCCGCTGACCGGACAGTCGATGAGGTCGATGCCGCCCGCCGCCGCCGCTTCCGCAAGCGCCTGACAATAGCCGGGCGAAAGCGTGCTGGTGATGATCACCACCGCGCCGGGTTTAAGGCGGGACAGGGCGCCGTTAGGCCCGCGCAGCACATGCTCGGTCTGCGCCTCGTCCAGAACGCAGGTGATGAGAATATCCGCCCTGGCGCCGACTTCGGCCGGGCTGGAGACTTCTTCCAGGCCCTTGGCTTGCAGTGCGTCGATGGCCTTTCGGCTGCGATTGGCGCAACTGACCACCGGGTAACCGGCGGCAAGAACGCAGGCGGCCATAGGCTCCCCCATGTCGCCCAGGCCAATAAATCCAACGCAATCCTTCGCCATGCTGGTTCTCCCACTGGCCGGGTATTTGCCGATCAGGCAAAGGCCTGGCGAATGCGGCCCCAATCCTCGATAGCGTCTTCCTGGCCCGGCACGATCTGAATGGTGAACTGGTCATAGCCCGCATCGCGCAGGTCGCCCAGGCGGTTTTTCAGTTCGCCTTCCGTCGCCGTGAACGAGGTATCGCGAATCAATTCGGCGGTGACGAATTGCCGTTCCTCCGCCTTCAGGAACATCAGATGGCCGCGATGGTTTTCCAGATATTTGGCGTCCGCCGGTTGGTAGTTCATGGCATGGGCGACATAGCCGGCGACCGCCTCGGCCGCCGCCGCGGGCAGGCCGCTGGAATTGGGCAGACCGGCAATCGCCTCGTCGGCGGCGCGGTGCAGCACCACCGCCGCCCTGGGCCCCGCCTGGGCCAGGGCGCGGGGGGAATCGAACGGCTCGCCATCCGCCAACACACAGCCAAGGGCGAATTCGGTGGCGGACAGATCGTCCAGCGTCCGCCCGGCATCGGTCCAGCTTTGGCGCATGCCGGCCAGGCTGGTGACGGCGGTGTCCACATCGCCGACGAAGTTGAGCCAGCCCGCGCCCAGTTTCGCCACAAGGGCGCGCGATTTGGGGCCATAGGCCGAAACGTGCAGGGGGATGGCATCCCGGGTATTGATCAGGCCCAGTTCAGGATTCAGGAACTTGATTTTCCGCCGCTGCCCCTCGAATTCGGCTTCCAGCATTTCGTCGTTCAGCAGGCCGCGGACGACACGGATATAGTCCTCCATATCGGCCAGCTTCATGGCGCCCAGGCCCATGGCCCGGCGCCCGGTGAAGCCGGTGCCGACGCCAAAATCGATCCGTCCGGGCGCCAGCTGGTTCAATGAGGCGAGGGCGTTGGCGGTAACCGGGGCGATCCGGTTGGAGGGGATCAGGACGCCCGTGCCCAGGCGAATACGCTCTGTCTTCACCGCCGCCGCACCCATGGCGACGAAACAATCGGCGCTCAACATCTGGGTGTCGTAGAACCAGGCGCTGGAGAAGCCCAACGCCTCGGCCCGCTGTACCAGCTTCCAGGCGTCGGCGGCGGTGGCCATGGCGATACCGAATTCCATTGTTCGTCCTCTCTATGCCGATACGGATACCGAAATCGCTGCCTGCCAGCCTAGTTAACCGCTTTTTCGTGGCCGACCCAATAGGGCTGGCGCAGATCGTTCTTGAGTATCTTGCCGGCGCCGGACAGGGGCAGGGGCTCGGTTGCGAAAGATACGCTGCGGGGGCATTTGTAGTTGGCGATCCATTCATGGCAATGGGCGATGATGGCAGCCTCGTCCGCCTCGCCGCCGTCGGCCAGGCGCACGATGGCATGCACCTGTTCGCCCCATTTTTCGTGCGGGATGCCGATGACGGCGCACTCGACGACCATGGGGTGTTGATAGATGGCGTTTTCCACTTCCGCCGAATAGACGTTTTCGCCGCCCGAGATGATCATGTCCTTGACCCGGTCAACCACATAGACAAAGCCGTCCTCGTCCATGTAGCCGCCATCGCCGGTGTGCAGCCAGCCGTTGCGCAAGGTCTCCGCCGTCATCTCCGGCTGGTTCCAATAGCCCTGCATGACATTTTCACCCCGGCCGCAGATTTCGCCAACCACGCCCCGGGGAACCTCGTTGTCATCTGCATCGACGATACGGACTTCAACGCCTGGGATCGCCAGACCGGCCGACTTGATCTTGCCGGCCAGGGGGCCTTCCTCGACCATGCGGTTTGCGGGCAGAGCGGTGAGCACGGGTGCAGCCTCGGTCTGGCCATAGAGGTGATGGAACTGGGCATTGGGGATGACCCGCAGCGCCGTTTGCAGCACCGCCTCGGGCATGGGCGAGGCGCCGAACAGCACATGATTGATGCTGCTCAAATCGTAATTGGCCACATCCGGGTGGTTAACCGTCATGTTGATCATGGTCGGCACCAAAAGAACAATATTGATCTTGTTTTCCTGGATCGCCTGCAAGGTGGCGACCGGTTGGAAACCTGGAATAATGGTGGACGAGGCGGCCATGGAAGTGACCGCGAAGGTCGCCGCGCCGTTGGCCAGATGGAACATCGGCGCGGCATGCAGATAATGGGAGCCGGCATCGAAGCCAACCTCGGCGGCAAATTGCAGGGCGTTCAGAACCAGGTTCCGGTGGCTCAACATTACGCCTTTGGAACGGCCCGTGGTGCCGCCGGTATAAAACAGCCCCGCCATTTCATCCCCGCCGCTGTCCAGTGGTTCCATTTCCCCGGCGCCGTCGATCAGGGCCTCGAACGACAACATGCCCTCCGGCGGGGCGCCGTCGCCCACGTGGACAATGGTTTTGAGACTTTCCAACTGGCCCTGCAGTTTGGGTAACATGGCCGTAAAATTGTCGTCGATCAGCAAGACAGTGGCGCCGGAATCGTTCAGCCAATGGACCACTTCGGGGGGCGCAAGGCGGGTGTTGATGGGGACGAAGACCCCGCCGGCCCAGGGCACCGCGAAAAAATACTCCAGATACCGGTCACTGTTCAGCGCCAGCATGGCGACCCGGTCGCCATGGCCGACGCCAAGGGCACGCAACCCGGCCGCCAGGCGGGATACCCGGTTTTCGAACTGGCGCCAATCATGTCGCCGATCCTGGAAATTAGAGGCTAAACCGCCGCCATTGACCTGTGCCGCCCGGCGGACGATGGAACTGATACGCATGACGCTGATAACCTCCCAATCGGTTCTGCAAATGACCCTGAAATAGTCTAGCAGCAGATGGATAGCGGCGCCATGACCACCCGCGCGCCGGCTACGCCGCCGGTTCATTTCGCCAGTGCCGTTCGTGGCCGGTCCCGTCTGTAGCCAGTTCCGTCTGTAGAGTGTGGGAAAGGAATCGTTAACTTTTTGGGGATAACCTGCAGGGTGCGGAGGTTTAAAAAATGTCCGCAAAGGCAAACCGCTGGTAACGGCGGGACGCAAAGCTACCGGTCCAATCGCCAATCCCGGCGCCTGGACAGCGGAGCTGCCGAGAGGAAACCAGAATGGAAGTCAACCTTTCGTCGTCGTCGACCCAGGTCAACGACAAAATCCGACAGGCCGAAGTGAAAGCTTTGCGCCCGGTCGAAAAACCCGATACGGCCCGCCATGAAAAAGACCCGGCCAAGGCGGAATTCTCGGGGGTAAAAGTCGCCCCCAGGGACGGTGACGAGGAGCAGTCGAGTAAATCGGCTGTGGATTCGGACACTGGCCGAAATATCGACGTTTCCGTCTAATCAACGTAACCCATCGCCCTGGATCCGACTTAATATGCGGCGACAATTGCGTCCATAACGAGTAGGATTCCGGGCGATGCGTGCGTTCATTTTTCTCATAGCAGCCGCGATATTAATTTCGCCGGTGGTTTTGCCGTCTCATGCCCAGGCGCAGTCAGATCCACTCACGGCCCGCTCCTGGCAATTGCTCAGCGGCCAGGACTATCTTGAATTGGCCGAATATGACCGCGATGTCTATATCAGCGGCATCAACGATGCCTATAATTGGAGCTTCGTAGCCGGCTTTCAACGCATGAAGTGGCTGATCCCCTGTGTGCATGGGCGAAAGCCAGAGCAATTGTCGGCCATGTTCTCCAAATGGCTGCAGGAAAATCCCGAACGCTGGCACGAGCCGGCGGCAAAATTATTCCCCTTTGCCATGTTTTCCGCCTGCCGCAAGCCGGGCAGGCCGGAAAAGCTAAAACATCTAAAGAATCTGGAAAAGCCGGAAAAGCCTAAGACGTCGGAGACGCCGAAAAAGGCGAAAAATCAGGGGAAGCCCGCGACGCCGGAGACGCCTGAAAATCCAAAGAATCCGGAAAATCCAAAAAAGCCAAAAAGCTGATTTGGGCCAGCCATTCGCAAACAACCAGCGCCCGGCCGCAAGCGGCTTGACACCCGTGCCGGGGGGGATGTACATGGGGCGCCTTCGTGGGGGGTGTAGCTCAGCTGGTTAGAGCGCTGGCCTGTCACGCCAGAGGTCGCGGGTTCGAGTCCCGTCACTCCCGCCACGAAGGCTTTATAAAACCGCGGTTTCGCAAATCCGATAGGGCGCTTTTGGCACCCGATTGGCGCCCGAAGTTTATTTTCCGTTCCTGTCATGCAACATAGCGTCAATGGCGGCGGCGTCATCATCCCTGTTATGAAATAAATGGGCGTAAATAGTCAGCGTCAACGCCGGTGAAGCATGCCCAAGGCGGGTGCCAACGGACATCACGTCCAGGCCGGTGCTAATGAGCGCTGAGGCGTGTGCATGCCCAAGCGCACGGAAAAGTGACAAGGCGGCTTTCAGTTGCTGGTGGCCCGTCTCCAGCGGTTGATAATCAGGTGCGGGCTTAGCCAATTGCCCTCGATATCCCCAAAAACCGCTACGTTCCTGGGAAGGGGTCAGCGCCTAGCCACGCACAGTGTCGCCTAAGTTCACGTAATCGTCTTTACGAAGGTCCTGTATAATTTCCATAACCTCATCAGAGGTCGCGCCCATTGACGTCATCGCTATTGCACCCAATTGAAGGCTCGCCTCAAGAGTTTCTGGGACGGCCTGGGTTGCACCCTTCATTTCCAGGTGGCGGCCATGAAGCAAATCTTGCGCCCGAACGAAAATTGGCAAATCTGAAAAAAACTCATGAAGTGCCGCCACAATATGGTCTGCCATTGCGGGTTCATCAATTGTAACCACGGCGCCCCTCGCTCGCTTTGCGCCCGCAGAATTCAGGATTTCAATCTGACTTGCATCTCCAAAGAATACTGGCATGCCTTTGGCGCGGCATGCCGCGATCCGGGTGGTGTCCAAATCAAGAGCCGCATATGAGATGCCGCCCGCCGAAAGCATCTTTGCCACAGTTTGGCCAACGCGACCAAAGCCCGCGATCAAGACATGATCGCGCAGGTCTTCTCCTATTTCCTCGACACCCGCGACGGATACATTTTCACGCCTTGCCCAGAATAAGGAAAATTGACCGCCTGCATAGGCCATGACCGGGGTAGCAGCCATTGTAAGTGCCACGCTTGCAAGAAGTATCTGCGTGGTTTCCATGGCAAGAATGCCCAGCGCGCTGGCGGTTAGAAAAAGGATAAATCCGAACTCCCCGCCCTGTGAAAGAAGCAGCCCAATCCGTAAAGAATCACCCACTGGCAATCCAAACCCTCGGCACAGGGCGGCTGTCACAATGCTCTTGCCAAACATAAGGCTAATAACGAGCAGAGTGATTTGTGCCAGTTCGCTCCAAATTAGAGTGATGTCGATAGACATGCCAACCGTCATGAAAAACAAGCCAAGCAGTATTCCGCGAAACGGTCGGATGTCCGCCTCGACCTGATGCCTGTATTCGGTCTCCGATAATAATACACCAGCCAGGAAAGCGCCCAATACCATCGATATGCCGACGAGCGACATGAGCCAGCCGGTCCCAAGAACCACGAGCAGTGTGGTTGCCACAAAGAGCTCGGAATTCCGTGCCTCGGCGATAATATGGTAGACGGGCCGCAAGATCAGTCGTCCAACGCCGACAACCAGAACCAGCGCCACAACCGCCTTCAAGACCGCGAACCCCATGGCCGTAAGGAACGATCCTTCTCCTGCGCCGAGCAGGCTAACCAGCATCAGGAGGGGGACTATGGCGAGATCTTGAAATAGCAGTACGGCGAATGAAATTTCGCCAAACGGTGTCGCCCGTTCGCCCCTCTCAATCAGAAGCTGAAGAACAAATGCCGTGGATGACAGCGCCAAGCCGCCGCCGATGATTACGGCCGCTTCTCCAGTAGCGCCGAGAACCCAGGCAACACCGCCGATGAGACACCCCGTGACGGTTACCTGTAATGCGCCAAGGCCGAAAACGTAACGGCCCAGCGCGCGCAGACGCTCCGCCGAGAATTCCAGCCCAATCATGAAGAGAAGAAAGACGATGCCGAATTCCGCCAGTGTATGTGCGCTCTCCGAGTCTCTTATGACCGCCAGTCCATGTGGTCCGACAAGGATGCCCGCCACAAGGTAACCCAGCACAGGACTCGTCCGCAGGCGTTGGAACGCTGGTACTACTATAACAGCGGCCACCAGAAAAATGAGAACGTCGTATAAGATTTCAGAATTATTCAATCCGTCTCTCCAGGGCGACTTCAGGCTGCCCTAGGATAGCAGCCAAACGACATTTAGTTCCTTCTGATGTGGAGCCGAGTATAGCCGTGGCGAATAGGAGAATTTAAGCGGATTGAAGAGGGCTGTATGTCCGGCTCCGTGCAGGTTTCTCGCACGTCCGCGCTGTCGTCCGAAAAGCCTGCACAGAGTCGGACGAATGCGGATCCGGCAGGGCAGCACATATCGGGTTCGAGTCCCGTCACTCCCGCCACGAAGCCCCAAGACCGAATGCCCCAGGACCAGATGCCCCAAGGCCGAATGTCCCGTGTTTATACTGGGATTATACTGGGGGCATCCTCGCTGACCCACGTTCAAATCCACGATTTGGAACAGAAATTACCGTGCCGCCATTGCAGCATGCAAGAGAAGCCGTTATAGGATTGGGGGCCTCGTGGCCACTGTGTGGCGGGAGGCGCGAGGGAGGCATTCAGCCGTGGACGATCTGTTAAAAGAATATCTGCCGATCTTGATGTTTTTTGCCGTGGCGATAGGGCTGTCCGTCGTCATCGTGGTTGCTTCCATGATCATGGTGCCCAGTCATCCCGACCCGGAAAAATTATCGGCCTATGAATGCGGCTTTGAGGCCTTCGATGATGCCCGCGGGCGTTTCGATGTGCGGTTTTACCTGGTGGCGATCCTTTTCATTATCTTTGATCTGGAAGTGGCCTTTTTGTTTCCCTGGGCGGTTTCCTTGGGGCAAATCGGCCTGCTCGGGTTCTGGTCCATGATGATCTTCCTTGGTATCCTGACCATCGGCTTCATCTATGAATGGAAAAAAGGCGCGCTGGAATGGGAGTAAACGAACCCACGGCAACGGCCCCCAGCAGCTCGCAACCCGCCTCCCCTCAACCGGGCGCGCAGACTGGTTTGGTGGTGGCCGGGCAGAACGCCAGCTTCGTGGAATTTTCCGACGAACTGGCTGACAAAGGTTACGTCACCGCGCAATTGGACAAAGTGGTGAACTGGGCTCGCACCGGCTCGTTATGGCCCATGACCTTTGGCCTGGCCTGCTGCGCGGTGGAGATGATTCACGCCTACATGCCACGTTATGACCTGGACCGTATGGGCGTTGTGCCCCGCGCCTCGCCCCGGCAGTCGGACGTGATGATCGTGGCGGGCACCTTGACCAACAAAATGGCGCCGGCCCTGCGCAAGGTCTATGACCAGATGCCGGAGCCGCGCTACGTTATCTCCATGGGCAGTTGCGCCAACGGTGGCGGCTATTACCATTATTCCTATTCCGTGGTGCGCGGTTGTGACCGGATCGTTCCGGTGGACATTTATGTTCCCGGTTGCCCGCCGACGGCGGAAGCGCTGGTCTATGGCATTCTGCAATTACAGAAGAAAATCCGCCGTACCGGCACCTTTTTGCGCTAGACCGCCAGACACTGGACCGACTAGCAAATAGTTCATAGGGACAAAACGGACAAAGAAATGGCGGACGACGGCGTATTGCAGGAATTGGGCCAGCATATTGGTGCTGTATTGGCGGATCAGGTGATCGCCACAGCGGTGGCGCATGGCGAGTTGATGGTCAAGGTGCGGGGCGAACATATCGTCAAGGTCGTGACCTTCCTGCGCGACGATCCTCTATGCCTGTTCAAGGTGCTGGTGGATATCTGCGGCGCCGATTTCCCAGAGCGTCCAAAACGTTTCGATGTGGTCTATAACCTGTTGAGCATGGTGCATAACCAGCGCGTCCGGATCAAGATCGAGGCGGATGAGCAAACGCCGGTCCCTTCGATCACCGGCATTCATAATTCCGCCAATTGGTTCGAGCGCGAGGCCTGGGACATGTACGGCATCATGTTTGCCGACCACCCGGACTTGCGCCGCCTGTTGACGGACTATGGTTTTGAAGGGCATCCACTGCGCAAGGATTTCCCCCTGACCGGATTTGTTGAAGTGCGCTACGACGAGGAGCGCAAGCGGGTCGTCTATGACCCGGTCGATTTGCCCCAGGAATTCCGTACATTCGATTTCCTTTCGCCGTGGGAGGGCGCGGCCGCCGTTCCGCAAGGGCTGTTGCCGGGCGATGAAAAGGCAGAAGGGCAGGAGCCGGGCTAATGGCTGAAGTCGACATCAAGAATATGACTCTGAACTTTGGGCCCCAGCATCCGGCGGCTCATGGTGTGTTGCGCCTGGTGATGGAGCTGGATGGCGAGGTGATCGAACGTTGCGATCCGCACATCGGATTGTTGCATCGCGGCACCGAAAAATTGATCGAATACAAGACCTACCAACAGGCTTTGCCTTATTTTGACCGCCTGGACTATGTCTCGCCCATGGCGATGGAGCATGCTTATGTGCTGGCCATTGAAAAGCTGTTGGGGGTGGCGGTGCCGGCCCGTGGCCAGGCCGTCCGGGTGCTATTTTCAGAGATCACCCGCCTGTTGAACCATCTGCTGAACATAACCTCGCATGCCATGGATGTCGGCGCCATTACGCCGGCGCTGTGGGGCTATGAAGAACGCGAAAGATTGATGGAATTCTACGAAGGTGTCAGCGGCGCGCGTATCCATGCCAACTATTTCCGGGTTGGCGGGGTCCACCAGGACTTGCCGGCGGGGATGGCCGAGGATATCGGCAATTATATCGACGGCTTTCACAATTATGTCGACGATATGGAAACCCTGCTGACGGAAAACCGTATCTTCAAACAACGCAACGTGGATATTTCCGTGATCGGCCCGGACGAAGCCATGGATTGGGGCTTTTCCGGCGTCATGTTGCGCTGTACCGGGTTGCCCTGGGATCTACGCAAGGCGCAGCCCTACGACGGTTACGAAAAGTATGATTTCGATATTCCCGTGGGCAAGAACGGTGACTGCTATGACCGGTATCTGTGCCGAGTAGAGGAAATGCGCCAATCCTGCCGTATCATTAAGCAGGTCCTGGCAACCATGCCCGATGGTCCGGTCTCCAGCGCGGACCGCAAGGTGGTGGCCCCGCCGCGGGCGGAAATGAAGCAATCCATGGAAGCCCTGATCCAGCATTTCAAACTTTATACCGAGGGTTTCAAAGTGCCGGCCGGTGAAACGTACACGGCGATCGAGGCGCCCAAAGGCGAATTCGGCGTCTATCTGGTGGCCGACGGCAGCAATATGCCTTATCGCTGCAAGATCCGTTCGCCCGGCTATGTTCATCTGGCGGCTCTGGATCATCTGTGCAAAGGTCACCTGTTGGCTGATTCCGTTGCCGTTATCGGCAGCCTAGATATTGTGTTTGGTGAGATCGATCGATGAAACGCGTACCCGCCCCGCCGGAACAACAGCCCGACAGCTTTGCCTTCACGCCGGAAAATCTAGCCGTGGCCAAGCAGCATATCGCCAAGTATCCGCCCCGCCGCCAGGCCAGCGCCGTGATGCCGCTGTTGGATCTGGCCCAGCGCCAGCAGCAGAACTGGCTGCCCCGCGCGGCCATGGACGCGGTGGCCGACATGCTGGAAATGCCGCGGATCCGGGTGTACGAGGTGGCGACCTTCTACACCATGTACAATCTGGCTCCGGTGGGAGAACATTTCGTTCAGGTCTGCACCACGACGCCCTGCTGGCTGCGTGGCTCTGAAGACGTCGTGGGGGCCTGCAAATCCAAATTGGGCATCGATTTCGGCGAGACCACGGCGGATGGCAAATTCACCTTGATTGAGGTGGAATGCCTGGGCGCTTGTGTGAATGCACCCATGATGCAGATCAACGATGACTATTACGAAGACCTGACGGCGGAAAGCGCTAGCGCGGTGTTGGAGGCCCTGGCCAAGGGTGAAAAGCCCAAGGTAGGGCCGCAAAATGGCCGCCGCGCCTCGGAACCGGCGGGCGGGCCGACCACCCTGCATGCCTATACGGGGGACAATTGATGCTGCGCGACGAAGATCGGATATTTACCAACCTGTACGGTACGCTGGATTGGGGCTTGGCGGGCGCCCGCAAACGCGGCGACTGGGAC
Organism: Alphaproteobacteria bacterium; assembly: GCA_016776605.1. Taxonomy (GTDB): domain Bacteria; phylum Pseudomonadota; class Alphaproteobacteria. The sequence goes on along the minus strand of JADHTB010000001.1, from coordinate 462,306 downwards.
GGCACCAAGGCGATCCTGGAATTGGGCCCCGATGCCATCGTTGACGTGATCAAGGCTTCGGGCCTGCGGGGACGCGGTGGGGCTGGTTTCCCGACCGGTTTAAAATGGTCCTTCATGCCGAAGGAATCCGATGGCAAGCCGACCTATCTGGTGGTCAACGCCGATGAAGGCGAACCGGGTACCTGCAAGGACCGGGAGATGATGCGCCACGATCCCCACAAATTGGTGGAGGGCTGCCTGATCGCCGGCTTCGCCATGCGCGCCTCGGCGGCCTATATTTATATTCGCGGCGAATTCCATCTTGAAGCCAATCATCTGGAGGCCGCCGTCGCCGAGGCTTATGACGCCGGCCTGATCGGCCCCAATGCCTGTGGTTCCGGCTATGCCTTTGACGTTTTCGTCCATCGTGGCGCCGGCGCCTACATTTGTGGCGAGGAAACCGCCCTGATCGAAAGCCTGGAGGGCAAAAAGGGCCAGCCGCGCCTGAAGCCGCCGTTTCCCGCCGGTGTCGGCGTCTGGGGCCGGCCAACGACTGTGAATAACGTCGAAAGTATTGCCGTGGCGCCGACCATCATGCGGCGTGGCGCGGATTGGTTCGCCGGCCTGGGCCGGGCCAACAACACCGGTACCAAGGTGTTCTGCATCTCCGGCCATGTCGAGCATCCCTGCAACGTGGAAGAAGAGATGTCGATCCCGTTGCGCGAATTGATCGAAAAACATGCGGGCGGCGTGCGCGGCGGCTGGGATAATCTGCTGGCGATCATCCCCGGCGGTTCGTCCGTGCCGATGCTGCCAAAATCGATTTGTGACGATGTCTTGATGGATTTCGATTCCCTGCGCGATGTGAAATCCGGCCTGGGTACGGCGGCGGTGATCGTGATGGATAAATCCACCGATCTGGTGCGTGCCATTGCCCGTCTGGCGAAGTTCTATACCCACGAATCCTGCGGCCAATGCACACCGTGCCGTGAAGGTACGGGCTGGATGTGGCGGGTCATGGAACGTCTGGTCAGAGGCGAGGCGGACGTGGCCGAGATAGATATGTTGCTGGAGGTCAGCTACCAGATCGAAGGTCACACCATCTGCGCCCTTGGCGATGCGGCGGCGTGGCCCATTCAGGGTCTGATGCGGCATTTCCGCCCGGAGGTGGAGGCCCGCATCATGGAACGCAAAAACAAACAGCCGGCCGCGGCCTAGCCAACGCGAAAGCAAGGATCGCAAGAACATGCCCACGCTGACTATCGACGGCCAGGAAATAACGGTCGAAGCCAACACCACGGTGCTACAGGCCTGTGAGGAATTGGGGATCGAAATTCCCCGCTTCTGCTATCACGACCGCCTGTCCATTGCCGGCAATTGCCGCATGTGCCTGGTGGAAATGGAAAAATCGCCGAAACCCATCGCCTCCTGCGCCATGCCGGTGGGTGAAGGCATGGTGATCCGTACTAATTCCCCGATAGCGGAAAAGGCCCGCAAAGGGGCAATGGAATTCCTGTTGATCAACCACCCCCTGGATTGCCCGATCTGTGATCAGGGCGGGGAATGCGATTTACAGGATCAGGCCGTTGCCTATGGCCGGGGCGCGTCCCGCTTTGACGAGCACAAACGCGCGGTAAAGGACAAATATCTGGGGCCGTTGATTGCCACGACCATGACCCGGTGCATCCATTGCACGCGCTGTGTCCGCTTCGCGACGGAGATTGCCGGGGTCGAGGAACTGGGCGCGACTTTCCGCGGCGAAGAGACCGAAATCGGCACCTATATCGAAGAGGCCCTGACATCGGAGCTTTCGGGCAATCTGGTCGATGTCTGTCCGGTGGGGGCGCTGACCAATCAGGCCTATGCCTTTAGCGCCCGGCCCTGGGAACTGCGCAAAACCGAAAGCATCGATGTCCACGATGCCGTCGGCTGCAATATTCGGATCGATTGCCGTGGCACCGAGGTCATGCGCATTCTGCCCCGCCTGCACGAAGACATTAACGAGGAATGGCTGTCGGACCGTTCCCGCTATGCGGTCGACGGCTTGGCCCTGCAACGGCTGGACCAACCCTATGTCCGGGTTGACGGCAAGCTGAAACCGGCCAGTTGGGATGCGGCATTCGCCGCTATTCAGGCCCGTCTGGATGCCATAGGTAGGAACGAGGCGGGCGCGGTGAAGGGCGAACGCATCGCCGCCATCGCCGGCGACATGGCGGATGTGGAAGCCATGCTGGCTCTGAAGGAATTATTCACCGCCCTGGGTTCGCCCAATCTGGATTGCCGTCAGGATGGCGCCAAGATCGGCGGCAAGCACCGCGGCGGCTATTTGTTCAACAGCACCATCGCCGGGATCGAAGACGCGGACGCCCTGCTGCTGGTGGGCTGCAATCCGCGCTGGGAAGCGACCCTGGTCAATGCCCGTATCCGCAAGCGGTGGCTGGCGGGCGGTTTCCCCATTGGCGTCATCGGGGGCGTGGCCGGTGCGGGGGTCGATCTGACCTATAAATATGACTATCTGGGCGCCGGCCCGGCAACCCTGGCGGAAATCGCCGGCGGCAACCACCATTTCGCCAAGTTGCTGGCGGCGGCGGAACGGCCGATGATCGTGGTGGGCAGCGGCGCGCTGGCCCGCGACGATGGTGCGGTTCTGATGGATCTGGCCCGGCGCGTGGCCCAGGATACCGGTATGATCAGCGCCGATTGGAACGGTTTCAATGTGCTGCATCGGGCCGCCTCGCGCGTCGGTGGTTTGGATATTGGATTTCTGCCGGGCGAGGCTGGCCGCGATGTCGCGGGCATTCTGGATGGCGCCGGCAAGGGCGAGATCGACCTGGTCTGGCTGTTGGGAGCCGATGAAATCGACATGGCCGCGTTGGGACAGGCATTCGTGGTCTATCAAGGCCATCATGGCGATGCCGGGGCCCATCGGGCGGATGTCATTCTGCCGGGAGCGGCCTATACGGAAAAGGACGCGACCTGGGTCAATACGGAAGGCCGGGCGCAAATCGGGCGCCGGGCTGCCTTTCCGCCCGGCGAGGCGCGGGAGGACTGGACCATTCTGCGGGCCTTCTCGGCCGTGATCGGGCAGCCGCTTCCCTATGACAATCTGCAACAATTGCGTCAGCACATGGTTGCCGAAGTTCCCAGCCTGGGCGCCATAGACGCGGTCGCGGCGGGGGACATGGGCGCCTTTGGCGTGGCGGGTGGCGTCGGCACGGAACCGTTTGAAAGCCCGGTTGGCGATTACTACCTGGCCAATGCGATTTGCCGGGCTTCCGCCGTGATGGCCGAATGCAGCCGGCTGTTTACAGGCGTTGGACGCGCGGGGGGGGCGACGGGCACCGATGGCTGAACTCTGGTCCATATATCTGCTGCCGGGCATTATCATCCTGGCGCAAATCCTGTTGATCATCGTGCCGCTATTGCTGTCGGTGGCCATGTTGACCTATTTCGAACGCAAGATCATGGCGGCGATGCAGCTTCGCATGGGCCCCAATGTGGTCGGCCCGTTTGGCCTGTTGCAGGCCTTTGCCGATGGCGCGAAGTTGTTCTTCAAGGAAACCGTGCTGCCGACCTCGGCCAACAAGATCATTTTTCTGATCGCGCCGATGCTGACCTTTGTGTTGAGCCTGGTGGCCTGGGCGGTGATCCCGTTTGATGACGGCATGGTAGTGTCCGATATCAATGTGGGTATTTTGTATCTGTTTGCCATTTCCTCGCTTGGTGTCTACGGCATTGTCATGGCGGGCTGGGCCTCTAACTCGAAATACCCGTTTCTGTCCGCCCTCCGCTCGGCGGCGCAGATGGTCAGTTATGAAGTTTCCATTGGCTTCGTGATCATCACCGTACTGTTATGCGTCGGCTCGTTGAATGTCTCGGATGTAGTCCGGGCCCAGGCGGAGGGGATGTGGTTTTTCATTCCCCTGTTCCCCATGTTCATCATCTTCTTCATCTCGGCCCTGGCCGAGACCAATCGTCATCCCTTCGATTTGCCGGAAGCGGAAGCCGAGTTGGTGGCCGGTTATCAGGTGGAATATTCCTCGATGACTTTTGCCCTGTTTTTCCTGGGCGAATACGCCAACATGATCCTGATGTCCGGCCTGACCACAATCCTGTTCCTGGGTGGCTGGTTGCCGCCCTTTGACATTGCGCCCTTCAACTGGATCCCCGGTCCGATCTGGTTTTTCCTGAAAATTGCCGTGCTGTTGTTCGTCTTCGTCTGGGTGCGGGCGACGTTGCCGCGCTATCGCTATGATCAGTTGATGCGCCTGGGCTGGAAGGTATTCTTACCCTTTTCGTTGTTCTGGGTGGTGCTGACGGCAGGCGTGCTGGTGGCTTTTGATCTGGTGCCGCAGACATGAGCATCCCAGACATGAATAGGCAGAGGTAGGCCATGGGATTTATCAGAAATAGCGCCCGCAGCCTGTTGCTGTGGGAAATCGTCGAAGGCATGGCGCTGACCTTCAGCTATATGTTCCGCAAGCGGGTGACGATAAATTATCCCTATGAAAAAGGGCCGATCAGCCCCCGCTTTCGCGGCGAACATGCGCTGCGCCGTTATCCCAACGGCGAAGAAAGATGTATCGCCTGTAAATTGTGCGAGGCGATCTGTCCGGCCCAGGCCATCACGATCGAGGCCGAGCCCCGCGCCGACGGCAGCCGCCGCACCACCCGCTATGACATCGACATGACCAAATGCATCTATTGCGGCTATTGCGAGGAAGCCTGCCCGGTGGATGCCATCGTGGAGGGTCCGAATTTCGAATTCGCCACGGAAACCCGCGAAGAATTATTCTATGACAAGACCAAGTTGCTGGCCAACGGCGAACGTTGGGAGCGCGAAATCGCGGCCAATATCGCCGCTGATGCGCCCTATCGCTAGGCCTAAATCGAGAAGAGTGGAAAAGCCTAAATGATCATACAGGGACTGACATTCTATCTGTTCGCGGCAATTGCCGTGGCGGCCGCCGTGATGGTGGTGTCGTCACGCAATCCCGTGCATTCCGTGCTGTTCCTGATCCTGACGTTTTTTACCACCGCCGGTCTGTTCGTGCTGATCGGGGCCGAGTTCCTGGCCATGGTCCTGGTGGTGGTCTATGTGGGCGCCGTCGCGGTGTTGTTTATGTTCGTGGTGATGATGCTGGACATCAATTTTGTCGAGATGCGCGAGGGCTTCCTGCAATACATGCCCGTCGGCGTGCTGGTGGGGATTATTCTGCTGGTTGAATTGTTGATGGTCCTGGGCACCGCCACCATGTCGCCGGACGTCCTGGCCGCGGGCACCGAGCCAATCCCCGATCTGCTGCACCGGCAAAACACGGCCGCCCTGGGTGATGTGATCTATACCAAATACATTTATTTGTTTCAGGCCGCCGGCATGATCCTGTTGATCGCCATGATCGGCGCCATTGTGCTGACCCTGCGGCAACGCCCAGGGGTGCGCAAACAAAACATCGCCAAACAGCTGGCCCGCCGTCGCGAAGATTCAGTCGAGCTGAAAAAAGTTCAACCAGGCCAAGGGATCTAGGAGCGGATATGTTGGCATTTCTGGAAATTGGCCTGGGCCATTACCTGACACTGGCGGCGGTGGTGTTCACCATTGGCGTGTTCGGAATCTTTTTGAACCGCAAGAACGTCATCATCATTTTAATGTCGATCGAGCTGATGCTGCTGGCGGTGAATATCAACCTGATTGCCTTCTCGGCCTTTCTGAACGATTTGGTGGGGCAGATATTCGCCCTGTTCGTGTTGACCGTGGCGGCGGGCGAGGCAGCGATTGGCCTGGCCATTATCGTGGTTTATTTCCGCAACCGCGGCACCATCGAAGTCGAAGATATCAACCTTATGAAGGGCTGAGCGTTAGATGTATCACGCCATCGTCTTTCTTCCCCTCCTGGCGTTTCTGATCGTCGGCTCGTTGGGCCGCGTGCTAGGTGATAGGCCGTCGCAATGGATTACCTGCGGCGCGGTGATCATATCCGCGTTGCTGTCGCTGTTGGCGTTTTGGCAGGTCGCGTTGGGTGGCCAGGCGGTTCGGGTCGATATCGGCTCCTGGATCGTTTCGGGCACTTTTGATGTTTCCTGGGCGCTGCGAATTGATCAGTTGACCGCCGTGATGCTGGTGGTGGTGAATGGCGTCTCCGCATTGGTGCATGTGTACTCGGTCGGCTACATGTCCCATGACCCGCACAAGCCGCGCTTCATGGCTTATCTATCGCTGTTCACCTTCGCCATGTTGATGCTGGTGACGGCGGATAATTTCCTGCAGCTGTTCTTTGGCTGGGAAGGGGTTGGTCTGGCCTCCTATCTGTTGATCGGCTTTTGGTATCATCGACCGACCGCCAATGCCGCCGCGATCAAGGCCTTTCTGGTTAACCGGGTCGGCGATTTTGGCCTTGCCCTGGGGATCATGGCGATCTTCACGGTGTTTGGCTCGCTGGATTTCGACACGGTCTTCGCGGCCACTCCGGGACAGGTTGGCAAGAGCTTCAATTTCCTGAGCTGGGAATGGGATGTGATGACGACCATTTGCATCCTGCTGTTTATCGGCGCCATGGGTAAGTCGGCCCAGGTGCCCCTGCATACCTGGCTGCCTGATGCCATGGAGGGGCCGACCCCGGTCAGCGCCCTGATCCATGCGGCCACCATGGTAACGGCGGGCGTTTTTCTGGTGGCGCGCTGTTCTCCGATGTTCGAATTTTCGCCCACCGCCCTGGTCGTGGTCACCATCGTCGGCGGCACCACCGCCTTCTTTGCGGCAACCGTGGGTCTGGTGCAGAATGATATCAAGCGGGTGATCGCCTATTCGACCTGCAGCCAACTGGGCTATATGTTTTTCGCCCTGGGCGTCGGTGCCTATCCGATGGCGATTTTCCATCTTTTCACCCATGCTTTTTTCAAGGCGCTGTTGTTCCTTGGATCCGGCTCGGTCATTCATGCCATGTCGGATGAACAGGACATGCGGCGGATGGGCGGCATTTATAAATACGTGCCGCAAACCACTGGTTTGATGTGGGTTGGTTCCTTGGCCCTTGCCGGCTTTTGGCCCTTGGCCGGGTATTATTCCAAAGACGCTATCCTGGAGTCTGCGTTTGCCGTCCATACGGGCGCGGGCGAGTACGCCTTTTGGCTGGGTATGGCGGCGGCCGTGATGACCGCGTTCTACTCCTGGCGGCTGCTGTTCATGACCTTCGCCGGCGAGCCGCGGGCCAGCCAGGAGGTAATGCGGCATGTGCATGAATCACCGTTGTCCATGCTGATACCGCTGTATTTTCTGGCCGCCGGTTCGATCCTGTCGGGCGTCCTGTTCGTGCATTATTTCGTAGGCGAGGGGCATGTTGAATTCTGGGGGCAGGCGATCTTCATGGCCCCGGGTAACGATGTGATGGAAGCCGTCCATCACGTCCCCACCTGGGTCAAGGTGGCGCCCTTGGTTGCCGGCATCGTCGGCATCCTGGTGGCCTGGCAATTTTATATTAGGCGCCGGGATATCCCGGCCGGCCTGGCCAAGATCAATCACGAGGTCTATGAGTTTCTGCTCAACAAATGGTACTTTGACGAGCTTTTCGAGCTGATTTTCGTGCGCCCGGCAAAATGGTTGGGCCGGCTGTTATGGAAGACCGGTGATGGCCGCATCATTGATGGTTTCGGCCCCGACGGCATCGCGGCCTCGGTCTTGAATTTGGCGCGCCGGGCCTCTGCCCTGCAAAGCGGCTATCTCTATCATTACGCCTTCGCCATGTTGATCGGTGTCGCGGCACTGGTGAGCTGGTATTACATCTCAAGCGGCGGGGGGCATTAAAGATGAGCGATTGGCCCCTATTAAGCTTGGTGACCTTCCTGCCCCTGGTGGGCGCGGGCTTCATCTTCCTCTTCGCCCAGGGCGGCGATGCCCAGGCGGACCGTAACGCCAAAAGCGTCGCCTTGATGACCACGACGCTGACCTTTCTGATCAGTCTGGTGATCTGGGCTAATTTCGATAACGGTACAGCGGAGTTTCAATTCGTCGAACAGCACGGCTGGCTGGGCGGCGGCATTGATTACCGTATGGGCGTGGATGGCATTTCGCTGCTGTTCGTGGTCCTGACCGCATTTTTGATGCCGATTTGCATCCTGGCCTCGTGGCAGTCGGTCACCACGCGGGTCCGGGAATACATGATCGCCTTCCTGTTGTTGGAAACCATGATGGTCGGGGTGTTCTGCGCCCTGGATTTCGTGCTTTTCTATCTCTTCTTCGAGGGCGGCCTGATCCCCATGTTCCTGATTATCGGGGTCTGGGGCGGGGCCCGGCGGGTCTATTCGTCGTTCAAGTTTTTCCTCTACACCTTGCTGGGTTCGGTGCTGTTGTTACTGGCGCTGATCTATATGTATTTCGAGGCCGGGACGACGGATATCCCGACCCTGATGGCGCATGGCTTCACGGCGGAGGAGCAAACCTGGCTGTGGCTGGCCATGTTCGCCTCGTTCGCGGTCAAAATGCCTATGTGGCCCGTGCATACCTGGTTGCCCGATGCCCATGTGGAGGCGCCGACCGCGGGTTCGGTGATCCTGGCCGGCGTGCTGTTGAAAATGGGCGGCTATGGTTTCCTGCGTTTTTCGCTACCCATGCTGCCGCTGGCCTCGGACCTGTTCGTTCCCCTGGTCTTCACATTGTCGGTCATTGCGGTGATCTATACCTCTCTGGTGGCGCTGGTGCAGGAGGACATGAAGAAGCTGATTGCCTATTCCTCCGTGGCCCATATGGGCTTCGTGACCATCGGCATCTTCACCTTCAATACCCAGGGCATCGAAGGCAGCATATTCCAGATGCTTAGCCACGGTATTGTTTCCGCCGCTTTGTTCCTTTGTGTCGGGGTGGTCTACGACCGTATTCATTCCCGCGAAATCGCCCGTTACGGCGGCCTGGTCAACCGCATGCCGGTCTATGCCTTTACCTTTATGGTTTTCATGCTGGCATCGGTCGGCCTGCCGGGGACATCCGGCTTCGTCGGCGAAATTTTGATCCTGGTCGGTGTCTATCAGGTCAACACCTGGGTCGCGGCCCTGGCTGCCCTGGGTGTGATATTGGGCGCGGCCTATATGCTATGGCTTTACCGGCGCACGATTTTTGGCGAACTGAAGAAGGAAGACCTGAAGCAGATACTGGACCTGGACCGGCGCGAAATCGTGTACTTCGCGCCGCTGGTCGTTCTGGCCATTCTGATGGGTGTCATGCCCGGGCCATTCCTGGATGTCCTGCATGTCTCGGTCGACCATCTGATCGAGCAATACCAGACGGCGATGCAGGCCGCATCCGAGGCCGCGGATGTAGCCCAGTTGGCGGCGAAATAGGGAAGAATGAGCATGGCCAACCCACATGATTACGCCACGGCGGCGCCGGAGATTTTCCTGGCCCTGGCGGCAATGGCGCTTTTGATGCTCGGTGTCTTTCGGGGCAATCGTTCAACCCGGCTGTTGTGCTGGCTGGCGGTGGCCTCTTTTGCCGTCGCGCTGGCTATCATCCTTCAGGCCCCGGCGGTGCGAAGCGTCAGTTTCGCCGGCATGTATGTGGCCGACAGTTTTACCGCCTTCGTCAAGGCCATGGTGTTGATCGCCTCGGCCGCCGGCTTGATCATGTCCATGGGCTATATCCGCGAAGAAGGCATGGCACGCTTCGAATATCCGGTGCTGTTCGTTCTGGCGACCCTTGGCATGCTGATGATGATCTCGGCCAACGATCTGATGGCCATGTACATGGGCATAGAACTGCAAAGCCTGGCGCTCTATGTCATTGCCGCATTCCAACGGGATAGCTTGCGTTCGACCGAGGCGGGCTTGAAATACTTTGTCCTGGGCGCCCTGTCGTCGGGCATGTTGCTGTATGGCTGTTCCCTGATCTATGGCTTTACCGGGGCCACCGGGTTCGACGCCATTGCCACCGCCATGCAGGGCAAGGAACACGCCGGTATCGGACTGATCGTGGGGATCGTCTTTCTGTGCGCCGGTCTGGCGTTCAAGGTCTCGGCGGTGCCGTTCCATATGTGGACGCCGGATGTCTATGAAGGCGCCCCGACGCCGGTCACCGCCTTTTTTGCGGTGGCGCCAAAGATCGCCGCCCTGGCCTTGTTCATGCGGGTCTTGATCGCACCTTTCCTGGCCATCAGCGCCGATTGGCAGCAGATTATCATTTTCATTTCCATCGCTTCCATGTTGCTGGGCGCCTTCGCGGCGATCTGGCAGGACAATATCAAGCGTCTGATGGCCTATTCCTCGATCGGCCATGTCGGCTTTGCCTTGATCGGTCTGGCGGCGGGCAGTGCCGAAGGGGTGCGCGGGGTGCTGGTCTATCTGGCTATCTATCTGGCCATGAACGTCGGCACCTTTGCTTGCATCCTGTGCATGCGGCGCAAGACGGGCATGGTGGAAGGGATCTCGGATCTGGCCGGTCTGTCCAAGAGTAACCCCATGATGGCGCTGGCTTTGGCGATCTTCATGTTTTCCATGGCGGGAATACCGCCCCTGGGTGGCTTTTTTGGCAAATTCTACATCTTCATCGCCGCCGTGAATGCGGAATTGTACACCCTTGCGGTCATTGGCGTACTGGCCAGCGTGGTAGGCGCCTTCTACTATCTGCGGATTATCAAGGTGATGTACTTCGATGAACCCGGGGAACCGTTTGAAGGTCCCATGAGTGTGGAGATGCGGGCGATTATCGGGCTGTGCGGTATTTTTGTGGTGTTCTTCGCCTTTTATACCGCGCCCTTCATTGCCTCGGCCGAGATTGCCGCCACCGCACTGGTGCCGTGAGGGAAATTCAGGCGGCCCAACCCCCTCATCTGCCGGCCTTTTTCCAACCGCTTTATCTCGACAGCGTGACCTCTACCAATGATGAGATGAAGCAGCGGGCCCGTGCCGGCGCCGCCGAAGGCAGCTTGATCGTGGCGCGGGAACAACGTGCCGGACGCGGGCGGGGGGGGCGGCAATGGACGTCGAAACCGGGCAATCTATACATGTCGTTGTTGCTGCGGCCGCCGGGCAGCGTAGGCGCCGTGGCGCAAATCTCGTTCCTGGCGGCGGTCGCCCTGGCTGAGGCGCTGCTCGAGGTTGCGCCAGATCTTTCGCCACGGCTTAAATGGCCCAACGATGTGTTGATTGACGGCGCCAAAATATCCGGCATTCTGTTGGAATCCTCGGCGCGGTCTGGCGGTGGTGTCGATTGGCTGGTGCTTGGCATGGGGGTCAATGTGGCCCATCACCCCGAAGACGCGGGCCAGGCAGCTACGTCGCTGCAGGCCCAAGGCGCCGACAATTGCACCGCTTTTTCGTTGCTCGCCACCTTGGCGCCGGCCTTGCTGCGTTGGCTGGATATCTGGCGCGGCGCGGGATTCGCCCCCTTGCGCCAGGCCTGGCTGGAACGCGCCGCCGGCCTGGGCGGGCCGTTGCGGGTGCGCCTGCCGAATGAAGAATTCTCCGGCATCTTTCGTGATTTGGATGGCGATGGTAACTTGCGCGTTGAAATGCCGGACGGGGCGATGCGGTCCATCACAGCCGGCGAGATATTTTTGCCATAATCTTAAGGTTTGCCATCATGTTGCTTGCGATCAGTGCCGACAACACAAACGTCAAGTTTGCGCTTTTTGACGGTGAAACCGTTATCGGCGAATGGCGACAGCATACTTCGGCCTTCCGTACGGCGGACGAGCACGCTGTCTGGCTATCACAGCTGTTCAATTTGAGCGGTTTTGACCTGGCAGTGGTAACGGACACCGTTATTGCCTCGGTGGTGCCCCAGGCGCTGTTCAATCTGCGCCGCCTTTGCAGCTATTATCTCAAGTCAGAACCGTTGGTTCTGGGCGACGAAGAAACCAATTTTGGCATTGCCGTGCATGCCAGGCCCCCCGTGGGCGCGGACCGCATCTGTAATACGGTCGGCGCGGGGTTGCTGTATCCCGGGCAGCCGGCCGTGGTTGTTGATTTCGGCACCGCGACGACTTTCGATGTGGTTGACGAACAGGGGGATTACCGGGGCGGGGTGATCGCGCCGGGCATCAATCTCAGCCTGGAAGCATTGCATAACGCCACCGCCCTGTTGCCGCGTATCGTCGTCGCACGGCCTGACAAGGTCATCGGCACGGATACGGTCGCTTGTATGCATTCCGGGGTCTTTTGGGGCTATGTCGGTCTGATCGAGGGGATTGTAACCCGCATTCGGGATGAATTCGGCAAGCCCATGATTGCGCTTTCAACAGGCGGCCTGGCGCCGGTGTTCGAAGGGGCTACGCATGTGATAGAAGCCAACGTGCCCGATATCACTTCGCGCGGATTGCGGGAAATTTATCGGCGCAGCCGAGGAGTCTAGAGGAATGGGAATTGTGAGTATACGTGGCCGAATTCGCTGAAGACGAGCTGATCTTTCTGCCCCTGGGTGGGGCGGGCGAGATCGGCATGAATATGAATCTGTATGGCTTTGCCGGCAAATGGCTGCTGGTTGATCTAGGGATAACCTTCGCTGATGGGGAACAGCCGGGTATTGAACTGATTACGCCCGATCCAACCTATATCGCAGAGCGGCGCGATGATCTGGCTGGTCTGATCATTACCCATGCCCATGAGGACCACCTGGGCGCCGTGGCCCATTTGTGGCCGCGCCTGCGCTGCCCGGTCTGGGCCACGCCCTTTGCCGCCGCCTTGTTGCGGCGCAAGTTGGAGGAAGCGGGCCTGTTGGCAGAGGTGACGATACACGAGATCGTGCCGGGGGAAAGCTTGCAACTGGGCCCCTTTGCCATCGAATTCATCCCGCTGACCCACTCCACGTTGGAGATGATGGCCCTGGCCATTCGTACGGAAGCCGGCCTGGTCCTGCATACCGGTGATTGGAAACTGGACCCCAACCCGTTGGTCGGGCCGAAAAGCGACGTGGATGCCTTGCGCCGCCTGGGTGACGAGGGCGTCCTGGCGATGATCGGGGATAGTACCAACGCCCTAAACGAAGGGACCTCCGGCTCCGAACTGGATGTGCGCGATACCTTGATGGAGATTTGCGCCAACCGTACCGGCCGTATCGCGGTCACCACCTTTGCCTCCAACGTGGCCCGCATAGATACGGTGGCCAAGGTCGCCGCCGCCCATGACCGGCATCTGGTGTTGGTCGGCCGTTCGCTCTGGCGCATCCTGGCGGCGGCCAGGGAATGCGGTTATCTCGACGATATCGCGCCGCCCCTGACGGACGTAGAGGGGGCCTATCTGCCGCCCGAAAAGGTTTTGTTTCTATGCACCGGTTGTCAGGGCGAAACCAGGGCGGCGCTGTCGCGTATCGCCACGGGCGGCCATCGTCATGTGGTTTTCGAAAAGGGCGATCTGGTCATTTTTTCATCCCGGGTGATCCCCGGTAACGAGATGAGCATTTCCCGGGTGCAGAACCGCCTGTTGTGGAACGGGGTTGAGGTGATTGGCGAGCGGGAACGCGGCGTCCATGTTTCCGGCCATCCCTGCCGTGATGAACTGGCGGAAATGTATCGCCTTGTCCGGCCCAGGATCGCGGTGCCGGTGCATGGTGAGTACAAGCATATGCTGGCCCATGCGGAACTGGCCCGCTCCCTGCAGGTGCCGGAGGCCGTGGTGATCGAAAACGGCCAAGCTCTGCGTCTTGCCGCCGGCGCGGTGCAAGTCGTGGCCGAGGTACAAAGCGGCCGTTATTTTGTCGATGGCGATGTCTTGGTACCGGCAAACGATGAAGGCGTGCGCACCCGGCGTAAATTGATGTTCAGCGGCGGCGCGGCGGTCATTTTGGTGACGGACGACGATGGCGTCTTGCTGGCCGATCCGGAACTGGTCTTGCAGGGCCTGGCCAGCGATAATGGCAAGCCCAGCCTGGAAGAAGCCGGTCAACAGGCGGTAGAAGCGGCGCTGGATGAATTACCGAAAGCCGCCCGCCGGGATGACGGCCGCATGACCGAGACGGCCCGTGTCGCCATACGCCGTTTGATCCGGGACCGTCTGGGCAAACGGGCCGTCGTGGAAGCGCGAATCATTCGGCTTGAATAAAAAAATGCAGACCAAAGGATATTTTTGATGATTGGACGTCTGAACCATATTGCCATCGCGGTGCCCGATCTGGCGGCGGCGGCGGCGCTTTATCGTGATACCCTGGGGGCAAAGGTCTCCGCCCCGGCCGATCTGCCAGAACATGGAGTGACCACCGTGTTTGTCGAACTGGAAAACTCCAAGATCGAATTGCTGCATCCCCTAGGCGATAATTCCGCCATTGCGAAATATCTTGAACGCAGCCCCGATGGCGGCATGCATCATATTTGTTTCGAAGTCACCGACATTATCGCCGCGCGTGATCAACTGCGCGCGGAAGGGGCCCGTGTTTTGGGCAATGGAGAGCCCCGGAATGGGGCCCATGGCAAGCCGGTATTGTTCCTGCATCCCAAGGATTTCTGCGGCACGCTGATCGAAATTGAACAGATTTAGGAGGCCGACATGAGCCTGATCACCGGCATGATGATATACGCTGTTATGTGGTGGATCGTGCTGTTTATGGTGCTGCCGTTTGGCGTCCGCACGGTTCGTGAGGAAGGTGGGGTGGTGACTGTGGGGGAGGCGACGTCTGCCCCAACAAAGCCCAGAATCGCCTTGAAAATGCTTGTGACAACATTGATTTCCGGCCTGATCATGGGCCTGATCATAACGCTGATACAGCTGGAAGTGTTTGATTTCCGCGGCTATTTCCTGCCGCCGGGCTAGATTTTTCACTGTTGCCGAATTGCATTTATCCGGCTGCCTCTGAAGTAATTTCAAAATAGCCCTTGAAGTTTCGTAAATAAGAACCATTATCAATAGCGTCGCCGGAGGCTCGACTCCCGCGACAAAACGCTCGATGGCGTTTCCTCCTATTTGGGCCGCACCTTTCTGGTGCGGCCTTTTTTTTGCTTTTTTTTATTAACGGCTGTTTAAGCCCTGGCGTTCAGGATGGGGCCATGGTGATACGTTTGCTCATTTCAGCGCTGCTGGCTGCCGGTCTGGCAGCGGCGGGCGCCGCGGCGGCGGAACCGAAACAAAAGGTTTCGATCTCCAAAAAGGATTGCCGCTGGCTGACAAGTCACCGGCCGGCCGCGGATGTTGCCTATAAACCAGGCGTGGATGCGCGTGGGCGCCCGGTGAAATCCGCCGATCTGGACTCGAACAGGCGGATCAAATTGCCACGGGTTATTGCCATTCCCTTGCATGTGCCCCTTGGCAGTCTTTTGAAGTCTGACACCACCAGCCCGGTTGCGGAATCTGAAGTGGGGGTTGGCCTGATAACCATCGACCGAACCAGTGGCGAGGTCTCGTACGAGGGTGAAACCCTGGTTCCAGCCGAAAGACGGCGTATGGTCGCCGCCTGCCGCAAGCTTTTACGCCGGAAATAATCGAACGGATTTGAGCGCCGGCGTTCAGACCATTTTCGATATTCATCGAATTGCCGGGACGCCCGGAGCATGATGCCATGGCCATTGCCTTATGGCACGGCTTTCCCTACATATCGCCCCTACCTAGAGCAATTCCGAGGCGCGTTTCCCAGCGCCCAGACCGTTTTATGATTTGAGGCCAAGCTATGCGAATGTCGCAATTCTTCCTACCCGTGTTGAAGGATACCCCGGCCGAGGCGCAGATTGTCTCGCACCGCTTGATGTTGCGGGCCGGGATGATCCGGCAGGCGGCGGCGGGGATTTACACCTGGCTGCCCCTGGGCTTTCGCGTATTGAAAAAGATCGAACAGATCGTGCGTGAAGAGCAGGACGCCACCGGCGCGCAGGAATTGCTGATGCCGACCATTCAGCCGGCGGATCTGTGGCACGAAAGCGGGCGCTATGATGATTATGGCCAGGAGATGTTGCGCATCACCGACCGCCACGAGCGGGACATGTTGTTCGGCCCCACCAACGAAGAATTAATTACCGATATCTTTCGCGCCTCGGTCCGCAGTTACCGCCAATTGCCCCTCAACCTCTATCATATCCAATGGAAGTTCCGCGACGAGGTGCGGCCGCGGTTTGGCATCATGCGGGGCCGTGAATTTTTGATGAAGGACAACTATTCCTTCGACCTGGATAAGGACGCGGCCCGCCATTCCTATAACAAAATGTTCGTGGCCTATTTGCGGACCTTCGACCGCCTTGGTGTAAAGGCCATTCCCATGGTGGCCGATACCGGGCCGATCGGTGGCGATATGAGCCACGAATTCATCATCCTGGCGGATACGGGCGAGAGCGAGGTCTATTGCCACGCCGACTATCTAGATTTCACAACGCCCGATGCCGCCACCGACTATGAAAGCGATCTAACGCCGATCATAGAGCATTGGACCTCCCGCTACGCGGCTACGGATGAAAAGCATGACGTCGCCCGCTTCGAGGCGGAAGTACCCAGCGATCGCCGGATTGCGACCCGCGGCATAGAAGTCGGCCATATCTTCTATTTAGGCAGCAAATATTCCGAACCCATGGGTGCCAGGGTGACGGGCGCCGACGGCACGGAAGTGCCGGTTGAAATGGGCTGCTATGGTATTGGCGTCTCGCGGCTGGTCGGCGCTATTATCGAGGCCAGTCACGACGATGACGGCATCATCTGGCCCGCCTCGGTGGCGCCGTTCCATGTCGGCCTGATCAACCTGAAGGTCGGCGATGCTGACTGTGATGGAACCGTGGACGATATTTACCAAACGCTGTGCGGCGCCGGCGTCGAGGTTTTGCTGGATGATAGCGACGGCCGCGCGGGCGGCAAATTCGCGACCATGGACCTGATCGGTCTGCCCTGGCAGATGATCGTTGGTCCCCGCGGTTTAAAAACCGGCGTGGTTGAAATCAAGGAACGACGCACCGGCGCGCGGCAGGAACTATCCATCGAGGCTGCCGTCGCCGCCGTTATCGCCTCGGCGAAAGCCTAACCGGCAGCATGTTCGGTTCTCTCGAATGGTCCATTGCCGCGCGTTATCTGCGGTCACGGCGGCGCGAGGGCTTTATCTCGATCATCGCCTGGTTCTCCCTGATCGGCATTGCCCTGGGGGTTGCCACGCTGATCATTGTTATGAGTGTGATGAACGGCTTCCGCACGGAATTGCTGGACCGGGTGTTGGGCCTGAACGGGCATATGGTGGTCCGGGGCCTGGATGCGCGGCTGACCGGATTTGACCCCATAGCCAAGGCCCTGCTTAGCATTGACGGGATAAAGGCGGCGGCGCCCTTGATCGAAGGGCAGGTAATGGCGACCGCGAACAAGCGGGCTTCCGGCGCCCTGGTGCGGGGTATGTGGCCCAGGGATCTGCGCGCCCGTGCCATCATCGCGGACAATTTGCATAGCGGCTCGTTGGCCAATTTCAAAGGCAGGAACGACGTTGTCATCGGCCAGCGGCTGGCGGCAAAGCTGGGCCTGCAGGTTGGCGACAGCATCACCCTTGTCTCGCCCCAGGGCACGGCCACGGCGTTCGGTACGGTGCCGCGCATGAAAGCATACCGCGTCGCCGCGACCTTCATGGTCGGCATGTATGAATATGATTCAAGCTTTATTTACATGCCGTTACCGGCAGCGCAGGTATTCTTCCGCCTGCAGGGCGCGGTCAATGGCGTGGAGATGTTTCTGGATAATCCCGATGATGTGCACCGCCTGCGCCGGGTCATTCTGGCCGTGCCGGGGGCATCAAGGGTGGTTGATTGGCAACAGGTCAACAGCCATTTTTTTCAGGCGCTACAGGTGGAACGCAACGTCATGTTCCTGATCCTGACCCTGATTATCCTGATCGCCGCCTTCAATATCGTCTCCTCGCTGATCATGTTGGTCAATGACAAGGGCAAGGCCATCGCCATCCTGCGCACCATGGGGGCAACCCGGGGCATGATCATGCGCATTTTCATGATTTCCGGCACCTCTATCGGGGTGGCCGGCACCATGGCCGGATTTGCCATCGGCCTGGCATTTTGCCTGAATATTGACAGTATCCGGCGCTGGTTGGAAAGTTTGACCGGTACCGAATTATGGTCCCCGGAGATCCGCTTTTTAAGCCGGATTCCGGCCGAGGTGAATAACGGCGAGGTTCTGTCGGTGGTTTTGATGGCCCTGGCGCTGTCATTCCTGGCGACTTTGTATCCGGCCTGGCGTGCCACCCGCATCGATCCCATCGAGGCGCTGCGCTATGAATGATGGACCGGCATTGGATATCACCGGACTGGGCCGTGCATTTCAGCAAGGCGACCGGCGGTTGGTGGTTTTGCGTAATCTTGATCTGCGTATAGCGGCGGGGGAAGCGGTCGCGTTGGTGGGTCCGTCGGGTTCCGGTAAATCAACCCTGCTGCATGCCGCCGGGCTGTTGGAGCGGCCCGACGAGGGCGAAATCGTGATTGCGGGGCAAAACTGTTCCGCCATGAATGATGGGCAACGCACTGCCATGCGCCGCGATTTCCTGGGCTTTGTCTATCAATTCCATCATCTTCTGCCAGAGTTTACCGCCCTGGAAAACGTCATGATGCCCATGCGCCTGGCAAAGCTGCCCCAGGTGGAGGCCAGACACCGGGCTCAACGGTTATTGACGGAACTTGGCCTGGGGGACCGCCTGGAGCATGCCCCGGCGCAATTGTCGGGTGGCGAGCAGCAACGCGTGGCCGTTGCCCGCGCGTTGGCCAATCAGCCCGTGCTGTTGCTGGCGGACGAGCCGACGGGTAACCTCGATCAGGCGACGGCGGATGTGGTTCTGGCGGAATTGCTGACGATCGTGCGCGAACGTGGCCTTGGCATTCTTATAGCCACCCATGACCCCCTGGTGGCTGGGCGTCTGGACCGGGTTGTGCGCCTCCAAGACGGTCATCTGGTCGACTAAACAAGACCTGTTGTCAGTAGCTTAAGAAAAAATACAGATGCAGCAGCGTGGCGACCGAGGCCAACCAGAATAGGCTTCCGACGGTAACGCCGAGCCCTTGCCGCGTACGAATATGCTGCCACATCTCATGCCCTCGATTGCTGCCATCTTGATAACGACCATGGCCTAACCGCTGATCAATAAGATTTTGTTAATCATGCTTCCTAACGGCTGGTTAAGTGGTTGCTGGCAGATTCCACAACGAGAGTTTGCGAGGGGAGTGGAAACAATGCACAAAAGCAGAATCCTGATCGGAGGCGTTGCCGCCTTGGGCCTACTGACCGTTGTTGCGGTTCAGGCCGGGCAGGCCGCTGATCGAAGCGTCAGCCTGCCTCATGCGACCAATGGCGACAGAACCTTGTCGGCATGGCAGGCGGATCTGGCCTGGCGCGAAGCCAGTTTGGACAGTGACACCGAACTTGAATTGATATTGAATTCAGGTGGGACATTGACCGCGAACGGGGTGGCGCGGCTGGCGGCCATGGCGCCGGCGGCGGGGCCTGAAACCATCGATCCCGACCAAGCCGTGTTGGCCCTGAAAAAAATGGGCAGTGATGTTATCGGCATCCTCAATGACAGATTATTGGATCAGGCGCGCCGCGTTGCCAAATTTAATGGTCTGATGGCCCGCGAATTTGATATTCCGTTGATGGCGCGGTTTGCCCTGGGCCGGCACTGGAAACAGGCGAATGCCGCACAGCGGGTGGCCTATTTGGAGGCCTTTTCCGAATTTTTAATGAAGCAATATGCCGCGAAAATCGCGGGCGCCCAGGTGACCCGCTTTGATGTTCTGTCCGCACAAGTGGCCGGCAGACGTGATGTCATGGTGCAAAGCCGCATTACCCGGAACAACGGCCAGGTACTTAAACTGGTTTGGCGCATGCGCCAAAGCAATGGCCAATTCAGGGTTATCGACGTGGTGGCGGAAGGTATCAGCCTGGCCTTGACCAAGCGCCAGGAGTTCGCCGCGATCATTAAATCCAATGGCGGTGACGTGGCGCAGTTGATTGAACGTCTACGCCATATTTCCGCATAGTCTGATCTTGGCTATCGCCGGCATTTGTTAACCGCCGGACCATTTTGGAAAACACGCTGGGTTTTCCGAATTGAGCGGCCTTTTACTCTACAATAGGCTAGCCTTCACGCGGCGGCGGACTGTCGCGGCAAAGGCAGACGATTGAGAGTGAGGGCGTAAGAGCAATGGGCCAGAAAGTTTATTTCGGCTGGTTCGTGGTTGTTGCCGCCTTCGTGGTGCTGTTCCTGGGCTTTGGCATTGCCTATTCCTTCGCCTCTTTCTTTGATGGTCTGGAGGCGGACTTCCAGGCGTCCAGGGGCGATGTATCGCTGATCTTCTCCATCGCCGGATTTCTGTATTTTTCTTTGGGCGCCATCAGTGGTCCGCTCAGCGACCGGCTGGGCTCCCGCCCCGTAGTCGCCTTTGGCATGTTGTTGATTGCCGGTGGTCTGCTGGCCTCCAGCTTCGCGCAAAGCCTGTGGCAGGTCTATTTGAGCTATGGTGTGGCGGTGGGCGTGGGTATCGGTTTTGCCTATGTACCTTCGGTCGGCGTGTTGCAGCGTTGGTTCGTACGCCGACGCGGCCTCGTCACCGGGCTGGCAGTGGCCGGTATCGGTGTTGGCACCTTGATCGCGCCGCCCATCAGCCGCTTTCTGGTTGAAATTCTGGGTTGGCGTGGCGCCTTTCAAGTGCTGGCCGGCGTGGTTCTGGTAATCGGCCTGGCTGCTGCCTGGATGCTGTACCCAAGTCCCGCCGCACGCGGTCTGTATCCGGACGGTGAGAAGACGGCGGTGGGGGAAGGGGCCTCGCTGTCGGGTATGTCCCTGCGCGGGGCGCTGGTGACGCGGCCATTCTGGCTGTTATTCGCGGCATCCTCGATCAGCGCCGTCGGCCTGTTCGTGCCGTTTGTGCATCTGGTTAAATTCTCGGTCGATCATGGCCATGATGAAAGCTGGTCCGTCCTGCTGATCAGCCTGATCGGTGTCGGCTCCATGTCCGGACGCCTAACTCTTGGCGGCCTGGCGGATCGGTTTGGCCGGCATCGGGCGATCATCATCATGTTCCTGGGCATGGCGCTGATGCATGCCTGGTGGTACGTCTCCACCTCGTTTTGGGCTTTGTCGGTTTATGCGGTCCTGTTCGGTTTATTCTACGGCGGTTTCGTCGCCCTGGCCCCCGCCCTGATTGCGGACTACTACGGCGCCAAAAACGTGGGCGGTATTCTGGGCCTGCAATATTCCGGCATTGCGCTGGGCAGTTTGGTGGGACCGGTGGCGGCGGGCTTTGCCTTTGATTTGACCGGCAGCTATGACTTGCCCATCGCCGCCTCCGCCGCAACCGCATTTCTGGCTACAGCCGTGATCCTGACACTGCGTTCGCCGGCCCAATGGCGGCGGCGACTGGGCTAACGCATTTCAAGATTGGGCCGGTTTCCGGGCGACGATGTGATAGATGTGCCAGTGTTTGGCGGTGCCCCGCGGGGTCACCGAGTCCGTTTCCTCTTCCCGGAACAGTTCCACCTCATAGGCGCGCAATAGGTCCTGCACTTCGCGCAGGGTGAAATGGCTGTTGCTGGTATCGCCGAACCACTGGTCGCGGTCACCGTACAATTGACCGCTAAATCGCCCGCCCGGCCTCAGGCTGTCATAAATATGCCGCCACATGGCCAGAAAGTCGGCCTTGGGACAAAGCGGCAGGGCAAAAGAGGAATTGACCAGATCCGCCGCCGGCCAGCGGGCCTGTTCAAAACGCGCCACTTGGGTTTCCGGTTCGACGCCGAATTCGATTAGTTCGGGCCGCGCCAACAAGGTCTCGATGGCCGAGGCCTGGCCGTCAATTGCCAGCACGGACCAATCCCGGCGCAGCATTTCGATGGTGTCGCGGCCGCCGCCACAACCCAGATCCACGGCCTGGCCCACGGCGCCCTCTGCCTCAAACCGGGCCAGGGCATCCAGCAGGGTTTCCCGTGGCGGGCGGTCGCCGGTACGTTGGTAATAAACCCGCCAGTCTTCTGCCGCGCTTTGTCTGACCATGGGTTTAGTTCGCCACCAGATAATCGATGGCGGCGGTGACGCCGCCACGGCCGTGGGGAATTTTCAGGGTTTGCAGGGTCGCCTCGACTCCGGCCAGGGCGCCCAGGATCATGGGGTCGTTCATATCGCCCATATGGCCAATGCGAAAGACATCGCCCCTGAGCCGGTCCAGGCCGCCGCCCAGACTGACCTGAAAGCGTTCCCGAGACTCCGTGCGGACTGCTTCGCCATCAAAGCCCGGTGGAACGCGGATCGCGGTCACCGAATTGGCCCGCTGTTCAGGCACCAGGGCGTTGAATGCCATGCCGCCTTCGCTGGCCCAGACTGAAACCGCCTGCCGGACCGCGCTGGCCAGGCGTTGATGGCGGGCAAAGATCGCCGGCAGGCCCTCTTCCGCCAGCATGTTCAAGGCCTCGCGCAGGGCAAACAACAGATGTTCGGGCGCGGTGCCGCAAAAGCGGATGTATTGCTCCTCGGTCATGCGTTCCCGCCAGTCCCAGTAATTGCGCGGCAATCTGGCGCTTTGCCCAGCCCGCAGCGCCTTTTCACTGCAGGCGGTAAAGCCAAGCCCCGGCGGACACATCAGACCCTTTTGCGCGGCGGCTATGGCCACATCGACGCCCCAGGCATCCATTTGAAAATCCACCGTCGCCAGCGAGGCGATGGTGTCGACCAGCAAAAAAGTGTCATGCTTGGCGTTGTCGATGGCCCGGCGCACGGCGGGCACGTCCGAGATGATCCCGGTCGCCGTATCCACGTGGATCATCAGCACCGCCCTGATCCGGCCCTCGCGATCCTCGCGCAAACGCTGCTCCACCGCGTCCGGATCAATGGCATGGCGCCAATCGCCCGGCAGGTGTTCGATAATCAGGCCCAGGGATTCCGCCATTAATCCCCATTTGTACGAGAAGTTACCGGTCTCGGGCAGCAGAATATGATCCCCGGGGGACAGCGTATTGCACAGCGCCGCCTCCCAGGCCCCGTGGCCCGATGAGGCATAGATGAAAACCGGTCCGTTGGTTTTGAAGATCGGCTTCAAATCTTCGAAACAACCACGCGCCATATTGAAAAATGGCGGCGCGGCAAAGTCCACGGCCGGCTGGTGCATGGCGTTCAGGACACGGTGGGGGATATTGGTTGGCCCTGGGGTGTGGAGAAATTCCCGGCCACGCTTCACGTCGCTCATGTCAATTTAATCCGTTTTGTGAATTCTTCTCAGCTGCCCGGCACGATACCGGGGGGCAGGCTTTCAATGTGGCGGCAGATGTCGCCGGGCCGGGTCAGCCAGATTTTGTCCCGCTGGGCGACGATATGCTTTAACGCCCGGCGCAACTGGCGCAGACGAAAGGGCTGGCCGACGATGAAGGTATGCAACGAGATTGGAAAAACCAGCGGCTGGCGCACCGATTGCTCCAGCATTTCATCGAAATTGTCGATGATGGCGTCGGTGAACTGGGTCGGTGTCATTTTGTGCAAAACGATGGCCCGGTTGTCGTTCAATTCCACCGGATAGGGCATGGCCAGGATCGGCTTGCCCCGCGTTTTCATCCAGATCGGCTGATCGTCACAGCACCAATCCATATGATAGTGGTAGCCGGCCTCGCGCAGCAGATCCAGGGTCTGCTCACTTTCAGATAGCCACGGGCTCATCCATCCGGTTGGGGCCTTGCCTTCGTTTTGGGTGATCGCATCCGTGCTCGTCTTGATCAGGGCGCGCTCGTCAGCCTCGGCCAGGCCGCCTTGTTCCTGTGAGTTGGAGATGCCATGGCCCAAAAATTCATCACCACGCTGGCGCAGGCGTTCGGCCACTTGCGGCGCATCGTCATAGATCGATGTGTTCAGTTGCGCCTGGATTGGGATGTCCAGTTCGTCGAACAGCTCCATCAGGCGCCAGAAGCCGACCCGGTTACCATAGTCGCGCCAGGAATAGACACTCTGCTTGTTGTGCATGCCGGACGGCGCAATGGCGGACTCTATGCTTTTATCCCAGGCGAAGTTTTCCACGTTCAGGGCCACATAGACCGCCAGGCGTTTGCCCTCGGGCCAGGAATAATCGGGCCGTTGGCTGATCGGGGAATATTCGTAACGTCCATGGGTCGATTGCATGTCAGGTGCCTCGTTTTTAAAGGGGAGGGCGGCGGCTATGCCACGCGGTGGCGGCCTCATAGGCGGCGGCGATGCGATAGACCATCGCTTCCTGGAAATTATTGCCGACGATCTGCATGGCCAGGGGCAGACTATCGGCGTCGAAACCGATGGGCAGGGACAGGGCCGGGTTGCCGGTCAGATTAAAGGGCGCGCGGGCCTGGCGGGAATATTTCAGGGCAATCTCCGTCGCATCATCTATGACGAAGGGTGGGTCCATGGACGAGGCAACAATGACCCCATCCAGCTCCCGGATGGTCTGGTTGAAGCCGGCGGTCAGTTGCCGGCGCAGGCGCAGGGCATCGACATAGTCATCCGCCGTCAGGAAGGCGCCGGGCAGGACCCGTTCCAGGAACGAGGCACTGTATTCATTGGGCCGTTCGGCCAGCCAGCGGCGATGCATCGCATAGGCTTCCGACACCAGGATTACCCGGTTGCAGGTGCTGTAGATGCCCAGGGGTTCGGTCTCTATCTCGACCACCTCGGCGCCCAGTTCCTGCAGAACCCGCACCGCGTCTTCGATGGCGTCGGCCACGACGGGATCGGCGATCATGTCGCGGGTATGAAAATGGCGCAGGACGCCAATGCGCAAGCCTTTGACGCCCTGGTCCAGCTGGGCGGTATAGTCAGAGACCGGCACATCGGCCGAGGCCGGGTCGGCGGGGTCATGACCGGCCAGGGCATTCAACATCAGGGCATTATCGGCCACCGTCCGGGTCATCGGTCCCACGTGATCCAGGGAATAGGACAGGGGCACCACGCCCTGGCGGCTGACCCGGCCATAGGTCGCCTTCATGCCGACGATGCCGCAGGCCGTGGCTGGGTTGCGGACGGAGCCACCGGTATCCGTGCCCAGGGCCATGGGCAGAAACCCGGCCGCCACCGCCACACCGGAGCCCGATGACGAACCGCCCGGAAAACGGTCCCGGTTCCACGGGTTGCGGGCCGGCGGCCAGGGCAGATCAAAGGACGGCCCGCCCAGGGCGAATTCATGGGTCGCCATCTTGCCCAGCAATATGCCCCCCGCCGCCCGCAGACGTTTGGTCACGGCGGCATCATCGGTCTTGGGCGGTTGCTGGGCCAGGATTTGCGAATGCGCCGTGGTCGGCAAACCAGCAGCATCGATAATATCTTTCAGGCCAAAGGGCACACCATGCAGGGGACCCAAAGGTTCGCCGGCCTTTACGGCCTGCTCTGCCGCGGCCGCCTCTTGCAGAACGCTTTCGGTCAGAACCCGCAGGAAGCTGTCGTACTGTTGATCATGGGCGCCGATGCGGTCCAGCAGGCATTGTGCGTAGGTGATGGGTGACAGCTCGCCAGTGCGGATCCGCGCCGCGACCTCCGTCAGGCTTAAAAATGCCAGATCCCCATCCATTTTAGGTCCGGGCTTAGATCCCGTCTTAGCTCCCTGCTCAGACATTGTTGTCGGCCTGGAAAATATGGCTTGGCTCGTCGGCGATATCGTCGGGCCGTGGCAGGCGCCGGGCCATGGCGCGGCCGCCCTCATAGGCCTGGCGGATCAGCGCTGGCTGTGTGTCATACAGTTTCCCCAGACCCAGCTGCCGGGCCAGTTGCGCCAGGGCTGCCTCGTCCAAATTATTGCTGCTCATTTGTCATCCCTCGTCACATAGCCTTGCCGTTTGTCGTGGGCTGCTGCCTGTTCGCTGCGTGCCTCTGATGAACCATAACCGCCGCCGCCCGGCGTGGCGATCAATATGCGGTCGCCCGTTTGCAAATGATGCTGGGCCCGGTTGTCCGCTTCCTCGCCATTGATCTGCACGGCGCCGACTTCGCCCATGCCGCCGCCCGCCAACCCCGGCGCCCCATAACGGGTGCGTTCCGCCATGAAGGTCACGGCGATGGGGCTTTCCGACAGGCTTTCGATCAACATATCCTGGCCCAGGCCGCCGCGATATTGCCCCCCCCCGCCGGAATCTGGGCGCAGGCGCTTGTAATGAAACAACAGCGGCGCCGATTGCTCCGCCACCTCGACCGGCGTGGAGGACAGATTGGACGGCCACGATATGGCATGCTCCCCATCCGAAGCGGCGGTCGCGCCCATGCCGCCATTGAAAAACAGATTGCTGGCATAGGGCTGCCCATTGGGCCGTACCCCTGACTGGGTGCAATTCCACAACGGTGAACCGGCCGCCGCCATGACCCGGTCCGGCAATACGCCCGCCAGGGCGCCAAAGGCCAGGATGGGGACATAATGGCCGGTGCTGGCCCGCGCCCCGACAGAGGCCGGGGGCAGGGGGTTTAGCAGGCTATTTTCGGGCGCGGTCACGGTAATGGGCCGCAGCATGCCGGAATTGTTGGGCACGTCCGGCAACAGGGCGCATTTAATGGCATAGGCGGACATGGCGTAGGTGTAGCAGAAGGGGCAATTGATCGCCCTGGGCTGCACGGGCGAGGTGCCGGCAAAATCAAAATGCGCGGTATCGCCTTTGATGGTCAGGCTCAAGGCAAAGGTAAAGGGCGCATCCGCCTGCAGCCCATCGGTCAGCATCTGATAGGGATAGACGCCGTCGGGAACCTCTCTCAAGGCGGCCCGCATGGCGGTCTCGGTGCGGCCGTTCAATTCCTCCGACAGGCCCACCAGATCGTCAAGGCCATATTCCCCCAGCATGGTCAGCACCCGGTCTTCGATCAGATAGTTGGCGGTGATCTGGGCGTGGATGTCGCCTTCGGTTTGATCCGGGGTGCGGACCTGGGTGCGCAGCAATTCAAAAAAGGTCTGGTCCGGTTCCCCGGCGCGAAAAATCTTTAACAGCGGGATGTGAAAGCCTTCTTCGAAGATTTCCCGCGCCTCGACGGATCGGATGCGGCCGCCGATGTCGGGCATGTGGGAGGCGGTGGCGGCAAAGGCGATCAGGTGCGGGCCGCGGAATATGGGGCGCACGACGCTGCAATCGTTTAAATGCCCGGTGCCCAGCCAGGGATCGTTGGTGCAGATCACATCGCCGGGGGTCAACCCATCGCGCCCGAAACGTTCCAGGGTGTGGCGCACGGTGGCGGGCAGGGTGCCGATGAACGAGGGGATGGAACCGCTGTTCTGGGCCAGCAACTGGCCGTCCGCGTCGGTCAGCACACAGGCGAAATCGTTGGCCTCGTTCGACAGGGTGGAAAACGAGGTGCGGACGATGGCCTTGGCCGCCTCGTCGACGCTGGCGATCATGCGGTTCCAGATCACTTCCAGGGTGACGGCGTCAAAAGAGCTCATGGCGTAACCTCGGGTAGATCGATAATCAGGTTGCCGCTGGCGGAAAGGTGAAAGCGGCCGCCGGGGCCAATGACCATGGTGGATTCGGGCTCCTCCACCACGGCGGGACCGGTGAATGTTTCCCCGGCAGTCATGCTGGCGCGGTCATGGATCGCGGTCGCCACGGCGCCGTCGGTTTCAGGGAAATAGACCTGGCGTTGGCGCTGGTCCGCCGGGGATTGCTCCGGGCGCCGGGTCAAATCATCAATGACCGCCTCTCCCTTGGCCGTCAGACGTACCCGGATGGCCGCGATGGCGACGGGAACATTTGGCGGCGGCCGGGTGAAATGAACCTGATAAGCCTGGGCATAGGCCTCCAGCAAACCAGCGTGGCTGGCGGCGGTGTAGGGGCCGGGGGGTAGCGTTACCACCAATTCGAAGCCCTGGCCGATGTTGCGCATATCGGCCAGGCGCTGCACCTGGGCGCCGTCTGCATCCGCCCCGGTGTCGGCAATGACCTGGCGGGCGGCGGCTTCCAATTCCTGATAGGCAGCCTCCAGGGCCGGCCAATCCAATGCGTCCAAGGGCTGGGCAAAGGCGGCGGTGCGGTCAACCCGCGCCGGCGCCAGCAGCAGGCCAAAGGCCGAGGCGACACCGGCATTGCGCGGACAGACGATACGTTTGATGCCCAGCTTGCGGGCCAGATAATAGGCATGCACCGGCCCGGCACCGCCCGTGGCGACCAGGGTGTACTTGCGCGGATCGCGGCCCTTTTCGGCGATATGCACCCGGGCCGCCGACGCCATGTTCTCGTTCACCAGATCATAAATGCCCCAAGCCAGTTTTTCCGCTGACAGGCCGGCCTGATCCGCCAGTGTCCCGATCGCGGCATGACAGGCGGGCAGGTCCACATCGATGGCGCCGCCCGCGAAGCCTTTCGCCGCCAGATAGCCCAGGGCGAAATCCGCATCCGTGACCGTCGGTGCCTCGCCGCCCCGGCCATAGGCCACGGGCCCCGGCACGGCGCCGGCGCTATCGGGTCCGGCTTTCAACAGACCCAAGGCATCCAGGCGGGCGATGGAACCGCCGCCCGCGCCAATCTCGATCAATTCGACGGTGGAGATGCGGATGGGCAGGCCGCTGCCCTCGGCGAAGCGGCGTTCCCGCGCCGCCTCGAACCGATAGGCGATGGCGGGTTCGTCGCCATCGATCAGGCACAGCTTTGCCGTGGTGCCGCCCATATCAAAGGCCAGAACGTTTTCCAAGCCTTCGGCCCGGCCGATATCGGCGGCGGCCAGGGCACCGGCGGCGGGACCGGATTCCAACATCTGCACAGGCGATCTGCGTACTTCGCCCACATGGGTCAAGCCGCCACTGGACAGCATCAACAACAACGATGCGGTGATCTTGCGGTTGCCCAGCTGGCTGCTCAAGGCATCCAGATAGTCCCGCGCCAGGGGTTTTACATAGGCATTGGCGGCGGTGGTCGAGGCCCGCTCGAACTCTCTGATCTCCGGCGCCACATCGCTGGACAGGCTGATCGCCAGACCGGGCATCAATTCGGCCAGGCGTGCGCCGGCGGCCTGTTCGTGGCTGTCGTTGCGGTAGGCATGCAGGAAGACGATGGCGAGCGAGGTGACTTCGGCTGCTTTCAGCGCCTCGGCGATCCCCGTCAGGGCATCTGTTGCAAGCGCCCGATAGACACTGCCGTCGGCCAGGATGCGTTCGCCGACCTCGAAACGCAGATCACGGGGCACCAGGGGCATGGGCTTTTTTGCCGCCAGATCATACAGATCAAACTTCCGCTCCCGCCCGATCTCCAGACTGTCGCGGAAACCTTCCGTGGTCAAAAGCGCTGTTTTGGCGCCCTTGTGTTCAATAAGGGCGTTGGTAAACAGGGTCGTGGCGTGCACCACCCGTTCGATTTCGCCAGGCGCAATGGCTTCATCACGCAGCACCTGATCCACCGCGTCCAACACCGCCGCCGCCGGATCACCGGGGGTGGTCAGAATTTTGCGGGTCAGGCGCCGGCCCCCCTCGCGGTCATACAGAACCACATCGGTGAAGGTGCCGCCGATATCGATACCCAGGGCGTAACTACTCATCTTAACAACTCACAATTTGAGATTTATACAGGCGGCGTGAATACGGGCGCTGGCCGCCTGTTTGACGTGATCGGGCGTGGGGACGTCCGGCTCGCCGGCGGTCAGGGAAATAATATCCCGGCCCCCTGCTGCCAGGTCGCGCGCCTGTTGCGCGGCGGCCTGGGAGGCAGAGGGTCGGAAACGGCCCATCCGGGCCGCCCGTTTGATACTTGGCGGTAACGCTGCCGTCATGGATGTCCCAACAGAGCCTCACGGAAGCGGTTTTTGTGCCAGGACGCATCCCACACGGTCCGCATCTTGGGTGGTTCATTCACCGCGACCTTCAGCAAAACAAAGGCGGCGCCGTTGCTGTTGCGCAGCATCTCGCCGGCGTCTTCCAGTTCCGCCGTCTCGCGTACCGTGCGCACCGCGCCGATGCCCCCGCCCTGGGCCATGACAGCCAGATCCGTGCCCAGGCCCGTGTGGCTGCGTTGAAAGCCGGTCTCGCCATAATGCTCGTTATCGACGCAGATGATGCCCAAATTGGATGGATTGGCCACGGCGATCGTCGCCAGGGTGCCCACGTTCATAAGCAATTCACCATCGCCGGTGACCACGATGACGCGTTTATTGGGTTGCGCCAGGGCCAGGCCCAGGCCCATGGATGCGGCCGCGCCCATGGCGCCGCCAAAGCCGAAAACCCGTGGGTCGTCGCCAACGGCGGCCACCACATCACCCTTGGCGCCGGCCAGGCCGGCCACGATCAGGACATCGCCTTGCATGTCCAACAGGGTTTTTACCGCCACCCGCCGGTCAAGATGCCCGGTTGCTGTCCGGCCTTCGGCGCGGGTGCCCTTATTTGGATCGGTATTTGGATCGGTCATAATTCACCTCTAAAATTTCTTGGCGCCGAGCAGCCGTTGCCCCAACAGGACGGCGATCGGCATTTCGTTTTGAAAGGCCATGGTAAGGGCCGCGCTGATGGTGCTGCCGACCTCTGATGGACTATCGATCCGCAGGCAGGTCACATCACAGGCTTCCAGCACCGGCTGGGTCGATTGCCCCATGGGGATCTGCCAGGGGTTGCCCTCGCCGAAATCGCCGCGCATGGAAACCAGGGTCAAAAAGGGAAAGCGCCCGGCCCGGGTCAGGGACAGCAGGTTGATGCAGTTGCCGACACCGCTGCTTTGCATCAGCAGGACGCCACGGCCGCCACCCAGATGGGCGCCCGCCAGCATGCCCACGCCCTCTTCCTCGGTGGTCAGGGCAATGGAATGCACCTCTGGGTCCGCGATTGACCGTTTGATCAGATGATCGTGGCCCGCATCGGGCACATAGGCGAATTGGTCGACGCCGCCCTCGCGCAGCAGGCCGTAAATTTCCTCTGGCCATTCAGTGCTCATGTTCTGCTCCATAATTGTTGTGTCAGGATGCCCGTGCCGCGTTCCACCGCCTCGGCGGCATCAAGACATAAATCTTCCCGCAGGCGCGGTCCAATAATCTGTACCCCCATGGGCACACCTGCATGCAGTCCGGTGGGGACGGCGGCGGACGGCAGGCCCAATCCGTTCACACCATACAGCATGCTTTGTTCATCCAACATCTGCTTTACCCGCGCCGTGCCTTTTAGGTCTTCGCCCTGTGGAAAAGGTGGCACCTGACTGACCGGGGCCAGCACCAGGGGATAATCTTCCATGAACAGGCTCCAGGCCCGCAACAAACGGGTGCGGTCGGCCAGGGCGCGCATATAGCCTTCGCCGTCCCTGGTATTGGAGGCGGCCAGATAGTCATCGATGACCTGATTAATATCCGCCGAACCATGCTGGCGGATACTGGCCTCCATCATCACCTTGGTGTCGGTCATCAGCAAGGTACGCCAGTTTTCCGCGATCTCGGCCACCAGGGGCGGGTCCACTGCCTCTACCGCATAGCCGGCGTTGGCAAGATGGCCGGCGGCCTGATCGATAGCGTCGGACACCGCCCCATGACAGGCGATGCCGGCGGGGGTCTTGGTGACCGCCACCTTGATCGGTGGGTCCAGACGGGGGCCGTCCAGGGGCGCGGGCACCCACCAGGGGTCGCGGGGGTCCCGTTGCGCCATGGCCGCCAAGGCCAGACGCACATCGCGGACTTCGCGTGCAATAGGTCCCTGTACGGACATTAATTGCAGGGTTGGGGGCCGTTCTTCGGCCCCGGTCGGATTATAGGCGGGCACCCGTCCCAGCGAGGGGCGGATGGTGGCCAGGCCGCAGGCATAGGCGGGATAGCGCAGGGAGCCGCCCAGATCGTTGCCGTGGGCGATGGCGCCCATGCCCAGCGCACAAGCCGCCGCCGCGCCGCCGGACGAGCCGCCGGGGGTAATGTCGTGGTTCCAGGGGTTTTTGGTCAGGCCGCGCAAAGGGTTGTCGGTGAACCAGCGCAGGCTGAATTCCGGCGTATTGGTGCGCCCGATGATGATGGCGCCCGCTTTGCGCAAATTTGCCACCACGGGGGCATCCTCTTTCGCCACGACGCCGGCAAAGCCGGGCACGCCGCTGGTGGTGGCCTGCCCTACTTGATCGACGTTTTCCTTGATGCTGACCGGTACGCCGTGCAGCGGCCCCAGGGCAACGCCGGTCTTGGCGATGGCATCGGCTTGCCGGGCGGCGTGCATGGCGGCCTCGGACAGATCAACGGTCACCGCGTTGACGGCTTCATTGCACGCCGCCATGCGCTGAATGGCGGCGCTGACGGCTTCTTCGGCGGTGATCCTGCCGGTTCGAATGGCGGCGGCGGTATCGACGGCGCCCCATTGCCAGATAGGCTGGGCCATGCGGTTATCCTCAGCTTTTGGAAAAGGCTTTCAGGCGCTCTTCGATATCGGGGCCGCGGCCGGGGCTTTCCGCCGACTCGAAGGCCAGTCCATCATGGAAGGTATAATCCTGGCCGCTGTTGTACAGCATCTTGTTGCCGCGCAGGGAGTGCCAGGAATTGGCCACGATGTCGGCGGCCATTTTCTGCACCACGGCTTCCAGTTCGCCATCCTCCACGCATTGATTGGCCAGGCCCATGGCTGCCGCCTCGGCGCCCGTGTAGGCGCGCGCGGTAAAGCTCATTTCCTTGGCCTTCAGCGGCCCGATCCGCCGGGGCAGACGCTGGCTCATGCCCCAGCGCGGGGTCATGCCAAATTTGCCATGGGTATCGGAAAATTTGGCGGTGCTGGAGGCGATCAGCAGATCGCAGGCCAGGGCCAGTTCCAGACCGCCCGTATAGCAATGGCCCCGGATCTCGGCGATCACCGGTTGCGGCAGATTTTCGATCATGTTGATGGTATCGGCCTGATAGGTCGGGGTGGGGGCGGCCTGGCCGGCCTGGATTGATTTCAGGTCGTTGCCGGCGCAAAACGAACGCCCCGCCCCGCGCAGCACCACACAGCCCACATTTTCAATATCACCGGCGATGCTTTCCACATGGCCGCGCAGTTCGACAAACAAATCCGGGCTCAAGGAATTCAACGCTTCCGGCCGGTTCAGGGTCAGGGTCGCCACCCCCTCGGCATCCGTGCGCAAGACCAATTCCGTCATCAGATTATCTCCTCCCAAGAGCCATCGTTATTTATTATAGCGCCACTGGGTTATAGCGCCACAGCGGGGTTATTGCCCCACAGGGGCCTAGAGCATTTTCATTCTGAAAATGCTCAGATCTTTAGAATTAGAGCAATTTTTCCAATCACTTAGAATCGCTTCGCGATTCTCATTCATTCGGAATTGCTCTAGCGTAGCTGTGGAATTAGACGGATTTTTCAAGTTCTTTGCAAATCAGGGCGGTATTTGCCACTACTCTATGCGGATGGCGCTGAAACAACCGGGAAGGATGCAACAAGCATGACCAACACGACCGTTATCAGACAGGCGGCCTGGGTTGTGGCCTGGGATCAGGCAAAAGCCCGCCACCACTATCTGCGGGACGTGGATGTCGCCTTTCGCGATGCCGAAATTATCCATGTCGGCGGCACCTATGAGGGGCCGGTGGATAGCGAGATCTCGGGCCGGGACCTGATGGTGATGCCCGGGCTGATCAACATTCACAGCCACCCGACCAGTGAGCCTCTGCGCAAAGGCATCACCGATGAAACCCGCAGCCCCAATTTTTATCATTCCTCGCTGTATGAATTTTTGACCATCTTCAACAATGACGCAGAAGGCACGCCACCGTGTCACAAAGTCGCCATGGCGGAACTGCTGCAAAGTGGTTGCACGACGATTGTTGACTATTCCATGCCCTTCGACGGCTGGTTGGATCTGTTGGCCGACGCGGGTATCCGGGCCTGTGTCGCGCCGTCCTACCGCGATGCGCCGTGGTACACCAAGGACGGCCATTTGCTGGAATACGATTGGAGCGATCCAAACCGCGGGCCGCAGGGTTTTGCAGCGGCCAAGCGCATCATTGATTTGGCGCAACAGCACCCCTCGGGTCGCTTGATGGGTATGGTCAGCCCGGCGCAGATTGATACCTGTTCGCCTGAACTGTTGCAGCAATCGCATGCCTATGCGGCAGAGCGTAATCTGGCCTTCCAGATCCATGCCGCCCAATCGGTCAATGAATTCATCGAAATCATGCGCCGCCATGGCCGAACCCCCATACAATGGATGGATGACCTGGGCATTCTGACCGACCGCACCATCATCGGTCACGGCATATTCCTGGATCATCATCCCTGGCTGCATTGGTCAAGCAAGGACGATCTGGCGCTGCTGGCCGAACGCGGTGCAACGGTGGCCCATTGTCCGACCGTCTTCATGCGCCGTGGCATTGCCCTGAACACCTTTGGCGGATACGTCAAAGCCGGCATCAACATGGGCATCGGAACCGACACCTACCCGCATAATATTCTGGACGAGATGCGCAATGTCGGCACCGTCGCACGCGCGGTCGCCGGCACCGTCGATGACCTCAATACCTCCGACATTTTTGATGCCGCGACCATTGGCGGGGCCAAGGCCTTGCGCCGCGACGACATCGGCAGATTGGCGCCGGGCGCAAAGGCGGATCTGGTTCTGGTTGACCTCAAGTCCCAGGCGATGCGGCCCTTGCGCGAACCCCTGCGCAGCCTGATCTTCGTTGCCGCTGAACGGGCGGTGAAGGATGTCTACGTGGATGGCCGATTGGTGGTCAAGGACGGCCAATGCCTGACCATCGACCTGGATCGGGAACTGCAAGCTCTGGAAGCGGCGCAGGAACGCTCGATCCAGCGGGTGCCTGAAATCGACTTTGCCAACCGCACGGCGGAAGAATTGGCGCCAATGGTTTATGCCGTGGACTGATGGAGAATGGAAGTTGTTGTCTAGCATTGCCTTAAAGACGAAGGCCGCGACTGTGAAATTAGGCAATTTTCCAAGCATTTTGCGAATACACGGCGTCTTTTTCCCGTTCTCCGTCCAGACGAGTGGCAATCCGGTGCAAGGCAAGATAGTATTGTTTTCGGAACACTTGAATCATTGAGGGTTTCCGTGAGCAATAATCAGCATAAGGGCGCGGACATGATAAGAATTATTCTTGTAGGTTTTATGATTTTGATGAGTGGCTGCGCATCAATCGTCAGTGGCACAAAGCAGTCCATTTTTATCGATACACCCAAGGTTGATGGCGCGGGCTGCAAGCTGACGGATAGCAAGGACGGCACTTGGTATCTGCCGAGTACGCCGGGCAGCACCACGGTACAAAAGGGCGATGGCCCGATGAATGTGGTTTGCGAAAAGACGGGTTACGAGACCGCGACGGTTAGTGTCGATGAAACAATCGCGGGCGCGACATTGGGCAATATAATTCTGGGCGGTGGCATCGGCATATTCGTTGATGCGGCCACGGGCGCCGCGCAGCTATACCCGGATAAAATCGTGGTCTGGATGAAGCCGCGAAAGTGGGAGTCCATGCAGGACGAGAAAACCTGGTACAAGGACAAGAAGGCCTACGAAGAGGCAGAAGCGGCCAAGGCCAAGGCCAAGGCGGCAAATAACAACTAACAAAACGCGGCAACGCCAGGCGCCATCACCGGCTGGGCCTTCGCGGTTGGCAAGATAGCGGGCGGCTTGCATACTGGTTACGCCAGCCTTGCCGGCATTGCTGTGTGCTGTCTTCAGGGAGAGATTATGGCCCAGATTGAGTATTTTTATTCCGCCCATTCGGCCTATGCCTATCTGGGTTCTAGCCGCCTGATGGAAATCGCGGCCGCGGCGGACCGGCGAATCGCGCACAGGCCGATGGATTGGCACCGGGTCGTCGCGGCGAATGGGCCGGGGCCGACCAACGGGCTAACGCCGCAACGACGGGCCTATTTCTCGGCCCGCGAGATCCAACGTTGGTCCGAGCTGCGCAATGCCCCCCTCATGGCGGGCATGCCCACCTATCACGACAAGGACATGGCGCTGCCAAACGGCATGTTGATCGCGGGCATTCTACAAGGCCTCAACATTGACCGGCTGGCCCATTGCCTGTTGCAGGCGCACTGGCGGGATGATGCGGATTTGGCCGACCGGGCGACATTAAGGCGGCTGGGCGGCGAAGCCGGCATCGATCCGGCACCATTGCTTGCCGCCGCGCCGTCGGGGGAGGTTAAGGCCGTATACGAACAGAATACCCGCGAGGCCATGGCGCGGTCCGTGTTCGGCTCCCCCACCTATTTTGTCGACGGCGATATGTTTTACGGTCAGGATCATTTGGACATGGTGGCGCGCGCCATGGCGAAACCCTTTGCCGGGGAATGGCCGCCCGCCTCAGGCCAAACATAGACTAAAAACCGGAACCGCCAGGCATCAAACAAATATCAAAGGAGGCCATGCAAAATGGAACTGACCACCATCGAGTACGAGAAAAAGGGCGCTATTGCCTATGTGACCCTGAACCGGCCCGACAAGCTGAATGCCATGAACGAGGCGCTGCATGCCGAACTGGCGCGGGTCTGGGCGGATTTCCGCGACGATGCTGATCTGCGGGTGGCGATCCTGTCGGGCAAGGGGCGATGCTTTTCCGCCGGCGCCGATCTGTCGGGCGGGGCGCCCGCGAGCTACCAATACACCGGCGACTTTCCCGATATCAGTCAGACCCAAAAGGTCTACAAGCCGATCATCGCCGCCCTGCACAGCCACGTGGTCGGCTATGGAATGTGGATCGCCCTGGACGCCGATTACCGCATCGCCACCGAAGACGTCTCGTTCTGGCTGCCGGAGCCGCAATGGGGCATCGCCACCATTCCCGCCGCCTGGTTTCCCAAGATCATGCCCTGGGCCATCGCCTCGGAATTATTGCTGTTCGCCGAACGGGTCAGCGCGCAACGGGCCTATGATGTGGGCATGATCAACAAAATCGTGCCGGCGGATCAGCTCATGGCCGAGGCCGAAAAGCACGCCCACAGGATCTGCGAACTCAGCCCCGTCGCCGTGCAGGGCATGAAGGAATTGATGGTGCGCGGCGCCTCCCTTGACTACGGCGATATCGACGGCATCACCGGCGAGGTGCAAACCCGCGTCATGAACTCCGCGGACCGCAAGGAAGGCGCGAAGGCCTTCATCGAAAAACGCGCTGTGGAGTGGCCGGGACGCTGAGAGTAATTATGGGGACACAATACATATATCAACTGATATAAGTATTGTGTCCCCATAATTAATCACGCCTGGGCGCTGATTTTTTCCAGCATGGGGAGCAGGTAGCCGCGAAAGGCCTGCGGGTTTTCTGACATGGGGAAATGGCCCATGCCTTGCATCACCTGGAATTCGGTGGCGTTGATCTGTTCCGCCAACTGTCGGCTCAACTCCGGGGTGGCGGAGGTATCGTATTCCCCGGTCAACAGATAGACCGGGCATTCCGTGGTGTCGATGCCGTCCGCCAGGCCGTTGCGCATGTCGCCGTCGGTGAAATAATAGTTCAGATCGCCCATGAAGACGCCGGGGCCGCCCTGCATGTAATGCCACAGGGTCTCCCAGCAATCGGCGGCGGGGGACTGGGGCGCGATCACCCCGACCATCAAGGCGCCTGAAATCTCCGGCCCATGCACGTCGGGGCGGTGAATGGTGCGCATGCCGTCGGGCTCGCCATCGATCTTGTTCTCCGCATACAGCGCTGATTGCAGGCCGATCGCGGCGCGAAAATCTTTGCCGTGGCGCAGGGCCAGGTGCAGCACCGCCCGCCCGCCGATGGAACAACCCATGACCACCGGGTTTTCCAGGCCCAACGCCGCCTTCACCGCCATGACGATGGCCACATAGCCGTCCGTGGTCAGTTCATAGATTTCGTTCTGAAAACCAACGGGGGGCGAGGATTTGCCGTGCCAGGGCAGATCGAACACCACCACGCGGTAGTTGGCGGTGATGGCTTCGTCGTTCAGAATGTCGCGGAACTGGCGGCCATCGGAGCCCGCGGTGTGCAGACAGATCAGGGGGATGCCCTGGCCCGCCTCCTCGAAATAAATACGATGGCGCCGGCCCTGAAAATCCAGGTTCAGGTAACGGCCCATGATCGGCTCGATTGTTGGGGGGCCAGGTGGGGCAATGGCCCTTTCCGGCCGTGGGCGGCTGAGGGAAAACAGCAATTCCAGGGCCATCAGATTTTGATAAAAGGCCAGCAGATCGCCCGTGACCGTCAAATGGCCGGTGCGGCGCATGGCGGACAGTGATTGCAGGCCGGGCCGGGGCTCGGGCCCCAGGAGTTCGCGCCAATCCGCCGCGCTGGCGTCCAGGCACAGAGTAATGGCGCGCCCCGGCGCCTGGGCGCTGACCCGGATGCCGTCGCCGTCGCCATCGCCGTCGAGGTGCAGGAACTGGCTGTCGCCATCGCTGCGTAATTCGATGCAGGCATCGGCATAGCGCCCCCGCCAGGAAATATTCGGGTGCCTGCCTTCACGCTCGATAAGACTTTGAAACATGATCCGCCCTTTCTGAAACCCCATCCCCAACCAGGTGCCCCCGGTCGCGCCGTCACTGTAGCAAGACCGGCCCGTATACGGAATATCAACACGGACAATCGGAGGGGATCAACAGATATTGCCGTTGTTGCGGTCCAATGTGCTATATGTTGCGCTGCAACAATTCCTGCGGCCCCTCCAAGGCGATATCCAGACAGAATGATAGCGAACCACACCGCGCGCGGCATTGCCTTTATGTGTCTGGCCGTGGCCCTGTTTCCGTTCCTCAATGCCACGGTCAAGGTGTTGCAGGTGGACTATGCCATCCAACAGGTGATCTGGATGCGCTATCTGGGCCATTTCGGGCTGATGCTGTTAATCTTCCTGCCCTTCCATGGACTGGGGCTGTTTCGCACCAAAAATCTGAAGGCTCAGGTGGTGCGCTCGTTGCTGTTGTTGGGCTCCACCAGCTTTTATTTTCTGGCCTTGAGCTATCTGCCCCTGACCACCGCCGCCTCTATCAGTTTCACCGCGCCCTTTATCGTCACGGCGTTGTCGGTGCCGTTTCTGGGCGAAAAGGTCGGCCCCCGCCGCTGGAGTGCAATCGCGGTGGGCTTTATCGGCGCCCTGATCATCATTCGGCCGGGGGGCGCCCAGTTTCATGGCGCCGAGCTGTTGGTGGTTTGCAGCGCGACGTTCTATTCCATCTATCAGATTATGACCCGCAAGCTGGCGGGCCAGGACAGCCCCGCCACCACGATCACCTACACCGCTGTGTTCGGGGTTATTCTGACCTCGCTGGTGGGGCCATTTTACTGGGTGACGCCGGCGGCAACGGCGCAGTTCGATTGGCTGTTGTTCGCGGCCATGGGGCTGTTCGGCGGCCTGGGCCATCTGTTCGTGGTCAAGGCCTTTCAATGGGCCGAGGTTTCCGCCGTCTCGCCCTTTACCTATGGCCAGTTGCTGGGGGCGGTGGTGTTGGGTTTCTTTATCTTTGGCGAATTCCCCGATACCTGGACCTGGGTCGGCAGCGCCATCATCGTTGCCTGCGGCGCCTATATCACCTACCGCGAAACCATGCTGAGCGCGCGCAAACACTGACAAGGCGGTATCCAATGCGCTATAACCGTGCCCAGGAATGAGCATGGCAATAAGAGAGTACGCAACGTGGATATTCAATATTCGGCCGAAGAACTGGCCTTTCGTGACGAGGTCCGGGCTTTCATCGCGGAAAACCATACGCCCGAGATCAAGGCCAAGACCGCCAAATCCATGACCGGCTATATTCACAAGGAAGACCATGTCGCCTGGCAAAAGGCGCTGTATAAAAAGGGCTGGATCGCACCGAACTGGCCGGTGGAAATGGGTGGTCCCGGTTGGAGTGCGACGCAAAAGTATCTCTACGATACCGAAATGCTGCGCGCCGGCACCCTGCGCCCCCTGGCCTTTGGCCTGAAAATGGTGGCCCCGGTGATCATGGAATTCGGCACCGAAGAGCAAAAGCAAAAGTACCTGCCCGATATTCTGCAATCCAATGTCTGGTGGTGCCAGGGTTATTCCGAGCCGGGTTCGGGCTCTGATCTGGCCTCGCTGCAGACCCGCGCCATACCCGACGGCGATGATTATATTGTCAACGGTTCGAAAATCTGGACCACCCAGGCGCAAAAGGCCGATATGATTTTCTGTCTGGTCCGCACCTCGACGGAAGGCAAGCGCCAGGAAGGCATCACCTTCCTGCTGATCGATATGACCACGCCGGGCATCAAGGTGGAGCCGATCGTGCTGGTGGACCAAACAGAGGCGCCGGAGCAGGAGGTCAACCAGGTCTTTTTCAGCGATGTGCGGGTGCCGCAAGCCAACCGTATCGGCAAGGAGAACGACGGCTGGACCGTGGCGAAATACCTGTTGGAGTTCGAACGCGGCAATGCCTATGCGGGCGGTCTGCACGGCGGTCTGGCACGGGTCCGCGAGATCGCCAAGCAGGAACGCTGCGATGGCGCCCGGCTGATCGACGAGCCGGCCTTTGCGGCCAAACTGGCGGCCCTGGAAGTGACGGCGCGGGCGGTGGAATACACCGAACTGCGCACCCTCAGCGCCCTGGGCGCCGGGCAGCGGGTGGGGGCCTCGTCCTCCATTCTGAAATGTCAGGGCTCCACAATGACCCAGGAAGTTGGCGAACTGGCGGTCGAGGCCACGGCCTATTACGCCAATCCATTTGATCGCAGCGTGCTGGACTATGGCGCCAATGTGCCCCCCGTCGGGCCGGATTATGCGGTCTCCGCCGCCGGACGTTATTTCAACCAGCGCAAGGCAACGATCTATGGCGGCTCCAACGAAGTGCAGCACGAAATCGTCGCCAAGCGTATTTTGGGGATGTAGGCTGCAGATAATCTGGAAGGTTAGCAAAAATGGCTATCTATCTGCATTCACTGCCAAAACGGCGATTGAGTAAATCGGCGCTGGCGCCCTGGGCCGAAATCCGCAGCCCCATCGCCTCCGACGCCATGAACAAGGCGAAAACCCTGGACGCGGCCATTCGCCCCATCGCGCCCGGCGTTCGCATGCTGGGCCAGGCCCTGACCGTGCGCGCCATCGCGGGCGGTATCACGCCCCTGTTGCAGGCTCTTTCGTTGGCCCGTACGGGCGACGTGCTGGTGGTGGATGCGGGCGGTTTTGCCGACAACGCCGTGCTGGGCGGCAACATGACCAACGAGGCCGTGCGCCGGGGTATGGCCGGTCTGGTGATCGACGGCGCCATCCGCGATCTAGCCGAAATCCGTGACTATGGCATTCCCTGTTTTACCCGCGCCGTGACGCCCGCCGGACCCAATTTTGCCGAGGTCGGCGATGTGGGCGGGCCGGTCTCGTGCGGCGGGGTGCTGGTTAAATCCGGCGATCTGGTCATCGGTGATGACGACGGCATTACCATCGTGCCGCGGGGGCAAATGGCCGCCGTGCTGGAAGCCTGCCGGGCGACCCTGAAGGCAGAGGCGGAATGGGACCGCCGTATCGGCGCCGGTGAAAGCTTCGCCAAGATTCTCAATTTGCCGGCAATGGAACCGGCGCCTTAGAGCAACTTGTCTGCGTTCATTCGAACGCAGACAAGTTGCTCTAACTCCTAGAAATAGATCAAATTATCAGCCGAAAAAAGCTTCCGTTTGTAGGCTGTTTGATCTAACGCTCCCACTCTGCAATCCGGCGAGGCGGCGGGCACGATGTAGGAAAGCGTGTCAGCATGGGCCAGAATTACGTTCACGGATACCACCCGAGAGAAAAGCAGCGGCTGCAGGATCAGGCGGACGTGCTGGTCGCGTTGCTGCATGGCGGCACCCATTACAAAAAGGGCGCCCAGGTTTTGGAAGCCGGCTGCGGCATTGGCGCGCAAACGGTTACCCTTGCCCGCAACAGTCCGGACGCCAGGTTCACAGCCATCGATATTTCCGCCAATTCAATTGCCGAAGCGGCGAAAGCCGTGCGCGCCGCGGGCCTGGATAACGTTGGTTTTGAAATCGCGGACATTTTTGAATTGCGGTTTGAACCAGAATCTTTTGATCACGTGTTTGTCTGTCACGTCTTGGAGCATCTTTCCCGGCCGGCGCAGGCCCTGGAGGCCCTGAAAAGCCTGATCAAGGTTGGCGGCACCATTACCGTCTTCGAGGGGGATCACGCTTCGGCCTATTTTTATCCCGACAGCCAGGCGGCCAGGCGCGCCATTCACTGTCAGGTCGAATTGCAGCGGCGGGCGGGCGGTAACGCGCTGATCGGCAGAGAGCTGTACCCGCTGTTGCAGCAGGCCGGCTTCGATTGCGTCGATGTCAGTCCACGTATGGTTTATGTCGACGCCTCCAAACCCGAGCTTGTCAGCGGTTTCACGCGGGATACCTTTACCGCCATGATTGAAGGTGTCCGTGACGCCGCCCTTGCGGCGGAAATCATCGATGCGGCCACGTTTGATGCCGGCATCCGGGATCTGTACAGAACGGCGGAGGCCGACGGCGTTTTTTGCTACACATTCTTTAAGGCCACCGCCTTTAAGGCTACGGCCGTCAAGCGTTGATCAATCAAGCTGTTGTTCGGTTTGTGGCTGGTGCGGATGCGCGCCAATGTGATGCTTGTTGACAATACCGGTTGGCAATCACAGGATCGCGCAGCAACGAAACCATGGAAATGAGGCCATCAAATATGTCGGAACCCGATCAAGAGTTATTCAATTTGGCGATGTCGGATGAATCGCGCCCACTGCTTTATGCGCTGAAAAAGCATATCGAAGAAAATGTGGCGCCCATTACCGAAGAATTCTTTGAACTGAACGAAGGCAAGGCAGACCGCTGGAGCTGGCATCCCCGGCAACTGGAACTGCTGGACGGCGCCAAGGCAAAAGCCAAGGCAGCCGGCCTGTGGAATTTTTTCCTGCCGGATGCCGAGACCGGCGAGGGGCTGAGCAATCTCGACTATGCCTATATCGCCGCTGAACTGGGTAAATACGCCCTGGCGCCCGAGAGCCTGAACTGCAGCGCGCCCGATACCGGCAATATGGAAGTGCTGGAGCGGGTGGGCACCCCGGAGCAAAAGGAAAAATGGCTGCAGCCCTTGCTGGATGGCGAGATCCGCTCCGCCTATGCGATGACAGAGCCCGGCGTGGCCTCGTCGGATGCCAAAAACATCGCCACCTCGGCGGTGCTGGAGAATGGCGAATGGGTCATCAATGGCGAGAAATTTTATATTTCAGGCGCCGGCGATCCGCGCTGCAAGATCATGATCACCATGGTCAAAACCAGCCCCGATGCCCCGGCCTCGAAACAGCAGTCGCAAATCCTGGTGCCCATCGGCACCCCCGGCGTCGAGATGGTGGAAGGCATGAAGGTGTTTGGCCAGGACCATGCGCCGCGCGGCCATATGCACATTCGTTTCAACAATGTGCGGGTGCCGGAAGAAAACATGCTGTTGGGTGAAGGCCGTGGCTTTGAGATTTCCCAGGTCCGCCTGGGCCCTGGCCGCATTCATCACTGCATGCGCTCTATTGGTCAGGCGGAAAAGGCGCTGGAACTGATGGTCAAGCGGGCCGGCAGCCGGCAGGCCTTTGGCAGAACCCTGCTGAAACTGGGCAAGAATGTCGAGGTTATCTCGCGCGCCCGCATCGAAATCGATGCCATGCGCCTGATGGTGCTGCAGGCGGCCAAGGCGATGGACGTTTTGGGCAACAGAGAAGCCCGCGTCTATGTCAGCGCCGTGAAGGCCATGGTGCCCGAAAAAGTCTGCCTGATTATCGATCAGGCCATGCAGATGCACGGCGCCATGGGCATCTCGCACTGGTCGCCGCTGCCCGACATGTACCACCATCAGCGCCACCTGCGCTTTGCCGATGGCCCCGACGAGGTGCATCACATGGTGGTGGGCCGCGCCGAAGCCCTGAAACACGTGGCCTGGTAAGCCAGCCGGCAATTAGGCGGGGATGGCAGGGGGCGGTACTATGCGGTGGCCGCCCCCGCGATCCGGCTTATGCGGATATGGGCACGCCCTCGAGCGTGATGCGGTGCATCAGCCGGCGCACGCCGTCATAGTCATTGATGGCCTGGTGCCAGGTCCGGCGATTGTCCCAAAAAGCGATTGAGCCATTTGCCCAGCGGAACCGGCAGGTGAACTCGGGCCGTTTCGCGTGTTCATAGAGGTAGTCGAGCAACGGTTTGCTTTCCTCCGCCGTCCACCCGTCGATGCGCAGGGTAAAGCCCGGGTTGACGAACAAAACCTGGCGCCCGCTTTCCGGATGCCGAATGACCATTGGATGAATGGCGTCCTGGGTGGCGGCGTCGGCATTGCCGATGCGCGATGTCAGATCATCGGGCCGAACGGCTGCCTTGCCGAATACATGCCGGCTGGAATGCACGGCGGACAGGGTTTTCAGGGTTGCTTTCAAGCCTTCCGACAGCTTGTCATAGGCCAGGGCCAGGTCGGCGAACTGCGTATCGCCACCCTGCGCCGGCACTTCCCGCGCCAGCAGGATGGAACCGAATGCGGGTGCTATGTCATAGCTGTGATCCGTATGCCAGCCGCCGCCGATGTTGTTTTTTTGTTCCGGCTCCTTGCGGACTTCGGCGATCTGCGGATAGTCCTCGGCATGGGTAAAAAAGCGGTTGATGTTGATCGGCGCGAATTGTTCGGCCATGGCGATATGCTGCGCCGGCGTCAGCGCCTGATCGCGAAAGAA
Organism: Alphaproteobacteria bacterium; assembly: GCA_016776605.1. Lineage (GTDB taxonomy): Bacteria > Pseudomonadota > Alphaproteobacteria. The sequence continues at coordinate 417,897 of JADHTB010000001.1, read as the reverse complement.
TATCACCCCATGCTCGGCGATGGCCGAACGCAGTGCGTCCCAGATCGCCGGATCGGTTTCCCCGGCCAGATCAACGCCATGGATTTCGGCGCCAAGCGCCCCCGATACGGGACGGATATCCAAACTCCCGGTTTGTGGCTGGGCGGCGGCAGATGTCATGGTGGGCTCCCCATAAGTAACTAAAGCATCCGCTTTATTAAATCAGTTGCTTTAACAGGTCAAGCATGTTTTTGTCTCGCCATGACGGGCAAAGCCAAAACCACGGAAGCTAAATCTACGGAAGCCAGACCCGCAGAACCCGGCCACTCGGAAACCCGGCAGCGGTTGATCGAGACGGCCGAACGGCTGTTCGCCGAACGCGGGATCGACGCCGTTTCCATGCGGCTGATCAACCGCGAGGCGGGGCAATTGAACACCTCGTCCATCCATTATTATTTCGGCTCCCGCGATGCGGTGATCGAGGCGGTGGTGGAGCGGCGCATGTCGGTGATCAACCGCCGCCGCCTGGCATTGCTGGAACAATTACGGGCAGCGGCTGGCGAAATCAGCCTGCGCGATATCGTCGCCAGCTATGTCCGCCCTCTGGCGGCCCAATCCGAGGGGGGTCGTGATGGCAACAATGGCGGCAACTACGTCAGGTTTCTGGCCCAGGCCTACGCCAGCGCCGAAATCGACATCGCCCACCTGGCCCGCGGCCGCTGGGATGAAAGCCTGCAGCAGGTCGCGGAAATGGCGCGTGGGCTGCTGCCGGGGATGCCGGAGCCCCTATTCCGAGAACGTATGGGCATCGTCTTCAGGGCCGTCGTCTATGCCCTGGCAGACCGCGAGCGCGACAGCCTCGGCCAGCGCCAGCGCCCGAACCGCCCCGCCAGGGATGTCTTCGTGGAGGACTTGATCGACATGCAAACAGCCGCCCTAAGAACATCCGGGGCGGCCCCCGGCGTCGCTTAAAGTCCGGCGGCTTGATCCAGGATACGATACGCGGGAAAGCGCAATGAAACCGCCGTGCCTTCACCTTCGGCGCTCTCGATTTGCAGGGAACCGTTGTGCAACGCCATCATCTTATTGACCAGGGGCAGGCCAAGGCCCGTACCGCCGGCGTTAATGCCGCTGGCGGTTTGCTCGAACGCTTCGATGGCCTTGGGGATTTCGTCAGGGGCCATGCCCACGCCTGTATCACGCACGGTGATATGGATCTCTTCCGCCGTGGACGTCGAAGTCGAGATTGTGACGACGCTGTCTCTGGGCGAGAATTTGACGGCGTTCGACAATAGGTTGACCAGCATCTGGCGGACCATGCGGGGGTCTGCATTGAGGACGAGCGCCGCATCCGTCTGCTGATGCAGCAGCTCGATATTTTTAAGTTCCGCTTGCTCCCTGACCAGGGGGAGAGAGCCGGTGATCTGGTGGTCGACATCGATTTCCTCGGGAACGGGTTCCAGTTTCCCGGCCTCGATTTTGGCAAAATCCAGCAGATCGTTGATAAGTGACAACAGATGTTCGCCCGAGGTGGAGATATCCAGCAAATACTCCATTTGTTTATCTTGCAGTTTCCCCGTCAGACCCGACCGCATGGCATTGGAAAAGCCAATGACCGCGTTCAAGGGCGTGCGCAGTTCATGGCTCATATTGGCCAGGAATAAAGACTTGGATTTATTGGCCGTCTCCGCCGCCCGCCTGGCCTGATCCAGTTCCAACTCGGACTGCTTGATATCGGTAACGTCGAAGGTTTGAGCAAAAAACCCCAACACGTCGCCAGCCTCATTTTTGTGCGGCAAATAGTGAATATCAACGGTTCTCGTCTTGCCATCCGGATAAACCTGAACCTGCTCAAAACGGACCGGCTCCCCCTGCAGGGCCGCTTCAATATGGCTCCGGGCGTCGGCATAATTGTTGCCAAGCAGGTCGCCAAGGGTGGCGCCAATCACCTCCCCCCGGCCGGCCTGGTACCAGTCCACCCCGGTCTGGTTGGTGAAACGCAATTTCTGCTCTTTATCAACATAGGCGATGAAGGCGGGCACATTGTCGGTAACCAGACGCATTCTGCTTTCGCTGTCGCGTAAGGCCGCCACCAGATTGTTGCGTTCGCGCGTGGCGCGATAGCGGCGGCGATTGGCGACTTCACGCTGCCATCTGGTGACAATCCCAATCACCGTCAGGGATACGACAAGGGCGCCAAGTCCAAATTTTTCATTCAGGCCAAATTGCTGGAAAACAACGATTTGAATCAGGCTGACAACCGCCATCACGGTCATTACGAAATTGGAAAATACCAACCGCGTCGGCAGCAAGGTGTGTCCGATGACGATGACCGCCAGGTTGCGGCCCAACAGACCAATTTTTTCCGGATCAGCGATCTCTTGCAACACGACGGTTTGGAGCACGGATGATGCGGCAAACAGCAATAAAGCGTAATCCAGCGCGCGATAATCCGCTTTGCGCAGCGCCAGGACGATCATGGCTAGCACCAGAACAATGTTCGTGCCACGGAAAAACATAATTGCCGGGGTTTGAGCGTCATTTTGCAGGCCGAGCGCCAACTGGAATGTCGCCGCCAAAATGATCGCCAGGGCGCAGAGGGCTAGGACGGAAATGCGTTGTTTCGAAGCCTCCGAGACGCGAAACAGATGTTCGTTGGCGGGGATCGCGAATTCGGCCGTGGAAAACTTTATCCTGCCGGTTTCGTGGCGCGGGCCATTCTTCCGCCTGTCCTCATTGCGCTTGCTGGCCATCACGTAACGAATACTCCGACTTGTCGCGTTGTTTTGCACGAACGAAAGCCCAAAATAAACCCGCGCCGGACAAACCGGCGCCCGGTACGCGAAATTTTGCGCGCCACATCTATGAATTACATAGATTTCGGAAAGATAGTCTTAATGGTGTCGTATGGGACTGGAGAGATAAACGGTTAGGCTCAGGTCTTGCTTTTTGCCTTCAACCAGACCGCAACAGCTTTACCGCCGCGTCTCGTTCGAACAGGTACAGCAGCGCCCGCAACGCCTGGCCGCGCTCGGTTTCCAGGTGGGGGTCGCGGGTCAGGATTAATTGGGCGTCGTCCCGGGCTACTTCCATCAGATCCTGATGGGCCATTGCGTCGGCCAGGCGGAATTCGGGAAAGCCGCTTTGCCGGGTGCCCAGCAGTTCGCCGGTGCCGCGCAGGCGCAAATCTTCCTCGGCGATGCGAAAGCCGTCCTCGGTCTCGCGCATGATGGCGATGCGGGCGCGGGCGTTTTCCCCCAAAGGCTCGGCATACAACAACAGACAATGGCTTTTCTGCCCGCCCCGGCCCACCCGGCCGCGCAACTGGTGCAGTTGCGCCAGGCCGAAACGTTCGGCGTGTTCCACCGCCATGATCGTCGCCTCGGGCACATCGACGCCCACCTCGATCACCGTGGTGGCCACCAGCACCTGGGTCCGGCCGGCGACAAAGGCCTCCATGGCCAGGTCTTTCTCCTTGGCCTTCATACGGCCATGGATCAGACCCACCCGTTCCGGCCCGAATAGCCTGGCCAGGGTGGCGTGGCGTTCCTCTGCCGCCGCCATGTCCAGCAGGTCGTTCTCCTCCACCAACGGGCAGACCCAAAAGGCCCGCGCGCCCTGATTGATGGCGCGTTGTACGCCTGCCACCACCTCGTCCAGGCGGGACAGCGGCATGGCGCGGGTATCCACCGGCTGCCGGCCGGGCGGTTTGCCCTGCAGCAGGGAAATATCCATATCGCCATAGACGGTCAGGCTCAACGTGCGGGGGATCGGCGTTGCCGTCATCACCAGAATATCCGCCGCGACGCCCTTGTCGCCCAGGTTCAACCGCTGATGCACCCCGAAACGATGCTGTTCGTCGATCACCGTCAGGGCCAGATCGTGAAAGATCACATCGCCGGTAAACAGCGCATGGGTGCCGATCAGGATGTCGATTTGGCCGTCAGCCAGATCGCTCAGCAGGGCTTGCCGTGGCCGCCCCTTGCTGCGCCCGGTCAGAACCTGAATGCGGACCGGCAGATCCCGGCACAACGCAGTCAGGGTATCGAAATGCTGCCGGGCGAGAATTTCCGTGGGCACCATAAAGGCCGCCTGGGCGCCGGTTTCCACCGCCCCCAGCATGGCCAGCAGGGCGACAATGGTCTTGCCGCTGCCCACATCCCCCTGCAACAGGCGCAACATGCGTTGTTGCACGGCCATGTCGGCTTGGATTTCGCCCAGCACCTGTTCCTGCCCCTGGGTCAGTTTATAGGGCAGGGCGGTTGCCAGGGCCTGGCGCAGGCGGCCATCACCGACGATGGCGCGGCCCGCACGGCCCCGGTTGGCGGCGCGGATCATGGCCAGGGCCAGTTGATTGGCCAGCAATTCGTCATAGGCCAGGCGGCGGCGGGCGGGATCGCCGGGCTGCAACGCGTCTTGGCTGCCCGGTGCGTGGGCCGCCAGCAGGGCCGGCCGCCAGGGCAGCCATTTTTCCCGCGCCAGCCAGGCCGGATCCTGCCATTCCGCCAGTTCCGGCGTCTGTTCCAGGGCACCATGGATGGCCCGGTGCAAGGGCTTGGCGGTCAGGCCCGCGGTCAGGGGATAGGTTGCCTCCACCAGGGGCAATTCGGCCTCTTTCTCCACCGCCAGCATATGGTCGGGATGGGGCATCTGAATTTCGGCGCCGTAATGGCCGACCCGGCCCGAGACGATCCGGGTGGCGCCCAGGGGCAGGAGCTGGTGCAGATAGTCTTCCTTGGCATTGAAGAACACCAGGCTGACCGTGCCGCTCTGATCGCTGCACAGCACCTTGTAGGGCAGGCGGCGGTTGGAAGGGGGGTGATGCTCGTCCACGGTGACGGTCAGGGTCACTACGGCGCCGTCGGGGGCATCGGCCACGTTGGGGCGAAAGCGGCGGTCGATCAGCCCGGTGGGCAGATGCCAGCATAAATCCACCAACCGGCCGCCGGCCAGTTTCTCGATCAATTTGCCCAGGCGCGGCCCGACGCCTTTCAGTGCGGTGACCGGCTTGAACAGCGGAAATAGTATTTCTGGTCGCATGACGCTCCAACGCTAGCGTGAATTCGAAGGGTAAGTTATATCCTGTGGCGGAAGGGGTGGATAGCGATGCAGGAAGATCTGGAAATTCGGCGCAAGCGTTTGCGCTATCATAGCTGGCACCGGGGCACCAAGGAACTGGATCTGGTTCTGGGGCAATTCGCCGAGCGCCATTTGCCGGCCATGAGCGAGGCTGAAATGGCCTTGTACGAAGCCATCCTGGACGAGAACGAGCACGATATTTATGCCTGGCTGGCCGGCCGGGAAACGGTGCCGCCGGAGCATGATCATCATATTATGCGGATGATTTTAGACTTTAAATTAGTGCCATAGTGAATTGAATTATAAAGATAAAATATTATCTGGAAGATCCAGATTCGAACTCACCGGGATGCCCGAGGGCCTGGATGCGTTAGCCCTGGCGGAACTGGCCCAGGGCGCGCCGGGGTGGCTGGTGCACATCGCCCGGGACGAGGGACGCATGGCCAGCCTGGCCGAGGGCATCGGCTTTTTCGCGCCGGGCACCCACATCCTGCGGCTGCCCGCCTGGGACACCTTGCCCTACGACCGGGTCTCGCCCAACGCCGAAATCTCCGCCACCCGCATGAGCACCCTGGCCCGTCTGGTGGGCCAGCCGCCGCCCAAGGCGCCGGCCATTCTGCTGACCACGGTCAATGCCTCCCTGCAGCGCCTGCCGCCGCGCCGCTCTATCCAAGGTGCGGCTTTTCAGGCCGGGATCGGGGCGGTGGTCGAGGTGGCGGCGTTGCTGGAATTTCTGGTCCGCAATGGTTACAGCCGCAGCGGCACGGTGATGGAACCGGGTGAATTCGCCACCCGTGGCGGCATTGTCGATATTTTCCCCGCCGGGGCCGAGACCCCGGTGCGGCTGGATTTTTTCGGCGATACCCTGGAAAGCGTGCGCCTGTTCGATCCTCTGACCCAGATCACCATCGGCACCGGCCAAGCGGTGGATCTGGTGCCGGTCTCGGAAGTGCAGTTGACCGAGGAAACCACGGCCCGCTTTCGTCAGGGCTACCGCGCATTGTTTGGCGCCGTAACCGACGACGATCCGTTGTATGCCTCGATCTCGGAAGGCCGGCGGCATGCGGGGATGGAACATTGGCTGCCGCTGTTTCACGATGGGCTGGAGACGGTGTTCGACTATGTGGACGCGGGCGCGGTCACCCTGGATCATTTGTGCCTGGAAGCCCGCGACGACCGTCTGGCCCAGATAGAGGATTATTATCAGGCCCGTATCGAGGCCCAGAAGAACCCTTATGGCGGCGCGCCGTCCTACAAACCGATACCGCCGGGACAGCTGTTCCTGGACGCCACGGCCTGGGATGCGGCGCTGGCGGAGCGGAAAGGCGGCATATTTTCGCCCTTTGCCGCACCGGAAAGCGCCCAGGTCATCGATTTCGCCGGCCGCCAGGGCCGCAGCTTCGCCGCCGAGCGGGCTCAGGCGGAGGTCAATGTCCTGGATGCCCTGCGCGGCCATGTGAACGTACAGCGCCGGGCGGGCCGGCGCGTGGTTTTCGCCGCCTTCAGCCAGGGCTCGGCGGAACGCATGGCCCTGCTGCTGCATGATCACGACATTGACGGGGTCCAGCGCGTCGAACATTGGCCGGCCGTCATGGCGCTGCCGCCAAGTGTACCGGCGATGGTGGTGCTCAGCCTGGAACAGGGCGTGGAGACGGCGGATCTGGCCATCATCTCGGAAACCGATGTGCTGGGCGACCGTCTGGCCCGGCGGCGGCGCAGCCGGCGGGCGGAAGAGTTCCTGACCGAGCAAAGCCAGCTTTCCGAAGGCGATCTGGTGGTGCATGTGGAACACGGCATCGGCCGCTATGTGGGTCTGCAAACCATCGATGTTGGCGGCGCCCCGCATGATTGTCTGGAGCTGCATTACAACGGCAATGACAAGCTGTTCCTGCCGGCGGAAAATATCGAGTTGCTGTCCCGCTATGGCTCGGAAGATGCCGGCGTCGCTCTCGACCGTTTGGGCGGGGCGGCCTGGCAGGCCCGAAAAGCCAAGCTGAAAAAGCATATCCGCGACATGGCCGATCAACTGATCAAGGTGGCGGCGGAACGGGTTTTGCGCACGGCGCCGGCCGTTGAACGGCCGGAAGGCCTGTATGAGGAATTTTGCGCCCGTTTCCCCTATGAAGAGACGGAAGATCAATTAAGCGCGATCGAGGATATTTTCGGCGATTTGCTGCGCGGTACGCCGATGGATCGCCTGGTGTGTGGCGATGTGGGGTTCGGCAAGACCGAAGTGGCCCTGCGCGCTGCCTTCGCCACCGTCATGAACGGCGGGCAGGTTGCCATCGTGACGCCGACCACCTTGTTGTGCCGGCAGCATTTCAAGACTTTCACTGAACGTTTTGCCGGCTTGCCCGTAAAGATCCGTCAGCTATCCCGTCTGGTCAGCCCGGCGGATGCGGCGACCACCCGCGACGGTATGGACAACGGTCAGGTGGATATCGTGATCGGCACCCATGCCTTGTTGGGTAAAAAAATCAGCTTCCGCAATCTGAGCCTTTTGGTGATCGATGAGGAACAGCATTTCGGGGTCGCCCACAAGGAACAGCTAAAACAATTGCGCAGCGACGTTCATGTGTTGACCCTGACCGCCACGCCGATCCCGCGCACCCTGCAAATGGCGTTCTCCGGCGTCAAGGAATTGAGCCTGATCGCGACACCGCCCGTGGACCGCCTGGCCGTGCGCACCTTTGTCATGCCATTCGATCCGGTGGTGACGCGCGAGGCGATCATGCGTGAACATTACCGGGGCGGGCAAAGCTTTTATGTCTGCCCCCGCATTCTGGATTTACCCGAGGCGGAGGAATATCTGCGCAGCCAGATACCGGAGATTAAGTTTGTCACCGCCCATGGCCGCATGGCGCCGCGCCAGTTGGAGGATGTGATGAGCGCCTTTTACGACGGCGCCTATGATGTTCTGCTGTCCACGACGATCATTGAATCCGGCCTGGATATCCCCACCGCCAATACCCTGATCGTACACCGCGCCGACCGCTTTGGCCTCTCGCAACTGTACCAGCTGCGCGGCCGGATCGGACGCTCCAAGGTTCGCGCCTATGCCTATTTCACCCTGCCGCCCCGGGCGCGTCCGACCGAGGCGGCGGAAAAACGCCTGAAGGTGCTGCAATCCCTGGATTCCCTGGGCGCCGGGTTCAGCCTGGCCAGTCACGATCTGGATCTTCGCGGCGCCGGTAATTTATTGGGCGAGGAACAGTCCGGTCATATCCGCGAAGTCGGCTTCGAACTCTATAACCAAATGCTGGAAGAGGCGCTGGCGACCGCGCGGAGCGGCGCGGCGGGAGAGCTGAACACGGACGGCCAGGACTGGTCGCCGCAGATTAATTTGGGCACCGCCGTCCTGATCCCGGATCATTTCGTTGCCGACCTTGACGTTCGCCTGGGCCTGTACCGCCGTCTGGCCCATTTGGCGGACGAGGCGGAGATTGATGCCTTTGCCGCCGAATTGATCGACCGCTTTGGCGTTCTGCCCGAAGAGGTCGAAAATCTGCTGGCCATTGTCAGCATCAAACGCCTGTGCCGCACCGCGAATGTGGCCAAGCTGGATGCCGGGCCGGGCGGGGCCAGCGTGGTTTTCCACAATGATAGATTCGCCAATCCCGCCGGTCTGGTGGAATTCATCAACGATAACAAGGGGACGGCCAAGCTGCGCCCGGACCATAAGCTGGTCTATCAAAGGCAATGGGAAGCGGCGGCGGACCGTCTAAAGGGGGCGAATTATCTGGTCAGGCAATTGGCCAGGCTGGCTCAATCAGCGCCGGCATCCCCAACATCCCCAGCATCCTGAGGGGACTCGAGAGGGGTCTCTAGAGGCTTGGCGGCGCCGATGTTATCGGGCACCTTGTCTTGCAGGGTCAGATCGAAGACATGGGCCAGGACCGAGGGTTCCTGCGCCCCGGATATGGCGTATTTGTGATCGATCACAAAGCAGGGCACGCCATTGATGCCCATGCGCCGGGCGATGCCTTCTTCGGCCATGACCAGATCGCGGTCGGCATCTTTTTCGAACAATTCACGCACCAGGCCACCGTCCATGCCACAACTTATCGCAATCTCGACCAAGACCGCCTGATCGCCCACGTCTACCTGGTCGATGAAATAGCGCCGAAACAATGCCTCGACAACGGCATCCTGTACCCCGGCGGTTTCCGACCAGCGCACCAGCCGGTGTGAATCGAAAGTGTTGGGCTGTTGGGGAATGCCGCGGAAATCGAATGTAAGACCGGCCTCCTCGCCGGCCATGCTGACCGCTTCGTAAACCCGGTCCGCCCGTTCGACGCCGCCGAATTTCGCCTTCAGATATTCCTGCCGCGGCATGCCGGCGGCGGGCATGTCCGGATTCAATTGAAACGGCCGCCAACCGATCTGGAATTCATAATTGGGGCGCAGGGCAAGGGCCTGTTCGAACCGCCGCTTGCCGATGTAGCACCACGGACAAACCGTATCTGAAATGATATCAACGTGAATCATTTCCGCATGATACGCGCCCTTTTGGCGAACGTTAAGGCCCTTTGCCAAAAATCAGGTCGACGTTCCGGCCCGAATGCGGGTTATCGGTGGTAGATATTCGCCCGTGCCCTGGCGATCAGGCGTTCCGCGCTGTCATTGGCCTGTACCGCCGCGCAGCCGGTTTGCAGATGAACTTTAACTGGTTCGCTATCATTTCCGATTGCGAATTCAGTGAGATTTATCACACCGGCAATGCGGTTCAGTACGGGGTGCGCGGACTCCTGGGTGCTGTCGGGCAGGACGATGCAGAATTTGTCGCCGCCGAAACGGGCCGGCAAATCCTCGGCCCGGACCAGACTGCCGATGGCGCCGCCGATCTGACGCAACAACTGGTCGCCGGCGGCATAGCCGTATTCACCGTTGATGCCGGTCATGTCACTGATATCGAAGAAGCCGATGGCCAGATCCTTTTCGCGGCTTTCACATTCCGTGATCTGTTTTTGCAAATGGGTATGCAAATAGCCATGGCTGAACAGCCCGGTCAGGGCGTCGGTGGCGGAATTGTGGCGGCCTTCACGATAGACCTCCTGCATGGCCTGGCGATAGCGCTGTTGGCGGACCAGATGATCCAGCCGGGACAGCAGACGCGATGCGCCCTTATCCAGGTTCAGAACGTCCGAGACACCGGCTGCATAGGCCTGGTCGTCCGCCGCGGTGTCATCGCCGCTGCTCAGGACCAGCAGTGGCATGTTGAACAGATTGGTATGGTTGCGCAGATTTCGGCAGAAATCCAATAGCCCCTCGGCGTCGTCGGCAGGCACCGCCACGACGGCGTCAAAGGGATCCTGCAACAGACGCTCGATCGCCTCATAGGGCTGGCTAACCCCTTCGGCCGTGGCAATGGGCGCGATCATATCGATGACCGTCCGCTGCATGGCCTCGTCGCTGGCGATCACCAGGATACGGGAATTAGCGACCTCGGCCGCCGGCACGACATGGGTGGGAACTTCCAGGCCAAAGATCTCTGATGTTTCCGACCGTAGGGCCAGTTCACCCTGCATGGTTACCAGGCGGGCCAGGGTTTCAAGCCGGGAAAATAGTTCGGCGTCTCGAAACACCGCGGGCAGGAATTCGATTTGCAGGGAGTCCTCGGACGTTTCATCCGCCGCGCCAATGACGATCGTCGGGATGCCGCCGTCCGGGCGCAAGTCCAGTAGATCCTGGCGGAAGCGTGCGCTTTCCACGTCCTTGGCCGCATCCACGATGGCGATATCGGGATAACGACCCGTGACGATACGCAAGGCATCATCCCGCGAATTGGCTGGCAACGGCTCAAAGCCATGCTGGGCAAGCCTGCCGGCCAGCCCTCCAGCATCTTTGGTGTCACTGTAAAGTAGAACCCGCGCGCTCGCGTGCATTGGCAATATCTCCCTCTGTGGGAAAAGTATAGCCCGCGACGGTTAATAACCTGTTGACGGAGGGGCCTTTCACACAGCGTCTTGTTCTGTTGTATTGACCGCTGCTTCGGGCCACATTGGCGGCGACGGCTAAGGTGATTTCCATGGTTTGGCGAGGACGGAAAATGGCGGGCGATACCTATAAACTAGTCGGCAAAGTGGCCTTGGTGACCGGCGCGTCGTCCGGCCTGGGACAGCAGGCGGCATTGGCCCTGGCGGGGGCCGGGGCAAAGGTTGCCGTCACGGCGCGGCGCGTCGACCGTCTGGAAGCGCTGGCGGCGCAAATCAACGGCGCCGGCGGCCAGGCCGCACCATTCGCGCTGGATGTGCGCGATACCGCTGCTATTGACGGCGTGGTCGGCGCGGTCGAGGCGGCCATGGGCCCGATCGATATTCTGGTCAACAACGCCGGTGTGTCCGTCGTCAAACGCCCCGAGGATTTCACCACGGAAGACTATGACTACGTCCAGGAAACCAATGTGAAAGGGCCTTTTTTCCTGGCCCAGGCCGTGGGGCGGGGGATGATCAAGCGCGGCCAGGGCGGAAAAATCATCAATATCTCGTCGATGATGGCGCTGCGGGTGATTGGTAAATTGGCGCTTTATGCCATGTCTAAGGCCGCTATTGGCCAGATGACCAGACAATTGGCCCTGGAATGGGCCCGTCATGACATCCAGGTCAATGCGATCTGTCCCGGTTATATTGAAACGGAAATGAATGTGGATCTTTGGCAGACACCCGCCGGGCGCGGCATGATAGAGGCCATGCCCCGCCGCCGCATCGGCACGCCGGAGGTCATGGACGGTTTGTTGCTGCTGTTGGCCTCCGGCCAATCGGATTACATGACCGGGACGTTGATACCGGTCGATGACGGCCAGCTTATGATGTGATGAACGATGTGACGTTGGGGGGTGCTTGACAGCAATCGCTAGCGGGGTAGCCTGACGCTGACTTTGTACGGATTGGGAGAGCAAAACATGGCCTATATCGAGCGTGATGGCGTGCGCGTTTATTTCGAGGATCACGGGACCGGCCCCGGCGTATTGTTGAGCCATGGTTTCAGCGCCTCGTCCACCATGTGGCGGGAACAAATCGCCGCCCTGCAGGACCGCTATCGGGTGATGACCTGGGACATGCGGGGCCACGGGCAAAGCGACTATCCTGACGATCCGGCCGCCTATTCCGAGGCCCATAGCGTCGCCGATATGGCAGCTATTCTGGATGCCTGCGGCCTGCAAAGGGCGGTAATCGGGGGCCTATCCCTGGGCGGTTGCGCCTCGTTGGCATTTCATCTGTATCATCCGGACCGCACCGCCGGGTTGATGCTGTTCGACACCGGCCCTGGTTTCAAGAAGGACGCCGCGCGGGATGCCTGGAACGAAACCGCGCATGGCCGCGCCGCCAGCTTTGAAGCAGAGGGCCTGGACGCGCTGGGCGATGCCCCGGCCCTGCGCATAGCCGGTCACCGCGACGCCACCGGCCTGGCCCATGCCGCCCGTGGCATGCTGGCCCAGTTCGATGACAAAATGATCCAAAGTCTGCCGTCGATCACCGTGCCGACCCTGGTTCTGGTCGGCTCCGAGGACGTCAAGTTTCATGCCGCCACCGACTATATGGCCGGCAAGATAGCGGCTGCGCAAAAGGTCGTCATCGATGGCGCCGGTCACGAGGCCAACATGGATCAGCCCGCCGCCTTTAATCAGGCGATGCGGGGCTTCCTGGATGGCCTGGCGCTATAATTTGACCGTTGCCGCTTCTTCCAACAGCCAGTCGCGAAAGGCGATCAGGCGGGCATCCTGCGCCTTGCCGGCTGGGTAGACGATCCGGAAGGGATGATCGGAGCGGCGTTCCATCGCGAACAGCCGCACCAGACGTCCCTGTTGCAGGTCGCCGTGCAATAGCGCCTCGATGCCGATGGCCACGCCGATGCCTTCTATGGCCGCCTGAATAGCTAGGTTCAGGCTTTCAAAACGCAGATCCCTGGCGCCGTTCAGGGTGGGCAGGCCCGCCGCCGTCAGCCAGCGCCGCCAATCCGTGGGACGGGGGGCGCTGTGCAGCAGGGTGTGCCCTGCCAGATCGGCCGGCTGGTGGATGTTCCTGGCCAGGGCGGGGCTGCAGACCGGAAAGGTATCGACGGATAGAAATTCGTGGGATTCCAGTCCGGGCGCCTGGGCGCCGTCCGCCAGTACAAGAATGGCCAGGTCATAATCATCCCGGCGGAAGTCCACCGGATTCAGGGATGTGGTCAGACGGACATCGACCTCCGGGTGGCGGTCATAGAAGCGGCCCCAGCGTGGCAATAACCAGCGGATGGCAAAGGTGGGATAGGCGCAGATGGAAATGGCGCCGCTGCTTTGTTCGCCCTGGATGCGGGCCGTGGCAGCGGCGAGGTGATCCAGCGGGGTGGTGATTTCCGCCAGATAGTCCCGGCCCTGGGGGGTCAGTTCAACCCGCTTGTGCCGGCGTTGGAACAGGCGCGTGCCCAGTAATTCCTCAAGGCTCTGGATCTGCCGGCTGATGGCGCCGGGGGTGACGTTGCGTTCCTGCGCCGCTTGCAGAAAACTCAAATGGCGCGCGGCGGCGCGGAAAGATAAAAGGGCACTGGTAGAGGGAATTGTGGGCATATGATAGGATCTTTGATTGATAAATAATCAATCAAAAGCCCTGTTCTTATCGTTTGTCAAGCGCTTCACCCTGGCCCACATTGCCCCATTGATAAATTTAAGCTTGGGGAGATCGAGATGAACAATGGGGCATTGGCGGCGAAGATCGAGGCCATGGATACCAACGATTGGGTGGCGCCCGACTGTCAGGGCATGAATTTTTTCGATCTGGATCAAAGCCTGCAGGGTCTGCTGAAGCTTTACATGGATGACGGCCTGCGCGATCACATGCTGCCCCATTACCGCCGCCTGGGGGAAATTGCCGGTGGCCGTTTGGACGAACTGTCCCGGCTGGCCGACCGCCATGAACCCATCCTGCATGCCCGCAATCCCAGGGGCGTGGACGAGGAATGGATCGAATTCCACCCTGCCTATCGCGAGATGGAGCAGATCGGCTATGGCGATTTCGGCATCCATTGCATGTCGCGCAAGCCCGGTGTGCTGGGCTGGAAAGGCGTGGTGCCGGCGCTTGCCAAGTATGTCTTCCAATATCTGTTCGTGCAGGGCGAATTTGGCCTGATGTGCCCAATCTCGGTCACCGATACCTCTACTTTGCTGGTCGAACGCTATGGCAGCGATGAGATAAAGCAGAAATTCCTGCCCGGCATGACCAGCCAGGATATGAGCAAGATCCTGAAAAGCGCCCAGTTCATGACCGAAAAAACCGGCGGCTCCGACGTCTCCAGCCTTGAACTGGAAGCCCGCCTTGAGGACGGCAATTGGCGCCTGTATGGCGAAAAGTGGTTCTGTTCCTGCGCCGATGGCGATGTGGCCTTGTTGCTGGCCCGCCCGGAAGGCGCGGTGAATGGCAATAATGGCCTGGCGCTGTTTGCCCTGCCCCGGCATCTGGATGACGGCAGCCGCAACGGCTACCGCATCGTGCGCCTGAAGAACAAGCTGGGCACCAAGTCCATGGCCTCGGGCGAGATCATTTTCGATGGCGCCATCGCCTATCCTTTGGGCGAGGTGGGCCCCGGCGTCAATAATGGCCTGAAGATGATGATGGATCAGGTCAACATGTCACGCCTGTCCCACGGCGTCCGCGCCGCGGCCATGATGCGCCGCTGCTTGAATGAGGCAATGGTGGTGGCGCGCAACCGCATCGCCTTTGGCGAAAAAATTATCGACAAGCCATTGTTGCGCCGCCAGTTGATGAAATTGATGGTCCCCACGGAACAGGTGCTGTCCATGGCCCTGTTCGTGGGCCGGCAGTTGGATCTGGCGGATGCCGGCGACGAGCGGGCCGAGAAACTGGCCCGTATCCTGACCCCGCTGTTGAAGTTCCGCTCCTGCCGCGACAACATCAAGGTGGCGACGGGCGCGATGGAAGTGCGGGGCGGCAACGGCTTTATCGAAGACTGGATCAACCCCAAGCTGGTGCGCGATGCTCATACGGGTGTCTTGTGGGAAGGCACCTCGAGCATCAACGCCCTGGATGTGACCAAGCGGGCCATTGCCAAGGTTGGCGCCCACATCAATCTGGCCGAGGCGCTGCATGATATGCTGGCGGAAACCCAGGGCCTGCCGGGCCAGTTCAGGGGCGAGCTGGACAGCACAGTCGACCGCGCCGTGGCCTTTGCCGAACAAGTCGCCCTGACCGGTAACGAACCCATGGCCCGCAAGGCGGCGGATGCCCTTTATCATGTCGCCTCGGCTGTGTTGCTGGCGACCGAGGGCGCCAGGCTGGGCGCAATGGGGGAAGACGCCCGCCGCCTGATCCTGGCCCGCATGGTGATGGACCACCGGCTGCGCGCCGGCGACCCCCTGGCCATCGAAGATGACGATACGGCGGCCGTCGCGGCCCTGTTAAGCGATGACAAGGTTGATCTGGCCACGGCCCAGGCCCTGGCGGCGGCATAGAGCGCGTTCGAAGTAAATATGCGTTCAGACTCTTAAAGATAGCGCTTGGGGCAAATGCTGATTTCAGCGGCTTGCCGCCTGGCCGTCTGGCTGGCTCCGTTCCGTGCCGGACGGCATGCCGGTGTTGGATGTTAGGGAAATTCCCCGGCTGTTGTTGTCCATCTGTCGTTTACCTTTTACGCGTATAGGGGAAAGGGTGCAGGCAGTTTGCCGGGGACAGTAAAGTCAGGGCAGGTGCTCCATATCTTTACAGGATGGAATTTTCGATGGATGGATTGAAAGAAGAACTTGATGGCCTGATGCGATACATCCAACGGGTCAGGGAAGAGATCGCGGCTATTGACCGGTCAGCCGACGGCGACGACCATTTTGAGAGCATGGGCGAACAATTGGAAGCCGTCGTCGCGGCCACGAGCGCGGCCACCAACAGCATCATGGCTGCCATGGAAAGCAACGAAAAATTGCTCGACGTGCTACGGGAAAAAATCACTGATCCCGAGCAAATCGCTCTGCTGGACCAGATCACCAGCAATGGCAATGACGTTTTCGAAGCCTGCTCGTTCCAGGACATTACCGGGCAGCGGGTCAACAAGGTTGTCAAATCCGTCACCTATGTCGAGGCGCGGGTCAGTGCGCTGGTTGATATCTGGGGCAAGGACCAGATCGCCATGATCGAGGTGACAGGGGACCAGGAACAATCCGCCGATGAAAAACTCTTGAACGGTCCGCAGTTGGAAGGACAAGGCCTGTCGCAGGACGACATCGACAAACTTTTCGATTGAGACCGCGGTGCGATACGCCCGCCACCCGCCCCGGCGCGGTGATCGGCTAAGGGCGGCTAGAGCAATTCCGAATTAATGAGAATCGCGAAGCGATTCTAAGTGGCTGGAAAAATTGCTCTAATTCTAAAAATCTGAGCATTTTCAGAATGGAAATGCGCTAGGCCGATCTGGCCTGAATAGCCGTTTCCACAATCAGTTGGGCCGGGAACCTGATGGTGACGGTTGTTCCGACGCCGAGCTCGCTTTGCAGATCAAGGGAACCGCTATGCATTTCAACGAGTTGCTTGGTCAACGACAGGCCTAAACCCGTGCCCTCGTAATTGCGGCTGAGTTTGCTATCAATCTGGCCGAACGGCTTCAGCGCCTTCGGGATGTCCTCGACCGCCATGCCCATTCCAGTATCAATGATCTGAAAGACATAGCCGCTTCGCGGCGTGCACCAAATTTTGAGCGTAACGCTGCCACCCATATCGGTGAATTTGATCCCATTGGACAGGATATTCACCAAAACCTGCTTCATTTTTCGTTCGTCTGCATGCAGCATCGGCAAGTCGTCCGACAGCTCCAACGCCAATTGCACATTGCTCTTATCGGCACGCCACTTCACCAGTGTCACGACGGAATGGATGAGCTCGGGGATATCGATCTCTTCTTCATGCAGTTCTTCTCCTCCGGCTTCGATTTTGGAGAGATCCAAAATGTCATTGATAAGATCAAGGAGATGCTGACCCGCCCCGTGGATATCGCCCGCGTAGTCTTGGTATTGGGCGCTGCCAGCCGGTCCGAATGTCTCTTTCGCGATGATTTCTGAAAACCCAAGAATGGCATTCAGCGGTGTCCGTAATTCGTGGCTCATGTTGGCCAGAAACTCGGACTTGGAACGGTTGGCAATTTCGGCGAGTTGACCGCTTGTGTGTAAAGACTCAGCCAACGCCACCAATTCCGAACCTTGTTGTTCCAGTCTTGCCTGTGCGTCCTCCAGATCGATGATCCGATGCCGCAAGGCCTCCTTGCTCTGCCTGAGCGCCGCTTCCGTCTCCACGCGCTCGGAAATGTCATGGCAGATACCGACGAACATCTGGCCCTCGTCGCTGTCCATGGGGGAAATGGAAATTTCCAGGGGAACGGCCGTGCCATCCTTCCGCAGGCCCTCGAGCATGCGCTGTTTGCCGAGCACTCTTGGTGCGTGCAGGCTCGAGTTATCCAGGTATTCATCGTGCTTTTCACGCTCCCCGGGGGGAAGCAAAATGGAAATATTCTGCCCCACAATTTCCGCACATCCGTAACCGAACATTTGCTCCGCCGCTGGGTTGAACATTTGGACAATGCCATACGGATCAATGACAATAATGCCATCCGCGGTGTTGTTGATGACGGTGGCGCGGAAGTGATCGCCTTGCTGGGCAATTCGAGATTTGGTTTGAAACTGACGCTCGACGAGCGAGGCGACGAGCGCCAGACCGGTAATCAGGAACGCGCCAGCGGCGATGGCGGCGGATATGATGGGGCCATCAAGTTCGACGCCTGTCATGACGGGCGACAAAGCCGGCACAAAATAGGTTGCGGCCATGCCGGTGTAATGCACCGCAATGATCGATAGGGCCATTGCACAGCCGCCGACCATTTTCGGCCAAATCTTTTGCGTCTTGCCAGGGGCCACGCTGTAGGCAAGAAAACGCAGCGAAACCATTGAAATCAACACCGCGAACAGCACCGACACGCCAAACAGGATCGGATCATAGCGGGTCGCAGCATCCATTTGCGTTGCGGCCATGCCAACATAATGCATGGCCCCGATCCCGCCTCCCAGCAGAACACCGCCGTAAAGAAGGCGGGTCGTCGTTTCCACGCCCTTGTTAACGATGTGGAAGGCAAAGGCACTGCCGATGATGGCGATTATGTAGGACAGCACGGTAAGCATGACGTCGTAATGCATGCCGGAAGACATCGACATCGCCAACATGGCGATAAAGTGCATCGACCAGATACCGCCGCCCATGGTGACGGCGCCGGCCGCCAGCCAGGCAATCCCGACGGGTTTGTCCGCGGCGGCTTTGACGTTGCCTATCAAGTAAAATGTCGTAACGGACGCAAATATCGCCACCAGGCCGGATAAAAGCACCAGCCAATAGTCATAAGTGTAGGCCATGCTGGTCTGTATCATCCAGTCCCTGGTCTCGCCGGTAAAGAAAATATCACTGAACATGCGCTTTAAAAAACCTTTAAAAAGCGCCAGATCGGGCATTCTCTACCTAGCGCGATGGATACGGGTAGATTCTAGCCAGCTATTCTTTTCAGTTTCGTTAATGTTTGCGTTTTACCGGGGTAAACGCCGCGCAATCCATTTGCCAGGGCACCCTGCCTGATGTGCTAAAATTCGGGCCATGCCAACCTCGCTGCACCAGGATCGCCTGAATACCGTTGTCGAAACCTTGCGGGCGCGGGGTGCGCGGCGGGTGCTGGACCTTGGTTGCGGCACCGGGCCATTGCTGGTTGCGTTAGCGGGCAACGATTTTTTCCAGCAGATCGTGGGCCTGGATATTTCCCGCACGGCGCTGGCGCAATGCGCCCGTGACCTGGATACCGCCGGTTTCCCCCAGGGCCAGCGCATTCAATTGCTGCATGATTCCTTCGCCGAGACGAACCTGCGCTACACGGGTTTTGACGCCGCCGTGCTGCTGGAAACCATCGAACATATTCCCCCCGACCGGCTGTCCAAGGTTGAGCGCGCGGTGTTTAACGGCTTTCGTCCAGGCCTGGTTCTGATCACCACGCCGAACCAGGAATGCAACGAGATCCTGGGGGTGCCGTCCCATCGTATGCGCCATCCCGGGCATGCCTTCGAATGGAGCCGGGCAAAGTTCGAAGCCTGGGCCGGTGGCGTGGCCGCCCGGAACGGCTATCTGGTCGGTTTCGCCGGCCTGGGGCCGGCCCATCCGGCCCTGGGTTCGCCCAGCCAGATGGCGCTGTTTACCCGGACGGATGCGTGAGGGAAACTTGACGGGGCTGGCTTGCCGCAGCAAGCTTTAGGGCAACCACTATGGGTAACTAATTATGGGCAACCACTGGGGAGGCGAAGCCAATGGAACTTTATGATGTCATGCGGACCACATTTTCGGCCCGCGCGTTTACCGGCGAAGAGCTGCCGGACGCACTGATCTATGATTTGCTTGAAAATGCGCGCTTTGCCCCCTCGGGCGGCAACCGCCAGGGCAACCGCGTGATCGTCGTGCGCGATCCGGCCACCCGCGAACAATTGGCCAAGCTGGCGGAACCGGCGGCGAAACGCTACATGGCGCAGACCAAGGCGGGGGAAAGCCCGTGGAACGCGGTGACGCCCACCACGGTCACGGCGGCCGAGATCGAGGCCACGCCGGCGCCGGGCATGCTGACCAATTCTTTTCGCGATGCCAACGTGGTGCTGGTCTTTGCCGTGGATCTGCGGGTCGTCGCCTCGATGGATCAGGATCTGGACCGCATCGGCATGATTTCCGGCGGCTCCATCTATCCCTTTGTCTGGAACGTCCTGCTGGGCGCGCGCCAGGCCGGTTTCGGCGGCACCATCACAACCCTGGCCGTGGCCCGCGAGGGCGAGGTGCAGGCGTTGTTGAATATTCCCAGCGAATTCGCCGTCGCCGCCGTGGTGCCCCTGGGCAAGCCGGTGAAGCAGTTGACCAAGTTACGCCGCCGCCCGGTGGAGGAAATCGCCACCCACGAACGTTTCGACGGCCCGGTGTTCACCAAGGATTGATGACGCTGGCGGGGAGGTTGTGAGATGGCGAACAGCGACATTTTGTTGAGCAACGCGCACGAATTCGTCGATCAGGAAATCGGCCTGACCGACTGGCTGGATATTGATCAGATGCAGGTGAATATCTTTGGCGAGGTCACCCGCTGGCCGACCTGGATGCATAACGACCGGGACCGCGCGGCGCGGGAAAGTCCCTATGGCGGCACCATTATTCACGGCTTTTTCCTGCTTAGTCTGATCACCTATTTCGTCCGGATGGGCGGCATCAACCCCGCCGATGGGGCCTACTCCCTGAACTACGGCATGGACAAGGCGCGCATCCTGAAACCCGTGGTGATCGGCGACGGCATCCGGGTGCGCGACCGCATCGGGCTCATGAAGGTGGTGGACAAGGGCGAGGGCCGCCGCCTGATCACCACCAGCCATCACATCGAGATCGCCAGCCTGGACGGTCCCGCCGCGTATGTGGAATATCTGAATATGTGGTTCCCCAAGACGGACTGAGGCCCAGCCACCGCCACTTGCGTCTTGCCGCCCCGGCGCGCAAACTATCGCCAACAATAAACAACCAGCATCGAGGAACAGCCGCCATGCCAGCCTCACCTGAACTACAGCGCGAAATGTTGCGCCAGATGCAGACCATTCGCCGCTTTGAAGAGCGCGCCTCCGACGATTATCAGAACGGCGCCATTTATGGCGTGGTGCATTGCTATATTGGCGAGGAGGCGGTCGCGGTCGGGGTCTGTTCGGCCCTGAATATTGATGACCAGATTATCTCCAACCATCGCGGCCACGGCCATTGCATCGCCAAGGGCGCCGATCTGAACCGCATGATGGCGGAGCTGTATGGTCGCGAGGACGGTTATTGCAAGGGCAAGGGCGGCTCCATGCATATCGCCGATTTCTCCATCGGCATGCTGGGTGCCAACGGCATCGTGGGGGGCGGCCTGTCCATCGTCACCGGCGCCGGGCTGGCGGCGCAGTTGGAGGGCAAGGACCGGGTCGCCGTCTGTTTCTTTGGCGATGGCGCCTCCAACGCCGGCTCCTTCCATGAAAGCCTGAACATCGCGGCGCGCTGGAAACTGCCCATGCTGTACGTCTGCGAACATAATTCCTGGGCCGCCAGTACCTCCTCCAAGATGACCCATGCCGCCGACGATGTAGCCGGCCGCGCGGCGGGCTATGGCATGCCCGGCGTAGTGGTGGACGGCAACGATGTGCTGGCCGTGTACGAGGCCGCGACCGAGGCCGTGGCCCGCGCCAGGGCCGGCGAGGGGCCCACCTTGATCGAATGCAAAACCTACCGCTGGCGGGCCCATACGGAACGCCCCGGCGCCGCCGATCCCCGCCCGGCGGAGGAAATCGCCGCCTGGATGGCCAGGGACCCCATCAAGCATCTGGTCGATGATCTTAAACAACAGCAAGGCCAGTACAGCGACGCCGAATTCCAGGCCCTGGATGACCAGGTGCTGGCGGCGGTTAACGCGTCCGTCGCCTTTGCCGAGGCCAGCCCGTTCCCGGCGCCCGAGGCGGCGCTGGATGATGTTTTTGCCGATTAGGAGGGCAGGGTTATGAGCATGCGAGAGATATCTTACGCCCGGGCCGGCATGGAAGCGTTGGTCGAGGAACTACAGCGGGACCCGACAACCATCCATCTGGCCACCGATGCGCCGCCCTCTCTGGTGGAGGAATTTGGCGCGGCCCGGATCCGCGCCACGCCGATCACCGAGAATGCTTTCTCGGGCATAGCCATTGGTGCGGCGGGCTCCGGTCTGCGCCCCATCGTCAATTGGTCCATGGTCACCTTTTGCTTTGTCGCCATGGATCAGATCGTCAACCAGGCCTCGAAAATTCATTACATGTTCGGCGGCCAGCAGACTTTCCCCATCGTTTTCCGCTCCTCCGTGGGCGGCGGCACGTCGTTGGCGGCGCAGCATTCGCAAAGCCCCTATTCGATGTTCATGAATCTGGCTGGCTTGAAGTTGATCCTGCCCTCCACGCCGTACGATATGAAGGGTCTGTTGAAATCGGCCATTCGGGATAACAATCCCGTCCTGTCATTCGAATCCACCCGCCTGATGGGGTTCAAGGGCGAGGTGCCGGAGGATGATTACACGGTGCCCCTGGGGGTGGCCGATGTGAAGAGAACGGGCAGCGATATCACCGTCATCGCGCTGGCCTGGCTGGTGCACGAGGCCCTGGCGGCAGCCGAGGAAATGGCAAAAGAAGGCGTCTCGGTCGAGGTGGTGGACCCCCGCACCTTGTTCCCCCTGGATAACGAGACCATGCGCGCCTCGGTGCAAAAAACCGGCCGCCTGGTAATCGCCGACGAGGCCGGCCCGACGGCGGGCGCCTCCGCCGAAATCGCCGCCCTGATCGCCGAAGACCCCGCGACGTTCAGGGCCCTGAAGGCGCCGCCCAAACGGGTCTGCGCCCTGCAAGTGCCGATCCCCTACAGCCCCACAATGGAAAATCACGTCTTCCCCGACCGCACCCGCATCATCGCAGGCATTCGCGAAGTGATGGAAGCGGGTTAGGGCTATTATGGGGACACAATACTTATATCAATCGATATAAGTATTGTGTCCCCATAATTCCTGTCGCCTAAACGAAAAGGGATGTCTGATGCGCCTTCTCGATTTGGATGCCATAGGTGCGGACTTTGTTCAGACTCTCTTTGAAGCGCAGGTCCGTTTCCTGATCGTGGGCGGCGTCGCTGTCAATTTTTACGTCCAAACGCGCCCTGCGCACGATCTAGATATTCTTAGTGAACCAACCTCAAAAAACGCAACTCGACTAGCCTCGGCACTCCGAGGATTTAGTCTGCGATATAACAAATCTTTCCAGTTCACCGATTGTGATTTGAGCAGACTCGGCAAGCCCTGGCTGAAGCTGCCCTTGTGGAGCGAAGATGATTTTGTCGGCATCGATATTCTCACGTCGATCAACGATGTAAGTTTTGATGAAGCATATAGGCAAGCTCTCCTGCACAGGGCGGAGAGCCTCACAGTTCGTGTTCTTTCGAGAGATCACTTGATACGCTCAAAGTGGGAGCCTGCGCAGCTCGACGAAAAACATCTTGCAGATATTCGCGCTCTCAAAGCGCTGACGTCAGACACTTCGAACGGGACTTCAAAAACCACCACTGTTCCTCCAGAACCTTGCTAAGTCGAAACTGATTCCTGATGAACCGAGTCAGTTTTCTGCTGTCACTGTGGGTGGCGTACTGCAAAATGTCAGACAGGGAGTGCACGGGTCAGACCTTGTTTCTTGATTGAATTGGACGTTGGAAGCGAATTATTCCCCCAGGAACCGCCTTAACACGTTACTGGTCAGCTTCGAGATATTGTTGTCACCGCCATTCCAGGGCAGGCAGCCGCAGTAGGTGATGGAGCCGGTGGAAAAGACCTGGCCGCCCGAGGGCGTTTGGTAATAGATCATGTCGGCGTGGATCAGATCCTTGGTGGTCAGCAGGGACCAATTCACGATGTGGGTCAGCATTTCCTCGGGCACCATGATGGTTTCGTCGTCGTGGTTTTCCGAGCGCGCGATGATCACCGCGTTTTCCGGCGTGCCCAGGCGGGTATCGGCGCGGTCCAGTTCGAAGCCCGCCGCGCCACCGCCCGACAGGCCGAAATCGCCGATCACCTCGTCCTCGATGCCGTCAAAAATCCAGGCCACGTCCGCGTCTTTCGAGGTCGGCAGGCGGCGGTAATAGCTGCCGGTGAAATTGCCTTGCGCGGTGAAACCCAGGCCGGCGATGGATTGCGGCGGCCGCCCGTTGCGCCGCCACATGCCGCCATAGGCGCCGTCAAAGGCATTGAAATATTCCCCCGGTTCGGCGGCCCAGGCGCGAATGCCGCCTTCGCCCCGGCGGATTTCCAGGGCGCCGGTTTCGTGTTCATGCAGCCCGATGCGCCAATAGAAACCGTTGCCCCCCAGATACATGAAATTACCGCCCCCATCGCGGTAGGCCTCGATGGCATCCAGGGTTTTAGCGGTGTGATATTCCGGGTGGCTGCCCGTGGTGACCGCCCTGTAGGGCTGAAGGGCCGCGTAGCCGTCATCGTGCAATTCCTGGTCGGTGATGATGTCATAATCGATGCCCTGCTGGTCCAGCCAGGTCAGCAGGTGGCCGTCGGCGGGGAAATGCCGCAGGCCGGAATCCTCGCCAATGCCCGTGGTCAAAAAGCCGGGCCGCACATTGAACAGCGGGCGTTTGTGCGAGGCATGACAAATGCCACTGCCGTCGCTGTGGAAGTTATAGGTGGACAGGCCGTATTCGGGGTGCGCTGCCGGGTTCCACGGATAGCCATCCCATTCGGCCACCCGGGTATGCCAGGATTCGTGATAGGCGGGCCGGGCGTAATTGCCATAGATGACATAGGTGAAGGTAGAGACCAGGACACACAGCTTGGCGCGCGGCTTGCCCAGGGGCGGGCAGACAAAGAACGGTATGGAATCTTCATGGCCGCCGCAGTGGATGCGGGCCAGATAGGCGCCCGAGGGCAGATCGTCGGGAATGGTGAAGCTGAAATCCGTTTCCCAGCCGAAGTCATAGATATCGTCGTCGTGAAAATGAATGGCGCCGTAATGTTCGGGGCAATGGCGAAAGCACATCTCGTCCCCGTTCCAGGCCGATCCGGTCATGGCGCGGGCCGGCAGGTTGACCAATTGCCCATGCAGGCCGTGGGGGCCGGTGTCGACGATTTTGGTGGTGGATATACCCTGGCTGAAATCCCAGGCGGCCACGACGTTGCCGGCGCCATCGTGAATGGCGGGCGCCTCGATCTTGCCATTGAAGTGCGCCCCGATCGCGTCGGGCGGGCAGCCGGGGCGGGCCGCCAGGGCGTTCTCCATGGCCGCGATCATTGGTTTGCCGGCCAGGCGCAGTCCCGGCACGTTAATGCTGCCGTGCGCCTCGTGGCCATGCTTGATGGGTTCCTGGCTGACGGTCAGGGCGCCGCTGGCCGCGTCGTAGGATAACGAGACCCGGTACCAGGCGCGGGTTTTCAGGGGCTCGCTGCTGCTGACCCGGCGTTCGCCCGCCTGTCCGGCAATGGCGCCGCTCTCATCGATCATCAGGGTGATGTCGCCGCAGGACAGGATGGCCTGCCCGCCCCGTATTTGTTCTCCCTTCAGGGGCAGGGTTGGCCAGATCAGCGCGCTCAGGCGAAAGCCACCCTCTGCTGATGAGGGTAGGGCCGCGCCGGCGATGGCGTAAGAGCCGGGATGGAATGTTTGCAACCGCGAGGGGTAGCTGCCGTCCATGGCCGAGGGCACGGCCCGTTCGATGATGCCGGGCCCCGCCGGATTGGGATCAGCCGAGATGGAACGGTACAGCCGGGCCGTGAAGGGCTCGGCTGCAATGGAACTGACCTTGAATTCGATGGTGTCGCCGGCACGGCCGGACAGGCGGTCACAATAACCGAGCAAAGCAATCACGCAGGAAACTCCCCAGAAATAAAAATGGCGCCCAAGATTAACGGCAAAGCGCCCCCATGGCCATCATCGGATGGCCATGCGGGGAGGCGTGATTTAAGATGTGCGGGCGTATGGCGGCATTTGGAGGCGGGAGAGTAGCAACAGTGACTGATTTCGTGGATTACAAATTAAAGAACGGCGTTGCCACGCTGCGCATGGACGATGGCAAGGCAAATGCCTTTGGCATGGAGATGATGGCGGCCCTGACCGCCGGGCTGGACCGGGCCGCGGCCCTGGCGGATGTGGTGGTCATCATGGGCCGGCCAGGGTTGCTCAGTGGCGGCTTTGATCTGAAGGTGATCAATGGCCCCAAGGCGGGCGTCCGCGCCATGGTCGATGCGGGGGCGGCATTGCTGCTGAAGATCTATATGCACCCGCAACCGGTCATCATCGCCTGCACCGGCCATGCGGTCGCCGCCGGCGCCCTGTTGCTATGCGCCGGCGATTACCGCATCGGGGTTTCCGGGGATTACAAGATTGGCCTGAATGAAACCGCCATCGGCCTCAGCCTGCCGACGTTCGGTCTGGAACTGGCCCGCGACCGCCTGGACAACCGCTATCTCAACATGGCCACATTGGGCGCGGAATTGTACCCGCCCACCATGGCGGTGACCGTGGGCTATCTGGATCAGGCCGAACGGCCGGGGGATTTCAACGCCGCGCTGGCCGCGAAAGCCGCGCAGTTGCGGGCCTTGGACAGGGAGGCGTATGTTTTGGCAAAGCAGCGGTTGCGCGGCGCCCAGGAAGCCGTGATCCGCGCCAGCCTGCATGATGACCAGCCTGAATGTTGACCAGATTGCACGATGAAATGAACGCGTAAGCAAAATCTGCAAAATTGGGAGTGAGCCGATGGAAGCCGGCGTATTTTTAGGTCTCAACGATTCGACCCCGCCCGCCTTGATCGCGGATGCCGCCCGCGCTATCGAGGAGCGCGGCTTTCACGCCATCTGGGTGCCGGAACATGTGGTTCTGTTCGAGGATTACGAGCCCAACTATCCCTATTCCGACGATGGCCGCATCGGCGGTTTCGGCAAGGGCATGATGGAGCCTTTCACGGCCCTGACCTTCCTGGCCGCGCACACCACCCGGGTGCGTCTGGGTACGGCCATCTGCCTGATCGGGCAACGCAACCCGGTCTATACCGCCAAGCAGGTGGCGGACCTGGATTTCCTGTCCAACGGCCGGGTCAATTTCGGCATTGGCCTGGGCTGGTTGAAAGAGGAGTTCGCCGCCCTGCAGGTGCCGTGGGAAAAGCGCGGCCAGCGCGCCAACGAGCATATCGCGGTAATGAAATCCCTGTGGTGCGACGAGACCTCCAGCTACGACGGCGAACTATACAAACTGCCGCCCTGTGTGATGTACCCAAAGCCGGTGCAGACGCCGCATCCGCCGATCTATGTCGGTGGCGAGGGCGACCCGGCCTTGCGCCGGGTGGCGGAATTGGCGCAGGGCTGGATGGGCGCCGGCATTTCGCCCGATGACATGGGCGAGCGGATCGCCACCTTGCATGGTTTCATGGCGGCGCGGGGACGAGGGGCGGACGAAGTCAAAATCTACAGCCTGCCCAACCGCCGGCCCAACGCGGACCGCTGCCGCCGCTTGGAAGATGCCGGCGTGGAACAGGTGCTGCACATGGTGCCGCTGCGCGAGATCGGCGAAACCAAGGCGGCCCTGGACGAATTCGCCCGCATGGCCTTTGGCTAGAGCATTTTCATTCTAAAAATGCTCTAGGAAACTGAAAATGGCCTATGCCGCCGTAGCTTCGGCGTCCCGGTGCAGACGGTAGGAGAAGCCGCGGACCCGGCGTTCATCCAATGGCGAGCCGTCACCGTAGTAGAAGAAAAACGGTATCTCCTTGCGGTAGCGCAGCAGACCCTCGGTAATCAGGCTGTTGTCACAGCCCCAGCAAGAGGCCACGACGACGCCGTCATAGCGGCCCGTATCCCAGGCATGCACCACGCTGGCGATCTCCATGGGCGAGCCGCCAACGGTGGCCGGGTCGATCAATGCCTCGGCCAGTTGCAAAGCTTCCTCGACCGCCGGGGCCGGCAGCCAGGGGTGCAGTTCGGCCATTTCTCCATACAGCCAAGCCCGTAATTCGGCCTGTTCCTGGGTCATGGCCTGGGTCTCCGCCAGCGGCTTGGCCCGGCCGTATTGCAGGTGGGGATGGCGGCGGGCCAGGAATTCAAAGAAATCCGTCAAAGGTTCCAGCACCAGCCGCAGGCCCTGTTCGCTGAGGCGCAGGAACAGGCCGGAATTGGCGAAATCGCCGCCCTTGGCCATGGTCTCGCCGCCGACAAAGACGGTGCGGAAATCGCGGCTGCCCTGCCAGCGCGCATCCATCTCGGCGTAATGCCGGCCGCTCTCGCGCAGGGCGGCGGCGATGGCCACGGCCCGCAGCTCAACCTCGCCGCGGGCGTCATCGCTGTCCGTCAGGGCCATGGGCGCTTCCAGGATGGCCAGGACCCGCGCAATGCCGGCGTCATAAAGCCCACGGGACGCGCCCCGTTCACCTTCCACCGGCAGGTGATAGATATAGAACTGGCGCAGGATCTCGATCGCCGACAGCCCCGCCCACAGCAGCAACGACATGGACCTGTCGCCGCCGAAAGGCATGCCTTCCATGGAGACATTATTGTCGAGGCCCATTTTCTCCAGCGAAATCTGGTCCTTCACGCCGAAGGCGCCGGTGCGGCATAACTGGCCCGAGAAGGCCAGCAGCACGGTATCCCCGGTCGGTGGGTTCTCCTCCAGGTGCTGACGGAAGGCGCCCCACATCAACTGATAGCTCATGCATTCCTTGCCGGAACAATCCGCCTTGCCGGCCTGCCAGGTGCTGTCGCTGTGAGGCGGGGCGGCGACCACGTCATAGCCGTAGGCGCGGTAGGTGGCAGCGAAAGTGGCGCCGACATTGTCCGCCATGGTCATGGCGACGTAGTGAACATTGGGATCGAGGAAGCTGGAGCCGCTTTTCTTTTGCGGGCTGACATAGGCGATGCGCTTGGCATTGTCGGGCAGGGCCTGGGTGTCGCCCTCGGCGATATATTGCCGTACCGATTGCAGGAACGCCTGGATGCGGGTGACAAAGCCGGCTTCGCCGCCGTGGCCGTCGCTTTCCAGGATAGTGTGGGGATAACCCTCCAACAGAGCCTGGAAGACCTGCTCGGTGAACGATGAGGGACCGCAACCGAAAGAGGCGAGCAGCACCGGGAAGATGTTGCCCAGCCCGCGCGCATGTACCGCCGCGCGCATAGCGCGGTTGGCGTCACCCCAGTAGATTTTTTTCATCGGCGGTATTTTTTCGTCGACCGCGAAGCAGTCCGCCGGGATCGCCATGGCGCCATTGCGCCGCAGCAGGTGCGGGATGTTGGCGTTGATGGCCGGATCACAGATGACATGCAAATGGCCCAACAACAGGACCACCGGCAGGTCATTCTGCCTGGCATAGGCCAGCGCCTCGTCACCGATCCGCTCCAGCCCGTCCTCAAAGGCGATCTGGGCCGCGGCCGCCTTGGCCACCGCCGCCGCTATATGGTTGGCATCGACGTCCAGTTCACCCGCCAGGCGGACCATTTCGGCGACCAGTTCGGGCGCATCGGGCCCGGCCCGGAATGACAGCCGCGGCCGCACCAGTTTGGTTTTTCTGCCGCGCGCGCGCAGCAACTGCGCGACCAGCGAGGGCATGGTCTGTTCCGCGACACAGGTCTGGCCGCCGCGCCCCTTGGTATCGGCGATATAGAAGATGCTGGGGAACAGCATTATATCCACATCCGTGTCGCATACGGCATGGGCGATTTTCACCGGGCCGCAGGAATCGAAGCTGTTGCATAGCTGCTCACCAGCCGCCAGGGAGTGCTTGTCAGAGCGCAAAAGCCGAACCGAAAAGCCAAGTTCGGCGGCAAAGGTGGCCAGCCAGGGAACATGCGGCCCGACGGAGCTGACCGCCGGGATGGCCAGGACCGGCCCATTGTTGGCTTCGGGTATGAAACTGTCGATCAAGGCCTCGCGCTGCTCGAACGGGTTCGGCGCTTCCTTGGCCAGTTTCGGCTGGCTCTTGGTCGAGACCTCGAATTTCGGGCAGGCCCCGCCCGATACCGCCTGGCGGCTGTGTTCGCCGACCTTGATGGTGGTGCGCTCGATGGGGCACAGGGTCTGGCACTTTGCGTCGCGGCAACGGAATTCGGTGCGGGCCGTGATCTCCGCCGCCAGGATGCTGGATAGGTCCAGCGCCGGCGCGGCGTTGAGGGCGTCCTGGCCGATTTCCTTAGTGGCGCAAATGCCGATGCCCCAGGCGCCCATGGCGCCGGGATTGGGTGGCACCACGATCTGGCGTCCGGTCACCGCGGCCAAGGTCCAGGCCAGGGAGGGATTGGAAGCCGGCTTGCCCTGGAAAAACACCCGCTGGCCCAGGGTACGCTGGCCCATCACCCGGTTGAGGTAGTTGTGAATGACCGAATATTGGAAACCGGCAAAAATATCGTCGCGGCCAAAGCCTTCCTTGATCGCCAGCGCCGCCGCATCGGCCACGAAAACCGTGCACATGGAACCCAGATCCGGCGGCCGCTCGGCGGTGGAGGCGAGGTTGACGAAATCCTGGATATCGTCAACATCATAGATCGTCGCCTGTTCTTCCAGGAACGAGCCGGTACCGGCGCTGCACGCCTTGTTCATATCGCTTTCGACGATACGGCCGCCCTGGATACGGATGTATTTGGCGTCCTGTCCGCCAATCTCGATCACTGACAGATCGGCCCCGCCGTCCACATCACAGCGCGCCGCGCCGGTGGCATGGGCGACGATCTCGTTCAGTACGATGACGTTGTCGCTGTCGGCATAGACCGCGCGCAACAGGGTCGCCACGGCCTCGCGGCCAGAACCGGTAACGCCAATGGCGCGCACGTCCGCCTTGACCCGGCTCAGAATGGTGCTGACCAGACGGCGGGCCGCATCGACCGGGTTGCCACGGGTGCTGTCATAAACGTCGAGCACGATGTCGCCGGTCTCGATCGAGGTCAAGACAGCCTTGGCCCCGGTGGAGCCCAGATCAAGGCCCAGGATGGTGGGCGTTTCGGCGGCGCCTGGCGGGACCGGCGCCTCCGCCATCATGGTCACTTGATCCTGCCGGCCGCTGGCCGGTTCGCGGACCTTGAAGTTGCTTTCCGCCGTGCTGATCAAATCGGCGGGATCGGCGGGCAGCGGCGCCAGCGACGATTTGCGGGCCTGTTCGGCGGCGATGGCGGCGGCGCCCACGGCCTCGAAACATTCGGCCAGGGGCGGCACCTTGATCTCTTCGCCCAGGATCTCCTCGAACGCGCGGCGGAAGGACTCGATCCGCGCCGGCCCGCCCATCAGATAGACCGGACCTTCGACCCGGTTGCGCGCCAAAAGGGAATAGGTATTGCGCGCCACGGAGCCGAAATAACCCTTGAACAAATCACCGGTCGCCTTGCCCTGATTGGCGAAATGGGTCATCTCGGATTTGGCGAAGACGGAACAGCGGGCGGTGATGGGAATGCCTTCGCTGGCGGCCTGGGCGGCCTTGTCCGCCTCTTCGATACCAAGGCCGAAACGGTCGGCGATCTTTTGTATATTTTCGCCGGTGCCCGACGAGCATTTATCGTTTTCAAGATACTGGTAGTGATACTTGGGGCCAGTCTGATTTCCAGTCTGATTTCCGGCAGCTTTTCCAGTGCTGTTTTCGTCGGCCAGTTTGCGGCTGAGCGCGCCATAGCCACGGGCGCCAATAGAGACCAGGTTTAACGGGCCTTGCAGGTCGGGGGAGAATTCCAGCGCGGCTTCCTGGCAGGATTCCTCGGGCAGGATCAGGGCCGGTTCGCGCAATTCATCGGCATAAACGCCGGTCGCCGCCAGGGCGGCGCAGGAGGCGATGTCGTTGTCGCGGTACCATTGTTTGAACAGTCCCAGCGGGTCACCTTCGTGTAACGTATAGCCGGCGCCCTCTATCTCTATCTTGCCGCCATCGTCCGACGTGGCGATGACGAAACCCACTGATGCCTTGCCTAGATCGCAGCCCGCTATCCGCACGTTTGCTCTCCTTAAAGTACGCTATCCCCCATCGCTGTTAATCCTATGTTCCCCGGTTGACGCTACGAATTATGTCTAATTCTAGGGTTTTATCTTTACCGCTGCCAGCGAACTTTATTCGCTGCGTCGAAACGCCACGGTTTCGCTTTTACTGTCATTGCGCATTGGAGATGGACCCTCTGCCCGGTTGGCAACGGCGCGAGGACGTGAATGGCAGCGGTAATAAATTTGTGAACGAGAGTTTCTGGCAATAAACGAAGCGTTAACCAAATAAATATACAGTGGTTATGTGAAATAAAGATATTATAGCAAATACGAATCAGTAACTAATGCAGTCACAATAAAAAACCACGGGAAGACGCCAACGCTAAGACTTGGAGATGATTTGTCCTTAACAGAACCCTGAGGAGATTTGATTCCTATGTGTATGACCGCAACTACCTCACGCAATGCTCATAATGATTGTGCAGGGAGGTGGTCATGAACGTTTTCCAGGCCTTCACGGATGAATATCACCGCCAGGCGGCGGAAGAATTGAGCCTGCAGGATTATTTGCAGGGCTGCCGCGAAGACCCCATGATGTATGCCAGCGCGGCGGAACGCATGATCGCCGCCATCGGCGAGGAAGAAGTTATCGACACCTCGGCCGATCCCCGTCTGGGCCGCATCTTTTTGAACCGCACCATAAAACGCTATCCAGCCTTCGCCGGCTTTTACGGCATGGAACAGACGATCGAGCGGATCGTCAATTATTTCCGTTATGCCGCGCAAGGCCTGGAGGAGCGCAAGCAGATCCTCTATCTGTTGGGTCCGGTGGGCGGCGGCAAATCCAGCCTGGCCGAACGCCTGAAAAGTCTGATGGAGACCTATCCGGTCTATGTCCTGAAGGCCGGTGATCAGACCAGCCCGATTTTTGAATCACCCTTGGGGCTGTTCGATGCGGAACGGTTTGGGGATTTGCTGGAGGAGAAATACGGCATCGCGCGGCGCCGCCTGACGGGCCTGATGTCGCCCTGGGCGGTCAAGCGGTTGGATGAATTCGATGGCGATTTGTCCCGCTTCTCGGTTTTGAAAATGATGCCTTCGAAATTGCGTCAGATTTGCGTCGCCAAGACCGAGCCGGGTGACGAGAACAACCAGGATATCTCGGCCCTGGTGGGCAAACTGGACATTCGCCAGTTGGAGCATTTCAGCCAGGCCGACCCGGATGCCTATTCCTATTCCGGCGGTCTGAACTGCACCACCCAGGGCATGTTGGAATTCGTGGAAATGTTCAAGGCGCCGATCAAGGTGCTGCATCCCCTGCTGACCGCGACCCAGGAAAGCAACTATGTCGGCACCGAGAATTTTGGCGCCTTCCCCTTCCAGGGTATCGTCCTGGCCCATTCCAACGAGGCGGAGTGGCAGCAGTTCCGCAACAACAAGAACAACGAAGCCTTCCTGGACCGGATTTCCGTGGTCAAGGTGCCCTATTGCCTGCGGGTGACCGAGGAGGCCGAGATCTACCAAAAACTGTTGCAAAACAGCGAGTTGCATGGGGCTAAATGCGCGCCCGAGACGCTGGATATGTTGTCCAAGTTCTGCGTTCTGACCCGGCTGCGGGAACACGAGAATTCCAACCTGTATTCCAAATTACGGATCTACGACGGCGAAAACATCAAGGAAGCCGATCCAAAGGCGAAATCGGCCCAGGAATATCATGACGCCGCCGGCGTGGACGAGGGCATGACCGGGGTGTCCACGCGCTTTGCCTTCAAGGTGCTGTCGGAAACCTTCAACCACGATAACGAAGAGGTGGCGGCCGATCCCGTGCATCTGATGTATGTGCTTGAACAGGCCGTCAAGCGGGAACAATACGCCGACGAGACCGAGAAGAACTATCTGGAATTCATCAAGACGGAATTGGCGCCGCGCTATGCCGAATTTATCGGCAACGAGATCCAGAAAGCCTATTTGGAATCCTATACCGAATATGGCCAGAACCTGTTCGACCGCTATATCGCCTATGCCGATGCCTGGATCGAGGAACAGGATTTCAAGGATCCCGATACTGGTCAGATTTTCAACCGCGAGGTTCTCGAAACGGAATTGAGCAAGATCGAAAAGCCGGCCGGCGTGGCTAATTCCAAGGACTTCCGCAACGAAGTGGTGAAGTTCGCCCTGCGCCACCGGGCCAACAACGACGGCCGCAATCCAGCCTGGACCAGTTATGAGAAACTGCGCGAAGTGATTGAAAAGCGGATGTTTGGCCAGGTGGAGGATCTATTGCCGGTCATCAGTTTTGGCTCGAAAAAGGACAGCGACAGCGACCGCAAGCATGGCGAGTTTGTCGATCGGCTGGTGGAGCGGGGCTATACCCAACGCCAGGTCCGGCGTTTGGTCGAATGGTACATGCGGGTGAACAAGGCCGGTTAGGGGTTCAAAAATGGCCATGCACCATTTTATCGATCGGCGGCGAAACCCCTCCGACCGCAGTCTGGGCAATCGGCAACGGTTTATTCGCCGGGCCCGGTCGCAGATTAAGGAGGCCCTGAATAAATCCCTCCGCGAGCGCAAACTTGGCGACGTCGACAGCGGCGAAGTCCTGTCCATACCGACAAAAGGGATTGCCGAGCCGCGCTTGCGCAGTAACAGCAACGAAGGGCGCCGGGACCGGGTGCTGCCGGGCAACAAGGAATTCGTTACCGGCGATCAGCTCAAAAAGCCCGCCAAAGGTGGCCAGGGGGCCGGCAAGGAAGGTTCGGAGGACGGCGAGGCGGAGGACGAATTCCGCTTTACCCTGAGCCGGGACGAGTTTCTGGAAATGTTTTTTGAAGACCTTGAATTGCCCGATCTGATCAAGACTGATCTGCGCGAAACAACCGCCGTCGCCTATCGCCGCGCCGGTTTTGCCCGCGACGGCACGCCGTCCAACATGGATGTCATGCGGACCATGCGCAACAGCCTGGGCCGGCGTATTGCCTTGCATCGGCCTGATAAAGAGGCGGTGGCGGCGCTGCAGGATGAGATTACGGCGTTGGAGGAGAAAACCGAACCCGTGGCCGAAGAC
Source organism: Alphaproteobacteria bacterium (assembly GCA_016776605.1). Taxonomy (GTDB): domain Bacteria; phylum Pseudomonadota; class Alphaproteobacteria. Next base: position 383,281 of record JADHTB010000001.1, on the reverse strand, counting down.
CGCAAGCGTCTGGATGGGCTGTACGAGGAATTGGAGGCATTGCAACGGCGGCAAAAGGTTGTCGGGTATATTGACCCGGTCGATGTGCGCTTTCGCCAGCGCACAGCGGTGCCGCTGCCCAATACACAGGCGGTTATGTTCTGTCTGATGGATGTCTCGGGCTCCATGGGAGAGCGGGAGAAGGATCTGGCCAAGCGTTTCTTCGTTTTGCTGCATTTGTTCCTGAAACGCCGTTACGAGCGCATCGACGTTGTTTTTATCCGCCATACCCATGAGGCCCAGGAGGTGGACGAAGAGACCTTTTTCTATAGCCGGCAAAGTGGCGGCACCGTGGTCTCCACCGCCCTGACCAAGATGATGGAAGTGGTGCGCGACCGCTATCCAACCGATGCCTGGAATATCTATGCCGCCCAGGCCTCCGACGGCGAGAATTTCTCCGGTGACAGCCAGACCTGCTCCAAACTGCTGGCCGAAGAGGTAATTCCGGTTTGCCAATATTACGCCTACGTCGAAATCCTGGACGAGCGGGAGTTTGAATTGTTCGGTAATCCCGAGGCGGGCGCCGCCCTTTGGCGCTCGTACCGCGACGTGGCGGTGGCGCGCGAAAACTTCGCCATGAAACGGGTAACCAAGCCGGCGGATATTTATCCGGTATTTCGCGAATTATTCCTGCGTCAAGGCGAGAGAAACTGATATGAGCCTGGTCAGCGAAAAAGAAGCCCCGGAATCCGATTTTGGGCGATTGTTATTCGAAGGCGCCGATTGGAGCTTCAAGACCCTGTCGCGGGCCTATGACGCCATAGAGCGGGTGGCGCTGGACGATCTTGGCCTGAACGTCTACCCCAATCAGGTGGAGATCATTTCAACCGAGCAGATGTTGGATGCGTACTCCTCGTTCGGCATGCCCTTGATGTACCGCCATTGGTCCTTCGGCAAGCACTTCGCCCGGGAGGAAAAATCTTATCGCCAGGGGCACAGCGGCTTGGCTTACGAAATCGTCATCAATGCCAATCCCTGCATCAGCTATAACCTTGAAGACAACACCATGGCATTGCAGGCCCTGGTCATGGCGCATGCGGCCTTTGGCCATAATCATTTCTTTAAAAACAACTATCTGTTCCAGCAGTGGACCGATGCGGACGGGGTGCTGGATTATTTCCAATATGCCAAGGCATTTATCGCCGGCGCCGAGGAACGCCACGGCCTGGCGGCGGTGGAAGAGGTGCTGGATGCAGCCCATGCCATCATGGATCAGGGCGTGTTCCGTTATCGCCGCGCGCCAGAGCTGACCACCGAGCAGCGCCAGACCCGCAAGCGCGAGATCGAGGCATACCGCGAACGCACCTTCAATGATCTGTGGCGCACGGTGCCGGACGCGGCGCGCGCGGAGGTAACCTCCGAGGCCGAGCAGATGAAGATCGAACGGCGCCACAAATTGAAGCTGCCGGAAGAGAATTTGCTGTTTTTTCTGGAATACAACAGCCCCATTCTGGAAGGCTGGCAGCGGGAAATCCTGTCGATCGTGCGAAACGTGGCACAATATTTTTATCCGCAGCGCCAGACCAAGGTGATGAACGAAGGCTGCGCCACTTTCACCCACCACTACATCATGAATGCCCTGTATGACAGCGGCCAGATCAGCGAAGGGGCGATGCTGGAAATTCTGCATTCCCATTCCAACGTCCTGACCCAGCCGGATTTCGATGATCCGCGCTTTAACGGCATTAATCCTTATGCCCTGGGCTTCGCCATGATGGGAGATATTCGCCGCATTTGCACCGAGCCCACGGACGAAGACCGGGATTGGTTTCCGGAACTGGCGGGATCTGAAGATTGGCGCGGCGCTCTGCGTCATGCCTGGGCTAATTTTCGGGATGAAAGTTTCATCCGCCAGTACCTCAGCCCGCATCTGATCCGCAAACTAAAATTGTTCGATCTGACCGACAATGCCGGCGACAGCCATTATACGGTCGGCGCCATTCACGACGAACAAGGCTACCGCAAGGTCCGCGACGCCCTGGCCAACAATTACGACCCGGCCCACACCGATGCGGATATCCAAGTGGTCGACGCGGATTTGCGCGGTGACCGGCAGCTATTTCTGGAACACAGTGTCCGCCGTGGGGTCGGTCTGGCGGAAGATAGCCGGGGCCAGGTCTTGAAGTATATTCACCAGCTTTGGGGTTACGACGTCACCTTGTCCGGCATGGATCACGATACCGGCAAACAACTCTACCGCACCTCCACGATTGAGGCAGGCGAGGCGGACAAGACTAGCTAGAGCGCCCAGGCCTTATGTGGCGTCCAGACGCATGTTGACCAAATCCAGGATGCCGTCGCTGTTTTCGAAATTGCCCCAATCCGATTTATGTTGGGAATTGGGGGCATAGTCCGCTTCGCACAGCCATTCATGCTCGAAAAACAGGTCCCACATCTGTTGATGTCGCTGGGCGCCGTGGGTCGCTAGGTGAATACGTTTGACCTTTTTATTCAGCACATCCATGGCGGCGGGCAGGACGTCGCTTTCGCCGCCCTGGATATCAATATCCATCAGGTCTACACGCGCCAAGGGCTGTAGCATATCCCGCAGGGGCATGCAGGAGACAAAGCCATAGTCAAAATTCCGGGTGCCGTTGGCAACGCTATAGGGCAGCTGCAGGCCGCAGCGTGCCTCGAGCAATAGGTGGTGTAAAACAACCGCGGGAGAAATGTCGCCGCTCAATCTCTTCACGAACGGGGCAATGTCACCTTCCGGCACCAGCGTGTTGCCGTAAAACCCTTCACCCAGCATGAACAATTTCGGTTTGTTGTCGATGCCGACCAGGGCGTTGATCAGCCAGTGGTCTTCAGGGTCAATGCCGTTCGTGCGCATATGCCTTTGCGCCCATTCAAAATGGGTCGGCTCGGCCTCGACCACCACGAAGCGGCAGGGCAGGGGATTGTGACGTTGCAGGGCGGCATGGGCATCAACGGTGCGGGCCGCGAAACCGCCGCCCAATTCGACCATGGTAAATTGCTCTTTCGCCGCCATGACGGCGTTGTGAATAGCGGCTTGCTCGAAAAATATTTCGCCGTCGTCAAAACTGGGAGGCGGTGTGTTGTTGGCCCGGCCGTTGACCGGTAAAAGATGGTTGGATGGCGGGTAATCGGCCACGAAGGCCATCTCCGTCATCACACCAAGATAATTCGGAAAGCAACCACTCGGTACTTCGCCATGCCATGCCGCGGTATCCGCAAATGTGCGCACCGCAGCTTCAAGCTGGTCCATAATTTTTTCCCCACCGAGCGACCAATCTATTCTAGGTAGTTGATTCTGATTAAGGTCGGGTTAAGGATGCCCTAGAGCATTTCCATTCTGAAAATGCTCAGATCTTCGGAATTGCTCTAGCGCTTTGATTTTTTTTGCAGGGATGCGTAGCCATGGCTGAACAATATGATGCAATTATCATTGGCGCCGGGATCATCGGCGCTGCCGTCGGCCTGGAACTGGCGCGGCGTGGCTGGCGCAGTCTGAACCTGGACCGTCTGCCCGCCGCCGGTTACGGCTCCACATCGGCCTCGTGCGCCATTATCCGCAGCCATTATTCCACCCTGGACGGCACCGCCCTGGCCTTCGAGGGTTATCATTATTGGCGCCATTGGGCCGATTATCTGGGCGTGAACGACGAGCGGGGCATGGCCGGGTTCGAGGAAGTCGGCTGCGCGGTGATGAAAACCCCCGGCAACGGTTTCATGGCGTCGATCTGCGCCAATCTTGATACCCTGGGCATCGCCTGGGAGGATTGGGACAACGACGCCTTGAAGGCACGCCTGCCGATCTATGATTTGCAATCTTTCGCACCCGCCAAGACGCTTGACGATCCGGCCTTTGGCCAACCTAACGGAGGGACCGTGTCGGGTGCGGTTTTCACGCCCCAGGCGGGCTATATCGGCGACCCGCAATTGGCCACCCACAATCTACAGGTCGCGGCGGAGGCGGCGGGGGCCAGGTTTCGTTTCAACGCTGATGTGACGATGATCCGCCGGGCCAATGGCAAGGTATGCGGCATTACGCTGGCCAACGGGGATGAAATAGACGCACCCGTGGTGATCAACGTGGCTGGCCCCCATTCAGCCAAAATCAACAGCATGGCCGGCGTCGATCAGGGCATGAAAATCAAAACCCGGGCGCTGCGTCAGGAAGTGGTGCACCTGCCGGCGCCAGATGGGTTTGATTACATGACCCATGGCCCGGTGGCCTCTGACAACGATATTTCCTGTTACAGCCGACCCGAGGTCGGCAACCATATCCTGTTCGGCAGCGAGGACCCCGAATGCGACGGGCGGGAATGGGTTGACCCTGACGACTACAACACGGAATTTACCGCGCAATGGCAAACCCAGGCCTTGCGGGCGGGACAACGCATTCCCGGTTTGCAAATCCCGTCCCGGGCCACCGGCGTGGTCTCTCTCTATGACGTCACGGATGACTGGATTCCGATCTATGACTGTTCCGATCTGCCGGGCTTTTACATGGCGGTCGGGACCTCCGGCAATCAATTCAAGAATGCCCCGGTCGCGGGCGCCATGATGGCGGAACTGGTCAGCCAATGTCAGGCCGGCCACGACCATGACGCCGAACCGGTGCGCTTCGATTACCGCTATACCAAGCGCCAGGCCAACATCGGCTTCTTCTCCCGTAACCGCGAGATCAATCCGGACAGCAGTTTCTCGGTGTTGGGTTAGGGGGCCTGACCGGAAAGGCCGCTTTGGGCAACGCTGGACGGATAAGGGTGGTGGGCGTATACAGAGCGCGCTCTTCTGCGGTTCGATTTTTTCAGCCGCGACCGTGTTGAGCCCGCAAGCCACCAACCGCCAAATCCCGACTGAAGCAAAGTAAATCAGAGATACGACGCCATGTACGATCTGCGCTGGATCCGCGACAATCCCGATGCCTTTGATGCCGGTCTGGCCGCCCGCGGCGTTGCCCCGCAGGCGCAGGAAATCCTGGCGCAGGATGTACAGGCCCGGGCCAATCGAACCAGCCTGCAGGAAATTCAGAATCGCCGAAACGCGTTGTCGAAGCAGATCGGCGCGGCCAAATCCAAGGGCGAGAACGCGGACGGCCTGATCGCTGAAGTCGGAGAGTTGAAGGACGCCTTGCAGGCCGGCGAAGAGCTGGAGCGGGATTTGTCCCAGGCTTTGCGGGAGACACTTTCGGGTTTGCCCAATCAACCGGAGCCGGGCGTGCCCGTGGGCGCGGATGAAGAGGCGAATATCGAAGTGCGCCGGCATGGTGCACTGCCGGTGTTTGATTTCGAAGCAAAGCAACATTTCGAAATTGGCGAGGCCCTGGGATTGATGGATTTCGAGGCGGCCTCGAAATTGTCCGGCGCCCGCTTTGTTGTTCTGCGCGGTGCCCTGGCCCGTCTGGAGCGAGCCCTGGCCGCCTTCATGTTGGATATTCACACCGAAGAATTCGGCTATACGGAAACCTCCGTGCCCCTGCTGGTGCGTGAGCACACGGCTTTTGGCACCGGTAATCTGCCGAAATTCGAGGATGACCTATTCAAGACCACCGATGGCTTTTACCTGATCCCCACGGCGGAAATGGTGCTGACCAATCTGGTGCGCGACGAAGTCCTGGCCGAGGCGGATCTGCCCTTGCGCTTTATTGCCCATACCCCTTGTTTCCGCTCGGAAGCGGGTGCGGCGGGGCGTGATACCCGGGGCATGCTGCGGCAGCATCAATTCTACAAGGTCGAAATGGTTTCCATCAGCCATCCCGATCAGTCCGGCGAGGAACACGAACGCATGACGGCCTGCGCGGAAGCCATCCTGCAACGTCTTGGCATACCCTATCGGGCGATGTTGCTCAGCAGCGGCGATATGGGGTTTTCCGCCCAGCGGACCTATGACCTGGAAGGCTGGATGCCGGGGCAGGATTGCTACCGCGAGATTTCCTCCTGTTCCAATTGCGGTGACTTTCAGGCCCGGCGCATGAGTGCGCGGTTCAAGCCGAAACAGGGCAAAGGTACCGGTTTCGTCCATACTCTGAACGGTTCCGGTCTGGCGGTGGGCAGGACGCTGATCGCGGTGATGGAAAATTATCAATTTGCCGACGGTGGCTTTGCCATACCGGAGGCTTTGCAACCTTATTTAGGCGGAATGACAAGGATCGGCTGACCATGGCCCCAAAACTTGCCGATCTACGGCGTACACGTATTCTTTTGACCAATGACGACGGCATTAATGCCCCCGGCATGAAGGTGATGCAGCGCATCGCCTCTGCCCTGTCCGACGATGTCTGGGTGGTGGCGCCGGAGACCGAACATAGCGGCGCGGGCCATTCCCTGACGTTGACCGCGCCATTGCGATTGCGCAAGATTTCCGCCCGAAAATTCGCCGTGCGTGGTACGCCGACCGATTGCGTAATGATGGCGATGAACCAGGTAATGGCCGACAAGCCGCCGGCTCTATTGTTGTCCGGCGTCAATCGGGGCGCCAACATGGGCGAGGACGTGACTTATTCGGGCACCATCGCCGCCGCGATGGAAGGCACCCTGGTCGGGGTGCCGTCCATCGCCTTAAGCCAGTCGTTCGCCAACCGCAAGGTGATGCATTGGCCCACGGCGGAAAAACATGCCGGCGATATAATCCGCCGTTTGGTGGCTCTGGGCTGGTCCAAGGATGTGCTGATGAATGTCAACTTCCCGGATGTTCTGCCCAACGAGGTTCAGGGCGTCGAGGTCTGCCGCCAGGGCCGGCGCGATTTCTCGGCCCTGAATATAGAGCAACGCATCGACGCGCGGGAGCAGCCCTACTATTGGATTGGCTTTCGCCCCATCCAGGGCGTGCCCAAGGCCGGCACCGACCTGGCGGTTACCGAAGCCGGACGTATCGCCATCACGCCCCTACATTTGGATCTGACTGAAAACAAGACCCTGAAACAACTTAAAGCGGCGTTTTAGGGATAAAATCAGGGGCATTGAGATGACCTACGAGGCGCCCAAGATCCGCCTCATCATGGAGCTGCGCAAGCAGGGCATTACCGACAAACGGGTCCTGGGCGCCATTGAAAGGGTGCCCCGGGAATTGTTCGTACCCGAAGCCCTGCGTTCGGAAGCCTACGACAATCTGCCCCTGCCGATCAGCCAGGGCCAGACCATCAGCCAACCATTCATCGTTGCCTTCATGACCCAGGCCTTGCAATTGGGGCCCCGCGACCGGGTCTTGGAAATCGGCACTGGCTCCGGCTATCAGGCCGCTGTTCTGTCAAAATTATGCCGCCGCGTTTGCACGATTGAACGCTACCGTTCCCTGCTGGCCCAGGCCGAAGCCTGCTTCGCGATCCTGAAGCTGCACAATATCACCACGCGATTGGGCGACGGTAACCGCGGCTGGCCGGAATTGGCGCCTTTTGCCCGCATCATCGTGACCGCCGCCGCGCGGCAACTGCCGGCTACGCTGGCTGATCAATTGGCTGAGGGGGGTATCATGGTGGTGCCCGTGGGGCCGCCGGGTGATCAGACCCTGATCCGGCTGACCCGAAGCAGCGATGGTTTCCAGGAAGAGGCTTTGCTGGATGTCCGTTTTGTCCCCCTGGTGGATGGCATGCCAATCGGCCGCAAATAAATTTGTCCCCGCAAGGCCCCGAGTTTGCCGTTGGGGGCGGTGAGAGAGTATCGTATCCTTATGTGGGTATATTTGGCGAAATCGATGTTGGTGCTGGGGACGCTGTTGCTGCTGGCGGCCTGCACCCGCCCGGTTCCCGCGCCCGTGATCTATGGCACCATAAGCAGCGGCAAAGACAAGCCGACCGACCGGTCCGCGGCAATACCCCTGACGGTCGGGGATTACACGGTGGCGGCGGACGAAACCCTTTACGCCATCGCCCGGCGCTCCGGCGTCGCCCTGCGGGATTTGATCTCTGCTAACGATCTGGCACCGCCCTATCGATTGCGCCGGGGGCAGCGGCTGCAAATTCCCAGCCTGCGCTATCATCAGGTTGCCGCCGGCGACACCCTGTATTCCATTTCCCGCCAGCGCCGCGTCTCGCTTTATGCCCTGGCCCGGGAAAATAAAGTGCCGCCGCCCTACAAGATCCGGCCCGGCCAACGCTTGCGGCTGCCCGCCAGCGATAATCCCGCCGGGACGCGGCCTGAAATCGCCGCTAAATCCGCGATAAAAACGGCCTCGAAAGAAAAACCCTCCGCCGCGCCCGTACCATCGCTCAAGCCCAAAAACAGGCGTCCCGTAACCACCCGGCCGCCGGCCCGTGCGGGGGGCCGCTTTGCCTGGCCCGTCAAGGGCCGGGTGATCTCGCGCTTTGGTGTCAAACCCAATGGTCTGCATAACGATGGCATCAATATCGCCGTGAAAAAGGGCACGGCGGTACGGGCGGCGGATAACGGCGTGGTGGTTTACGCGGGCAACGAATTGCGTGGCTTTGGCAATCTTTTGTTGTTGCGCCATCGGGGCGGCTGGCTGACCGCCTATGGCCACAACCAGACCCTGGTCGTGAAGGTCGGCGATGTGGTGCGCCGGGGGCAAACGATCGCGCGTTCGGGCAGCACCGGCAATATCAGCCGTCCGCAATTGCACTTTGAAATTCGCCGGGGCCGCGCGGCCGTTAATCCGGCGCGGCACCTTTCGCCACTAAAAACCGCCGCTACGAATATCTTGGTACGGTCTTAGAGAGCGTTTTTATTAGTCAATCGTGACGCCCAGGCGGCCGGCCAGGTCCTGGATGAATTGCCAGGCCACCCGGCCGTTGCGGGCGCCACGGGTCACGGACCATTCTATGGCTTCGGCGCGCAGTTCGGCGGCTCCAATCGACAGGCTGTAATGGCGGCAATAGCCATCCAGCATGGCGATGAATTCTTCCTGGCTGCAATTGTGAAAACCCAGCCACAAACCGAAACGGTCGGATAGGGAAACCTTTTCCTCCACTGCTTCTGACGGATTGATCGCCGTTGAACGCTCATTCTCCATCATGTCCCGGGGCATCAGATGCCGGCGGTTCGAGGTGGCATAAAATATGACGTTACCGGGCCGGCCCTCGATGCCGCCTTCCAGCACGGCCTTCAGGGATTTGTACGAGGCGTCGTCGTTGTCGAAGGACAGGTCGTCGCAAAACAGCACAAAACGATGGCTGCCGTGGCGCAGCAATTTCAACAACCGGGGTAGGGAGGGGATATCCTCGCGGTGGATTTCCACCAGTTTCAGGCTGCCCGGCGCCGCCTCGACGATGGCGCCGTGGATCGCCTTCACCAAACTGCTTTTGCCCATGCCGCGGGCGCCCCATAGCAAGGCATTGTTGGCCGGCAGCCCGGCGGCGAAGCGGCGGGTGTTTTCCGACAGGGTGTCGCATTGGCTCTCGATGCCCTGCAACAGATGCAGATCGATGCGGCTGACTTTGGTTATCGGCTCCAACGTCGCCTCGTCCGCGTGCCAGACGAAGGCATCGGCGCCGTCCAGGTCGATGTTGCTGGCTGGTGACGGCGAGAGCCGGTCCAGAGCATCGGCGATACGGCCCAGCAGCGGGGCAAGTTCAAGGTTCGGGCTAGGCGTATTGTCGGACTTCGAAGCGGACATGGGGTTCCTATGGGGCCTTTTGATATCGGAAGGGCGGCAACCTAATCGTACCGGCCCTGGCGGTCAAATGGTTCAGAATATCTCGGAACTGCTCTAAACTGGGCCTGCTCTAAATTTGTGACGAGTGAAACGGTGCCTGATACAATGCTTTAGCGTTTGCAATCCACAACGGCGGGGCTATAGTCCGCCCGCCTCAAGCAGATACCGGAGATTTTTTTTATGCTGATTTCGCCCGCTTATGCGCAGGCCGGCGGTGCGCCCGGCGGTGACATGTTTATTCAATTGATGCCCTTGTTGCTGATTTTCGTGGTTTTTTGGTTCTTTTTGATCCGCCCGCAGCAAAAAAAGGCCAAGGACCATCGCGAAATGGTGTCGAATGTACGCCGTGGCGATCAGGTGGTTACGGGCGGCGGCATGATGGGCAAGGTGACCAAGGTTATCGATGAAACCACCGTGCAGGTGGAATTGGCGGAAAATGTCCGGGTCAAAGTGATTTCATCAACTCTGGCGGATGTGCTCAGTAAGGGCGCGCCGGTGGCGAATAGCGGCGCCAGTGGCGGTGGCAGTGGCGGTGGCAGTGGTGGTGGCAAGGATGACACCAAGGCTGACGGCGATGGCAATACGGAGGGTGGCGACGCCCCGGCCCCTAGAAAATCAATATTTAGCTTCGGCTCCAAGAAGTAGGTCACAACCGCCCTTACCATGCTGTATTTCGCCCCTTGGAAAGTTACCCTGGTCGCGCTTTTGTGTGTGCTCGGCCTGGCCTTTACGATGCCGAATTTTCTGTCCAAAGAGACCGCCGAGGGACTGCCAGACTGGCTGCCCCATAAGCAGGTCAACCTGGGCCTGGATTTGCAGGGTGGCTCGCACCTGCTGTTGGAGGTCGAGGCTGAAGTCGTGGTGAAGGAACGCCTGGATACCCTGGTGGATTCGGTGCGTCCCGCCCTGCGCGGCAAGCGTATCGGTTATCGGGATCTGGGCGAGCGCAACAACGCCGTCACCGTGACCATACGCGACCCTGGGCAAATGGATCTGGCGGTAGCGGAAATCAAAAAATTGGCGGTGCCGGTCCAGGGCAATACCGTTATCGGCGTCGCGGGCGGCCGGGACCTCGAGGTCGAGGTGGTGAATGGTAATCAGATTTCCATTACCCTGACCGAGGCGGCGATCCGCGAGAGACGCAGTTCGGCGATCAAGCAATCGATTGAGATCGTGCGCCGGCGCATCGATGAATTGGGCACGCGGGAGCCGACCATCCAGCGCCAGGGGGACGAGCGCATACTGGTTCAGGTGCCGGGACTGCAAGACCCCGAGCGGTTGAAAGCCATCCTGGGCAAGACCGCCAAGATGGTCTTTCGTCTGGTCGACGTGACCACCTCGCCGGCCGAGATCATGGCCGGGGCGCGGACCCCTCCCGGTTCGGAATTATTGGAATCCGATGAACGCAGACCCGATGGCAGCCCCGCCAACATGTACGTGGTGCGCAAGCGGGTCATGGTCAGCGGCGATACTCTGGTGGACAGTGCCGCGACTTTTCAGGACAACCAGCCCGTGGTCTCGTTCCGCTTTGATTCCGTTGGCGCCAAGCGGTTTGGCGATGTGACCGCCAAGAACGTCCGCAAACCGTTCGCCATCGTGCTTGACCGCCGGGTGATCAGCGCCCCGGTGATCCGGGAACCGATCCTGGGTGGTACCGGTATCATCAGCGGCAATTTTACCGTCCAGGAAGTACAGGACCTGTCCCTGCTGCTGCGTGCCGGCGCATTGCCCGCGCCCTTGAAGATATTGGAAGAACGAACGGTGGGACCGGCGTTGGGCGCCGATTCCATTGCCGCCGGCGAGATCGCCTGTATCATCGCCTTCGTCGCCGTCATGGTGTTTATGGTGCTGTCCTATGGCGTCTTTGGTCTTGCCGCCGACATTGCGCTTTTGATCAACCTGTTCCTGATCATGGGCGCTTTATCGTTATTGCAGGCCACGCTGACCTTGCCGGGCATCGCCGGTATCGTGCTGACCATCGGCATGGCGGTGGACGCGAACGTGTTGGTGTTTGAACGGATTCGTGAAGAGGTGCGTACGGGCAAGACGCCCTTCGCGGCCATGGAGGCGGGGTATCAGCGTGCCTTGGGCACTATTTTGGACGCCAATATCACGACCTTCATTGCCGCCGTCATTCTGTTTGTCATGGGTTCCGGCCCGATCAAGGGTTTCTCCATCACTTTGGGTATCGGCATCATCACCTCGGTCTTTACCGCCGTCACCGTGACCCGGTTGATTCTGGTGATCTGGTTGCGCCGGTCCCGGCCCGCGGCGTTGCCGATTTAGGGACGTTGAAAATGTTTCTCATCAAAATTGTCCCCACCAAGACTAATATTCAGTTCATCCGCTGGCGTAAGGCGGCGATGTCTATTTCGGCGGCTCTGGTATTGCTTTCCGCTGTCCTGGCATTCGCGCCGGGGCTGAATTTCGGCATCGATTTTCGTGGCGGCATTCTGATCGAAGTGCAGACCAAGGGGCCGGCCGATCAGCGCGCCATGCGCGCCAATCTGGGTGGCCTGGGCCTGGGCGAGGTCTCCCTACAGGAATTTGGTGCCGACGACACCGTCTTGATCCGGATCGAGAAGCAATCTGGCGACGCCACGGCGCAGCAAAAAGCGGTGGCCAAGGTGCGCGCCGCCCTTGGTGATGACCTGGATTACCGCCGCACCGAATTTGTCGGCCCCAAGGTCAGTGGTGAATTGATTGAAGCCGGCGCCATAGCCATCGCCTTGTCCGTGGTTTTGATGCTGATCTATATTTGGTTCCGCTTCGAATGGCATTTCGGCGTTGGCGCCGTGGTTGCCTTAATCCATGACGTAGCCCTTTCCGTGGGCATGTTTGCCATTACGCAGATGGAGTTCAACCTGTCCACCATTGCCGCCCTGCTAACCATCGTTGGCTATTCCATCAACGATACCGTGGTGGTTTATGACCGGGTGCGGGAAAATTTGCGTAAGTTCAAGAGCATGAACCTGGCGGATGTTCTGAACCTGTCCATCAATGATACTCTTTCGCGCACCGCGATGACCTCTGTCACGACGCTATTGGCGCTGGGGGCGTTGTTCATCTTTGGCGGCGCGGTCATTCAGGGGTTTGTCTTTGCCATGATATGGGGCGTTGTCGTTGGCACCTATTCCTCGATCTTTATTGCCGCACCGCTGTTGATCGTCCTGGGCCTGGGCGAGCGGCATCGTAGCGGCGAGGACAAGGACAAGGGCAAAGACCAGGGCAAGGCACAGACGTCCACTTGACGTCGCGCTAACAGATGGATATCACGCCGCCCGTCGCCGCTGATCGCCAGTTGATCCAAGGCTATGGAAAAGGCGGCTTTCGGGTTTCGGGCGCGCGTCACGAAGGCTCGATCCTGGTGCTGCCGCGCCTGACCCTGGCCTGGACGTTGCGGGATATTGAAAATCTGACGATTGATGATCTGGCACCCATCCGCGATCGGGGGGATGTGGCCGGCGTATTGTTGCTGGGTTGTGGCGATAGGGGCGCCTTGATCGCGCCGGACCTGCGGGCGGAGGTTAGAAGCTGGGGCATGGTGATAGAGGCCATGGGAACGGGGGCAGCCTGCCGTACTTATAATGTACTGTTAAGCGAAGATCGGGATGTCGCCGCTGCCCTGATCGCTATTGACTAGAGCAATTCCGAATTAATGAGAATCGCGAAGCGATTCTAAGTGATTGGAAAAATTGCTCTAATTCTAAAGATCTGAGCATTTTCAGAATGAAAATGCTCTAGCGTAGAACGGACCGCGCCGCCCATGTTCTCTTACTGGATACCCATCACCATCTTCGCCGCCTTCATGCAGAACCTGCGTTCGGCGTTGCAAAAATATATCAAGGGACGTTTGTCCACCGGCGGGGCGGCTTATGTGCGCTTCCTCTATGCTCTGCCCCTTGCCCTAATCTATCTGTGGGCGGTGCGGCACTATGGTGGCTATGAGCTGCCCCAGGTCAACGGCCTGTTCCTGCTCTATTGTATTTTGGGTGGACTGACGCAGATCATCTTCACGTTCATTTTGATTTACCTGTTTTCCCTGCGCAATTTTGCCGTGGCCACCACATTTTCCAAGACCGAAATTCTGCAGATCGCAGTACTGGGCCTGATCCTGTTAGGAGATAACATCAGCCCATTGGGTATGGCTGCGATCGTGGTCGGTATGACCGGGGTGGTGGTTCTGTCCATGGCGCAGTCCGCCGTTACGTGGAGCAACCTGGCCACTTCTCTGTTTGAGAAATCCACTCTTGTGGGCTTGGTCTGTGGCGCTTTTTTGGGCGCTTCCGTGGTCTTTGTCCGCGGCGCCACCCTGGCCCTTGGAGATCTGGATGTGATGATCCGGGCCAGCTTTACCTTGGCGGTGGTGTTGACCATACAGACGGTATTGATGGGGGTCTATCTGCTCTGGCGCGAGCCGGGGCAGATGATGCTGGTATTCCGCCATTGGAAGCCGGCCGCGGGTGTGGGCCTGGCGGGGTTCCTGGGCTCGGTCGGCTGGTTCACCGCCTTCACCCTGCAAAATGCCGCCTATGTCCGCGCCGTCGGGCAGATCGAACTGATCTTCACCTTCATCGCCTCGATCGTCTTCTTCAAGGAAAAGACCTCGCCGATGGAACTGGGCGGCATTGCCCTGATCCTGGTCGCCATCGTCGCCATTATTTTGACGGGTTAATTTATCATCCGGTTGAGGCCGGCCAGGACGCGGTAGCAGGTTTCCACCGTGGGCACGGACAGGCCGAGTTTTTCGGCCTCCCGGACCGTGAAGCCAAAGGTTTCTTCCACCTCGAACTGTTTGCCCTTGTCCACGTCCTGCAGCATGGATTGCCGGAAGTTCGGCGCCGTCTTGCTTTGTGCCTCGCCGCGCCGTTGCAACAGCGCAACCACCTCGTCTTCGCCCTTGGAGGTGACGATATCCAGATCAAACGGCGGCCCGGCCTTCAGCGGAATGCCCAGGTGTTGCGGCAGTTGCGCCGTCTCGCGCATGATGCGGGCGGCAATGCGGGCGGTATCCCCATCCGCCAGGAACTTCCAAGTCTCCGCCCGTGTCAAAACGGCGAGCGCCGATAGGCCCAGCCAGCCGACGAATTTCGACCATTCCTCGGTCTGGATATTGTCGGACACGGCCGCTGGCAGTTTGGCGGCCTGTAGGGTCTTGATAATGTCTTCCACCCGCGGGCTCACCTCGCCCGATATTTCGCCAACGATGATGGGGTTAGCCATCATATAATTGGCCACGCCATCCGCCTGAACAGCGCCGCCCAGCATGCCAACGGCGCCCAGTACCGCTTCCTCGCCAAAGGCTTCGGCCAGTTGGGCGTTCTTCATGACGCCGTTCTGGATGGAAAAAACGCTTCCCACCTTGACGTGGCGGACGGCGTCGATAGCGGTGGCGGTGTCATAGGTCTTGGTTGCCATGATCAATACATCCGCCGCATCCAGGTTGGCGGGCTGATCAACGATTTCCATTTTGACCGTGAAGTCTTCCAGACCCGTGATGGTCACGCCTTCGTTGGCCAACTGTTTGGCCCTGGCTCCCCGTGCGATCAGGGCGACATCCTCGCCCGCGCGGGCCAGATAGGCCGCAATCACCGTACCCAGGGCGCCGGCGCCCAAGACGACAAATCTCATTCTTTTATCCAATCTCAAATAGGAGGGTGGGCGCGGATGACGTCTTCGTTCAGTTCCGTGCCCCAGCCGGGGCCTTTGGGCAATTTCAAATAACCGTCCTCGATCTCCGGCACGTAGGTGACGATGTCGTCCTTCCAGGGAACGTCGTCCACGTCGATTTCCATGATGCGGAAATTGGGCACGGCGGCGCACATATGGGCGCTCATGATGGACGATAGATGGCCATAGAAATTGTGCGGCGCGACATTGATCTCGTAGGCTTCCGCCATGGCCGCGATCTTCATGGAATGGAAAATGCCGTTCCAGGGCAGATCAATGATGGCCACGTCCATTGAATGCTGTTCAAAAAACGGCCGGAATTCCCGCAGCCGGAAAAGGCTTTCGCACGAGGCGATGGGGGTCTGTACGGAATTGCGGATATGGCGCAGGGCGGCCGGGTCATAGAGATCGATCTCGAACCAGGTCAGGCCCAGGTCATCCAGGGCCCTGGTGATTTGTAAATAGCCTTCGGTCTTGCAATTGAAATTGATGTCCAGGTGGATACCGATATCGGGGCCGGCGCCAATCCGGAAAGCTTCCAACTGGGCCCGCAGATCGTCGATGATCTTTTTCTCCACGTTCAATTCAGGATAGCCCGGGCCGCGGCCAAAGCCGGGCATGTACATAGGCGGATCCTCGCCAAAGCGGAAAATATTGGTCTTCAGGCCCTTGTAGCCGCTTTCCCGCACCCGTGCCCCCAGGGCGGTGACGTCATCCAGGGATTTGAGTTGCTTCCGGCCGATCGCCTTCGCGGCGTTCGGGTTCATCAGATAGCTGCCGCAATGGGACCAATAGAGCTGCATGCGGTCCCGTACCGCCCCACCCAGCAGGTCATAGACCGGTACGCCCAGGGCCTTGCCCTTGATATCCATCAGGGCGTTTTCGATGGCCGCCATGGCCTGTTGGTTGATGCCG
The DNA here is from genome assembly GCA_016776605.1 of Alphaproteobacteria bacterium. Taxonomy (GTDB): domain Bacteria; phylum Pseudomonadota; class Alphaproteobacteria. Next base: position 367,081 of record JADHTB010000001.1, on the reverse strand, counting down.
CCCGGCGCCTGCCGGGTCATGGCGTAAAGCCGCTGGCTGATGGCCTCGTGATTGCATGGATTGTCGCCGACAATTGTCTCCACCAGTGCCTCGATCACGCCGGTCAGGCCCTTGGAGCCATAACTTTCGTTGTATTCAGCAATGCCGGTCAGGCCGTCGTCCGTCTGTAGTTTCAGAAAGGAAAAATTGCGCCAGCCCGCGCCGCAATGCAGGGTTTCACAGCCGGTGATTTTCATGGGTCAATCCTGATTGTTGAAATGCCGCGTTTTGCTGCCCTAAGCTTAACAACAGTTTGGCGGCTTTGCGCCAGGCAATTGTTTCGCGGGGCAATACGCGATACCGTCAGGGCGACAATAATCAAATTTTTGGGATGGAGGCGTTGCCATGTCGCGACCCTGGGAAAAATACTACACCGAGGCGGCCAAGACCTTCGATGCGGACAACATGCCGCACAGCACCATTGTCGAGTTGATCAACGATGCCGGCGCGAAATATGCCACCCGTTCGGCGGCGACCACGATCCTGCCCAACGGCGCCACGGCCACCATCAACTACGGCGATCTTTTGGAGCATGCCAAGAATTTCGCCGTCTATTTGCGCGAGAGCGCGGGCCTACAGCGCGGCGAGACCGTGGCGCTGATGACACCGAATTGCATTGATTTCACCATCGCTGCATCCGGTGCGTTTCTGGCCGGCGCGGCCTGCACCAACATCAACCCCCTCTATACCGCGCCGGAGCTGGAACATCAGCTGAACGACAGCCACGCCAAGGTGCTGGTGATCATCGATATGTTCGGTGACAAGGTGGATGAGGTCATTGGCAAGACCGGGGTCCGCCAGGTGGTCAAAATCTCACTGTTGGATTTCTTCCCCCCCATGAAAAAACTGATTATCGGTTTTGTTCTGAAGCGGGTGAAAAAGGCCATTCCCGACATGCGCAGCGCGCATATCAGCTTTGGCCAAGCCCTGATGGCAGGGGGCAAGGCGCGGCGGGGCGGCGGCGTTGATGTCGCGGCCTACACGGCGGGTTTGCAGGGCAGCGATACGGCCCTGTACCAATACACCTCCGGCACCACGGGGCGCAGCAAGGGCGCTGAATTGAGCCACACGGGCATTCTGGCCAACGCCCATCAGGCGCAAACCTTGATCGGGCATGTCCGCAACCCCGAGGGCGATACCACCCTGGTGATCCTGCCGCTCTACCATATTACCGCCTTTGCCTTGATCTTCATTATCGGTATCGGCAGCGGCGACCATCTTGTCCTGGTGCCGTCGCCGCGCCCACCCTCGAACCTGCAGACGGCGTTCGAGAACTTCGACGTAACCGTGTTCACGGGCATCAACACGCTCTTCGCCGCCCTGATGGAAGAACCGTGGTTTGACCGTGAGCTGTTCAAAAACGTTCGGTTTTGCGGCTCCGGCGGCGCGGCGCAACATACCGAAGTGGCCCGCCGTTGGGAGAAGATGACCGGCATCGAAATTTATCAGGGTTACGGCATGACGGAATGTTGTGGTGTCATGAGCCTGAACCCGGTCGGCGACAACCGCCTGGGCTCGGTCGGCATCCCGGTGCCCGGCCTGGATGTGCGGATCGTCGATGACAACGATGTGGAGCAACCCATCGGCTCGCCCGGCGAGTTGCTGTTCAAGGGGCCGACCATCATGAAAGGCTATTTCGGCCGCCCGGAGGCCACGGCGGAGGCGCTCAAGGATGGCTGGCTCTATTCCGGCGATATCGCGGTGATGGATCAGGATGGCTTCCTGGAAATCGTCGACCGCAAGAAGGACATGATCCTGGTCTCCGGCTTCAACGTCTCGCCCAACGAGATCGAAGACGTGATCGCCAAGTTCGACGGCGTGGTCGAGGTCGGCGTGATCGGCATACCCGATGAACGTTCCTCCGAGGTGCCCATGGCCTTCGTGGTCGCGACCAATCCGAAGGTGACGGAAGAAGCCATTATCGCTCATTGCCGCGAAAGCCTGACCAACTACAAGGTGCCAAAGCGGATTGTTATCGTTGATGAAATCCCCAAGTCCCCGGTTGGCAAGGTGCTGCGCCGGGAATTGCGGGATATGGTGCCGAAATAGGCTGGCAGACGATGTCGGCTGGGATTGGCGGGGCGGAATTTGCGCTATAATGCGCCTTTGATTTGTTGCTTGGGGAATGGGTGGTATGGACTACGACTTGAAGATTGTTGGCGGCACCATTGTTGATGGCAGCGGCGGCCAGGGTTATCGCGGTGATCTGGGAGTACGGAGCGGCCGCGTGGTGGCGCTGGGCGAGGCCAAGGGCGAGGCCACGCGCACCATTGATGCGGGCGGCCTGGTGGTCTGTCCCGGGTTTGTCGATATCCATACCCATTATGACGCCCAGGTTCTTTGGGACCCGATGTTGTCTATTTCGCCCTGGCATGGCGTGACGACCGCCGTCATGGGCAATTGCGGCTTTGGCGTCGCGCCCATGCATCCCTATGATCGCAAGGGCATCATGCAGACCCTGGAAAAGGTCGAAGGCATGAGCTACGCGGCGCTGGAAGCCGGCCTGGGCCTGGATTGGCCGTTCGAGAGTTTCCCGGAATATCTGTCGACCGTGGAAAGCAGCGGCACGGCGATCAATCTGACCGCCTTTATCGGCCATACGCCGGTGCGCCTGTATGTCATGGGCGAAGACGCCTCGGAGCGGGAGGCGACCGAGGCCGAGGTCGCGGCCATGGCGGACATCGTGCGCGGGGCCATGGCGGCGGGCGCCATCGGTTTCTCCACCTCGCAGGCCGCCACCCATCATGCCTTTGACGGCCGGCCTATTCCCTCTCGTCTGGCCGCATTTTCCGAAATCGACGCCCTGGTTGGCGCCATGGCCGAAAGTGGCCGCGGCATCCTGCAATGCACCATCGGCAAAACCCTGTTTCATGACGAAATGAGCGCCTTGGCCCGCCGTCATGGGGTGCCGGTAACATGGACCGCTCTATTGGCCGGCATGTCCGGGCCGGGTTCGCATAAAAAGCATCTGGCCCGCACGGCGGAAGAACGGGCCGAAGGGCTGAATATCGTGCCGCAAGTGGCCTGTCGGCCGATCATGTTCGACTTTGATTTTGGCGAGCCGTTTCCCTTCGAAATGCGTCCCATCTTCAAGGAGACCATGCAGACCAACCGCCAGGGTAAAAAAGCCATCTATGCCGACGATAGTTTTCGCCAGAACTTCCGGGCGGATGCCGACCCCAGGGAAAAGCACATGCTGGCCGGCTGGGTACAACGCGCGGTGATCTCCGCCGCACCCGGCGATGCCGGGATTGAGGAGCGCCCGTTGCTCGAGGTCGCCGCCGAACGGGGCCTGGACCCTATCGACATGGCGCTGGATATGTCAATTAACAGCGATTTTGCCGCCCGTTTCCGCATTCCCCTGGTCAACCATGACGAGGCGGAGGTGCGGGAGCTGTTGGCGGATGACAACACCATTGTGGCGCTGTCAGATGCGGGGGCGCATGCCTCGCAACTGTGTGATGCCTGCTATTCCACCCATCTACTGGGTCATTGGAGCCGGGACGAGGGCGCCATGGAGGTTGAAAAGGCCATCCATATGCTGACCCAGAAGCCGGCCGATCTGATGGGTATCAAGGATCGCGGCCTGCTGGCCCAAGGCCGCCCGGCGGACGTGGTGCTGTTCGATCCCGATAGCGTGGGGGCCTCGGGCCTGACCCGGGTCCACGACCTGCCCGCCGGCCAGGATCGATTGGTGGCCCAGGCCATTGGTATTCAGGCGGTAATCGTCAACGGCACGCTGATCCGCGAAGACGGCACGGATACGGTCAGCCCCGGCGCTGGCCTGCCCGGCCAGATGCTGCGCGGCGGCCAGGCGGCCTGACGTGGTGGATAAACAAACCATCGCGGTCATCGCGCCCGGCGATATGGGCAGTGGTGTCGGTCAGGCCTTGACCCAGGCCGGGCATGACGTGGTGACCTGCCTGGCGGGGCGCAGTGCCGCCAGCCGGGCGCGGGCGGAACGTTGCGGCTTTCGCGATCTGCCGGATCTGGACCAGGTGGTGGGGGATGCGGCCTTGATCCTGTCCATTCTGCCGCCGGCCTCTGCTATCGATCTGGCCGGGCAGGTGGCCGCCGCGATGACGCGCACGGGCGCGCGGCCCGTCTATATGGACTGCAACGCCATCTCTCCCGCGACCACGGCGCGGGTCGGTGCGGAAATTACCGGGGCGGGGGCGGCTTACATCGATTGCGGCATTATCGGCTGGGCGCCGGGCAAGGGGCCGCAACCGACGCGCTTTTATGTCTCCGGTCCCGCACTGGCCCTGGCGGACGCGTTGGCGGTGGACGGCATTCTGGTCAAGGGGCTGGGGGCGGAAATCGGCCGCGCCTCGGGCCTGAAGATGTTGTACGCCGGCCTGAACAAGGGACGGTTTTCCCTGCTGGCCACCATGGCCACGGCGGCCCAGGCCATGGGTCTGCTGGATGAACTGGGCGAGGAACTTGAATTCAGCCAGAAAGACACCTGGAACTATATGCAAAGCGGCATTTCGCGCCTGCCGGCGGATTCCGAACGTTGGTGGCCGGAGATGGACGAGATCGCCGCGACCCTGGAAGGCGCCGGCGTGACGGGGGATTTTCATCGCGGCGCGTCGTGGATATTGCAGCTGATGGCGGCGACGCCCCTGGCGGCGGAAACCCGCGAGACCATTGACGGCGACCGTACCCTGGCCGAGACCGTGCGGATTTTTGCCGATCATCTGGAAAAAATGGCCAAAGCTTAAGGGGATTGCGGCAAGGCCCGCGCTTTGCCACACTTCCCACCCCGAATAACCGATCACGTTTGGATTTCCATGGCATATCACGTCTATAGCGGCCCACGTAAAGTGCCGATGCAAGAAGTCGCCTTGAATGGCGCCAAGCTGGCCGCCGGCCTGGCGTCCCTGGGGGTTGGCGACGGCGACAGTTTCGCTACGGTAACCCGCAACGATATTGCCATGCTGGAAACCAAGCTAGCCGGCAATCAGATCGGCGCCTATGCGGTGCCGGTCAATTGGCACGCCACGGCGGAGGAAGCCGGATACATCCTTACGGATTCAGGGGCCAAGGTCGTGGTGGTGCATGCCGATCTGCTGCCCGGCATCGCCAGCCATCTGCCCGATGGCATTCCCGTCCTGGTTTGCGCTACGCCGCCGGAGATCGCCGGCGCCTACGGCATCCCGCCGGAATTGTGCGAAGTGCCCGACGGCGCGCTGGATTACGAGATCTGGCGCGATGGCTTTCAGCCCTGGGACAAAGAACCTCCCCTGGAGCGGGGCAGCATGATCTATACCTCCGGCACCACGGGCAATCCAAAAGGTGTGCGGCGCGAGCCGACCTCGCCCGAGCGTCAGGCCCGCATCGGCGAATTGGCCATGCGCGCATTTGGTATCGGTACCGGGGGCGTGTGCGCCATGACCGGGCCCATGTACCACTCCGCCCCTGGCGCTTATGCCAGTCTGGCCATGGCCCTGGGCAACGATATTCACCTTCTCCCCCGCTTCGAACCGGAAGAACTGCTACAGGCGATCCATACCCATAAACTCAGCCATATGCATGTGGTGCCGACCATGTTCGTGCGCATGCTGCGGCTGCCCGACGAAGTGAAGGCGAAATACGATATGTCTTCCCTGGTGCATGTCATTCATGGCGCAGCACCTTGCCCGCCCGAAGCCAAGAAAGGCATGATCGAATGGTGGGGCCCGGTGATCTTCGAATATTATGGCTCGACCGAGGCCGGGATCGTCAGCGTGGCCAACAGCGCCGATGCGCTGGCCAAGCCGGGCACCGTGGGCCGGCCCCTGGACGGCACAATTGTGCGGATCTATGACGACGACGGCAACGTCGTGCCGGCGGGAGAAAGTGGCGAGATCTACATGACCATGAACGATCTGTCCGACTTCACCTATCACAACAAGCATGACAAACGGGTGGAGATTGAGCGCGACGGCATGGTCACCAACGGCGATGTCGGTTATCAGGATGCAGACGGCTATCTGTTCCTGAACGACCGCAAGCGCGACATGATTATTTCCGGCGGCGTGAATATCTACCCCGCCGAGATTGAAGCTGCCTTGCAGGGCATGCCCGGTGTGCAGGATTGCGCCGTCTTTGGTATTCCCCACGACGAATTCGGTGAATCCGTTGCCGCCGCCCTGGAACTGCAGCCAGGCGCCAAAGTGTCAGCCGATGCCGTCAAGGCGTACCTGCGGGCACACATTTCGGCCTATAAAATTCCACGCGAGGTGACATTCCACGCTGCCATGCCGCGCGAGGATACGGGTAAGATTTTCAAGAGAAAACTGCGCCAACCCTATTGGGAACGCGCCGGCCGGCAAATCTAGATAAAATAGAGCGGCCCATCTGTTCGACAGGTGGCGTTGGTTAAGCCGCCTCTTTGTCCACCGAAAAACGCAGCAGCGTTATTAGATCATGCGGCTTGGGACTGGCTTCGTCGTCCTTTCGGGCGTTATCGGCCTGGTCTCTCAACGCTTGCTCCAGCGATCGTAACGGCCGTTGCAGATAGGGACTGCAGCGGCGGTTGTTTTTCATGTTATTCATGATCTTTCCATAAAGTTATTCACAGGCTTACGCACAGAACATAAGAATAATCTAACGATTAATAGAATTTGTAATAATTAGGTTAATAAAATATTAACGAGGCATTGGCCCGGATAACGACGTGGCCCCGCGGGCTCGGCCAAATACCTTTTTTATTAAAAATGTAAATCTAATTCATTGATTTATAAGGAAATTTTTCGCCAGCTCATTTGACGATGCAGAAACATCAATGACCGCTCGTGGTTCAGTGCGGTCGATGCCATGGCATTGCGAGGACGCAGCTTTAGGCGAATCGGATAAGGCCGCAACGCGCCGTGGCGTTTTCCAGAGTTCAATCAGGATCGCTGTGGATAAGGGCCGCTGTGGATTAATTCTCGCCGAAGACCGCGGCCGCCGGGCGGCGCAGGTAACGGACGTTGCCCTGCCGTCTGGTCAGTCCCGATGTGTCGAAAAATTCCAGAACCTCAATGGCCACGTTGCGGCCGATGCCGGTATCGTTTTTGAAGGTGGCGGCGGTAAAGCCGTCCTCCGGCGCGGCCGCGCATAACCTTTCCACCACCTCCGCCAGTTCCCGTACGGCAGCGGGCGGAAAGAAACGGTTAGGCGCTACGGCCATGAGGCGTCCCTGGCGGGCGCAACGCTGCATGAAGGCTTCCAGGCGCTTGTGGTCCATTTTCAACTCTTCCGCCAGTTCGCGTACCCGTGGCGGCCGAATGCCGCCTTCTTCCAGGATCAGGGCCACCGCTTTCCACAACGCCAGGTCCGAATCCGATGGGCGGGGGCTGTGGCTGGGCAGGCGCAGGGACATGCCGTCACGAACGATCGCGCGTTGATCCACCAGATGGCCAATGGCCGCCGCCAGCAGTATGGGTGCGGGTACGGGCGCGGAGGCGGGGGCGGGCGCCGACATCAAGGCGGTACGCAGGGCGTTATCGTTGGGGCCGACGGCCTCGGGCTGTTTTTCATGCCAGGCGGCAAGGGCGGCCAGGATGGCCTGTTCGATCTGTTGCCAGCGCGTCAGGGACAAGGCCAGATCGCCGTTACTGGCGGCCAGGACAATTTGCCCATCCATCTGACGCAGATTTGCCGCCTCGGCTTCGGTTAAATTACGGGTTTGAGCGAACTGCGACAGGTTCACGCCATTGTTCGCCCCATTGTTCGAGACGGCCAGCATGGCGATCAGGGCCGCATCGGGGGCTTCCGTCTCCATGGCGCCCAGCATCGCCAGGCGTTCCGGGCGGGCCCGGCCGCGATGGGGTGGAAAGGGGTCGATCACCACGCCGCCCGCCAGGGTACGTTGGGCCGATTGATCGCGCAGGATGAAACGGTCGCCAAACAGGGCGCCAATAGGGGCGTCCAAAACCAATTGCGCCAGGGCATCCTCCCCCGGCATGATATTGCGATCGCCTAAAACGGCAATACGGCCGGTGACATCGGCGGCGGCCAGATGCAAATGCACGGGTGTCCAGTGGGCCAGCGGCCTTGCCTCGCTATCCAAAACCCGGACCCGGGCGTCAAATTTGCGTACCGGCGCATGAATGGGCTCGGCCAGCAGCCAATCGCCCCGGCTGACCACGGATTGGTGCAAATCCGCGCCGGCGATGTTGATGGCGCAACGCTGCCCCGCGCGGCCAATCTCCGCCTCGCGGTCCAGGGCGCGCAAACCGCGCACCCGCGCTTCAATACCCTCTGTCTTGCCATGGCTGGCCAGGATCAGGCGATCACCGACTGCGACACGACCCGAAAACACCGCGCCAGTGACAATCAGGCCGGCGCCGGGCACGGTAAAGGCGCGGTCGATGGACAGCCGGAAATGGCCCCGGTCAACGCCGCCGTCGCGCGCGGCATGGCGCCGCGCCGCGGTTTCCAGATATTGTTGCAATTCAGCCATGCCCGTACCCAGTTCGCCCGACACCGGAAACAGCGGGGAACCGGCCAGGGGCGTGGGGGCCAAAAGGGCCGTTACCTGGTTCTTAACCGCCAGTACCCGCTCTGGCTCAACCCGGTCGATCTTGGTTATGGCGACCGCACCCTGCTTGATGCCCAGCAATCCCAGGATCGCCAGATGTTCCTCGGTCTGCGGCATCACGCCGTCGTCGGCAGCCACCACCAACAACGCGAAATCGATGGAGGCAACGCCCGCCAGCATATTTTTGACAAAGCGTTCGTGGCCCGGCACATCGACGAAGCCCATGACGGTGCCGCCGCCGGCTTCAGAATTAGCTGCGCCGTCGCCCGCAACATCCTGATAGGCAAAGCCAATATCGATGGTTAGGCCGCGTTTCTTTTCCTCCGGCAGGCGGTCCGTATCGACGCCGGTCAGGGCCCTTACCAATGTTGTCTTGCCGTGGTCCACATGGCCGGCAGTCGCGATGATCATGGCTTATTTTACCCGCAATTCCGGCAATTGCCCCAACCAGGCGGCCTCGTCTTCCAGACAGCGCAAATCGAAATGCAGGGCATCGCCACCGATCCGGCCCAGGACCGGGATCGGCAGGGCGCGAAAGGCCGTGGCCAGACGCTTCAGGGCGCCGCCGGTGCCCCGCCGGCCGGTATTCGGGGTGATGGCCAGGGCAACACTGTCCAGGCTTTCCACCGGCAACGAGCCGCTGCCGATTTGGCCGCTGCATGGTTGGATGCCGACCTGGGCCTGGTCACCCAGTGCGTTCTGCAGGGCCGGGCCCAGGCGTTCCGCCATGGCCCGGATCTCGTCCACCGGACGGGTCAACAGGCGCAGGGTGGGCAATTTGGCCTGCAGGGTCTCAGGCTGGGCATAAAGACGCAGGGTGGCGGCCAGGGCGGCCATGGTCACCTTATCGACCCGCAGGGCGCGCTTCATGGGGTTGCTCTTCAGTTTTGAAATCAGATCGGCCCGCCCGGCGATCAGGCCGGCTTGCGGACCGCCCAGCAGCTTGTCGCCCGAAAAACTGACCAGATCGGCGCCCTGGGCCAGGGTTTCGCGGACCGTGGTTTCGTGGGGCAGTCCCAGCGCCGCCATATCGATCAACGAACCGCTGCCCAGATCGACGATATAAGGCAGGCCGTGCTGATGGGCCAGGGTGGCCAAATCGGTATCCGCCACCTCCGCCGTGAAGCCCTGCACCACATAGTTGGAGGTATGGACCTTCATCAAGGCGGCCGTACGTGGCGACATGGCCCCGGTAAAATCTTTCAGATGGGTGCGGTTGGTGGTGCCCACCTCGACCAGGCGGCAACCGGCCCGGCGCATGATTTCCGGAATGCGGAAGGCGCCGCCGATCTCGATCAATTCGCCCCGGGAAACAGGGACTTCGCGCCGGTTGGCCAGGGTATTCAGCATCAACAGAACGGCGGCGGCATTGTTGTTGACCACCGTCGCCGCCTCGGCCCCGGTCAGGCGGCACAGCCAATCCTCCACATGATCGTCCCGGTCGCCGCGCCGGCCCCGCCCCAGATCGAATTCCAGATTGGTGGCCCCCCGCGCCACCGCGGCCATGGCCGTGATGGCTTCTTCCGCCAGGGGTGCCCGGCCTAAATTGGTATGCAGGATGGTGCCGGTCAGATTGAACACCGGTTGCAATGACATTTGCAGGGCCGCTCCGACCCGCGCCTCGATCCGCGAGGCCAAACCATTGATGCCGGTGTCGGCACTCTTGCCTTGCCTAATGTGTTGGCGCAACTGGCCCAATTCCGCGCGCGCCTCGTCCAGCACCAATTGCCGGCCGGTCCGCGCCAGTAATTGTTGCAGACCAGGCTGCCGCAACAGGCGGTCAAGCGATGGAATATCGCTTTGGTCTTTGTCTTGCTTTGGATCCAAGATGGACATCTATGCCGGGCGCCGTTTCCTAGCCTAACCGAGTCAGTGAAGCTAGGCCCACAGGTCACGCCGGTCAACGCCGGCGGCAAGATAAGCGTCGTCAAATTTGCGTGGGTTGGCTCAGGCGTTGATTTTGTGGGAGTAGGCGCCATAGATGAAATCGATATCATCGCCGTTGGCGCGCACTGGCATCATGACGCCGCGGAACAGAATCTCGCGCTGATCGCGTTCCTGGTAGCTGTCTTCAAGGTAAATGGGACGGCCCTCCGTCAACGAGCGTTCGCAGCCCTCGGCGAATTTGTCGCATAAATGGTCGGGCAGTATATCTTCCAGGACGCCGCCCGGGCGATCCATCTGCCAATCGGACTGCAATGTGTCGCCGCAGGCGACAATGATCGCATGGCGCCCCCGGTTGTCGCAGCGAATAACGAAGCAGTCATTCCAATCCGCTGCTTCGCCGATGTGCAGGCCGGCCAGCCGGGGCCATGCCGCGCCCTCGCACGCATTGTGCCAGTTCGCGCCGGCCCGTGCCGTGGCCCGCCGATCGCGTCCCGCGTAGTCATTGGCTATGACGCCGTCGGTTTCATAAGGGGCGTCCGCAAGGTTAAGTTCAAGGCTTTGCAGGGACATCGTGAGGGTGCTCCAGGATAGCGGTTCAGCAGGTTTCACCACACATCCCTGCAGGAACCGTGCCAGGTTTTCCGGAACCAAATCACCAAACCGCGATCAATAGGTCGCCCTGAATAATCTTATTTTTAGCATTAGAAAATACATGTAATACATTGATAATGTGAATGAATTAGTTTTTATTCATCATGTGTGTTCAAGCCTCGTATAGGTGTTTCGCCTATTTAACTTGAAATGACGATGCGGGCAGGCCGGGCGGAATTGCCGGGCCGGCAAGATTTCCCTATTCCCGGCACCCCGGCGCCCCGGTCCTGTCACATGGACGCCAATTCGGCATTCAGCAGGTCGGTAATCAGCATGTGTCCGGGCTTGTGGGTGATGCAAAGCGGCGGCTTGGCCTGTTCTATGACCACTTGGGGCGTGATCCCGCAGGCCCAGAATACCGGCACGTCGCCTTCGGGAATAATGGCCCAGTCGCCATAATCGGGCTTGAGGATATCCTTGATGCCGATCGCACCAGGATCGCCGAAATGCACCGGGGCGCCATGCACGTTGGGAAAACGCGAGGTGATCTGTATCGCCCGGATCGCATTCGCCGGCGTGAACGAGCGCATAGACACCACCATGCCGCCACTAAATGGCCCAGCCGGCGTGGTTTCAAGCGTCGTGCGATAGGCGGAAACCCCCATTCCCAGCTCATAGCGCCGTACCGGCAGGCCGGCGTCCATCAGCGCCCAGTCAAAGGACAGGGAACAGCCGATCGCGAAGGCGACCAGATCGTCCCGCCAGTAATCGTCCAGATCGGAAACCTCGTCGGTTTCCACCCCATCCCTGAACACCCGGTAGGCCGACAGGTCGGTCCGCACGTCAATATCCCGGCCCAGCATGGGCAGCGTGGGATTGCCGGGTTCCGACATGCCCAGCAACGGGCATGGCTTTGGGTTTAGCTGGCAAAAGCGCAGGAAATCGCCGGCGTATTCGGCAGGCAGAATAGCCAGATTGGCTTGCACGATGGCCGGTGCCATGCCCGCTGTCCGGCCTTGATAGCGGCCGGCCCGGATATTTGCCCGCGCCTCCCGTCCACCGGCCACGGCCGTATCCTTGGGAAACACGAAGGCCGCGGCCGTGGCTTCGGCGGCATCAGCAGCATCTGCGACATCTACGGCGGGGGTCATGGCGGCACTCCTTTGCTTAAATCAGTCACCGTCGGGCGTTTGCGGCTCCACCGTGGGGTCAATGACGGCCAGCAGGGCGGGCCAATAGGCGTCCGCCAGTTGTTCGGTGGCAGCGGCCTGCAAGATTTCGTTGGTGGTTTTAGCGCTTTTTATTTCCACACCGGTTTCTTCTGCTAATTCAATGGCATACCGCATGTCTTTGAGCATATAGTTTACCGAAAATGCGCGCAGCGGAAAGACCCCTGGCAGCATTGCCTTGACGCCGTGATTGCGCAGCACGAAGCTATCCGCTGAACCCTTGGACAAGGTGTCCAGCAACAAGGCCCCGTCCAGGCCGGCGCGGCGCCCAATGGTCAATGCCTCGGCCACCGCATTGACGGTTTCCGCCACGATCATGTTGTTGAGGATCTTTACCACCTGGCCACTGCCCACATCGCCGCACAGGGTGATGTCGTTGCCATAACAGGCGATCAGCGGCTCGATCCGCGCGAACACGGCTTCACTGGCGCCGACCATGACGGCCAGGGTGCCATCACGGGCCGCCTGACGGGTCCGCGCGATCGGCGCATCGGCGTAATCGACGCCCTTTGCCTGGAACCGGGCGGCCAATTCCTTGGTCAGGGCCACCGGCGCCGTGGTGGTATCGACGATGGTCTGCCCGGATTTCATATGCGGCATCAGTCCCGCGCAAACCTGTTCCAACTGTACGCCGCTGGGCATGGAGATAAAGATGGTGCCGCAACGCTGTGCGATCGTCTCCAGGCTGTCGGTTGTCTCCATCCCGGCCTCGCGGGCCCGCTCCAGGGGGCCTGGGTCAATGTCGCAGGCAATAACGCTCTGCCCCGATTTTTTGTGCAAATTGTGGCACATGGGCTCGCCCATCACGCCCAGACCGATAAAGCCGATTGTTTCCGCGGTCATGGCTATCAACCTTTCGCTGCGGCGGCGCCGGCAATACGGCCAAAGACAGAGCCGGACATCAGGCCGGTGCCGCCGGGGTAATTAAAATAGAACAGACCGCCGACCATCTCGCCGGCCGCGTACAGGCCCGGTATGGCCATGCCGTCGGTGTCGATCACGTTGGCATCGGTATCGATGCGGACGCCACCAAAGGTAAAGGTGATGCCGCAGGTGACGCCAAAGGCCATGTAAGGCGGCTGGTCCAAGGTATTGGCCCAATTGGTTTTATCGATGGTCAGGCCATTGGTGCGGCGGCCGTCCTTGACGGTGGGATTAAAGGGGATGTCGGTCTGGACGGCGGCGTTGTAGTCCGCCACCGTGCGCAGGAACTGTTCCGCATCAACCCCTTCCATCTGGGCCACCAGGCCTTCCAGGGTGTCCGATTGTGCCTTTGTCACCTCGCGAATGCGGTATTCGTCACGCAACAGATGAACGGTCTTTTGATCGAACACCTGATAGGCGAATTGCCGCGGCTGGTTAAGAATATCCCGGCCATATTTGGCATAGGTGTAATTGCGGAAATCCGCGCCCTCGTCGACAAAGCGCTTGCCGTCGGCGTTGACGATCAGGCCAAAGGGATAGCTGTGTTTCTGAAAGCCGTCGCCGACCGCCAGATCGCCGAATTCGGGGGCGTTGCGGTCCCAGGCAACGGCGTGACAGCCCGACCAGTTGCCGCGTGGGCTGGCGCCTGCCGCCAGGGCCATCTCGATGCCGTCGCCGGTATTGAAACGGGTGCCGCGAACCGGCGCCAGTTCCCAGCCCGGGCCCAGATACTTGGTGCGCATTTCCGCATTCGCCTCGAAGCCGCCGCAGGCCAGGACAACCGCCTTGCCGCGCAGCTCGGCGGTCTTGCCATTCTGCCGCAAGTGGACCCCATGAACACCATCATCGTCCTTTATCAGCGACAGGGCGCGGGCGTTATAGCGGATTTCGATGCCTTCCCGCCCGCAGGCGTCCGTCAGGCCCTCGACCAGGCCGGGGCCGCCGCCCCAGGCTTCCACGGTCAGGCCGCCCCAGAATTTGAACCGGCCATCCACCTTGAAGGCTTGTTTGGCATAGAGCGGCAGATAGCGCAGACCCTTGCCTTGCAGCCATTTCAAGGTTGGGAAGGATTGCTTGATCAACAGTTCCGCCAGGTCCGGATCGGTCCGGTAATCGGTAACCTGGCCCATGTCATCGAAGAATTTTTCTTCCGTATAGGTGCCGAAATCCGTGTTGTTGCGTTCTTCGTCCGACAAGTCGGGCATCAGTTCCAGGATATCGTCGTGGCCATTGTATACGGTGCGGATAGCGCCGGCGGTAAAACGGGTGTTGCCCCCCGCTTCCTCCTCGGGCGCCCGCTCCAGGACCACAACGGATGCTCCATTTTCGCGGGCGGACAGTGCGGCGCACAGGGCGGCATTCCCGCCACCGACAACAATGACGTCATATTCGGGCATGTTCGTAATTATCCTCTGATCTGATCTAATATGGGCATGATATAGCGGCGGAACTGCCGTGGGTCTTCCGACATGGGAAAATGCCCCAGCCCTTCCATGATGCTTGCCTGGGCACCCTTGATGCGTTCGGCCGTGCGCAAGGTATCTTCCGGGGTACAGGAAAAATCATATTCTCCGGTCAACAGATAGACCGGACATTGCGCGGTATCAATGGCGCCAACCCGGTCCCGGTAATCGCTGTCGGCGCGATAAAAATACAAATCACCCTTGAAAACGCCGGGCCCGCTTTGCAGGTAGCCCCATAACGTCTCCCAGCGGTATTCGGCCGGGGCTTGCGGCGCCACCAGGCCCGAGACCAGGGCGGCGGAAACCTCGCCGCCATGCACATCCGGGCGATGCAGCCAATCGGTATCGTACCAGGGTTCCTGATGATCGGCGCTTTCCAGGCCGATCACCGCGCGCAGGTCGGCGCCATGGGTCAGGGCCAGTTGCAACACGATGCGGCCGCCCATGGAACAGCCCATGATAACCGGTTGTTCCAGTTCTAAACCCCGGCAGACCGCCATCACCGTATCTACGTACAGATCGGTGGTCAGCCGGTATTCTTCCAAATGGTAGCCAACGGGGGGCAGGCTTTTGCCATGCCAGGGCATATCGAACGCGATGACGTGGTAATTCCGGGTGATTTCGGGATCATTCAGCAGATGCCGGAACTGGCTGCCATCAGCGCCGGCGGTATGCAGACAAAGCAGGGGAATGCCCTGGCCCGCTTGTTCGAAATAAACCCGGTTCTGGCGCCCCTGGATTTCCAACCGCATATAGCGCCCGGTCACCGGTTCCAATTCAGCCAACATGGGCGGCCCCATGGGAAGCATGCTGGCTTTCCGGGCTGCTTTCTGGGCGCGCCATGGCCAGCATTTCCTGGAAATAGCGCAAATTGGCGATCAGCGGCTGAATATCGCCCTCGATCCCGGCCACGCCCAGCTTGCACATGGCGAACAGGTCGTGATAGCCGGGCCGGGGCATGGGCTGGCAAAACCGTTGCCAGGCATCCGCCTGAATACGGATGGCAAAACGCCATGGCCGCATCAGCAACGGCCCCGGCGTAATGGCCGTCAATTGGCCGTGGCTGATGCAGAGATAATGCGCCTCATCGCCAATTTGCAGCAAAAATTCCAATTCGACGAAACGGCCGCGCCGGACCTGGCCCGCATTGCCATTCACCCGGTCCGCCAGTTCCGACAGTTCCGCCAGTGTCGTCGTAATCTTGCTCATGGCATCACCATAATAGAGGCTCGCCGCGCGGTCAAAAGCTCTACCGCGGAACCCGGAACAATTTAAAATCCCGCGCCAAAATGGGGGGCAGGCTGACCGGTACCAGCCAGGGCGGCGGCTGATCGGCCTCCAGCCGCATCAACAGCGTAGGGGGTCCGTTGGGGCTGCGATAATTGCCGGCTTCGGGATCGGCCGGACAGATCAGGACAAGGTCGATCCCCCGCGCCGCGATCACCGCTTTGGGTACGGTGTCCGTGGTGCTGCGCAGGAATTTTATGGTGTCCACGATACCGGCGGTGTTGCGGTGATAGGGCGTCGCCACCACGAAATGGGGGGTGTGGTACAGCAATTCCGGTCCGGAATAGATGAAATTCAGCAGATGCTGTGGCTGGTATTGATAATTTTCGACTAAAAACCGCGACATCGCCGGCAATTTGCATGCCTTACCCCGATCGGGGACGGGCAAGGCCAGACGCAACAGACCGCCACCGATCAGGGGCCCGGTCGCAAGTATGATGACGGCTGCCACGCGGACAGCAGTGCGGCCCAGCACGGGGCCGCCAAAGCGATAGAACAGGACCTGTAACAGGACAACACAGGGCGGCAGCGCCAGCACCTCGGGGTAGGCCATCCAGCGCCTCTCGCTTAGGGCCAACAGCAAGGTCGCAGCCAGAAAAATCGCTAAAATCAGCCAGTTACGCCGACGTTGCGCCTGACTATAGCGGATTTGCAATAGCAATGCGGGGGCGGCGAACAGTACCAGGCCAAGGTGGGCCAGGGCTTTAGCGCCTGTTTGGCGCAAATCATCGAATTTCAAGATCGGGCTAACTTCGGCGTTGTTGCGGAACCAGACCTCGTAGACCAGGGGGTCCATCGCGGCCATGGGACCGCGATAAAAATCCGGCACCCAAAAGCCAATGCCGATCAGGGTGATCGCGGCACCCGCGACAGTCAGGCCAAGGCGATAGGATTTTTGCGCCGACAAAGCCGGCATGGCCAAGGCCGCCAGGACGCATAAGGTCAAAAGCCCGAACAGAGCGAGATGAACCAGCGACAGACGGTCGAACTCCACCGCCATCAGGTCCGCCGGCGGCCGTTCCAGCACCAGGGCAATGGCCAGACCGAGGCAGAGGGCAAGCAGAAACTGGCTCAAACGGTGCAGGTAGTTGCCGCCCCGCATGATCCAGGCGAGCGTCAGGGCGGCCAGGATCATCCCCGTGCCGACCACGCCTTCGATGCTGATCCACAAACCGATGCTTGCCGGCAACGCGGCCCATAGGGCTAATTTGGCCGGGGCTTGGGGGCGGGAGAGGCGAAAGGCGAAACCCATTTGCCAAATGAACAGCAGGGTGTTCAGGCCATGATGATCGGGACGGCCGACGGCGAATTGAAAGCTGATGAAGAATTGCACCGCGAACAGCAGGCCCAGCAATATAATGCCGGCCTGGTTGAACAGGGGCCGGCAGGCCCACAGCAGCACGACAAGCGCAATCAGATGCAGAATTGGCCCGATCACCGCGGCCCAGACGAACAGCGAAGTGTCAAAACCTACGAACGGCGCGCCAATGGCGCCGCCTGCCAGCAACAGCAGATCCAATGGCCGGGTCCAATGTAAAACCTCGCCAAAGGGCGCGTTGCTGCGTTCCGATATGGGGTCGTACCAGCCCCCGCCATGGGCCAGATCCATAACGCGCAGCACCCGCATATAGGCATCCGGGCCGATCAGACGGCCTTCCAGTACAAACCAGTCGGCCAGAACCTGCAGCAGGACATGCGCGCCGACGATCAGCAGGCCCGGTATGAATGCAAACAGCAGCAGGCGGCGCAGGGTCATGGTTGCACCCGGTACAGGCGGTACCATTGGCTCAGTTCCGCCGGCAGTTCCCCTGGCAGTTCCAGGGGCCGCAACCAGGATGGCGCGGGCCGGGCCGGGCCATAAATCCGGCTTTCCCGGTCTTGCGGGCAGCTCAACACCAGATCGATGTTTCGCCGCCGGGCGATTGCCAGCGCGGTCACGGGGTCCACGGCCTGAAAAAACGCCAGGCTGTCGCGGCCCCCCTGGGCATTGCGGAAGTATGGCGTTGCAATAACTTCATGGCGGCTACGATACAGGATTGCCGGCGCAATAGTCATGTAAGATAAAATGCGTTGCGGGGCCGGAAAGCGGCTCGCCAAATGCCGGGCCATGGCGTCGTACGGGCATTTTGTCTGCGTTATGGTGCTGCCGGGCAATCTGGCCGAGAGCAGGAGGAAGCCAAAGGCGAAGCCCAACACCACCGCCGTGCGGGCCAGGGCCGCGGTAAATACCGCAGCCAATCCCGGTTTAGGCGCCAGGGCCTTCAGAGTTGAGGTCAGAACAGCGCTGTAGCCGGGCAGGGCGAGAAGGGCCACGTAAGGCGCCCAGCGCAATTGCAGGACGGCGAGGGGCAGATACAGCATCAGCCCGGCGGTTGGCACCAGCCATGGCCAGCCTGTCCGGGGCGTACGCAGGCGCCAAATGCCCAGGGGCAGGGCCAGCAGGGCCGGACCCAGATAGAGCATCAGTTCCCCCGCTGTCCGCAGGGGCGCGGCTTCGCCGGCATATTGAAAGATCGCGGCGGCGAAAATCGCATCCTGTCCCGCCAGGGGGCCCTGGAAAAAGCCGGGATAGGCCCAGTACAGGCAAACGGGCACCGCCGCAAAGGCGATCAGACCCGGCCAGCGGGGCGGGAAATAAGCCGCGACGGCGAAGGCGCATGTCAGCAAGGTGAACAGGGTCACATGCACAATGGAAATCTTGTCGTAGGCGATACTGCCCCAATCGCCGGGGGCGTATTCCACCACCACGGCAAGGCCGCTGATGACCGTCAGCCCGGCCCCCAGGGAGAGGCCGGCAAGACTCCAGGCCCGTCCCTGCCATAACCAGCGCAAAAACAATGCGGCAAAGGCCAGGGCGGCGGCAACCAGGCCCTCGACACTGACCCAGACCATCAAGCCCAGGGGCAGGGCCAGAGCCATCGTCCAGGCCACGCGGCGGGCGGCGTTCGAAGCCATGACCCGTATCTGGGCGCCCAGGGCGCAGACGAACAACAACAACAGCAAGGCATGATGATCGGGGCGGCCAGGGGCGAATTGGTGATCGAGAAACAATTGCAAGGGAAACAGCAGGCCCAGCCACAGCAGATCCTGGCGGTCCAGCAGCGGTCGGACCGCCCATAACAGCGCCAACAGGGTCAGCAGGTGCAGCAGTGGCGACAGCCAAACGCCGGCCTGCTGCAAACCTTCGTCCCAGCCGAACCTGGGCGCCAACAGGGCGGCCCCGGCCAGCAACAGGACATCCAGGGGCCGGCTCCAATGCAGGTCGTGGCCGTGCGGGGCATTGGCGCGGCTAATGCGGTTATCATACCAGCCATCGCCCTGGATCAGCTTTTGCACCCGTACCAGACGCATATAGCTATCGCTGTCGTACAACTCACCCTGAAAGACGGCGCCGTCGTGCCGCCCGGCCATCCACCATTGGGCGGCCAGCAATGCCAGAATAGAAAGAACCAGGATCAGCGCGCGGTGCATCTGTTTCGCATCAAAATCTCGTATCAGCGGTGGTTGGTATTACTTCTCCTCATGGTAATCGGCTTCGGTGTTGACGGACCAGATGTTCGCTTTATCGATCTTCTCGGCGATGATGTTGTCCACCGCGACCATGGCCGTCAGCATGGAATGGTCCATGTTGTTGTAACGGTGCATGCCGTTGCGGCCCAACAGGTACAAATTCTCCAAACTGTCGGTAAATTCGCGCACTTCATCGAATCGGTCATAGCTGCCAAAATATGCCGGATAGGTTTTGGGCACCCGGATCACCACATGATCCAGCACCGCATCCGCTTCGATCACGTTGATCCGCTGCAATTCCTCAATAGCGAACGCGGACAGGGCGGCGTCATCCCTTGTCCATAGAGCATCACCCTCGTCGCAGAAATATTCCAGGCCGATCCAGACATGTTCAGGATTGGCGACCAGATAGGGGCTCCAATTGTTAAAAAACTGCAATCGGCCCACCTTGACGCCCGGCTCCTGGACGTAAATCCAGTTATCGGACATTTTCTCGGCAATATCCCTGCCGGTGGCGTCACCGCCCAGCTTCAGGCGCTGCAACAACAGGCCCACGGTGATGAAGTCCCGATAGATCAAGCCTTTCGATACTTCGCTGGCGGCTGCCGGCGGGGCCGGCTCCATGGCCCCCATCAACTGGCGCACATCGGTGGTGGAAAAATAATAGTCCCCTTGCACCGTCCGCGGGGCGCCCGTGCCGTTCATCATCGTGGCACCAATGATCTGGCCATTGGCATGCTGCAAACCGGTAACCCGGCAATTTGTGTGAACTTCGCCGCCCCCCTGGCGGACCAAATCCGCCACCCGCTCCCACATTTGGCCGGGGCCGTGCTTGGGGTATAGGAATTGTTCGATCAGCGAGGTTTCCAGGTCTTTTTGCGCCACATCGCCGCGGCGCCGAAAGACCGCGCCCAGTGCGTGTTTGACGATGCCTGATAAAGACAACCCCTTGACCCGCTGCGCCCCCCATTCGGCTGAGATTTGTGCGCAGGGCACGCCCCAGACTTTCTCGGTGTAGTCCTTGAAGAAGGTGTCGTAGAGCCGCCGGCCAAAGCGGTTGATGAAAAAATCCTGTAGGGACTTTTCCGGCCGGATCGGGGCGATCTGGCTGCGTAGAAAGCTGAAACCGATCAACATGGTGGCGCCCAGGCCCAGTTTCCGCAGGGTCGCCAGGTTCAAGGACAGGGGATAATCGAATAACGTGCCGCCCCAAAGGATGCGCGACTTGCGTGCCCGCACCAGCATGACATCATCCACCAGGTCCGGGTTCGGGCCATCGGCGGGCATATCGAGCCAACGGGACTTATTCTGATAACCCAGCGAAACCGGGCCGCCCCGCCCATCCTGGCGGCCTTGCAGGGGTAGGATCCGTGACCACCAGTCCATCACCCGATCGGATTTGGAAAAAAACCGATGGCCGCCGATATCGATGCGATTGCCCGCATGCAGATAGGTCCGCGCGATACCGCCGACATTGTCGGCGCCTTCATAGACAATGGGCTTAATGTCCGTGCGCTCCAACAACTCCAGGGCCGTTGTCAGGCCGGCCGGGCCGCCGCCGATAATGATCGCCGTGCGTTTGGCGCTCATGCCGAAAACAGAACCATTTTCCGGACGATGAAATTAAAGCCGAACGATGTTGTCGCCGCGGCCGCCTTGGCATAAAACAGCGACAGCGCCGCAAACTCGATCCCCAACCACAAAAATCCTTCGTTGACCGCCAGACCACCAACACCGATGGCTATGAATATAGCCAATTCAAGGCCCTTCCGGGAAACCCTGCGATGGCCGAAGACCCAGTGCACCGACCCGACATAGGCCACCAGGGCGCCGAGCGCGAAGGCAATCGGGTTGGCAAGCAGATAATGCGTGCCCAAACCTTGCGACAGCAGGAACAAAAGACAGAAATCCACGGTCAACGCGGCGGCGCTGACGGCCAAATACCGGAATAATTCCCCAGAAAGGGCGCCGCTACCCAAACGCCGGGATGTGCGCCGGGATGTACGTTGGGTCTGGATGTTGAATTCTTCTTGTTCACAAGTCCGTTGCGACATACGGTCATCTCCCTCCCAGGTTCGCGTATCCCTGAGCCATAGATCTGGTGGCTCTGCTACCGACCGCCAGTGACGCGCCTCACATTCCTAGCGAATGCTGCCCTACCGGGCGCCTAATTGGAAGCCATGTTATGACGGGTCCGGGTAAAGGCCACGTAAAGATGAGAATATTGGAATGAATGATGAACCGTTTCGTCCCGTAAAGGCTTATCGTGACGAGGAATTTCTCGGCAGCCGGTCGGCCCGGCCCCTACGGATACTTGCCGAATATTTAGAGCCTGAAGAACGCTTTCGTCAGGCTCGCGTGCGCGACACCATCGTGGTCTTTGGTTCGTCGCGCTTTTCGTCGGCTGACGTTGCGCAAGCGGCTTTGAAAACAGCCAAGGCGGCAGGCGGCGATCTGGCCGAGGCGGAAAGGGGCGTGAAAATGTCCCGCTATTACGAAGAGGCCCGCGCCCTGTCGGCGCGGCTGACGCAATGGTCAAAGGGCCTGGACCGGGAGGATAAGCGTTTCGTTATTTGTACTGGTGGCGGACCCGGCATCATGGAGGCAGCCAGCCGCGGCGCCTCGGAAGCCAAGGGCTTGAATATCGGCCTGAATATTTCCCTGCCGTTCGAACAAATCGCCAATCCTTACGTCACCCGCAACCTGACTTTTGAATTCCATTATTTTTTCATGCGGAAATTCTGGTTTGCTTACCTATCCAAGGCCATTATTGCCATGCCCGGCGGTGTTGGTACCTTGGATGAATTGTTTGAGACCCTCACTTTGATGCAGACGGGGAAAATCCGCAAAAAAGTGCCAATTATCCTTTACGGCAAGGAATACTGGGATCGGGCGGTTGATTTCCAGGCGTTGGTGGAGTTCGGTACGATAGATGCCGAGGATTTGAAGCTGATGCACCGCTCCGACAGCGTCGACGATGCATTTGAGTATCTGACAACAGAACTGACGAACAATCATCTGTCTGATCCGAATCCTTATATGTAATGTTTAAATACAAATGGTTACAATATTTGTTTAATTGAAAATATTAAAAACAGTCATATCCAGGACGGTTGCCGGCCGTTACCCAGCTTTGCCTGGGTGGCCATAGGGAGAGTGCAATGAACGGCATATTACGCGGCCTGCGGGTCATTGAGGGCTCGGCCTTTATCGCGGCCCCCAGCGCGGGCATGACGCTGGCGCAAATGGGCGCCGAGGTGATCCGTTTCGATCCCCTGGGCGGCGGCCTTGATTATCGCCGCTGGCCGGTGACCGAGAGCGGCGAAAGCCTCTATTGGGCCGGTCTGAACAAGGGCAAGAAATCCTTCGCTGTCGATATCCGCAATCCCAGAGGGCGGGAATTGCTGACCTGGCTGATCTGTGCGCCGGGCGAGAATCCCGAAAACACCGGTATCTTCCTGACCAACTTTCCCACCACCGGCTGGATGTCCTACGAGAGCTTGAAGGCGCAGCGCGACGATCTGATCATGCTGAACATCAAGGGCAACCGCGATGGCACCTCCGAGGTTGATTACACGGTCAATCCAGCCGCCGGGTTTCCCAATCTGACAGGCCCGGCGGGGGCGGCTGCCCCGGTCAATCATGTCATGCCAGCCTGGGATATCGCCACGGGCCTGGCGGCGGTCAACGGCATACTGGCGGCCGACCGGCATCGCCGGCTGAGTGGCGAGGGGCAGTTTATCTCTCTTGCCCTGACCGACATGGCCTTTGCTACCCTGGGGACCTTGGGCTTTATTGGGGAAACCCAGATCAATGGGACCGAGCGCCCGGCCACGGGTAATGATCTTTATGGCGCTTTTGGGCGCGATTTCGTCACCCGCGATGGCCGCCGGGTGATGATCGTGGCGATAACCGGACGGCAATGGCCGGCCTTGGTGGAGACCGCGGGGATCGCGGCTGGGGTGGCGGCGATCGAGGCGCGGCGGAAATTGGATCTGAACCGCGAGGGCGACCGATATCTGGCCACGGCTGATATCGCGGCCTTATTGGAACCATGGTGCCGGGGGCAGGATTTCGCCGACCTATCGGCGGTTTTGACCGCCGGCGGAGTATCCTGGGGACCTTATCAGAGCGTCGCCCAGGCCTTGGCCGAGGATTGGCGCTGTTCGAGTGAAAACCCCGTGTTCGAAAATGTCGACCAGCCGGGCATCGGGCGTTACCTGACGCCCGGATCACCCATGGACTTTGGCGCCGCGCCGCGCCAAACTGTGCAACCTGCCCCGGCTTTGGGCCAGCATACGGACCAGATCCTGGCGGATATTCTGGGCTTGAGCGATGGCGAGATCGCCAGCCTGCACGATGACGGCATAGTAGGCGGCGGCGCCGTATAGTCTGCCTGTAAAAGAGCAAAGGGGTCAGAATTGAGCGAGCTGATTAGCGCGGAAGCTAAATCCTGGATCGGACGCAGTGGCGAGCCGCAAAGGGTCGAGATTAACCGTACCGATATCATCAAGTATTCCATCGCGACGGAACAGCGGCAGGCGAAGTACCTGCAAGGCGACGAAGCGCCGCCAATGTTCATGTTCGGCGCCCTGCGCCCTCTGGTGCCCATGAGCGAACTGGGCCCGGACGGTATTTCGGTGGACAAATTCCTGCCCGAATTGCCGCTGAAACGGGTCATGGCGGGGGGCACTGAAATGAAGTTCCACCGTACCATTCATCCCGGCGATGTGCTGCGCGCCACGCGGTCCCTCAGCGATATCATTGAAAAGCAAGGCAGCACCGGGCCGCTGATTTTCGTGGTCTATGATCTGCGTGTCGAGACGGAAGCCGGCGAATTGGTCATGGAAGAACGGCAAACGAGGATACTACGATGAGCGATATCAACATTTCCGCCCTGGCCGTGGGTGAGGCATTGCCCGAACGCAGCCATACGGCCACCAATGTGTCGTTGTTTTTGTACAACGCCATAATCTGGAACCCCCATCGTATCCACTATGATGAAACCTATACGACGCAGGTGGAAAAACACCCCGGCGTGGTGATCGATGGCCCGTTGCAGGGCGATTGGCTGAACCAGGTGGTGCTGAACTGGATGGGCGACAACGGTACTTTGACCTCATTTAACTATTCCAACCGCCGCGCCTCGTACCTGGGCGAAACCCTGACCTCCGGCGGCGCCATCACCGCCATCGATAAGCAGGCCGGAACCGTCGATCTGGAAATCTTCATCAAAAACGAAAAAGGCGACGTCATCACGCCCGGCACGGCGCAAGTGCGGTATTCTTAGGCGGTTTCAGCTAGGGAGTTTGTCGGTCCCGCTGCAACAGGCGTTCGCCGGCTAAAAGATCCTCGACGAAATAAGCGGCCAGTTCATGCCGGTTCTTGACGGCGGCTTTTTGGTAAATCGCACTGCCTTGGCTTTTGACGGTGCCGGTGCGGGTGGCGCGGATATCCGCGATTTCCTGGTTTGACAGCCCCTTGATCAACAACAACGCGATATCGCGTTCGGAATGGGTCAATTGCCAATCGTCGAATTTTTGTTCGATGACCTGTATCAACTCACCCGAAGCCACCTGAATATGGGCTTGGGCATTCCGATGCGCGTGCAACAGCCGCTTGATCTGCCAGCCGATGACAACCAATGCCAGGGCAAGGCTGAGCGTAGAGAGCAACTCGACCGCGCCGTGGTCGATCCAGGGCGCCTGGATGTCGATGTAAAAAGCGTCGGCCACCACATCCAGAATGAAAAACACTTCGCAGACCGCGATGACGATAAAAGACACGACGAGTGATTTGACCTCGAAGTCGCCTTGGCTTTTCATCGCGGTACGCCCTTTGTGAAGCTATGCCGCGAGGATTATATCAACATGGCATCCGGCGGCATTTGGTTATGCGTGGCTCAATCGTCATCGTAATTACCTTTGTCGGCACGAGAATGACAAGCCAAACAATTTGCCTTCGATTTGACCTTGGGATCGCTCCAGGCCCGTTGCGGCACCTCTTCGTTGTGTTCGCGCACCCAATAGGGCGTTTCAGTGATGCGCAAGGGGGCGGAGGTTTTGGACAGGCCGCGCATGAATTTGCCGCCCCACCAACCTGCGTCCGCCGCGTCCTTCACAAGGTATGCCTTGATCTGCCTGGCCGTATCGGCGTCCAGGGACGCATCTTCACCAAAGTGGTTGGCCAAGCCATCGACAATCTTTGACCAGGATTTTGCCGGCAGCATTTGCGGTTGGAACACCATGTGGCAGGCGCCGCATTCCTTTATGACGGTCTGATCGCGCACTGGCGCATACCGTTCATCCGCCTGGGCCGGTGCGCCAAAGGCCAGCGCCACGAATGCGGCGGCGATGTATGTCTTTGAATTCATCAACATAATTACACTCCTTGTGATCTGTTATTGATTACTCATGAAGGTTACGAAGTCGCCTTTTTCCAACGCGGTACAGATCCGCCCCAGGACGCTTTTGCAGTTCCGGCGGAACCATTTCTCGACTTTCTTGCTGTCGGTAAACCGCTCCGGCGTCTTTGAAACCGCCATCGGCGCGATCTCCTTGCCGGCGCGGGTCTGGCCCTTCGCCGCCGGGTTGATGCTATGACAGGTTGTACATGACGGCGTGTCCGGTTTTCCGGTTGCCGGCTTGGATAGGAATAACGTCTGTCCCCGCCCGGCCGAAAAACCGGCAAAACCGCTATTCTTTAATTTAGCGTCCTGGGCAAATCCGGCAATGATCTGCTGGCGTAATTCCGACGCCGAGCCCTGGATTGGCAGTAGCGAAAGCGCCAATACGGCAATGATCAACTTTGGATGGAGGGGGACGATGATGCGTATCTTCATTTTTGGCTTCCATTCGGTAGCTTCGATAGGTTGGGTAGGTGAATATCCTGGTCAGCAAATCGGCCGGACGCCGCATCCCGGTGGCAGCCGTTGCAATTTACCTTTGAGCCAACGCTGCTCAGCTTAAAGACACCGTCGGCAATGCCGGCATGGCGCGCCGTCCAGTATGGCGTATCCGTTATGCGCAGAGATTTCGTGTCGATCCGCCCCATCCGCCAGGCGGCCTCGGTATCGAACGTTTCCGCTGCGTTGGCGGCGAGGAATGCTCCCATGGCCGCCGCCGTTTCCGCATCCAGCGAGGCATCTTCACCATAATGGTCTGAAAGGCCCGACATTATGCCGCGCCAGGATGCCGCGGTCCGCAAACTAGGGTGATAAGCGTCGTGGCAGTCGCCGCACTCAGCCGAATATACCGCGGGCGTCTGGACCGGTTTCCAGCCGGAGGCGGGAATGCTGGCGAGCATTTTTCCGCCGCCAAGCAGCATCAGGGCCGCGATGGTGAACAGTGTCAGGCCCCGCGCCTTATACGACCGTCCCTGGCCTTTCGCCTTCGCGCGGGTAACCAGCTTGTTGCCGGTAATCATTGCCGACACTACGGGATGGCGAAGCAGGCGGGCTTCAACAAAAACCCCCAGCAGATGAACGGCAATGGCGCCGGCAAGACCCCAGGCGGCGATCTCATGCAGCGCCGCTGCGCGCCAGCCGGTCTGAAAATCCACCAGAAAACCAAGTGGCCCCAGATTTTCCTGGCCTCCAAGCACGATCAACCCGCTCAGCACGAGTGCCAATAACAGGAAAAGAACGGCAATGATCATCCAGGCCCCGACGGGATTGTGGCCCGTATGCGCCGCCGCGCTGTTCCGCAGGAGGGAACGGAGATGGCGAAAGGCGGATCGCGGCGCCAGCGGGAATGACCTGAACCTGCTATAATAGCTGCCCAGGACGCCCCAGGCCAAACGAAAGGCCAAAAGTATTGCCAAAGCGTATCCCGCGAACAGGTGGATATCCAACCATGCTGCCGGCGCGACAAACCCCGTAATTCCTGCGATGGCGACGGTCGCCACCATCAACCAATGGAACAACCTGAGCGGCAGATCCCAAATCATGACCTTGGCCATGAGCTTGACCTTAACCTCTCCGCCGCCCTCGACGTCCGCGCACGCTGGCCGACGGGCGGAGTATTTTTCACCAGATTTCATGCTGCAGAAATAGGCGAACGCGGCATGCCAAACAATCAACCCAAGTGCTGGATCGCCAAAACAGGACTAAGGTTTATGGCGGTTTAGCGGCTGTTGGGGCTTCTGGAGCGTCAGATTTTGGGGTCGGAGGCGAGGCAGCGGGTAATGAAATCCGTCATGCTGTCCAGCACCTCGTCCGCCGCGGTATGATGGGGGACATGGCCGCATTCGGGGATAATGTGTCTGTCGAAGGGACCCTGAACAGCGGCCTCTATGGCATCCAATTGCGTTGCCGAGAAATACTCATCCTCGGCGCCTTGAATGGCCAGTACGGGGCAATGCAATTGCGAAATGTAAGGTTCCACACCCCAATTTGGGGCATCTTTAGCCATCCAGGTTTCCACCAGCCGTTGAAACAAGGCGTCGGTCTTGCTGCCGTGGTAACGGGCCAGGCGCGCTCTTAAGTCGCCCGCATCAAACTCCGCGATCCGCTCGCGAATGGCGGCAAGGGTGCGTGGTTCACGGAATAAATGCGGCGCGATGGCGATGATGCCGCGCACCTTTTGCGGCGCCGTACCGGCATAGGTCAACGCAATGGTGCCGCCATCGGAGTGACCGACCAGGATGGCCTCTTCGATGCCGGCGGCCCGGATGACGTCGGGCAGCGTCCGCAAGGCCTCCTGGCGCATATAAAGCGTCTCGAATGGGGGCTCCAGGGGGTCGGAATCGCCCGCGCCCAGGCGATCATAGATCAGCGCCGGCAGACCGGTGCGCTGGCTCAACCGATGGGGAAAGTCGCGCCAAACGCGGCTGCTGCCCAGCGCATCATGCAGGAATATCAAGGTTGGGCCGGTGGTGGCGGGCGCACCAATGAAATGCCCGCGCAGCACCTTGCCGTCGCTGACAATCGAAAGCTGGCAAAACGCCATAGCTATCGCCCGGCAAAAATCGTCAGGTCCCAGTTCCACGCCTTCAATGGCGCCATCCGCGAACATGCTGCGAACAATATCGGCAAAATCCTCACGGCTGGCGCCCCGCAAACGGGCTTCCAGATCGAAAATCGCCCGTGGCGGCGTGACAAAGTAGTCGCCGGTCAGCAAAATCTCCTGAATACGGGTCCGGCGCGCATCAGGGACGCGAATATCCGCCCGTATGCTGCCGCCTTCAAGGTTCAAGGTCGCGCTTAAGTGGGTTTCGCCGCTTTCCGGAACCGCGATACCATCGACAAACCCGTCGCAGCCAATTTCCTCCTTCAACAGATCGCGGGCCAGGGCTTCTTCCGCCTCCGTGATCTCTCCCCATTGCGGCGCGATCTGTAAGTGCTCGGCAAAGCCCTCTAACAGCGCCTGCTGAATTGCCGCCATATCCGGCAGCGCATCACCTAATAATTCGGACAGGCAGACAACCCGGTCCCGGGCCTCGCGCAGGTCGCGGCGGGCGAGCTTGTGGGCCGGTACTTTCAGCGCGGAGATCATCCGTGCGGGATCAAAATCGACCAATAACGTGCCCTGAAAGAACAACACCGGACCATCGTAAATACCGCCCGTGCCGCCGATCTTGCGGCCGGCTACCTCGATATCATTGCGCGGGCGGAAAGCAGCATCGACCCCAAGCCGGCGCAGGCCGGCGGCGGCGGCATGGCAAATCCGTTCGCTGAACGCCGCCAGGCTCAAGGCGGTAGGCTGTTCATGTTGAAAACCGGCGCGGTCAAATACCAGCTCCCAACCAAGCTGCATTTCGTCCATGAACAGCGCGCCGCCGCCCGTCAGCCGCCGCGCCACCTGGATACCGTGTTCGCGGCAATAATCCAGGCGAACTTCATGGGCTAGCACCTGATGCACGCCAATGAGAGCGGATGGCGGAAAACGTAGAAACCGGATGGTATCTGGAATAGCGTCCTGGCCGCGGCTATCGATCAAGGCCTGATCGAACGCGATATTGGCTCGCGCTTCGCGAAGGCCCGTATCGATAACCCGAAAGGGCTGCTTAATCATCCCGGCTCACCGGATTCCGGAAATGTTCTAGCAATTTCAGGGGCCAAGTTGGCGGCGAACCTTGGCCACATCTTTTTTGTTCAACTTGAAGGGATAGGACGCGATGTCGCTGGGCGGGCTATCACCAAAGGGCCGGTCGCAGGCGGAAATATCCTCACCTTCCTTGCCCGGACAACCCGAGGTTCGAAAGGCTGTCCCGGCATCGATGATCGCGTCCAACTCCGCCTGGGGCAAACCAAAACTCGTCACCCGGCCGGCTTCGTCAAAGCTCATCCGGTCCAATTTTACCCCGCGGTAATCGATCAGATACCGGGCCAGTTGCACCCGCCGCCATTGCCCGCGCGGGGTTGGCGGCAAGTGATCCATGAGCGAGCCTTTTTCGGGGAAAAAGGCGAACATATGGCTGTGACCGCCCATGTCACGCAGCTTTTGCACCTGAGTAAGGACATCAAACTCGGTCTCGCCCATGCCCACGATTAAATGGGCGCCAAATTTTTCCGGGCCAAATATATCGGCCGCATGTTCCAGGATGCTCCAATATTTTTTCCAACTGTGTGGCGACTGGACACCGGAACCACGGGTCCGCTCGAATACGGTTGGACTGGCGGCATCAATGGCCACGGTAAAGATATCGGCGCCAAGGTCGTGCAGTTGCTGCACATCCTGACGCTGCATGGTGGTTGGGTTCGACAGGATCGACACCGGAATATGTTTTATTCTTTCGTTCCACCGGCGCAACACCGTCACCGTATCGGCGTCGGAATTCGGATGGGTGATCATCGAAATACACATGCGGTGAAACCGGCCCTGATCACCGCCCGCCGCCATGATGTCCAGAACATCGTCGTAGGGCACCGCCGGCCAGTCGACGCGAATGAAATTACGGTCCGCGAAATCACGCTCGGCCTCGCGATGCCGCGCCAATCCGCAATAGGCGCAATTCGCCCGGCAGCCTTCGGGATAGGTCAACAACAGATTGAGGCAGCGGGTACACCCGGTGCGGTACATCTTTCCCGGCGCGACACCCAGGGTGATCGCGGCGGCGGTGGACATCTGCACAAATTCCGGTGAACGCATGTTTGGCGTCAGAACCCGATAGTCGGGGCGGTACAGACCTTTTGCCGCCACATCGTTGCCTTTGACCCGGCCACCATTGCGAACGTCTTTCGGCGCGACGTCCGGCACGCGGGGCTGCATTTCCTTGGCGATGTTCATGTCTTGGCGTTTCTCGACGCCAAAATCCGGCGCCACCTGGCGCGGCATTTCCGAACAAGACATTCAGGCACTCCCCTTGGTTAAGCTCTCAAGCGGCCCAGTATGCGTCATAGGCAATCCAGCCACGGCGCAACGCGGCGGCGTCAGGCTGTTCGAATCGCGCATATTGAGCCAATAATTCGTTGCGCCGCAGACAGGCGCGCGCCAACGAGGTCTGAAATAAATCTTCTAGTTCTTCTTCATAATTCGCCAGTGCCTGCCCATCGTCGACAAACCAGGCTTTTGCCGCCGCACCCGCCATCATACCCGATTGAATGGCAGCCGGAATGCCGGCCCCGGTAATGGGATTGGTAAGCCCGGCGGCATCACCCGCCAGCAGCACCGGGACGCCTTGCAAATCACCAACACACTTGAGCATACCGCCGACCGGGATCGCACCACCGGTATGTTGCAGAACGTCCCGTCCAACCCGGCCCTGATCCGCCAGGGCAAGATGCAATTCGTCCAACAGTGGTTTGAGGCGCGCCCGTTCTTGCGGCAGCACGCCCAGACCCAGATTGGCAACATCACCCTTGGGAAACAGCCAGCCATAACCGCCAATAATATCCGCCCGCAGAAATATGTCGGTCGCATCATGGGGCTGCAGCAACGGTACGGTAATTTGCCGGGTTTCAACCATTGCCACGTTGCGCGAGCCGATCGCCCGGCCGACTTTGGAATGAGGACCATCGGCACCGATCAAAAGGCGGGGCCGATAACATTGGCCGTCGGTGGTTTCGAGAACGCCGTCGCCGGCAATTTCCGCCAAGCCAACGGCCATTTCGCATTTCGCGCCCATCGCACGGGCCTGGTCGACAAGCTGTGCGTCCAGCCGATCACGATCGACCATATGACCGCGAAAGTCAGGCGTCTCGTCGGGCTGCTGCTGCTCGACAAAGCTGCGCATGCGATAAATCAGCTGCTGTGCGACGGTGTCTATTCCGCCGATTTCATGGCCTAACATGGCCGGCACGAATTCGGCGCACTGCACCGGCTTTCCGGCGGTTTTCTTGCGGTCGAAAGCCAGCACGCCAAGGCCGGCCTGGGCCGCAATGGCCGCGGCGGACGCCCCGGCGGGTCCCAGACCGACCACGGCCACATCCACCTGGTTGACGAAGGGGCGCATCGCCATGGCCGTCATGCCGCGCAGGTAATCTCGCCGGCGGCGTCGTCCACCACCATCGAACAGCAGGCATGTTGCTGATCGACCGGCCGGCCAATGGCGCGCGCCAACGCAACAATCCCATCGGCGGGAAAGGCAATGCCATCCAGGCCGGCCATTGTGGCATAAGTGTCGGTCAGCATTTTATGCAGGCCCGCGGGCCGGGCGCAGCCCAACTGTACCGTCTTATCCGCCAGCCGCTGGCGGGCGGCGATAAAGATCTCCGCGACCTCGATTGGATCGACGGTGGCGAAAGGTTTTTCCACTGGTGCATAGAACGGCATGACGACGACTAAAACCAGGCTGTCGGGATTATGCCGCGCAATCATGTCGAGCGCGTTGTATTCACCTAAAATCCGGCCATAGTGCAGGCCGATGACAATATGGGGCACCACATTCATGCTGGTGCAACGCAAGGCCCTTAGGGTTTCCTCGAAATCATCGACCGAGCGGTCCAGATGATAGACATCGCGGATCGTGTCCTGATGGCCGATCACATCGGTCATGGCCACATCAACGCCAGCCGCCTCCATCGATCTGGCCTTGGCCTCGTCCAATAGAGCGGAATGCATGGCAATTTTCAGATAAGGGAAATCACGCTTGAGTTTTTCCAACGTGGCGTGATAACGGTCATAGGGCACTTCGTTGCGTTTGTTCGAACCGCCGGAAAGAAGGAAGCCCTTTAGGTCTTGCAGCAGGATCATATCACGTACCCGCTGGTCCAACTCGTCCGGGCTGGTTGCCGGTATCATCGGCTCCAGAATTTTAGCCTGGCAATGATCGCAATTGAGCGCGCAGGCCGGCCCGGTAATGGAAAAAGCAGGGAAACTGTTTTTGCCGCAGCCTTGGATTTCGTCACTGGCGTATGACCGAAACGTCGGGGTGTGCATCCGGATCGGCCGCAAAGGACCGCTCCCCGCTGCCTGTTCGAGGCGGCTGACAAGGCCAGCGTCAAACTGCAACTCTAAATCCGCGAATGTCTCTAAATTGGAAGCTATTTCGTGCCAGCTCATGAAATCGCCCATGCTCAGTTGCGAAAAATCGAATATGTAATTCTAGACACATTCCGCGGTCTTTTCCAGCCGTGTTTAGCGCCGTATTCCGACGGACAACCAAACCGTGCGCTACATGAAGATCGTGTCGACATCCAGTTCCAGCATATAGCGGCCGACGGTTTCATAATTGGTATGCCGGGCCTGGACCTGTTGCGAAACGGCGTGGATATCGCGGAAGCGCCGCTCGAACGGTTGATCGTTGAAGATCGCGGTGGAGCCGGCCAGGCGGTAGACCTGTTCCACAACCGCCGTCGCCTCGTTGATGGCATAGGTGGTAGCCAGACGAATGCGGGCCCTGTCAGGCATGGTTAGTTCGCCGGTCCCATCAACCACCTCCCAAACGTCGGTCACGGCGCTTTGCTGATAGGCCCGGGCGGAACCAAGCTGGGCTTCAAGCTCGGCCAGTCTGGTTTGAAAGACCGGGCTGTCGCGCAGTGAACTGCGGGCGGCGCGGGGCCTTTTTTCCAACCCCAGGGCCAACAGATCATCCAGGGCGCCGCGGGCGATGCCCAGGGCGACGGAGGAGAATAAGGAGGCATAAACGGTAGTGGTGGGAAAGCGGAACAGAGTCGTATTTACCTGGCGTTCGGACTCTGCCTCCCGGTCCAGGGTCAAAGCCTCGGCAACGAACAGGTTTTCAACCGTGTAACCTTCGCTGCGTGTGCCGCGCAGGCCCATGACATGCCAGTCATCGGCCATTTTGATCTCGGCACGGGGAAACAGCGCCGTGCGGTCAGCCTGCCGGCCATGCGGACCGGGCCGGGGCGTGCCGTCAGCCTCGAATATCTTGCTATGGCCGCCCAGCCAAGTCGCGTTATGGCTGCCGGAGGCAAAGCGCCAGGTGCCGCTGACCAGATAGCCCCCCTTGGTCGCGACCGCTTTGCCCTGAACCCCCGCACCCCAGGCCAGCACCGCATCCCGTGGGTCAAACACCTCGCGCGCGGGGGCTTCCTCCATGAAGGCGGCGGACATGGCACAGCCCGATGCCTGGCCCAGACACCAGGCGGCGGAGGCATCGGCCCCGGCGATGATCTCTGCCACCTGGGTCAATTGAGGCAATGGCAATTCGGCCCCGCCATGACGCCTGGGCAAGGTGAGGCGAAACAGCTGGGCATCGTGCATTGCCGCCACCACATCTGGCGGCAAGGCGCGCCCGGCCTCGATCTGATCCGCGGCGCCACGCAAAACCGCCGCTACCGCACGGGCGTTATCCAAGGCCTCGCCAGCCAATTTCCGGCCCGCCTCGGATCTTGATTCCGTCATTTTACTGGACATCTATCCTGCTCGGTACATTTCAACCCAACCCATTCACCCTACCCTAGTTTCTAATGCTATTGCCAAGCAAGCCGAAGGCGCGTCGGGTTCGATCCGCCGGTCCCGGCGTGGTTCAGCGATAGCCGGTTGCTGGAACACATTCCCATGGCGGCATAACTTGGCTACCATCGCACTGAAACTGGGCGCCCTGCATGGAGAGGAAAAGCAGATGGATCCGGATATCAAGGCGGCCTTGGACAAATTGTTCGCCTCCGACAGCAGTCTCTATCAATCGCGCGGCTTCCAAAGGCGCATCGGCTGGGGCAAAAAACCGGCCCTCATCAATATCGATCTGGCCAATGCCTGGACCCAGGCGGACAATGCGTTCACCTGCGAGGGCATGGACACTGTTATCCCGGCGGTACAACAGGTCCTCGCGGCGTTCCGCGCCAAAGGTTTGCCCATCGTCTTCACCACCACCGCCTATGACATCATCGAGGGCGAGCACAGTGATATGGGACTGTGGGGCAAGAAGATCCCGGCGGAGGTATTGCGCGCGGGCTCGGACGCCGTGCAGATCGACGACCGCCTGGAACGCCGGGAGGACGAGATGCTGATCGTCAAGAAACAGGCCAGCGGTTTTCGCGGCACCAATCTGAACAGCTACCTCAACGCCTGCGGGGTCGATACCGTGGTCGTAACCGGGGCCACGGCCAGCGCCTGTATCCGGGCCACGGTTGAAGATGCCATCGCGGACGGGTTCCGGCCCATCGTCGTGCGCGAATGCATCGGCGACCGCATCGCCGGCGCTGTCGAATGGAACCTCTACGACATCGACGCCAAATTCGGCGACGTGGAATCCCTGGATTCAGTATTGGAACATCTTCGCCGAAACACCTGATGGGACAATTCGCCGCGCCTGAAATCAATTTCGATCTTGTGTAGAGAATTCGTCTTGGCTACGATCTAGCAAGGTATAAGGGATATTTGGGGAATGGCGGTTTTGCTATTCTGGAATATCGAGCGCACGCAAATAGCCCCGTCCTTTCCCTCCCCACAGGCTGCGGCTTTACACGCGCCGAACGGAATGCCGGCGCCCACCGCCGGTAACACAAGGGAGGATCTTATGAGAGCAATTGGCTGCATCACCATCTTGGCCCTTGCGGGGCTTGTCCTGCCGGGCGGCGCGCGGGCCGAGGACCAGCGCGGCATCATCATGGCCAACACCTGCCACTCCTGCCACGGCACCGATGGCCGCAGTGTTGGCGCTATGCCGTCCATCGCCGGTAAGTCGTCGGACTATATCGTCGAAACCCTGCGGAAATTCCGTGATGGTAAAAAGCCATCGACGGTCATGGCCCGCATCGCCAAGGGCTTCAGCGATGACGAAATCGTCGCCCTGGCGAAACATTTCGCCCAACAATAGGAGGATGGGACAATGACCAAGATGAAGCGCAGAACATTTACCCATCTGGCAGCCTCGGCCGCGGGCCTTTCGGTCCTCGGTTTTCCCATGCTGGCCCGCGCCAAGGGCGCCAATGTGGTGGTGATCGGCGGCGGCTTTGGCGGCGCCACGGCGGCCAAATACCTCAAACGGTTCGACCCATCCATCAATGTGACCATGGTGGAGCCGGCGAAATCGTTTGTGACATGCCCGTTTTCCAACACGGTGATCGGCGGCCTCAATCCCATCGGCCGCATCACCCACGGCTATGACGGCCTGCGCAAACGGGGCATCAAGGTGGTCCACGACAAGGCCGCCGCGGTCAATGCAGCGGGGCGCAAGGTAAGGCTGGCTGGCGGCGCCACGCTGTCCTATGACCGCCTGATCGTCTCGCCCGGTATTGATTTTCGCTGGGGCGCGATCAACGGTGCGGATGCCTCGATTGCCGGCGTCATGCCCCATGCCTGGCAGGCCGGCCCGCAGACCGTGTTGTTGCGCAGGCAGCTTGAAGCCATGCCGGACGGCGGCGTCTTCGTGATTTCGCCACCGGTCAATCCATTCCGATGCCCGCCGGGGCCGGGTGAACGGATCAGTCTGGTCGCCAACTATTTCAAGCGGTCCAAGCCGAAATCCAAGATCATCGTGCTCGACCCCAAGAAGAAGTTTTCCAAACAGGGCCTGTTCAAGGAAGGTTGGGCCAAGCTCTATGGCGGCATGATCGACTACCGAAATCTGGACAACGACGGCCAGGTCGTCAGGGTCGATGCCGGGGCGATGACCCTGGAGACGAATTTCGGCGACATGGTAAAGGGCGACGTGGTCAATTTCGTGCCGGGGCAGAGGGCCGGCAAGATTGCCCAGAGTTCCGGCCTGGCGGACAAGACCGGCTGGTGCCCGGTTGACCAGTTGACGTTTGCATCGCGGTTGCTGCCGAATGTTCACGTCATTGGCGATGCCGCGATTGCCGCGCCGATGCCGAAGTCAGGTTTCGCCGCCTCTACCCAGGCCAAGGTCTGCGCGGCGGCGGTGACTGCGCTGTTGAGCGGACGAGCGGTTTCCAAGCCGAAGTTCGTCAACACCTGCTATAGCCTGATCGCCCAGGATTACGGCATTTCCGTGGCCATGGTCTACGACTTTGCCGATGGCAAGATCATCAAGGTAAAAGGCTCCGGCGGGCTCAGCCCATCGGGCGCATCCGATGCCTTCCATGGCCAGGAGGCGGACTTCGCCCGCGGCTGGTACGACAGCATCACGGCCGATATTTTCGGCTGACCGCCCAAATCCGCCGGGCCTTAGCCGTCCTTGGCGGCGTAGTCGCGAATGACGTCCATGTCTGGCTCCAAGCCCAGGCCGGGCCCGGTGGGGACGGTGATGTTGCCGTCCTTGGCGACAATGGCGTCGCCATACAGGCTGGCTTCCAAGGTCTTGTAATAGAAGGTCTCCGCCAGGCATTCGTCGGGCATGGTCGAGAGCAGGTGCAGGGTGGCCAGCAGGCCGGGCGCGAAATAGGGCGCGTGCGGCATCACTGTTACGCCCTGAACTTCCGCCAAGGCGATGATCTTGCGGAATTCCGTAATGCCGCCCACCTTGGTCACGCTGGGCTGGATGTAGGTGACGGCTTCGGCCTCGATCATCTTCTGGAATTCAAACGCGGTGCAGGCGTTTTCTCCAGCGGCGAGTGGGATATCCACCTCTATCCCCAGGCGGGCCAGGCTGTCAAAATCCTCCGGCGGGAAAATCGGCTCCTCCAGCCAGTGCAGATCGTAGGGCTTGAAGGCCAGGGCTTTCTCCCGTGCCTGCCAAGGGGTCCAGGGGCAATTGGTATCGACCATCAGGGGAACACCGTCGCCCATGGCAATGCGCGCGGCGCGCACCTCCGGTTCACCGGTTTCATGCAATTTGATTGATTTGTAACCTTCGCCCAGGGCGCGCTGACAATGTTCCGCCACCCGATCAGGGTCGCTATAATTGAACAGAGAGGCATAGGCCGGAATCTCCCCACGCCGGGCGCCGCCCAGCAGAGTTGAGAGGGGCACGCCCGCCGCCTTGCCGGCCAGATCCCATAGCGCGATATCAATGCCGGATATGGCGAACATGGTGATGCCGTAGCGCCCAAGCAGGTGGTTGCCCTGCTGCAGGAGGTATGAAAGTTGCCCGACCGCCGCCGCGTCCTTGCCGATCAGCGATGGCGCCAGCATGTTATCCACGACCGCCTTCACTGACTGGGCCGACGCACCATAGGCGAAGGCATCGCCCCAGCCGACCAGCCCCTGTTCGGTCTCTATGCGGATCAGGACATAATCCAGTGTGGACCAATCCATTTTACCGATGTTGCCGTCGCCGCCCGTGGTGTAGGGCAGTTTCACCAGGAAGCTTTCAATCTTGCCGATTTTCATTGCTTAACTCCGTATTTCGTCACTTCACACTGTAACGCCCGATGGCGTCAGGATTAAAGGTAAAGCCCAAGCCCGGCCGGTCCGGGACCAACAGATCGCCATCCACCAGTTCCATGGACTCGTTATACAACGGCCCGAACCAGGGCATCATCTCTGAATATCTGATATTGCTCAAGGCGCCGCAGAGCTGCAAGCATTGCTCTGTGTAGAGATGGGGCGAGATCGGGATATCAAACGCATCGGCCATATGCGCTACCTTGACGAATTCGGTGATGCCGCCGACCCGTTCCAGATCTGGCATCAGCACATCGGCCGATTGGCGCTCCAACATATCGCGAAAGCCATAGCGGGCGTATTCGGTCTCGCCACTGGCAATGGGGGTGTCAATCTCTGCCGCGACCCTGGCCGAACCTGCCAGGTCATAGGCCTGCACCGGTTCCTCGAACCAGACCAGATTATAAGGCTCCAGTGCCCGGCCCATGCGGATGGCATGGTTGACGGTAAAGCCCTGATTGGCATCGGCCATCAGGTCTATATCCGGGCCGATGGCTTCGCGTACCGCCGCCACCCGCTCGATATCTTCCGCCACCGTGGCTTTGCCCAGACGCATTTTCATGGCGCGGTAGCCCTGGGCCAGGAAATCCTTGGCCTCGGCCTGCAATTCATCGATTGAAAGCGAGACCCACAGACCGCCTGAATGATAGGCCCGGACGCGGTCGCGGCTTTGTCCCAACAGACGGCAGACCGATAGGCCGTGGGCCTTGCCCACCAGATCCCACAGCGCCATGTCGATGGCGGCGATGCCGAATAATGTGATGCCTTTGTGCCCGAAAAAATTGACGTCGCGCCACATCTCCTCCCACAGGCCCGCGTGCTCGTGGGGGTCCCGGCCCACCACCTTGTGGGCCAGGCTGTGGATCATCGCATCCAGTACGGCCAATCGCTGGGTGCCCATGCACCAGACCAGACCTTCGCCAACCAGACCCTCGTCCGTATCAACCTGTAACAGCACACAGGCGACGGATTCGACCCTGTGAATGGCGGTGCGAAATGGCTTATCAAACGGGATCTGCACTTGCTGCGTACGCAATTGGGTGATTTTCATGAACGTCCCCCTCCAAATTGTCCCCCGCGTCGACGCAGGGCATCAAACAGCGGAAATAAAATAAACCCCGCCAGAAAGCCGCCAATATGCGCCTCCCAGGCGATTGACCGTACCTCGCCCGAGCCTGGAATACCTGTATAGCCCAGGATCACATTGCTGGCGATGAAGACGGCAATGACCAGCCAGGCGCGGCGCGTGGTTAAACGCAGGACAGCGCCGAACAGACCCGAAATGGCACCCGAGGCGCCGACCATTATGGTCTGCTCGTGACTATAGAAAAACAGCGCCATGCTGGTGCCGGCGCCGAACAAGGCGCAGGCGAAATAGAGCCCCAAGAACCAACTCCGCCCCAACCGCCGCTCCATGGGCGTGCCGAATGCCAGCATAAAGGCCATGTTCAGGGCCAAATGCAAAAGATCCGCGTGCAGAAAGGCGTAGGTGATGGGCGAGAGCAGCAGGATAACGCTATAGGGGGCGCCATCGCCCATGACGGCGGCGATAAACCAGGGCGGCGAGAAGCCGCCCAGCGTGCCGGCGATCATCGACCATTCGGCGGGCAGTGCCATGCGGACCACATGAATACCGGCGTTTATGGCAATCAGGGCCAGCACCGCGGGGGTGGCGTTAAAAACGGGTTGAGAGACTTGGGACAAGGGGGACTCGTTCGATTGGCGTTGGATGGGGCAATGACGCAGCATAGGCGCTGGGAGTGCTCAATCAAGGCTGGTGAAAGGGCGCCCGGTCGGGTTAGATTCCCTGCAGCAATGAAAGCAGAGAGGGATCAGGTTATGAGCGACATCGACTATCAGGCCATTTTGCCCGAGGGCTGGAACCGGGCGCGGGGTTTTTCCTATGGCGTTGCCGCCACGGGCAGCCGCGTCCTGCGCATCGCCGGACAGATCGCCGCCACGGACGGTAACAAGCCGGTGGACCCTGATCTGGATTTCGGCGGTCAGTGGGAACGCGCCATGGGCAATATGATTACGGTTCTACGGGCCGCGGGGGGCGAGCCCGAAAATCTGGTTATGATGCGGGCCTATGTAACGGATGTTGATGCGTTCAAGGCAGCCGGCGCGGCCGTGGGCGCGGCCTGGGGGACGCATCTGGGCAAGCATTTCCCGGCCATGACGTTGGTCGAGGTCAGCCGCCTGATCGATCCCAACGCCATGGTCGAGATCGAGGGCGAGGCGGTGCTGGCCTAAGGCAGCCCGTGGCTAATTCATTTTTGCCGCCAACATTGCGTCTGCATCGCTAATGCGTATGCTCGCGGGGGCACCACCGGGTATGGGACGAGTTGATGGCGAAACTTGATCGCGATACATTCGAGCGGCGGACGGGTATTCGCTCCACCGATTATGATCAGCTCAAAAAGATCCCGTTATTCGCGGGCATGACCGACGATACCATTATGAATCTGCTGGTGGATGCCACCGCGCGGCGCTATCCCCGTGGTACGTCGTTATTTATGCAGGGCGAACAGGCGGATCGTTTTTTTGTCGTTCTGGAAGGTTGGATAAAGGGCTTTCGCCAGGCCCCGGATGGCCATGAAAGCGTGATCGCGGTGTTCGGCCCCGGTGAAACTTTCGCCGAAGCGGCGATGTTCGTTTCAGGCAATTTTCCCATCAGCACCGAAATCGCGGCCGATGCGCGGCTGTTGGTGATACCGCGCAGCGGCCTGTTGAAACAGTTGCGCGAGGATCCTGATATTGCCCTGAAAATGCTGGCGTCCATGTCGCGCCGCCTGCGCGGTTTTGTCCAGCA
The DNA here is from genome assembly GCA_016776605.1 of Alphaproteobacteria bacterium. Taxonomy (GTDB): domain Bacteria; phylum Pseudomonadota; class Alphaproteobacteria. The sequence continues at coordinate 326,198 of JADHTB010000001.1, read as the reverse complement.
AGTGGAACAATTGACGGTCAAATCGGCGACCCAGCGTCTGGCTTCTTTTCTCGAAAAGCTGGTCGATGTGGAGGAAGGCTCGGATGAATTCGAATTGCCCCTGGATAAAATGCTGATTGCCGGCCGACTGGGCATGCAGCCGGAAACTTTGTCCCGCGCATTGTCAAAGCTACGTTCCATAGGGGTGGCAACCGAAGGGCACCGGGTTATCGTCAAGGATGTTGCCGCGTTGCACGCTATCAACGAGGATGACGATTAGGTCATAGCGGAAAATCAATACGCCTGGACGGATGCCATCGAGATACATAACAATAGCATTTAATTGGCGAGTTGGGGATTGGCGATGAGCACGGTAAAAAAAGTTCCGCAGTATTGTTATCAATGCGTCGCCGGGCCGGATTTTATGACCGTCAAGGTCGAGGACGGCGTAGCGACCGAGATAGAGCCGAATTTCGCCTTGGCGGATGTTCATCCCGGCGCCGGCAAGTCCTGCGTCAAGGCCTATGGCCTGGTGCAAAAGACCTACAATCCGAACCGCCTGCTGACGCCGATGAAGCGGACCAATCCGAAAAAGGGGCGCGATGAAGACCCCGGTTTCGTACCCATTTCCTGGGACGAGGCGTTGGGGATGGTGGGCGAAAAACTCAAGGAAATTCAAGCCAAGGGTTTGCATGATGAATTGGGCTATGCCCGCGTCGCGGCCTCGTTTGGGGGGGGTGGTACGCCGACCTATTACATGGGAACCTTTCCGGCCTTTCTGGGCGCCTGGGGGGCGGTGGATTTCAGCTTTGGTTCGGGGCAGGGGGTCAAATGCACCCATTCCGAACATTTGTACGGCGAATTGTGGCATCGCGGCTTCACTGTCGCCGCCGACACGCCGACGACGAAATATATCCTGTCTTTCGGCGGTAATCCGGAAGCATCCGCCGGGGTAATCGGCATTACCCGTCATGCGGACGCGCGCGCGCGGGGGGCCAAACGGGTGCAGATCGAACCGCACCTGTCGATCACCGGGGCCTGTTCGGCGGAATGGGTGCCCATTCGTCCCAAGACCGATCCCGCCTTCATGTACGGCCTGATGCACGTCATGTTGCACGAGATGCCCCGGGAACGGCTGGACCTGGAATTTTTGACCGACCACACCGGCTCGCCCTATCTGGTGGCGCCGAACGGCTATTTCCTGCGCGACCCCGTCACCCACAAGCCGCTGATGTGGGACAAAAAACGCGGCGCGGCGGTGGTCTTTGACGCCCCGGACATCGAACCGGCGCTGGAGGGCAGCTTCACCACCTCCGGCATCGAGGTCGGCGCCGATGACGAAGAGTGGCAACACGAAAATATCGAAGTGCAGACCGCCTTTAGCCATCTGGTCCAACAGATGGCGCAATACACCCCGGAATGGGCCGAGGAAATTTGCCAGGTACCGGACGGCTGCATCCGCCGCATCGCCGATGAATTCGTCAGCCATGCCCAGATTGGCGATACCATAGAGATCGATGGCGAAGTGCTGCCCCTGCGTCCCGTGGCGGTGATTCTGGGCAAAACCGTCAACAATGGCTGGGGCGGATACGAATGTTGCTGGGGGCGTACCTTGCTGGCCTGTCTGGTTGGCGCCTTGGAGGTGCCCGGCGGCACCCTTGGCACCACGGTGCGTCTGAACCGGCCGGCCACCACGCGCCAGGCCAGCGTTATCGGCGGCCCGGACGGCTTCATGCAATATCCGATGAACCCCACGGACAAGGAAAACTGGCAGGCGGAGCCAACCGCCCGCAATGCTCATTCAACCCTGGTGCCTCTGTCGGCCAATTCACCGTGGAGCCAGGCCCTGGGCCCAACCCATCTGGCCTGGATGTTCCGCAAGGAAAGCCCGAAAAACTGGCCCGAGGTCTCGGCCCCAGATCTGTGGTTCGTCTATCGTACCAATCCGGCCATTTCGTTTTGGGATACCAAGGCGATAACCGAGCGGATCGCCGAATTCCCTTTCATCGTCTCGTTCTGTTACATCCGGGACGAAACCAATCATATGGCGGATGTGCTGCTGCCCGAATGTACGGACTTTGAAAGCACCCAATTGATCCGGGTCGGCGGCACGAAGTTCATTGAAAGCTATTGGGATCATGAAGGCGTGGCCCTGCGTCAACCGGCCATTAAGCCACTGGGCGAGACGCGGGACTTCACCGATATCGCCACCGAGCTGGCCGCGCGTGCCGGCATTCTGGATAAATACAACAATGCCATCAATCGCGGCGCCGGCGGCGTGCCGTTGCGCGGCGACAATTATGACTTCAGCCTGGATGTTACGCAGAGCCACGAGGCGGACGAGATTTGGGACGCCATGTGCCGGGCTGCCTCGGCCGAATTGACCGATGGGGCGGAAACCGACGGCCTGGATTGGTACAAGGAACATGGCATCCGCACGCGGCCGATCTCGCGCCTGATCTGGTATCTGTTCCCGGAAATGCGCAAAAAGGGGCTGCGCTTTGAAATGCCCTATCAGGAACGGCTAACCCGGGTCGGCAAGGAACTGGGCAATCGCTTGCACGAAAAAGGCATTGATTGGTGGGACGAACAACTTAAGGAATATGATCCGTTACCGCCCTGGAAGGATATTCCTGGCATTTGGGAACAGGCGACGGTGAATTCCGGCGGCGCCTTGGCGGACTATCCCTTCTGGCTGTTGACCTCGCGCAGCATGCAATTGGCCTGGGGCTCCAACAGTTCTATCCAGATGATTGACGAGGTGGCGAAAAACATCCGCGGCCACCGGGCGGTCGTGATGAACGCCGGGCGGGCGGCGGAAATGGGCATAGAGGAAGGCGATCTGGTGGAGATCAAATCGACCTTGCGCGGCACCAAGGGCCGGGTCGTCCTGAAACAGGGCATCCGCCCCGACACCATTCTGATCCAGGGCCAGTTCGATCATTGGGTTACGCCGTTTTCAAAGGATAATCCCGCGCCCAGCATGAATACGGTCGTGCCCATGTCCCTGGCGCTGACGGATTCCACCGGTTCGTCCGCCGATATTGTTCGGGTCGCGGTGAACCGGTTGGAGGGTCCGGCATGACCCGCTATGTGATGGTTGCCGACCTGCGCCGCTGCGTGGGTTGCCAGACCTGCACGGCGGCCTGCAAGCATGCCAATGCGACGCCGCCCGGTGTGCAATGGCGCCAGGTGCTGGACATGGAAACCGGTACCTATCCCCAGGTGCAACGCACATTCGTGCCGGTGGGTTGCATGCATTGCGCCGACCCGCCCTGCGAAACCGTCTGCCCCTCCACCGCCACCAAGATCCGCCCCGATGGCATTGTCGAAATCGATTATGATCTGTGTATCGGCTGCGGCTATTGCGCGGTGGCCTGTCCCTATCAGGCCCGCCATATCGTGCACAAAAGGGACCTGGCCTATGAAAATCAGGAAATGGCGCATGAAAAGGCGCGCTTTGACGAGGGACGCATGTCCGTCGCCATGAAGTGCAATTTTTGTCAGAGCCGCATCGATACCGCCAAGGAGACCGGGCAAACCCCCGGCGTCGACCCTGAGGTGACGCCGGCCTGCGTCAATTCCTGCATTGCCGATGCCCTGCATTTTGGTGACCGGGATGATCCCAACAGCAATGTTTCAAACCTGTTGGCGGAAAATCAGACCTTTCGCATGCACGAGGAACTGGGGACTGATCCCGGTTTCTATTACATCTGGGATAAAAACCAATGAGCCGTATTGAACCTTGGCATCAGGTCAATTGGGATTGGCGGGCTGCCGGTAATTTTATTGGCGGCGGCAGTGGCACCGGCCTGGTAATTCTGGCGGCGGCGGCCTCGGACCAGGGGATCGCCTATTGGCCATTGGGCTTTTTCGGCGCCATTCTGGTTGGCGTCGGCTTGGTTTGCGTTTGGTTGGAGATCGGCCGGCCCTGGCGCGCCCTGCATGTTTTCTTTCATCCGCAAACCTCGTGGATGACCCGCGAGGCCTTTGTCTCGACCCTGTTGCTACCCGCCACATTGTTGGCGGCGGCGGCTTCCGCCCCCTTTATTCATTGGCCCGCCATAGCTAACGATGTGATCTGGCTGGCGGCACTATTGGCGATATTTTATCTCTATTGTCAGGCCCGTATTCTGCATGGCTCGAAAGGTATTCCGGCCTGGCGGCATCCCAGCCTCATACCGGTCATTATTCTGACCGGTTTGACCGAAGGCTGTGGCTTTTTGCTGCTAGGGATCGCCTTGTTTGGGGGTTTTTCCGTTTGGCCATTGGTGCTGCTGTTTATCCTGCTGCTGGGCCGCTGGATGGCATGGCGCCGCTATCTGGCGAAGCTGACGCAAACCGGCGCGCCGGGCAAGGCATTGGCTGTCCTGAACGGCGCCACCCCGATGATCAATAATCTGGGACATTATCTGGCGGCCATCTTGGTTTTATTGGCCCTGGTCGCCGGTGACTTTGGCCCCCTATTCGCGGCTCTGGCGGGATTGGCCGCTATTGCGGGTGGCTGGCGGCTGAAGTTCGTTGTCGTCGCCCGCGCCGCCTTCAACCAGGGCTTTGCCCTGCCTTTGACCCCGGTGCGTGGAACCGGACAGGCCGGTCCGGGCGATAAGCCTGGTTGGAGCAAGAGTGGGCCATAACAATGGCGGTGCAGATTAGCGCGCCGCATTGGCAGGCCGACGACGGTCGCCATATCGATGTACGCGGTTTGCCCGCACCGCAGCCGATGCTGCAAATTCTGGCTCTGTTGGAGACGATTGTGGCGGGGGCCGGAACCGCGGTAATCGTGCATCACGACCGCGAGCCGATCTATTTGTACCCGGAATTGGCGGAGCGCGGCTGGAACCATGAAATTTTGCCGAGCGAGGATGGCGAGGTTCGCCTTCGCCTATGGCAGGATAACGGTTAGGCAGGTTGGTATTACTCCATGGCTCTAGCTCCGAGTTCATTCCTGGGCAGCGCGGGGGAACGTTTGCTGCCGCTGTTCGTGCCTTTTCGGTTTTTCGGCGCGGCCGCATTATTTCATCTGGCGGCCTGGGCGGTGCTGTTGTCCGGCGCAGACGAATTAGCGGCTTTCAGGGGCGGCGGTGGGCCGGTGCTGGCCGCCGTGCATCTGATGACCCTGGGGGTATTCGTCATGACCGCCATGGGCGCCAGCCTGCAACTATTGCCCGTCGCCACCCTGCAGGGCTTTGCCGCCCCGGCCACGATCAACGCCATCTGGTGGTTGCTCAACGCCGGCACCATCTGCCTGACCGCCGGTATGTACCTGTCCCAGCATCCGGTAATGGCGGCAGGCGGCGGCCTGCTGGCGCTGGCCATTGCCCTTTATCTGTGGCTGTTGCTGGCTAATTTGCGCCGTGGCGGCGCCATGCTGGCGGTGGTGGCGCATGGCTGGCTGGCGGCCGGCGCCCTGGTCGGGCTGTTGGGGCTTGGCCTGATCCTGATCGTTAATCAGGAGCACGGCTTTCTGGCCAATGCCCAGCGCGGCGCGGTGAGCCATATGTTATTGGCTGCCTATGGCTTCATGGGGTTGCTGGCCATGGGTTTTAGTTATGTCCTGGTGCCGATGTTTGCCCTGGCGCCGATGCCCTCTGTTAAAGGCGCGCTTGGGGCCATGTTTTGCGCCTGTGCCGGGCTGGCCCTGGGGCTTGCGGGGACTTGGTTCAACCAGGATATCTGGGCCGCGGCGGGCGGCGCCGTCGGCCTGATCGGGGTTACCCTGTATCTGGGCCTGATGGTCATGACCTTGCGGCAAAGGATGCGCAAAAAATTGGGCCCGGCATTTATTTTAATGCGCTTGTCGTGGGCTTTAATGCCTTTGAGCCTGTTAATGGGCATCGCCTGGGCCTTGGACTTACTTCCGCCCTGGGGGCCGGTGATATTCGGCCTATGGCTGTTCGGTTGGTTGTTAGGCTTTTTGTTGGCGATTTTGCAGCGGATCGTACCGTTTTTGGCGTCTATGCATGCAGCCCTCGCCGTGCGCCGCCGCCCCCCCACCGTGACCGCGCTGACCGCCCCCGGCCCGCTTGCCGCGCATCTTTATTGCCATTGCGCGGCACTGGTATTGCTATCCGCCGGGATTGTCTGGCCCATGCCCTTGCTGGTGTACCTGGGCGCCCTGGCGGGGTTATTGGGTGCGGCTGCTTTTACCTGGTTCTTCCTCTTGGCGGTGTTGAAATACCGCACCGCCGTGGCGCCGCCGTCTGCTTGACCACGATCAATGAAACCTCCGGCGCGACGCGGTTACCCTAGCGTTCTGGATTTATGATTTATGATTGATGCTGCGGGGAGCACGGAATGTATTACGACAGCCAGATTGCCCAGGTGCTGCATGACGAGCATTTGCGGATCATTGATTTGATGAATCGCCTGGAAGGTCTTACCACGGGCCGAAAGGCAAGAAACGCGCCTGCCGGTGATGACGCGGCGACCACCATTCTACTGGCCGATCTGAACGCGGAATTGCAAGGCGTGGCGGGACATCATTTCAACTTCGAGGAAGATAATATTTTCCCTGCATTGACGGCCATCGGTGATGTCGCGATCCCGTATATGTTGCGCCAGGAACATGACCTGCTGCGCAATCTTTCAGAAGTCATGCTGCCCATGGTTCAGAAGGCCCGCGGCGATGGTTTCACGGCGGACGAGTGGGCGGCGTTCCGCGATCTGGCATTGGAATTGGTGGAACGGCAAATCACCCATATCCAGAAAGAGGAAATGGGCCTGTTGCCGGTCTTGAGCGAGGTGTTCGAAGAACAGCAGGACAGCGAACTGGCGCTGCTGTTCGCCGAGGCATAGGCCGTCACGGATTTTGCGCGTCACGGATACTGTGCGCCACGAACTTTCGGCGGGCGCGGGGGCCTTCACGCCCTGTTTAATTGGCATCCATGAAATGCCGGTGCGTGAAGGCTCGCCCGTATAGCTTGGTTTAAGGCCTGACGACGGCCCAGCCGGCTTCGTGCCGTTCCATAATCTGCACCACGCCGGCGGGTACCACATCGGCGAAAGCAAAGATCGGAGGCATCTTGCCTTCCTTCTTCGTCATGCCTTTGATGGTATTGCCGCAGGCCTTGAAGCTGACGTTGGTCATGCTTTTGGAGAAGTCGCCGATGCGCTTCTTTACCGGCGAGGTATCGGTGCGCAACATGTGCAGGCCCTTGTTAAAGGCGATGATTTCGATTTCGATTTCCTCGCCCTTGGCGGAATAGTAACGGGACATGTTCGCCGCTACATTCAGCACCGTGTTCATTTTTTGCGGACTGTCATCGCTGATCTGCAGTGCCAGACGGTGGGCCTTTTCGCCGGCCATTACCGGACTGGCGGCCAAGAAACAAATTGCCAAAATGGCCATAAAAGCTTTTCGATACATTTTCGTTGTTCTCCCTGTTTGAGTTTTCGTGGGTGGTAAGACGATCAATAGATAAGCTAGATCTTAGAATTCGAGTTTTTCGATGATGGACTCTATCCCTTGACGGGCGCACGCGTCGTCGGCCGTGCCGCCGGGGGCGCCGGAAACGCCGATGCCAGCGACAATCGTTCCCGCCGCCTGCACCGGCACGCCACCACCGATCATCAACGCGCCCGCTACCTGGCGCACACCTGACTGTTCTTTTCCCGCCTGGGTCAAGGCGGCCATGGCTTTGGTATCGGTTCGGAAACTTACCGCCGTCCACGCCTTGCGGCGGGCTGTTTCAACCGTGTGGGGCCCTGCCAGTTGATCGCGAATGACCACCTGGATGATGCCGAAACGGTCAACGACAACAATCGCAACCTGAAAACCCGCGTCCCGGCAGCTGTTTAGCGCGCCTTGCGCCATTTCCAGCGCGACTTCCGGCGTCAGCACCTTGAAAGACACCATCGCCTCTTTTTCCGCGTTTGCAGTTTGCGGGATCAGAAGCGTAAAGGCGGCAATGGCGATCAGTTTTTTCAACATAATATCCTCCTCCTTCGGTTCGTATCCGGTTTAGGGGTGGTGCGGCAGGCAACGTTTTGTCCTGCACGGTCGTTCGATGAAAGCTGTGTGCCTTTTTGGGTTCCGGGCAGCGCTCTGGGCAGCTTGCCGATCAATTCATCCAATAGCGCCCAGAAAAAATCCTCGCCGGGATAACCTTGAATGCGGCCGATTTCTTTGCCCGCATGCATCAACACGAAGGTCGGCGTATAAATCACCGACCTAAGCTCCAACAGGTCCGCCGGCCGCTGGTCATCGATATCGACGCGGCGTAGCGGTGCGATCCGCGCCTCCGTGGTCTTTGGATATGTCGGGGCGATTTCTCTATCCCATGTCTCGCACCAGGTGCAGGAAGCGCTTTCGAACATGATCAATTCCGCTGCCTGAGCCGGCGCGTGGCCGGCGGCAACAATGAAAAGACTGGTGAAAAGACTGGTGAATAGGCTGGCCAATATGCCGAACAAACGCCCGCGCCGCACGCCGTGCGGCCGGCCCAATTTGTATTGACCGTGTCCCTTTCGACAATACCACTGAAACCAGTTTGGCATGCTCACGATAGAATCGTTTTCCTCCGCTTATCCGGCCTCAATGGGCGCGGTTTATTCACTTAACGATAATTGAATATGTCAAATAGGTCCATTCACAAATTCGCTAGCAGATTTTTAAACGGTGGAATGCGTTAGGTCTCGGGCCGGTTGCTTGACTTCAATTGTTAAATTCAACTAATGCATCCTGGATTTTTAGCGGTGCCCCGCGCCGCGCGCCTGATGGTTGCTGGAGGACCGGTAGTGCTGGAAGATATGTCCATAAACACGCAAGTCGCGATTTTGGCCTTTGTTCTTGGCGGTCTGTTCGGCATCACGGCGCAACGCACTAATTTTTGCACCATGGGTGCGTTATCGGATGTTGTCTTCATCGGCGATTGGAACCGGTTTCGCGCCTGGATGCTGGCAATCGCCGTGGCCATGCTGACCAGCCAGGGCCTGGAATTATTCGGCGTTGTCGATTTAAGCGGTTCGATCTATCGCAGCGTGAACCTGGGCTGGCTGGGCGCCATCATCGGCGGCTTGATGTTCGGATTTGGCATGACGCTGGCGGGTGGTTGCGCCAACAAGACTTTGGTGCGTTTGGGCGGCGGTAATTTGAAGTCGATCGTTGTCGTTCTGGTATTGGGGATGTTCGCCTATATGACCCTGCGTGGCCTGATAGGTCTGGCGCGGGTGCAATTGCAGGCATTCAGCATGACCGATGTCAGCGGTTGGGGCGCTGGCAATCAGGGCATGCCGGAATTGCTAGCGGCCCTGGGCGCCCCTGTTATCCCCGCCCGCATTGCCCTTGCCGTCATTATCGCGGGCGGCTTGGCGATCTTCTGTTTCAAGGATGCCGGCTTTCGCCGTTCGCCGCGAGATATCGGCGCCGGCCTTGTGGTTGGCCTGTTGGTTGCGGCCGCCTGGGTTGTGACCGGTGTCGTTGGCGCCGATGAATTCGATCCGGTGCCCTTGACCTCCATGACCTTCGTCGCACCAATCGGCGAGTCACTGCAATATCTGATGACGTTTACCGGCGCGAGCATCAACTTCGGCATAGCCGCCGTCGGCGGCATCGTCGTCGGTGCCTTCCTTTCGGCAGTGGCGCGGCGTGAATTCCATATTGAAAGTTTTACTGATGCTGACGACATGCTGCGCCATCTGGTGGGCGCGGCGCTGATGGGGACGGGCGGTGTCCTTGCACTTGGCTGCACCATCGGCCAGGGCATAACGGGAATGTCGACATTGTCGCTGGGGTCATTGATCGCCATCGCCGCGATTATTGTCGGCGGTCTGCTCGGTCTTAAATATCAGGAAGAAGGCAGCCTTGGCGGTGCCATTGCCGCCCTGGTGGGGCGCAGCTAGTCCCAGAGTTTGACGTCCTTGCCTTGTGCCCGCAGCGCCTCCGCCTTGGTTTGCAGCCAGCGCTGAAAATTGGGCTGACTGTCATAACCCTTTTCGCGCACGTAGACGAAGCTGTGATGGAAATGAAAGGGCTTCCAATAACCCATCAGGCGCCAGACCTCTAAATCGTGGCCGGCGTTTTGCTGATTGGCGGGCATGGCCTTGGGCAGATAGTTGATCGTCGGCGTGAACTGCACCCGCCATTTGCGCGCCAGCTTTTTTTCACTCAACACCTCGCCGTCAAAATCCGTGACCTTGCGGTCGCCCCATAGATTGAGTTGCAAAACCACGAAGTGCCTGGTGATGTAATCGACCGTTTCGGGAATGCGCAGATTGACCCGGTGCATCTCAGCACAATAGGGGCAGCCGCGTTGCTCCCAAAATATCACCAATTGTTTGTTCGCCGCCGCCGCCTCGGCCGCGTCTTCGCGCAGGTCGAGAAAGGAATCCAGAAACCACGGTTGGACATGCAGGCCCTCGTCATTGACCTCCGCCTCGGGCAATTTTTTGCCCCCCGCCGCATGCAGACCGGCCGTGGTGGTCATTGAGGCCAACAGAACGGTAAGGCACAGGGTTAGCATTGGTAACCATACGCGCCGGCAGATCAGCATGTCGCTCTCCATAATCCGTGAACCCGCAGCCGCTTTCCGCTGGAGCAATGCTGCGGTTCAATTCAGTGGTTGCAATGTAAGCAGATTCATACTTGCCAAAAAATGCATATTATGCAAAATAATAAAACTGATCGCTTTTGGCAGGTAAGCAGTCATTTGCTGGCATGCCGCAATTATTGCGAAGAATGAATCCAAAAAAAATAATAGGAGCTCCCAATCAAGGAGCCCGGGAGACGCAGCGTCGGACGTCCTGAGCGTTTGGCCGATGGTGATACGAGGGGGAAGCAGTCGTGAATTTTAGAATATCCGTATTGAGATCCGCGATGGCGGTTGCGGTGGTGGCCATGGCCGCCGCGATGCCGGTTGTGGCCGATGCCGGAGTGGCGTTGGTCAAGTATGAAGTCACGGGTGGGGAGAGCATAGCGAAATCCCTGACCGGAAAACCGGGCGATGCGGCCAAGGGCCGCGGGCTGGCGATTCATCGAAAAAAAGGCAACTGCCTTGCCTGCCACGCCATGCCGATACCGGAACAGTCGTTCCACGGCAACATCGGCCCCGACCTGGCCGGCGTGGCAAGCCGTTACAGTGCCGGCGAACTTCGGTTGCGTCTGGTGGATGCCACCATCGTCAATAAAGACACTATCATGCCGGCATTTTATCGTACCGCCGGTCTGCATCGCGTCCTGAAAAAATTCAAGGACAAGACGGTGCTGAAGGCGCAGGAGGTCGAGGATATCCTCGCCTATCTACTGACGCTGAAGTAGCCGATCACACCAAACCATTGAGGTAAAAGCATGTTGAGGAAAGTAAACATGACGGCACTTAGTCGGCGTGACGTCTTGCGCCTGAGTGGCGCCGGCGCTGCCGCCTTTGTCGCATCGTCCCTGCTGCCGAATTTGGCCGCCGCCGATGCCGCATCGACGGCCGCCGCGATCAAGAAAATTATCGGCAGTAAGACCCTGCAGCAGGGCCGCATTACGCTGGAACTGCCGCAAATTGCCGAAAACGGCAACACGGTACCCGTAGGCTTTGAAGTGCAAAGCCCCATGATCGGTGCCGATCACGTCAAGGCTGTGCATCTTTTTGCCGAAGGCAATCCAGAGCCATCCGTGGCCAGCATACGTTTTTCGCCGGCATCGGGGCGGGCCAAGGCCGCCACGCGGATGCGCCTGGCCAAAACCCAGAACATTATCGCGGTGGCCGAGATGAGCGACGGCTCGGTTTACATGGCCAAGACCGAGGTCAAGGTAACGATTGGCGGCTGCGGCGGCTGAGTTGAGAATAGGGAGTTATAAAAATGGCTAAAAGCAAAGCGCGCGTAAAGGTGCCTAAATCCGCCAAGAAGGGCGAGATTTTCCAGGTCAAGACGCTGATCTCGCACAAGATGGAATCCGGTCAACGCAAGAACAAAAAAACCGGCGCCAAGATCCCGCGGATGATCATCAACAATTTTACCTGCACCTATAACGGCGACATGGTGATCGACTGCGACTGGTTTCCGTCAATATCCGCCAATCCGTACCTGGCGTTTTTCGTCAAGGCGGATAAGAGCGGCGAGCTCGCCTTCAAATGGACCGACGATAATGGCAAGACCGTCGAGAAAACGGCATCCATAACCGTCAATTGATGTGCAGGGTGGGGCTGTAAAGATAATAAAAAGGAAGAACGCAAAAATGGGCATCGAACAACAGGGCTTAAAACGGCATTTGCGCTTGGGTACGATAATTATGGCGCTGATCGGCGTTGGTCTAGGCGGTTCTATCGCCAATGCCGGGAGCGACGACAAATACCGGGCTGGTGACCGCAGTAGCGGCTATACCTATGCCGCCAAGGAAACCCGCGCCATGCAGGACGATGATTTTGCAAATCCGGCGTATATCTGGATAGACCAGGGCGAGGCGCTTTGGTCAACAGCGGAAGGCGCCGCCGGAAAATCCTGCTCGACCTGCCATGATGACGCGGCTGATACCATGAAGGGCGTGGCAACCCGTTATCCGGCGTACGACAAATCGCTGGGCAAAATGAAAAGCACCGAACAGCAGATCAATATCTGTCGTGTCAAGCAGATGCAGGCGAAACCCTTTAAATGGGAATCGAGCCAGATGCTGTCCATGACGGCATACGTAAATAGCCAGTCCCGTGGCATGGCGATGAACGTTAAGGTCGATGGCGCGGCCGCGCCATTTTTTGAGAAGGGCAAGGCGTTTTTTAACGAGCGCCGTGGCCAATTGAATATGGCCTGCAAGAACTGCCACGAAGACAACGCCGGCAATATGGCGCGGGCCAACCTGCTCAGCGAGGGGCAAAGCACCGGCTTTCCGCTGTATCGCCTGAAATGGCAAAAACTTGGTTCGATACACCGCCGTTTCCGGGGCTGCAACAAGAACGTGCGCGCGAAGCCTTATGGCTATGGTTCCGATGAATATGTCAATCTGGAATTGTATGTTGGCTGGCGCGGCCGGGGCTTGCCAATTGAAACACCGGCGGTTCGCAACTGACCGATTGCCGGTTTCAAGAAATAGGGGGTGCGATATAGGCTCGCATCCCCTTTTTATATCTAGAGCAATTTTCAATTAATTGGAGTCGCTCTCGCGACTTAAGTGATTGGTTCAATTGCTCTACTGTTAAGCGTCTGAGCGCATTCGTATCCTGATCCCTGAATAGAGGGCCGCTATATGTTGGATCGCCGTCAGTTTCTCCAGGTCACGGCTGCCACGGCCGCCCTGACGGGAGGCCTCGCCCCAATCTCGCGGCTTGCCGCGGCACAGAGAATTTCGCAGGACGATCTGCTGGCATTCACGCCGGTCGGTCAGGTTACGCTGCTCAATTTCACCGACTGCCACGCCCAACTGGTGCCGTTATTTTATCGGGAACCTTCGGTCAACCTTGGTGTTGGCGCCGCCAAGGGTCGGCCGCCCCATATTACCGGGCGCGATTTACTCACCCATTTTGGCCTGTCGTCCGGATCACCGGCGGCCTACGCCTTCAGCAGCGAGGATTTTACCGCGCTGGCCCGCTCTTACGGCCGTATCGGCGGGATGGACCGCATGGCCACCCTGATCAAGGCGATCCGGGCCGAGCGTCCTGGACGCACCTTGCTGCTGGATGGTGGCGACACCTGGCAAGGCTCCTACACCGCGCTCAAGACCAGGGGCGCGGACATGGTCGAGGTTATGAACGCCATGGGGGTTGATGCCATGACGGCGCACTGGGAATTCACCTATGGCACCGATCGGGTGAAAGAACTGAAAGACCAGCTCAACTTCGCCTTCCTGGCTGGCAATGTCCGCGACACCGAATGGGAAGAAGACGTTTTCCAGGCGACGCAGACTTTCGAACGCGGTGGCGTCAAGGTTGCCGTCATCGGACAGGCGTTTCCCTATACCCCGGTGGCCAATCCACGATACCTGATACCTGATTGGTCATTCGGTATCCGCGAACAGCTGCTGGCCAAGCGCGTGCGGCAGGCCCGCGACGGCGGCGCTGATCTGGTAGTTCTGTTGAGCCATAACGGCTTCGACGTCGATAAAAAACTGGCTGGCCGGGTCAAGGGGATTGATGTGCTGTTCTCTGGCCACACCCATGATGCGGTTCCCGCAATTGTTAAAATCGGCGATACCCTGATGATCGCCTCGGGTTCCCACGGCAAGTTTCTCGCCCGCCTTGATGTAGAGGTGAAGGGGGGCAGGGTGGTGGATTATGGCTTTCGCCTTATTCCGGTGTTTGCCGACGCGATTACGCCGGATCCGGAAATCGCCGCGGTGATCGCCAAAACCCGTGCCCCCTATGAAAAGGAATTGACCAGGGTCCTGGGCAAGACCGAGGGCCTATTGTACCGCCGGGGCAATCTTAACGGCACCTTCGATGATCTGATTTGTGACGCGCTATTGGAACGCCGGGACGCGGAAATTGCGCTTTCGCCGGGTTTTCGCTGGGGGGCGAGCCTTTTGCCGGGCCAGGAGATCACGGTCGAAGATGTCTATAGCCAAACCGCCATCACCTATCCGACGGCTTATCGCAACAATATGACCGGCGCCTTTTTGAAAGAGGTGCTGGAGGATGTTGCCGACAATCTTTTCAATCCCGATCCATATTATCAACAGGGCGGCGACATGGTTCGGGTCGGTGGCATGAGTTACCACATGGACATTAACAAGGCGATCGGCCAGCGCATATCAGGCATGACATTATTGAAAACCGGCGCGCGGATCGAAGCATCGAAGGAATACGCCGTCGCCGGCTGGGCCTCGGTCAATCCCGATGCCGAGGGCCCGGCGATCTATGACCTGGTCACCGATTATATCGCGGCCAGGAAACAGATACCCGCCGGTGGGCACAATAACGTGACGGTGGCGGAATAGTGGGCGGGTTCGACGTTTCCTTTGCCGGGGCCTTTGCTGCCGGTGTCCTCAGCTTTCTATCGCCTTGCGTGCTGCCGCTGGTGCCGCCCTATCTGTGTTTTTTAGGCGGCGTCTCGCTGGAACAAATTACCGGCGATGAGCAGGTGGACCGCAGACTGTGGCGCCGGGTCATGTTTACGGCTCTGCTGTTCGTGCTTGGCTTCTCCACCGTGTTCATCACCCTGGGGGCGACCGCAAGTCTGTTGGGCGAGTTGCTGGCGGACAATATCGATCTGTTATCCAAGATCGCCGGCGTGGTTATCATTCTGCTTGGTTTGCATTTTCTGGGCGTCTTCAAATTTGCCTTCTTGAACCGTGACGTCCGCTTTCGGGGTCCGAACCGGCCGGCCGGGTGGATCGGCGCCTATATGATTGGCCTGGCTTTTGCTTTTGGCTGGACGCCATGCGTGGGTCCGGTTCTGGCGGCCATTCTAATGGTGGCCGGTGGTGAGAGTTCGGTGAGTTATGGCGTCAGTCTCCTCACCGTCTATTCCCTGGGTCTTGGCCTGCCTTTTCTGATCGCCGCGGCGATGATGAAACCCTTCATGGCCTTGATGGTGCGTTTTCGCAGTCGAATGGTTTGGATCGAACGGGGCATTGGCGCCCTGCTGGTGGCGACCGGTTTGCTTTTCCTAAGTGGAACATTTTCCGCACTGGCCTATTGGCTGTTGGAAGCAGTGCCTGTCCTGGGCCGGATTGGCTGATCGCCTACGGCCGCTTCAATAGAAATTCAGATATAACAGGCGGTCGGCGGACCGTACTTCGCGCAAAATGTTGATGATCCGCCGGCTGTTTTTGTTGCGCGCCGCCTCCCATATCAAGCTTAGGGAGCGCACGGAATCCTCCATCAAGCGCTGAAATTGTTGATTGTCGCGGGCCGCTGCCGGTGCCTCTGCGTGACAACGGCGGTACCAATAGAGTGTTACCGCTAGATCCTGGCGCATTTCATCAACCTGCGCCGGCTTGGTGAAATCCGGGGGTTGGTGGCGAACGCGCCAAAGCCGGTCAAACGCGCCGTTGGCCGCATCTATGCAGTCCGCGAATAGAAACAGTCCATTGCGCCGCCGCATATTGCCCATTCGTGTGCGAACCGGGGCCAACAGGGACTCGGTTTTTTTGACATCGCCTGTATCGCTTGCCGCCAATGCCGCCGTGGCGGCCACGGGCAAGTATTTGATATCAGACGTCCAATCGGGGTCATTGGCAAAGATCCCCGGCGGCGATAGGGCATAGCGCTCCGACAATCCGCCGGCCTTGACGGCAAAACCATCCAGTTCCAGCTGTGCCAAGGCAATGTTGCCGGTGTGCAGGTAATAGCCCGCCCAACGATAGTGCCGCATGGTATCGCCAAGCGCTTTATTGAAATCATGGATCGGCGCCGCCATCAGTACGGGCGTGAACGTAGAAAGGCAGACGGTAGCCAACACAAAGTTGAGGCATACCCGCATGAGCCTGGAATACATTGCCATCTACCTTTCCCGTTAAAACAGCGTCGGCGCCGGTCTTATCCGATACCGATACAGATCATATAATCGTGTTCGGTGGCGGGATAGTCCAGCATCCCTAATTATGTTACGGTTGCGCCGTCTTTAAGGCAATTGAGGCCCGATTATTCGGGGCGGCCCGTTGTGAGAAAGTTGGCTGATTATGGTGACGAGACGGCAATTCAGCGGAACGCTCCTCGGCGGGCTTGCCGGCATGACCCTGCCCCGCTCGTCACAGGCGGCGGAGACGCGTTATCCCCCGCTTGAGTTAGGCAAGGGCCGCTATTCACAAAGCTGGTTTTTGGAGAGTTTCCTCGAACTCGCCGACGATTTTAGCGAAACCCAAAAAGCGAAAAAGCGTTTCGCCATTCTGTGGGAGCAGGAAGGCTGCCCCTATTGCCGCGAAATGCACATGGTGAATTTCGCAATACCGGAGATTCGCGACTACGTAAAACAGAATTTCGAGATCGTACAGATGGACATCTGGGGTTCGCGCGAGGTCATGGATTTTGCCGGCAACATGAAGACCGAGCGCGAATTGGCCAAGGATTGGAAAATTCGTTTCACACCGACCATCCAATTCATCACCGACAATGGCGCCGCCATCGCTGGTAACGTTCCGAAGGCATTTGAAGTTGCCCGCATGCCAGGCTATCTGCGCCCGGTGCATTTCCTGTGGATGTTCGAATTCGTCCGCGAACAAGCCTATAACAAAACCGACTTCCGCGCCTATGTGGTGGAAAAAGTCGCCGCTTACCAAGCCGCCGGCAAAAAATTTCCGAACTGGTGATTTGCCACCCGGTTACGCCGCCACATCCTGAACCCGAATCCTGAAACCAAGTCCAAACCCATACCTAAAGGGGCGTCTTCGCCGGGCTTATTTCACCGTAACGCAGGTGCATTCGGCCCGGGCGCTGACCTTGTGCGAAATGCTGCCCAGCAACAAACCCTTGAAGTCGCTCAAGCCCCGGCTGCCCAACACAATCATCTCTGCCTTGTGGCTGGCTGCCAGATCCAGGATGACGTCCGCCGGATCGCCGTCGGCCATGACCGTATCGACTTTCTTGACGCCGGCCTTGGCGGCAATTTTTTCGGCCCGTTCCATGATCTGCTGGCCAATCGTCTCCACCAGCTCCCGTGGCGGCGGGACGGAGACAAAGCCGACCGCCGCACCAGCCGCCGCGACTTCCATCTGAAAGTCCGCCTCGTAATTATCCAGCAGGTCCCGCAGCCTTTTCGACAGACCGCTGCGGCTGGCCAGGGCGCGCAATGTTTCCGATCGTGCATTGGATAACAACACATGCGTCAGGACTAGGCGCGCACCATATTTCGCCGCCAGATCACTGGCCAGTGTCAACGCCTTTTTGGCATGATCGGAGCCGTCGGTCGCTACAAGTATGGTCTTCATCATGTTACAGTCCTTTGCCCTTCCGGCGTGTTGGTTTGCCACCGGGGCACCACGCCCCTTATCAGGAGGATAAGGTGTGATCCCGCGCAAGCCAAGAGATCAACGTGCCTTGATCTCGATCCGTCTTACTTTTTCCGCCGTGCCGGGGCGCTTTGGCAGTTTCAATTTCAAGACGCCGTTTTCGCAGACGGCCACGATAGCATCGGCATCAACATCACCGGGTAGACGGAAAGACCGCTGGAAGGCGCCATAGACCCGTTCCGAGAAATAATAGGTCTTGCCCTCTGCTTTGCGCGCGGCGTGCTTCTCGCCCTTTACCGTGAGCACATCGCCGCTCTGGGAAATCTCGATATCGTTTTCATCGACACCTGGAATTTCCAACTCGATTTCGTAAGCATCGTCCGTCGCGCCAGCCTCGGCTTGCGGTGAGAAGAAGTCGTGAATCTTGCCTCCCAGCGCATGCAACGGCCCCGCCACATCCGGCCACCAACCGCCTTGGCCGCTGGTTGCTAATTTCTCAACCATATTACTACTCCCTTCATCTCGATGGGACACGGTCTTCAATAAATACATAGTACCGTCTTGGGCCGCCGCAATACCTTGATGAAGGTCAAAACTGAGGTTCGGGAACAGACTTGATCGATGGTTGATGTCGGCCTACAGGCGGGGATTATACAGGTGCAGGACGCCGTCCATGGTCTCGAAATCGCCCCAGGGCGTGGTGTTTTTGTTGAATGGCGGATAGTCGAATTCACAGACCCATTCGTGCTCGAAAAACAGGTCCCACAGGCCACGGTGTATATCGGCGCCGTGGGTGCCGATGTGGACCCGCTTCACGCGGCTGTCCAGCAGATCCATTGCCGGCGTGATCGCCGTATCTTCGGCCCCCTGGATGTCGATATCCATCAGATCGACATGGGGTAAAGGCGCTAGAATATCCGCCAACGGTATGGTGGAGACAAATTCGTAGTCAAACAGGTCCCGGCCGGCGGCGCTGTCGTAGGGAACTTGCATGCCACAGCGCCCCGCCGTCATCAAATTTCGCAACGCCTGTTCGGTGTTGTCTATTTTGACGATCTCCTCGATGATGGCCGCTATATCCCCCGGCTTTACGATGCCATTGTAATAGACGCCGGAACCCAGCATGAATAATTTTGGATCGCTGTTTACACTGACCGCCGCCTTGATCAGCCAATGATCACGGGGGTTGATGCCGTTGGCTTTCAGGTGCCGCTTGACCCATTCGAAATGGGTCGGTTCCGCCTCGACAATGACCAACTGGCAAGGCATGGGGTTCAGTTTTTGCAGTGTCCGGTAGGTATCCACGGACCGGGCCGCGTAACCGCCACCCAGTTCGACCATGACGAACCGGTCCCGCGCCGCGTGGACTGCCTTGTGTATGGCGGCGAATTCAAGGAAATGTTCACCGTCTTCCACCTTTGGCATAAAGGTCTGCATCTCTCTGTCACCGTTTTCCTGCTCGGTATTGGAGGGATGATGTCGTGCGATGAATTCCAGGTCGATCATGACGCCAAGAAAATTACCGACACAGCCAGCCGTGCAAGTGCCGCGCCAAGGTTCAATTTTGGCAAAGGCCTCGACCAGCGGTCCCAGATCGTTCATGGATATCTCCGCGCGAGAGCAATTTTCAATGCACCGGAGTCGCTCTCGCGACTTAAGTAATTGGTTCAATTGCTCTATTTTTAAGAGTCCGGGCGCATTTTCTTCAAATGCGCGCAGGCGCCGACGATGGTCGTGGCGCCACGGCACAATACCCGAAACATGATTAACGCTACCTTAAACCGGCGCCGTTCAATGCATCAGATGGGAATTTTGATGTCCAGCCAGCCGTGGGGTGTGGTGGTGGCCTGATCGCCGTGGCGCAGTAGGACATTGGTGGTTTCCGAGACCACAAGGGCCGGGCCGGGGATGATCTGGCCCGCCGCCAGCCGGTCGAAGTCATAGACCGGGGCATCCAGCCAGCCGTCAAGATAAATGCGCCGATTACCGGTCGCTGGTATGGGCGCACCGGCTGCCACCAAGGGCTCCTGGGGCAGGGCCGGCAGGGCGCCCACCGTGGCGACCCGGGCGTTGACCAGGACCGGGTCCTGATCTTTCAGGCTGTAGGTATAGAGCGCCTCGTGGCGGCGTTCAAAGGCTGCCTTGATCTGGTCCAGCAGGTCGGGTGAGGTGAAATCGATCTGATCCAGGGGCACATCGATCTCGAATATCTGTTCGCCATAGCGCATATCGGCGGAGCGGACGGAACTGATGGCGCCGTCGAACCAGCTGCTCAGCCGGTCCCGGCCCTCCGCCTCCATGTCCGCATACAGGTCGTTTATGGCGGCGATATCCAGGCGCGAGGTATCGCCGATATGGGTGCGGGTCACTTCCAGCCGCAGTTCCGTGGCCAGCATGCCCCAGGCCGACAAAACCGAGGCTATGCGGGGCACCACAACGCGGCCCAGGTTAAGCTGCCGGGCCAGTTCCGTGGCGTGCAGCCCGGCTGCCCCGCCAAAGGCCAATAGCGCGAAGCGGCGCGGGTCGACGCCCCGGCGGACCGTCGCCAGACGGACGCCTTCGGCCATTTGGGTATTGACGAGGCGGTGTATGCCCTCGGCCGCGCGGACGCCATCAATGCCCAGGTCCGTGCCCAGGCGGTCCAGTGCCGCCTCCGCCGCGCCAAGGTCCAGACGCGCCCTGCCGCCCAGGAAGTTCTCCGGGTCCAGATAACCCAGCACCATGGAGGCGTCGGTCACGGTTGGTTCCGTGCCGCCATTGCCATAACAGGCCGGTCCCGGTATGGCGCCGGCGCTTTGCGGTCCGACTTGCAACAGGCCGCCGCCGGCCACCCGCGCGATGGAACCACCGCCCGCGCCCAGGGTGACGATATCCAGGCTGGGCAGGGCGATCCGTTCGTTGGCGATGCGCCGGTCCGAGGACAGGGTCGCCTGACCATCGACGATCAGTGAAATATCGGACGACGTTCCCCCCAATGTCGAAGGGAATAAGATCCTTGATGCCAACCAGTTCGGCGGCATGCCGGGCGCCGGCGACGCCGCCCGCGGGGCCGGACAGCACAGTGCCCGCCGCCATGCGGATGGCCTCGGCAATGGGGGCAATACCGCCATGGGAAAGAATGATCAGTACCGGTCCGCCATAGCCGGCCGCTTCGAGGGATTGTTCGAGTTGGGAAAAATAACGTGCCAGCACCGGCGCTACATAGGCGTTTACGACCGTGGTCGAGACCCGCTCGTATTCCTTGATCTGCGGCAGGACTTCCGAGGACAGGCAGACGTGAACCTTGGGCAGCGCCTTGGCCAGGGCAACCCGGGTGGCTTCCTCGTGCCGGCCATCGCGGTAGGCATGCAGGTAACAGACCGCGACCGAGGTCACTTTTTCCCGCTTCAGCACGCGGATGGCTTTGTCCAGCGAGGCGCCATCAAGCGCTATGGCGATCTGGCCATCGGCCTTGATGCGTTCCTTAACGCCAAGACATAGCCGCCGGGGCACCAGCGCCTCCGGCCGCGCCAGCCTGAGGTTATAGCGCTCCGGCTTTAGACCCTCGCGCATTTCCAGGACATCACGGTGGCCTTCGGTGGTCAACAGCCCGACCTTGGCGCCCTTGCGCTCCAACAGCGCGTTGGTGGCAACCGTGGTGCCGTGAACGATCCGATCGGTTCCGGCCAGCAGGGCGGCGAGGTCCAGTCCCAGGGTAGCCGCCACCTGGGTCAGGCCGTCCATGACGCCCACGGACTGATCGGCCGGCGTGGAGGGGACCTTGCCCAGGGTGACTTGGCCGGAATCGTCGATTGCAACCAGATCGGTGAAGGTGCCGCCAACGTCAATACCTATACGATACATACTTGTTTTGCCGCCTATGTCTTTGCAATTGGCTGTGTGGGTTTGGTCCGGCGCCGCGCGGTATAACCGTTGATACGGTCATAATCCCTGGCGGCCTGAT
Organism: Alphaproteobacteria bacterium; assembly: GCA_016776605.1. Classification (GTDB taxonomy): domain Bacteria; phylum Pseudomonadota; class Alphaproteobacteria. Next base: position 304,470 of record JADHTB010000001.1, on the reverse strand, counting down.
CCCGTTCTTCGGGTGGGCCCCAGCCGCCGCCGCCCGCCGAATGCACCTCGAATATAGTACCGGCGGGGACGTCGATACCCTCTTCCTTGGTGCTCAGGACTTTCGGGCGGCGTCCCGGCGCCCGCATCAAATAACGGTGCGGGGCGCCGTCCTGGCCGCCCAACAGGCCGGCGGCGCCGTGTCGGGCGCCATCGCCGGCGGTATTGCCGCGGCAGGCAGTCTCGGTTTCCACCTGCAGTTCCATATCAACCCCGGCGCCGCCGGTGTATTTGCCGTCACCCCCTGAATCGGGCCGGTACTCGTGGCGGCGAAAATACAGCGGGAAGCGGCTTTCCGCGACTTCGATGGAGCCGAATTTGAGGCCCCCCGTGGAATGCCATTCCCCCGTTCCGTGCCAGCCGTCGCCGCCCGAAGACGCCCCGGCGCCGGGGCGGGCATGGAACATATGCCAGATGAAGGACTTGCCGTTGCGCGGATCCTCGCCCTTGATGGCGATGCGGAAACGCCGCCCCCAGCCGGCCATGACACGATCGGGACAGGCCGGCGCCAGGGCCCTGATGATGGCTTCGATGATTTCCTGGGCGCAGTGACTGGTAGACAAGGTGACGGGCGCGCCGGGATTGGCCCAGACGATGCTGCCCTGCCGGGCGATGACCGTGACGGGCCGCAGCGAACCGGCGTTCTTTGGTGTCTCGGGATCGAACAGGAACGCCAGGGCCATGGCCACGCCCGATTGCATGTTGGCATGGGAAGAATTGATGAAAGAGGTGACCTGGTCATCCGAGGCGGTCAGGTCAATCTCCAGTTCGCTGCCCAGCTTGGTGACCTTGGCCCGGATGGCGATATCCTGGTTGCCCCGGCCGTCATCGTCCAGCAAGGCAACGCCCTGATAGACGCCATCCTTCCAGGTGGTGATGACGTCGCGGGCTTGTTTCTCAGCCGAGTCCAGGATGATTTCCACGGCCGCCTCAACCACATCGGCGCCGAATTCTTCTATCAGTTTCAAAAGGCGTCTTTCGCCCAGATGAACAGAGCCGATCTGGGCCGCCAAATCGCCCTGGAAATCCTGTGGATGGCGGACGTTCGCCGACAGCATCTGCATCAGGTCCTGGTGTACCTCGCCACCCGCATACAGCCGCAGGGGCGGCACCCGCAGGCCTTCCTGCCAGATTTCCGTGGCCGAGGCGTTATAGGCGCCGTGGGTGGCGCCGCCAATATCGGAATGATGGGCCCGGTTGACGGTCCAGAACAACAGGCGGCCGGCAATGAAGACGGGAACGAAGGCGGTTAGATCCGGCAGATGGCTGCCGCCGAAATAAGGGTCGTTCAACAAAAAGACATCGCCGGGATGGATATCATCCTCAAAGAATTCGACCACCGCCTTCACTGCCCAGGGCAACGCGCCAACATGGACGGGAATATGCTCCGCCTGGGCCACCAGACGGCCCCGGTCGCCGCAAATGGCGGTGGAAAAATCCCGGCTGGCATTCAGAATTTGCGAATACGAGGTGCGTAACATGGCCTCGCCCATTTCCTCGGCGATGGCGACCAGGCGGTGCTGGATGACAGAGGCGGTGATCGGATCTACTTCAGGCACTGAACAGGGTACTCCATCGGGATGTTGGGCGTCGGCGATGGCAGTGTAGATTGTCCGCTATCGGTGAACAACGTAGATATACACCGCTGTTGGCAGGCGCCCCGGAAGGCCGCTATAGTCAGGTCCAGGAAGATATTGAAACCGACAAATCAGGGAAGAAACCACCATGCGTGATGCAGTCATCGTCTCAACCGCCCGTACGCCGATCGGCAAGGCCTATCGCGGCGCCTTCAACAACACCCATGCGGTCGATATGGGTGGCCATGTTATCCAACATGCCGTGGAACGGGCCGGGGTGGATCCGGGCGAGGTTGAAGACGTGATCATGGGCGTCGGCCGCACCGAGGGCAGCACAGGGGGCAACGTGGCCCGTGGCTCCGCCATGCGGGCGGGGATGCCGGTCAATGTTTCGGGCCTGACCGTCAGCCGGGCCTGTTCTTCGGGCCTGAATGCGATCTCCGTCGCCGCCCAGCGGATCATCACCGACGGCGTGCCCGTTGCCGTGGGGGCGGGCCTGGAAAGCATATCCCTGGTGCAGAATGATCATGCCAACACCTATTTCCGGGTTAACGAATGGCTGGAAAGCCACCTGCCGTCGATTTATGACCCGATGTTGAAAACCGCCCAGACCGTCGCCGACCGTTACGGCATCTCGCGCGACGTACAGGACGAATACGCCTTCCAAAGCCAGATGCGCACGGCGGCGGCGCAACAGGCCGGCCGTTTTGACGACGAGATCGTGCCCATGGCCACGGTCATGGCCGTGACCGACAAGGAAAGTGGCGAGGTTACCTATGTGGATACCCTGTTGGAAAGGGATGAAGGCAACCGCCCGTCCACCACCCTGGAAGGTTTGCAAGGCCTGAAGCCGGTGACCCGGGAAGATGGCCATATTACCGCCGGCAACGCCTCGCAACTATCAGACGGCGCCTCGGCCTGCGTCCTGATGAGCGACGCGGAAGCCGCCAAGCGTAACCTGGACGTCATGGGCATCTATCGTGGCCTGGTGGTGCACGGCTGCGAGCCCGATGAAATGGGTATTGGCCCGGTTTTCGCCATTCCCAAGCTGCTGGAACGCAATGGCCTGAAGGTGGATGACATCGGCCTGTGGGAATTGAACGAGGCCTTCGCGGTACAGGTATTGTATTGCCGGGACAAGCTGGGGATCGACAATGATCTGCTGAATGTGGATGGCGGTTCCATCTCGGTTGGCCATCCCTATGGCATGACCGGTGCCCGTCTGACCGGCCATGCCCTGATCGAAGGCAAACGCCGGGGCGCCAAATATGTCGTGGTGACCATGTGCGTCGGCACCGGTATGGGTGCCGCCGGCCTGTTCGAAATTCCGCAATAGGGCTTTAGAAACCCGGGCGGCGGGCTCTTTGCCAGCAATGGCGAAGAGCCCGTTGTTCGTTGGGCAGCCTAATAATAGTGACGGAAATTGGCGGAAGAGGGTGGGAGTCGAACCCACCAGGCACGTCTAACGCCCCTCAACGGGTTTGAAGCCCGCGCGCAACACCGGAATACGTTCCCCTTCCACCTACTAATCTAGGGCTTGAAGCGGGCTGTAATCAAGGCCTGTCTGCAAATGTGATATGACGGGCGCAATTTGCAATGACGAAGAGCGGCAGGATGACGGACGCAGAACAACGATTGACGATCAAGGCGCCGGCGCCCGACTGGTTTCATTGGGCCGTGGCCCAGCAGGGCCAATCAAAACGGGTCACCGTCGATGGCTGTTCGATCCATTATCTGCTTTGGCAGCCTGACGAAGGCGTGACGGATCCGGGCGGCATTTTGTTCGTTCATGGCGGCGGGGCGCACGCCCATTGGTGGAGCCATATTGCGCCCTTTTTTCGGGCCGGCTTCCGGGTAGCGGCCATCGACCTGTCCGGCATGGGGGATAGCGGCGACCGGCCCAAGGACGCCTACAACGCCACCCTGCGGGCCGAGGAAATTCAGGCGGTGATTGCTGACGCCGGGTTAGGCGCTAAAACCTTCCTGGTCGGACACAGCTTTGGCGGCCTGATGTCCATGCGCTATGCCTCTATGTATAGCGAAAATCTGGGCGGTATGGTGATCGCTGATTCGCCGGTTTATCCGCCCGGCGAGGAAGACGACCGCCGCCGCCGGGCCAATCCAATGGGCAGTGTCCGCCTTTATCCGGATTTTGAGGAGGCAGTGGCCCGTTTTCGCCTGCGCCCGCGGCAACCCTGCGACAATGACTTCATCGTCGAATATATCGCCCGCCATTCCGTCAAGGCGGTGGATGGCGGCTGGAGCTGGAAATTCGACACGAATGCCATGGCTGGGCGGCGCTTCGCTGAACCGTTTAACGAGAATTTAGCGGCGGCAAACTGCCGTTGCGCCCTGATTTATGCGGCGAACAGCGCCCTGGTGACAGCGGAAATGGCGCGCTATATGAATGGCCTGATGGGGCCGGATGCGCCCATGGTGGTCATTCCGGCCGCCCAACATCACCTGATATTGGATCAACCACTGGCCTTTGTAACCGCGTTGCGGGCCTTGTTGGATGTCTGGCAGCGGGCGGACGCGCGCTAGATTTTGTGTGTATATGTGCCGCGACCACAATATGGCGTTGACAGCCGCGGAAACGCGCCTTAAGAAATTAGCCGTCAGTGCATGGACGCGGGATCTGGCAAGAGACGTTAAGGCGGGCCCGAAGTGATGGCAACATCGCTTCGGGCCTTCTCTTTTCTGGCCGTATGTGGCGTACTGATAAACCCACAAGATTAGGTTTGGCGGCGTGAACAGCAAGACGAACAGCGATTGGGTTGGACGGTCCATGCAGCGGGTGGAAGATCCGACCCTGTTGCGGGGTCTGGCCCGTTTCGCTGATGATCTGCCGACGCCGCCCCACGCCTGCCACGCCGCCTTTCTGCGTTCGCCCCTGGCCCATGGCGAAATCCGCGCAGTGGATACCGCGGCAGCGAAGGCCATGCCAGGAGTGCTGGCGGTGATAACGGGGGCCGAACTGGCGGCGCACTCCACGCCCTTCATCACCGGGGTTAAGGTGGACGCGCCGCAATACGCGCTGGCGATCGACCGAGTCCGCTACGTCGGCGAACCGGTGGCCATGGTTCTGGCCCAGGACCGCTATCTGGCCGAGGATGCCCTGGAGGCCATCGTCGTTGATTATCTGCCGCTGACGCCGGTAATGGATCCGGTGATGGCCGTGGCTGCCGAGAAACTGCATCCGGGCACGGCGGGCAATGTCCTGCACGAGCGCGACTTCCGCTATGGCGATCCCGAGGGAGCCTTCGCCACCGCCGCCCACCGGGTGGAGGCGACCTACCATTACCCGCGCAATTCCTGCACGCCCATGGAATGCTTCTGCGTCATCGCGGATTATGATCCGGGTTCGGAAGCCTTCGAGATCACGGCGAATTTTCAGGGCCCCTACACCCTGCACACCGTCATGGCGCGGTCCTTGAAAGTGCCCGGCAACCGCCTGCGCCTGAAAACACCCCCTTATTCGGGCGGCAGCTATGGGGTGAAACAGGCGGTTTTCCCCTATGTGGTTGCCCTGGGTGTCGCGGCCCGGATCGTGGGCCGGCCGGTAAAATGGCTGGAAGACCGCCTGGAACATCTGACGGCGGCGACGTCATCGACCAACCGGGTAACCACCCTGAAGGCGGCGTTGGATGCGGAGGGCCGCATCCTGGCCCTTAATTACGATCAACTGGAAGATTGCGGCGCGTTTTTGCGGGCCCCGGAGCCGGCGACGATCTATCGCATGCACGGCAATATGACCGGTGCCTACGCCATCGAAAATCTGGCCATTCATAATCGGGTGGTGGTGACCAACAAGACGCCGACCGGGTTGATGCGCGGCTTTGGCGGGCCGCAGATCTATTTCCCGCTGGAACGGCTGTTGGACAAGGCGGCGGCGAAGCTGGGGCTGGATCCGTTGGAATTACGCCGACGCAATCTGGTGCCCACGGATGCCATGCCCTATCGCACGGCGCCGGGCGCCCTGTTGGATTCAGGCGATTATGCCCGCAGCATGGAGCGCGCGGTCAGCGAAGGCGGCTTGGCGGAATTGCAGGCCCGCCGCGATGCCGCCAGGGCCGAGGGGCGCTTGTACGGCATTGGTTATGCGGTGGTGGTGGAACCATCGATCTCCAACATGGGCTATATCACCACCTTGTTGAGCCCGGAACAGCGGGAGCGCTCGGGCCCCAAGAATGGCGCCCTGGCCACGGCGACGGTGGCATTCGATCCATCGGGCGCGATCAGCGTAGCCGTATCCTCGGTGCCTCAGGGCCAGGGCCACCGCACGGTGCTGGCCCAGGTGGTCGCGGACGTTTTCGGCATGGACCCGACGGAGGTGGCGGTCTCCACCGAACATGATACCGCCAAGGACCCGTGGACCATCGCGTCGGGCAATTATTCCTCCCGCTTCGCCGGCGCCGTGGCGGGTGCCAGCCATACGGCGGCGATGCAACTACGCGAACGGTTGAGCCTGATCGCGGCGGCGGACTTAAACGTCCCGCCGGAAGATGTCGCCTATGGCAACGGCCGTATTTTTGCCCGGGGCAATCCGGATAATTCATTGCCCCTGGGCCGCTCCGCCGCCAAGGCCCATTGGTCGCCCCTGTCCATTCCCGACGGGGCGGGCGCCGGCCTGCGCGAAACCGCGTTCTGGAATATGCCGGAACTGGCGGAACCCGATGAAGGCGACCGCATCAATTCGTCGGGCACATATGGCTTCATTTTTGATTTCTGCGGTGTCGAGGTCGATCCGGATACTTTCGCGGTGCGGATCGACAGCTATGTCACCATGCATGACGCGGGCCGGCTGTTGAACCCCATGCTGGCCAATGGCCAGATCCGGGGCGGCTTTGCCCAAGGCCTGGGCGCGGCGCTGTTGGAGGAACTGTCCTATGCCCCCGACGGTGGATTTCAGGCCGGCACCCTGGCGGATTATCTGGCCCCCACGGTCATGGAAATTCCCGAACTGACCATCCTGCATGATCAATCGCCCTCGCCCTTCACGCCCCTGGGCGCCAAGGGTCTGGGTGAAGGCAATTGTATGTCGACCCCGGTCTGTATCGCCAACGCGGTGTCCGATGCGCTGGGCCGGGAACTGACCAGCTTGCCCCTGACCCGCTCCCGTCTGGCGGAATTGATGCTGGGGGAGGAACCTGCAAGCACGGTTCCCCAGATCCCGGCACCGGCCATCGATGGCCATGCCTTGCAGGGGCAGGGCAGTACCATTGTCCCGGCCCCGGCCAAGGACGTTTGGGCCATTCTGCTGGATGCGGAAAAGCTGGCCGCCGTCATTCCCGGCTGCCACGCCCTGACGATCACCGGGGAAAACGCTTACCGCGCCGACGTGACCCTGGGCATTGGGCCGGTCAAGGGCCGTTTCGTGGCGACCGTGGCCTTGCAGGACCTGGATCCACCCCATGCCCTGCGCCTGATCGGCGGCGCGGCGGGGCCGCTGGGACGCTCGCAGGGAGAGGGCCGTGTCACCTTATCCGAAACGCCGGAAGGCACCAGGGTCGCGTATACCTATACGGTCACTATTTCAGGCAAGGTGGCGGCGGTGGGCGGGCGCATGATGGATGGCGCGGCCCGCGCCCTGATCAATCAATTTTTCAAACGGCTGGTCAGCCAGGCTGGCGATGGGGACGCTTCACCCGGCTTGTTCGCGCGCCTGCTGACCTGGTTGGGGCTGGCCAAATGAAGCCCGCCGCCTTTGACTATGCCTGTCCGGACAATCTGGATGAAGCCCTGGCCTTGCTGGCGGATCGGGGCGATCGGGCGCGGGTCTGCGCCGGCGGGCAATCCCTGGGCGCGATGATGAATATGCGTCTGGCCACGCCGGACGTGCTGATCGATATCGCCGGTCTGCGGGAATTGCAGGCCATCGCCGTTGTCGATGGCGCCATCGAAGTGGGCGCCGCCGTCACCCAGGATGCGCTGTTGCGCTGGCCCGAACTGGTGGTCCGCCAGCCTTTGCTGGCGCGGATGCTGCCCTGGATCGGGCATTATCAGACCCGGCAGCGGGGCACCGTCTGTGGTTCCCTGGCCCATGCCGATCCCAGTTCGGAACTGCCCCTGGCCCTGGCCCTGTTGCGGGGTGAGGTGGTGCTGCGCAGCCAGCGGGGACGGCGGGTTGTTGCGGCGGCCGATTTTCAGACCGGCATGATGGCCACGGCGACCGCGGATGATGAAATGATCGTCGCGGCCCGTTTTCCAGTGGCCCAGGCCGGCACCGCATCGGCCTTTCATGAAGTGGCACAGCGGCACGGGGATTTCGCCATCGTTGCCGTCGCCGCCGTGGGCGATAAACATGCCATCCGGCTGGGCGTTGGCGGCGTGGCGGATATGCCCGGCGTGATCGATCTGACCTGGCCGGTGGCGGATGCTGCTCTGAATGATTTTGCCTGGGCCCTGGGCGGTGCCGACGACCAGCATGCCACGGCCCGGTATCGCCGCGAATTGGTGCGCCGGATCGGCAGACGGGTGATCGAGGAGGTCGGCGATGCGTTATCTTGAGGCGGGCAAGCGCCATACGGTGCGCTTTACCCTGAATGGCCGCGCGGTCGAGAGAGAGGCGGAGCCGCGCCTGTTGTTGAGCGATTTTCTGCGCCAGCATCTGGGCGCCTTTGGCACCCATGTGGGCTGCGAACATGGCTCGTGCGGGGCCTGTACCGTCCGCGTTGATGGCAAGGCGGTGCGCGCATGCCTGTTGTACGCCGCCCAGGTTGAAGGCAAAGCGATTGAGACGGTTGAGGGGCTTGCGACGCCGGACGGCTTGAATGCGCTGCAGGCGGCGATGCAAAAACATCACGGCCTGCAATGCGGGTTTTGCACGCCGGGTATATTGATGTCCCTGAGCCAGTTGCATGCGGAAGAGCCCGACGCGGATGAAGCGCGCATTCGCGACGTGCTTTCGGGCCATATTTGCCGCTGCACCGGCTATCATGGCATCGTGCAGGCGGCCCTGGATGTATTTGGAAAAGATTAGCGATGTTCGATCTAGGCAGAAGCTTACTAGCCAGTGTCATGCGCATGCCCGAGGCGGTGGCGATCTCGGACGGCGACCGAATTCTGACTTATCGCGCCTGGCAGGACGATATCCTGCGTACTGTCGCGGGGCTGGATGGCCGTGGCCTCGGCCAGGGCGATCATCTGGTGACGGTGCTGCAAAACCGCTACGAGGCGGCAACCTTGCATATGGCGGCGCAGATTGCGGGTGTGGTTATCACGCCGCTGAACTGGCGGGCCAGCGCGGAGGAACTGGAATATGTCCTCAACGACGCCGACGCCAAGGCCATTGTGTTCGAGGCCGCGACCGCCGAGTTGGTCGCCGCCGCGCCTTTCGCCGCCGGGATCAGCAATATCGACGTTGACCGCGAATGGGACGCGCTGATTGCCGCCGCGCCGGCGCCGGCTGTCTCGCGGGCCACGGTGCGGGACTTTTCGGTGATGCTCTATACCTCAGGCACCACGGGACGGGGCAAGGGGGTGCCGCGCCGACAGGGGGCCGAGCGCGCCGCCGCCATGGCCCATGTGGCGCAGAACCAATATGGACGTGGCGAGGTGACTTTGGGGGTAATGCCCCTGTATCACACCATGGGCGTCAGATCCCTGCTGGCCTCTGTTCTGATCAATGGGCACTTCGTCTGTCAGCGCCGCTTCGATCCCAGGGAAGCGCTGTCCCTGATCTTCGAACACCGCATCACCAATCTGTATCTGGTGCCCACCCTGTATCATGATCTGTTGGCCTCGCCGTTCTTTGCCGGCGTCGATACCTCGTCGGTGCGCAAGCTGGGCTTTGCCGGGCAGGCCATGACCGATGGTCTGTTGCAGACGCTGGATGCGGCTTTCAAGCCGGAATTATTCGTGAACCACTATGGTTCCTCGGAAATATATACCTTCACCATCGAACCGAATGCGGCGGCCAAGCCCGGTTCCGCCGGCAAGGCGGGCCTCAACCAGGAAATCCGCATCATCACCCTGGATGCCGCCGGCCCGGATGATCTGGTGGACGGCGCGGAAGAGGGCCAGATCATCGCCGCCCTGGATGGCGATGAGTCTTTCGAGGGCTATTGGAAGCGGCCCGATGCGGATGAAAAATCATTGCATGATGGCTGGTATTACACCGGTGATATTGGCTATTGCGACGGCGACGGCGATATTTTTGTCACGGGCCGGGTCGATGACATGATTATCTCGGGCGGTGAAAATATTCTGCCCATCGAAATCGAAAGCGTGCTGTCCCTGCACCCAGGCGTGGGCGAGGTGGCGGTTGTCGGGTTATCTGATCCCCGTTGGGGCCAGGTTGTCACCGCCTTTATCGTGCGCCGCGATGGGGTCGGCGAAGAGGAATTGGATGCCTGGTGCCTGCAATCGGATTTACCCCCCTTCAAACGGCCGCGAAGCTATGTCTTTATCCGGGAGATACCAAAATCGCCGGTTGGCAAAATCCTCCGCCGCATGTTGGTGAACGGCGACTACACAATCGAAGCGTAAGCAATTCAGAAGCGTAGCCAGGGAGTAAGCAGAAACATGTCCACGTCCTTTGAAAGTCAGCGGGCCAAATTATTGGATAATCTCGACGGGTTCCGGGTGGAAATCGACCCGGAGCGCGAGCGGGCCGATATCATTCTCGACCGGCCGCCCCTGAACGTCATAGAGATCGCCCAGCGCGATCAGTTGCGTCTGGTGTTCGAGGAATTGGACTACGACGACCGGGTCCGCGTGATCGTGCTGCGGGCCGAGGGCAAGCATTTCTCCTCCGGCGGCAACATCGCCGGCTTTCTGGCCGCCTCGCCGGAGCATGTCTCGGAACTGGCCAATAACATCGCCGCGCCTGCCCGCTGCCACAAACCGGTGGTGGCGCAAATTCGCGGCTACAGCTTTGGCGTTGGCTTTGAGTTACCCCTGGCCTGCGATTTTCGCATCTGTTCGGAAACAGCGCAATTTGCCCTGCCGGAACAGCGCATCGGCCAGATCCCCGGCTCGGGCGGCTCGATCCGCCTGCTGCATATGATTGGCATTCAACGCACCAAGGATATGACCTTCCGCTCGCGCCGGGTGTCGGGCGCCGAGGCCAAGGATTGGGGCATCGTCCTGGACTGCGTCCCCGATGACAAACTGGAAGAGACCGTGGATGCCTTCGTGGACGAGTTGCGGGAATTCTCGCCTCTGGCCCAACGCACCATCAAGGGGGTGTTGAACGCGGCCCAGAACACCACTGTCGAGGCCGGCATTGAAATCGAAGGCAACGCCTATGGCCGCCTGCGGATGTCGGAGGATTTCAAGGAAGGCGTGGAAGCCTTCCACGGCAAGCGCAAGGCCAAGTTCCGGGGCGTCTGAGCGGTGAAGCCGCCGGCCTTTGAATATCTTGCCCCCCGCTCGCTGGAGCAGGCCGTCGCCGCCCTGGCGGATGGGGAGGCGAAGGTGATCGCCGGTGGGCAGAGCCTGGTGCCCATGCTGAACTTTCGCCTGCTCGCGCCGTCGCTTCTGGTCGATATCAACCGCATCCCCGGCCTGGACTTTATCGAGGCGGATGATGACGGCGGTCTGCGCATTGGCGCCCTGACCCGGCATTACACATTGGAAACCTCCATCCTGGTGCAGGAACGCTTCCCCGTGTTGCGCGCCGCCATGGCGCATGTGGCGCACCTGGCCATCCGCAATCGCGGCACCATCGGAGGCAGCCTGTGTCATGGCGACCCGGCGGCGGAACTGCCCGGTCTGGCGCTGTTGCTCGATGCGCAACTAAAGACCACCCAGCGAACTGTTGCGGCGGTGGATTTTTTTGAAAGCGCCTTAAGCACGGTTCTGGCCGACGATGAAATCCTGACCGAAATCCAGTTGCCGGCACCCACCCCCCGGACCGGCTGGGGCTTCGAGGAATTTGCCCGGCGCTCCGGCGATTTCGCCCTGGCCGCGGTGGGTGCCACGGTCAGTCTGTCGGGTGACGCTGTTGCCGAGGCCCGGATCGTGGTGATCGGGGCCCATGATACGCCCCTGCGCGTGTCGGCGGCCGAGGCGCTTTTGACCGACCGCGCCAGCATCGCGGCGGCGGCGGCGGCGGCGCGGGATGCGGTCTCGCCCAACGATGATCTGCATGCCTCGGCTGATTATCGCCGCCATCTGGTCGGCGTTCTGACACGCCGGGCATTGACGGCGGCCTGGCAGCGAGCGGCGGCACCATCATGATCCGGCTGACGGTGAATGGCGTAGCCTACGAACGGGAGGTGGAACCGCGCCTGTTGCTGGCGGATTTTCTGCGCCACGACTTGGGCCTGACCGGCACCCATGTGGGCTGCGAGCAAGGGGTTTGTGGCGCCTGCACGGTGATCTTGAATGGGAACAGCGTGCGTTCCTGCCTGTGCTTCGCGGTACAAGCCGATGGCTGCGAGATCGAAACCGTCGAGGGCTTGGGCAGTGTTGATAATCTGAACCCGCTGCAAAAGGCGTTTCAGGAACATCACGCACTGCAATGCGGCTTTTGCACGCCGGGCATGTTGATGACCGGGGTAGATCTGCTGCGCAAATATCCCCTGGCCACGGATGCGGAGATCCGCGAGGGGCTGTCGGGAAATCTCTGCCGCTGCACCGGTTATGAACATGTGGTGCAGGCGATCCGGTCGGTGGTTGCGGCGGAGGCGGAAAATGGAGGCTGAAGCCCGGCCAAAAATTATTGGCGCCCGGGTGCAGCGGGTTGAAGATCCGCGCCTGCTGGCGGGCCAGGGCGCTTTTATCGATGATCTGAACCTGCCCGGTACATTGCATGTCGCCTTTGCCCGCAGCGATCATGCCCATGCCCGCATTGTTGACATTGATAGCGCCGATGCGGCCCGGATGCCGGGGGTCGTGGCGGTCTTCGCGGCGGCGGATATCGAGGGCTTGATGCAGCCGATCCGCGCCACCTCGCGCATGGCGGACTATCACGCAACCGAACTGCCGGTGCTGGCCCGTGACAAGGTGCGCTATGTGGGCGAGTCGGTCGTCGCCGTGGTGGCCGAAAACCGCTATCTGGCGGAAGACGCGGTGGAACGGATCGTCATAACCTACCAGGCATTGGGTAATGCCATTGACCCAGTGGCCATGGCGGAACCCGGCAGTCCGTTGCTGCATGAAGATGCGGGCACCAACGTCATCGTCAGCCGTACCTTCATGCGTGGCGATGTGGACGAGGCCATGGCGTCGGCGCCGATCCGCGTCGGTGATACCTTTCGGATGCACCGCAAGACCCCGACGGCCATGGAGAACCGGGGTTATCTGGCCGCATACGACCAGGGTCGCCGTTCCCTGACCCTGCATTCGACCTCTCAGATACCGGGTATCGTCCGCGATGCCCTGGTCGAGATGCTGGACCTGCCCGGCAACCGCCTGCGTGTCGTGGCCCCGGACGTGGGGGGTGGCTTTGGCGGCAAGGGCGCGTTGTATCCGGAAGAAGTGTTGGTCTGCATCGTTGCCCGGCAATTGGGCCGGCCGGTGAAATGGCTGTCCGACCGCCTGGAAGATCTGATGACCACCAATCAGGCCTTCGACGAAATTGTCGAGGCGGAACTGGCCTGCGATGACGAGGGCCATATTCTAGGCCTGCGTGCCGAGGTGATCGGTGATGTGGGCGCCTATTCCATCTATCCCTGGACCGCGGCGATCGAGCCGGTACAGGTGGTGTCGTTCATGCCGGGACCGTATCGGGTGCCCAGCTATTGGGCCCGCGCCCGTGCCGTGGCCACCTCCAAGACCCCCACTGGGGCCTATCGCGGCGTTGGCCGGCCGATCTCCACCTTCGTGATGGAGCGCTTGATGGACATGGCGGCGGCGAAATTGTCCCTGGACCCGTTGGAGATGCGCCGGCGCAACATGGTGCGGGCCGAGGAGTTTCCCTACAAGTCAGCCTCGGGCATCGTTTGGGACCGGGCCGGCTTCATGGAATGCCTCGACGGCGTCGCCGCGGCCGCGGATTATCAAGCCTTGCGCCAACAACAGGCGCAGGCGCGGGCGGCGGGCCGCTGGGTCGGTATCGGCCTGGCGTCCTATGCGGAATTAACCGGCCTGGGCTCGCGCATCGCCGTGGCGCCGGGCATGCCGGTAAACACGGGCACGGAGAGCGCGACCATACGGATCGATTCCACCGGCGCCGTGACCGCCTATTTCGGCATCGCCTCGCACGGCCAGGGCCTGGAAACCACCCTGGCCCAGGTCATCGCCGAGGAATTGGGTGTCCGCGTCGAGGATGTAGCGGTTATCCATGGCGACAGCGCCGTGGTGGCGCATGGCACCGGCACCTTCGCCTCCCGCAGCACGGTGTTGGCGGGCGGGGCGGCGATCATGTCCGCGCGGGCGGTGCGGGAAAAGGTGCTGGAAGCCGCGTCCCATCTGTTGGAGGCCGACGTGGGCGATATCGATGCCGCGAATGGCAGGGTTTTCGTCAAGGGCACCGACCGCGGGCTGAGCTTCCGCGAATTGGCGCGCGGCGTTTATTCCGAGATGGGGCGTTTACCCAAAGATGTGCGCGAGGGCATCGAGCTGGAAGCAACCCGCATGTACGACCCCTATTTTGGCACCACCAGCCCGGCCAGTCATTTGGCCATGGTGGAGATCGATCCGGAAACCTATCAGGTGACCATCCAACGCTATGTGGTGGCCGAGGATTGCGGCCGTGTCATCAATCCCCTGATCGCCGATGGCCAGGTCCATGGCGGCGTGGCCCAGGGCATCGGCGCGGCCTTGATGGAAGAGGTCGTGCATGATGAGGCGGGACAAATCCTGACCGCCAGCCTGATGGATTATGTGGTGCCGACGGCGGCGGAAATTCCCTCCATGGAAGTGATCCATCTGGAAACCGAACTGCCCGACAACATCGGCGGTTTTCGCGGTATGGGGGAGGGGGGTACCATTGGCGCACCGGCTGCCCTGGCCAATGCTATTACCGATGCCCTGGCGCCATTGGGCATCAATATTAACGTACTGCCCATCACGCCGGAACGCCTGTTCCGCCTGATCAGCAAACAACAAGAGTAGGAGAAATCATGGATCTGGGATTGAGTGGTAAAGTTGCCCTGGTAACCGGCGGGGCGCGGGATGTGGGGCGGGAAATCGTTCTGACCCTGGCCAATGAAGGCGCCCGCGTGGCGATCAACTATCGCGGCTCGGAGGCGGAAGCCAAGGCCCTGGTGGCCGAGATCGAGCAGAATGGCGGCAAGGCGCGGGCCTATGGCGCCGATGTTACCGATTACGATGCGGTTTGCGCCATGACCGATCAAGTGGTGGCGGACTTTGGCGGTCTGGACGTGCTGGTCAACAATGCCGGTTACGTCAAGCCGCAGCGGTTTGTCGAAAGCACACCGGCGGACTGGCACAGCCAGATCGATGTCGGTCTGTATGGGGTGATCCATTGCTGCCACGCGGCGGCATCTCATTTGGCGGCTTCGGGCAATGGCCGCATTATTTCTCTTGCCGGGGATTCTGCCCGCGTGGGCGAGAAAAACCTGGCCATCACCGCCGCCTCCCGTGGCGGCGTCATATCGCTGACCAAGTCGCTGGCCAAGGAATTGGGCCGCGACGGCATCACCGTCAACCTGGTTGCCCTGGGCCTGGTTGAAACCGGCCACAGCGACAAGGCCTGGCTGGAAAAGAACATGCCCAAGATTGTGCGCAATTATCCCAGCGGCCGGATCGGCCAGCCCGACGATGTTGCCCCGACCATCGCGTTTCTTGCCTCTGGCGGCGCCAGTTGGATCACCGGCCAGATCGTTTCCGTTAGTGGCGGTTACAGCACGGTGGGGTAAGATAAGCTGCTTCAAGAACGACGTCTGACAAAAACATAAATGGAGATTGTTGTTATGAACCAGTTCGTAAATCCCAAAGCCAGCCATAAACCCTTGGGCGCCTATTCCCACAGCGTCAAGGTACCGCCAGGCGCGGAATGGCTGGTCATCGCCGGCCAGGTCGGCATCGATGCCAAGGGCAAGCTTCAGGACGGCGCGCGCAAGCAGGCGGAACAGGCATTCCGCAACGTCCTTGCCTGCCTGAAGGAAAACGGCATGACCAAGAAGCATCTGGTCAAGTTCACCGTCTTTGTTACCGATCCGCGCCATGTCGATGGCTACCGCGCCGCCCGCAAAAAGGTCATCGGTGATGCGACCCTGCCGGCCTCGACCCTGTTGATCGTGGATGGGCTGGCCGCGCCCGAAATCGTGATCGAGATCGAGGCCATGGCCGCCAAAGCCTGAGGCTAAAAATAAGGGGAGGCTCGCCATGGTAGACATCGATACCGGCCTGAACGTGTGGCAAATGACCTCCAATCACAACCGGATGATCGAGCTTCAGGCCGACCACTCCCCGGCCCGTGATGGGCCGGTGGAGTTGGCCTTCTATGGCAGCTCGGCCTTTCGCATTACCTCGCCCAAGGGGGTCAGCGTGATGATCGACCCCTGGCGCAATCATCCGGCGCGCACCTGGGATTGGTATTTTCGCGATTTCCCAATAACGGCGGTCGATATCGGCGTCTCCACCCATGCACATTTCGATCACGATGCCCTTAACCGCCTGGATGCCCATGTGCTGTTGGACCGTCTGATCGGCATGTACAAGTTTGGCGATATGACGGTCTATGGCTTGGCCGACAAACATGCCGTGGATTCAAGCTGCGCCATCTATGACTTCAAAAAATTTCATAAACAATTTCACGGCACGGATATAGAACCGCCGAATAATCCGCGTTCCTGGGATCATTGCCTGATCGTGGTGGAAACGGGCGGCATGCGTATCGTCCATTGGGGCGACAACCGCCATAACCCGCCGGACGATATCTGGAAGGCCCTGGGTCATATCGATATCGCCCTGTTGCCCGTGGATGCCTCGCAGCACGTCATGGGGCATGTGCATGTGGAAGCGATTATCGAGCGTCTGCAGCCCCGCATCGTGGTGCCCCACCATTACTATATCTGGGACGTCCTGCAGCGCCAAAGCACCCTGCAGACGGCGACGGCCTGGGTGGATGCCCGCGAGGGCGTGGAACGGATTATGGGGCCACGACGCATCTACCGAATCGAGGAAATGGATAAACTGGACCGCGTCGTGCATTACTTTGGCGACCATGTGAATTTCGACAAGGCCGCCTGGATGGAACAGACATAGAATGGAAGCGCATTTCATTTTAATCAGCGTGTTCGGCATTTTTATTCCAGCACTTATCCTGCCGGGGCCGGACTTCGTCGCGGTCGTCCGATCATCGATGACCAGGGGCATCAGGGCCGGCCTGTGGACCACCCTGGGCGTTTCCATCTGCCTGGGGCTCTATGCCGCGTTGAGCCTGCTGGGCCTGTCGGCGGTACTGGTGCGGTATCAATGGCTGGCCTGGGCAGTGCGCCTGCTGGGCGCCTCGTACCTGATTTACCTGGGGCTGCGCCTTATCTTTTCGAAATCCGAAGCGCCGGAAATTGCCGGCCGAGACGGTATGGGCACACGCGGTTCCTTTCGCTTCGGGTTTTTTGTCACCCTGACCAACCCCAAGGCCATTGTGTTGTTCACTTCGGTGTTCGCGACCTCGGTGACGGCGGCAACGCCCATCTGGCTCATGCTGCTGATGATTGGGCTGGTCTTTGCCGCCGCCTTGATCTGGTACGCCATTGTCAGCGTGTTTATGTCATCAACGCCGGTCCGGCGGCGCTTTACACGGGCAAGGCATTGGATCGAACGGGCCGCGGGTGTCGTTTTCGTCGGCATCGGCGGACGGATCTTAGTCGATACCCGCAACCCTATTTTTTAGGCAGGGCCGACGGGCGGACAGACAACCAGTTTGCAGACAACCAGTTCGCGGACAAAAAGAGAGGCGTCAGGTGCATTGGACGCGGGGTCCTGGCAACGTGCCCCGAAGGACACTCCTGACGCCTCGGAACCAGCGAGACCGAAATCTCTGAGGCCGAAGCCTTCTGGTTCTCGGAGTCCAGACACCCAAAAACCGGTTTTTCCGAACCGCCGTCCGAAGACGACGGCCCAAAGACCCGTGCTCAAAGGCCTGCTACTCCAACGGTTGGGTGATCCAGGTGCCTCACCCCGGAGGGAGAAGCGCCACGAACGCCATACCGCTTGGACCTTTCCATCAGCCGCCACCGGCCCGAAGGCCAATCGCAACGATTTCCCAGCCCACCAATCAAAACACATCCACGAGTCGGACCCGCTTTGGCGCTTTAACCGGCTTGCCGGTCCGGCCGACCCGCCCGAAGACGTGCCACCCCTTCCGACCGGCCTGGGCATCCGAAGATACCTCGGCCATTCGACCCTTCACCGAACGATGCAGCCCGAAGGCCGCGCCGAGGGATACTGGTCCCGAAATGCCATCCACCTTAGTTGCCTAAAGCGGTATCCAGCGGCCTCGACCAGCCTAAGCTGATTAAAACCAAAGGGTTTCGGCACCCCGCGGCGGCCCCGGCTTTCAAACTTCCTGCTTTTGAGGGCCGGAAATTCGTCTTTCGTGACCGCTGATTAAATGGTGGATCATGATGCGTTTGCAAACAAGGTAAAAACAAAAATAGCTATCAATAAACGGTGGATAACTGCGAAAATTATGCACAGTCACTGCACAGGCTATCCACAAGAGGCTGTTGGCGGAGTCGAATTGATTTGCCAAATCATCGGCTTATGTCGGCGGTTATGGAAAATACAGCTTCCCCCTGCGCGCCCCGCTTTGCGTCTTCCAGGGTCAGGGAGAGACTAAGTCGAGTCCCGATTCCGAATCGATTCGATTTTGCCTGATAAAACCAACCAGTGCTGGCTGGTGTAAGCCCTAAAATGCGGCGCGTAGAATTTCCATGATCTGGTCCGGTGAGCGTATTTCCCGGGGATTTGAAAAGGTCCAGTCATCCAGCATGCAATTTTTCGCCAGCAGCGGCAGCTGGTCTTCCGTGATGTCAACTTCGCGCAGGCTACGGGGCATGCCAAGGCCCGAGATCAATTTGTCCAGGGCGTCTGCCGCACTCTGATCCGGGTGGCCCACGGCCTGGGCAATGGCGGCCTGACGGTTGGAATTGATCGCGGCATTATAATTCAGGACGTATGGCAGCATGACGCAGGAGGTGTAGCCGTGGGGCACATTGGCCGTGCCGCCCAGGATATGACCGATCGCATGCGAGGCACCCAGGCGGGTGCCCGTGACAATGCCGGTCATGGATATCCAGGCGCCCATCAGGCATTGCAGGCGTGCCTCCAGGTCGCCGGGATCGGCCTTGACCCGTGGCAGGCCCTCGCTCAACAGGCGCAGGGCCTGCAGGGCGGCACCGTCCGTATAATCGTTGGCGTCCAGGGAACAATAAGTCTCTACCGCATGATCCACGGCCCGGATACCGGTGGACAACCACAGCCATTCCGGCGTGTGGACGGTGATGGCTGGATCCAGGATCACCGAAATAGGGATGATGCCGGGATGCATGAAGCTTTGTTTCAGTTTTTCCTTGGTGTTGGTGATCCCGGCGCGGGCGTTGAATTCGCCCCCCGACAGGGTGGTTGGGACGGCGATCTGGCGGACCTGGGGCGCGGCGTATTCGGGACGAACGCGTTTGCCGTCTTCATCGACCCTGGTGCGGAACGGCTCCAGTCCATCAGCGTCCGTGATGTTGTGTTCCAGGCAGATCGTCACGGCCTTGCCGCCATCGGTGGTCGAGCCGCCGCCAAAATTGACCAACAGATCGCAGCCCGCATCGCGCGCGGCATTGGCGCAGTCCACCACCGCCTCGCGTGGCGAGTGCGACGGCATATGATCCCAGCGCCCGGCGTAACGCGGGCCCAGGGCCGCCGCCATTGTCTCGACTGCGTCGGTCTCCCGGTTCAAGGTGCCGCTGACCAGCAAGAACACCCGCTCGGCGCCCAGGCGTTCCGCTTCCCCGGCCACCGCGCCGGCTGCCGCCTGGCCAAAGATCACCCGGTCCATGCCGGTAAAAACCACCTGTCCGTTTTGCATCCCATTCATCCCCTTCGTTGCGGCCGCGCCGAGCCTATCACGGGTTCGGATCGTTGATCCTGTCCAGCGGGAAAATCGGCCGTCGCACGTTTTTAAAATCGAGCATGTCATAGTCCGAGGTGCAGACCCCAACGCCGGCGCATTCGATCACCTGTTTAGCGACATCGCGGAACCCGGCCCGGTAGTGAATGCGGCTTTTCAGCATCAGATAACGTTTTTCGAACGGATCAATCCCCAGGGACATCAGGCAGGCCAGATCGTTGGGCTCCTGATGCCGGCTGATCACCACGATCTCCACCTTGCCCGTATCCAGCACCACGGTTGGGCCCATGTCCATCAACACCCCTTTGGAGGCCGGTCCCTTGTTGTGGTAGCGGCCATCGGAAATCAATTTAACCCGGCCCGTCACCTGGCGCGGTTCACCGGTGCGGTTGATCGACGGCATGTCCATCTTGCCGCCCAGATTGACGGTAACCTGGGCGCCGATGCCCGCGGCGGTCATTTCGGCCACCGCGCCAGGATCAAAAATGGCGAATGCGGCTACATTCTCCAGGCCGGCATCCAGAATGCCCCCCAGCACCGTCATGGTATCCATGGTGCCCCCCGATGCGGCGTTGTCATAGTGATCCAGCAAGATAACCGGGCCTTCGGTCACCTTCCTGGCGCGCGCCAGGGACTCCGCAAGCGGTTCGATCTGGTAAACCATGGCCTCGCGATTGCTCCAGGCGAAATCCAGCAACTCGTCGCGGTATCGTTCGGCCAGGCCAGGGTCGTTGTCGGTCACCACCACCGCCGACAGGCCGGCGTTGTGAATATCGGCATGGGGAAAGCCGACGAACAGGGTTGCGGTCAAGGCGCCCTCGGCCTCCATGCGGCGGGTCATATCCTGCATTTCCTTATTGGGAAAATCGTCGGTGCCCTGGCGCATGACATGGGGCAGCATGGGGCGGTTGCCCCAGGCCAGGGTTGGCGTGGCCTCGCCCCGCAACATGGCGAAGATCGGACGCCCGGCCCGGACCGCGGTTTCGTACGTATCGATATGGGGATAGGTCTGATAGCCGGCCAGCACGGTGACGTTGTCGGCGATGCCGGCATACATATTGGTATGCATGTCCAGGGCAACGCCGATGGGAACCTCCGGCGCGATGCCGCGCAGGCGGGTCAGCAAGGCGCCTTCGCCATCTTCCAGACTCTGGGTCACCATGGCGCCATGCAGATCCAGCAACACCGCGTCACAGCCCGCCTCCACCGCCGCGCAAATTCGGTCGGACATGAAGCGATAGGCATCGTCATGCACCTGGCCCGACGGCCAGGCATTGGCGGCTATGGGAAAAACCATCTCGGCGCCTGCAGCCGCCGCCAGATCAATGAAGGCGCCAATGCCGCTGCCGGTGCCCTTGAAGGCGGCCAATACCTCGTCCCCCTCAAAGGGCATATCCTGGCCCCGCGCAAAACGCTCAATTGGCGTTGGCACCGGTGAAAAGGTGTTGGTTTCGTGCTTCATCATGGCAATCACCACGCGCATGGCTGTTTCCTCCTATCGTTGTCCTGCGCCATAGGCTGGCAGAGTGGCTGAATGGAGGCAAGCCGCATGTCGGCGGCATTCAATCGCCGGGCCGTTGCTTGTCGCGCTAGGGCGGGGGCAGTACAGTGTCGCCATGTTAGCCCATGATCGACATTTCCGGCGCCGCCCGGCCCTAGTGCTATACGCCTGCTTGGCGCTGTTGCTGCCGCTGTCGCCAGCGGCTTCGCAGACGGTAGATCTGTCGGCCGCTCTTCTTGCCTACGGCGAAGGTGATTATGGCCAGGCCTTTCCCGGCTTCAAGAGCAGCGCGGAGCAGGGCTCCGCCGAGGCGCAATATTGGCTGGGATTGCTATATGACCGGGGCCGGGGCGTGGCCCAAGACCGTGAACGAGCCTACCAGTGGTTTCTGAAAGCGGCGGCGCAGGGTCATCCCGAGGCGCAGCGCGTGGTGGGCATTTATCTGGAGGAAGGCGAGGTCATCGCCCGGGATCTGGAACAGGCGGCTGCATGGTATCAGCGCGCGGCGGCACAGAACAACGGCAAGGCGATGCGTAATCTGGCCCAGCTATATGTCAGGGGCCGGGGGGTCGTGCGCAATTTTGACAAGGGCGCCAGGCTGCTGCGGCGGGCCGCCGACATGGGCAACCTTAAGGCCATGCGTAACCTTGGCTATCTGTATTATTTCGGCAAGGGTGTGCCGCGCAATCCAGCCGCTGCGGCGGCCTTATTCAGCAGGGCGGCGAAGGCCGGTCTGGATAAGGCTCAGTATAACCTGGGTTTTGTCCACTACAGGGGCGATGGTGTGCCTAAGGATCTGGCGAAGGCAGCCTATCAGTTTGGCCAGGCGGCTGATCAGGGCAACGCTGATGCGCAGTTGATGCTGTCGCGGATGTATTTACTGGGCGAAGGCCTGACGGCGGATCCGGCGAAGGCCTTTTTTTGGGCGCTGTTGGGGGCGGTACAGAAACCCGAATTGGCGGAATGGCATTTCGACAAGTTGCGCGGGCTATTGTCTTCGGCCCAGATGGACAGTATTCGGGAGCAAAGCAAGGCCTGGGATCCAAAAGGCTAGCAATATGAGAACGACCATGTGGGAGGAGATGTTATGAGTGACGAGTTGATCCAAATGAGTGCGGTTGATCTGATCGCGGGCTATCGCCAGGGCCGTTTTTCGCCGGTCGATGCGACCAGGGCCGTGCTGGACCGCATTCATGCCGTGAACGAAAAGATCAATGCCTTCATGATCATCGATGACGAGGGCGCCATGGCCTCGGCCAGAGAGTCCGAGGCGCGTTGGGCTAAAGGCGCGCCAAAGGGTCTGGTGGACGGCGTACCGACCACCATCAAGGATCTGGTGCTGACCAAGGGCTGGCCGACCCTGAAAGGCTCGCTGACCGTCGATCCCGCTGGTCCGTGGGATGAAGATGGGCCCGCCGTTGCCCGCCTGCGGGAACACGGCGCGGTATTGCTGGGCAAGACGACGACGCCGGAAGTTGGCTGGAAAGGCCTGACCGAAAGCGCCTTGAGCGGCATTACCCGTAATCCCTGGAACCTGGCGAAGACGCCGGGCGGCTCCTCGGGCGGCGCGGCGGCGGCTTTGGCTGCTGATATGGGACCGCTGGCCGTCGGCTCGGACGGTGGCGGATCAATCCGCATCCCCTCTGCTTTCACCGGGGTGTTTGGCCTGAAGGCAAACTATGGCCGGGTTCCCGTCTATCCCGAAAGCGCCATGCGCATCCTCTCCCATGTCGGGCCCATGACCCGTACCGTGGCCGATGCGGCCCTGATGCTGAACGTGTTGGCGGAGCCTGACTACCGCGACCATACTGCTTTGCCATACCAGAAGATCGACTATACCCAGGGTCTGGATGACGGCATCGCCGGGCTGAAAATCGCCTTCAGTCCCGATCTGGGCTATGCCAAGGTCGATCCGGAAGTCGCCCGCATCGTGGCCGAGGCAGCCGCCGTCTTCACCGAATTGGGGGCAGTGGTGGAACAGCGCGATCCCGGCTTTGAAAATCCCAAGGCGATCTTCAAGACCCATTGGTGGGCCGGTAGCGCCGGCGCCTTTGCCCATATGCCGGACGAGCAAAAGGCCAAGCTGGAACCGGAATTGGCGCAAATCGTCGCTGAAGGCCAGGAATTATCGATCCTGGATTATATGCGCGCCATGGAAGGGCGGACCGCCCTGTGCCTGCATCTGCGGAAATTCTTCCAGGAGGTCGATTTGTTGCTGACCCCCGCCCTGGCGGTGCCGGCATTTGATGTGGGGCGGTTGCAGCCGCCCGGCAGTGCGCCCGATGATACCTACTGGACCGATTGGACGCCGTTCACCTATCCCTTCAATCTGGCGCAGCAGCCCGCCTGTTCCATCCCCTGCGGTTTTACCCAGGATGGCTTGCCCGTGGGTCTGCAAATCGTCGCCGATAATTTCCGCGAGGATCTAGTGTTGCGGGCCGCCAAGGCATTCGAGGCGGCCCGGCCCATGGACCGGCGGCCGAACTTGTAACCGGAAAAATAGCTGTGCCATGACGGAACTGCTTTCAGTCCAGCAAATGTATGGCGCCGACAGCGCGGCCATGGCCGCGGGGATCAGTGGCGAAAAATTGATGGAGGCTGCCGGCCGGGAAGTTGCCAGGGCAATCCTGGACCGTTTCGGCGCCCAATCCACGGCGGTGCTGTGCGGTCCGGGCAATAATGGCGGCGATGGCTTTGTCATTGCCCGGCATCTGAAAAAAGCCGGCGCCAAGGTTTCTCTGGCCCTGCTGGGCGATAAGGGCGATTTGCGGGGCGACGCCGCGATCATGGCCGGGCGTTGGCGGGGCCGGGTGGCGCCCTTGGGCAGTGACGTGCTGGAGGGGGCGGCCCTGGTCGTTGATGCCCTGTTTGGTGCTGGTCTGGCCCGCCCCGTGAAAGGACCGGCAAAGACGGTTTTAGCGGCGGCGCAAGCCCGGAAGCTCCCCATCATCGCGGTTGATGTGCCGTCCGGCGTGCAGGGCGACAGTGGCCAGATCTTGGGCTTTGCCCCCCAGGCGGCCCTGACCGTAACCTTTTTTCGGCCCAAGAGCGGCCATCTGCTGTATCCGGGCCGGGGCTTGTGCGGCGAGTTGCGCGTGGTGGATATCGGCATTCCCGACCAGGTTCTAACGGAAATCGAAGCACGGACCTGGATTAATCAGCCGTCTATCTGGCTGCCGTCCTGGCCGCCGCTATCGTTAGAGGGGCATAAATACAGCCGTGGCCATGCCGTGGTGTTAAGCGGGGGCCCGGGCAAAACCGGGGCCGCGCGTCTGGCCGCCGGTGCCGCGCTGCGGGTCGGCGCCGGCCTGGTGACCGTCGCATCACCCCTTGCGGCGGTGGCCGAGAACGCCGCGCATCTGACCGCCGTGATGATTGATCCCTGGCGCGACGGCGCGGCATTTCGCCGGTTGCTATTGGATCCACGGCGCAATGCGGTTTGTCTGGGCCCCGGAGCAGGTTTGGGTGCGGGTGGAGTCAAGCGCTTGCGCGGGAATGTCCTGGCGGCCTTGGATCTGGGCAAGGCCGTGGTGTTGGACGCCGATGCTATCACCGCCTTTGCCACCGCCCGCAAAAGCCTGTTCCGCCAGCTGCACGGCAATTGCATCCTGACGCCCCATCAAGGTGAATTCAGCCGGCTGTTCCCTGGACCGGGCGACAAGCTGCAACGCACCCGGCAGGCTGCCGCCGATTGCGGCGCCGTGGTCCTGTTAAAAGGCCCCGATACGGTGATTGCCGCCCCCGATGGCCGGGCCGTGATCAATGCCAATGCGCCGCCTGATTTGGCTACCGCCGGGTCGGGTGATGTCCTGGCCGGCTTTTGCACGGGTCTGCTGGCACAGGGCGTGCCGGCGTTTGAGGCGGCGGCGGCGGCCTGCTGGCTGCATGGTGCGGCGGCACAATGTTTCGGGCCGGGATTGATTGCCGAAGATTTGGCCAACGCCTTGCCAGCCGTATTATCGGCATTGCGTGCGGACACAGCCTAGAAAAAAGCGTTAGTGGTTTACCGACGCATAAATGTCATGGCTCGGCAATTCGATGAATATCGAAAATGGTCTAAAGTGAAATTGAACAAATAGTAACGCTTCCCATGTCATGATCAGTTTTGAACAATATGTGAATTAAAAATGCTGCAAAGAGAAAGCCTTTTTGACCGGACGTTCGCGCCCTTGCGGCGGGCGATTTTTGGTACTTCGGGGGATGATGAACCCGGTGCCGGGCTAAATGATTCCGGTGTCGAGAAGCTGAAACAGCGGATCGAGGATTGCCTGGATCGGCGCGGCGGCGAAGTTTCCGCGCGCGCCGGGGCCGCCGAACTTGGACATTTTTATTTGCAACTGGGTCCCGAGGGGCGGCGGCGCTTTCTGGTCGTGTTGGCCGAGGATTATGGCATCGACCGGGCCCGCGTGGATGCCGCCATTACTGCCCTGCAAGCGGTGGAAGCCAGCGGCGATAGTGGCCGGGCCGAGCGGGAGTTGCGCGCCGCCCTGGTGCCCCGGCGCGTCGCCCTGTTGACCCAGTTCAATGCCTTGCCCCAGGGCGTCAAATTTTTGGTGGATATGCGGGCCGAGATTTTGTCCCTGGTTCGTGAGGAACCGGTTTTGCGGGCCCTGGGCGATGATTTGCGCGAGCTGCTGACATCCTGGTTCGATATCGGCTTTCTTAATCTGCGCCGCATGTCCTGGGAGTCCCCGGCCGCGGTGCTGGAAAAACTGATGCAATACGAAGCAGTGCATGAAATACGCTCGTGGGATGATTTGAAGAACCGGCTGGATTCCGACCGCCGCTGCTTTGCCTTTTTCCACCCCCGTATGCCCGACGAACCCCTGATCTTTGTTGAGGTCGCCCTGGTCAGCGGCATGGCCGACAATGTCCAGGTGCTGTTGGATGAACACGCCCCAGAGGGCGATCCGGGCAAGGCGGACACGGCAATTTTCTATTCCATCTCGAACGCTCAACCCGGTTTGGCCAAGGTCAGCTTCGGCGACTTCCTGATCAAACAGGTGGTTGACGAATTGCGCCGGGAATTACCCAACCTGAAGACCTTCGCCACCCTGTCACCGGTGCCTGGTTTTGCCGCCTGGCTGACAAGTTTTTATGCGGCCGACGGCCCGGCCCCATGGGATCAGGCGCAGGAAGCGGCATTGGTTGAAGCGGCGGGTCTTGGTGGCGGCCGGGAAGCCCTGCGCAACCTGTTGGCCCGCAGTGACTGGAGCCGGGACGAGGCGGCTGTTGCCGCGATCCGACCCGTGCTGATGCCCCTGGCGGCGCGCTATCTGTTGGCGGAAAAGCGGGGCCAGCGTGCCCTGGACCCGGTGGAGAATTTTCACCTTTCCAACGGTGCGCGGTTGGAGCGGATCAATTGGCTGGGCGATACCTCCCGCAACGGCCTGGAGGGTGCTGCCGGCTTGATGGTCAACTACCTCTACAAACTGGCCGATATCGAACAGAACCACGAAGCCTATCGCGGCAAAGGCAAAATTACCGCCGCCGCCCCTGTGCGCCGTATGCTCAAGGAATAGATTTTCTGTTAATTTGCAATATCCCGGATCTGCTCTAGTCCGTGACGACACCGCCGCCGACATTGATGGCATCGCCGGTGATCTCGCTGGCGTCGTCGGAGGCCAGGAAGACGGCGGTATTGGCGATATCGTCAGCGCTTTGCAGGCGTTGCAGCGGAATGTTTTCCGCCGCGAAGCGGCCGCCGATATCCGCCGCGGTGCCGCCTTCGTTGTTGCTGCGCCCTTCCCAACCGCGCCAGGCCATGCCCACATCACTGATATAGCCGGGGCAGATCGCATTGACCCGGACCCGGGGGGCAAGCTCCACCGCCAGCGCCCGGTTCATGCCCAGCACGCCTGCCTTGGTGGCGCCGTAAACCGACAGTTCCGGCCAGCCACGCTTGCCGGCCTGGGATGACATATTGATCATGACCGCGTTGCCCTCGTCATACATCGCCTGGGCGAAGGCTTGGGCGCACAGCAGCACGCCCTTCAGGTTGACCGCCAACAGGGCATCAATCGTGTCTTCGGAGATTTCGGTAATCAGGCCCCGGCCGCTTAATCCGGCGTTGTTGACCAGGACATTGACACTGCCAAGGCGGCGAATGGCCTCCACCGCCAAGGCGCGGGTCTGGTCTGATTTGGTGACATCGCAGCCGATGGCGGAAATTTCGCCCATGCCCGAAAGTTCGCCTGCCGCCTGTTCCGCTGCCGCTGCATTAATATCCGCGATGACCACCGCGGCGCCTTCGCGCAGATAAGCTGCTGCAATGGCCCGGCCAATGCCCGCCGCCCCGCCGGTTACCACCGCACGCCGTCCCGTTAAACGCCCCGCCATCGTCTCCCCCTTTGTATTCATATTTAATGCCAGAATAGTCCTATCAAGCAAGCCTGAGAATAGGGGTCTCCGACCATGACCGGCGCCGCCGTCCGCGCGAAATGGTCAGGTGGCCTTGGCCTTTTGCATAGCCTGCCAGACCCGTTCGCTGGTTGCCGGCATGTCCAGTTCGCGCACACCCAGGGGTGCCAGGGCGTGCAGTACGGCGTTCATGACAGCCGGCAGGGCGCCAACAGTGCCGGCCTCGCCCGCGCCCTTGGCGCCAAGCGGGTTTTGTTTGGTCGGCACCGGATTGCTTTCAACTTGGATCGAACAGGTCGTGTCGGCGCGCGGCATGGTGTAGTCCATGAAGGAACCGCTCAACAATTGGCCGCTGTCAGGATCGTAGACCACCTGTTCCATTAACGCCTGGCCCAGACCCTGGGCGATGCCGCCATGGATCTGGCCCTTCAGGCCCATGGGGTTGATTACCGTGCCCACATCATCGACCACGGCATAGCTCATAACGGTAACTTCGCCGGTGTCCTGGTCGATTTCCACTTCGCAGACATGGGCGCCGTTGGGAAAGGTATCCGTGTCGGGCGAAAAGGTCGCGGTTTCGAACAAGCCGCCTTCCAAACCGGGGGGCAACTTGGCGTGCATGAAGGCGGACTTGGCGACATCCTGCAAACTCATGCCTTGATCGGTGCCGGCCACGCTGAACATGCCGTCGGCGTATTCGATATCACCTACATCCGCTTCCATGAAATGCGCGGCGATTTTCGTGCCCTTGTCGATGATCTTGCCCGCCGCCTGCCACAGGGCGGAGCCGCCGATGACGGTGGACCGCGATCCATTGGTGCCGATGCCAAAGGCGACCCGGTCGGTATCGCCATCGATATATTGGATATCGGTGGGATCTATGCCGAGGCGTTCCGCCGCGATCTGGCGGAATATGGTTTCATGGCCCTGGCCCTGGTTCTTGCTGCCCATCAGGATCATCGCGCTGCCGGACGGATTGAAACGGATTTCGGCGAATTCCAGGCCGGGCGAGGCGGCGCGTTCGATGGCATTGGCAAAGCCGACCCCGCGCAACTTGCCCCGCGACAATGCGTCGTGTTGGCGTGCCGGGAAGCCGTCATGGTCGGCCAGCTGCAATACCCGTTCCATGTTCACATCGAACTGGCCGCAATCATAGACCCGGCCAAAGGCATTGCGGTAGGGCATGGCGTCGGTGGAGATGATATTCCGGCGCCGCAGTTCCATTCCGTCGATATTCAATTCCCTGGCCGCATCATCGAGCAGCCGTTCGATGACATAGATTGCCTCTGGCCGCCCGGCGCCACGATAGGGCGCCGTGCCGTTGCTGTTCGACATAACGCAGGAAACATGCACATGCGCGGCGGCAATATCATAGACCCCGACCAGGGTGGAGACATTGGTGAAGGTCGCCAGCAGGTTACGGTCGGAGGATACATAGGCACCCACGTTGGCCACGGTCCGCACCCGCAGGGCCAAAATCCGGTTGTCCCCATCCAGTGCCAGTTCCGCCTCGCTGATATTATCGCGGGCATGCTCGTCGGCCAGGATGGCCTCTCCCCGTTCACAGGACCATTTCACCGGGCGGCCCAGTTTCTTTGACGCCCACAGCATCAGGCGATGTTCCGGGTACTGCCAGCCCTTGGTGCCAAAGCCGCCCCCCACATCGCCGGCTATAACGCGGATTTTGTTCTCTGGGATTTTGAATATCTTGTTGGCCAACGCATTGCGGACCCGGTGGGGATATTGCACGTCAGCATAAAGGGTATAGCGGTCCTCGCCCGCGTCGTAGCTGCCAATGACGCCGCGCGGTTCCATGAAATTGGCGTACACACGGCTTATCACATAACGTTTGCGGACGATGTGCGCCGCCTTGGCGAAAGCCGCCTCGGTCGCTGCCTTGTCGCCGGTCTCGAAGACGTTGGAGATATTGTCCGGGCATTCCGCCCACACCGCCGTCTCGCCTTTCGCGGCCTGGGCGGTATCGGTGACCGAGGGCAGATCGTCATACTCCACCTCGATCAACTCGGCGGCGTCCTTCGCCTGCATCAGGCTTTCGGCGACCACCAGGGCAAACGGGTCGCCCACATAGCGCACCCAGCCAATGGCCAGACCGGGATGGGAGCGGGCAAACATGGGCCCGCCGTCCGGGCGCTTGCGCTGCACCGTGGGCGCCATGGTGCCCAGGCCGTCGGCGGCCACGTCGTCGCCGGTATAGACGGCCAGCACACCGGGGGCGGTCCTTGCCACCGCGCAGTCTATCGCGACGATCCGGGCATGGGCGTGGGGCGAGCGTACAACCACGGCGTAGGCCTGACCGGCCAGATTGACATCATTGATGAAGCGGCCCTTGCCGGACAGCAATCGCCGATCCTCGAACCGTTTGACCGGCTGGCCGATACCGAACTTGTTCATGGAATTTCCTATGCTGCATCGGCATCCACTGCCCTGCTCCTGTTCCGTTATGATATCCTGCGGTTGGCGCCAGGTGAACATGGAAAACCACGCAGCCGGGCTGGTGCCTTGCGCGCCGTACCTTTGTCGTTATGCTTGGCCGCCAGGATAACGGCACCTCACCAAGGAGGTTCCCCAAAGCTCCGCTTAACAAACCAATGTCGGAACCGGCGGTTATCTCGTTTTCGATATCAGATGGTTTGGCGCGGCGAGAGAAGGGGCCAGCGTGGTGGCACCGCGTACGCTTAAGTGATGGGAGGAAATATGGCCAAGGCAGATTTTACGCTCGGCATGAAGACCGAGCGGATGACCGATATCGCGCTTTCTTTTAAGAAAACCGGGACTTTGCTGGCGGCGATCGAAATGGAACTGTTCAGCCATATCGCCGGCGGGGCGGGTACGGCGGCGGAACTGGGCGCGGCGATGGGGATCGAGGCCGAAAAGGCCGACCGTCTGCTCACCGCGTGCAAGGCAATGGATTTGCTGCGCGAGGTCGATGGCCGCCACGTCAATATGAGCGATGTGGAGCGCTATCTGGTGAAAGGCGGCCGCACCTATTTCGGCGACTATCTGACCTATATCACCCGGCGCGACTATGCGAATTGGGACCATCTTGCCGATGATCTGACAGCCGTGTCCGACGGCGACGGGCGCGACGAACGCAGTTACCTCAACTATTTGCAGGATCCGGAAGAGGCCCGGCGCTTCACCGTCGCCGGTTACGAGGCGTCGATCGGTCTGGGCCATAAACTGGCTAAGGAATATGATTTTTCCCGCTTTGACCACTGGCTGGATATCGCTGGCGGATCGGGTTGCTATGCGATCGCCGCCTGCGAGCGTAATCCGTCGCTGCGGGTGACGATAATGGACCAGCCCAACGTGATCCTTATCGCGCAGGAATTTATCGCCAAGCACGGGCTGCAGGCCCGCATCGATACCATGCCTGGGAACTTCCTGGAGACGCCATTCCCAGGCGGCCATGATTTGGCGTCCTACATCACGCCGTTGCAGGGCTATATGCCCGACGAGATCATCGCCGTGCTGCGACGGAGCCTGGATGCGCTCAAACCGGGCGGCGAAATGCTGATCGTCGACTACATGCTGGAGGACGACAAAACCGGCCCCCTGGACCCTGCCTTCGTCAATTTGGCCGGGGTGCGCCGGGGCCGCTATCTGGGGCGGGTTAATACTGGTGCCGAGTGGTGCGATTTCCTTGGCCAGGCCGGCTATGTCAATGCCGTTTCGCGCTGGTTCACACCGCATCAATTGGGACTGATCACGGCGCAAAAGCCGGGTTAGAGCAATTCCGAATTAAAGAGAATCGTGAAGCTACTCTAAGTGATTGGAAAAGTTGCTCTAATTCTAAAGATCTGAGCATTTTTAGAATGAAAATGCTCTAGGCCGTGTTCAATATTCGATACATTGGGGAGACTGCGTTTTGAAGGCACTTGTTATTGGCGGCACGGGACCGACCGGGCCGTATTTGGTAAACGGCTTAATCGCGCAAGGTTACGATGTATCGATCATGCATCGCGGCACGCATGACAGCGACGAGATCCCGCGTTCGGTCGAACGGATCATCGGTGATCCTCATTTTCGCGAAACCCTGCGCGAGGCGCTGGCGGGCCGTTCCTTTGATCTGATCATCGCCACCTATGGCCGCATCCGTTATATCGCCGAGATTGTCGGGGATTACACAGACCGGCTGATTACGGTCGGCGGCGCGCCCTGTTTTCGCGGCGTGTTGCAGCCTGGCGCACTGTTTCCCGCCGGCTTGCAGGTGCCGCTTCCCGAGGGCGCGCCGAAAATAGAGAGCGAGGCGGAATTCCGCTTTGGCTATCTGGTCCGGATGGCGGAGGAAGCCGTCATGCAGGGCCACGCCGACGGCCAATATAGCGCCACCCATTTCCGCTATCCTGTCGTCTACGGTCCCCGGCAGTTGACACCCACCGCCTGGAGCATCATGCGCCGCTTTACGGACAAGCGGCCCTATATCGTACTGCCTGACGGTGGTTTGACCCTGATGACCCGTGGTTATTCCGAGAATGTCGCCCACGCCGTCCTGCTTGCCGCACGGCAACCTGATACCGCTGCCGGGCAAATCTACGATTGCGGCGACGAGGTGCAGTTTACCATGGCGCAATGGATCGAAGTGGTGGCGCGGTCCATGGACAGCGAGATCGAAATTATCGGTGTGCCGGATGCCTATGCCCATCCGGCGCGTGGTCTGATGATGTTCAACGGGCCGTCGAACCATCAGTTGTTTGATCTCTACAAGGTGAAATCAGAACTGGGCTACCGGGACTTGGTTGCGCCGGTCGAGGCGATGGAGCGCACCGTGCATTGGTACCGGGACAACCCGCCCGAGGAGACCGCGGAATTCGCCGCCAAACTGGCCGAGAATTACGGCCTGGAAGACGCCATTGCCACTGTGTACCGCGAGACCTGCGAAAAGCTGGCGGCAATAGAATATGTGGCGCCTGATTTTCACCATCCCTATCCGCACCCGAAACAGCCCGGACTGGATCGGGACCACCGCGCCCGGTAGACCTGTTTCGATATTCATCGAAACAAGTCTAGCTTTAGTCGCTCACGCTTGTGCGCCAAACCGCACCGCTCCGCGCGGGCGGCGCAGGGGCGCCGGGCCGCCGTCACGGCCTGGATTGCGTATTTCGAAATCGAAAACGGCTAGATATCAACGCTGATTGGTATTAGCCGCGCGGCGTTGGGCCGCCGAAGGCCGGTTCGCCGAACGGCGTTGGCGGTAATTGCCAGGTACCGGTCGCGGGTGGCTTCACTTCGGCATCCACATGGACGTCGATCAATGCCGGTTTGCCCAGGGCGACGGCGTGTTCCAAGGCGCCCTTGAAATCCTCCGACTTGGTGACGGTGACGCCATGCACGCCACAGGCACGGGCAAGGGCTGCAAAGTCGGGATTGTAAGGTTCCTGGTTGTCGCCCCGATAAAAGCCGGTGCCGATTTCCCGGCCGCCGAACATGCCATATTGGATGTCGCGGATGGCGCCCCAGGCAAAATTGTTCCAGACCACCCAGATGCAGGGAATGTTGTATTCGACAGCGGTGCAAAGGACATGCGGTGTCATGGTGAAACCGCCATCGCCGCATATGGCGACGCAGGTCCGCTCGGGCGCCGCCAATTTGGCCCCCAGGATGCCCGAGACGCCGAACCCCATGGCGGAGAAACCCCAGGCGTTCAACATCGTCTGCGGCATACGGCATTCCCAGAACTGCATGAACCAGTTGTGATGGACGCCCGAATCAAGCGAGATGATGGCGTCGTCCGGTAATACCGCGCGGATATCGGTGACCACCTGTTCGGGCCGTAATGGCGAGGAGCGAATTTCGAAATTGGGCGCCACGAAACGGGCCCATTCCTCGCGCCAGCCCTCTATTTCGGCCAGCCAGGCTTTTCGTGCCGGCTTCTCTGTTCCCGCCGCGTCTACCGCGCCCAGCATCTGGCGCAGGAAACTACCGGCATCCGATGTTATGCCCAGATCGGGAATATAGTTACGGCCGATTTCATCAACGTCGATATCAACGTGGATAAGCTTGCAGGCCGGGAAGTTCCATGAATAACCGGGAATCCACGAGGACGACGAACGGTCGTCGAAACGGGCGCCAACGGCAATCACCAGGTCGGCGTTGCGGCCGGATTGATTGGCGGGGAATGTGCCGTTGCGGCCGATGAAACCAAGCGAGAGTGGATGCGCCATGGGAATGCAGCCCATGCCGTTGGGCGAACTGATCACGGGGATGTTCAGGCGTTCGGCCAGCTCGGTCAATTCCGGGGCCGCCTCGGCCAGGGTTACGCCATGGCCGATGAACAGCGCCGGCCGTTCCGCCGCGCCCAGCATGGCCAGCGCTTGTTCTATATCCGCCGGGTCGGTGCCCGCCCGCTTGCGCGTCCTGAAGCGCGCGGAGGGTTCCAATTCAACATCCGCCTCCTCCTGGAAGACGTTAAAGGGGATGTCGACCTGCACCGGGCCAGGCCGCCCGGAAACCGCCAGCTCTATGGCCTGGCGCAGGGTCAGGGGCAGCATATCAACCCGTGTCGGCTGGAAGCTGCGTTTGACCACCGGCTTCAATACGGCGGGAAAGTCGGCGGCGAAATGGCGATTGATTTCTTGAAACGGCCCGCGATTGAACTGCTGGGTGGGCACGTTCGCGGTTATTGCCAGAATGGCGGATGAATCCGCCAGGGCATTGGCCATTCCGATGACAATATTGGCCGAGCCGGGCCCGCACGAGGTCAATGTCGCCGCCGGCTGGTGCTTGATCCTGAAATAAGCATCCGCCATGTGCGCCGCGGTCTGTTCGTGGCGCGGCGAGATCAATTTGACCTCGTCGCGGATGTTGTAAAGCTCGTCCAGCAGGCCGACATTACCGTGTCCGCAAATGCCAAACACATAGGGGATTTTTTCCTGCACCAGGAACTGGGCAATCAATTCTCCGCCCTTCATGTCTCAACTCCATTTCCAACAATGATCAGGACCAGAATATCCCGGAACGGTTCTAGGTTAATCATCCGATGCAGGGGAAGTGATGACCAGAAAGACCAGGTCCACGAGGCCGGAATTGGCAATGGCATGCTCTATACCCGGTGGAATGTGGATCACATCATGGCGGCGCACCACGGTATTTTTACCGTCGATTTCCATCAGGCCCTCGCCATCCAGCACATGATAGATCTGTTCCTGGATCTTGTGGGTGTGCGCGGCGACATAGGCCATGGGCTGATAGCTGGAAATCCGATAGTCGATCAACCTGATGTCGGTATCGCCCGGCCCGACCAATGGCTTCGATAGAGCGCCGCCGAAATGGTTGGGGAATTGCTGCCAGGGCACTTCGGCGATATTGCGGATGCCGGATTTGCCTTTTTTATTGCTCATGGGTTTCTCCTATTGTTGTTGCCGCACCAGGTGCATGGCTGCAAGATAGCCGAATACCAGGGCCGGCCCCAGGGTGATGCCGGGGCCGGGATAGTTGCCGGCCATGACCGAGTTCATATCGTTGCCACAGGCGTACAGCCCAGGGATGGCCGTGCCATCCTGGCTCAACACTTCGCCATTGGGGCCCGTTCGCGCGCCGGCCGCCGTGCCCAGGTCGCCGGGATAAAGCGTGACCGCATAAAAGGGCGGCCTTGCAACGGGCCGCATACAGGGATTGGGCTGGTTCGCCGGATCGCCGACATATTTATGATAGGCGTTGCTGCCTCGGCCAAAGGCGGTGTCCTCGCCACGCAGCGCATCGGCGTTATAGGTCGCCACGGTTTCGGCCAAATGGCCGGGGTCGACGCCGATTTTTTGTGCCAGTTCCGCCAGGCTCGATGCCTTGATCAGATAACCGCTGCGCAGATAGGGCGCCAGGCGCAGGGCCATCGGTTTGACCGCGCCCAGGCCGTATTGCCAAAGCGACTGCTGGTCGCACAGCAAATGCGAGGGAATTGTCGGGCTGGAATTGTGGCTGCGGAACATTGCCAGCACGAATTCGTGGTACGAATTGGATTCGTTGGTAAAGCGGCGGCCGTCATGATTGACCGCCAACATGCCCGGCTTACCCCTGTCAGTCACGGTATGGGGATAAACGCCGGCACTGCCATCGGCTCGGGTAAAGCGCGATACGGGCGCCCAAAAGGCGTTGGAGGCATTGTCCTCCGGTACACTACCGCCCGCGGCCATGGCAAGTTTCACGCCGTCGCCGCTGTTGCCCACCGCCGCCGCCGAATGCATGCCGGCTTCCCCCGGCAGATAACGGGCCCGCAGGTCCGGGTCGTGGGAGAAACCACCAGCGGCCAGAACCACACCGCGCCGTGCCTTGATAACCAAGGGGCCGGACGGGGTGGCAATCTCGACGCCCACGATACGGTCGCCTTCTTTAACCAGATGGTTGGTGACGGTGTTTCGCCGGATCGGCACATTAAGCGTCAATAGTGATTTCAGCAGCCGGCCGGCCAGGGCGTTGCCCAGCACCAGATTGGCGCCTCGATGGAACTTGGTGCGGTCGATGACATAGGAAAGGACTAGCCGGGCGACTTTCAGGGCCGAGGCGGGGGAGCGGAAGATACCCCGGAAATGAACAATGTCCGGGCGCGCCACCATCATGCCGCCGAACAGGGTGAATTCGGGAAGCGGCGGGCGCAACAGCTTGAAAGCCTCGCCCAGTTCGCGCGCGTCCAGGGCCATTGGTTCCATCACGCGTCCACCCAATGTGGCGCCGGGCTTGTCTGGATAATAGTCCGGGTAAAAAGCCAGCGGCACCAGGTGGACGTGGCTGTTGCGGTCCAGATAGTCGATGGCCCCTGATGCCTCTGCCAGGAAAGTTCGGCGCAATGCCGCACAATCCCCGCTATTCCCCCCTTGGCCCGCGGTCGCGTCCAGGTAGGTCTGGGCATCTTCTGCTGTATCGGCAAGACCGCTCGCTGCCATCTTGGTGTTGTTCGGTACCCAGACCATGCCACCGGACAGGGCGGTGGTGCCGCCGACATAATCGGTCTTTTCAATGACCAGGGTTTTGAGGCCTTCGTTGGCGGCAACAACGGCGGCGGCCATGCCGCCCGCGCCCGCGCCCAGCACAATCACATCATAGGATTCCGATGCGTCTGGATCCGCGATGACCAAGTAACTCCCTCCCTGCCGCTCCGCTAACCGTTTGATGCGCGCGGCGGTCTTGTTGGAATTAAGGAATACATGGTTTCCCGGCGCAAGACCATAAAGCATCACCGAACGCCCGCGCCGGAACACCGGCCGCGCTATTTAATGGTTGACAACATCCGTACGGCCTATGGCCTGAGCAAGGGTCTGTTCGGCATCTCGTTGACGGTCGAGCCCGGTGAAGTGGTGGCGCTGGTGGGCCGCAACGGCGTCGGTAAGACGACGACCATGCGCAGCATCATGGGCCTGGCGCCGCCGCAGGAAGGCAGCGTGCGCTGGATGGGTCGCGATATTACCAAGATGGCGGTGCATCATGTGGCCAAGCTGGGTATCGGTTATGTGCCGGAAGACAGGCGTATCTTTCCCGAACTAACGGTTTGGGAGAACCTGGATATCGCGCGGCTGCCACCCATCGACGGCGACAAGCGTGATGGTTGGAGCGAAGAACAGGTGTTCGAGCTGTTTCCCGACCTGAAGGATATCCAAAGCCGCAAGGGCGGTGTCCTCAGTGGCGGTCAGCAGCAGATGCTGACCATCGCCCGCAGCCTCATGGGCAATCCCAAACTGCTGTTGCTGGACGAACCGTCGGAGGGTCTGGCGCCGATTATCGTGGAGACATTGCGCGACCGCATCCACCAACTCAAGGTGGGTGGACTTTCCATTGTCTTGGCCGAACAGAACCTCGGATTCGTGCTTTACCTGAGTGACCGGGTCCACATCCTGGAAAAAGGCAAGATCGAGTACACCGGCACACCGGACAAGCTGCGCGCCAACGTGGATATTCAGACCAAATACCTGACCTTGTAGACTGGAGCAATTCCGAATTAATGAGAATCGCGCAGCGATTCTAAGTGATTGGAAAAATTGCTCCAATTCTAAAGATCTGAGCATTTTCAGAATGAAAATGCTCTAGCGCCATGGGCTGCCGTCCAAAAGGTTTCCGTTTTCAATTGGTTGGGAGTGGGGCGAGTGAGGGGGATTGAACCCCCGACCTCTAGATCCACAATCTAGCGCTCTAACCAACTGAGCTACACCCGCCACAGGCCCATCGTGGAGCCGAACCGCTGATTAACCCGCCCACGGGCCGGCGTCAAGCGGCGCCGTTTAGGGATTGAAAAAAGCCCGCAAATGGTCCGCCGCGCCCTGCAAAACCGCGTCCTTTTTGCAAAAACAGAAACGCACCGGGTGATTCACCGCCGGCTTCATGCCGCCATCCTTTTCCTCGCTCTATTTTAGCTCTACCAGCTTGAATTTTTCCTAGAGCGCATTCGAAGAAAATGCGCTCAGACTCTTAAAAATAGAGCAATTGAACCAATCATTTAAGTCGCGAGAGCGACTCCAATTAATTGAAAATTGCTCTAGTCGGCGCGGCAAAGGCAAGGCACATTGACGATGAAGGAGAATGACCGCATGAACGAAGACGATATTACCCCGTTGCTGGACAGCGTGCGCCGGCTGGTGAACGAAAAACTGATCCCGGCGGAGGCCCAGGTCGACCGGGAACACCGTATCCCCGATGATCTGTTGGGCCTGATGCGGGATATGGGTCTATTCGCCTATGCCATTCCCGCCGAGCATGGCGGCCTGGGCTTGGGCAAATGGGCCGAGGTGCGGATGATCTTTGAATTCTGCCGCGCCGCGCCCGCCTATCGTTCCTACGTGGGCACCACCAACGGGGTAGGTGGCAAAAGTATCGTGCTCGACGGCACGGAAGAGCAAAAAAGGCGCTATCTGCCGTCCATCGCGGCTGGTGAATTGATCGTCAGCTTTTGCCTGACCGAGCCGGGCAGCGGCTCCGACGCGAAAAGCCTGTCCACCTCGGCCCGCCGCGATGGCACGGACTATGTCCTGAACGGCAACAAACGCTTTATCTCCAACGCCCCGGTCGCCGGCCTGTTCACGGTCATGGCCCGGACCAATCCGGACGATAAAAGTGCTGCCGGCGTTTCGGCTTTTTTGGTGGAGGCCGG
This sequence comes from Alphaproteobacteria bacterium, assembly GCA_016776605.1. Lineage (GTDB taxonomy): Bacteria > Pseudomonadota > Alphaproteobacteria. The sequence continues at coordinate 265,919 of JADHTB010000001.1, read as the reverse complement.
CACCCCTGGCCTGCATATAGATCCGCCGTTGGAGAAAATGGGCCAACTGGGCGCACCCACGGCGGATGTGACATTCGTTGATTGCCGGGTGCCGGGCGATGCCTTGTTGGGCGGCAACGAGGGCCAGGGCTTCATCACCGCCATGAAGGTGCTGGACGATGCCCGTATTCATATGGGCGCGGTCTGTGTCGGCCTGGCCAGCCGCCTGGTGGAGGAAATGACCGCCTACGCCATGCAACGCCAGCAATTCGGCAAGGCAATTGCCGAGTTTCAGTTGATCCAGGGCATGATTGCCGACAGCGAGGCGGAATATATGGCGGCCAGGGCCATGGTGGAACAGACCGCCCGGCAGATGGACGCGGGCGAAAACGTGACCAAGGCCGCCGCCGCCAGCAAATACTTCGCCTCCGAATCCGTCTGGCGCATCGCCGACCGGGCCGTACAGGTGCACGGCGGCTATGGCTATATGCGGGAAACGGCGGTGGAACGCCTGTTTCGCGATGCCCGCCTGCTGCGCATTTTCGAAGGCACCTCGCAGGTCATGCAACTGGTCATCGCGCGGGAAGCCATGAAAGAATACAAAGCCGCCCATTAGATATCAATTTGGCCACATCTGGGGCTTGGTGCCGCCGCGCAGGCATGGCATAACCCGAACATGAAACTTGCCAATCGAATGAACCACCTGGGCACGGAGACCGCATTCGAGGTCCTGGCCCGGGCCAATGCGCTGGTCGCCCAGGGCCGCGATATCATCAACCTTGGTATCGGGCAGCCCGATTTCCAAACGCCGGCGAATATTGTCGAGGCCGGGCGCAAGGCCCTGGCCGACGGCCATCACGGCTATACCCCGGCCAACGGCATCCCGGAATTGCGTCAGGCCGTCGCCGACGACATCCAGAAATATCGCGGCGTCGCCATCAATCCCGATCATGTGGTGATCCAGCCGGGCGGCAAACCGACGATGTTTTACGCTTGCCTGATGTTTGGCGAGGCGGGGGCGGAGATCATGTATCCCAACCCCGGTTTCCCCATCTATGAATCGGCGATCCGCTTTTCCGGCGCCACGCCGGTACCCATCGCCCTGCACGAAGATACCGGTTTTTCCTTTTCGGCCGACGAAGTGTTGGCGAAAATTACCGAACGCACCCGCCTGATCATCATAAATTCGCCGGCCAATCCCACTGGCGGTGTGGTGCAAAAGGCGGAGCTGGACAAGCTTGTCGCCGGCCTGGAACGGCACCCGGAGGTGGTTATCCTGTCCGACGAAATCTACAGCCGCATGGTCTATGACAACCAGCCCCACATCAGCCTGTTGAGCTATCCCTCGATCCAGGACCGTCTGATCCTGCTGGACGGCTGGTCCAAGACCTATGCCATGACGGGTTGGCGCCTGGGCTATGCCATCTGGCCGGCGGCCTGTGCCGAACAGGCCACGCGCCTGTGCGTCAACGACCATTCCTGCGTCAATGCGGCAACCCAGTGGGCTGGGGTCGAGGCCCTGCGCGGTCCCCAGGATGCGGCGGACGAGATGATGAAGGCCTTTGATGCGCGGCGCACGGTCATCGTGGATGAATTGAACGCCATCCCCGGATTTCGCTGTGTTATGCCCGGCGGGGCCTTTTACGCCTTTCCCAATATCGAGGGTACGGGCATGAGCAGCCAGGTATTGCAGGAAAAGATGTTGAACGAAGCCGGCGTCGCGGTTATTTCCGGCACCTCGTTCGGGGCCAATGGGGAAGGCTATTTGCGCTTTTCCTACGCCAATTCCACCGAGAATATTCGTGCCGCCATGAGCCGCATCCGGGACTTACTGGCGGCGCAATGATCATTGGCGTGCACAATTTTTGGGCAAAGTGACAAGGGAATAGGCAGGCATCCTGGCGGGGCGGTCCGGTCATTGAAAAAATCTTTAAATTCAATGGCTTAAAAAGTGCGTAAGTTGGCATGATTTGTGCTAGCTAACGAGATATAGAGTGCTGAAACAGCCCGGCCTTAAGACGGCGATCAGAAGAGTATTTGGTGCTATGAAAAAAATTGAAGCGATTATCAAACCTTTCAAGCTGGATGAAGTAAAGGAGGCCTTGCACGAAATCGGCCTCCAGGGCATCACCGTGATCGAGGCCAAGGGCTTCGGCAGGCAGAAGGGACATACCGAGCTTTACCGGGGCGCCGAATATGTGGTGGATTTTTTGCCCAAGGTGAAGTTGGAGGTGGTATTGGAAGACGATCTGGTGGAACGTGCCGTCGAGGCGATCCAGACGGCGGCGCACACGGGTCGTATTGGTGATGGCAAGATCTTCATCTCCACCGTCGAACAAGCCATCCGCATCCGTACCGGCGAGACTGGCAACGACGCCATCTAGGCCGCCTCTATCCACTGCCCGTAAAGAACCACTAACAGGAAACACCGAAAAGTAATCGCGGACACAGGAAGGAACCAAAAACCATGTCCACTGCCGAAAGCGTCCTGAAGAGAATTCAGGACGAAGAAATCCCATTCGTCGACTTCCGCTTTACCGATCCTCGGGGCAAATGGCAGCATCTTGCCATGGACTCCCATTTCGTTGACGCGGATCTGTTTGCCGACGGCGTCATGTTCGATGGCTCGTCCATCGCGGGCTGGAAAGCGATCAACGATTCCGACATGGCGCTGATGCCGGATCCCGCCTCGGCGGTCATGGACCCCTTCCTCGCACAGCCCACCCTGGTGCTGTTCTGCGATGTGGTGGAACCTTCAACCCACGAAGCTTATAGCCGCGACCCGCGTTCGACGGCGCTGCGGGCCGAGGCTTATCTGCAAAGTTCCGGTACCGGCGATACAGCTTTTTTCGGGCCCGAGGCGGAATTCTTCGTCTTTGATGACGTGCGCTTCAAGATCTCGCAGAACGAGACGTTTTACGCCATTGATGAGGGCGAGGGGCCGTATAATTCCGGCACCGATCTGGAGGGTGGCAACATTGGCCATCGCCCGGCCGCCAAGGGTGGTTATTTCCCCGTGCCCCCGGTGGATTCGGCGGCTGATCTGCGCAGCGAGATGCTGACGGTGATGCGCGAAATGGGTGTCGATACTGAAAAGCATCATCATGAAGTTGCCCCCAGCCAGCACGAACTGGGCATGAAGTTCGCGCCTCTGACGACCTGTGCGGACCAGATGCAGATCTACAAATATGTGGTTCACAACGTGGCCCATTCCTATGGCAAGACCGCCACCTTCATGCCCAAACCGGTGATGAACGACAATGGTTCCGGCATGCATGTGCATCAATCGATCTGGAAGGATGGCAAGCCGCTGTTCGCGGGTTCGGGTTATGCGGATTTATCCGAGACCTGCCTGTACTACATCGGCGGCATCATGAAGCATGCCAAGGCACTGAATGCCTTCACCAACCCGCTTACCAACTCTTATAAGCGGTTGATCCCGGGCTTCGAGGCGCCGGTGTTGTTGGCTTATTCCGCCCGCAACCGCTCCGCCTCGTGCCGCATTCCGTTCTCGCCCAGCCCCAATGGCAAGCGGGTGGAAATCCGCTTCCCCGATCCGGGCGCCAATCCTTATTTGGCCTTTTCGGCCATGTTGATGGCGGGCCTGGATGGGATCGAGAACAAAATCCACCCTGGCGATCCCATGGACAAGGATCTCTATGACCTGCCGCCCGAGGAACTGGCCGAAGTGCCAACCGTCTGCGGTTCGTTGCGCGAAGCGCTGGAGAGCCTGGATGCCGACCGCGATTTCCTGAAAAAGGGCGGCGTCTTCACGGACGATCAGATCGATGGCTATATCGAGTTGAAGTGGCAGGAGGTCTACACCTTCGAACACGCGCCGCATCCGATCGAGTTCGATATGTACTACAGCGTCTGACGCGTTCGACGCATCTGACAACGCTCGTATTTGGGCCGCCCTTTGGGGCGGCCCTTTGCGTTTCCGGCTGTGTCTGGGCTAGTCTCTCGGCGGTAATATCAAACCATATAAATCGGCAACGGAGAGGTGACGGCGATGTCCAATTTTCAAGGCGCGGCAAAGGCTTTGCGCGCACTGCTGGCCGGTGACGAGATTGTCGTCGCGCCGGGCTGTTTCAACGCCATGGGCGCACGGATGATCGAGCGGACGGGCTTTTCAACTGTCTATATTTCGGGCTATGGCGTCTCGGTCAATCACGTTGGCCGGCCCGATGTGGGTCTGGCCACCCTGACCGAGATGACGGATGTCGCCGGCAAGGTTGCCTCATCCGTCAGTGTGCCGGTGATCTGCGATGCGGATACCGGCTATGGCAATGCTATCAACGTCATGCGCACGGTGGAGGAGTTCATCAAGTCCGGCGTCGCGGGCATCCATCTGGAGGATCAGATCGCGCCCAAACGCTGTGGCCATGTGGCCGGCAAACAGGTGATCTCGATACAGGAGGCCGCCGGCAAGATCCGGGCCGCGGCACGGGTGCGCGACGAGCTTGACCCGGATTTTGTGCTGATCGCGCGCTGTGATGCCCGCGGCGTCGCGGGCGGCAGCCTGGAAGATGCCATCAATCGCTGCCTGGCCTACGCCGAGGCGGGTGCCGATGTATGCTTTCCCGAGGGGCTGTTGTCGGCGGCGGAGATCCAGCGGGTTTGCAAGGCGGTGCCGGGCGCCATTCTCTATAACCGCACCGGCGTTTCGCCCAATATATCGTCCGAGGGTCTGCAGGAACTGGGGGTGGACATCGTCATCAATCCCGGCGGCGGCATGCGGGCGGCGGCCAATGCCATGTGGGACTATTACAGCGCCTTCAAGGTAGAGGATAATGCTTTGGAGGAGCGCTTGAAAGCGGCCAATAAGGCGCATCCGTTGGCGGATTTTCACGGCTTTGTCGGGTTTGGGGAAATCCGCGCGTTAGAGGCGGAATTTTTGCCCGAGGAAGAGGCCGCCAAGTATGATGGGGCCATCGGGTTTCAACCCTGAAGCAACAAGCTCGTCGTCATTCCCGCGAAGGCGGGAATCCAGATGTGCGTGTAGCGACAATGAGGCAAGACAACGAACAGAATGAAATTAACTGAACCGTATGGATTCCCGCCTTCGCGGGAATGACGTTATTGTGGATTGTAATATGGGAGAGCGACGCCATGGATACCTCTGACAAGAGCGCCCGGCAGTTATACCAAGAGATCAAGGCCAACCCGACCCGGCGGCGCTTTGGCTTTGGCCGCAAGGCGGCGGTGATCAATATCGATCTGCAAAAGGCCTACACGAACGTTGGTGAATTCGCCACCGCCTACGAGACCGATCCGAAGCAGATGGACTATGTCAATGAGATCTCGGATCTGGCGCGTTCCAAGAACCTGCCCGTGGTCTGGACCTATGTGGCCTATATGGACTCGGGCGAGGATGCCGGCATTTGGGGCACGCGCTCGGACACGCCGGATTCCCTGCAGAACATCAAGGTTGGCTCCCGCCGTTCGGAATTCGATGACCGTCTGCATGTGGACCGAGACAAAGACGTGATCATCAACAAGCGCATGGCCTCGGCTTTCCACGAATCCAATTTGCCTTCGGTCTTGAATTTTCATGGCATCGATACGGTGATTGTCACGGGCGGCTCCACATCGGGCTGTGTCCGGGCCACGGTAGTCGATAGCCTTTCGCGCAGCTTCCGCACCATCGTGCCGGAGGAATGCGTGGCCGATAAACATGAAAGCCCGCACTTCGCCAACCTGTATGACATGGCCATCAAGTATGCCGATGTGGTGCCGGCGGCGGAGGTTATCGAATACCTGGAAAACTATCAGATGCTGAACGACTAGATATTGAACGACTAGAGGGAGAGGCCGAAATGCTGCGGGAGCCCGAGCTGTATGATTATTCGCCCATGGCGGATCGTCCAAAAATAACCTGGCCCAACGGCGCCAGGGTCGCCTTCTGGGTGGCGCCGAATATCGAATATTACGAGTTGGACCCACCGATAAATCCCGGCCGCCGGGCCTGGGCCAAGCCGCACCCGGATGTGGTGCCCTATTCCCATCGGGACTATGGCAACCGGGCCGGTTTCTGGCGCATGATGGAGGCCATGGCGAAATACGGCGTGCGCGGCAGTGTTTCCCTCAACGTCGCGCTTTGTCAGCACCACCCGGAAATTATCGCGGCCTGCAACGAGCTGGATTGGGAGTTCTTTTCCCACGGCGTCTATAACACCCGCTATACCTATACCATGTCCGAGGCCCAGGAACGGGCCATGATGGAGGACGTGATCGCCACCATCAAGGACTGCACCGGGCAGAACGTGGACGGTTGGCTGGCGCCGGCCCTGTCATACACCACCAACACCATGGAGCTGCTGGCTGAATACGGCGTCAAATACACCTGCGATCTGTTCCACGACGATCAGCCCCAGCCGGTCAATACCAAAAGCGGGCCGCTGATCTCGGTGCCCTATTCGTTGGAAATGAACGATACCGTGGTGCTTTCCATGATGGGCAAAAGCAGCCGCCACTACAGCGATATCCTGAAGGCGAATTTCGATCAGCTGTATGAGGAAGGCGCCGAGAACGGGCAGGTTATGTGCATCCCCCTGCATCCCTTTTTGATTGGCCAGCCCCACCGCATTGGCAACTTCGCCGAGGTGCTGGACTATATCACCGGCCACGACAAGGTCTGGGTCACCACGGGGCGCGAGATCGCCGCACATTATTACCAACACCATTACGACAATGTGGTCGCCAGTCTGGCCGCCAAGAGGGAGGCGCGCTGAGCATGACCCTGTCCGATGACTATCTGAAATACCCCAAGCGCGGCCATGGCATGGATCACGACCGCTATACCTGGTCGCAATTGCACGAACGCCCCCCCGTCATCTGGCCCAACGGCGCCCGCGTGGCTTTATGGGTGGTGACCCAGTTGCAATGGTTTCCCATGGATATGAAACCCGCCGTCCCCGTGCCGGCGGCCATGGCGCGGCCCTATCCGGATTATTGGAATTATACCCTGCGCGACTACGGCAACCGCATCGGCGTGTTCCGCATCTTCAAGGTGCTGGATAAACTGGGCATCAGATCTTCGGTCGCCATCAATTCCGCCCTTGCCGAACGCTACCCCTATCTGGTGGAGCAGGTGAACGCGCGGGATTGGGAGCTGATCGCCAACGGCCTGGACATGGGCCATCCCCATTATGGCGAGATGGACCGGGACGAAGAAGCGGCCCTGATCAAGGGTGTGTTGCAAAGCCTGCGCGGCCTATCGGGCCAAAAGATCCGTGGCTGGTTGTCGCCCATACGTTCGGAATCCATGAACACCCCGGACCTGGTGGCGGCGGAGGGCATCGAATATCTGTGCGACTGGGCCAACGACGATATGCCCTATGCCTTTGAAACCACGGCGGGTGGCATCCACAACATGCCCCACACCATGGAACTGGACGATCAGCAAATCCTGATCTCCCTGCGTCATACGGAGCGGGAGTATGTGGACCAGCTCAAGGATCAGTTCGATTGCCTGTACGCCGAAGCCGCCAGCCAGGGCGGCCGCGTCATGGCCATCAATCTGAACCCCTGGGTGACAGGCCAAGCCTACCGCATCAAGGCCCTGGAGGAGGCGCTGGCCTACATCACTGCCCACGACGGTGTCTGGTCCGCCACGGGTGGTGAAATCCTGGATGCGTTCAAGGCGCAGACCTGAGGTATTCTTTATGGGGACACAATACTTATATCTACTGATATAAGTATTGTGTCCCCATAAAGACCTACGCTTCGCTGAGCCTTAGCACGTCCGGGCGGCCGGCCATGAAGGGGCCCATGCGGGCGCCGATGGTTTTGAAATGTTCCGAGGCGCGGTGCGCTTCGGTGGCGGCCTGGTTCTCGTAACGCTCGATGAAGACAAAGGTCAGGGGCTCGTCGCCTTTGTAGATCTGATAGAACTGACAGCCCGGCTCGTTGGCATTGACGGCGACGACCAGTTCCTTGGCGACGGCCAGAAAATCGTCTTCGCAGCCTTCCTTGATTTTAAGGGTGGCAATGGCGGCTAGCATGATGGCGTTCTCCTGTTTGAGTTAAATAATTTCTGCGCCGGTGTCGTTTCGACAAACCATCAGCCGGCTTTTATAGCGGCCCGGGCATCGGGGGCAAAGGCGCGCAGGGCCTGGATCAGCAAATCCATGATCTCATCGATCTGATCCTCGGTGACGATCAGTGGCGGGGAGACCAGGAAGTTGTCGCCGCGCACGCCGCCCATCATGCGCCGGGAATAGATGATCAGGCCCCGGTCATAGGCCTCCTGGGCCAGGCGTATATGGGCGTTCAATGCGGGCGGCAGGGGCCGGCCCGTGGTCCGGTCGGCGATCACATCAAAGCCCAGCAACAGGCCGCGCCCGCGCACCTCGCCAATGAATTCGAACTCGTCCAACAGCCCTTCCAGCCGGCCCTTTAGAACCGCGCCCATGCGGGCGGCATTGCCGATCAGATCATTGTCCAGATGTTCGGCCAGAACGGCCCGGCCCACGGCGCAGGCGATGGGAGAGGCGGAATAGGTGTGGCCATGGTTGAAGCCGCCCGCATCCTCGACCGTGCCGACGATCTTGCGGGAAGTCAGGCAGGCGCCCAGAGGGATGTAGCCAGAGGCCAGGCCCTTGGCCAGGGCGACCAGATCCGCCGTGACCCCCCAATGTTCCGCCGCCAGGTATTTGCCGCTGCGCCCGGCTCCGCTCATCACCTCATCGAAGATCAACAGCACGCCGTATTGGTCACAGATTTCGCGGATACGATGATAATAGACATCCGGCGCGGTCAGGGCGCCGGTGGCCGCGCCGCCGATGGGCTCCATGATAAAGGCCAGGATGGTTTCCGGCCCCTGATTTTCAATTTCGCTGGCAAGGGCATTGGCGTATTCCAGCGCGGCCTCGTCCTCCGTCTGGCCGGGCCGGCGATAACGGCAAAACGGCGCCGGGATTTTCGGCTGGTTGACCATCATCGGCGCGAAGATGGAAAAGCCGCCCGGATCGCCGGTCAAGGAGAGGGCGCCCAGGGTGGTGCCGTGGTAGGAGGGCAGGCGCGAGATAATCTTGTAGCGGGTCGCCTGACCTATGGAGACCGCGTATTGCCGCGCCAGTTTTATGCAGGTTTCCACCGCTTCCGAGCCGCCGGAACTGAAGAAAACCTGATCGAAGCCAGCGGGCGTTATTTCGGTGATTTCCTTGGCCAGCAATTCCGCCGGTTCGTTCAGGAAATGAGAGCGAAAGGCGTAACTAACCTTTTCCGCCTGGGCCATCATGGCCTCGCGCACACGCACGTTGCCATGGCCGATATTGGCGGTTTGCGGCCCGGAAGAGCCGTCGATATAGCGTTTTCCGTCCTGGTCCCACAGGTAGATGCCCTCGCCACGGTCAACCACGGGGCGCTCCGGCGTCGGCCAGAAAAACATCGCTGAGGGATTATTGTCACCTGAGGGCGTGGTCATGACGGTGCTCCGTTTGGCAATTTGTTGTGCTGTCAGATAGAGCAGTATAGCAACTGTCCCGGTGGTTCTATAATGATTGGCGTGACGGGAGTATGGGCGTAGCCGTTATATGCCGCCAAAAGCAAACGGTGCCGGTTCGAAAGATGCGGCCAATCGTTGCCGCGCCATGATTTTGTAGGAGATGAAGATGCGGGAAACCCAGGAACATATTGAATTGCGGCGTACGGTCGCCACCTTCGTAAAAAATGAGATCAATCCATACGTGGACGCATGGGAAGAGGCCGAGATGATGCCCTTGCACGAGGTCTGCAAGAAAATGGGCCAGGCGGGCCTGTTGGGCATTTCCAAACCAGCGGATTTCGGCGGCATGGACCTGGATTACTCCTACGAAGTGGTTTTCGCCGAGGAAATGGGCCATGCCAAGGCCCAGGGAGTCTCCACCGCCATTGGCGTGCAGAGCAATATGTGTACGCCGGCCCTGGCCCGTCATGGCAGCGACGAATTGCGCCAGGAATTCCTGGCCCCGGCCATCGCCGGTGAAATGATCGGCTGTATCGGCGTCACGGAAGAAGGTTCCGGCTCGGACGTCTCTTCGGTGCGGTCATTCGCCCGCAAGGATGGCGATGATTATGTCATTTCCGGCAACAAGTTATTCATCACCAATTCCATTCAGGCCGATTGGATGTGCATGCTGTGCAATACCGGCGAGGAAAAGGGCCCCCACCGCAACAAGTCCCTGATCATGGTGCCCATGAACAGCAAAGGTATCTCAAAGCAGAAGTTGAAAAAACTTGGCCTGCATTGCTCCGACACCGGACATATCAATTTTGACGAGGTGCGGGTGCCCCAGCGTAATCTCGTTGGCGAAGAGAACATGGGCTTCATGTATCAGATGGAGCAGTTCCAGGAAGAACGTCTGTATGCGGTTGCCCGTACCATTACCTTTCTGGAGGATGCCCTGGAAGAGACGATCGAATATACCCGCCAACGTCATGCCTTTGGCCGGCCAATCCTGGACAACCAGGTGATGCACTACAAGATGGCGGAGATCCAGGCGCAGTTGGAGGGGGTTCGCTCACTGCTCTATCGCGCCACCGATACCTATGTCGAGGGCGGCAACGTGACCAAGCTGGCTTCCATGGCAAAATATCTGATCGGCGTTCTGGCCACCGAAGTACCGGCCCAGTTGCTGCAATTCTGGGGCGGCCAGGGCTACATGGCGGAAAATCGTATCTCCCGGGTTTACCGTGACATGAAACTGGTCAGCATCGGCGCCGGCGCCAACGAGGTCATGCTGCAAATCATCTCCAAGGAGATGGGTATCCTGCCCCGGCGTTGAGCGCCTTGAGCATGGCCGATTCCTCCTTCCCGACCCGCCGTCCCCCTCTGCATGAGCCTCGAGCGACGCGAAGCAAAAGAACCCGGATAACGGAATAGAAAATATGGATTTTAATTTTACGCCGGAACAGGAACAGGTTCGCGATACCATTCGCCGTTTCACTGAAGCCGAGATCGCCCCCCTGGTCCGCGAGGCTGATGAGACGGAGACATTCCCCCGCGAATTGTTTCCAAAGTGGGCTGAATTGGGCCTGTTGGGTATCCGTTACCCGGAGGCCGACGGCGGTTCCGGTTTCGATAAGATAACCGACTGCATTATCCGCGAGGAAATGAGTTACGTCTCCCAGGGGTTCGCATCCGCCTGGTCGGCCCATACCCATCTGGGCATCTGGCCCATCTGGAAGGCCGGAACCGAAGGACAAAAAGAACGATTTTTTCGCCCCGCCCTGAATGGCCGGAAAATTGCCGGTTTCGGGTTAAGCGAGCCGGACGGCGGCTCCAACATCCGGGCCATGATCACCAAGGCGGAAAAGGTCGACGGCGGCTATGTCCTGAACGGTGCGAAACTGTACATTACCAATTCACCCATCGCCGATTTCCTGACCGTTGCCGCTCGCACCAGCCCGGATCTGACCCCGGATGCGATCAGCCTGTTCATTGTCGAATTGCCGAACCCCGGCTTCGATATTTCCGCGTTGGACAAGGAAGGCATTCGCGCCTCGGAAACCGGGCTGATCCATATCACCGACGCTTTCGTGCCCGATGACTGCCTGCTAGGGGGCAGGGAAGGGACCTATCCGGTGATCCTGGAATCCCTGTCGGAAAACCGGGTCGGCGTGTCCGCCAACTGCCTTGGCATGGCGCGGGCGGCCTTTGATGCCTCGCTGGCCTTTGCCAAGGATCGTATCGTGGCCGGCAAACCGATCATCGAATATCAGGCCATCGCCCACAAGCTGGCCGACATGGCGGCCGAGATCGAAGCGATCAAATGGCACGTCTATTATGGCGCCTGGCGGGTCGATCAGGGCACTTTGGACATTGCCACGGCGTCACGGGTCAAACTAATGGCCTCGGAGGCGGCGGTGCGGATCAGCGAGGCGGCCATCCGCATTCATGGCGGCGCCGGTCTGATGCGGGAATATTCGGTTGGCCGTATCCATCGCGACGCCCTGGTCTATGTGATCGGCGAGGGTACTTCGGAAATTCAACGCAATATTATCGCGCGCGATTTGAAGGGTTAGACAATGAGCTTCGAGCATCTGGAATATCGGGTTGTCGACCGGGTGGCTGAAATCAGTTTGAACCGCCCGCCCGTCAATGCCCTGAACCTGGATCTGGTAAACCAGATCATCGCGGCCCTGGGCCAGGCACGGGACGACGATGAGGTCCGTGCGGTGATCATCGCATCCGCCCTGGACGGGGTTTTTTGCGCCGGCCTGGATCTGGCGGTGGTCAAGGGCGTGGATGGCGAAGGCATGCGCGGGTTTTTGGAACGCCTGTATTTTGAATTGAACGATGTGCAATACCGGCTGGGCAAGCCCTCCATCGCCGCCGTGCAGGGCGCCGCGCGCGCGGGCGGCATGACGGTGGCGGTGTCCTGCAACATGATCATCGCCGGGCAGGGGGCAACCTTTGGCTATCCGGAGATCAACGTCGGCCTGATCCCGGCGCTGCACTATGTGCACCTGCCGCGTATTGCCGGGCGCCACCGGGCCTTTGAATATCTGTTCACGGGGGATGATTTCGGGGCCGATGAGGCCCAGGATCTGGGCCTCATCAACCATCTGGTGCCGGATGGCGAGGTGATGGACAAAGCCCGGGAAATTGCACGGAAACTGGCTGCAAAATCACCAACGGTCATGAAGCTGGGGCGCGACGCCTATATGCGCGCCAATGACCAGGATTATCGCCGGGATATCGAAAACGTGGCCGAGACCATGCGCAATGTCGTAGCCACGGAAGACTCGCGGGAAGGTCTGGCGGCATTCATTGAGAAACGCCCGCCCAAATGGTGAGGCCGTCAGCCTTAGGAAAAATCCAGGGTGGTCAGCAGGCCCGGATCATTCCAGCCGGGCTGTCGGTCCTGTTGGATCACTTGATGGCCATTGCCCTGCAGGCGTAGCCATATCCAGCGCGGCACCAATTCATTATTGAGATCGTTCAGAACCATATCCGCATAGGCTTCCAGGGTTTCGCACGGTTCCTGCGCGGCGGCCTGAAAATAATGCGCCAGGGCGGTGGCGGCGATAATGTCCCGATCGGCGATATAGCGCAGATCAAGGTGAATAGGCGTGCCGCCTAACAGGCTGGAGGTGGGCAACTCGCCGGACAGAATAGAGACGCGGTCGCGGTCGGTGGCCGGATTGGCGACGGTTTGCAAGCAGTCGCGCCGCTGGCGCAGGTGATCGTTTATTGGGCTCATGCTGGATTTCCAACGCTTTTGGCGGGCTGGTTCCGAATTGCCGTCGCCAATGCTTCAAGATCCTGGGCTGCATCGGCTTGCGGATGGCGGGATAGAAAGGCCGTCTGGCGGCGAATGGCATCGGGAATGCGGTCGTCCCGCCGCACAATTCCCATCAACGGCGGGGTATAGTTCAGGAAGGTTCGGCAGGCCTTGGCCAGGGCGCCATAGGTGCGCTCTCCCTGGCGCTGATCGACGGCCATATTAATCACCAGACGCATATCGGCGCGTGGGTTCTCCCGCATGGAAACCTTGATATAGGCGTAGGCGTCAGTCAGAGAGGTGGGCTCGTCCGTGGCCACCACCAGGGTCATGCCGCCTTTTGGTGTCAGGGAGCGGACGGCGGATTCCAGGCCAGCGCCCAGATCGATGACGACCCGGTCGTAACCCTGCGCCAGTTGCCACAGTTCGCTCTTTAATTCGCTGAGACGGGCCCGCCCCATATCGGCCAATTGGCCCGACCCCGACATGCCGACGATGATATCGAAACCGCCTTCGGCAAACGTTGTGACAGCCTGGCTCATGGCGATTTTCCCCGCGACGACGCCGCCAAGGTCTTGTTCCGCATTCAGGCCCAATTGGACGTCGACGTTGGCCAGGCCGAAATCAGCATCGAACAACAAGGTCTTTTCATCCTGGCGTGCCAGGGAATGGGCCAGGGTAACGGCCATCCAGGTTTTCCCGACGCCGCCCTTGCCGGACGCGATATTGATGACGTTACGCCCGGCCGTGGCGGAGGCCGGATGCATGGCGACGCGTTTTTTGGGGGTCGCGGGCATGCTGTTATTCATGCTTGGTTTGCTCCGGTCTTGGGATACGCGTGACTTTCCTCGGGATCGCGTAACAGAACGCGGGCCAGGGACATAGGGTTCAAGGGCGTGAGGCCCTGGGCGATGGAGGACGAGATCGAGACAACGCTGAAAGCTAAATTGCCGCCCTGTGCGGCGGACAGCACCGCGCCCAGGCGCCGTGCGCCGTCAAGTTGGGTCGCGATCAAGGTTTTGCAGCCCAATCGGGCATATGCCGCCGCCATGTCGGCGGCGTTCTGGGCGTTGATCCCGGCCGGCAGCACCAGCACCGGGTCCACCTTGCCGACCGCGATAAAGCGACCCAGATCGGACATTTCCTGGTCATTGAAAGGATTGGTGCCCGGGGTATCGACCAGCATGGGGCCGTCGGCGTTATTCAGAATGGCGGCGTGAAAACTTTGCGGCGAATCCACTGTTATCAGGGTCTGTTGCAGAATGTCCGTATAGGCCGAGAGCTGCGCCGTGGCGCCGGCCCGGACTGTATCCGTGCTAACGACTGCTGCCGGCGCGCCACGCAGGGTGGCCGCGGTGGCTAATTTCGCCACGGTGACCGTCTTGCCCGCACCGGGAGGGCCAATCAGCATGACCGGCCGTTTGATATCCTCAAGGGAGCGGAATTCAAAGTACCGGTCCAAGCCGGACGCCAGTGCCTCGACCGTATCGTCCAACCCTGCCTTGGCGCTTATTTTCGCCAGCATTAGGGCTAATTTTTCGGGTACATCGTGATAGATCAGCGACTGCAATAGAACGTCGTCTTCAGGCGATGCCGTCTCGTTCTCGGTGTCATGGATGGCGTTCGCGAAGGTTTCCTCCTCCGTTGCGTCCGAAGGACCATTGTTTTCGGCAGCCGCCGTAACCTGCACACCACGGCCCCGTTCGCTCTGATGACTGGACACGATGATGGCGTCGTCGCCCAGGGCATCGCGGATTTGCCGCATGGCCTCGGCCATGGAGGGCGCGGAAAAAGTTCTAAGACGCATGTTCGCTGCTGCCTCCTAGATCTGTGCCAAGGTACGGATTTTGGCGCTTGGATGAATTTCGTTCTGGGATAGCACCGATGTGCTCGGACGCACCCGCTCAATGATCGAGCGGACATAAGGCCGAGCCGCCGGCGAAGTCAACAGGACGGGCAGTTCTCCCTGCTGCACCAGTTCGTCAAACACCTCACGGATGCGGCCGATGAATTCCTGTAATTTCGTCGGCGCCATGGCCAGCTGCATTTCATCGCCGTTGCCGGTAATCGCCTCTGCAAAATTCTGCTCCCATTCCGCCGATAACGGCACCAGGGGGATGTAGCCATTCATGGAGGTGGAGGCATGGCTGATCTGGCGCGCCAGACGGGAGCGCACATGTTCGGCGATTTGCACCACATTCTGGGTAAAGCCGACGGCCTCGGCTATGCCTTCCAGAATGGTGGGCAGATCACGGATCGATATCCGCTCTGACAGCAGGCGTTGCAGAATTCGTTGCACGGCGGTCACCGATAGCTGCGCGGGAACCACATCCTCGACCAGCTTGTGATGTTCGTGGGGCAGATCGTCAAGCAGTCTCTGGGTTGCGGCATAGGATAGCAGATCGGACATGTTTTCGCGCATGACCTCGGTCAGATGGGTCGTGATGACAGTCGGTGGATCGACGACCGTATAACCGCGGAAGCTGGCCTCTTCCCGCAGGGATTCTTCAACCCACATGGCCGGCAGGCCAAAGGTCGGCTCGGTGGTGGCGTCGCCCTGCAACTCGATGGCGCCGCCCTGGGGATCCATGATCAGCAGCTTGTCGGGACGCAATTCGCCCCGGCCGGCCTCGACTTCCTTGATCCGCAAGGCGTAGATGCTGGCCGGTAATTGCATGTTATCCAGAATCCGCACCGATGGCATGATGAAGCCCATATCGCCCGCGATTTGCCGGCGCAGGGCCTTGATCTGATCGGTCAGACGATGGCCGCGGGTATCATTGATCAGGGAAAGCAGGCCATAACCTAGTTCGATGCGTAATTCGTCAATCGCCAGAGCCGTGGAAATGGGCTCCTCCATCGGTTCCGCATCGTCGATTTCCTGTTGTGCGACGTCGGCCGCCTGGGTTTCCGCAAGAGAATTCCGCTGCATCAAGCGCCAGGTGATGGTGCCGGTGATGATCGACAAAATCATGAATGGCAGCAAGGGCAGGCCCGGCAACAAGGACAGGCAGAGCAACAGAAAGCTGACCAGTCCCATGGCTTTGGGGTAACCCGATAATTGCGCGAACAGCGCCTTGTCGGTGGAGCCGACAACGCCGGCTTTCGACACCAGCAGGCCCGATGCGGTGGAGACGATCAGGGCCGGAATTTGCGACACCAGGCCATCACCAACCGTCAGCAATGTGTAGGACTGGGTGGCGTCGGCAAAGCTCATATCATTTTGCGCCACGCCGACGATAATGCCGCCGATAATGTTGATAAAGGTGATCAGCAAACCGGCGATGGCGTCACCGCGGACAAACTTGGCGGCACCATCCATGGCCCCGAAGAAGGTGCTTTCATCCTCCAGATTTCGGCGGCGCAAGCGTGCGTCATCCTCGTTGATCAGGCCGGCGGATAGATCAGCATCGATGGCCATCTGCTTGCCTGGCATGGCATCCAGGCTGAAACGGGCGGCGACCTCGGCGATGCGGCCGGAACCCTTGGTGATAACAATAAAATTAACAATGATCAGGATGGAGAAAACGATTACGCCAATGACGAAATTGCCCCCCATGACGAAGTTACCAAAGGCCTCGATAACCCGGCCGGCGGCATGAGTGCCTTCATGGCCATGCGCCAATATCAGCCGGGTCGACGCCAGATTGAGTGATAATCGCAACATTGTCGCGATCAACAAAACGGTCGGAAATGACGAGAATTCCAATGGCCGGGCGATGAAGAGGCACGTCATCAGGATCATCACGGCAAAAGTAATGGATAGAGCCAAGGCCACATCCAAGAGCCAACTGGGCAACGGTAGGATCAGGACCACCAGGATGGCGGATACGCCCAGGGCCAGGGCGATATCGCCCTGACGCATGCGCGCAAATACATTTAGCGCCATGGCGCCAAAGTCGATCGCGGGCGCGGCGCCGGCGGCGCCGTCAGCGCCGGCGGCCCCGACTACGCCGCTCTGCGCCGGCAGGGCGGGAACGCCGCGATCTCCGGATGTATCACTCATTTACTGAAAGGTCCTGCTGGAATCTAGACGCTGGCGCCGCTGGTTTCGCCGGGCACGGGCACATGCACCCCATCGTCGGTGTACAGTTTCAGTTTGTTGCGCAAGGTGCGGATTGATATGCCAAGAATGTTGGCGGCATGAGTGCGGTTACCCAGACAGTGATACAGAGTATCGATAATCAAATCCCGCTCCACATCCGCTACCGTGCGCCCAACAAGGCGGGATGATTGATCGGCGCCGTCGTTTTCAGCATCGATTGCCCCGTTGATACCAATGACGCCGGTGTTTTGAAGCCTTTCAGCGATCTTGGTTGACTGGCCATCGGGCGTCATAATGGCATCCGTGGTGATTTCTGTGCCGCTGGCCATCAAAATTGCGCGATGAATTGTATTTTCCAGTTCCCGCACATTGCCCGGCCAGGGCAGTGACTCCAGCAGCGCAATCGTTTCGTCCGCCACCGGGCGTTGGGGCATGCCGTTGGCTTCGGCATATTTTTTCGCAAAATGCTTGGCCAACAAGACGATGTCAGCGGGCCGTTCGTGCAAGGAAGGGACCCGCAGGTTGACCACATTCAGGCGAAACAGCAGATCTTCCCGGAATGAGCCGTCCTTAACCGCTTCAACAAGATCGCGGTTGGACGTGGCGATCAAACGGATATTGATTTTAATAGGCTGCCCGCCGCCGATACGGTCAATTTCTCGTTCTTGTATGGCGCGCAGTAACTTGGCTTGCAGGCGGGGCTCCATCTCGCTGATTTCGTCCAGCAGCAGGGTGCCGCCATCGGCCTCCTCAAACTTGCCTATGCGGCGTGCGATGGCGCCGGTGAAGGCGCCCTTCTCATGGCCAAACAACTCTGATTCCAAAAGATTTTCCGGGATCGCGGCACAGTTGACCGAGATAAACTGACGTTGGGCTCTGCGGCTATTCTCGTGTACGTACCGGGCCATCAATTCCTTGCCGCTGCCCGACTCGCCGGTAATCAGAATGCTGGCTTCACTCTTGGCAACCTGGTCGGCTAGGCTGACAACGGATATGAAGGCGGGATCCTGGAAGATCATCGACTGATTTTCTTCCGTTACCGCCTCGAGAACGGCCGCAATCAATTCCGGGTCGGGCGGCAGGGGAACATATTCCTTGGCACCGGCCCGGATTGCATTCGCTGCCGTTTCAGGATCGGTTTCGATACCGCAGGCCACGACGGGTATGACGATGCGTTCCCGGTCCAGACTCTGGACGAACTGTTTGATGTCCAGGTCAACTTCCATCATCGCTATATCGGCGCCACGACCCGCACGCAAATGCTCCAAGGCGATTTCGGCTGATCCGGCATGCGCGACCTTGGCGCCTCGCTGCATGGCGATTTGCGTCGCTGCCGCCACTTGGCCGTCAAGATTGCCGATGATCAATAAACGCATAATGGGAACTCCAAATCCTGCTTAGTCAAAATATTGAATTCGATGGGTGGGCGGCAGCATGGCATTCAGCAGCATTTCCAGCCGTCGTGGGTTTTCCTGCCGCCCGATCGAAGCCGCGCCAGTCAGATAAACGTTATGTACTAGAGCTTCTCCGTCGCTGGCGCGTTCCAGCTTGGTAGCCAACGGGGCGAAGACCATGTTGGAAAGCACCGCGCCATAGAATGTTGTTAACAAGGCAATGGCCATGGCTGGTCCGATCGTCGAGGGATCGTTTAAACTGCCCAGCATCTGTACCAGGCCGACCAGGGTGCCGATTAATCCCATGGCCGGGGACACCTCGGCCGCTTTGCTGAAAACATCAGCGGAAGTTTGTTGCCGGCCGGCGGTGGTATCGACCTCCCGGCGCATGATGCGTTCGACCATTTCGCCCGGCGTGCCGTCCACCACCATTGCCATGGCCTTTATCAGGAATGGTTCGGATTTCAATTTTTGCAGACGGCCCTGCAAACCTAATACGCCGTCGTTGCGCGCCTGTTCGGCCAATTCAACAATCCGATAGGCCGCCTGGCTGGGATCGTGGTCGCGGTGTATCATCACTTGGCCCATGGCGGCCGCCGCCCGTGCTATGTCGCCCATTGAATACGACGCCAGAGTGACGGCGAAGGTGCCGCCAAAGACAATCAACAGCGCCGGGCCATCGAAAAATGAGGACGGAGAGCCACCCCAAAACATGGCGGCAATGACCAGGGCGAAGCCCGATAACAAGCCAGTGACAGTGGCGAGAGAGGTTCCACCGCCACGGTTTTGGGGCATTGTCTTTGCTTTGGCCATGTTCAGGCCTTATCGCCTTTAATGATTTCGGTCATGGTGACACCCAGACGTTCATCGACCACGACAACTTCGCCCCGTGCCACCAGGCGATTATTGACATAAATATCAATGGCTTCGCCGACTTTACGGTCCAATTCAATGACCGCGCCCTGGCCCATCTTGAGCAAGGAACTGACCTGCATGGTCGATCGGCCCAGCACGGCGGAAACTTTGACCGGGATATTGTAGACGGCGGCCAAATCGGTCGCGGTGCGTTGATTTTCGTCACCGTCCTCCCCACCCGATTGCAGGATCGCGTCGCCGCCGGAGCTTTGATCCGAGGTCTCTTCTAAATCAGGTGCGGTGCCGGCTTCCGGTGCCTCCGCCGCCTCCGCCGCCATGGCTTCTTCCATGGTCATTTCGTCGTCTGTTTGTTCGTCATCGTCAGCCATCGGGGGCTCCTAAGGCTCAATCGTTGCTGTTGGCGCCAACTCGTCCTTGGCGTCATCATGGGGGGAAGGGACATAGCCGGCAGCCCGCGACAGTCGCGGCAGCGGATTTTCCACGACGCCTACATTCTCGGCACCGGGTGGCAGGGGAAACGGATCGTCGTCAATACTTGATGCCGCGATCAAGAGGTCTTCCCCGCTTTGGCTCTGCGCGGTCATGTCCTGATCGGCATCGTGATCGCCAGCCTGGGATTTGTCTTTTTGAATGGCCTGCTCGATTTGCTCGACTTGGTCGGCGATGTTGGCGCAATAGCGGCTCACCGCGGTTTCGATTTTCTGGAACAAGGCGTCCACATTGCGCTCCGCCCCGCCGTCGGCCCATTCGACGCGGCAATCAGCGCCGGTTATATTTGCTTCGCCGAGCAGTACCACACTGCCTTGAAAACCGCCGCGGATTGCCAACTGATCAATATCCTCGGCCAAAAAATCAACCAGGGATTCGTCAACGCGGACCACGATGCGAGGTTCATCCGGGACCAATTCCAGGCATTCCTTGATCAGACTTCTAATCTCGTACAAAGGTTCTTTCTGCAACAGGGCCGGGGCCAGCTTGCCGGCAATGACCATGGCCATTTGAGCTGCCTCTTGCTTCAAGGCCAGTACGGCCTGTTCATGCTGGGCGCCGATATTGCCAATGGCCGCGGCTATATTTTGCAAAGTATTGGCGGCCAAATTTTCAATTTCGCCCATGGCCTCTTCTTTGCCGGCAGCAAAACCGATCTGTTGCGCCTCACCCCGGGCCGCGGCAAGGTTTTCTTCGGTATACAAAGCTTCCGGCTTTTCATCCGGCTTGAGCTTACCGCTGCCATCGACATCAAAATGATTGTCGAAAAGGAATTTCGCCATTTTTTTTATCCCTCTCCGGTCATTAGTAGATCAACTCGTCGTCTTCTTTGTTGTCAGCCAGCATGATTTCGCCACGGTCGGCGAGATCCTTGGCGGCGGAAACAATTTCGGTCTGGCATTCATCTACATCCCGCAGCCGAACCGGACCCATGGCATCCATGTCCTCGCGGAGGATCTTCGCGGCCCGTTCCGACATATTCGAAAAGAATAAATCCCGTATGGAATCCGAGGATCCTTTTAATGCCAGCGCCAGGCGGTTGTTTTCCACGCTGCGGATCAGGGTCTGTACGCCACCTGGATCCAGGCGCAGCAGATCCTCGAAAGTGAACATCAGCGCCTTAATTTTTTCGGCCGCGTCCCGATTGCGTTCTTCCAGCGACGCCATGAACCGGCCCTCGGCATTGCGGTCCAGATTGTTAAAGATGTCGGCCATTAATTCGTGACTGTCGCGCCGGTTGGTACGGGCAAGGTTGTTCATGAATTCGACCCGCAGGGTGCGTTCCACCTTGTCTAGAATATCCTTCTGTACAGACTCCATGCGCAGCATGCGCATCACCACTTCCAATGCGAAATCCTCGGGTAAGGAGGACAACACCCGGGCTGCGTGCTCTGAACGGATTTTTGAAAGCACGACCGCGACGGTTTGCGGATATTCGTTACGGAGATAATTGGCCAGAACGATTTCGTTCACGTTGGATAGTTTATCCCACATGGTGCGTCCGGCCGGACCGCGGATGTCTTCCAAGATCGTGTCGACCCGGTCGTCCGGCAGGATATCCCGTAACAAACGTTCCGTGCTGTCCAACGAACCGACGATGGTTCCCGTTGAACTCATCTGCGTGGCGAAATCGATGACCAGATATTCGATGACTTCAGGATCAATCTTTCCCAAAGTCGCCATGGCCATGGAAATGTCCTTGATTTCCTCGTCATCCATCAACGGCCATAACACAGAGCCGTTGTCATTGCCGAGCGCCAGCATGATTACGGCTGCTTTTTCCGGGCCGGAAAGCCCGTTAATGCGTTCTGCAACTTCACCTGCCATGATAAATTCTTCCTAAGCTTCCTGATACATCCAGGTGCGCATGATCGCTACGGCTTCGTCGGGATGGTTTTTCACCATCTCGACTAATTTTTTCGTTGAGCTATCGGCCACGCGGCCGTCAATTGCAGCCATGTCGATTTGGTCCGCAGCCGATTGGCCGTGCAGGCGGGCGACAGCGGCTTGGAGCAACTCTTGCGCCTCGCCGTCTCCCAGGTTACCGGATTCAACAGCCTTGATTATGTCGGGGTTGGTTAGCTGCGATGTCAGCGCCGCGGGCAACTGATTGGCGATAGCGGCTTCTTCGCTGAGAACAAGATTGCCCTCTTCATCCGTCGCGATTGCCAGGCCATTGCTGCCTATGATTGGCGCCGGTGTCAGCACCCGCGACATCAGCGGGCGCAGAACAAGGAAAATTACCAAAATGCCGACGACCACCAGGGAGCCGATCTCGGCCATGCGGAAAATGTCGCCTTTGGTAAAGACGAAGCCGTCATCGACCGCGAAATCCGGGTCATCCTCCAGACGGGCAAAACGCATATTAATAACTTTCACGCTATCGCCCCGGGCCGCATCGATACCAGCGGAGGATCTGACTAAATCTTCAATCTGTTTTAGTTCCGCGGCGTCGCGGGGCTTGTACACGCGCTTGGCGGTTTCGCCTTCGCCTGTCGTGCTATAGGTGCCATCAACCAGAACCGCGATGGAGAGTTGTTTTACGGTGCCGGATTCATGGATCTGGGTGCGGATGGTCTTTGATATTTCATAATTAATTGTTTCTTCGACACGGTTGGATTTGTTTTCATTTTTATTGCCGGACGAGCCGCCTCCCTCCGCATCGGGTAGATTGGTGGAAACCGAAACGGTGCCATTCGTCTCTTTTTCGGCGGATAATTCCGATTGTTCAACGGTTTGAGATGATCGCGCTACCTGGCTATCGGGATCGTACAATTCTGAATTGGTGGTCGTTCGGTCAAAGTTCATATCGGCCGATACTTCGACGCGGACATTGCCGATGCCGGCCGAACGTTCGATCATGGATTCAAGTGATTTCTTGATCCGCGCTTCGTAGGATAAGCGCAACTTGCCTATGGAACCGGAGCTGGAGGGATCACTCGCGTTGCCCTGCCGGGACAATAAAGTGCCCCGGTCATCGACAATGGAAACCGAGTCGGGTTTCAGGCCAGCCACGGCAGCCGATACCAGGGCCTGGATTGCCGTCACTTGATTGCCGTCGAGGGTGCGATGGCCGCGTACTTTCAAAATGATCGAGGCGGAAGCTTTGCGCCGCTCGCGGCTGAATAATTCACGCCGGGGTAAAACTAGATGCACCCGCGCGGCGGCGATTGTTTCAATTGTGCCGATGGTCCTGGCCAACTCGCCTTCCAAGGCGCGCAATTGATTTATGTTTTGCACGAAGCTGGTGGTGCCCAGAGAGTCGGTGCGGTCGAATAATTCGTAGCCGACCGAGCCCCCGGTTGGCAGACCCTGCGTGGCCATGGTCATGCGTAGACGCAGAACCTGATGCGCTGGAACATGAATAACGGTTCCGCTGGCCTTCAGCTCATACGGCACGCCCATGGCCTCGAGTTTGCTGGTGATCTGCCCCGCATCATTCTGCGCCAGCTCACCATACAATAGTGCCATGTCGGGCGAGGTGAGGCGGGTCGTCAGCACCACGAGGAAAGCTATAGCGGTGGCCAGGACCACCCCTGCCGCCAGAAGTCGGGTAGGCCCTAGTGCCTTGGCCATTGCAATAATACTGTTCACGTAAATCCCGCCAACTTTGTTACGCCATACGCGAGGCCGTCTTTTTCCGGCCAGTTCCGTGTATCGATGGGCAGCTGATGGGCCTTCTGTCCCCGTGCCTAGGCAAATCATGCCTACCGGGTGATAAAAAACGGTTAACGGGGGGGGGAATCTACAATATTAACCCACGGCCATGCCGAAGGTCGCCAATAGGTGTGTCCGAATCAGGCGAAATGGCCCGGTGTCAGCCCTATAGGTTAATAAAATTCTGTGTTATTTCAAAGAGTTGCAAGAAATTTGAATTTCCTGCTGGAAAATTCAATCAGGCGGGTGCCGCGGCGGCGAATTTATTGCCGGTCTGGAAGTCATCGCGCTTTTCTTCACGTTCTTGATCGCTATCGCGATAAAGCTGGGTGCGCGTCGTGCGTAATCCCGGCAAGCCATGGCGATCAATTGCCTGTTGCCAGGATAGGAATTCCTCTACCGACAGGGCATAGCGGCGGCAAGCTTCTTCCAAGCTGATCAGGCCGCCGCGAACAGCGGCAACCACCAATGCCTTGCGCCGGATGACCCAACGTTTGGTATTGCTTGGGGGCAGATCGCTCATGGTGATCTGTTCGCCGTAGGGGCCCATTATGCGATCCGGATTCTGATAAGCCATATCTGTCATGTTACTAAATGTCCCTGATACTCTATGGGGCAGAAGCTATCGGACATCGTTTAAACTTTGCCTAAGGAAGACGGTTAATGCTGCGCTAAGGATATATTTGTGCCGCGAAACGGCCCGGCGCGCGTAGCTTTCCGGGCCTAAATTTCGCAGTTATCTGGCCAGTCTGATCAATTCATCCAGCATTTCATCCGCCGACGTAATAATTCGGGCAGAGGCCGAATAAGCTTGCTGTGTCTGGATCATGATGGAGAACTGCTCCGCCAAATCAACGGTGGAAGCCTCCAAATTGGATGCGTTGATGAGACCGGAGCCGCCACTTCCGGCATCCTGCAAGGTCAAATCGCCAGCGGAGACGGTCCCGATATAGGCGTTGCCGGTGCGTCCCTCCAGGCCGTTAACGTTGGGAAACAGCGCCAGAGGCACTTTGTAGATATCCTGCCGGGTGCCGTTGTCGAACAATGCCGTAACGATTCCATCTTCCGCCACGCTGACACCGGTCAGGGCACCGTATACCGCGCCGTTGGTTTCGCTGGAAATCAGTGCGGAGGGGTTGTTGAACTGGGTCATGCCGTCGGCTTGGGCATTGGTGCCGTAATTGATGGCGAGGCTGGAGTTGGCAATGCCCAGCGCCGCGGCCCAGGTGGTGATCGGCAGGGTCGTCGGCAAATTCGAGGTCGCGGTATCGATGGTGCCATCTGTATTGAAGGCCAGGAGCGAGGTGCCGACGGCGTTCAACAGGCCGTTGCCATTGGTGACATCGGTGGACGGGTTGGCATAGATTTCCACCGACCACTGATTGGCGGCAAGGGCGTTATTGCGGACGAAGCCGAAGGTCAGAGCCCGAGAGCCGCCCTTGGAGTCAAAGATCTGTACCGAACGCTCAAAGTCCGGCGTTACCGTGCCCGCTGACATGTTGCCAAATGTGTAAGCGACGGGGGTTTGATCGGAGTTAAGGTTAGCGGATATGGACAAGGTCGAGGTCGGCGTCGCCGTGCCGGTCAAATTACTGATGTTGATGGATTCCATCGATGACAGAGCGCGGTTACTGGGCAGCGCGCCGGCCGCATCGTAGGGGTAACCCTGGAGAAAATGGCCGCCGGTATTTTTCAAATAACCATTCGAATCGGCGGCGAAGGAACCGGCCCGGGTATAGAGATAAGTGCCCGAAATCCCCGAGGGCACTTGTGCGGTATTGACGACGAAGAAACCCTTGCCCGTGATCGCCAAATCGGTGGGCGACGTGGACGCTTGCAAAAGGCCTTGGCGGTCGACCAGGCCGGTGGGATTGGACGAAACGCCGCCTGGCGAATATTTTGAGGCGGAGCCACTGGCCGTGACCAGAGTGGAGAAGTCGGCCCGCGTCGCTTTATAGCCAATGGTGTTCACATTGGTGATGTTGTCCGCGATAATGCCCATGGATTGGCTTTGGGCGGAAAGGGCGGAAACACCTGAAAACAGGGCACCATAAAGACTCATGATATTCTCCTAAACTGATGTGTGCCGCGCTGGGCGGTACGATCTTGTTGCAATCTATTCGTTTTCAAAGCGTGGCAATCTAGACGCCAGCCGCTGCGGTGGTCGCTATTGGCTGGCTGACATTGCGCACGGAGGTGGTTGGCACTGCGACATCCTGCAGCATCAAATAGACGTCTTTTTCGTCGTTTTGGATGCCTGTGACGACCCCCGAAACATAGTTCTCTACCGCGATCGTCTCGCCCACGGAATTCAACGAGCTGACCGCGATGGTGTAGGGTCCGTCAATCAAGGTATTGCCTTGATTATCTTTGCCATCCCAAGTGAAATTATGAGATCCGGCGTCAA
The DNA here is from genome assembly GCA_016776605.1 of Alphaproteobacteria bacterium. GTDB lineage: Bacteria > Pseudomonadota > Alphaproteobacteria. Next base: position 239,861 of record JADHTB010000001.1, on the reverse strand, counting down.
GGTTGCCCTGGGTGGCATAGACCAATTTGCCGGCACCATCGGAAATCGCGATCGTTGTGCTGGCCGCCTTCTCGGGCAGGCGATATTCATATTCCGCCTTGCCGTTGCTAAGCATGTTGGTCTTGCCCGCCGCCGAGATAGTCTTGCCTAGATAGGCAACCGCATCGGCGGCGGAATTGGTCGATGCCAATGCCAATAACTGCTCTAAGTTTTTATTGGCTTCGATGGATTGCTCGACCTGGCTGAACTGCACCAATTGCTGGGTGAACTGGGTGGCGTCCATGGGGTCCAAGGGATCCTGATGCTGCAACTGAGTTGTCAGCAATTTCAGAAAAGTATCAAAATTATCCGCTAACTTAGTATCGGCTTTGCTGGCATTGGAGTTGGGGGCGGCTAGCTGGCTGGCCCCGATTTCTGCGGCGTTCATATTCTATTCCTCCCTATACGCTGATATCTAAGGCGCGGTTTGAAACCACCTTCGGCAGGACGCCGGCGTCATCTATCGGTGTCCCGTCATCGCTTTGACCATTGCCACCGCCATTGCCGTTCTCGGCGCCATTGGGGGAGCCATCCGCCAGGGCGCCGCCTTGCTGGTCGCCCTGCGATAGCGAGAAGCTCAAACTGTCGCTATCGGTTTCCAATCCGGCCTGTTGCAACGCGCGCTCCAGGGAACGGGAATCCCGCTGCAATAATTCCAGAGTTTCCGGGCGTTCCGCGGCGACCAATGCTATTGTACGGCCGTCGTGGCCAACCTCTAACTTCACATGGACCCGGCCTAGCTCCGCCGGATCCAGCCGAATGGTCATGCGGTCTATACCGTTTTGCGCCGCCTTGGACAGATGCATGGCGACCTGGATGCCCGGGCTGCGAACATCCGTGGTCGCGTTGTGCTGGACCAAGACCGCTGCCTTCGGGCCGCTTGAGGTGGCGGTGGAGGCCGTGCTGGCAGAGGTGCCATTGTTGCCACCTGATTTGCCACTATCCTCGCCCAGGCTGATCAGGTTGGATTTACCTTCGCCATCCAGGGGCAGGCCGGCCAATGGTTGGGGCGCCGGTGGCGTAGGAGACGGGTTGCCGTTGGCGCGCGTTGTCAGCATCGGCAACTCGGCCTGACCGGTACGCTCGGGCGAAACGGAAACCTGCAAATTCTGGATCGCGTCGGCGCCGTCTGAACTGACAATGCCCGCCACATTCGCGGCATTCGCGGCAGGGTTCGTAGATGGCTGTGGGGCGCCGGACAATTGCTGCCCAGACGCGTTGCCGGCGGCGGCCTGATGTAATTGCGGCCGAGGCAGGGTCTCGGGCATTATATCACCGCCATGCTTGGCCTGACCGCCGCGTAAATGGGGCGTGACCGGCTGTTTTGTCTGGGCCTGGGCCTGGACCTGGGCCTGGGCCTGCTGTGCCAGTTTCAGTCCGCCATCATCGCCCTTGCCCGTGCCCGCGATTTCAGCTTGGAAATTGGCGGGGTTCAACTTTTTCTCCAGGGGAATTGGCAACGTTCCATTAGCCAGGGGATCTGGGATTCCAGGCAGTACGGCCTGGGTCCCTGGCATTGGCTTCGGCGTGGTTTGGTTGACAAGATTAATTAGGGTTTCGGAAGCTTTCGGCTGGTTGATGCTGGCGGCGGCATCGGTGCGTGCGGCATCGGCGACCTGTTGTCCCGTGGCCGCGGCCGCAGGCAGACCTGGCATTGCCTGGCGATGTTGGTTTTCTACCGCCGCCGTATTGTCGGCGCGGGCTGGCTGTATCGTCCCATCGTTTTTTGCGCCGGCGTCCGTCTGGCTATCCGTATCTTCTGCCGTCGGTTCAGCTTCAGCATGCTGTTCGGGTTGACCGGTTTCGGACTGGCCGTCGGTCTGCCCGTCCGCCAGCTCATGCTGTTCATCGGTCGGGGCATGCTGCTCGGCCGTATCCGCGCGAATTTCATCACCCTGATTGTTATCGGCGCGGGGCTGATCGGCACCGTGTTCATTGGTTCCGTATTTATTGGTATGGGCGCCCTTGGCTTCGACATCCTCCTCCGGGCCATCATGCCTGGGCTGCCCGGCACGCTCTACCTCATCACGGTGGTCATCACGGCGGTCACTACGTTCAGCGGCGTGGCGATCCTTGGCATCGATGCCCGCCTGTTCGGCCCGCTTGCTCTCATTGCGCAAAACGTGGGCGAATTGCTCGTCGTCCAGATTGCCTGTACCGGCAATGTCTATATTGCTGTCGAGCGCGACCATGTAATCCGTGGGGAGGGAGCTCAGGTTGGCGATATTGAAATTCATCAGTGCTAGCTTCCGATTTGTGGTTGGTACCGACAGAACAGAAGCAAAGAACGGGCCAACTCGGCGAATTTTGTTAAGCCTATGAATTCATGTGTAAAACGCATTGCTATCAGGATTCGCCTGCCCGGCAGGGCTGTCCTGCAGGGGTAATTCCTGCCGTCTCACCCGGCGTCTTTTGCCGCCCTTGGTGAGAAAACGTCGTTAACGATTTCTTAAACGGCCCAGGTTTATAGATGGGATGTGAAATAGGCGCGGAATACCCGCCGTGCTTTCCACCGCTTTGTCCGCGGGTAAATCTAAAGGACGGCGCATGTTAGGTATAAGCAAGAGGCAGCACCGATGTTGATCATGGAAACTGCAAGCCAGCATTTTGAGCGCGGCGAATATCAGGCAGCGATGGAAGCGTGGATTCAGGCCGCCGGAGATGGAGACATTGAAGCAGAATTTCGCCTCGGTGAACTGTATAGTCAGGGTGCCGGGTTCGAGAAGGATTTTCAGCGCGCCCATGAACATTTCCTAAAGGCGGCCAACGCTGGCCATACGGAATCGGAATACAGTCTTGGTGTGCTTTATGGCGTCGGCCTAGGTACGGAAGAAGACGTGCCGGAAGCGGCATATTGGTATACCCGCGCGGCGGATAAAGGCCACGTGCCGGCCATGTGCAATCTGGCTGGCCTATATGAGCGGGGGACCGGCGTAACGCAGGATTTTGCCAAGGCGGTGGAGCTGTACTCGACCGCGGCGCAGGCAGGCTACGTGGTGGCGGCCTTTAACCTTGGCGTGATGTGGGAAAACGGTGTTGGTTTGCCCAAGGATGAAGCCAAGGCGGCCGAATTATACGATTTGGCCAGCAGTGCGGGGCTGGCGGCGGCGCAATTTAATCTCGCTATATTGCTGTTAACTTCCGATACTGTGGAGCGCGATGTCGAGCGCGCCATGGATCTAATGGCGGCGGCCGCGGACCAGGGCCATGTGCCGGCACAAACCAATCTGGCCTTTTTGCAGAAGAAGAGCGCCGACGGCTCCGCCTAGAGCATTTCCGGGATATTCTGGTCCATTTGTTGGTGCCCCTAAGCCATTCGGGTAGGCGCGTTGCGCAGCGCACCAGAATGGCTTAGAGGCGCCACCGAAGGCCGTTCAAATGGTTCAGAATATCCCGGAAATGCTCTAGTGGTGCGAGCCAAACAGAAGAGTCTTTCGGTTTGGTGTCTTGCGCACCACGATTCTTCAAAGTTTAGTGGTCTTCCGATCCTCACGGATGTGAACCATCCGTCAGAATTGCACCACCAGCAGAGCAACCCGCCGAACTGACCACTTGCCAGGATATTTTGATTTTAAAATCGCAGTGGCAAATATATGGGACGGCGATGGCCGATGGCGAGCGTTGCATATTGATATTCGGCTGACGTGCGCCTTCGGGCCCCCTCCCTCGGAATTATGATGATTATTTTGGCTGTCGCCGAAGCCGCCCCTGTGCCCATTCGACTGCGTATGATGGGAATGAGGCCGGTTTGCATTACGGACAAAATCCGCATCAACGCCGACGGCGTGCCGTTGCTGGTTTATGGCGTCATGCTGGTGCTGTTCATTATATTTCTGCCCAAGGATGTTGTCGGCGCCAGCGTGGATTGGTGGCAGGCGCGTGGAAATAATTGCAAATTGCTCTAAATCCCAGGTTTGTTTTCGTTAAAAACGCTCGGCTGGTCCGGGCGTTTTTTTGTCCATTAATTTGCCAGCTATCCAATGCTGCCGTCGAGTTGGCACCGAAGTTGCACCGTTGAGAACGGGACGTAATGCGTCGCAGTCAGTAATTAGGAAGCACATTGTGCAACGATCAGAAATAAAGTTGTTGAAACAAAGAGTTACCGAATTGTATGCGAATTCGGGGGCGGCTTCCTGTGATCGGTATATTTTGCCCAGCAAGACGGCTAAGGGCGGCGGAACGGTAATTCCTGCCACATATAGGGCCTGCGGCCGGCGCTATCTGGCTTCGCTTTTTCTGGCGAATTGGAGGTAATGGCTCATGTCTCTCGATGGCATCCTACGCACTGCCTTAAGCGGCCTGAACACCAACCAGTCGGCTCTGCGCACGACGTCGCAAAATATCGCCAATGTGAACACCCCTGGCTATGCCCGTCAGGAAGTGGTGCTGAGCAGTTCATCCAGTGGCGTGCAAATCGGTGAAATCCGCCGCATCGTTGATAAATTCCTGACTAAGGAACTAATTGGCGCCTCCGCCTATCAAGGCTATTTCGAGAAACAGACAGCCCTGTATGACCAATTGTCGTCATTGTTTGGCACGCCGGATGATGTCTCGTCCTTGAATAATAAAATTGACCGAATGTTCGATTCCTTTGCCACCCTGGCCACGGACCCGACCCAGGCGGCGCGCCGGGTTGGTGTATTAAGTGATATTCAGGACGTGGGGGATACATTGGATCGCTATGCTAATCAGATATTGAATTTGCGTAGCGATGCCGACAGCCAAATTGTTGGCGAGATAGCCGTTCTCAACAGCGCTCTGATCCAGATCAGCAATCTAAATAATCTGATCTCCCACGGAAAGGCAACCGGGGCCGATACAGCGACGTTGGAAGAAGACCGCGCCAGGGCAATTGAAAAAATCAGTGATATCATCGATATCCGGACCACCGAACAAAGCAATCATAAAATTGAGATTTCGACGATTTCCGGTCTCTCACTGGTCGATGACCAGGCGCGCATTGTGCAATACGATCCGCCGGGCCAAGTAGAAACCACCGTGGTTTTTAATTCCATTACCGTACATAAAATTGATTCAACCACCGGCCTTGCCGCCGCGACAGGTGTCGCGCTGGAGCCCAGCCTGCGGGCGGGCACCCTGAAGGGGCTGGTGGACATGCGGGACAAGGAACTGCCCGAAGTCAGTATATCTCTGGGTGAGCTAGCGGCAAAATTCACGGATTTGGTCAATCAGGTGCACAACGGAAACACCGCCGTCCCGCCACCCCTTGCCCTGACCGGCCGAAATGTGGGGATCCTGGCCACCGACGCCCACGGCTTTACGGGCAAAGCCACGTTTGCGGTATTGGACAGCGGTAACCTTTTAACCTCATCTTTCGAGGTTAATTTTTCTGCATATACAACCGTGCAGGATGTGATCACCGCCGTTAACGCTAATGTTGTCGGCGGCACCCTGGCTTTAATAAACGGTGTTATGAGTTTTACCGCCACCGGGACCGACGGCGTGTCTATTGCGCAAACCGCGGCTACGCCAAGTGATCGCGGCGGCCGGGGGTTTTCACACTTCTTTGGCATGAACGACCTGCTGTCTGCGCGGGAAGTACCGCAATTTGATACCGGATTGACCACGGCAGGCGGTCATGGTTTCGGCGCCACCGGCACGGTAGGTATGGAATTCCGGGGGCCGGGCGGTATCCTGGCCGCGTCCCATACACTGGATTTTTCCGCCGTGGGCGGCACCATGGCCAATGTTTTGACCGACCTGAATACGGCTTTTTCCAGCTACGGCGTATACAGCCTGGACAGCAATGGCAAGCTGACCCTGACACCCGCGGCCGGTTATGAAAGTTACGATATGAAGGTGCGGACCGATACCACCGCGCGGGGTACCACCACCAAGTCGTTTTCCGACTTCTTCGGGGTCGGCGATCATTACCGTATGGATGCCGCATTCGGCATCACCGTTAACTCGGCCATCAAAGCCAATCCAGCAAAATTTGCCACGGCAAACCTGGATACCGCCCCGGCCACCGGCATCCCCGCGTTGAATTCCGGCGACAACCGGGGCGTCAATGCCTTCTTTGCCCTGTCGTCGACTACGGCCAGTTTTGCCGCCGCCGGCGACCTGCCGGCGACATCGACCACCTTGGCCAAATACGGCAACTTCTTTCTATCGAATATCGCCCTGGAAGCGGACCGTCTTTCCGGCCAGGCGGAGGACCGCAGTATCCTCAAGCAAGAGCTTGCGTTCCGCCGCGATAGCGCTACCGGCATCAACCTGGATGAAGAGCTGGCGGCGATGGTGCAATATCAGAATGCCTATAACGCCGCCGCCCGCATTATCTCGGCGGTGAACGAGATGTATGACACGTTATTGAGAATTTGATCGCGCTTATTAGGAATTGATGTCATGACCAGAATTTCGACATTCAGCCAGGGCCAGTCGCTTTTGACGCAAATGCTGCGCAATCAGGATTATATGCGCGAGCAGCAGGTACGGGTGGCCACGGGTAAAAATGGCAATGACCTAAAATCCATTGCCCGTGAGGCCAGTATTTTATTGTCCTCGCGAACCGTATCGGCCCGGACGGATAGTTTCATGCAGGCCAATAAGGAATTGGCGAACCGGCTGGATCTGCAGAATTCTGCATTGGCTGGTATTGGCGAGATTGCCGATGAACTTCGCAACGATCTGATCAAGACGGTCAACCTGAATAGCGGCGTCGGCCTGGTGGCCAATATGACCAATCACATGGAACGCCTGATCGGTTTGCTCAATACCACGTTGAACGGTAATTTCCTGTTCGGCGGCACCCGCTCGGATACCTCGCCGATCAACGTTTCCAACACAACGGAATTGCTGGCCTTGACAACCACGGCCGACGCCTTTGACAACAACGCCGTGAAGTTGACCCAGCGCCTGGATGAAAATCGGGTCTTGGAATATGGTGTTCTGGCCAGTGATATTGCCCAACCGTTGTTGGATAGCATTCGTCGGATCCAGCAATTCGAGAATGGTACGCTGCCAACAGGTGCCGCCGCTTTTGCGCCCGCCGGTAGCTTTACCGACCCCCTGGCGGCAAATCAGGTTGACTTCCTGGTGAGTGAATTCAGCGCCGCCGTAACCGCGATTGCGACCGTCCGCACTGCCGAGCAATCGAATGGCCTGAACATGGGTGCAGTCGAAAACCAACTGACGCGGCAGCAAGAAGAAATTAATTTCCTTGATGTATTTGTAGCTCAGATAGAGAACGCGGACATTGCCGAGGCCGTGACCAATATGAAGGCAGGCGAAACGGCGTTGACCGCATCTATGCAGGTTATTGCCCGGTTGGGCCGCTTGAGCCTGCTCGATTACATCTAGAGCAGCCGTAGCGTTGATATACGGCGGGGGAAGAGGGCGGTATGACAAAGCTTCAGTTAGCTGACGACGGTTTGGATGTGGTTACCGGGGGGGCTGGTTTTATCGGCAGCCATCTGGTTGACCGCCTGCTGGCCGACGGACGGCGGGTGCGGGCGCTGGATAATTTTATCACCGGCGGGCCCCATAACCTGAAGCATTTGGCGGCTGAGGGCAGGTTCGAATTGGTGGAGGGGGATATCCGTGACCGCGCCGGGATACAAACTGTTCTGGCTGGGGCCGAGCGGGTTTTTCACCTGGCCGCCCTGGCTGATATTGTCCCCTCGATCCAGAACCCGGAAGGTTATTACGACACCAACGTCACCGGTACTTTCAATGTGCTGCAGGCGGCCCGCGCCAACGGCGTAAAGCGGCTGGTCTATGCCGCATCATCCTCCTGCTATGGCATCCCCGACAACTATCCGACGGCCGAGGAAGCAGATATCCGGCCGGAATATCCCTATGCCCTGACCAAATTTTTGGGCGAACAATTGGTGCTGCACTGGGGCCAGGTCTATGGCCTGCCGGTGGCTTCATTACGATTTTTCAATGTCTATGGACCGCGGGCCCGAACCTCCGGCACTTATGGCGCCGTCTTTGGTGTTTTCCTGGCGCAATTATTGGCCGGCGAACCGTTGACCGTGGTGGGGGACGGCGAACAGACGCGGGACTTTACCTATGTGGGCGACGTTGCCGATGCGGTTGCTATCGTGGGTGGCCATGACGTCAGTGGCGAAGTCTTCAACGTCGGCACCGGCAAGGACGTTTCCGTCAATCGCCTGGTGGAGCTTCTGGGCGCCGAACATGTGGTGCATATTCCCAAGCGCCCCGGCGAACCCGACTGCACCCTGGCTGATATAAACCGGATCAAGCAGCATTTTGGTTGGACATCACAGGTGCCCATCGAAAAGGGCGTGCGGATCATGCTGGATAATATCGATTATTGGCGCGATGCCCCGGTCTGGAACGCGGATAATATTGCCGCCGCGACAGAAGACTGGTTTCGCTATTTGTCTGATGGCTAGAGCATTTTCAGAATGAAAATGCTCAGATCTTTAGAATTAGAGCCATTTTTCCAATCACTTAGAATTGCTTCGCGATTCTCAGTAGTTCGGAATTGCTCTAGGGAACGACATACACATGTGTGATGCCGCTAACATCTATTTTAATCATTTTCCTGGCAAAATGGACCGCACCGTGAAAAACCACGCCGAACTGTGAGCTGAAACATGTATCTCGTAGCATCAAACGAAAAAAACCGTGACGCCAACTCCGTGTTTCGCCGCGAACTGCTGCATGGGGGCGGGTTGGACAAATGTGCGGCCTATTTGCAGCGAATTTTTGGCGATAGCCTGAATGGCGCAAGGGTCATCGACTATGGCTGTGGCCGTGGTAACTGGGCCTTGGCATTTTTGCAGGCCGGCGCCAAGCAGGTGTTGGCGATCGATGCCGTGGACGATAATGTGCAACGGTTGCACGACTACTGCAGCAGCCATGGCATAGATGGCATAGATGTCGTTCATGGTGACCTGTTGCGCCAAAATATCACGGCGGAGAAGGCGGATATTGTCTGGCTATATGGGGTCATGCACCATGTGGGCAGGCCGCTGGCGTTGTTACAGTCCCTGCGGGACATGGCGCCTGGCAAAGCCGCGCAATTCTATGTCTACGGCAATGATGCGGGCAGCTTGCGGCATTTTACGGTCGATACCGCGCGGCAACTATATCCACATCCGAACGAGGAAGCCTTTCGCGCGGAAAGCATACCACTGACCCGTGACACCCGTCGCCGGGCCCGCGATGATTTGATCGTGCCGCATCTCGATTGGTACGGTGCTACGGAATTTGCCGAACTGTTAAGCGGTGCCGGCCTGGAACCGATCGCCCAGGCGGAAGGTTTCGAGATCTTCCAGAACGGCCGCCGCAATCAGGAATTTCAACCGCATGAGGCATTGTGCCGCGGCGTGCCGGCGGAAGGTGCCATTCTTTGGAGCGAGCCTGAGCGCGGCTACGGCGATGACCTATGTGTGTTGTCCGCCATGGCGCGTGAGGTGAATTTCGCCGTGACCGATAAATCGGCGCGCATACAAGTGGCTTTGGGTTTGATGAATACTCATTTCTCGCATTTGAGCAGCGATACATCGGGGGCCAAGGCGACCTTGGAGATATTTCTCTATCTGCTGCATGTCCTGGACGTACATGGGGGGCTGGAGCAGACGGAGGGCCTGGCGGCGGACTTCGTCGCATTGGCCGAAGCCGCTCTGTCAGATGCGCCACGCAAGCATTTAGCGGCGGCGTCGCACCCGTCCAATCTGGCGCGTCATTTGCGCGAAAATATGATCCGCTTATAGTCCGGAAATGCTCTAAGCTGATGCGGCGGCCTGTCCAGCGGCGTTTCTCGAATCCCTCAGGTCTATAGCGTACTCCAGCGCTTGTTTGAATCCGCTCCCAGGCACCTCGCTGGCGGCCCAGGCGGCCCTGGCGGATATGACCATTTCGTAGGATTCCCGTGGATTGTTGAGATAATATTCGAGTACTTCCGGCAGGTTTTTATCGGTGAATTTGTAAGGCACAAAGTCCTTACCCGGCGTCAAAATTCGCTCGATCCCGGTCCCTGTATCGCTGATCAATAATGCACCGGCTTCAATGCTATTGATTACGCGGTCGTGGATGCAGCCTGGGAACGGCGGGCTAATATTAATGGTGGCGCGAAATTTGGGACCCAGCGCAATTGTTTCCGGTCCGATGGTATTGACGAACTTGTCACGGTGCCTAAGCCAGAAAAAAGCCGGTGTGTGCGGCGTGGAGATTGTAATAGGCGACTCTATCAAGGCCCGCAGAACGTATTCCCGCCGCCAGACTTTCACAACTGCTTCCACCCAGCTAACTATTTCCACCAAAGTTTCTGTATTCAGTTCCCAACAGTGAAACTCCATAGCCGTCTCTACCGCTTCCAGAGCGCCCATATTTTCAGCTGTCGCCATAAAATCCACCGCCGTGACCGCAACTAAATTATTCTCGTCCGGCCATTCCCTAATCTTGTTCCACAACATCTCCAGCGTTTCGTCCATGTGATGCATATTTACCGCCAACAGGGCTTTTGGCTGGCGTGCGGCATAAGCCTCGTACGTCAAATCGCCAGCGTCCGCGAAATTGGTTTGCGGATATATCCCGTCGACAAAGGTCTTGCCCTTGCCGCCCATGTATTTCTTCCAGAGTGTTTCGTGAGATTGGCTGTTGAACATACAAATTACGTTGTCATCGTCCTTTGTCGCCTCCGGCATGAGCAGCGCCGGATTATCCATCGATTGAACGATAATCGGTAATTTGCAAAATTGATGCAGATACTGGTCGCCCGACACTTTATACTTAAACATGTACTGGTTTGTAGAACCCAGGGCGGCGATTTCATCTAAATTTTGACATACTGTACGATTAAATCGTTCAATGAAATCGTCATCACTGTCATTGAGCGCCTCCATCTCCAGGCCGCATTCCTCGACGATCGGACGCAACCGGTCGCACCAAACGATGTCCGTGGCATGACCAACGTGAACAATGACAAATTTGCGTTTTTTCGTCACCCTGCTATCTCCCTACCCCGCATCCCGCGCTTTTTGAGCCGACGGCCTCTCAACCCCTGTTGGCGGCAGTATGGTGAGAAATGGTTAACGAATTCATGATATTCCTCTTTTTGTCGGTAACCAGAGTGTGTGTTTCCGAAGCTGCGTACCGAAACCAATCATAAGGATATAAATCCGTGAAGGCGAAAGTCAGTCCGCGCATACACCTTGAGGAGCGTACGCTTTTGCAGGAGGTCTTACCGCTGGAGACGCCGTTCATCTTGAATGTCGATCCCGCAAGCGCCTGCAATTTCAAGTGTGCTTTCTGTCCGACCGGTCATCGGGATATGATCAAGGATACGGGGCGTTTTCAGGGCGCAATGCGGTTTGATGTCTATGAAAAAATCATTGCCGACCTTGAGGATTTCAGCGGAAGCCTGAAGGTGCTGCGCCTCTACAAAGATGGCGAACCTTTGCTCAACAAGCGTTTTGCCGACATGGTGCGCCTTGGCAAACAATCCAAAAAAGTCGAGACGGTCGACACCACGACAAACGCCTCGCTTTTTACCTTTGAACGCATGAAACCGGTAATTGATGCCGGGATTGACCGGATCAACATTTCCATCGATGGCATGTCTGACGCAGGTTATCTGGAAAACGTCGGGATTGACGTTTCTTTTGATCAAGTGGTCCGCGAGATCGAGGCAATCTACAAATATAAAACCAATACTGAAATTTTTGTCAAAACCATGGACGAACTGCTGGGCGAGGAAAGCCGCGAGAGGTTTTTTGAAATTTTCGGCAACATCAGCGACACGATATTTATCGAGAATCTGTCGCCATGCTGGCCCAATTTCGACGTGCAGACGATCATGGGCATGGAGATCACGGAAGGCATCTATGGCCAACCGATCAAGGAAGTTAAGACCTGCCCATACCTGTTCTATTCCATGTCGGTGAATTCCGACGGCAGCGTCAGCACTTGTTTTTTGGATTGGTCGCGTGATCTGCTGATCGGCGATGTTCGCCAAAACAGCGTCAAGGAGATCTGGCATGGCGATCAAATGAATCATTATCGACGGATGCACCTGGAAGGGCGGCGTTCGGAACACAAACTTTGCGGATCATGTGGCCAGATGTCCCATTGTTGGCCCGATAACATCGATGAGTATCGGGACGAAATCGCCGAGCGTTTCCAGGATCGGTATCAATCGGCGGCGGAATGACCGATCGGCGGGAACCGCGACGCATCGGCCATATAGCCGCGCATATGGGCGGTGGCGTTGGCCAGGCGCTGGCTCACCTGATCCGTCACGATAGTACCTCCCGCCATGAGATCATCACCATTGAACAGACCAAAAATCGACATATGGTTGACGCGATCGAAGCGTTGAATGTACCTGTGCGGCAGTTTGCGGAGATTGACGACGTCGGCGCGGAACTTTCTAAATTCGACATCGTGCAAGTCGAATATTGGAATAATCCACTGCTATATATGGGGTTGAGCCAACTTGAGGGCGTCAAAACCCGATGGGTTGCGTGGTGCCATATATCCGGGCGTGGTTCCCCCGCCATCCCTGAAAATTTGCCGGATGCTTTTCACGCCTGTGCGGTTTCAACGCCCCACAGCTTGGAACAAATTCACGGGGACAATGTTCATTTCGTTCCCAGCGCGGCTGGATTGAGCAAACCGGAGATCAAGGGTTATTCGGCCCGTTCAATTGACGGGCTTTATCTCGGCACCCTGTCGCCCGCCAAAATTCATCCGGACTACGTTCATTTTCTGGCAAACTTCATCAAAGCCGGGCATGCCAACAATATCATTGCGGGCGAGGTTTCAGCGGACTGCGGCCTTCCGCAACAAATTGCGGCAGAGGGTTTATCTGATGCCGTCGCAATGCCCGGCCACGTCACCGATGTTCAAACCCTGTTCCAAGATGCCAGGTACTTTCTCTATATCCTCAACCCCAATCACTACGGCACCAGCGAAAACGCCTTGATAGAAGCCATGTCCGCCGGCGTTGTGCCGATCATTTTGAACAATCCCGTAGAAACGCATCTGGTGCCGCAGGATGGCGCCTATGTCATCCGCTCGCCCGAGGATCTAGCCGGCCTGGCGGCAAATCTTGCGGACACCTCAAGATGGCGGGAGATGTCGAACGCTTGTCTTCGTCACATTGAGGAAAACTACCAACCCGACCGGACTGCCAAGGGGTTCGAGATTGTCTACGACGGTGCCATGAAACACCCGCCGCGGCCTTTTCCATTTTCGGAAACCTTTGGCGGTACGCCGCGAGAATGGTTTCTGTCAACGCGGGCCGACAAGGATCAGTGGTGCGAAAGTTATCTTTCAGACCTGATGGAGCGCGGCGATTACGCGGTAACCGCGGCGTCCAAAGGAAGCCTTGCCCACTTCCTCGGAAGTTTTCCCGAGGATCCGGTTCTGCAATCCTGGACGCACTGTGTCGGAAGGGAAAATCATCGTTATGATTAGTGCTCATCAACGTTTGCAGAATATTCTGGATGCCGCGCCACCCGTCGCGGATGTCCCGGATGCGTCGGCCTATGGCATATACGGGGTCGGCGAGTTGGGCTATTTGACACTCGATCTGCTGCAACGTGCCGATAGGAAAGTTTCCGGGCTTTGGGACCGCAATCAGGAACAGGTCGGGATATTCGCCGCGCGTAACGGGCTGCCTGCCGGTCTGGCGGACGCCGACAAGGATCAACCGGTCATCGTCTGCGTTTCCAAGGTGCCTTATGGCGAAGTGTGCGCTGAAATTCGTGCCCGCGGATTCACGAACCTGATTAATTTTTATGACTTTGCCGAAAAGTTTGAGGCGCAAACCGGTTTCGATAACGGCTGGCGATTGGATGATGTCAGCGAAGGCGAACGCGCCGCGTTCAATAATCTTCTGAGCGCTTTCGAGGATGAAATATCCAAAGATCACCTTTGCGAATTTCTGCAATGGCATCGCCTGCGGACCTCCGGCGGCGGCAGGTCTGAATTTGATCCGGTTCTGAACGAAAGGTATTTCCCGGATTTTATCCGCAATATTTTGCGGCAAGATGAAAGCTTCGTCGATGTCGGGGCGCATACAGGATCGGTACTTCGAACATTTCATGATCTGACCCAGGGTGACTATCGCTGTATGGTCGGGATTGAACCTGATCCAATTAACCTGTCTGGCGCCGCCGGCAACACCGCGGACCTGGATAACCGAACGCAATTGATGGAATTCGGGATCGGGTCTGTAAAGCGCGCCACACCCTATATTATGGGGCGCAACTACTGCAGCAGTGCGGACGCTGCCGGCGACCAGGTCATCACCGAAATTCCCTTGGACGAGCTTAATTTGGCGCCGACGTTTTTGAAAATACATGTGGAGGGGCGGGAGCTGGACGTTCTAGCATCCGCCGCAAAGACGCTGCATAATCACCGCCCGATCATTACAGCAACCGTCTATCATCAGAGACATAATCTGATTGAAACAAGCGAATTTCTATTTCGTCACATGACGGAATACCGCTACGCCTTTCGCTGTCATAGTCACCTTGGATCAGGCGCGGTTTTCTATGCCATACCCGTCGAGCGGGCCTAGAGCATTTTCAATCTGAAAATGCTCGGATCTTTAGAATCAGAGCAATTTTTCCAATCAATTAGAATCGCTTCGCGATTCTCATTAATTCGGAATTGCTCTAGCGTCCCCATCGTAAACTCCCATTTTCTAGGTTGTTACTAAGAAATACTTAAGGAATTTTGGGCATGATCGCGGAATAACCAGTTTTTCAATTTATTGAAGAAAATAGGATTTCGCCATGCAGATCATCCCTACGACATCTGAGGACCAAATCGCGGTTAAGTCGAGCGTAGCGGGTACGTCTGTGTTGTTCATTATGCTTCCCTATCTGGTGAAGAAAAGCGATGCGACCAAAACCAAGACCAAAAGCTACCTGGCGTTTCCCTACGGTGTGTTGTCGATGGCGACCTACCTGGAAAACTATTCGCAAACGCCCGTTCGCATAGAAATCCTCGACCTTAATCTATTTACGGCGGAAGAAATTCCGGGCGCGATCCAGTCAAGCCTGGAAAATTCTCGACCGGATATCGTTGGCCTCTCCTTGATGTTTGATCAATCCTATCGCTACGTATCTGGCGTTGCCGGGCAGGTCAAAAAATTCAATTACGAAACCTTGGTATTGATGGGCGGCGCCGCGACGACCACATCCTGGGACGGCATCTTGCATGAACAGGAAAGCATCGATGCCCTTTGTTACTCTGAAGGTGAGACGGCCATTCGTGGGCTGGTCGATGCAAAACCGGAAGACCGATTGGCTGTATTGCGGAACCACCCATGGGTGACCCGCCAATCACTGGAAAACAAGCGGCGTCCGCTGACTATATATGTCGAAAATCTAAACGATGTTGTTAACATTAATTATGATCTCGTTGATGTCACCGCCTATAGCATGAAGGAAGCCTTTTCTCCGTTCGCGTCCTATCGCAACGAGGAAGATGTCCGTCAATTTTTTATCGTGACGTCCAGGGGTTGTCCTTTTAAATGCGTGTTCTGCGCCGAACCGTCCCTGCATGGCGCCACTATGCGTTACATTGATGTTGACGTGATCATCGATCATGTCGAATTCCTGATCGAGAAATACGGCCTCAACGTCCTGACGTTTTATGACGATCAGTTGTTGTTGCATACTGAGCGCGCCAAGGAGTTATTTCGCCGCCTCGCCCCATTCAACATCCGGGTCGAAGCGCCCAACGGGGTGACCCTCGCCTACATAGACGACGAGATGGCCTACCTGATGAAACAGGCCGGGTTTGATACTATTCCACTGGCTATTGAATCCGGGTCGGATTTTGTCCTGAACAAAGTCATAAAAAAACCGCTGAAGGTCAAAAAAGTCAAACCAGTTGTGGAACTGCTGCAGCGAAACGGTATTTTTGTTCAGGCATTTTTTGTCATCGGCCTGCCTGGTGAAATGGACGAGCACCGGCGTGAAACTTTGGATCTCATTCAGGATGCCGATGTTGATTGGAGCGGCTTCAGCCTGGCCACCCCAATCCGTGGCAGCGAGCTCTACACGATCTGCAAGGAAAAGGGCTATATTGAAGCTGATCTGGGAATCGGCGACATCATGATCAACGAATACATCATCCATGCTCCAGAGATAGGTTTGGACGCGGTGCGTATTCCGCGCCAAGCTTATTTGATGAATCTGGAAGTCAACTTCGTCAATAACAGGCAGATGCGTATTGGCAATTACGAAACGGCGGTGCGCTGTTTTGATGAAGTGATTGAGCGCTATGACAACCACGCCTTCGCTCACTACTATCTGGCGGAGGCTTTGGAGAAACTGGGTGGCCGTGAAAATGACGTTAAACGCAACCGCGAAATATTCTGGGATTTAGTGGAAACGGACGACACCTGGCGCGACTACAGTCGTGAATTCGGACTGATCGAACCTCGTTTGGCGGTTGAAGCCTAAGCCCCATCAGACATCACGCAAACGGGCTGTCGTAAGCGGCAAGCGGCGGCAGGTGTCTATTTCATCACATGACGGAATATCGCTACGCCTTCCGCTGTCATGGTCACCTTGGCTCTGGCGCGGTTTTCTATGCCATACCTGTCGAGCGTGCCTAACGCTCTCATAAAAGCGTAAAACTGGTTGTAGTCTACGCCAGGACTTTTTCTTTTTTCTGCACGCCGGCTTCGATGGTGGCGGTATTGGTGCCATTGCAATGGTTGCAGACACGCGGTTTTTCGTCGGCGAAGTAATGGCGCAGGCGCTCACGTAGCTGCTCTTTCGAGCCACGTCTAAGATCAACGTAGTCCTCCGGATAATCCGGAATGTGACCGATGAACTTGCCGTAGGCACTGCGGCTGCATTTATGCAATTCGCCATTGAAAATGTCGTTGGAGACGAAGCAGCATTTTAGGTAGGTATCGCGAATTTCCTCTTCCGAATATCCGCGCTTTTCAAAGCCACCGAAATCGGTCCATTTATAGAATTCCGCGTAACGGTAATTAATGCCGTACTCGGCCATTCGATCGAAAAATACTTCTCGTTTTTTGACGAGATGCGCGCCGACATTGCTGCCATAACCGCTGACTTCAATAAACACCCGTTCATCAGCCAGCAAAGCCAACGCCGCGGGCTTTGGTACGACCGTACCGTTGGTAATGATTTGCAGCATGCCAATTTTTGGTTCCGCGAGGACGCCGGCTATGATTTTTTCGACGTGACGATGGGAAAATGACTCGCCACCAACAAGGACGAGTGTTTTCAGATGATCAACGGACTGCAGAAACCGCGACAAATCCGCCAACACCACTTCGCTTGGAAGTTCGACATTGTGTTGTTTTTCGTAATGGTCCCTCAGGTGATTGCACCCGACGCATGTCAGATTGCACTTGCTGGTAATCAACAGACCAATGCTGCGGATGACCAGCGGCGCGTCATCCTGGGCCTCAACCTCGTGCCCGACCACATGGCGGTCATACAAAGAGCAGGTCTGATAGTCGTCCTTTTGCAGGGGGCATAGAATGCACTTGTTAAAGTCATATTCGAACGCCCCCTGGCGGTCGAGATCAAGACAATGTTCGGCCATCATATCATTGATCAGGCGGCGATCCGTGTAGATTGCCGCGAAACCCATATCGGCCAGTTTTGTTTTTACCTCTTCGGCAATCAACGGCGCAAAGATCGAGACAAATGTCGTCGTCTCAAGATGCTCTGCATTTTCGGCGGTCGGAGGCAGTGAGACCTTTATCCCGGACAATTCACCGATTTCCGCAGCCTTGACGTCCCATAGCTGTTTAATCTCGATGTTGTAATGGCGAAACGCTTCGATCAGGCGCTCGCCGATTTTTCCAGCACCGTATATATTGACGCCGCTGTCCTGCAACCGGCCGATCATGGCGGATAAATCAGTCTCTGGTAGGTTCGCCATTTCGTTCATTGCCAAGATCCGGTTGTCACGAGCGTCAGGTTGCTGTCCGCGTCAATGGAGTGGCCCCGGGCGGCGGTGCATAACTGTGCTGTCGCGCGTGCGGCGCCAGCTTGCGGCTCAGAGTTTCCAGGGCTCTCCCGTCCTCTTGGATAGCGGAGTTAAGTGAAGAATCGATTAACTGGTAATCCGGCCGCGCGATGATTTCCTCGTTAAACAAACGGGCGAATTTAAGGTAGACGCCGGCTGTCTCCGGGTATCCGCCCAGCAGTGCATCCGGAGCGTATTTGAGCGCAATTTCGCCTAGTCTTTGTTCCGATTCCTGAAAGCGGTCCATGGACAGATTATTGTTGCGGCCGATACGGTGCATTTCCTTCAATGTCGCGTAGATCTTGGCAATATGTTCCGGCGCTTGATTAAGCTGCCCCGTCGTCGACTGGGCGTGTCGGCGATAAGAGGAGACCGGCGCCTGGATGTAGGCGACATCCATTTTTAGTGCGCATTTGAACCAGAGCAGACCATCGAGGTTGACCTCGTATCGCGGATCCAAAAGATTGATGTCCCATAGCAGGGATTTGCGCACCAGGACCTGGCAGGGAAGGAAGGACGTAAACATGAACACTTGCGCCTGTGCCCTGCCGGGTATGATGTAATCACCGTCATAAAAGGGGGCGATTTTTTGCACATGATCGTCGGCATCGGTTTCCCGGCGTTCCCCAACGGCCAGGCCAACATTTGCATTTTCGTTCAATAACGCTGGCAGTTCCTTGGTAAATGCCGGCAGCAAGTAGTCATCACTATGAAGGATCACACAATAGTCGCCGGTTGCGGCAACAATCGCCTGATTTGTGGCGACCGCCTGGCCATGATTGAATGGGTTATCAATAACGGTAACCGCGTCTGCATATCGGCTTAGAAGGTCTGAAGTGTGGTCGGTCGAATAATCGTTGACGACGACGATTTCCTTGTTGGCGTAATCCTGTTGCAGAACGCTGTCGATGCATTGCGCCAAATAGGCGGCATTATTGAATGTCGGAATACAAAAGCTGATTTTCGGAAGCATGTGGGTCAGACCTCACTCAATCATCACGCAAACGGGCTGTCATAATCAGCAAGCGGCGGCAGGTTCGCGTCCCGCTCAGAGATGATTATGTCCTCGGCCGGCCAGTCTATTCCGGCACTGGCATGATGAATGCCGGCGTCGTGTGCGCCATTATGGACGCTGGTCACATTGTAGATAAGTGTCGCCTGGTCGGACTTTGTATAGAAGCCGTGCGCCAATCCGGCCGGAATATATATCTGATTGGCACCGGCTGCCGAAAGATTGAAAACGCGATGCTCGCCAAAGGTAGGCGATTTGCGTCTGAGGTCGACCACCACATCAAAAACCTCGCCATCGCTGCAAATCACCAGTTTGTCATGGTCATGTGGCGGCGTCTGAAAATGCAGGCCGCGCAACGTGCCGCGTACGGAAACGGTGTAATATTGTTCGACGAACGCTGTGTTCAAATTGTGTTGTTTAAAAAATTCCGCGTGCATGGTTTTGACAAATCGTCCGCGGGCGTCCTCATGACGTTGCGCGATCAGCTCCAGGCAGCCTTCAAGGCCGGTTTCAATGATCTCAAACATCCGCGGCCAGCATACGTTCGATACCTTCCTCTAACGATACGCGCGGCGCCCAGCCGGGCAGGGGGGTGCCATCCGTCCAGGGCGTCATGACTTCACGCGCGCGATAGGGTCTACGGCCCCAGACAATGTTCAGGCGCGCGCCCGAGACATTTTCAAACGCCTGGGCGACGTGCTTCAGCGTCCGATGATCGCGGCCTGATAAGGCATAGACTTCATGTCCCGGCGCCGTCATCGCGCGGGCCCGATGTGCGGCCGCGACAAAGCCGTCCACGGCATCATCGACATACACCAAATCCAGCAATTGCCCGCCCGGTGACATATCCAATGTCTCTTCCGTCCTGGCCAGCCGCATCAGCAAGGACATCAATTTTCCACGCGGGTCGTCCGGACCATAAACATCGAAAAGACGCAGCGTGACCGCCTGCAAATTTTCAACGGCCGCATGATAGGCCACGCAGTCTTCAAATGCCTGTTTGATGGCGGCGTAAAGATTTACCGGTGCGTGATCCGGCGCATCGGACACCTGCCAGGAGGTTCCCGCATTGACAAGCACGCTGCCGGGAACCGCTTTCATCGCCTGCAGCAAATTCAGACCAAACAGCATATTGGCGTTGACCATGGGGCCGATATCCTCGGCTTTATGCTCGGCGACATAATGCGTCGCCAAATGGAAGACGGCTCCAGGTTTGGCGTCCCGGAACACCGCTTCCAGGGTCGCGGGATGCCCGTCAAAGGTATGTGTGGTGATTGCGTCGAAATCAGCAAGAGCATCTGTATTCGATTGCGGCCGCACAATCGCATGCACCTGCCAGCCATCGGTTGCCAGACGCCGTGCGAGATGACGGCCGATGAAACCGGTCGCGCCGGTAATCAATGCAACCTTATGCGATGGATCGTTCACATGTTTCTTTCATGTTTACCAATCAACGGATCTGAGACCCGGTCACATCCGCCAACGTTTCTGCCATGTAAGTGCGCTCCGCGTCCCCGATGCCCGGCCACACACCAATCCAGAAACTGTTGGACATGATCGTATCCGTATTCGTGAGCTCGCCAGAAATCCGGTAGGTGACATCGCGAAAGGCTGGTTGGCGCGTGAGGTTTCCGCCAAATAAAAGGCGCGTCCCGATGCCCCGTTTTTCAAGTTCGATAATCAAGGCGCGGCGGTCCAGCGGGCTTTCATCTCTAATTGTCAGCAGAAATCCGAACCAGCAGGGATCGGCGCCTTCAGTCGCGCGCGGCAAGATAAAATGCTCCTCCAGGCCGGCTGCTGTTAGAAGCCGGTGGAGTTCGGCGAAATTGTGTTTTCGTCTGGCGACGAAATCATCAAGTTTGCCCAGTTGACTGACGCCAAGCGCAGCCTGCATGTCCGTAACCTTCATGTTGTAGCCGATGTGGGAATAGATGTATTTGTGATCATATCCCTCGGGCAAATCACCAAGTTGCCAGTCAAACCGTTTGCTGCAGGTGTTCTCCTGGCCTGGCGGGCACCAGCAATCGCGGCCCCAATCGCGGAAAGATTCGACGATCTTGATCAGCGACGGCCGATCGCTCAGGACGGCGCCGCCTTCGCCCATGGTGATCTGATGCGCCGGATAGAAACTTAGTGTTGCTATATCCCCGAAGGTGCCAACGCCTTGTCCGCGATAGGTTGACCCCAGCGCATCACAGCAATCCTCGATCAGAAACAGGTTGTGCTGTTTGGCAAGTTCACTGACAGCGTCGAGATTGAAGGGGTTACCCAAAGTGTGCGCCAGCATGATCGCCCTGGTTTTAGGCGTTACGGCGGCGGCCAGCCGTTCGACGTCGACATTGGCCGTTTCCAGGTCGACGTCGACGAATACCGGCACACAGCCATTTTGTATGATTGGCGTGACAGTGGTGGGAAATCCGGCAGCGACGGCCAGGACTTCGCTGCCAGGTTCAATTCTACGGCTGCGCAATTTCCAAGAGGTCAATGCCGAAAATGCCAGCAGGTTGGCGGCCGAGCCCGAAACCGTGAGCCGGGCGCGCTTCAACCCGACAACCTTGGCGATCCGTTCCTCGAAATTCTCGGCGAACCGTCCATGGGTCAACCACATATCAAGCGCGGCGTCGACCAGATGGCTTAAATCACCACCGTCGACGATTTTGCCAGAGCTTGGGATATAGGTTTTCCCCGGTTCGAATGCGGCCTTTTGTTGGTTGTCAAAATAGGCCCGGGCCAGGTCGAGAATTTCACGCCTGCTGGGATCCGTCGGGCTGGCGGGCGAAACAACTTTGCCATTCATTTCGATACTCCCCATCTGTCTCGGCAAGC
Organism: Alphaproteobacteria bacterium; assembly: GCA_016776605.1. Classification (GTDB taxonomy): domain Bacteria; phylum Pseudomonadota; class Alphaproteobacteria. Next base: position 218,011 of record JADHTB010000001.1, on the reverse strand, counting down.
CTCGAGACAACGGTCAATTGGCATCATAAGTTGTTCTTTCGCTTCGTTGCCGGCATTGGAAAGGCAAATTCGGTCGACAGTATCATTTGGCCCAAAATCATTCGGCCCAGACTTTCCAGGGCGCCGCGCCTGATTGCCAATGTTCTTCCAGCATCATTTTGTCGCGCAGGGTATCCATGGGCTGCCAATATCCATCATGCATATAGGCAGAGAGTTGGTTGGCAGCCGCTAATTGTTCCAGCGGTCCGCGCTCCCAGACTGTCTGATCGTCGGTGATCAAGTCAAGGACGCTGGGCTCAAGGACGAAAAATCCGCCATTGATATGACCGCCATCACCCGAGGGTTTTTCGTTGAATTGAGAGACCCGTGAACCTTCCAGAATGGTGGCGCCAAAGCGGCCGGTGGGCCGTACAACCGTCACGGTGGCCGCCGCGCCCTCGCGCTTATGAAAATCGACAAGATCCGTGATATTGACGTCGGACACGCCGTCACCATAGGTCAGGCAAAAACTTTCGCCCTCATTCAGATAAGGCGCCACGCGTTTGAGGCGGCCACCGGTCATTGTATCGTCGCCTGTCTCGACCAAAGTCACCTTCCAAGGCTCCACCTTGCTGGAATGAAATGTGAAGCCCTTTTGCTCCAAATCAATGGTCAGGTCTGTATGATGCAGGACATAGTTGGCGAAATATTCCTTGATAACATAGCCCATGTGACCGAGTGCGACGACGAACTCGGTGATCCCATAGTGGCCGTAAATTTTCATGATATGCCAGATTATGGGCCGGCCGCCGATTGTCACCATCGGTTTGGGACGGGATTCGTCGGCACCGTATACACTGCCGATCCGCGTGCCTAATCCACCGGCGAGAATGACCGCTTTCATCAGCGTTTTCCCCTAGAATTCGTTTGCATGAAGTTTGTACCAATTTTCATTGTGTTGTTTAAACCGGCGAAGACTGACCGTACGTGGCAATTGCCGCCTTGATAGGTTGCCGCCTTGAACGTTGCTGGTGCAAGTGCCGAATAGGTTATTTTGCCTCGCCTGCCATTTGCATCAATGCATCCACCTGATCGCCCACGAAACGATAAACTGTCGCAAGTTCCTGATCTCCATCGCCCGTCACCCCGCGCGCCGCCATGAGTTGCTGAAGAAAATATATGACGGGATAGGTGGCCGATGCCTCCAACTTTTCCGGTTCAAAGTCGTGGAAGATATCATCCAGCAGTGCGATCTTGGCATTCGACAAACCGGGCTCCCTTACCAATCGAAGGGTTGGCGGCGCGCCACCGCCATTTCGCTCCTGGGTGTCTGACAACCGCCCCTCGGCCCGGTTCAGCAATATTGTGATTTCGTCACGCAGGTTTTCCAGATCGGCGATCGCTTCGTCTTGCGCCGCCGCATTGTGTGTCGCGATCATGCGTTGCAGAAAATAAATGACCGGATATGTGTCAGAAGCCGTCAACTGATGCAGATCGAAATCCGCCATGGCATTTTGTGTCGCAAGTCGCGCGCTTTGCGCTGGTCCGGCGTTGTTGTCGTGGGGAAAGGAATTGAGATGTACCGGGGGGCAGGTCTGTCGCCATGCCGGGTTCACGAATTGGGTGATGCGGCGGATGGCGGCGGGGTCGTCTAGCTCTTCGGTGGTGATCTGTAGATGCTTGGGGAACAGATGCAGATTTGCCTCGATCGCGCGGTGGCTGGCGTCATACAACCATGCCAACCTGTCATCCAGCGACAAAAGGTTCCAAGCATCCGCGTCCATCTCGCCCAGCAGGACGGCCGTCAGCGGTGCCGCTTCGTAAGTCATATCCGCCACCGTCGCGCTACCATCCACCGCATTAATATAGCCGTCCCAGGCCAGGGGGTCGGACAGGGCCTGATTGTGCATGGAGGCGATGCAGGCGTTACGGTCGCGCTTTATGTGCATGACCCGTACGGCGCTGCCATAGGTATCGTGAATGAGGGGCAGCACAAAGTTGAAGGCATTGCCTGAAATAATTTCCTCGCTGAATTTGTCCAGGATACAGCGCATCCAATCGCCGTCGCCGTTTGTCAGATATTGCGCCGCGCCGGCATAGGCGCGGAAACTGTTGGCTTCGTGATGTAGACCGGCCTGCTCGCCATTGGCCACATGAAGGTTGGCAACCAGTCGGCCAAGCGAGCGTACGCCGTCGCGCCCGGCGCCCAGCACCAACACCCGCGGCGGCACATTTGGCGCCGGCTCGACAAAACGTCCGGCCAGTTCATTGAAGCGTGGGGACAGTTTTACTTTGTGGTGAAAATGCGTTTTCCAATCGTCAAAGGTCTGGAACATCGAACAGTTCTGACAGGCATTCATCCAACGCTCGCGGCGCAGTTTTTGGTATGGCTTGCCGTTCCAGACATCATCAAAGTTCGTTTTGAACGCATTGCCCAAATCGACCTCTCCAATATAGCAACAGGGTGAGGACTCGCCCCGCGTGAAGACCATGGCCTGATTTATTGGCCAATCGCAGTCCCGCTCGGCATTGAATGCCCGCTCCACTTCCGTGAAGAATCTTCGTCCAAAGACGCTTACCCCCAATTCCAGACCCAACGCCACGGCGTCGTTCAGGACGGCGTTGTAACGCTCTTTCTCAAAGAAGATGCTGAATTCTATATTTTCGACCCGGTTCACCATGTAATGGGTGAAGAAGACCTGACTAATGCCAAGGCTGTGCGCCAGGCGGATGAATTCCGCCATCTCGTCAATGTTGTCCCGATGCACCACATAATGCAGAGAGACGCGACGCGCTGACTGTTGGCTCAACGCCGACATGAAGTCACCGATCCGGCCGACCGTCTGCTCGAACTGACAGGGCCGTTCGCGTTTGTTGTCCTCTGCAAACTGCTTGCCTTGATAAGCCTTGGGTGCGCTATCACGGGTATAGCGGAACAAATAGGGGTGCATGTCCCTTTTGTATGTTTCGGGATGCGCGGCATTTAGGGAGATCGCCAGATAATTCAGACGCTTATCTAGCTTTTCACCCCATTCTTCGGACAGCAATGTTCCGTTTGAAACAAAATAGATCAAATCTTCACGGGGATTTATGGCGTAGATATAATCCAGGGCCTCGCCCAATTGTGGATGCAGGAAGGTCTCGCCAAAACCGGTAAGCTGAATGATCCTGGCCTCTCGCAGCGCCGGCTCCATTTTTTGGAGATTTTCCAGCACTAGGTTGGTGCCTTTGCTGCCTATGTCCCCCTCGAATTCCTCACGCGTACAAATAAAGCACTTCAAATTGCAACGGTCCGTCAAGGCGACCGTTAACTTTTTGGGGTATGGCATGTTTGCCCGCGAAATCGTCATTGTGCCGTGGCCCGTACAGCTTATTCCTGGCCTCAATTGACCGTCTGGGCAGGTTAGTTAAAGAAGCTGAATGAAAGGTAAATTGGCTGCGAATAAATTAACCATAATCGGTTAAACGCGCATAAAAGGCCGCATCAGAGCCTGTCGGTGCGGATTGCTTTGGTCTATTCGCCAAGTTCAATGCGTTTTGGGGGATGACCCGCCAGGTAATTGTTCCAGGCCGCCTCAAGGGCATTGTCCAGATTGTGGCAATAACGTTCATTGTCGAAGAGGGGTTGGCTGTCGCGCCCTTCGATCAGGCGTTGACGTAGCGCCCTGCGCTGATCCGGGTCGTTGGCCAGGGCCACGGCGCGTTCAACGTAACTGGGCAGATCCGGTACCACCATATCCGGCACACCGGCGGCATTGCACAACGTCGCGCCAAGCCGGGCACCTGGTTTGTCGCCAAGGATGGTCAACACGGGCAGGCCCACCCATAGGGCATCGACCGAGGTGACGCCGCCGCCGTGGTGTAAATTATCCAGGGCCAGGTCCACCAGATCCAGCCGGGCTAAATGGTCCTCGTGCTCGACAATCTCGGAGAAGATTAGACGCTTGGCGTCGATATTGAATTTGGCCGCTTCGCGCCACAAATTTTTTTGCGTCCCTTGCAGCCAGGCACCGAACCACAGCACGCTGCCGGGCACGCGGGTCAGGATCTCCATCCAGGCGGCGAATATTTTTGGCTCGAATTTGCAAGGATGATTGAAATTGCTGAACACCACGGCATCTTCCGGCAGGCCGGCCTCGGTCCGGGTTATCGCCTTGCCTATTCGGCCGGGCCGTTTGGTGGGCATGAAAGTGTTGGGTAGGTATAGCAGTTTTTCCGGCCCCACGCCCTCCCACTCTTCGGGGATATAGGTGCGGTCGGTAATCAGGTAGTCGATATAGTCGGCCCCGGTTGTGATGGAATAGCCATAGCCGTGCATCTGAACCGGCGCCGGTCGGAACGAACTGACCGGCATGCAGTTAATCGATGTCAGGCCAGTCACATCGATCAATATATCAATGGCGTCTTCGTTGATCATCTGTGCGGCCAAATATGGCGCCGTTTCGGGAATGTCACGAAAATGATCGAACGTGGCGCGAAAGCTGTGGCTGAAGTCACCGCCATCACAGGGTCGAAGCGAATAGCCAAAAATCTCGAAGCGGTCCCGGTCGTGACGTCCGATGAGCTCCTTCATGACCAGGGGCATGCTGTGGAAAAAGGTGTAGCCCAAGGCATAGCCAAGACGAATTCGTCCCCCCCGTGGCGCGGCGTGCACCAGCGGTGGTGCATCCAAATTCAACCGTGCATCCGCCGCAATCTGTATTGCGGCATGGCCTGCGACCTTGCCGATGAAATCATAGCTAACGGGCAGAGCTTGGAGATTGAAGACATCGAAATGATTGTTTTCGGCTGCACCATCGGCGCAACCGGCTTCTATTTGATCGATTTGCGCCTGACTGATTTCGTCATAGTTCGTCCAATCGCAAATGCCCATCTTCAAATCAAAAATCCGGATGGTTGCGTGGGGGTTTCCCGGTTCAACACTCAAAACATGTTCATAGACGGAGATGGCCTTGGCGGCCTCTTTCCATCTCTCAAACAGCGTTCCAATTGTATTTAGAATGGGGATGTCCTGCGTGTCCGAGGTAAGCAGCAGCCGCAACTGCTCTTGTGCCTCCGCCATGCGGTTAGTGCCGAAACAACAATGAATGATGGCCATGCGGGCCCGCAACTCGTCAGGGTCGTGGACAAGCGCTTGCCTGGAGCAGTTTTCCGCTTCAGCGTATCGGTGAAGTGACTGCAACAGGTTGGCGTGGTCGGCGAGTAGGCGGGCGTCCTTGGGATCCAGTTCGATGGCCCGTTCCCGGAGCGCCAAGGCTTGATCGATCTCGCCTATGCGTTCCAGTACGACGGCTTGGTCTTTCATCGCCGAAACGTTGTCCGGTGCATCCTGTAACAGGCGCTGCAATTGTTCCTGTGCGCCCATCAAATCGCGCATTTGCACCAGACAGCGGGCCAGGCCTTGACGGGCGGCATGGAATGCGTCGTCGATCTGTAAGGCCTGCATCAACGCTTCGCGCGCCTCGGTATAACGCCTGTAACCCATGAACAGGCCACCAAGGGTGTTCCAGGCCAGTTTATAATCCGGCCGGTCTTTGAGCAGACCCTCCAGCAGATCGATGGCCTCGGGTGCCCGGCCCAATTGCCCAAGCACGCTGGCCAGATTATTGCCACAGGCTGGATCGTCGGTGGCCTTGTAGGCGATGGCGAAATATTCCGCGGCGCCGTCGATATCGCCTTCTCTCAGGAACAAATTACCCTGCAAAAAACTGCCCGAGGGATGATCGGGAATTATGAGAAAAACTTCATTTAAATATTGTTGAGCCAGCTCTGTTTCCCGGCATTGCAACGAGAGGTCAGCCAGGCCGAGCCAGGCATCAACATAACCCGGGTCCGACGCCGTCGCCGCCAAAAAGCTTTCCGCGGCAGCTTCAAGCTGGCCAAGCTGTCCGTGCATTTGGCCCAATTGATAATGGATATGAGGATCATTCCGATCCAAACCCTGCGCCCGTAACAGGCATTGCAATGCCTCTTCATGGCGATCCAGGGCGCCCAGCACGATGCCGAGATTGAGCCAGACCGTGGGCGAATCCGGCCACAAATCGGATACTTCCAGATATAACGGAACGGCGTCCAGCAGATTACCCTGCGCGGCGAGGTCATTTGCCTGGCGCCAAAGCGCCTCGGCATCGGTTTCCGACGGGGGGGTGGGGGGTAGCGATTGTTCATCTATGCTCATGATCGGGCAAGTTTCGCGATAGATGGTTAATAAATTACTGAAGCGACCACAATTATCTGGCAAATGGCCAGGAATTCCTTGCTGCTTGAGGCGCGCGCACTATATTGCCGGCCATGTTGAGCGCAGGGATAACCGAGCAGTTGCCGGAACAACTTATGGCGGAAGGCATTCGCCTGGATGGCGTTGCTGATGGCGCGCGCGTTGTCGTCGCCATGTCCGGCGGCGTGGATTCATCCGTCTGCGCGGCCTTGTGCCAGCGCGCGGGGTATGAAGTGGTTGGCATCACCCTGCAACTTTACGATCATGGCCAGGCCATCCAGCGGTCTGGCGCCTGTTGCGCCGGCGCCGATATTCATGATGCCAAGCAAGTGGCCAATGGCCTGGGCATTGCCCATTATGTGCTGGATTACGAGGACCGTTTTCGCGCTGCCGTGATCGATGAATTCGTCGATGATTATTTGGCCGGATCCACGCCCATTCCCTGTATCCGCTGCAACCAGCGGGTCAAATTCCAGGATCTGCTGACAACGGCGCGGGAGTTGGGGGCCGAGGCCCTGGTTACCGGCCATTATGTCCGCCGCGTGGAGGGGCGGATGGGCACCGAAATGCACCGCGCCGCTGATCCAGTCCGCGATCAAAGCTATTTCCTGTTTACCACTAACCAGGAACAACTGGACTATCTGCGCTTTCCCCTGGGCGGCTTGGCGGCGAAGTCCACGACGCGCGCGCTGGCCGCGGCCTTTCAACTGCCCGTCGCGGCGAAGCCGGACAGCCAGGATATCTGTTTCGTGCCTGATGGCCGGTATGGCGAATTGATCGAACGGCTGCGGCCCGGTGCGGTGGAACCGGGCGAGATTGTTGATGGTGCTGGCCAGGTTTTGGGGCAACACAACGGCGTCATCCACTTTACCGTGGGGCAGCGCCGGGGCCTGGGCCTTTCCGGGCCCGAACCCCTTTATGTGTTGCGCCTGGATGCCACCGCCAGACGTGTCGTGGTGGGCCCCAAGGCAGCCCTTGGCCAGCGTTTGGTGCGGTTGCATGACGTCAATTGGCTGGATCATGACGAACCGTTACAGGGCCGGGCGGTGCAGGCGCGGATACGCTCCACCCACCCGCCTGTCGCCGCCATTCTAGGCGTGGTCGAGACGGCACCGCCGGCCACTTTCACGGTGGAGTTGTTGCAGCCCGAAGATGCCATCGCACCGGGCCAGGCCTGTGTTCTCTATGATGGCGAGAGGGTCCTGGGCGGCGGTTGGATCGCGCGGCCATAAGCCTTTGCCCGGCAGCCCACAGCCCATTGTAGCCAATGGCCGCCCCGCGCCTGGCTGCCGGATGGCTGTATTTTTCAGCGTAGATCAGCCAGCAGCGGCATGACCTCTTCGGCAAAGCGGACGAATTGATGGTCGCGGTCTTCATAAGGGCCGACGAAATCCATAATCACATGGCGTGCGCCCGCGGCGTGGAATTCGCGTAACCTTTCTGCCACGTCCTGTGGCCGGCCCAAGGCGCAATATTTTTTGGCCGCCTCGCGAAAATCCATGGCGTAGCGGACGCTCAAGGTCTCCGTCGCCTTGTCCAGGGCGCTTTCGTAGGTGTCGTCGACCGTGGCGAATAAAAGATGCCCGCTACCAAAAGGCCGGTCGGGGCCGCCGGCCGCCGCCGCCGCATCTTGAATCCGGTCAAGGGACTGCTTGTACATCGCCGGCGTGACCACATAGGACAGCCAGCCATCACCGATTTCACCGGCCCGGCGCAGGGCGGCGGCGGATCGGCCGCCGCACCAGATTGGCGGACCGCCCACCTGGCGGGCCGGGGGCGACATGGTCAATTCCGGGAACGGGAAATAGCTGCCGTCGTGGGAGACGGCTTCGCCGCTCCACAATTTCCGCAGGACATGAATGCTTTCGGTCAGGCGGGCGCCGCGTTCCGATGGCGAGACGCCGGCGACCTGGAAATCGGTCTTGAATTCACCGCCCACGCCGACCCCAAGGATCAATCGGCCGGCGGACAGATGATCCAGACTGGCTATTTGTTTCGCAACCGGTCCGGGATGGCGCAGGGGCAATAGATAGACGCCGACACCAAGTGCTAAACGGGAGCTGTAGACCGCAGCCTGGGCCAGTTGAATAAAGGGGTCGAGGATAGGAATGGCGAATGATAAATGGTCGCCGACCCACAGGGAATCGTACCCCAGACGATCGACCAATTCGACCATGGCGCGGCCATCTTCCGCCTCCGGTAACCATAACCCTTCCGCCGGCTCGGTCCGCCGATGCATGGTCTGAACACCAAATTTGAAATGGTCGTCAAGTCGCAAGGTCATGGCCGTCATCTTTCGTGGTTGTGGTCTGCGCCCAAGCAATCATTGGCGCGTCGTACCTGCCCGGTCAAGTGCGGGGCCATCGTCATGGTCGGTTAAACATGGTCGGGCAAACGTGGCCGGTTAAACACGGTGGGGCCGTCACAGGCCGGGCCGGGGCGGTGCCAGGTTTGGTCACCGCCCCGCTCCTGACGCGGGAGATTATTTGATCGGGCAAAAATCCGTTGGCGTCATCAATACGTTTTTCTGTTTGTCCAATGCGCCCATCGCGGCCGAGGCTTGGGTATAGGCAATCCAGTCCGGATCGGCCCACAGGGCGGCCCGCTTCGCCTCGCGGTCGCCGGCATTTTCGTACACCCAGATGTGCATGTACTGATTTGGGTTGCCGGTTTCCGTTTTCATGTAGGCCAGGGGCTGACCCAGATTGCGGCACTGCGGTGCAAAGCCTTTCTCTGCATACAATGCCAGATGTTTGGCGATGGTGCCTGGACGGCAGGTGTAGGTGCGGACGTCGAGTAGCATGATGTGTTCCTTCGTCAATGGTTTCAAATCTCCGGCAGTTTATGCCATTGCCAAGGCGGTTTACCAAGTATGGGAAAATACCAACCGGAGATGATCTCAGCAGGTTCCTATCAGCGCTGGTTGGTATGAGTTGCTTCCACATTAATAGGATGCTAATCATTAGGTGGCAACTTGTGTTCAAGGATTTTGGTGACATCGGAATGGATAGTCTAAAAAATGGCGAGAACATGAATGTACGGGAGCAATTCGGCTTTCGTCTAGGCCGGTTGGCCCGGCTATGGCGCGCCCGCCTGGATAAAAAAATGCGCCCCCATGGCCTAACGCAGGCCCGTTGGGTCGTCTTGATGCATCTGCAACGAGGCGCCGATGGCCAGCAGCAAAAGGCCCTGGCGGGCCATGTCGGTATCGAAGGGCCTACCCTGGTGCATATCCTGGATAAACTTGAAAGCCAGGGTTTGATCGAGCGCCGCCAGGACGAAGCCGACCGGCGCGGCAAGACGGTGCATTTGACGGACGAGGGTTGGCGTATGATCGGGGTTTTGGACGATGTCGCCGTGGAATTAAGGAGCGAGCACCTGGCCGGCATTTCGGATGCCGATCTGGCGCATTGTTTGGCGATTTTTGACCGCATACAGCTTCAGGCCGAGACCGCCATGTCGGGTCGCGATGCGGCGCCAGGATTGAATATAGGATCGGATTAGTCAGGTGAACGATAAATCGACGACCCAGCAGGCGGATGACGGGCGGGCGGGAGATGTGCAGGCTGGCGCACAGGCCGGCGCACAGGCCGACTCCCTCGAAGGCACTCTGCCCCAGGGGCAATCGCGTCTGCGCCGCGGCATCGGCCGGGTCTTATTAGTGGCTGCCGTCGTGGTCGGCGTTGCCGGTCTGATTTACTGGGTCTATGGCCGCTACACCAATGTTGTCGTCTATGATGCCCGGATCAAGGCGGACATGATCATGATATCCTCGCGGATTGACGGGTGGGTCACCAAGGTTCCCATTTCAGAGGGCAGTCAGATAAGCGCCGGCCAACCTTTGGTCTTAATAGATAGCCGCGATTCAGCTTTGCACTTACAGGAAATAGTTGCCCAGCGAAGTTCCTTGCAGGCGGAGCGGGAACGAATTCAAGCTGAAGTCCACATGATCGGTCAACAAACCAAAGGCCGTTATGATGCCAGCCGCGCCGCCTTGACCGCGACCCAGGCGGCAAAAACCGGTATGGATACGGAGATGGAGCAAATCCGTATCGATTTCGAGCGGGCCCAGTCCCTGATGTTGAAAAAGGTGATCTCGCGGCAACGTTGGGAAACCTTGCGCACCGCTTATCGCATTGCGGGGCAAAAGGTTTTGAAACTTGAGGCGGATGTGGCACAGGCCAATGCCGCCGTCATCGAGGCCCAGGCGGATCGTCAACGCATGGCAATCCTGCAGGGCCGGGTCGCCAGCCTGCGGTTTGACGAAGAGCGCCTGAAAACACAATACCAACGGCAACAGCTCGATCTCGCTGACCGTATCATCAAGGCGCCCAACGCGGGCAAGGTGGATCGCATCTTTATTGATCCCGGTGAATATGTGGCGCGGGGACAGCGCATGTTGTTGTTGCACGATCCATCGGTGATCTGGATTGAGGCGAACATCAAGGAAACCGATATCCGCGACGTCAAATTAGGCGCCAAGGCAAAAATTTCTATCGATGCCTATCCAGACCTTGAAATTATTGGCGAAGTGGTTCGGATCGGCAATGCGGCGACCAATCAGTTTGCCTTGCTACCCAGCCCAAACCCCTCTGGCAGCTTCACCAAGATTACCCAGCGGCTGCCGGTCAAAATTACCGTGCCGCAGGTCAATGGCCTATTGCGGCCGGGAATGATGGTAGAGGTTGAGATTGCGATCACCCGCGATTGAGGCAATGTTCGCGCGGTTCGGTCCGCGCTACCGCTTCTACCTTTCCTTTACGGCCATGCTTGGCACCATGGCCATGGTCTTGACCGCCACCATGATCAATGTGGCTATCCCGGTGATCATGGGCACATTTGGCGTGGGTCAGGATGTCGTGCATTGGCTTTCCACCGGCTTTATCGCGGCCATGACCATATCCATGCTGATCAACGACTGGTCGGTGCGGGCCTTTGGTGAAAGGGCGACCTACCTCGCGGCCATGGCGATTTTTACCTTCGGGGCCGTGTTGGGCGGGCTTTGCAACAGCATCGATACCATGATTGCCGCCCGTATTCTGCAGGGGTTGGGGGCCGGGATGGTGCAGCCTCTGTCCATGATCTTGATGTTTCAGGTATTTCCCGTGGAACAAAGGGGCCGGGCCATGGGGTTGTTCGGCGTCGGGATCATCGTTGCGCCGGCACTGGGTCCGACCTTGGGCGGGGTGCTGCTGGATCTGTTCAATTGGCGCTACGTCTTTTTTATGTCGGTACCGGTGGCGGCGGCGGGCGTATTATTGGCCCTTGTTTTCATGCCCAGCCGCAAGCGCGAGGGGCCATTGCCGGTGTTTGATTGGACCGGTCTGGTCCTGGTGATCATTTTCGTTTCCGCGATTCTGACAGGTATGTCCAGCGGTCAGCGCGAGGGCTGGGGCGCGCCCATTATAGCGGTCTATTTCTCGGCGGCGGCGGTCAGCGGGTTGGCTTTCATTGTTTGGGAACTGACAACAGCCGAACCCATTATGCAGTTGCGGGTATTCAATAACAGTAGCTTCACTGCCGCCGCTATTGTCGGCATGGTGCTGGGGGCCGGTCTTTTTGGATCGATCTACGTCGTCCCGTTATTTGTGCAGACGGTACAAGGCTATACCCCGACGCGATCCGGGCTTTTGATGGTGCCCGGCGGAATTTTGATGATGATTTCGTTTCCCATCGCGGGCTATCTGTCCGACAAGTTGCCGTCCTATCAATTGGTTATGTTCGGTCTGTTTACCTTTGGGGCCTCGTCCCTTTTGATGATCCAGGTGCATACGGATACGCCATTTTGGACTTTTGCGATCTGGATCATGATCGGCCGCGTCGGCCTGGCGGCGATCATGCCAACCCTGACCGTTACTGCCGTGGCCACCTTGCGGCCGGAGCAATTGAGCCAGGGCGCGGGCGCGATCAATTTCACCCGTCAATTGGGGGGGGCGGTGGGCGTCAATCTGATGGCGATGTTGTTGGAGCAGCGCACGGCTTTCTTTTCCGACGCTTTCGCGGGCCTGCAAACGCCGGACAATTTCACCGCCATGCACCTTATGACGCAGTTTGCCCACAAGTTGAGCCAGTTGGGCTGGCCCCTTGAGATGACCCCGGCCGGGGCGCTTTATCTGGTTGGCCGCAGTGTCTATGCTCAAGCCTCCATGATGGCATTTCGCGATGTTTTCCTGTTCATTGCCTTGGTCTATTTCGCGACCATGATACCGGCTATTTTGTTGCGCAAACGCAAGCCCAAGGCAATGGCGCAGCCACAAACGCTGCCCCGGGCCCGGCCGCGGCCGAGCTGACGGGGGGGCCGTGCCTACCGCCGCCATTGAGGCGTTGTTTGAACGCTATGGCCCCAAATACCGGGTCTTCGTGACATTTACGGCAATCCTGGGCGTGGTGGCGATGCTGTTGAACGCCACCATGATCAATGTGGCCATACCGGTGATCATGGGGGCATTCGGGGTTGGCCAGGATACGGTGCATTGGCTGGCGACGGGCTATATCGCGGCCATGACCGTGGCCATGCTGTTGAACGACTGGTTCGTCCGCACCTTCGGCATGCGCGCCACCTATCTTGGCGCTATGTCGATCTTTACCATTGGCGCCGTCATGGGCGGTCTCAGCGCCAACATCGAGACGATGATCGTGGCGCGCCTGTTGCAGGGTACCGGCGCGGGTCTGGTTCAGCCCTTGTCCATGGTCTTGATGTACCAGATTTTTCCGGTTCACCAGCGCGGCAAGGCCATGGGCCTGTTTGGCCTTGGCGTTGTCGTTGCCCCGACCCTGGGACCGACCTTGGGCGGCGTGTTGCTTGATGGTTTCAATTGGCATTACGTCTTTTTCACCTCGGTACCGGTGGCTGGCCTGGGCAGCATTCTGGCCTGGTTGTTCATGCCGTGGCGTTCAGGCGAAGATGTCAAACCGCGCTTTGATTGGACCGGTTTGGTGCTGCTGGTGACGTTTGTCGGCTCACTGTTGATCGGGCTGTCGTCGGGCCAGCGCGAAGGCTGGCATGCCCCGATTATAGCCGTCTATTTCTCTATTTTCGCATTGTCGCTGCTATCGTTTTTGTGGTGGGAGTGGCGGGTGCCTGATCCAATCCTGCAGTTGCGCCTGTTCCTGAACCGGGAGTTTGCCGCGGCGGCGGTCGTGCGCATGGCCCTTGGCGCGGGTCTGTATGGCACCACCTATCTTATTCCGCTGTTTGTGCAGACGGTGCAAAGCTATTCGCCGACCCGCTCGGGCCTGCTGATGGTGCCGGCGGGTCTTACCATGATGCTGCTGATGCCCGTTGGCGGCCGCCTGGCGGACCGGTTGCCCCGTCATTGGCTTATTTTGGGTGGGTTGTTCGCCTTTGCCGCTTCAGCTCTATTGATGACTTCGGCTCATACCGATACACCGTTTTGGACCTTTGCGTCATGGCTGGTGGTGGGACGCATTGGCCTGGCCTTTGTTATTCCCACCATCAATGTCACCGCCCTGCGCAGTCTGAGCGGCCCGCTGTTGAGCCAGGGTTCGGGCGCCGTCAACTTCATGCGTATTTTGGGGGGGGCCTTGGGGGTCAATTTGATCGCCGTGGCATTGGAGCATCGTACAGCGGTGTTTTCGCAGGCCCTTGCCGGCATGCAGACCCCGGACAATATCCTGACTCAGGAACTGATGCAGCGCCTGTCAGGCCTGTTGTCGCAGTTGGGCTGGCCGATTGAAATGCACCCTCAGGTTGCTTTGTATATGCTGGGTGACAGTCTTTATGCCCAGGCCTCCATGCTGGCTTTCCGGGATGTATTTCTATACCTGGGACTGGTCTATTTTGTTGCCATGCTGCCGGCCCTGCTGTTGCGCGAACGCAAGCAAAAGGTACCGGCAATGCCCAGTGCGGCCCGCAATTCCGAGGCCAGGGGCGGGGCCCGAAGCTAGCTTTCGAATATTTTCCGAAAAGCGTTAAAAAATGTCGCAAAAGGGCGGTTTTTCGGGCCTGATTTCGGTGGCCAAAGATTGCTGAAAACCGCAAGACTTGGTATATTGATCTGCCTTGCCCCGCAATATCTCGCGATAGCGACTTCAGGCACCAAAGCCATTTGCACTTGTTCGACGCCGACCGTCGAAAGCTACCTGTTGGGACCGATCAAATTGACTGACGACAGCCAGACACCACCTACCGAGCCACCCATGGCGCCGCCCGTCCTGCCGCCATCCGATGGCGGCGATGGCGATGCCGTCCTGCCCATAGCCATCGAAGACGAAATGCGCCGCTCGTATCTCGATTACGCCATGAGCGTGATCGTTAGCCGGGCTATTCCCGATGCCCGCGATGGCCTGAAACCGGTGCATCGCCGCATTCTTTTTGCCATGCATGAGGCGGGCTATACCTCGGACAAACCGTACCGGAAATCAGCCCGCGTCGTGGGTGATGTCATGGGCCGCTACCATCCACATGGCGACCAGGCGATCTATGACGCCATGGTGCGTATGGCGCAAAGTTTCGCCATGCGCTTGCCGCTGCTGGACGGTCAGGGCAATTTCGGCTCCATGGATGGTGATCGTCCCGCCGCCATGCGTTACACCGAGGTGCGGATGGATAAGCCGGCTGAAATGCTGCTGGCCGATATCGACAAGGATACGGTGGATTTTCAGGACAATTATGATGGTTCCGCCTCTGAACCTATTGTCCTGCCCGCTATGTTTCCGAACCTACTGGCCAATGGCGCGGGCGGCATCGCCGTCGGCATGGCGACCAATATTCCACCCCACAATTTGGGCGAAATCATTGATGCCTGTTGCGCCTATATTGACGATCGCGAGATTACTGTCGATGGCATGATGGAATACGTCCTGGGCCCGGACTTTCCCACCGGGGGCCTTATTTTGGGCCGGGCGGGTATCCTGTCGGCATTTCGTACCGGGCGCGGCTCCGTCGTCATGCGGGCCCGCACGAACGTGGAGACCATCCGCAAGGACCGGGAAGCCATCATCGTCACGGAAATGCCCTATCAGGTGAATAAGGCCGGCATGATCGAAAAAATCGCCGAGGCCGTGCGCGCCAAGCGGATCGAGGGGATTTCGGATCTGCGCGATGAAAGCGACCGTAACGGTGTCCGCGTGGTGATCGAATTGAAACGCGACGCCATGGCGGATGTGGTGTTGAACCAGTTGTACCGGTTTTCCCAATTGCAGACCTCGTTCGGGGTCAACAGTCTGGCTTTGAACCACGGCCGCCCGGAATTGATGAATCTGGCCCAATTGATCGCCGCTTTTGTCGATTCACGGGAAGTCGTCGTTACCCGGCGGACCAAATATTTGTTGGGCAAGGCGCGCGAGAGGGCCCATGTCCTGGCCGGTTTGGCCATTGCCGTGGCCAATATCGACGCCATCATTGCCCTGATCCGGGGCGCCTCGGACCCGGCCACGGCGCGGGCCCAGTTGATGGAACGGGCATGGCCGGCCCATGAAGTAGAGGCGATGATCCAACTGATCGACGAGCCTGGCCGCAAGGTTACCGATGGCGTCTATCGTTTGAGCGAGATACAAGCCCGCGCCATCCTGGATTTGCGCCTGCAACGGCTGACCGCCCTGGGCCGCGATGAAGTGGGTCAGGAATTGCAGGAACTGGGTACGAAAATTCTCGATTATCTTGACATTCTGCGTTCCGAAGACCGTTTGCGGGGCATCATCCGCGAGGAACTGACGGACATAAAAGCACGCTTCGCCACGCCACGGCGTAGCGAGATCATCGAAGGGGGCGCCGACCAGGATGATGAAGACCTGATCCAGCGCGAAGAAATGGTGGTGACGGTTTCCCACAATGGCTATGTCAAGCGGGTGCCGCTTTCCACCTACCGGCCGCAACGCCGGGGCGGCAAGGGGCGCCAGGGCATGGCGACCCGGGACGAGGATTTCGTCAGCCAGCTGTTTGTCGCCAATACGCATACGCCGATGTTGTTCTTTTCTTCCACCGGCAAGGTTTACAAGCTGAAGGTCTATCGTTTGCCCTTGGCGGCACCTCAGGCGCGGGGCAAGGCCATGATTAATCTGTTTCCGTTGGAAGCGGGGGAAACCATTCACACGGTTCTGCCCCTGCCGGAAAATGAGGCGGAGTGGGCCAACCGTTATGTCATGTTCGCCACCGCCTCGGGCTCTGTCCGGCGCAACGATCTGGCGGATTTCCAACGGGTCCAGGCAAACGGCAAAATCGCCATGAAGTTGCCGGAAGGCGACCGCATTATCGGGGTGGCCATCTGTGGCGCCAATGACGACATTCTGCTGTCCGGGCTGCGGGGTAAATGTATCCGTTTCCCGGTGATTGATGTCCGGGTTTTCAAAAGCCGGGATTCGGTGGGTGTGCGGGGCATTCGATTGATTGGCGATGATGAATTGATCGCCATGTCGATCCTTGGCCATGTGGAAGCCGATGGCGATACGCGGGACAGTTATTTGCGCTGGTCTAACGCCAAGCGCCGGGCCGAGGGCGAGGGCGGCGCCGAACCGTTACCAGTGCCGCCGCAGGCCGAGTCGATGGCCGCAAGCGAACAGTTCGTCCTTTCTATTACCGAAAATGGCTATGGCAAACGAACCTCGGCCTATGAATACCGCATTACCGGGCGCGGCGGCCAGGGCATCATCAATATCGAAACCTCGGACCGCAATGGCCCGGTCGTGGCATCCGCGCCGGTGGCGGAAGACCATCACATCATGCTGGTGACCGATACCGGGCGTCTGATCCGCATTCCGGTGCATGATATCCGCATCGCGGGCCGAAATACCCAAGGGGTGACCTTGTTCGATGTAGAACCGAACGAACGGGTGGTTTCTATTGCCTGGTTGTCGGAGCAGGCCAGCGCCGACGGCAGCGAGGATAGCGATATCGATGATGATATTATTGCTGAAGATGTTGCCGAAGATATTGCCGGCACCGATGATGGACCCGAAAGTTCCGGCGACAGCGGCGGCGGGGCCGATACCGACGGAGAATAATTAGAGCAGTTCCGGGATCCATCGTTTTCACTCTTTCCAAGTTTGCCGCAACAGGTTACTGATCCCCTACGATTTGTCGGTTGGTTAGTAGGAGGCTATCTTGTCGAAGGAGCGTATCGGCCTATATCCGGGAACTTTTGATCCCATCACCTTGGGGCACAGCGATGTCATTCAGCGCGCCACCAAGTTGGTTGATCGATTGGTTATCGGTGTTGCGATTAACCGCGACAAGGGACCCATGTTCACCCTGGATGAGCGGGTGGAAATGGTCAGCGAAGAACTGGAAGCGATTAAGGGCAAGTTGCACGACTGTACGATCGAGGTGCATCCCTTCGACAATCTGTTGATGCACTGTGCCGAGCAGCACAAAGCCGGGATCATCGTTCGCGGCTTGCGGGCCGTGTCCGACTTCGAGTACGAATTCCAGATGGTCGGGATGAACCTTCGCCTGAATTCGGAAATCGAGACCGTATTCCTGATGGCCAATGACAAGTATCAATTCATTGCCTCACGTCTGGTAAAAGAGATTGCCCGGTTAGATGGGGATATCTCGGCCTTTGTCTCGCCGCGCGTGGTAAAGCGGCTGTACGAGCGGGTCGGCCGCGTCTGAGATAGCTCTTTGTGAGCTGTCTTCGAGCTAATAAATTAGTTTAACAAAAGGCGCTAACATGCTGTTAAGAAGATTAATTTTTGGAATTATCTTGGCCGTAACATTGCCGGCCATGCAAGCGGGAGCGATTGACTTGGAGAATACGATCTATCTGGAATTAAAGGACGGTCGAGTGACAATCGAAATGCGTCCCGACCTGGCGCCGACGCATGTCGCACGCATCAAGGAGTTGGTGCGGGAAAAATTTTACGATGGCATCGTCTTTCACCGGGTAATCAAGGATTTCATGGCCCAGACCGGTGACCCGACGGGGACCGGTACGGGCGGCTCCGGCCAGCACCTGGATGCCGAATTCTCTAGCGAGAAGCATTTGCGCGGTGCCTTGTCCATGGCGCGTGCAGCCGATCCCAACAGCGCCGATAGCCAGTTCTTCATTGTTTTCAAGGCCGCGCCCTGGCTGGATGGACAATACACCCTCTGGGGTCAGGTCACCGACGGTATGGATGCGGTGGACAAAATCAAAATGGGTGCGGCCGGCAGCGGCGCAGTCAGCGACCCGGACAAAATCATCTCGATGCGGATTGCCGCCGACGTGAAATAGGCGCCAGGCGGCAACACCCCCAAGACGCGTTCGAGCCTGGGGCCAAGGGCGCCTACGAGGGGCACTTTCGAGCGGATAGTGGAACGCCGGACCATGGATGTCGATCTATTCGATTTTGAACTGCCGCCAGCGGCCATTGCGCTGCGCCCGGCGCGGCCGCGCGACAGTGCCCGATTGCTGTACGTAGACAATTCTGTTGATACTTCAGAGGCTCATGCGGGCTTGCACGATCAGGCAATCCGCGACCTGCCGGACCTGTTACAGTCCGGAGATCTGCTGATTTTTAATAATACCCGGGTACTGCCTCTGCAGTTAGAGGCCCGGCGCGGCGCGGCGCGTATTGAATTGACCCTGCATCAAGCCTTGGGCCAGGGCCGTTGGCAGGCTTTCGCGCGCCCGGCCCGGCGTCTGCGGGCGGACGACCATCTGGTCATCGCTGATGATTTCACCGCTATTGTGCAGGCCCCCCATACGGATGGCCAGGTGGTGCTGGATTTTGGCATGGACGATGCGGCCCTGATGGCGGCTCTGGAAACCCACGGTACCTTGCCGCTGCCCCCCTATATCCGCAAACAAAGGGCCGTTGATGCCCAGGACCGGGTGGATTATCAGACCATATTGGCCCGCCACGACGGCGCCGTGGCGGCGCCGACCGCCGGCCTGCATTTCACCGACAACCTGTTGGCGCGGCTGGGCCAGGCCGGTGTGGGCTGGGCCGAGGTTACCTTGCACGTGGGGCCGGGGACCTTCCTGCCCGTTTCCGTGGCCGATACCGATGCGCATGTGATGCATAGCGAATGGGGCCAGGTGAATGAGGCTACGGTCCAACAAATTCGCGCAACCAAGGCCAGGGGCGGGCGGGTCGTGGCGGTGGGCACCACCTCGTTACGATTGTTGGAAAGCGCTGCAAAAAATGCCATTGCGGGCGATATTCTGGCGCCCTTCGTGGGCGAGACGGATATTTTCATTACGCCGGGCTATGAATTTCGCGTGGTGGATCTGTTGTTGACGAATTTTCATCTGCCCCGCTCCACCTTGTTCATGCTGATCGCGGCTTTCGCCGGTTTGGCCCGTATGCAGACGGCCTATGCCCATGCCATTCAAGGGGGTTACCGCTTTTACTCCTACGGCGATGGCTGTTTGCTGGAACTTGAAGCACGGCGGCAGGCAGCCTGATGACAACCTATGATTTTCAGGTCTTCGCCCAGGATGGCGCCGCGCGGACGGGACAGGTCACCACGGCCCATGGCGCCATCGCCACACCGGCCTTTATGCCCGTCGGCACCGCCGCCACCGTGAAGGCCATGACGCCCGAGGCGGTGGTAGAGACCGGGGCGGATATTGTCCTGGCCAATACCTATCACCTGATGCTGCGGCCCGGCGCGGAACGGGTGGCGCGGCTTGGCGGTTTGCATGATTTCATGCATTGGCAGCGACCAATTTTAACGGATTCCGGCGGTTTTCAGGTCTATTCCCTAAGCAACCTGCGTAAAATGGACGAGGTCGGGGTGACCTTCAAGTCCCACATCGATGGCAGTGAAATGCACCTGAGTCCAGAGCGCAGTATCGAGGTGCAGCATCTGCTCGACGCCGATATCACCATGGCGTTTGATGAATGCACCCCGTTTCCCGCCACTGAAGAAGTCGCGGCGGCCTCCATGCAGCTATCCATGCGCTGGGCCGAACGCTGCCGGGCGGCCTTCGTGGATCGGCCGGGCTATGCCCTGTTCGGCATTGTACAGGGCGGCATGTACGCCGATTTGCGGGCTGAATCAGCCGTCCAATTGTTGCAACTGGGTTTTGACGGCTACGCCATCGGCGGTCTGGCGGTGGGCGAGGGGCAGGCATTGACCTTCTCCACCCTGGAGGCGACCGTGCCGCATTTGCCCCGGGACAAGCCTCGTTATCTGATGGGCGTGGGGCGGCCGGGCGATATCGTCGGGGCGGTGCAGCGCGGTGTCGATATGTTCGATTGCGTCATGCCCACCCGGTCGGGCCGCACGGGGCAATTGTTCACCCCCCGCGCCACCCTGAATATCCGTAATGCCCGCCACGCCGACGATCCACGCCCGGTGGACGCGGACTGCCGCTGCCCGCTGTGCCGGCATTATTCCCGCGGCTATCTGCATCACCTGTTCCGCGCCAAGGAGATCCTGGGTTCCATGTTGGCGACGTGGCATAATTTGACCCATTATCAGGATTTAATGGCCAATTTGCGCACCGCCATACAGCAGGGCCGCCTGGATAATTTCGCCGCCGAGCATGCGAAGATGGCGGCTACCGGCGATATCAACCTCATTTAAGCTAGTCCCTTGATCTTTCGGGACCAGCAAGATAAATACCCCGCGAGGGCGCGTAGCTCAGTTGGTAGAGCATTCGACTTTTAATCGAATGGTCACAGGTTCGATCCCTGTCGCGCCCACCATTTCTCCCCCCAATCACCACTTCCATCCAAGATGCGCCCAACATTACTGTAACCGTTGATGAGTGGTGGTTTCACGCCCGTTGTTCGCTATAGCCGGATAGGGATCGATGTCCGCTCCTATCCTCGTTTCGGACATTGCGCCATCACCTAGCTGATTTCCGCTTTTGACCCACAACAGTCATCAGGGACTAGCTTAAGGCCGCGTTTGACAGTTTGGCCGAGGATGGGTTGAATGTCTCACCGAATAGGGAGGAGTGATGCCATGACAAGCGATGCTGAAGTCGTGAAACGAGGATGGGAAGCGGTCGCGCGAGGGGACTGGGATGCGCTGCTGGCGGACTATGTCGAAGATATAACCTTCGTAATGCCTGGTCAAAATGACGTGCTCGAAGGAAAAATCGCCTTTCGAAAGATGCTCGACAATCTGGGCGCAATATTGCCGCCTGGGTTCGAGATCACCTCGATCCGCGAGATCGGCGACACCGGGGAAATAGTGTCTGTCGTCGAGTGGAAGAGCGACAAGGTTCCGTTAGGCAGCCAACTTACGGTGTTGTTTCGGTTCACCGAAGGAAAGGTCTGCGAAGAGCGGTGGTTCGTAGAGACCGAGCAATGGAAAGCCGCGTTTTGAATTGCTCCTTAGCATTTTGTATCAACCCGTGACGCTTCATTCCCGGTCGTCGAACCGGAACTTGTGGGCCCCACGCCATTGTGTCGGTGTTGCGCACGGCGATCATTACCTGGCCTCCGACGCCGGCAACATTCGAGATGTCATCTTCAGCAACCCTGAGGTTGCCAAGAGACTGTCGCACGACATTTTTGATACACCGTTGCGCCGCCGAGAGCCTTAGGCTAATCGCAGGTTTTCTTTGGCACATGATGGCTTTCATCCCTAAGGGCGGCGTCGTAAACCGCCAACTCATCAATAGTCTGGAATTCTTCGATGACGATTCATACTGGTTATCTTCTAATCGCCGATATCTCCGGTTATACCCGGTTCCTGACATCTTCTGAACTGGGCCACGCCAATCCCATCTTGCAATCGCTGTTGAGTTCCCTGGTAGAGCAGGTGGGCGAGCCGCTCCATTTCTGGAAGCTGGACGGGGATGCTGTGCTGGCCTATTCGACGCAGCAGGAATTTCCCTCCGGTGAGACTTTTCTCACGATCTGCGAGAACCTCTACAACGCGTTTACCACTCTCCGACAGAACATCATCGCCAACACCACTTGTCCATGCCAGGCATGCGCCAATGTCGGTATGCTGGATCTGAAAATCATGGCCCACCACGGTGAATTCGATGAGACGCAGATTGGCCCGGTGAAAGACATCTCCGGCGCTGATGTCATTCTGGTTCACCGCATGGCCAAAACCGACGTAAGCGAAACCACCGGCGTGCGAAGCTATGCGCTGTTCAGCGATGCAGCGGTCGAGGCCATGGGGATCGAGGCGGCACTCGTGCCGTACTCGCAGCGGTTCGAGCATTTTGGCGAGGTTTCAATGCAAGTCTACGACCTGGCCAAAGCTTGGGAGAAATTTCGAGCCAACCGCGAACGTCATTTCATGAAGGAAGAAGATGGCGTCTGGACTTATCGCCGTCATTTCGACCTACCGATTGCGGTTGTTTGGGAGGCGTTGACCGCACCGGAACTCAAACAACGCTGGATGTTGGGCATGCGTTCGGTGACTGTCGAACGCCCCGAGGGCCGCATCGGCACCGGCTCGGATTATCACTGCGCGCACGAGGCGGCAGATTTTCGCTACCGGGTCACCGACTGGGAGCCCTTCAACTATTTTTCTACCCGCATCGGGGACCCGGCGCGTGAAGACATAAGCATGCCGGAGACCTATCATCTGGTGGAGACGGAGTCTGGAACCGAGTTGCGCTATACGATGGGCCAGGCCCATGACGCCGACGGTAATCGTTCCGAAATTTCGGAGCAGGAGGCTGTCGGCCTCCTATCGGGCTTTTGGCCACCGTGCTTCGACGCGATGGAAGAACTGATCAAGGCGGCGGATTAGGCGCACCAAAATAGTCTGCAGCATCATAAGAACAGGAAAATCGAAACCTACGCCATTAGAAACCTACGCCATTAAAGGGATTTGACGAGCTATCGGCGGCTCTATGGTTTACCGATGTCCGCTTTTGGCACAAAGCCGACGTTTGGTTGAACGCTAAGAAACGTCCGCTATACCCTCAGAAGCAGACATTTTGCTACGGCGATAGCGAAGATGATCGTGAATTTTTTTTTACGACCCGCCAATGCCGCATTCCACTCCACCGGAATATCGATCAAATGGTTCCAACTATTTCCAGTCGCGCCCGCCAAATTCCAGCTTCGTTTGCATCTGATCCGTCCGGATCGATTTGGCCGCTTCACTCCAAATTTCGTGCGGCCGTTTGCCATGCCCCGGCGGACGGCGTGATATTGACCGGGCTCTCTTTGCCGGTCATCCTGGAGCCGGCAGAAACCAGCGTGAGCGGGCGCGAAGATGACGGACCAGAACATGGACGCCCTGCTTGAAGCATTGATGGATCCCGCCATTCTGATTGATGGCGGGCGCCGGGTGGTGGCCGCGAACAGGCCGGCCCGGGTTTTTTTTGGTGCGCTTGCCAAGGGCAGCGACCTGGCGATGTCGTTACGCCATCCGCAGGTTCTGGATGCCGTGGGCGCGGTTCTTGCCGGCGCCCCGATTGCCGATGCTGTGGTTACCCTGGCCGTGCCGGTCCAGCAGACCTTTGAAGTACACGTCGCCAGCCTGCCGCCCGGTGCCGGTGATGGTTCTGGTGATGGCGATGGCGATCACGATCATGATCGCTCTTGGGCGCTTTGCCTGTTGCATGACGTCACGGCGGCGCGCGAAGCGGAGCGGATGCGGGCGAATTTTGTCGCCAACGTCAGCCACGAATTACGCTCGCCGCTAGCCTCCCTGATCGGCTTTATCGAAACCCTCAAGGGCCCCGCGCGCGATGATGGCGAGGCGCGGATACGATTTCTGGATATCATGGACGGCGAGGCCAAGCGCATGGCCCGGTTGGTCGATGATCTGTTGTCGCTGTCCCGGGTCGAGGCCGGCGAGCATATTCCGCCCACCGGCGCCGTGGATATCGCGGCATTGCTGGCCGAGGTGAAAAAGTCAGTCTCGGCAAGGGCGGCGGCAAGGGGGATCAACATCACCCTGGACCTGGACGCTGAAATTGTCAGCGTGCCGGGTGACAGGGACGAACTGATCCAGGTCTTCCATAATCTTTTCGTCAACGCTGTTAAATACGGCCATGCCGATGCCCCGGTCGTGGCGCGGGCGAAACCGCTGTCCCGGATACCGGATGTCGGTGGACCGGGCATCGCCATCGCGGTCACCAATCAAGGCGAGGTGATCGCGCCGGCACAATTGCCGCGGCTGACCGAGCGTTTCTACCGCATAGACAAGGGACGTTCGCGCGATATGGGCGGAACCGGCCTGGGGCTTGCCATCGTCAAGCACATCGTCAATCACCATCGCGGCCGCTTGACCGTCGAAAGCAGCGCCGAACGCGGCAACACATTCACCGTCTTTTTGCCTACCCGGAAACAGATCATCAAACCCCCGTCTCTGTCATAAAACTGCAATATAGATGTCATAAAAGAGCAACGTTCGCGGGCTAGTACAGGTCACGGCGGAATTGACCGCCGAAACCTAAAGCGAGCACAGGAGAACGTATTTCATGCTCAAGAAAATATTGCTATTGGCGGCCCTTACGGCAGTGATGGCCACCAACGCGGCCACGGCCCGGGACCAGATCCGAGTTGTCGGATCCAGCACCGTCTTCCCCTTCGCCACGGCGGTCGCGGAACGCTTTGGCAAGACCTCCAGTTTCAAGACCCCGGTGGTGGAAAGCACCGGTTCGGGCGGCGGTTTAAAGCTGTTTTGCGCCGGTCTTGGTGCCGAACATCCCGACATCACAAATGCCTCGCGGCGGATCAAGCAATCCGAGGTCGCGCGCTGCGCCAAGAACGGTGTCGGCGATATCGTCGAGGTCAAAATCGGCTATGACGGCATCGTGCTGGCCAACTCACGCGCGGCGGGCCCGATGTCGATTAACCTCAAGCAGCTCTTTCTGGCCCTGGCCAAACAGGTGCCGGTGGACGGCGAGCTGGTGGCAAACCCGTACAAGACATGGCACGACATTGATGCCTCGCTGCCCATGAGCAAGATCGAAGTTCTGGGCCCGCCCCCCACATCGGGCACCCGCGATGCCTTCGTCGAAGTGGCCATGGAAAGCGGCGCCAAGACGTTCCCCATGCTAAAGGCCCTGCGCAAGACCGACAAAAAGCACTTCAAGGCGGTCGCCCATACCCTGCGTGAGGACGGCGCCTTTATCGAAGCCGGTGAGAACGACAATTTGATCGTGCAGAAGCTGGAGACCAACCCGGCGGCCTTCGGCATCTTTGGTTTCAGCTTTCTGGACCAAAACGTGGACAAGCTACAGGGCAGCCGGGTCAACGGCATGGCACCGGCGTTCGAGGCAATTGCGGCGGGCAAATACCCGATCTCCCGCTCGCTCTATTTTTACGTCAAGAAGGCCCATGTCGGAACAATCCCCGGCCTGCATGATTACGTGGCCGAGTTCACCTCGGAAAAATCCTGGGGCCCGGATGGTTATCTGGCGGACAAGGGCCTGATCCCGCTGCAGGATGCGGACCGGGCCAAGGTCCGGGCGCAGGCGGCGGTCCTCGCCAACCTTTCCATGTAAGTCAACGTTGAGTTCTAGCCCGGCCGATGTCCCATTTACTTATCATTCTCGCGATCCTGTCGCTGGCCGCGATTGGATTTCGGATGGGACGCGGCCGGGCCCTTGCGCTTGCCGGCGGCGATGCCAGGGCACTGCACTCGTTGCCAAACCATTATGGCGGCTATGTCCTGCTCAACTGCGCCCTGCCGGGGCTGGCGGTGATCGCCATCTGGCTTGCCGTGGAACCGCATGCGATCCGCTGGTTGGTGCTCTCGGCCCTGCCGGGAGACTTCAGGGTATTGCCGACGGAGCGCCTGGGGCTTGCCTATGACGATCTCAGAAATCTGGCCCATGGGGTGGCCGTCAACCATGCGGCTGATGCCGTCCTGAGCGCCGCGGCGAGCCATTATTTAGCGCTGCGCCGGATTGCCGTTGTCGGTCTGGTGATTGTCAGTCTTGCAGTCGCCGGGACCGGACTGTGGCGCGGCTGGCGGCGGGTTGCGCCGAATTTTGCCGCCCGCCGGGCGGTCGAACGTTATATACGCGTGGCCCTGATTGCCGCCTCGACCGTGGCCGTCTTTACCACCATCGGGATCGTGTTATCGCTGGTCTTCGAGACGCTGCGGTTTTTCGGAAAAGTGACGCTCTGGGATTTTCTGTTTGGCCTTGAATGGAGCCCACAGACAGCACTCCGGGCCGATCAGGTCGGCTCGTCGGGCAGTTTTGGCGCGGTGCCGATTTTTGCCGGTACCTTGCTGATCAGCGCCATTGCGATGGCGGTGGCGGTGCCCGCCGGCCTTTTTTCAGCGATTTATCTGTCGGAATACGCAAGCAGGCGCGTCCGCGACGTGATTAAACCGGTGCTGGAAATCCTGGCGGGTATCCCAACCGTGGTCTACGGATTTTTCGCCGCACTGACTGTTGCGCCTTTAATCCGCGATACCGGCGGCTCGTTTGGCCTAGATGTCTCCAGCGAAAGCGCCCTGGCGGCCGGCCTTGTCATGGGGATCATGATCATCCCGTTCATTTCGTCCCTGTCCGATGATGTCATCACGGCGGTGCCGCAAAGCCTGCGCGAGGCATCTTATGGGCTTGGCGCGACACAATCAGAAACGATCCGTCAGGTGGTTTTGCCCGCGGCCCTGCCTGGTATCATCAGCAGTATTCTGCTGGCGGTAAGCCGGGCCATCGGCGAGACCATGATTGTCGTCATGGCGGCGGGTCTGGCGGCGAACCTGACAGCCAATCCGTTCCAGGCGGTGACCACGGTAACGGTGCAGATCGCCACCCTTTTGGTTGGGGATCAGGAATTCGACAGTGCCAAGACGTTGGCGGCCTTCGCGCTGGGTCTGGTGCTTTTTGTCATGACGCTGGGCTTGAACCTGATGGCCCTGGTGACCGTGCGTAAATATCGAGAGAAATATGACTGAAATTGCCACGGACCAGGCCGCCCCATCGGCGCGGCGACAATCCAAGGATCGGTTACGGCGGCGCCACGCGGCGGAGCGGCGTTTTCGCCTCTATGGCATGATAGCGGTGGCGGTGGCGTTGCTTTTCCTTGCCGGACTTTTCGCCGCGATCTTTAGCATAGCCTATACAGCGCTTGGCCAGACGGAGATCGCCCTGGAAATTCACTTTGATGGCGCCCTGATCGACCCGGACGGTACCCGCAACGGGGATGTGTTGGCCCGTGCCGATTATGGCGCGTTGGTTAAGGATGGCCTTGGCACGTTGTTTCCGGAGGTAAAGGGGCGGCGGGACAGACGCGCCCTGCGCAAACTTCTCAGCGTCGGCGCCACGTTCGAGTTGCGGGATATGCTGTTGGCGGATCAGAGCCTGATCGGCGGACGGCGAACGCTCTGGTTGCCGGCATCGGATGATGTGGACATGTACGCCAAGGGACTGGTCGCGGGCGGCGCGGACAATGGCGGCAGGATTAACGCCAAACAAGCCGTCTGGCTGGACCTTTTGCGTAGCCAGGGACAGCTCGAACAGCGTTTCAATTGGCGTTTTTTCTTGTCCGGCGATAGCCGGGAGCCGGAATTGGCGGGTATTTTGGGCGCCGCCGTCGGCTCTCTTTTAACGCTCGCCATATGCCTCGCCCTGGCCTTTCCCCTGGGCGTCATGACCGCGGTATACCTGCAGGAATTCGCGCCCAGGAACCGCTGGACCGACCTTATTGAAGTCAACATCAATAATCTGGCGGCAGTGCCCTCGATTGTCTTTGGCCTGCTGGGGTTGGCGGTCCTGCTCGGCTTCGCGGGGATGCCCCGATCCGCACCGCTGGTCGGCGGCATCGTATTGGCCCTGATGACTCTGCCAACGGTGATTATCGCCGGACGCGCCGCCTTGCAGGCGGTGCCACCGTCGATCCGGGATGCAGCCTTTGGCATTGGCGCCAGTCCCATGCAGGTGGTGGCGCATCATGTTTTGCCATTGGCCATGCCGGGCGTTCTGACCGGCACCATCATTGGCATGGCCCGCGCCCTTGGTGAAACGGCGCCGTTGTTGATGATCGGCATGGTCGCCTTTATCGTTGATGTGCCCCTGGGGCCGACGGACCCGGCAACGGTACTGCCCGTGCAGGTCTATCTTTGGGCGGACGCACCCGAGCGCGCCTTTGCCGAGCGCACGGCGGCCGCGATCGTCGTTTTGCTGGCATTTCTAGTCGTCATGAACTTTGCCGCCGTTCTTTTGCGGCGGCGGTTCGAGCAACGTTGGTAGATGGGAGCAAACGAAGATGAGTGCTATTGCCATGCGTAACCAAGAGGCGGCGCCCGCGGATATTAAAATGCGCGCGGCGGGGGTTGATGTCAGCTATGGAGACAAGCAGGCCTTGTTCGCGGTCAATGTCGCGATCGAGACCAATACGGTCACCGCCCTGATCGGACCATCGGGCTGCGGAAAAAGCACGTTTCTGCGTTGTCTCAACCGCATGAACGACGTCATAGAGGGGTGCCGCGTCAGCGGGCAAATCACCCTTGATGGCGTTGATGTCCATGATCGTGCCATCGATGTGGTAGAGCTTCGTGCCCGCGTTGGCATGGTTTTTCAAAAACCCAACCCGTTCCCAAAATCCGTGTACGAGAACGTCGCCTATGGCCCGCGCATCCATGGCCTGGCCAACAGCCGGGCGGAGTTGGACGACATCGTCCATTCCAGCCTGCGCCGAGCCGGCCTGATTGACGAAGTGCGCGACCGCCTGGACGAGCCGGGCACCGGCCTGTCCGGCGGCCAGCAACAACGCCTCTGTATCGCGCGGGCTATCGCCGTCGAGCCCGAGGTCATTTTGATGGATGAACCTTGTTCCGCTCTCGATCCGATCGCCACGGCTAAGGTGGAAGAGTTGATCGATGATCTTCGCGAACGCTATACAATTGTCATTGTTACCCATTCGATGCAGCAGGCAGCCCGGGTTTCGCAAAGAACGGCGTTTTTTCACTTGGGCGAGGTGGTCGAACAAGGCGAAACAGGGCAAATATTCACCAAGCCGGTAGACGAGCGGACGCAGGCTTATATTACCGGCCGGATCGGCTGAACAATGTATTGGTTGAAGACAGGGGATTAGGCAATGGAAACCGATCACATCGTCAAATCGTTTGATGAAGAGCTGGCCAAGCTCGACAACATGATCGCGGAAATGGGCGGCTTGGCGGAAGTCCAACTGGCCGATGCCGTCGGTGCCTTGGTACGCCGCGACGTGGAGTTGGCCAACCGTATTATCGAAAAAGACCGCCGGATTGACGCTATCGAAAACGAACTGCACAGCTTCACAATCCGGTTGCTGGCGTTGCGCCAGCCGATGGCGGACGATTTGCGCATCATCGTCGCGGCGCTGAAGATATCGTCCAACCTGGAACGGGTTGGTGATTATGCGAAGAATATCGCCAAGCGGACCTTCGTGTTGGCGAAGGGGCCACCATTGGGCGGCACGGCGCAGTCAATCGCACGCATGGCCGCATTGGTTCAGGTGATGATCAAGAATGTGTTGGACGCCTATATCCAGCGCGACGCGGCAAAGGCGGCCGATGTGCGCGCCCGGGACGAGGAAGTCGATCAGGTTTACAACAGCCTGTTTCGCGAGCTTCTGACCTACATGATGGAGGATCCCCGCAATATTACGGCCGCGACGCATCTTTTGTTCGTGGCCAAGAATGTGGAACGGATCGGCGATCATGTGACCGGCATCGCCGAACAGATACATTTCATGGTGACGGGTGATTTGCCCGGTGATGCGCGCCCCAAGGGCGACACGACCAGCTTCACAGTCCTTGATCCGGCGACAACCGAAAGACCGGAATCGTGAAGCAACCGCTGATCTATATTGTCGAGGACGAGCCGGCCCAGGTCGCGGTGCTTTCCTACAATCTGGAGAAGGTCGGCTATCAAATAGTGGTCGCCGATGATGGCGAGCGCGCCTTGCAGTTGGTTGAGGAAATCGAGCCCGACCTGATTATCCTGGATTGGATGCTACCCCAGGTCTCTGGCATCGAGATCTGCCGGCGCCTCAGGGCAAGGCCAGAAACCAGGCGCGTACCTATCATAATGCTGACCGCCCGGGGCGAAGAGGGGGACCGGGTTCGGGGTTTGGAAACCGGGGCGGACGACTACGTCGTTAAGCCCTATTCACCGGCGGAAATGGTGGCGCGGGTCGGCGCCCTGTTACGGCGCAGCCGCCCCGGCTTGGCGGACGAGACGCTTGAATATGGTGGCATCAGCATGGATTTGGCACAGCGCAAGGTGACGCGCGCGGGCCAACCGATACATTTGGGGCCGACGGAATACCGGCTGCTGTTAACCCTGATGGAACGCCCGCGCCGGGTCCTGTCCCGGGCCCAGATCCTGGATCTGGTCTGGGGCCGGGACGTGGATATCGAGGACCGCTCCGTCGACGTCCATATCCGCCGCCTGCGAAAGGCCCTCGACCTGCCGGACACCTTGGATCCTATCCGCACCGTTCGTGGTGCCGGGTACGCACTCGATATGGAAAATTGACAGCGGTAAGTTATGCCGCGCCCGCCCGGCCCGTCAGCGCCGAATGACCGCCTCCATTGCGGTATCTATGGCCCCCGCCGCTGGGCGCGAAGCTTTTCGGTTGCGGCGGCATCGATGGCCGGCGGGGTGCCGCCGATGATGACGCCATAGGCTTCCGCCGCATGGCGAAGGGTGATTTTTTCCTCGCGCACATCGCCCAGCACTCGCGCTGGATCGCGGGCCAGGGCGTCGCCATAGCCACCGCCGCTGGCCAGACGCACTTCTAACACGTCGTCGCGGCGCAGGGTCGTCAGGAACTTGGACGGTTGCGTCTCGATCTCGCCGCCGGCGCGGCGTATGCGCACATTCGACGGCGTGCCCGGCGCCCCGCCGTCCAGGCCATAGGGTGGGATTTCGCGGCGGTCCGAGCGGACCTGAATGGTGCCTTCGTCGCCCAGAAACCGCAGGTGCCGCTCCAGCGTCAGGCCGCCTCGATATTCACCGGCTCCGCCGGTATCTTCAATAAAGCCGTAGCGCTCCACCAACAGCGGTTGTTCGCTTTCCAACAGCTCGACCGGGGTGTTGGAATAGTTGACGATAATGCCGGTGCAGGCGTCCATACCGTCACGCCAGGGCCCGCCGCCCCAGGACCCAACCAGGAATTCCAGATACACAAACGGTTTGCCGTCCGCATGGTAACCACCAAGGCTGACGCCGGCGTCGGGCGAACTGCCGCCGCTGGCCGGTACCAGGTGGGGCACAATTTGCGCCAGTGCCCCCAGCACCGTATCGGCGATGCGAAAGCCGGCCAATCCCCTGGCCGCCACCGGCGAGGGGGGCGCGCAATTAACAATGGAGCGTTCCGGCGTCAGCACCTTGATCGCGCGGAAATAGCCAGCGTTGTTTGGAATGCCCCGATCCAGGATCGAGCGCACACAGGCCCAGGCGGCCGAGGCGGTGAAGGGATAGACCGAGTTAATGGCGCCCCTGACCTGGGGCGAGGTGCCGGCGAAGTCCACCACCATGCCATCGCCCGCGATGGTGATCTTGACCTTAAAAATAATTGGCCCGGGGTCGATGCCGTCGTTGTCGATATAGTCGGTGAAATCGTATTCGCCGTCCGGCAGCTTGGTGATCTCGCTGCGGGTGAAACGCTCGGTGTAATCCAGCAATTCGACGCAATAGGCCTCGAAATCCACCAGGCCATATTTTTCGATCAATTCCAACAGCTGGCGTTCGCCGATGGTGCAGGCCGCGATCTGGGAGCGGATGTCGCCCAGGACCGTCTCGGGCACCCGGACGTTGCGCTCGATGATGCGGAAGATCGATACGCACGGCTCCCCCCCATCGTACAGCCGGACCGGGGGCAGGCGCAGGCCCTCTTGATAGATTTCGGTTGAATCGGAGGCATTGCCCCCCGCCACCCGGCCACCGATGTCGGTCTGGTGCGCCAGGGTCGCGGCATAGCCGACCAGACTCTCACCCAGAAAGATCGGCTTGACGCAAACCACATCCGGCAGATGCGTGCTGCCATCCCAGGGGTCGTTCATGACATAGATATCGCCTGGCCGCATTTCACCATCGAAAGCCCGCTGTGCAGCCAGGATGGAATAGGGCATGGCGCCCATGTGCAGGGGCAGACAGGTGCCTTGCGCGATCATGGTGCCGTCAGCGTCGAATAGGGCGGTGGAAAAGTCGAGGGCCTCCTTGACCACGAACGAGCGCGCCGTGCGCTGCACCGTGCCCGCCATTTCGTCGGCGACGGCGGCCAGCGCATTCTTGATGACCTCAAGGGTGAAGGGATCGCGTGCGCTTTCGTATTTCGGGCTTGCGTCCTGGGCACTGGCAAAAGCTTCAGTCATGTTTGCATCACTCCTGTTCGGCGCCGATATCCAGCCTTAGAACCTGCCATTGGTCCCGCCGTATCCGGCAGCCGGGCGGTACCACCGTGGTGCTGTCGTACTCCTCGACGATGAGGGGGCCATCCAGTCCGGATTCGGAAATATCGCCTCGGTCAACCACTGCCGTGTCGAGCCGGCCGTATTTGGGCCCGAAGTAGACGCTGCGCGGCCGCCGCGTGACGGCACCGCCGGCCTGGGTTGTCACCAGCAAGCTCTCCGGCACCCGGGTTTCTCCGCTCAGGCCACGGGCGATCAGACGCAGATTAACCAGAACCACCACCTCGTCCGCGCTTTGATAGCCGTTGGTGCGCTCGTGCTCGTCGCCAAAGGCGCGGATTGTTGCCTCGCCGATGCCGTCGCCGTCGGTAAGTGGGATTGTTAATTCGGTGTTTTCGCCGCGATAGCGCAGGTCGGCGAAACGCTCGAACGCCACCTGGTCCGCGCCATAGCCCTCGCTGGCCAGTTCCCGCCGGCCGTCGGCTTCCAGCACGCTGTATGCCGCGGCCACCTCCGCCCCATCAAGGTCCTGAATTTCGCGTTTCAAGGTCTTGACATAATGGTGCTCGGTGGCGGGAAACAGCAGTCCCAGGGCGCTGAAGACGCCGGCCGTTGGCGGTATCAGGATGGTGTGGATGTCGAGGGAACGGGCCAAGGTCGCCGCGTGTACCGGACCATTGCCGCCGAAGGCCATCAGCGCGAAACGCCGGGGGTCGCGGCCGCGTTCGGAGGAGACCGAGCGCAAGGCCCGGGTCATGGCCGCGTTGGCGACCCGGTGAATGCCAAAGGCGGCCTCGTCCACCGAAACACCCAGCGGATCGGCAATTTGCGTTTTGATGGCCTGGGCCGCTGCCCGGGCGTCAAGCGTCAACTCGCCGCCGACCAGATAATCCGGATTAACGAAGCCCAGCACGACGTTGGCATCGGTCACGGTGGGAATTGTGCCGCCCTGGCGGTAGCAGATCGGGCCCGGCACCGCGCCGGCGCTATCGGGTCCGACGGCAAGCGCGCCGCCGGCGTCAATCCGCACCAGACTGCCGCCACCGGCCCCTACCTCGGCGATGTCAATCGCCGGCACGCCGACGTGATGGCCGCCGCCTTTCAAAAGTCGGGCCGCGTAATTGATACCGGCGCCTACGTCCAGTTCGCCAACGCGGTCAAAGGCACCGTCCTCGATGATCGCTGCTTTCGCCGTGGTGCCGCCCATATCAAAGGTCAGCACATCTTTGAAACCCAGCTTGGCGGCGACTTCGGCGCCGCCAACGACACCGGCGGCGGGGCCCGACTCGATGATATGGATGGGTCGGAGACAGGCCGCCTGTACCCCCATGGCGCCACCGCTCGACTGCATGACGAGAAGCGGCGCGGTGACGCCCAGGCGTTCCAGCGAGGCGGACAGCGCGGTCAGGTATCGGGCGACAACGGGCAGGATGTAGGCGTTGACGACGGCGGTGGAGGTGCGTTCATATTCCTTGATCTCGGGCAAAATTTCGGATGACAGGCAGACGGGAAGCTCCGGCGCGCGGGCCGCGATCAACTCGCCAATGCGCCGTTCGTGGGCGCCGTTGGCATAGGCGTTGATGAGACAAACCGCGATGGCCTCGACCCCATTGCCGAGTAGTTTTTCTATGGCCGCCACCGCCGAATCCTCGTCAAGGGGGGTCAGCACACCGCCTTGATGGTCGATGCGCCCGATAACCTCGGCCCGGTTGGCGCGGCTGGCCAGCGGCTGCGGTTTTTCCCAGGTCAAATCGTATAATGTTGGCATCCGAAGGCGGCGGATCTCCAACACATCGCGGAAGCCGTGCGTGGTGATAAGCCCGGTCTTAACGCCCCGGTGTTCCAGTATCGCATTGGTGGCGATGGTGGTGCCGTGGATCACCTCGGCGATGGCTCCGGCAGCGATAATGCCGCCCTTGAATACCTGCGCCAGTCCCTCGGCGATGCCGCGGCTGTAGTCATCGGGTGTCGAAGGCACCTTTAACGTCAACGCGCTGCCATCGTTGGTCAGAAACACCATGTCGGTGAAGGTGCCGCCAATGTCGATGCCAACCCGATAATTCATGCCTACTGCACCATGTTCCACAACAAATTAAATTTATAGACGATTTGTTGCCCGGTTGCACGCGGCGCTGGAGGGCTCGCAGAACTTGATTTTTCTTTCTCCGGGATGATAAATATGTCGAAAAACACTTGCATGTTTCAATTTTGGAACAGTTAAAAGCGACATAACATCCGAATCAGTATGGTTAACCGGTGAAACGGTCTGCTGGCACAAAACGCCACGGCTGATCCTAATGACTGCCCCCCAATGCGCGCAAGTGGCGTTTTTGGCAAAAAAAGGGCCCGGAAATCGTAGATTTCCGGGCCAGTCTAACAGGGAGGCTTCACGTCTTGGGAGACGCTAGGTGAACCGGCTCAACACGGGGGGTGTGAGAGGGCTCACCTGTAATGCTGCATCGCAACATTCTGTTATAAAACTTAAGGATTGGTAATCGTTTTCGCTATTGAAAATTATGCATGCTAGGTATGTGTTAAACGCATAGCTTGTTCAAAACTGCCAAGCCCGAACCTGCTCTTCAAGAAAATCTCGGAACACCCCAATTCTTTTAGTGTTTCGCAATTCTTCCGGATAAACAAAATAGGCATCCGTTGTCGGTCCATCCACCTCCGGCAGTATTCGCTGCAAGGGTCTGTCGGGGGTAATCATGTAGTCGGGCAAAGCGCCAATGCCAAGGCCGCTTTCGATCGCCAATAGCAGGCCATAAATATTGTTAACCTGCAGAATTGTGCTGCGTCGGCGGCCATGGGGTTTCGCACCGAAGGTAACTGGCCAGTTGACGTTGCGCAGGGTATTGGGGGCATGGTCGCCGTAGGCGATTAACGGACAATCATCAAGATCATCAATACTGTGTGGCGCGCCGTGGCGTTGGAGGTAATCCCGCGAGGCGTAAAGATGAGAATGCACCGTGAACAACCGCTTTTTGATTAAATTGGGTTGCCGCGGTTCGGTGATGCGGATCGCCACATCCGCCTCCCGCATGCCCAGATCCAGCTCTCGATCATCGCAAATGATGGAAAGACGGATATCGGGATAGAGTGTGAGGAAATCATGGGTTCGTGGCGTCAGCCAGGTGGAGCCCAGACCGACGGTGGTGGTAACCCTTAGATCACCGGCCGGCACGTTCTTGTTCTCGGTCAGCCGGGCCCGCACCGCCGCCAGCTTGTCCAGTATCTCGTGGGCCGTACGATAGAGCAGATCACCGTGTTCGGTCGGCTCCAGCCCGCGGGCGTGGCGGTGGAACAATTGCACGCCAAGCTCTTCTTCCAGCGCTGAAATTTGCCGGCTAACGGCCGATTGACTGAGATTTAGGTCCTCGCCCGCATGGGTAAAGCTGCCCGCCAGGGCGACCGCGTGAAAGACCCGCAACTTGTCCCAATCCATGCTTTATTCCGCGGCCTCGGTGGCCCTATCATCCAGCGCGCCCAGGTAACGTTCTACTTCCAAGGCTGCCATGCAGCCGGTTCCCGCCGCCGTTACGGCCTGGCGATAAATTTTGTCCTGCACGTCGCCGGCGGCAAACACGCCGGGTATTTGGGTCGCGGTGCTGTCGGGTTCGGTTGTCAGGTAGCCTTCGTCATCCATGGCCAGTTTGCCCTTGAACAACTCGGTCTGGGGGACATGGCCAATGGCGACGAAAACGCCATCCACCGGCAAATCGGTCAGGGCGTCGGTTTTTACGTTGCGCACCCGTGCGCCCGTTACACCGGGCGGCTGGTCATCGCCCAGGACCTCCTCCAACACGTGGTCCCACAAAACCTCGATCTTTTCGTGGCGCAACAATCTTTCCTGCAGGATTTTTTCGGCCCGCAGGCTGCCCCGGCGATGGATCAAGGTAACCTTGGCGGCGAAATTGGTCAGATACAGCGCCTCTTCCACTGCCGTGTTGCCGCCACCGATCACGCAGACCTGCTTTTCGCGGTAGAAAAAGCCATCGCAGGTGGCACAGGCCGACACGCCAAAACCTTGAAAACGCTGTTCCGATTCCAAGCCCAACCAGCTGGCCTGGGCGCCCGTGGCGATTACCAGAGCGTCCGCCGTATAGGTATCGCCGCTATCACCGCTGCAACGAAACGGCCGGGTCGTCAGGTCCATATAGACAATTATGTCGTTAATGATATTGGTGCCGACGGCCTTTGCCTGTTCTTCCATCTGCTGCATCAACCAGGGGCCCTGTATGACCTCGGCAAAGCCGGGATAGTTTTCCACATCCGTGGTGATGGTCATCTGTCCGCCCGGTTGCAAGCCGTGAATCATCATCGGCTTCAGACCCGCGCGCGCGGCGTAGATGGCGGCGGTACAGCCGGCGGGGCCGGAACCAAGAATTATCACGCGGCTATGATGGGTCTGCGGCATCGCGCACTCCTAATGTCTGGCAACCAAAACGAACGCCTAAAAAACGAACGCCTGAAAAACGAATGGCTTAAGCGATCCTGTCAGCGGAACGCCATGGAGTCTATTTATCTGGAGTCTATGTATAGTGCCTCCCGTCCGGCTTCAAGTCAGTGCGACGGGCAGCCTGGCCGGCTGGCCTTCCGCGCCAGTAATTCGTGTACCCTCGCGGTCACTTTTCCCATGTCGTCGGCTGGCAGGTATTGCCATTGTTCCAGCTTGCCTTGGAATGGCCGGGTATAGCCGGCGGCCTGCATGCTGGCATGGAATTCATTGAATTTACGGTTGCCGCCCGCCAAATGCACCACGTGCACCGGTTTGCCGGTGGCGCAGGCCTCGCTGACCATATTTACCGAATCGCAGGTAACGATGATGGCATCCGCCAGGCCCAGGTAGCCGAAGTAAGGGTTGTCGCCATCGAAGTCCCAGATCACCGCCGGCAGCCCCGCCAATGCCTGGCGCAGGGCCTTGATATTGTCGGCGCCGGTGCGCCGGGACGGGGTGACCGCCAGACCCACGCCGTGCTCCAGACAGAGCGCGCGGAGTTGCCCGGCCAAGGTTGCAATGATCTCTGGCGTCAGGCGATAGCAGGCATTGCTGCCGCCAATCAGCACCGCCACCAGGGGCCGGGGCAGGTGGGCCAGTTGGGGGGCAAAGGCCGCCGCCGCCGGCGCCAGGCGCGCCGGGGTGATGCGGTGCAGCGAGGCCGCGGTCTCGATCACGTTGGCGCCACGTAAATGGTCGTGACGGGGCGGGACCACCAGATCGAAGCGGGCCAGGCTGGTTTGCGGGTTCTGAATATGGACAATCGTGGTCGTTCCGCCACTTTGGCGTTTTGCCAACAGGGCGTAGGGCACGGCCCGGCGGCCGCAGGAAATCAACAAATCCGGCCAGGGCGCCGCGATTTTGTCGCTATCATCACCCAGGGCGGCCAGGGGCCAGGGCCAGATGCCAGGCGGCAGCCAGGTCCAGGGTGGGCGGGGACGCACCCGTTTGACCGTACGAGGCAGGCCCACGGCCTCGGCCAGGGCAATGGCCTGGTTCTCCATGCCGGCGTGGCCCGGGGTCAGAACCCAGCAGTTTTGATCAGGGCCCGCGTCTGCGTTTATCGCCTTTGTTGTCATGCTCTTGTTCTATGACACCTTGGAACTGGTTGTGAAATATTATTGCGTGAGTAATATTATTGCGCAGGCCGGCCTGAAACCACCAACGGCCTTGATGAAGGATATCGCCCCCGTGTCAAAGGTAAAGCTGGACGCCATCGACCGCCACATATTGGAGCAGTTGCGCGATAACGGCCGCATCACCAATGTGGAACTGGCCCGCCGTGTCGGCATCTCGGCCCCCCCCTGTTTACGCCGGGTGCGGGCCTTGGAACAAGCGGGTTTAATCCGGGGCTATCATGCGGATCTGAATGGCGAGGATCTGGGTTACGGCCTGTCGGTGTTCGTCTGGATTGGCCTGGACAGTCAGCATGAAGACGACCTGTCCGCCTTTGAACGTCGCATGGCAAAACTGCCCATGATCCGGGAATGCCACATGCTGACAGGCGAGGCGGATTTCATTCTGAAAGTCGTGGCCAAGGATTGGGATGGCTGGCAAAATTTTCTCACGACTGAACTGATTGCCGCCCCCAACGTTGCCTCGGTCAAAACCGCGCCTGTGCTCAGACGCTCAAAAATCGAATTTGGCGTGCCATTGGATGGCGTCGGCGGGAACTAATACCAGCTGGCGTTGATAGGCCCCTATCAGCACCGGTTGGTATAAGCGGCAATTTTCAGCGAGACATATCAGGATAATCCAACGACGGGGATCAGGGCCCCGTGAATGGCCTTGGCCTGAGGTGAACACAAAAACATGATGACCGAGGCCAGATCCGAGGGCGTCACCCAAAGCGCGGGGTCGGTATCGGGCATATCGGCGCGGTTGATCGGTGTATCAATGATCGAGGGCAGCACACAATTGACGTTGATGGAGTTGTCGCGGAGTTCTCCGGCCATCGATTCCGTGAGACGCATGACCGTGCTCTTCGCCGCGCAATAGCTGCCCATGCCCGGCACCCCCTTCAGCGCGGCATTGGCGCCAATGGTCACGATCTTGCCTGAACCGCGTTCCATCATATGGGGCACAATGGCCTGGACGGAATGCAAAAGGGTTCGAACATTTAGGTCATACATCAGATCCCAATTATTGGTGGGCGTGTCATGCACCGGCTCTCCCATATGGAAACCGCCGGCAATTGCGCACAACCCGTCAATTCCGCCGTATTCGGCCTGGACGCCGGCAAATGATGCCGCAACCGCATTTTGGTCCAATAAATTGACCGCTGTTTTCACATACCCAGGATCCTCGCCCGGAAAATGACTGTCGAGAAATTCCCGCTTCGCATCCACCAGGACAACCCGCGCGCCCGCCGCATGAAAATTACCGGCGACCGCCCGCCCCAAATTTCCCGCCGCGCCCGTGACGACGATCGTCTTGTTTTCAAATGTCATTGCATCTCTCCCCAACGGCGCATACATCCAGTGCGTATTATCGGATATTCAGGGAAACTAAGCCAAACAGGAATTTGGCGCGATCAACCCTTTGTTCATGACCATAGCGGATCATTGCGGCCATGAGAGCGGATCAACCAATTGCCGAGGTTCAACCCCGGGTCCCATCCACATCCATGCGCCGCCTGATGCTGGCGTTGGGGCTGGTGTGCACGGCCTTGGGCATTATCGGCATCATTCTGCCCGTCATGCCGGGCACGGTATTTTTGTTGATTGCAGCCTGGGCATTTTCCCGATCATCGGAGCGGTTGCACCTGTGGCTGTTCCAGCATCCCCGCTTTGGCCGGACGATCCGCGAGTGGCACTTGTACGGCGTGATCCCGGTGCGGGCCAAGGTCGTGGCGATCACCATGATGGCCGGGTCATTCGCCTACGTGGCCATGACCCTCAACGATAACTGGATCATACCCGCCCTGGTCGGCGCCACCCTGGTCCCGGTCGCTATCTGGATTGCCTCCCGGCCCGGCTGGCCGCGGGCATGACACGGACCAGGCGTCCACCGGCTATATAACCGGCTATATAAACCGCACTTTCAGCAGTTCGTAGAATTTGCCGCCCGAGGGGGTGGGGACTTCAACCTCATCGCCGACTGATTTGCCAATCAGGGCACGGGCCAGGGGGGATTGCACGGACAGGCGCCGTTCCTTGATATCCGCCTCATCCTCGCCGACGATTTGAAATTCCAGGGTCGCGTTGTCGTCCTCGTCCACGACCGTTACCGTGGCGCC
This sequence comes from Alphaproteobacteria bacterium, assembly GCA_016776605.1. Lineage (GTDB taxonomy): Bacteria > Pseudomonadota > Alphaproteobacteria. The sequence goes on along the minus strand of JADHTB010000001.1, from coordinate 177,900 downwards.
GAATTTTACGGTTTTTCCCGCCAGGGATGACGTATCGATGATCTGCGCCCTGCTGACCTTGCTTCCCAGGTCAGCGATCCGGCTTTCGATAAATGCCTGACGTTCCTTGGCCGCGTGATACTCGGCGTTTTCAGACAGGTCTCCATGGGCGCGCGCCTCTTCCAGCGCCTGGATGACCGACGGACGTTCCACGCCCTTCAAGCGCTTCAATTCAACTTCCATCCGGGTGAAACCCGTCCGGGTCATGGGTACCTTTTCTATCACTTGGTCGTCCGCCTTATTAAGTCAGTGCCGTGCAGGTCGGCGCGTGAGCACCGACCTCATCGAGAAGGTTAGAAGTAAGATTGCAACGGGGCAACATCAAGGCCGCGCTGCTTTAAAAGTTCGATCGCCAATATTGCTGATCTGGCTCCCGAAATTGTCGTGTAATAAGGGATGCGGTGCGTTAAGGCAGCTCGGCGCAGCGTGAAACTATCGGCAATTGCCTTGGCCCCTTCCGTCGTATTAAAGATCAGGGCGATGGCGCCGTTGGTGATGTCATCGACAATATGGGGGCGGCCTTCCAACACTTTGTTGACGTGAAGAACCGCGATGCCCTGCGTCTGCAAATATGCCGCCGTGCCCGACGTGGCGACGATTGCAAAGCCGAGCCGCGATAATTCCCGGGCCAGTTTTGCCGCCGCCGGTTTGTCCCGGTCCTTGACTGAAACAAATACCTTACCTTCACTGGGCAGCTCGGTACCCGCGGCAATCTGCGATTTTGCAAAGGCTGCTGCGAATGATGTGTCCAGGCCCATGACCTCGCCGGTGGACTTCATTTCCGGTCCTAAAAGCACATCGACGCCGGCAAAACGGGCGAAAGGAAAGACTGCCTCCTTCACTGCCACATGCTTTTGCCGGCCTAACTTCAAATTAAAATCAGCCAGCTTTTCCCCCGCCATGATGCGCGCCGCCAGCTTGGCGATGGGCTGGCCAATGGCCTTGGCAACAAAGGGCACGGTCCGCGAGGCCCTTGGGTTGACCTCTAGAATAAAGATCTCGTTCTGGCGCACGGCGAACTGCACGTTCATCAGGCCGATTACCGAAAGACCCCGGGCCAGGGCATCGGCCTGGCGGCCGATTTCGCTGACGATTTCATCGCTCAGGGAGTATGGCGGGAGCGAGCAGGCCGAATCACCGGAATGGATGCCGGCTTCCTCGATATGTTCCATGATCCCGGCCACCACCACGTCATGGCCATCCGCCAGAGCGTCCAGGTCGACCTCTATGGCGTCTTGCAGATAGCCATCGACCAGCACCGGTGCATCACCCGAGACCTTGACCACCTCGCGCATATAGCGCTCCAACCGTTCCATATCATGAACGATTTCCATGGCGCGGCCGCCCAGGACGTAGGAGGGCCGCACCACCACGGGAAAGCCAATCCGCGCGGCCACCGCCCTCGCTTCTTCGCTCGACGTTGCCATGCCGTTGGGCGGCTGTTTCAGTTTCAGCCGCTGCAGCAGTTCCTGAAAGCGGTGCCGGTCCTCGGCCAGATCAATGGAATCGGGGCTGGTGCCAAGAATGGGCACGCCCGCTGCCTCTAATTCGGCGGCCAGCTTTAACGGGGTCTGCCCGCCGAACTGCACGATTACGCCTTTCAGGCTGCCGGCGCTTTGTTCCAGGCGCACGATTTCCAGGACGTCCTCGGCGGTCAAGGGTTCGAAATACAGGCGGTCCGAGGTGTCATAATCCGTGGATACGGTTTCGGGATTACAATTCACCATGATCGCTTCATAGCCTGCTTCGCGCAGGGCAAAGACGGCATGGACACAGCAATAATCAAACTCGATGCCCTGGCCGATACGGTTCGGACCCCCGCCCAGGATGATTATTTTTTCCCGATCGCTGGGCCGCGCCTCGCATTCACCCGGCTCGTCCAAGCCTTCGTAGGTGGAGTACATATAAGGCGTATGACTTTCAAATTCAGCGGCACAGGTATCTATCCGCTTGTACACCGGGTGCACGTCCAGGGATTGCCGGTGGGCGGTAACCGCCGCCGTGCTCTGTCCGGTCAATTGCCCCAGCCTTTGATCGGAAAACCCTTGCGCCTTCAAGGCCCGCATTTGCCGTGCGCCGCCGGGCAAGCCATCGACGCGCACATCGGCCTCCGTCAGGACCAGCTCGGCGACCTGGTCCACAAACCAGGGGTCGATGCGGGTGATGCGCGCGATCTCCTGCCGCGCCATGCCGTGCCGCAGTGCCTGGGCAACGACCAGCAACCGATCCGGGGCCGGCCTGGCCAAGGCCGCCCGCAACGCATCCACCGGGTCCGCTTCAATGCCGGGGATAATGATTTCATCCAGTCCCGATAGCTCGGTTTCCGTGGAACGCAGGGCCTTTTGCAGACTTTCGGCAAAGGTGCGGCCCACGGACATCGCCTCGCCCACTGATTTCATGGAAGTGGTCAAAAGCGCTTCAGTACCGGGAAATTTTTCGAACGTGAAGCGTGGGATTTTGGTCACCACATAGTCAATGGTTGGTTCGAAAGAGGCGGGGATGACGCCGCCGGTGATATCGTTGTCCAACTCGTCCAGGGTATAGCCCACGGCCAGCCGGGCGGCGACCTTGGCGATGGGAAAGCCCGTCGCTTTTGATGCAAGGGCGGAGGAGCGCGAGACCCGCGGATTCATCTCGATCACCACCAGATGGCCATTCTCCGGGTTAAGGGCGAATTGCACGTTGGAGCCACCGGTATCCACGCCGATCTCGCGCAGGCATGCGATCGAGGCGTTGCGCAGGATCTGATATTCCTTATCCGTCAGGGTCAGGGCCGGAGCCACGGTGACGCTATCACCGGTATGGATGCCCATGGGGTCCACGTTTTCGATGGAACAGATGATGATGCAGTTGTCGGCATGATCGCGCACCACCTCCATTTCGTACTCTTTCCAGCCCAGCACGGATTCTTCAATCAGCACTTCGTCAGTGGGCGAGGCGTCCAGGCCCGTGGTGACAATGGCCAGAAATTCTTCCCGGTTATAGGCGATGCCGCCGCCCGTGCCGCCCATGGTAAAGGATGGCCGGATGATCGTGGGTAGGCCGACCAGCTCCAACGCTTCCCAGGCTTCATCTAAATTGTGGGCGATGCCCGCTTTCGGGGTGGCCAAGCCAATGCGCGCCATGGCCTCGCGAAACAGGCTGCGATCTTCCGCCATGTTGATGGCGTCGGGCTTGGCGCCAATCAGTTCAACGCCGAATTCATCCAGCGTACCGTTCGCATGCAACGCCATCGCCGTATTCAACGCGGTCTGCCCGCCCATGGTTGGCAGGATTGCGTCGGGCCGCTCCTTGGCGATGATCTTGCGGACGATATCCGGCGTAATAGGTTCGATGTAAGTGGCATCGGCGAATTCCGGATCCGTCATAATAGTGGCCGGATTGGAATTGACCAAAATCACCCGGAAACCCTCTTCTTTCAGGGCCTTGCACGCCTGGGTGCCGGAATAGTCGAACTCGCACGCTTGACCAATAACGATGGGCCCGGCGCCGATGATCATAATACTCTTAATGTCTGTGCGTTTAGGCACTTGGTGGCTTCCTCACGACATGCCTTCCCCGGCACCTGCCCCGTCATAAGGCGGGCCTGAATTAGGGGGTTGTTAGATCAATGCGCGGCTGGCACCAGTGGATGATGACCCCACGGCGCATCGCCAAGCGGGCGCAATATAGCCTCTCGCTCCGCCTGGGGCTACGAGATTTAGAGACTTTGGCGCAGAAGAATTTTCGGGCTTGTATATGGCCCTAGATACAGCGCCCGCCATCCACTTCCATGCAGACGCCGGTAATCATCGATGCTTCGTCCGAGGCCAGGAACAGCGCGGCATTGGCGATATCCAAGGGTTGGCTAAATCGACCCAGGGGAATTGATTTCAGGAACATTTCGCGTTTTTCGGGCGTGACCTCGCCGCCGGCGAATTCCGCCAGCATTTGGGTCTCGCCGGCCACCGGACAGACCGCATTGACGCGAATCTGTTCGGGCGCCAGTTCGATCGCCATACCTTTGGTGATATTATTTACCGCACCCTTGGAGCCATTGTACCAGATCAGCCCTGGCCGGGGACTAAGCGCGGCGGTGGAAGAGGTGTTGACGAAGGCGCCACCGCCACGTTTGCGCATTTCCGGGATCGCATGGATGGCTGACCAATAGATGCTTTTCACGTTGACGGCGAAAATTAGATCAAAGGCGTCTTCGCCGACCTCCGTCATGGGCATGTTGCGTTGTGGCACGCCGGCGTTGTTGACCATGATATCCAGGCCGCCATGCAGAGACACGGCGCGGCCGACCAGGGCCGCGACGTCGGCGCTGGACGAGACATTACCCGCCACATAATCCGCGACGCCGCCCGCCGCCCGAATGGCGGCGGCCACGCTTTCGCCATTTTCCCCATTGATATCATTGACAATGACCTTGGCGCCCTCTTCCGCAAAGCGCCGGGCAATGCCACCGCCAAAGCCCGCACCCGCGCCGGTAACGATGGCAACTTTGTCCTGTAACCGCATCGCAATATCTCCATCATTGAAAATTTGCCATAGTCTAAGGGCAAACAGAGCGCCGGGCGCGTGTGAATTCGCCGATCAGGGACTATTTGCCCTATCGGCGCGGCTTTGACAGGATGACGGCGGGTTTGGCCATTTGAGTTAGGGACAGTGAGATGAATAATCGAGAGAATTTAAAGGCCCGGCTGTGCAGCCCGCTCTGCCGGCGGCTTGGCATCGAGGTCCCCATATTTCAGGCCGGCATGGGCTTCGTGGCCCGCGCGCCGCTGGCCGCGGCGGTATCGGCGGCCGGCGGACTGGGGGTGATCGGCGCCGGTTCTTCCCTGTCAGGGGCCGACATGCGGGCCGATATCCGCGCGGTGCGGGCAATCACGGACCGGCCCTTTGGCGTCGATATTCTATTTGCCACCATGGCCGCCTCGGGCGACCAGGCGGTCCAATACACCGATGCCGTGAAAGAGATGGTCGCAGTGGTGTTGGAAGAAAAGGTCCCGGTTCTGATCTCGGGCCTGGGTAGCCCCGGCGCGGTGATCAAGGAGGCCCATGACCGGGGCATCTTTGTCATGTCCGTGGTCGGCGCGGTGCGCCATGCCAAGCGTGCGGTGGCCGATGGGGTAGATGCGGTTATCGCTACAGGCAGCGATGGCGGCGGTCATGTGGGCCAGATCGGCACCGCCGCCCTGGTGCCCGCCGTGCGGGATGCGGTTGATGTGCCCCTGTTGGCGGGCGGTGGCCTGGCCGATGGCCGGGGCCTGGTCGCCGCCCTGGCCCTTGGCGCCGAAGGGGTTTGGATGGGCACGCGCTTTATCGCCACGGCCGAGGCTACGGCGCATGACAATTACAAGCGCTCAATTGTCGAAACGGATACCGCTGGTACCGTGGTCACGCGGGCCCATAGCGGCAAGCCCTGCCGCCTGATCCGCAATGATTTCACCAATCATTGGGCCGCCCACGAAGATGAAATTCAGCCCTTTCCCCTGCAGGTGATGCAGGTCGGTAATCCCGCATCCGTCCTGGGCCGGCACCAGGGCGACGTGGCCAATGGGGTGCTTCCGGCGGGACAAAGCGCGGGCCTGATCCATGGCGTAAAAAGCGCGGAGGAGGTGGTTAACGACATCATTGACGAGGCCGGCGCGGTGCTGGCCCGAATGGGACTTTAGGGGGGACTTTAGGGCGGATTTTAGGTCTGGATTAGACCGGCGGACGCTGCTTATTCCCGGATTAGACCGGACGCCCTGGCTTTGAAGCTGCTGGCCCAGCGTTGCGCATCCGCGATCTCGTCTGGCTGCATCAGGCGCGCGGCTTCATCGCGCAGCACTATGGCCTGTTGTTGCAGACCCGGAATGGCGTGATTGGCGGCCACGGTCAGCCAGCCATAGGCCTTAACCAGATCCTGGCGCACCCCCAGACCCCGAATATGCAGCGAACCAAAGGCCAGTTGTCCGGAAGGGTTGCCCTTGATCGCCGCCTTGTGGAACCAGATGGCGGCGAGGGCATCGTTCCGTTGCACACCTTTGCCGTAGAAATACATCGCGCCGAGCATGAATTCCGCGCCCGCATGGCCGCGCTGCGCCAGGCCGCGAAACTCTGTGCGTGCGGGGTTGAATTTGCCTTGGTCATAAGCGACGACAGCATTGGCGAAATCAGCCCGCACGGGCGAAGGCCACAGGCAGACCGGCCAGAGGAACAGGCCAATTATCAAGGTTATAAAGTCAGGACGCCGCATAAAAATTTATTGGTTTAGAGTTGTTGTTTATGGTGTAGCAGCCAATATATAGCAGCGTACCCGGAAAGGCGAATTAGATGGACAGTTTGGGTTTTCGGCACTAAGTGGGCCCTGCGACCTATAAATATCAGGAATTTATCAATCGATGTCAGAGACGCCGCCAGATTCTAAGCAGTCCGCCGAATCCGAAGGGCATGACGAGGAAAAGCCTGTCCTGATTACGCCGCGCCAGCGGCCGAGTATTTTATCCCGTCTGCGCATTTATTTTTTGACCGGGATTATCGTTACCGCGCCCATAGCCTTGACCATATACTTGACCTGGCAGTTCGTTCACTGGGTGGACAGCAAGGCCGTCCCCCTGCTGCCGGCAAAGTACAATCCGGAAAGTTATCTACCCTTTTCCTTGCCAGGGATGGGCCTTGTGATGATGGTCGTTCTTCTGACCTTCGTCGGTTTTCTTACCGCTAATATTTTTGGCCGCACCCTGTTGAAAACCGGCGAGCGTCTGGTCAATCGCATGCCGGTTGTGCGCACCGTATATGGCGCCCTGAAGCAGGTTCTGGAAACGGTCTTGAGCCAATCGTCGAATTCCTTTCGCCAGGCCGTGCTGGTGGAATATCCCCGTCGCGGCATCTGGACCGTGGCCTTCGTCACCGGCGATACGGATGGCGAGATGGCCGATCGACTGGACGACGACATGGTCAATATTTATGTCCCCACCACGCCGAACCCGACCTCGGGCTTCCTGTTGATGGTGCCCCGGCGGGATTTGATCTTTTTGAATATGCCGGTAGAAGACGCGGCCAAATATGTCATTTCCATCGGCGTCATTCCGCCGGAGGAAGCTGCCGAAATCGCCGTTTTACCCGGCGCGAAGCCCGATGGGGAGAAAACGCCCAGTCGGATGTCCGCCGAATAGGCCGAATGTGGGCTAGTGGTCCGCAGACTTTATAGCTTTCCAGATCTTTTCCGGCGTCGCGGGCATGTCCATGTGGGTGATGCCGTATTCCGACAAGGCATCGACCACGGCGTTCATGACGGCTGGCAGGGCCCCCGTAGTGCCGGCTTCGCCACAGCCTTTGACGCCGAGGGGGTTGGTGGTGGCGGGTACGGGGTGATCTTCGAACTGGATATTAGGCACCTGATCGGCCCTGGGCATGGCGTAGTCCATGAACGAGCCCGAGAGTAATTGGCCCTGGCCGTCAAATATGGCGTGTTCCATCAGGGCCTGGCCAATACCTTGCGCAATGCCGCCATGGACCTGGCCGGCGACCAGCAGGGGATTTACCAAAGTGCCGAAATCATCCACCAGGATATAGCGGTCCAGTCGAGTGGTGCCGGTTTCCGGGTCGATCTCGACCTCGCAGGTATGCACCCCGTTGGGATAAGTCGATGGCGGGGTGTCGATGGCCAGGGCGCTGTTCAACGCGCCGGCCAGCCCCTCGGGCGATTGGGCCAGTTCCTGTAAAGCAATACCGCGGTCCGTGCCCACCACGCTGAATTGCCCGGCGGCGAACTGGATATCCTCGACCGCCGTCTCCAGCTTCTGGGCCGCCAGATGGCGGGCCTTTTCGATCACCTGGGCGCTGACCGCGACAATGGCCGCCCCGCTTGCCATGATCGAGCGCGAACCGCCCGTGCCACCGCCCACCAGCAATTGATCGCTGTCACCCTGCATCAGGCGAATACTGTCGAACGGCAGGCCCAGTTGATCGGCCAGCACTTGGGCAAAGGCCGAGGCATGGCCCTGGCCATAATTCTGGGTGCCGGTAATCAGGCTGACGGTGCCGTCTGACTCGAAATGCACGCCGCCCATTTCCTTGCCCGCGGGCGCGGTAACCTCCAAATAGCAGGCAATGCCACGGCCCCGTAGCATGCCATTGGCCCGGCTGGCGGCTTGCCGTGCCGCGAAACCATGCCAATCCGCCAACTCCAGGCATTGCTCCAGCAATGCGGGAAAATCGCCACTGTCATAGGGTTGCCCCGAGGCGGAGGTAAAGGGCATGGCGGATCCCGGGATCATATTGGCGCGGCGCAGCGCGATCGGGTCGCGCCCGGTTTCCCGCGCCGCCAGGTCCACCAGGCGCTCCATATAATAATTGGCCTCGGGCCGGCCCGCGCCGCGATAGGCACCGATTGGTGTGGTGTTGGTAAACAGGCATTTGGTGGTCACGGCGATGGCCGGGGTTTTGTACACGCCGGGCAAATTCTTGAAGATATTGCCGGCCTGTACGTTGGGTCCAACGGTGGAGAGAAAGGCACCCATATTGGCCAGACCATCGACCCGGGCGGCGAGGAATTTACCGTCCTCGTCCAGGGCCAGGGCCGCCTCGACCACGGAATCCCGGCCTTGTTGGTCCGAGAGGAAACTGCCCGAGCGCTCGTCACACCATTTCACCGGCCGGCTCAATTCGCGCGCGCCATGAAGAATGGCGACATATTCGGGATAGACCGATGATTTCATACCGAACGATCCGCCCACATCAAAGGTCCGCACCCGTACCTGTTCGGGCGGTATTTTCAATATTCTGTTGGCCAGCACATTCTTTGCGGCGAAGGTGCCCTGGCAGCCTATGTGCAGGGTGAAACGCTGATCCTCGACGCCATATGCAGCCACCGCCGCACGGGGTTCCAGGGCGGCCACGACCAGACGGTTATTAAAAAATTTCAGGCGGCTGACATGGGCCGCCTTGGCGAATGCGGCCTCGACCGCAGCAAAGTCACCGGCGTGATAGTCCAGACATTGATTGCCGGGGATATCAGGCCAAACCTGGGGCGCGTTCGGCACGGCCGCGGCTGCGACGTTGTCCACCGCCGGCAGTTCCTCGATATCAAGACCGATCGCCTCTGCCGCGTCTTTGGCCTGGGTAATGCTTTCCGCGATCACGGCGGCCACGGGATGGCCCAGATAACGTACCCGGTCAACCGCCAGGGCAGGGTTCTCGGGTGCGATCAGCGGGCTTCCATCGTGGCTTTTCAAGGCCACCATACAGGGTAGGGGGCCGTAGCCCGCCGCCTGCAGATCAGCACCTGTATAGATCGCCAGAACACCGGGCATGGCCAGGGCGGCAACCAAGTCTATGGACCGGATAATGCCGTGGGCGTGGGGCGAACGCAGGACAAAGGCATGCGCCTGACCCGGTAGATTGATATCGTCGGTGTAGCGCCCCTCGCCCCGCAGCAAACGCGGATCTTCCGTGCGCGAGACGGACTGGCCCACGGCCTGTTTATCGGTCACGATTTGCATACGGTTGGTTCCCCAAAAATTCACGCCGGGTCAATTCCCCGGGCAGATTCATAGCACGATTCAAAACCATGGCTGAAATTCTGCTACCCTGGCAAGGTAGAATCTAGCCGCTGATATTTTGGAATGACGGAGTTGTGCATGGAGACGGGACGCGGCGCGCGTATTGGCGTCGATATTGGTGGGACTTTTACGGATTTGGTGTTGAGCGATGGTGCCGGGCGGACCTGGTTCGATAAACGCGCCTCCACCCCGGCCCAGCCAGAGCGGGCGGTGCTGTCTGGCATCGTTGATATATTGCAGCGCGCCGGTCTGCGGCCCGATGATCTGGTCGAAATTCTGCACGGCACCACCGTCGGCTCCAACACTCTATTGCAACAGAGCGGCGCCCGTACGGGGCTGATCACCACCAAGGGCTTTCGCGATGTGCTGGAGATTGGCCGTGTGCGCACGCCCGACATGTTCGATTTGCAATGGGACAAACCGGCGCCCCTGGTCCCCCGCCGGCTGCGCCGCGAGGTGACGGAACGGATCGCCGCCGACGGCAGTGTCGTGCTGCCTCTGGATGAAGCGGAATTATGCGCCATCGGCGCGGACCTGCTGGCGGCAGGGGTGGAATCCATTGCCATCTGTTTCATCAACAGCTATCGCAACCCCGATCATGAACGCCGCGCCGATGCGGTGCTGCGCCAGGCCTTCCCCAACCTGGCCATTACCGCCTCGGTCTCGGTACTTGCCGAAATGCGCGAATACGAACGGACCTCCACGGCGGTGGTGAATGCCTATGTGCTGCCCATACTGCAATCCTATTTGCAGCGGTTGGGCGATGGTTTGCTGGATATTGGCATTCAGGCGCCCCTATTGGTCAGCGATTCCAATGGCGGTCTGGCCGCCGCCCGCACGGCCCAGGAAAAGCCGGTGTTTTTCATCTCCTCGGGCCGTTCCGCCGGTGTGGTGGGCGCCGCCCGCCTGGGCCGGGTGGCGGGGGAGGAAGATATCGTGGTGTTCGATATGGGCGGGACTACCGCCTCGGCCTCATTGGTGCAGGGGGGTGAGATATCCCGCGCCAATGAGTATGAATTCCGCGCCGGCATTTCCACCCCCGCCCGTTTCATCAAAGCGGGCGGCTATATGATGCGGGTACCCACCGTCGATGTGGCCGAGGTCGGCAGCGGCGGCGGTTCCATCGCCTGGATCGATGACGGCGGTCTGCTGCACGTGGGCCCGGTTTCCGCCGGCGCCGATCCGGGACCGGCCTGCTATGGCCTGGGCGGCGAACGGCCCACGGTCAGCGATGCCAACGTCGTGCTGGGCTATTTGCCTGATGATCTGGCCGGCGGCGGCCTGCGCCTGGATATTGATAAGGCGCGGGCGGTGATTGAACGGGATTTGGCGCTGCCCCTGAAACTATCAGTGGAAGCCGCGGCCTATGGCGTGCGGGAGGTGGCCAACGCCAACATGGCCCGGGCGATCCGTGCCGTCAGCGTGGAACGCGGCATCGATCCCCGTGATTTCACCCTTGCCGCATTTGGCGGCAGCGGACCGGTACATGCCTGTGATCTGGCCCGCAGTCTGGATATCACCAGGGTGATGTTGCCCATGATGCCAGGGGTCTTTACCGCCCTGGGGATGCTGACGGGAGATGTGGAGCGGCACTTCCTGACCGCCATGCCGGGGCTGTTGAAGGATCTGGATATGGCCGGGCTGGCGGCTGCCGTGGCGGCGTTGCGGGGGCAGGCGGCAGCGGCCTTGCGTGAGGAAAACTTCACCGCCGAACAGATGCTGTTCGCCTTCAGCCTGGAATTGCGTTTCGAGGGCCAGGATTCCGAACTGCCCGTGTTGTTGCCCGCCGCCGTGGAACAGATCAACGTAAGCTGGCTGCGGCAGCAATTTCTAGCCGCTTATGAGGCGATCTATCAATATGCCGCCGACGATGCGGTTGAGGTGGTGAACCTGCGGCTTTTGTCCCGGGGCGTGCGTCCGGGCAAGCTGGATTTTCGTGATTTGAGCATCTCCGATACGGCCGCGCCGCCGCGGGCCGCCAGCGTGCGTCAGGTCTATTTCGGCCGCGACCATGGCTGGTTGCAAACGGCGGTTCTGGATCGCCGCGCCTTTAGCGGCACGGCGGCCGGCCCGATGATCCTTGAAAGCGCGGATAGTACGGTGGTGGTGCCGCCCGAGGGCCGGGTGACGGGCGACAGTTTGGGCAACCTGTTAATCGACCTGACGGAGGGCGTTGGATAATGGCCGTGGAAATTGATCCCATCACCTTTGCGGTAATCAAGAATGGCCTGGATACCATCGTCGATGACATGGCCTATACGGTGATGCGCACGGCGCGCTCGCCCATTGTGCGGGATGTGCTGGACTATTCCACGACCATCTGTGATGCCCAGGGCCGCATTTTGGCCCAGGCTAAAACCGTCGCATTGCATCTGGGCGCAGTGCCTGACGCCATCGCCGTGGTGCTGGATGAATATGGCGATGATCTGGACCCGGGCGATGTCATCATCCTGAACGATCCCTATGCGGGCGGCATGCATCTGCCGGATATCTTTATGTTCAAGCCGATCTTTCATGGCGATGCCTTGCAGGGTTTCACCGTTGTCATCGCCCACCATTCCGATGTCGGGGGCCGGGTGCCGGGATCGAATGCCTCTGATTCAACCGAAATTTTCCAGGAAGGCCTGCGTATCCCGCCCTTGAAATTGTATGCCGCCGGCCGGGCGGACCGTTCCTTGTTCGCCTTGCTCAGGAAAAACGTGCGCCTGCCCGATATGCTGATCGGCGATTTGCAGGCCCAACTGGCGACTTGTAACGTGGGCGAGCGGGCCTTTATCAATCTGCTCAAGAAGCATGGCGGTGAGACCCTGCATTATTATTTTGATGCCTTGCTGGATTATGGCGAGCGGCTGACCCGGCAGGCCATTCGCGCCTGGCCCAATGGCCGTTACTGCTTCACCGACTATATCGACGATGACGGCTTTGGGCGCGGCCCGATCCCCATCGTCTGCGCCATCGAGGTGCGGGACGATCATCTGGAGGTGGATTTCGCAGGCTCCTCGCCACAGGTCAGGGGCGCCATCAATTGCACCCTGTCCTATACCAAATCATCCACCTATCTGGGCATCCGCTGCGCCCTGGGGCGGGAGGTGCCGAACAATGCCGGCGTTTACCGCTGTATCACCGTTACGGCGGCGGAAGGTTCGATCCTGAACCCCCGCATGCCGGCGGCGGTGGCGGCCCGCGCCCTGACCGGTTACCGGGTGGTGGATGCGGTGCTGGGCGCCTTGGCCGCGATCGCGCCGGAGCGGGTCATGGCGGCCGGCGAGGGGGGCAATACGGTGGTTTGTATCGGCGGCTATGAAGGCGACAGCCAAACACCTTTTATTCTGGTGGATATGATCAATGGCGCCTGGGGCGGCCGGGCCGGCAAGGATGGTATCGAAGGGGTGACCAACCCCTCGCAGAATATGTCGAACATGCCGGTAGAAACCCTGGAAGCCCGTTATCCCATCCGCATCGAGGCCTATGCCCTGCGTCAGGATTCCTGCGGGCCGGGGGAACACCGCGGCGGTTTGGGCCTGGTGCGGCAGTATCGTCTGTTGGCCGATGAAGCGGTGCTGCAATTGCGGGCGGACCGGGCCAAAATTGCCCCCTATGGCTTGTTCGGCGGTGGCCGGGCGGCGCCCAGCCGCAATATCCTGGATCCCGACGGCCGGGCCGAGGCATTGCCGGGCAAACTGACCCGCATCATGCATGCCGGCGAGGTAATACGCCACGAGCAGGCTGGCGGCGGCGGTTACGGTGATCCCCTGCGCCGGGACCCTGCAGCCGTCGGGCAGGATGTGGCGGACGAGAAAATCTCCCGCGCCTTTGCCAAAGAGAATTTCGGCGTAATTCTGTTGCCGGATGGCTTTGAACCGGACCTGGCGGCGACCGACACATGCCGGCGGCAGCGTGAGCCCAACCCGTAATTTTCAATGAACTTTGGCGTGGACCGCTCTGCCACCCGGTCTTTCGTTGACTACAACAAACCCAGGGCGCGAAAAGAGGCTTCTTCGCTGCGGGTCATGATCAGGTGATCGTGCAGCACGATGCCGAGGGGTTCGGCGGCGGCGGCGATCTGTTTCGTCATATCAATATCGGCCTTGCTGGGGGTGGCATCGCCCGAGGGGTGATTATGCACCAGGATCAACGCCGTTGCGCCCAGTTCCAAGGCCCGTTTGACCACTTCACGCGGATAGACCGGGGTGTGATCTATGGTACCGCGCTGTTGCACCTCGTCCGTGATCAGGCGGTTTTTGCGGTCCAGGAAGATGATGCGGAAAGCCTCCGTCTTGTCATGCCCCATGGCGGCCCGGCAATAATCCAACAGGGCCTGCCAGGAACTGACGATGGGCTGCTCCAGCAATCGCGCCCGGCTTAAATGCAGGGCCGCCGCCTGGGAGGTTTTCAGCGTCGCGATGGTGCTCTCGCCCAGGCCGGCGCCTTGCAGCGCCTCCACCTCGGCCGATAATACGCCCGCGAAGCCGTCAAATTGATCGATCAGCCGTTTTGCCAAGGGTTTGACATCACCTTGGCGAATGGCGCCGAACAGTATCAGTTCAAGTAATTCGTATTCCGGCAGGCTATCGGGACCGCCTTTCAGAAAGCGCTCCCGCAGGCGCTGGCGGTGGCCATGATAATGCGGCTTGCCCGACTTATCCGCCATTTGGGAACCCGCGCCCGGAATCAATCCAGTCGTCAATCATAGGGCGGCTTGTGCAGCCCCTTGGGTGAGGTGGTAAAGATTTGCACCCCATCCGCCGTGACACCCAGGGAATGCTCGAACTGGGCCGAGAGGGATTTATCCCTGGTCACCGCCGTCCAGCCGTCGTCCCTCATCTTCACTTCCCAGCCGCCCAGGTTGATCATCGGTTCGATGGTGAAGAACATGCCTTCGCGCAATTGCAGGCCTTTGCCCTTTGCCCCGTAATGCAGCACGTTGGGGGCGTCGTGAAAGACCCGGCCCAGCCCGTGGCCGCAGAAATCCCGCACCACGGAACAACGCTCGTCCTCGGCATAGGTTTGAATGGCGTGGCCGATATCGCCCAGTGTGGCGCCTGGTTTGACCACGGCGATGCCGCGCATCATGGCTTCATAGGTGATATCGCATAAGCGCCGGGACTTCAGCTTTGGCTTGCCGGCGAAATACATCCGTGAACTATCGCCGTACCAGCCGTCCAAGGTAACGGTGACATCGATATTCATGATGTCGCCGTCCTTCAGGATGCGGTCGCCCGGAATACCGTGGCAGACCACGTGATTGATGGAAATGCAGACTGATTTGGGAAAGCCGCGATAGTTCAAGGGGGATGGGTAGGCGTTGTTGTCGACGATGAAATCGTGGCAGATTTTGTCCAGGGAATCGGTCGTGACCCCTGGCTTCACATAGGGGCCAATCATATCCAGACATTCGGCGGCCAGCAGGCCGGCGCGGGCCATGGAGTCAAAATCCTCCCGCGCATAAATTTTGATCAGACCGGTATTTTCAGCCGGTGCCTCTTCGGCGGCCACATAGTTCATTTGCCCTACTTCCCCAGATCCTAAAACGCGAGCGCAATTTGACGCCGCACCTGAATGCCCGTGGTTTCGATGCTGCAATCATAACAGATCGCCTCGACCCCACGCCCCATGGCCCTGTGCAGTTCCCTGGCATACGTCGGATCGATATCCGCTGCAATGGTAAAGCGGTCGCAATCAGTCCTTTGTACCAGATAGAACATTACCGCCCGGTGTCCAGCCTCGACCATATCGCCCAGCTCCACCAGATGCTTGGCGCCCCGCGCGGTGACGGAATCGGGAAACTCCGCCAGGCCCGGTTGCCGCATCAAGTGCACATTCTTAATTTCCACATAGCAAATGGGCCGGCCCGATTGCTCCAGCAATAAATCGATACGGGAATTTTGCCCGTATTTAACCTCGCGCCGCAGATTTTCATAGCCGTGCAACGGGGCGATCAGGCCGGCCTGGATCGCCTCGGCGGCAATGCCGTTGGGGAGGGCGGTATTGATACCGACCAGACCGCCGTCGGCGTGCATCAGTTCCCAACTGTATTGCAGCTTTCGCTTGGGATTGCGCGAGGGCGACAGCCAGACTTCGGCTCCGGCGTCCTTCAGGCCAAGCATGGCGCCCGGATTGGCGCAATGAGCCGTCACCTCCTGACCATCGTCCAACTTAATATCGGCCAGAAAGCGTTTATAACGGCGTAGCAGGGTGCCGTGTATCAAGGGGTCGGGAAATTGCATGGTTGCAAAATAGCCGGGCACCAGGCGCGGCGCAATCGCCGTTCCACATCAAAAGTGCTATAACTCAGAGACAAACGGCAACCGTGAAAGTTCGCATCCGATGTCCGATCAGCCAAAGACCGTAACCGCGGCCGTTATCATCATTGGTGACGAGATTTTATCGGGCCGGACCAAGGATCAGAATTTAAGTTTTCTGGCTGAAAATTTGAACGAGGTCGGTGTGCAGTTGCATGAATGCCGCGTGGTCGCGGATGTCAAGGCGGAGATCGTGGCCGCGGTCAACGACCTGCGGGCCCGCTTTGACTATGTCTTTACCACTGGCGGCATTGGCCCCACCCATGATGATATTACCGCCGACAGCATCGGCGCGGCCTTTGGTCTGCCAGTGGATCACAACCCGGAGGCCGTGGCGATCCTGAAGGCGCATTACGCCCATACGGGCGCCGAATTGAACCAGGCCCGCATGCGCATGGCCCGCACCCCGGCCGGTGCTTCCCTGATCGAAAACCCAGTCAGCAAGGCGCCCGGTTTCCGGGTCGAGAATGTTTATGTCATGGCGGGCATTCCGGCCGTCTGCCAGGCAATGTTCCACAGCCTGAAGCACGAACTGGCCGGTGGAGACCCGGTGCATTCGATCTCCATCGCGGTCCATTTGGCGGAAGGCACCCTGGCCAATGGATTGAGCGCCCTGCAGGATAAATATCCCGACGTGAGCATGGGCTCATACCCTTTCTATCGCGACGGCCGCTTTGGCGCCTCTATCGTTGCCCGCAGCCAGAAGCCGGACAGATTGACGGCGGCGGCGGAAGACATTCGCCGGTTGATGCGTGATCTGGATGGCGAACCTATCGAAGCGGATGCCTAGAGCATCTTTATTCTGAAAATACTCAGATCTTTAGAATTAGAGCAATTTTTCCAATAACTTAGAATCGTTTCGCGATTCTCATTAATTCGGAATTGCTCTAGTTTCGGACGACGATCCAATTTGACCCATGGAATAATACTTCAAGGCGCGAAATATAATAATATTGGCGTGACGCTTGCTTTAATCATGGTTAAGCTGATTTGCGTACAGGTTGGATAAATGCATCATGGGGAGGGCACATCATGGTTCACGATATCAACGAGGCTTTGACAGGCTCACGTCGAGATGGGTTGCTGATGTCTGCCGCCAATGATGGTGATGAAGTCTCGGGAAATCGCCATCGCGCCCAGCTATTGGCCTTTTTGCTTGCCGGCATTGCCTGCTGGGTGCCAATTTTGGCTTTGGTCTATCTATTCTTCTAGACCCGCTGTCTTCTGTTATAATTTTCAGGGTTGGTGCCTACGTTAGGGTATTTTCTTCGAATGCGCCCAGGTGAATGCGCTCTGGCGGATTGAATTCGATTCGAGACCTGTAATCACATCTGATGGGAAGTTTTCGGTATGTCGGCAGGGGAAAATTGGTCGCCGCGCAGCCAGGCGGCGCGGGCGTTGGGCTGGATCGATCAAAGAACCGGCGCGGTGACACCCTCCATTCAGCCGTCCTCGACCTTCCTGCGCGATTCCGATAACCAATTCCGCAGCGGCTACAGCTACGCCCGCGACAACAATCCAACCTATGATCAGGCCGAAGCCTTGCTTTGCGAATTAGAGGGCGGCGCGGCGGCCATGCTGTTCGCGTCGGGCATGGCGGCGGCGGGCGCGGTCTTTCTGAACCTGCGCCCCGGCGATCATGTGCTGGCGCCACGGGTAATGTATTGGGGCTTGCGCAAATGGCTCATGGAATTCGCCACACCGTGGGGATTGCAGGTCGATCTTGTCGAGATGGGGGATCTGGCGGCGATTGCCGCCGCCGTGCGTCCAGGACAAACCCGACTGATCTGGCTGGAAACGCCGGCCAACCCATTGTGGGGAATCTCCGACATCGCGGCCATCGCTAAACTGGCCCATGCCGCCGGCGCCTTGGTGGCGGTGGACAGCACGGTCGCCACGCCGGTTCTGTGTCAGCCCTTGAATTTGGGTGCCGACATCGTGATGCATTCGGCGACCAAGTATCTGAATGGCCATTCGGACATGGTCGCTGGCGCCCTGATCACGGCCCGCAAGGACGATTTCTGGCAGGGACTGGCTGATATCCGCCATGACGGCGGCGCGATCTTGGGGGCTTTCGAGGCCTGGCTGCTGCTGCGCGGTATGCGCACTTTGTATCCACGGGTCGAGGTGGCCTGCCGCAATGCCCTTGCCGTGGCACAGCATTTTGAAGGCCATGGGGAAGTTGCGCAGGTTTTGTATCCCGGTCTGCCCAGTGCGCCCGATCATGCCCTGGCCGCGCGGCAGATGCGGGGCGGCTTTGGCGGCATGTTGTCATTGCGGCTGAAGGGGGGAGAGCGGCACGCGGTGGCGGCCGCGGCCAAGGTGAAATTATGGTCCCGCGCCACCTCTCTGGGCGGGGTGGAAAGCCTGATCGAACACCGCGCCAGCATCGAGGGGCCGGGCACGCCGGTGCCGGCGGATCTTCTGCGCCTCTCATGCGGTATCGAAGCGGCGGAAGATCTGATCTCCGATCTGGAAACAGCGCTACGAAGCGCGTAAGTTAACCCCTCGGGGCGGCACATCAGCATACAGGGAACACCACCGATCATGATCGATCTATACAGTTGGAAAACTTCAAATGGCAAAAAAGCCTCCATCATGTTGGAGGAATGCGCCCTGGATTATAATATTCATCCGATCAATATCGGCCAGGATGATCAGTTCACGCCGGAATATTTGGCGATCAATCCGAACGGCAAGATACCCGCGATCATCGATCAGGATGGCCCTGGCGGCCAGCCTTATACGGTCTTTGAATCCGGCGCCATTCTCATGTACCTCGCCGAGAAGACCGGAAAGTTCATGCCGACGGAAATGGCGGCGCGTTATGAAGTGATCCAATGGCTGATGTTTCAAATGGGCGGTATCGGTCCGATTTTTGGCCAGGTGCATCATTTCAAACGGGCGGCCAAGGAACAGGTGCCCTACGCCATCAACAGATACTATACCGAATGCCGCCGTCTCTATGGCGTTCTGGATGAACGGTTGGCGGGGCGTGAATATCTGGCGGGCGATTTATCCATTGCCGATTTCGCGACCCTGCCATGGGTCTTCCGCTTTGACTGGCAGGAAATAGATCTAGCCGATTTTCCCAACGTCCAGCGGTGGTACGACGGTCTGATGGCCCGGCCAGCCCTGGCGCGCGGCATGGATATTCCCGCTTAACCACAAACGGCCTCCAACGGTGTCGGGCGAGTGGGGGCCCCGATCGATTTTTTTTTGCGCTTTAGGCAAGTGGATTTGGCCGGTTGCGTTCCGTTTGGCAAAAAAAATTAGTATTTTGTCATAAACAACATTAATCATATACTTGCCGTTAACTATTTCGGGTCATGATTTTTCCAGCGACGATCTCGTGTAAACGATGTGAAACGAATGGAGGAAACGATGGCAAGGTCCATGAAGGCTTATACCGACGATTACCTGCAATTGGCCGAGGCAGGGGAAAGTGTCGCCCAGCTACAGCTTGGTCTGTTGTATTCAACCGGTCAGAAAGGCGTGCCGCTGGATTATGTGACGGCGCACAAGTGGCTGAACCTGGCGGCGGTACGTGGCAGCGATGAAGCCAAGTTATTGCGGACGGAACTGGCCGGTGTCATGAGCCGGGAGGAAATTTCCGAAGCGCAGCGGCAAGCCCGCGAATGGGTATCGACGCATTAATTTGGAATATCGGGACCCGTATCCCAGCCATCAGTGGCTGGCGTTAAATTAGGGTCCCGTGGGCCTCGTTTGCGCTCATTGAATGCGCTCCGGCCCGGTATGGTCCAGAACCTGCCATGTTACATTGTCGCTGCCTGCCTAGAGCATTTTCATTCTGAAAATGCTCAGATCTTTAGATTTAGAGCAATTTTTCCAATCACTTAGAATCGCTTCGCGATTCTCATCAATTCGGAATTGCTCTAGCCTAAAAAATACCGGCACAAGAAAGCCGGCTTTGATCGATATTTTCCCCAAATTTTGAATTACGGCACCTTGAATCGCGACGATCCTGTTTTGTAACGGATTCGCGGAATATACCGGAACGGCTCTAGAGCGCATTCGAAGAAAATGCGCTCTGACTCTTAAAGATAGAGCAATTGAACCAATCACTTAAGTCGCGATAGCGACTCCAACTAATTGAAAATCGCTCTAGGTGCTTGGCCCCAGGGCAATGCGTTCAACATTTTCCCAAGCCTGTCCGGCGGTGATCATGCAGGTGACGCCGTTGGGGTGGGTGATGAGAATGGTCCAGGTGCCATCTGACGAGGTCAATACCTCCAATACCCGGCCGGATGCGGTGACACCCATGGCGGTAGGGGATTCTTTATGAGTTTTGCCTAAATGTTTTAGGAATTTTGCCCTTTCCCCGCAGACCGTGCCGGCTGGAACCTGTTGCGCCGAGGCATATGAAGAAAACAGCAAACCAGTTGCCATGGCCGTCAGTGCGATTAAGGGACGAAACATGTCCATATCCTTTATCGTTGAAGCGGTTCTTCGCCTTTGATTAAAAATATAGATTATCGCCATTAATAAATTATGAATTATGGCAAATAAGAAAATGTGCAATTACAGTCATATCACGGTCAAAAACCCAGTATATCCTTGGTATTTCCGGATGATTACTGAAAGGTTAATGACAACTCTATTCAGGGTGCAACCCAGATCAAACTCATGACGCTTCTGCCACCGATATCAATTGACAGCTATTGGAGCGCTGGTTAGAAGATGCATTCGCTGCGTGCTGGAGGGATGGCAGAGCGGTAATGCAACGGATTGCTAATCCGTCAACGCGTAATAGCGTTGCGGGGGTTCGAGTCCCCCTCCCTCCGCCATTCTTTTTCAGTCACGGCAGGCCCTTTGGATGGGCGCGGCTGGCAGCAATCCATTTCATGAATTGGCCTAATTTTACGGGTAGAGGTTGCCAATGGCAGCGATAATCGGCCCGTGGGCCTGGATCATCGCGGCTTTGTGGGACGCATGAAAGGCACCACGGAAACGCCTGCGCGGACCGCTGGCTTCTTACCGAAGATCGATCTTTCGAAGGTCGAGCCGTCTTGACGCACGCGCCGTTATGGGCTTGTTTTGAAAAATCTCGAAAAACGTCAGCTATTGTATCATCGTATTGGGAATTAGCAGGATGATCGCGGGGAACGCGATCAGGATCGCCACGTTGATCAGATCGACAAAGACGAACCAGCCACAGCCCTTGAACATATCTCCCATCTTCACGCCCGGCGCCACGCCTTTCAGGATATAGACGTTCAGGCCGACGGGGGGCGTGATCAGGCCAATTTCCACCATTCTAACCACCAGGACGCCAAACACGATGGGGTCGATCCCCAGCTCCTTGATGGTCGGCAGGATGATCGGCACGGTCAACAGCAGCATGCCAATGCCGTCGAGGAACATGCCCAGGACCAAATACATGGCCAGAATTGCGATCAGGACCAGGGTCGGATGCACATCCAGGCTGAGAATGTTCTCCGATACCGCCGCCGGCATGCCGGTGAAGCCCAGGAAATGCACGAAGATCAAGACGCCGGCGACAATGGCGAAAATCATCGCCGTGGAGCGTGCGGTTTCGACCATGGCATCGCGGAATTTTTTGAAATTCAGGCCCGGCAAAGCCAAAAGCAAGGCACCCATGGCGCCCACGGCGGCGGCCTCGGTCGGTGTCGCGATGCCTGTGTAAATGGTACCCATGACCAGGATGACCAGAACCACCATGCCCCAGACGCCCTTGATGGATTTAAAGCGGTCATTCCAGGTAATGCCCTTGATGGGTGGGCCCAATTCCGGATTGATCTTGAAGCGTATGATCAGCATTAGGGAATAGCTGAATGCCTCCAACAGACCGGGCAGAATGCCGGCGAGTAGTAACGCACCAATGGATTCTTCGGCGATGAAGCCATAGACCACCATTAAAACCGACGGCGGGATCATGGTTGCCAGGGTGCCGCCGGCGGCAACGCAGCCTGTGGCGACCTTGTCGTCGTAGCCGTATTTCTTCAGTTCCGGCAAGGCGATCCGCCCCATCACCGCGGCGGATGCGGTGGAGGCGCCGGAGGCGGCGGCAAAGCCGGCGGAGCCGAAAATCGTGGCGATGGCCAAACCGCCCGGCAGGTGGCCCACCCATTGCCGCGCCGCCCAGTACAAATCCCGGGTAATGCCGGCATAAAAGGCAAAGAAGCCCATCATGATGAACAGCGGCAGGACCAATAGGGTGTAGGACGATAAATGGCCCTGAGGAATGGTTGACGCCAGGGATGCGGCGGGGACATAGCCACGCAACACCCACAAACCGATAAAACCGGTGATCGCCGTGGCAAAGGCGATGCGGATACCGGACATCAGCATCACGGTAAGGGCGACAAGGGCTAATATGCCAAGGGAAATAGGATCCATGACGACTCGATTATCCTACTCAATAATTCCACATGATCCGCACAGCGGCTATTCAGTCACGTGCAAATCGGAAAGTTCAACGATGGGAGGGGGGAAACGGTTCGGCATAAGTTTTTGCAGAATTTGCAATTCCATCCGAACCGCAAGCATGCCGTAACCCAATGGGATCACCGCCGCCGATGGCCATACCGGCCAATACGGTGGCGTCATGGTAACATCGTCATAAATCCAGGCCAGCCAGGCTGTCTTGGAGCTGAAATAGGCCAGGGCCGCGCAAGTCAGGGCAGAGACGATCAGCGAGAGGATATCCGTCACCCTGCGGACTTTTTTCGGCAGGGCATCGACCACGAAGGTCATGCCCACATGTCCATCCCGCGCCTGAACATAGGAAACGCCGAAAAATACCATCATGGGCAGCAATAATTCCGCGCCTTCCAAATGTCCCGGAAGAGGTGAATTAAAGACGTATCGGCCGATCACTTCCGCGACCACCCAAAACATTACCCCGAGGATGAGAGCGACCGAACAATAGGTCAGAATATCCTCGACATCGCGCATGAAAAGTTCCGCCCTGACCGTGATCAGCGCCAATGCGCCAAACACGACCAGGACGGTAACGATAACGTACAGCAGTTCCGCCATTACGCTAACTCTAGTGCCAAGCGATTCTTATTTACCATGCTTGGCGACGAGGGATTTGACGAAGTTCAACATCTCGGTGCCGGGGCGGCCCTTGCCGTCTTGCTCGGTGGCCCATTCAGCCCAGATCTTGCCAGCGCCCGAGGCCAGTTCAGCCCGAACCGAGGGGTCGACCTTTACCACTTCCAGTCTCTTGTGGAACAGCGGGATCCATTTCTTGTCCGCTTCGGTATAGGCCGTGATCATGTTCTTGATGGCAGTTTGCTGTGCCGCCGGCATGGCCTTCTTGACGGCATCCGGGGTCGCGTTCCAGGCATCATTGTTCACCGTTTGCAGGCACATGAAACCGCTCATGCCCAGGCCCTCGGTCACGTACTTGGATACCTCGTACAGCTTGTAGGCGCCAAAGGCGTAGCTGTAGGGGAAGCCGAAGCTGTCGATGGTGCCACGATCCAGGGCATTGTAGCCGTCGGGCGCGGTCACCATGGTCGGCACGGCGCCGAAGACCTGCAACGCCTTGGCGTTCAGGCCGGAAATGCGCATCTTCACGCCCTTCATGTCGGCCGTGGTCTCGATCCGCTTGTTGCCCATGAATTCATAGGCCGGCAGGAAGGCGGGGCCAAAGAACCGCATGTTCCAGCGCTTGGACAGTTCCGCGATGATAGCCGGATGTTTATGAACTTCCATTTCCACCTTGGCCCGTTGCGCCAAATTGCGGGGGGCAAGGAAGGGCAATTCCATCACTGACAAAAGAGGGAATTTATTTGGATAGTAGCCGACACAGATTTGCCCGGCCTCGAAGGCGCCGACGCGGATGTTTTCCGGGTTTTGCCGGCGCGGGCCCAAGGCGTCGCCGTAATTGATTTTGAGCTCGAAATCGCCGCCGCCGGCCTTTTCCAGGTCGACCTTTATTGATTCAAGGCCAGCCGTGAAGGCGCGCTTGCCGCCCCACATGTTGAAATTCCAAACGGATTTCTCAGCCTGCGCCGTGGATATGGCGCCGAAACTCAATGCGACAAACGCAGCGGTTGCCACGGTTGCTGTTGATTTAAGGATAGATTTTGCCACTTAAGGATACTCCCCTGTTAGGATGAACTCTGGTGCTTGTTTTCTTTTCTCTTAGCATAGGCGCTCAGGGCGGTCAAAGAAAAGGCGCTGTCTATTATGTTATTCCGGCCAAATCGATTTCCAAAGCCAAAATCATGGCGCTCCATGATTTGCCGTGTCCATCGAGATTGAGGGATTCGTTGACCCCGCCTTCCAAGGCCTGGTCCATGACGAAATTCAGGCCGTGCAAATTGGGCAACTCATAGCATTTGATTGGGCCGCGCAGCACGCCGCCAAAGTTTGTCTGTAATCGTTCCGGCGTCACCTGCTGGCGCAGTGCTTCGTAATGTTCCGGCGCATAGACGAAAATCGCCAGGTTGGAGCGGTTGCCCTTGTCGCCCGATCTGGCGTGGGCAATTTGCCGTAAAGGTACCCGTATGCTCATGTTGACAAGATCTCCAAGTGGGGCTGGACATCGCCGCGGTCAACAAATGCGGAATAGGTCATGACCGAAGGCGTGACATGGCCGCGATAGCCGCCCCCCGCCGCCGGGCCGCAACACAGCAGCGCCTCGACCTCCCACAGCAACATCTCCGCCTCCGCTTCCGACGAGGCCCGCATGGCGCAGCGCAGGCGTACATCCTGGGCCGTCGCGGGATAATCCACCGCCGAGGCGTGCAGGGCGGAGACCCCGATCAGGTCGATCCGGATCGGCGCGTTGCTGCCATGCAGCTTGTCCATGCGTTCCGCCACTATGTCGCCGGCCAGGCGGGCCCGCTCGGCGGCGCCGGGGCCAGCGTACGAGATTTCAGCCTCGGCCAGGAAGCCGCCGTCAAAGGCAATCGTGACTTTCAACTGTTTCGGCCTGGCGGCGCCGTCCGCCTGATTGACCCGAACCCGGTCCTGGCCGTCATCGGTCAAATGGACCTGGGAGAAATTGGCGCTGACATCCGGGGTCAGATAGGCGCTGGGATCATGCACTTCATAGAGCAATTGTTCCTTCACGGTGCGTTGGCTGACCAGGCCGCCGCTTTGTTCCAATTTGGTAATGACGGCGCCGCCGTCGGCGGTCACCTCGGCCAGGGGAAATCCGACATAGGCCAGGTCGGGGACGTCCTTGTGCCCTGGGTCGGCGAAATAGCCGCCCGTGACCTGAGCCGCACATTCCAATAGATGCCCTACAGCCGTGCCGGCGCCCAAGGTGTGCCAATCATCCAACTGCCAGGAAAAATGGTGCGCCATGGGGGCCAGGAACAGGGATGGATCGGCGACCCGCCCGGTGATGATTACGTCCGCGCCGGCCTCGATCGCCGGCAGGATGGCGTCGATGCCTAGGTAGGCATTGGCGGCCAGCATTTCCCGCCCGGTTTCAGACAGCCGGCAGCCCGGTTCCAGCAATCGCGTATCGGGGCCGATCAGGTGGCTGATCTCGTCCCCTGTGACAGCTGCCACTTTCAGGCCCTTCAGGCCTAACTCGGCCGCTATTTCGACCGTGCGTTGGGCCGCCGCTAGGGGGTTGGCCACGCCCATGTTGGTAATGACCCGGGTGCCTGCCGCCTGGGCCAAGGGCAACACGGCCCGCATGCGCCGTTCCAATAATGGGTTGTAGCCCCGCTTTGGATCGGCCCTGCGGTCGCGGTGGCCAAAAGCCAGGGTGCGTTCGCCGACGCATTCAAAGACGATGGCATCCAAGCGGCCAAGGCGGATCAAATCCAGGGCGGGTTCCAACCGGTCCGAGGAAAAACCCGCGCCCGTTCCGATGCGAAATGTATTTTGTGTATCCATGGCGGCATTCTAGCACGGTGGTCTGTGCTAAAGTCACCATCTGTGTAGCTTCAAAATGGAATTCCCATGACAGATTCAAAGACCGGCGGCGCCCTGGCCGGATTTCGTGTGATCGATTTGACCCGTGTATTGGGCGGGCCCTTTTGCACCCAATTGCTGTCGGACCATGGCGCCGAAGTGATCAAGGTGGAGCCGCCCCAGGGCGATGAAGTGCGCGATTGGGGCCCACCATTCAAGGACGGCCTGTCGGCCTATTTCTCTGGCGTCAACCGCAACAAACGCTCCATCGGCCTGGATCTGCGTACGGAACAGGGGCAGGAGATTCTGTTCCAGCTGTTGGAGGGCGCGGACGTGATGATCGATAATTTCAAATCCGGCAGCCTGGAAAAATGGGGCATCGGCTATGAGGATGTTCTGTCGAAACGTTTCCCCGCGCTGATCTATTGTTCCATCACCGGCTTTGGCGCCGACGGCCCCTTTGGTGGCTTTCCCGGCTACGACGCCGTGGCGCAGGCATTGTCCGGGCAGATTTCCGTCAACGGTTCGCCCGAGACAGGGCCCACCCGCATCGGCGTACCAATCATTGATCTGGCGACCGGGCTGTATGCCTCCATCGGTATTTTGATGGCGGCGCAGGAACGCCATCGTTCCGGGCAGGGGCAACGGGTGGATGCCAGCCTGTTCGATACCGGGGTGTCGCTTTTGCATCCCCATGCGGCGAATTATTTCATGTCCGGCAAGACGCCCGTTCTGACCGGCAATTCCCATCCTAATATTTCGCCCTATGAACAATATCAGACCAAGCAGGGGCGGCTGTTTCTGGCCATTGGCAACGACCGCCAATTCCGTTTGCTGGCGGAGGTCCTGGGGCAGCCCGAATGGGCCACCGATCCGCGCTTTCTGCACAACGCCGATCGGGTGGAGCATCGGGGCGATTTGAACGCGCTGATCATCGAGGCCCTGTGCGCCCATACGGCGGAGGCGGTCTCTTCGGCTCTGCTGTCCAAGGGCGCCCCGGCGGGGGCGGTGCTGACCATTCCCGAAGTGGCTGAACACCCCCATACCAGGCACCGCGAAATGGTGGTGCAATTGGATGACTATCGCGGCACCGGCATTCCCATCAAAATGGGCCGCACGCCAGGCTCGGTCCGTACCACGCCGCCCCACTACGGCAGCGCGACCCGCGATGTCCTGGCTAGCCTGGGCTATGACCGTGGCCAGGTGGACGGCCTGATTGCGGATGGCGTTGCCTTCACGGAACGGGCCAAACCGCCGGTATAAGCTTTAAGCGTTAGGTACTGGACCAGATAGAGCGGCTGTCATAGGTTGGCGGCAACATATTGATTGAAAAAAATCCGGCTGGGAGGTTGAGACATGCGTGCATATCAGATCGTGAAATGGGGCGAGCCGCTGGAAGAGCGTGAAGTGCCCATGCCGGAACCAAAAGGGACCGAAGTTTTGATCCGGGTCACCGCGTCCGGTATCTGTCACAGCGACATTCATATCTGGGATGGCTATTTCGACATGGGCGGCGACAACAAGCTGAGCCTGGAAGACCGCGGCCTGAAATTGCCCTTCACCATGGGCCATGAAGTGTTGGGCGAAGTTGCCGCCCTGGGACCGGATGCCTCGGGCGTTGAAGTGGGCGACCGCCGCATTGTTTTCCCCTGGATTGGTTGTGGCGCCTGCGCGGTCTGTGAACGCGGTGACGAGCTGTTGTGTCTGGCGCCCCGCACCGTGGGCACCCGTTATGCCGGCGGTTATGCGGAATATTGCATCGCCCCGCATGCGAAATATCTGGTGCCTTTCGAAGGTACGGATGAGCCGCACGCCGCGACCTGCGCCTGTTCCGGCGTGACGGCCTACAGCGCCTTGAAGAAAGTCAATTTCCTGAGCAAGGACGAGCACCTGATGATCATCGGGGCGGGTGGCGTTGGCCTGGCCGGCATCGGCATGGCCAAGGCCGTGTGCGACGCAAAATTGATCGTCGCCGATATCGACCCGGCCAAGCGCGCCGCGGCCATTGCCGCCGGTGCGGACATTGTCATCGATAACAGTGACGCCGGCGCCGTGGCCCAGTTATTGGAAAGCACGGGCGGCGGTGTCGATGCGGCCATCGATTTCGTCGGCGCGCCAGCCACCACCGGCTTTGCCATGCAGGCCCTGGCCCGTGGCGGCACGGTCGTTGTCGTCGGCCTGTTCGGTGGCGCCTTGCCCCTGCCGGTAGCCAGTCTGCCCCTGAAAATGATGCGTCTGATCGGCAGCTATGTCGGCAGCCTGGAAGAGATGCACGAATTGATGGCCCTGGTGAAGGCGGGCAAGGTGAAGGCGGTGCCAACCACGCCGCGCCCCTTGCGCGAAGCCGGCCAGGCCATCGCCGATCTGCGTGCTGGCAAGGCCGTCGGCCGCTACGTTCTGGTCAACTAATACTCAACTAATACTGGGGTTCCAACTGACCGGGCAGTTGCGCCAAAGCGCCATCCAACAGGCTGCCATCGGCGTCGGGTAGGTAGCTTCGTTCGCTGATATAGCGCCGCCAGGCCCTGGCGCCTGGCTGGCCATGGAACAGGCCCAGCATATGCCGGGTGATCGCATTCAGGCGCACGCCCCGGCCCATCTGCTCGGCGATATAGGGCTGCATGGCCCGGACCAGATCCGCACGGCTGGGCATGGGGTCCGTATCGCCAAATAAAGACCTGTCAACGGCTGCCAGTAAATAAGGTTCCTGATAGGCGGCCCGGCCTAGCATCACGCCATCCACATGGTTCAGATGGTCCTGACATTCCTGCAAACTGTTTATGCCGCCGTTGATGATGACTTCGAGTTCCGGGCAATCCGCCTTCAGGCGATAGACCCGGTCATAGTCCAGCGGCGGTATTTCGCGGTTCTGCTTCGGGCTCAGCCCCGCCAGAATGGCCTTGCGGGCATGCACGATAAAACTGCCACAGCCCGCCGCGGCCACCGTTTCGATAAATTGGCGCAGAAAATCGTAGCTGTCCTGATCGTCGATGCCGATCCGCGATTTGACGGTAATGGGCAGGTCCGTGGCCGCCCGCATGGCCGTGACACAGGCCGCGACCAGATCGGCTTCGGCCATCAGACAGGCGCCAAAGCGGCCCGACTGCACCCGGTCGCTGGGACAGCCGACATTGATATTGATCTCGTCGTAGCCAAATGTCTGGCCTATTTCGGCGGCCCGGGCCATCCGTTCGGGATCAGAGCCGCCCAATTGCAGGGCAACGGGATGCTCTGCTGGCGAAAAGCCCAAAAGGCGCTGCACATCGCCTTGAATGACCGCCTCCGCCGTGATCATTTCGGTGTACAGCAGGGCCCGGCGGCTGATCAGACGCAGGAAGGAGCGTTCGTGCCGGTCAGTATACTCCATCATCGGTGCAACGCAAAAGCGCCGATCGATTGTTGGCATTTCGCTGGCCATCAGCCCGCGAACGCCGAACGCAGGGCGCCGGCGACATGATCCAGGGCGACCACGCCCTGATCAATCTTGGCGCCCATGCGGGCAAAGCCATGCACCATGCCGGCATAGCACTTGTATTCAACCGCCACGCCTGCCTTGGCCAGGGTCTCGGCATAAATCCGGCCCTCGTCGCGCAGGGGATCAAATTCGGCGGTCTGGATCCAGGCACGCGGCAAATCGGTGTGGTGCCTGGCCAGTTGGGGCGAGGCGCGGGGATCGGACCGGGTTGCACGGTCGGGCAGATAAAGCTCGGCGAAATGCTCTGTCGCCTGGCGGGTCAACAGATAGCCTTCGCCATTGTCGTCCTTGGATGCTGTATCCGCGGTAAAATCCACCGCCGGATAAATCAGCGCCTGTAGCCTCAATTGGATTCTTTTGTCCTCGTCGCGCAGGATCAGGGCGGTGGATGCCGCCAGATTGCCGCCGGCAGAATCTCCAACCACCGCCAGGCGCGCCGGATCGCCGCCAATAGCCGCTGCGTTTTCCGCCACCCAGCGGGCCGCCGCGAGGCAATCATTCAGACCGGCGGGAAATTTATGCTCCGGCGCCAGTCGGTAATCGACCGCCACGACGATACAACCCGCCCCATGGGCCAGGTGGCGGCAGACATGATCGTGGCTTTCCAGCGAGCCGATAACCCAACCGCCGCCATGGAAAAATATCGCCACGCCCATGACGCTGGCCGCGGACACTGGTGTGTAAATGCGGATGGCCAGCTCGTTGCCATCGGCGCCGGCAATGCTGCGGTCTTCGACGCTATGAAGATCATCGGTGGCGTGAATGTAGGCCGCGGTTGAAGCCTCGTAAGCCTGGCGCGCCACGCGATGGTCGCTTGCCTGCAACGGCGATCCACCTGCCGCGGCCGCTGCCTCGATAATAGCGCTGCATTGCGGGTCCAAGCCCATTACGTTTCCTCTCCAACAACATCCTGCGCGCGCCCCTGCAGATACCAGGTCGACATGGTGCCCTTGCCCTTGACCGCGATCTCGCCGCGGGGGGCCAGTTGATAGCGGGCATCCAGCCGTTGCCGCATGGCATCGGACACCTGAATGTGGTCCGGCTCGCCCAGGGACTGCATGCGCGAGGCGATATTTACCGTATCGCCCCACAAATCATACATGAAGCGCCGCCGGCCAATAACCCCCGCCGTCAGATCACCGACATGAATGCCGATGCGCAGGTGCACGGACTGGCCATCAGGGTCATGCACTTGGCTGGCCGCCTGTTGCATGGCCAGGGCTAGATCCGCCATGGCCGGCACATGTTCCGTACGATCACTGGATACGCCGCCCGCCACCATATAGGAATCGCCGATGGTCTTGATCTTTTCCAAACCATATTGCGCCGTCAGGGCATCGAAGCTGGTGAATAGCTGGTTCAACAGGGCCAGGGTCTGATCCGGGCGGCAACGGGCGGTCAGGGCGGTAAAGCCGACGATATCGGCAAACAGGACGGTGGCATCGGTATATTCGTCCACCACGGTCTCGCCCCGCTGCAGGCGGTCGGCGACCGGGGCCGGCAGGATCGAGGTCAACAGTTCATGATAGCGGGCCCGCTGGTCGTCCAGCCGCCGGGCATTCAAATGATCCAGCCGGCGCAACCGCTCGGCCCGGTGCAGGGCGGCGATGCCGACCACGTTCGCCGCCACCAATTGCGAGGCCAGCATGCCCAGCAATTGTGCATCGGCCACATCGGAAAGTGCGGTAAGGCCCAGATAAACCAGACTGGCCGTCAGCACCACGCCGATGCAATATACGAAGATCAGCGGCACGATCAGATAGCTGGCCAGCACCAATAACATAAAGCCCGACAGGTAGAGGATCGGTACCTCTATCATCCCGTTGGTCAGTCCGTTCGCCAGGGTCATGGCATGCACGGCAATGACCATCAGCATGGGCCAGCGGGTGCGAAAAAACGGCGCGTAGGTCAAGCCCAGCAGTAATAACAGGCACAGGGTCAACAGGCCGCTACGCAACAGGATAAAGTTCAGGCTGCCGGCCGGCAGCACCCAGGGGTCGATGGCCGCGAAAGCGAGCTGAATAGCCAGGGCCAGCCACAGCACAAAGCGCGCCTGGCCTAGATTTCTGTTGCGTTCGGCAGTGCGGAAATCCGCTTCCAGGGCATCGTCCACAAAAACCAGCCGACGGCCCATTTTGCCCCAATCGGCGGCGTCCGACGGCCGGCGCGTGGCCGTGCCTGCCGCCGCCGTTGTGGCCGCTGCTGCTGCCTCTGGTACGACTATCGCGGCTTCACTGACCGTCATTCCGCCCGTGCTCCATATTCACTCCCATGTTTGCAAGGTAGGCTTGGTTCGGCGGATTTTCCAGGCCAGCGTCCGAATTCAGCTTGCTCAGGGCCATTTTTATTCCTGTTCACTTGAATACCGTGGCCTCCGTTCATAGATGATATCGACCATGAACACCGCCCCAGTCTACCAGATTACGGTCGAGGCCGCCGCGCAACCGGTTCGGGCCCTGCATGCCGGGTTGGTTCTGGCGGAAAGCGCCAGGACGTTGGTGATGTTCGAGACCGGTTTGCCGTCGTACCACTATTTTCCCCGCGCGGATGTCGTGCAAGGTGTGTTGCAGCCATCGGTCCGGCGCACCTTTTGCCCCTTCAAGGGTACCGCCAGTTATTGGCATCTGGCCTTGCCCGACGGCCTGATCGAGAACGCCGCCTTTAGTTACGAAACGCCATTTCCCGAAGTTGCCGCCGTGGCCGGGCACATCGCTTTTTTGGACGACGCCCTGGATCAACCTTTAAGCCTTGCCGCCGAGAATGTGGCGGTGTCCGGGCCCCTGGTGGACTGGCTGTTGCGGGATGCCTGGATGTGCCGGACGCCGGAGGAGCTGACGGAGCAATTCGGACAAAAGATGGTGGACAGCGGCATTCCCCTATGGCGGTTGAGCGTGGGAATCCGAACCCTGCATCCGCAACTTGCCAGCCGTAACTATAGATGGCTGCGTGGTGGCGGTGACGTGAAGGAGATGGGTATGCCCCAGGGCATGCTGTTACAGCCGGCCTATCTGAATAGCCCCGTGCGCCATGTCAGCGAGGGCCTGGGCGGTGTGCGTCAACGCCTGGATCTGGCCGGCGAGACGGAATTCCGCTTCCCCGTAATGGATGACCTGCGCGCCCAGGGCGGCACCGATTATGTTGCCATGCCCCTGCCGTTTTCCGATGGGCAGTTCAATACCCTTACCTTGACCTCGGACCATCCACAGGGCTTTTCAACGGCTGATCTAGGGGCCGTCTTTCAATGTGTTTTCGGCCTCAGCCGGTTTTACGAAACCATGACCCTGCGCCAGAACACCCGCACCCTGTTGACCACCTATCTGGGCCAGCGTTCGGGAACCAGGGTTCTGAATGGCGAGACCCAACGCGGGGCGGGGGAAGAAATACGCGCCGCCATACTGTACTGCGATCTGCGCAATTCCACCCAGTTGGCGGCCGCTCTGCCGCGCGACGCATATTTGGATCTGTTGAATAACTACTTCGAAACCGTGTCCGAGCCGATCCTGTCCCGTTGGGGCGAAGTCTTGAAGTTCATTGGTGATGCGGTCCTGGCTATTTTCCCGGTTGAGGGCGATGATCGCGCCAAGGCCTGCGGCCTGGCCCGTGATGCGGCGGTGGAAATCGTGGCGCGCCTGGCGCAGACGGATAATCCAACCCTGCGCTGCGCCATTGGCGTGCATGTGGGCGAGGTCACCTTTGGCAATGTGGGCGCGCCGGAACGGCTGGATTTCACGGTGATCGGCAGCGCCGCCAATCTGGCTGCCCGCCTGTCGGATCAATGCAAGGTGCTGGACCAATCTTTACTGTTTTCAGGCGCCGTGCAACAGGCCCTGCCGACGGGGATGATCGCATTGGGCCAACACAGCTTGCACAATATTCCAGAGGCGACGGAAATTTATACGACGGCCGCCTAAGATCCAAATTATCGCATTGCCGTTAGTCCAAGCAGGCGGCCCGCAAAGCGCGGAGCGTTGGATCGTCGAGCCCGAGAACATCTTGCAGATAAATTTGCACCGTCCCGCAGCGCTCCTCTATCGCTGAAAAAGCCGCATGCAGATATTCTTCCCGGGCGGAAAAAATACTGGCGACGGTTTCCGGGTCCATGCCCGGACGTTCGCGGCCGGCCCGGTCCCAATAATTGTTGGTGAGCAGATAATCCTCGAACACGGTTTCGCGTGGCACGCCCAACGCCACCAATACCAGGGCGGCGGCGGTGCCCGCACGATCCTTGCCGGCGGTGCAATGCACGATAACCCGGTCTCCGCCGGCCAGACGGCGCATTAATGTGCCGTATGCATTGGCATAGAGAAACGGATAGTTCCGATAATTTTCCATCAGATAAGACCGCGCCGTTTCCGCCGCATTGGGGGCCGCCTCGAAAGAATCCAGGAATGAAGCGCTGGGCCGTTCGTTCAGGCCCAGCTCCAGCACCTCGACCTGATCATGGCCCAGAAAACGGGACGGCTCCACCTGGCGCTCGTCGCCATAACGAAGGTCGACCGCCGTATTAACACCCAAACCGCAAACCGTTTCCACATCGGCGTCGGTAAGCGATGACAGGGTATCCGAGCGGAATATAGTCCGCCACTTCACGGTGCCGCCGGTATCGGTTTGGTATCCGCCCAGGTCACGAAAGTTCGTAACGCCTTGGAGTTCTATGCGCCGGTCCATTAAAAAATCCCAATATGGTTTCTGACAGCTCGATCCCAATCGGGACTGTTGCGGAAAATAGGCTATATCGTCGCCATCGCCTAACCCCTTGCACAAGCATCACCTATGCAGCGAAGATACGCATGCATTGCTATTCATTGAATGGGGGCCGTGATGAAAATTTTGGCGGGTACGAGCAAGGGCGTATTTTCCATTGAGGGTGAAGATGCCCGCCAGGTACTTGAAAGCCGTGGCGTGCGTGATCTGGTGACCTATGACGATCGGGTGTTCGCGGGCACCGGTGCCGGCGTATATGTGTCCGACGATGGCGGCGGTTCCTGGTCCCTGGCCGGCATGGAGGACCGCGAGGTCTGGCAGATCCGCAGCGCGGGCAACGGCGTCCTGTACGCGGGCACGCAACCCGCCGGACTGTTCCGAAGCGACGACAGGGGCGCGACCTGGCATGAAATTACGGCCTTCGCCCAGGTGCCCGAAGCCGCCGAATGGGGCATTCCGGTTGATCCCCCGCTGCCGGGCCGCGCGCGGGCGATCGTGATCGACCGCGATGATCCGCGCCGTATATGGGTGGGCGTTGAAGTGGGCGGGATCATGTCCACCGAGGATGGTGGCGAGACATGGCAGTTGAACCTGCCGGGCGAAAACCCGGATTTGCACATGATGTGCGCCCATCCGGAAAATCCTGAAACCCTGTACGCCTCCACCGGCTATGGCCGCAAAGACAGCGTCGCGGAAATGGTCGAAGGCAATGCCGGGGTCTTTCGCTCCGACGATCACGGCGCCAGTTGGCAATATGCCTGGAAGGGCATCACGCCGCGTTACTCGCGGCCCATGTGCATCGATCCGCGCGCGCCATACTGCCTGACAGTCGCCAGCGCGCCGACCGCGTTTTCCTCCTTCAAGGATGACGGCGGGGCACAGGCGGCGCTGTTGCGTTCGAACGACGGCGGCGAAACCTGGCGCTCCCTGTGCGATCCCGCGCATTCGCCTTCACAGGCGAACATCCACGGGCTGACCCCCGATCTGGAAAACCCCGGCGGCGTGGTGATCGGCACCGATACCGGCGAGGTTTGGCGCGTCGGTGAAGATGCCCAGTGGACCCCGCTTGCCACCGGGCTGCCGGCCGTGCTGTCCGCCCTGACCATCTGAGTTACGCCCTAAAGGCGCGGCTTAAAACAAATCCCGAATGGTCCGCCGGGCCAGTTGCGACATGTGAACCTCGTCCGGTCCGTCGGCAACCTGGCAAAAGCGCGCCGTCATATAAATGTGGGCCAGCGGGGTATCCTGGGTAAAGCCCGCGCCGCCATGGGCCTGGATCGCCCGATTGGCGACATCGAGGGCCATTTGCGGCGCGATGATCTTGACCATGGAGATATAGTCGCGCGCCTCCTTCGGTCCGTATTTATCCATTTTGTCGGCCGCGGCCAGAACCAGCATGCGGCATTGTTCGATCTCGCAGCGGGAGCGGGCAATATCATGCTGGATGGAGGTTTTCTGCGACAGCCTTTCGCCGAACGCTTCCCGTTCCTCGACCCGGCGGCACATTAGTTCCAGACAGCGTGACGCCATGCCAACAAACATCATGGCATATTGAAAGCGCCCAGGGCCAAGGCGGCCTTGCGCGATCTCGAAGCCGCGGCCCTCGCCCAGCAGCAGGTTTGCCGCCGGTACGCGCACATTGTCGTAGAGTACCTGGGCATGGCCGCCCGGCGAATGCACGCCGCCAAACACCCGCAGGGGCCGTTCCAGTACAACGCCGGGCGTGTCCTTGGGCACCAGGATCATCGAGAATTGTTTGTGGCGCACGGCCTCCGCATCGGTCTTGCCCATCACCACGAAAACCTTGCACAAGGGGTTGTAGGCGTTCGAGGTAAACCATTTGCGCCCGTTGATGACGTATTCGTCGCCATCGCGGATGATCGTGGTTTCCAGGTTGCCGGCATCGGACGAGGCCACCGCTGGTTCGGTCATGGAGAAGGCAGAGCGGATTTTGCCGGCCAGTAGCGGCCGCAACCATTGATCCTGTTGTTCCGGCGTGCCGAACCGGGCCAGCACTTCCATATTGCCCCGGTCGGGCGCGCTGCAATTGAAGACTTCCTGGGCCCAGGGGACCCGCGCCATGCGTTCCATGATCGGCGCGAATTCCAGGTTGGTAAGGCCCGGGCTGAATTCGTCATAGTCCTTGTTCAGGAACCAGTTCCAGATGCCGGCGGCTTTGGCCTTGGCCTTCAGATCCTCGAACCACGGCGGGTACTGCCACAGGTTATCGGCGTCATCCACCCATTCCCAATAGTCCAATTCACGCGGATAAATGTGCTCCTTCATGAACAGTTCGACCTGGGCAATCATTTCGCCAACCTGATCGTTGTAATCCAAATCCATAACACCCTCCCGCTTGATTCATATTTTCCGCCAACATGGTCGGGAAGATCGCGGGGTCAAGTCAACCCATAATTAGAAGCCGCGACGAGGCTGGACGTAGGTGCTGCAAGGGGACACACTTGGGGCCAGGTTGGATATTGGCCATCGAGGATGAAAGAAAACAGTCCCGCCTCCATCGATTGCCTTGCGCCGCTTTTGTGCGATGTTTTTGCATTATCAACGCCGAGGATTACCGAACATGAAAATTCATCATGCCCCCAATACCCGTTCCGTCCGCATCGTCTGGCTTTTTGAGGAATTGGGCCTGCCCTACGAGTTGGAACAGTACAAGCTGGGCGATCCATTGATGCGTTCGCCCGCGTACCTGAAAGTCCACCCGATGGGCCGTGTGCCGGCGCTGGAGGACGGCGACGTGACGCTGTTCGAAAGCGGCGCCATCGTCGAGTATGTACTGGCCCGCCATGGCGGGGGGCGGATGCGGCCGGCGGTGGATGCGCCCGAGTTTCCGGCGTATTTGCAGTGGCTGCATTATGCCGAGGGTATGCTGATGCCGCCGGTAAATATCATTGTGGTCGAGACCATTCTGCTGCCGCCCGAACGCCGTAACGAGGAAAATGTAAACCGGGCCACGAAGCTGCTGGGCCGGATGCTGGGTGCCGTCGATACGCATATGGCTGGGCGCGAATACCTGGCGGGTGAATTTTCGGGCGCCGATATAATGACTGGCCACGCCTGCACCGTGGCCAGGCGGCTTGGCGCGGACGTTGCCGACAAGCCGAATGTTGAAGCGTATATCGAGCGCTGCAACGCCCGTCCGGCGATGCAAAAAGCCTGGACGGTCTGAAACGCAGGGAACGTTTGGAGCAAGGTTTCGGGGCGCCGACATTGGCGCTGGATCTTCTGGTTGGCTGTATTGCCTGAATTCCAACCTGCGTTACATCCAGGCTGGACGAATGGGCGGCAAGGGGACACACTCTGGGGCCAAGCTGGATTACGGCCATTGAGGATCATAAAATGAGCAGCCCCGCTCTTGCAGATGCGACACCCGCGATCACTGAAAACCTGGCGCAAGGTGCCGCCAATCTGCGTTTTGAAGATATTGATGCCGACAGTCTGGCGGTTGCCAAACAATGCTTGATCGACTGGTTCGCCGTCACCCTGGCCGGGGCCGAGGAACCTTTGACTGCTTTGTTGCTGGCGGAGGTGGCGGAGGAAGGCGGGCGACCGCGCGCCACCCTTATCGGGGCGGGGACGAAGGGTACCCTGGCCCAGGCCTGTCTGGTCAACGGGGCAGGCTCTCACGCGCTGGACTATGATGACGTCAACCTCACCATGGGCGGACATCCCACGGCACAGGTGGGGGCGGCTGTTCTGGCCGTGGCCGAGGACATGGGTGCGACGGGCCGCGATCTGTTAACCGCCTTCGTGGCCGGTTACGAGACCGAATGCCGTATTGGTAATCTGGTCGCGCCCAGCCACTACCAGAAAGGCTTCCACGTCACGGCCACGGTCGGCAGCTTTGGCGCGGCGGCGGGGGTCGGCCATCTGCTGGGCCTGGATGGGGAGGCCATGGCGCGGGCCCTGGGCATCGCGGGCACCCAGGCCGCCGGTTTAAAGGCGCAGTTCGGTACCATGTGCAAACCGCTGCATGCGGGCAAGGCCGCCGGCAATGGCCTGTTGGCGGCACGGCTGGCCCGGCGCGGTTTTACCTCGCGCCCGGATATACTGGAGGCGCCCCAGGGATTTGCTGATACGCAAAGTGACGACTTTCGCGACGAGCGCGCCTTGCAGACACCCCGGCGCGGCTTTCATGTGCGGGAGAATTTATTCAAGTATCACGCCGCCTGTTACCTGACCCATTCCACCATCGAAATCCTGGCCGATCTGCGGGACGAAGGGCAGATCACACCCGAGCAGATAGACAGCGTCGTCCTGTCGGTGGACCCCGGCCATTTGAAGGTCTGCAATATTCAGGAACCGGATACCGGATTAGAGGTAAAGTTCAGCCTGCGCCATACCGCCGCCTTTGCCCTGGCGGGAACAGACACCGCCAGCATCGAGAGTTACTCGGATGCCAATGCCCTGGCGCCCGAACTTGTGGCCCTGCGGCGCAAGGTTGCAATCGTTGACGACGGCGGCCCCAGCACCCTGGCTACGGCGCGCATTACCCTGCATGACGGCCAGACCCTGGAACGCAGTTTCGATGTGGGCGTGCCGGCCCAGGATGTCGCGGCCCAGGGCCTGAAGATTGACGCCAAATTCCGCAGCCTTGCCGTGCCCCTGTTGGGAGAGACGGTAGCGGCGGCGCTGTTGGCTGATCTGCATGCTTTGGAAAACGTGGACGATACGGGCAAATTGCTGGCCCACGTGACGTCCTGGCAGGTTGGCGCGGACGCATAGCATAACAAACCAAAGACTGAATGATGGGGGATACGGATAGATGAACCAGGGTAAGTGGCGTATTGGCGAGGTCACCGTCACACGGGTGGTGGAAATTGAGGCGACCGGTGGCATGAGCCCCATTTTGCCCGATGCCACCAGGGATAAGTTGAAGGAAATTCCCTGGCTCTATCCGCATTTCGCGGACGAAAATGGCCGTATGCGCGGCTCCATCCATGCCCTGATTATCGAGACGCCGGACCGCACCATCGTGGTCGATACCTGCGTCGGCAACGACAAGGATCGGGGCAATCCGCCCTGGAACCATCTGCAGACCAGCTTTTTGCAGGATATGGCGGCGGCGGGTTTTGCCACCGATCAGATTGATTGCGTGCTGTGTACGCATTTGCATGTGGATCATGTGGGTTGGAACACCATGTTGGTGGATGGCAAATGGCAACCCACCTTTCCCAAGGCCCGCTATCTGATGGGCCAGGTGGAGTTCGATCATTGGCGCGCCTCGGAGCGGGCGGACACGGCGCAAATCATGGCGGATTCCGTGTTGCCGGTGTTCGACGCCGGGCTGGTCGATCTGGTTGATACGCGGCATCGATTATGCGCCGAGGTCAGCCTGATCCCCACGGTCGGCCACACCCCTGGCCATGTCTCTGTTTTGATCCAAAGCCAGGGCGAAGAGGCGTTGATCACGGGCGATTTCATCCATCACCCCTGTCAGATGGCCCATCCGGAATGGTCGGCCTCGGTGGATTCCGATCCGGTACAGTCGCGGCGCACCCGGCACGAAATGTTTGCCCGCTATGCCGATACCCCGACCCTGATTATCGGGACCCATTTCGCCACCCCCACCGCCGGTCATTTGGTCCGCGATGGTGATGCTTACCGCCTGGACGTATAGGGGATATTCCGCATGAGTTTTGAGCGCCCCTACGAGGGTATCAAGGTGGTGGATTTAAGCCAGGGCATCGCCGGCCCCTATTGCGGCATGTTGCTGGCCCAACACGGCGCCGACGTGATCAAGGTGGAACCGCTGCAAGGGGACTGGGCCCGGGTTCTGGGCACCGCCACTTCCAATCATACGGAATTTTCCTTTCTGGGCAGTCTGGGCAAACGCAGCCTGGCCATTGACCTGAAAAGCGACGAGGCCCCCGCCATTATCGATGCCCTGGTGGCCAAGGCGGATATTTTTCTGGAAGGTTTCCGTCCCGGCGTTATCGATCGTCTGGGCTTTGGCCATGAACGCCTGATGGCGCTAAATCCGGGCTTGATCTATGCCTCTATTTCCGGCTTTGGCCAGACTGGTCCCCTGCGCGGCAAGCCGGCCATGGATCCCGTGCTACAGGCCTTCACCGGCTTCATGATGGACAACAAGGGGCATGACGGCATCCCGCACCGGGCCAACACAATTATCAACGATATGTCCACGGCGCTGTATGCGTTTCAGGCCCTGTCCCCGGCGCTGTACGCCAAGCGGGACGATGGCCACGGCCGCTTTATCGATGTCTCTCTGATGCGGGGCGCGGCCAACCTCAGTGCCATACGCATCATGGCCGCCTCGCAAGGCAAACTGCAAAACGCGCCGCGCACCGCGCCGTCCGGGGTCTTTCATACCAGTGATGGCTGGTTGCAGCTTGTCATCCTGCAGGACAAGGATTTCCATACGCTTTGCGACGCGCTGGGGATGGACGATTTGAAATCCGACCCGAGCTTGCAGAGTAATGAGGCACGCCTGGCCCAGGCGGATATGTTGTTGGAAAGGGTGGGCGGGATCTTGCTGACCCAGCCGGCCAGACACTGGCGCGATATGTTCACCGAGGCCGGCTTGCAAAACGAGATGTTGCAGGATTTCCAACAATTTCTGGATCACCCGCAAGTGGCCGAGACGGAATTGTTTTCCTGGCTGGACCTGGCTGGGTTGGAAGGCCCGCTGCCCATTCCCAATCCGCCGGGCATTCCAAGGATCGAGGCCGGCACCCGCACCGGTACGTCGCCGGTCACGGGTCAGCATAACGACGAAGTGCTGGGCGAACTGGGCCATGACGCGGCCGCCATTGCCGATTTGCGGCAACGGGGCGTCATTACGACCTGGTCGGACTAGAGCAATTTTCAATTAATTGGAGTCGCGTTAGCAACTTAAGTGATTGGTTCAATTGCTCTATTTTTAAGAATCTGAGCGCATTTTCTTCGAATGCGCTCCAGACCGCAGTAGCCAGACCAGGCGCAGAGCCACCAGTACGGTACAAATGGCCGGTATCAGCGCGAAACCATAGAGCCATTCGGTGACGGCGGTCAGTGTGGCGACTGTGATGCCGCCCGACAGGCCGGCCATATTGGCCAGCAGACCGGCGGTGGCGGCGCCAAAGGCAATGCCAAGGGTCTGCATGGTGGGTATGGCACCGGCGGTCAGGGCCTCTTCGCCCGGCTTGGCGTGGCTCATGGCCGTGTTGGAGATGTGGGCGTAGCACTGGCCGATGCCAAGGCCCGTCAGGAAAACCATGGCGACAAGGGCCGCGAGTGGGCCGCTGACAACGAATAGACTTTGTCCGGCGATCCCAGCCAGCAAGCACAACGGTCCGGTCACCATCAAGATACCTTGCAAACGTGGCGTGGCACTGACCGTGGCAAAGGCGCCGGTGGACCAGCCAATGGACAGGGCCGCTGAAACATATCCTGCCAGCGATGGCGGCACCTCGTGCAAACGCTGGGCCATTAGTGGCAGAAATATACTCAAGGGCGTGTAACTGAAGGACAGCAGGAAAAAAACCCAATACCCGGTGCCAACGACCCGGCGTAACGAGACCGGACTGCTGGGCAACAGCGGGTTGTCGGCAGTATGGTCAAGCCTTAGCATGGCCGCGAGACCCAGCACGGCGCCCAGAACCAACGTCAGACGCAGGCCAATGTTAGCGGTCTGCCCGCTTATTGTGACGCAAAGCACCGCCGCACCCAACAGCAGCAGCCGTTCCCAAGGTAGCTTGACGCCCGTGGCCGTTGGTGTTTCAGCAGGTAGCGCCCGCCGGGCCAGGGCCAGCAAAATCAGGAAAATCGGCACGGTCAGCCAATAAACCCCGCGCCAAAAACCCAGTTGTGCGAAGACGCCGGCCATGATGGGCCCTACCAGCGCCGCGACCCCCCAGATCACCGACATAAAGGCAAAGACGCGGGGGCGTTGGCTCTCGTCGAACAATTGCCGGGTCATGGTGAAGGCCAGGGAAACCAACAGGCCGCCGCCAAGGCCCTGGAAGGTGCGGCCAACCAGGAACACCGCCATGATGGGCGCACTGGCGCATATCAAGGCACCCAGCAAATAGACCGATGCCGCGATCGTCAGCGCCCGGCGCAGGCCCAGGTTTGAACCCAGCATGCCGCCGCTGGCCGCACCCATGATCGAGGCGACGACATAAAGCGCCGACGGCCAGGCGTAAAAGGCCACGCCTTGAATATCCGCGACCACGCTGGGCAGAATTGTGGCGATGACAAAGATGTCCATGGCGTGCAGGGAAACGCAGCCCATGACCAGGGCCAGGCGGATCAGGCCGGGCCCCTGGGTGACTTCGCGCCAGCCGCTTGCCACCGGGTCCTGGTGATCGGCCAACGACCCGTCCTTTATTCGGCGGCGTGGAAGCGGTGCAGATCGTCCCGCGCCGCTGCGTACTCGGATTTCAGGCGGTCACACAGGTCACGTACACTCAATACATCGTGAATGGAGCCCACCCCATGACCGGCGGACCAGACGTCCTTCCAGCGCTTTTTGCGCTCTTGTACCGCAATGATGGCGTCTGGATCCTGCCGGCGTAAATCATCCAGTTTCACACCGGCCCGCAGCAAACTGGGCGTCAGCAGATTGGAGGGGGCATCGGCGATGGTGCCGAAAAAAATGTCGGTCGCGGTGGCCTCAATGATCATCTGGCGGTAGCCGTCGTCGGCACCGGATTCTGTGGTGTTGATAAAGCGTGTGCCCATATAAACCAGATCGGCGCCCATGACCTGGGCCGCCAGAACATCCCGCCCGGTAGTGATGGCGCCGGCCAGAATAATCGCCTTGTCCGTCATCTGGCGGACTTCGTTGACCAGGGCAAAGGGGTTAAGGGTGCCGCAATGACCGCCCGCGCCGCCACAGACCGCAATCAGCCCGTCCGCGCCGGCGGCCAGGGCGATCTCGGCATGCCGGGCCGCGCCTATGTCGTGAAACACCAGGCCGCCATAGGCATGTACCGCGTCAAACACCTCGCCCGGTGCGCCCTTGGACGTGAGGATGACTGGTACCTTGTGCTTGATACAAAGTGCCAGGTCTTGATCCAGGCGCTGATTTCCCGCCGCCACCACCAGGTTGACGCCATAGGGGCCAACTGTTTCCACCCCCCCGGTCGAAAGCCGCGCGACGCCATCGGACATGCTTGCCAGCCAGTCTTCCAGCATTTCGGCGCTGCGGGTGGTGTGGGCGGGAAAGCTGCCCATCAGGCCCTGGGCGCAGGTGGCCAGGGCCATATCCGGGTTGGAAACCGTAAACATGGGCGCTGCGATGACCGGCAACGACATGCCGGTGATTAGATCGGTTACCTGTGTCATAGCTGCCTCAATCTACGGTGCCCAGGTCATATATCCAGGGCCGCGCCGTGCGGTCCTGGGCCTGAAATGCGGTGGTGGCGGCGTCTTCCTTCAAGGTCTGGCCGACTTCGTCCAGACCTTCCAGCAAGGCGGTTTGCCGGTCCGCGGTCAGATCAAAGGTAATGCTGCGGCCCGATGGCGTCGTCAGGGTGCGGCTGGCCACATCGACTTGAAATTGCATGTTGCCCTGGTCATCGCCGGCCTCCGCCAGCAATTCGGCGATGGTCTCGGCTGGCAGTCGGATCGGCAGGACCGAATTTTGGAAACAGTTGTTGAAGAAAATATCGCCAAAACTTTCCGCGATGACACAACGGATACCCAGACCAAGAAGGCCCCATACCGCCGTCTCGCGGGAACTGCCGCAGCCGAAGTTACGGCCGGTGATCAGGATCACCGCGTCGCGGTAGCCGGGCTTGTTCAAAATGAAATCCGGGTTCTCGCTGCCGTCGGCTAGAAACCGCAAAGGTTCGAAGGTGTGTTCGTGCATGGTTTCGCGGTTGGCGTCCAGCAGACGCTTGGCCGGCGTGATGATGTCGGTGTCGATATTGGCGCGGGGTAGGGGGGCCGCCACGCCCTGCAATAGCTGTAATTTTTCCATTACTGGGCCTCCCCTAATGGCGGAAAGCTTCGCACGTCGGTTATTTCCCCGGCAATGGCCGCCGCCGCCGCCATGGCCGGACCGGCCAGATGGGTCCGGGCCTTTGGCCCCTGGCGGCCCACGAAATTGCGGTTGGAGGTAGAGACGCAACGTTCGCCCGGCGCCACCGTTTCCCCATTGGTTGCCACGCATTGGGCGCAGCCCGGCTCGCGCCATTCAAATCCCGCGGCCAGGAATATTTCGTCCAGCCCCTCGGCCTCTGCCGCCTGCTTGACCTGGACGGATCCGGGCACCACCCAGGCGGTGACGTGGCTGGCCACGTTGCGTCCCTGGGCCACGCGCGCGGCACGGCGCAGGTCCGATAGGCGGCTGTTGGTGCAGGAACCAATGAAAACCCGGTCTATCCTGGTGCCGGCAATAGATTGTCCACCGCTCAGACCCATATATTCCAGGGCGACCTCGGTGTTGTTCCTCTGTTCCGCCTCGACAAAACTATCCGGCGTTGGAATGCTGCCGGTGACAGCCAGGGTTTGGCCGGGCGAGGTGCCCCAGGTGACCTGGGGTGCGATCTCCGCCGCCGCGAAGGTAACCTCACGGTCAAAGACAGCACCGTCATCGGAACGCAGACCGCGCCAATATTCCACCGCCCTGTCCCAGGCCGCACCTTTGGGTGCGAGGGGGCGGCCCTGCAAATATTC
The DNA here is from genome assembly GCA_016776605.1 of Alphaproteobacteria bacterium. Classification (GTDB taxonomy): domain Bacteria; phylum Pseudomonadota; class Alphaproteobacteria. Next base: position 133,333 of record JADHTB010000001.1, on the reverse strand, counting down.
GAAAGTAGTCTGGTCCGGCGCGATCATGCCCATGCGGGCGCCAAATTCGATGGATAGATTGCAGATCGTCATGCGCGCCTCTATTCCCAGGGCGGCGATGGTCGTGCCGGCATATTCCACCGCATGGCCGGTACCGGCGGCAACGCCCAATTGGCCGATGATATGCAGGATCACGTCCTTGGCCTCGACGCCTTCGCCCAGCTCTCCATTGATGGTAATGCGCATGCTCTGGGGGCGGCGCTGGCGCACGGTCTGGGTTGCCAGCACATGCACCACTTCCGATGATCCGATGCCCCAGGCCAGGGCGCCCAGGGCGCCGTGGGTCGAGGTATGGCTGTCGCCGCACACCAGCAGGCTGCCGGGCAGGGTAAAACCGGTTTCCGGGCCAACCACATGGACGATGCCCTGGTTGGGATGTTCCAGGCCAAAGAACGGTATGCCCGCCGCCTCGGCCATTTTCCGCAGGCCACCGCCCAGGCGTTCGCCAAACGGGCTGGAAGCCAGGGTCCGGCCCGGCTGGCTGGAGACACTATGATCCGGCATGGCCATGCAAAGTTCGGGGTTGCGGACGGCAAGCCCGCGTTCCTGCAATTCCGTGAGCGCCCGGGCGCCGCTTAAATCATGGATCAGGTGCCGATCCACATGCAGCAGGTCCAGGTTTTCGCCCAAGGAACGGACCACATGGGCCTGCCATAGTTTATCGAATAGGGTTGTTGCTCCGCTCATCGCGGCTATCCGCCATGCTGTTGGATCCACGCCGTCACGGCGTCGTTGAAAATATCCGCCGCTTCGATATTTACCGCATGGCCGGCGTCTGCCTCGACCACCTTCAGGCCGGGAATATTCGCCACGGCATACTCATAATTTGACTGAAACCTTTTCTCGGCGGCACCGCAAACCAACAAGGTTGGCACGCTGGTGTTCGCGATCTCTTCGCGGACCGAAAGAAAGGGCGAGGAATGGCGGAACGATTGCGCCAGGCCCCTGGGTTGCAGCAGTTCGGCGTCCTTGACCAGGGCCAGGCGTGCCGCCTCGGGCAGGCGCCGGGCCTTGCCGGGATAGATAGGCAGTTCCCGGATACCATCATGGCCGCCCTGTTCCATCGCCTGGGCCCGTGCTTCGGAAGTTTTCCGATAGGTGACTAAAGTTTCTTCGCTGGCCAGGGCGGAGGACGAATTGGTGAAAACCTGCGCCATGATGCGCTCTGGGTGGCGCAGAGCGTAGCGCAGGGTCAGGCTGGCGCCAAAGGATTGCCCGCAAATGAACCAACGTTCGATCCCTAGTTTTTCACGGATCGCCTCGAAGGAGCGCACATAGGCCTCCGGGTGATAATGTTCCGCCTCCTCGGGCGCGGCGGAACGGCCATGGGCCAGCAATTCCACCAACACCGGACGGGCAACTTTCTGCAAGGCCGGTATGTTCAAGGACCATTGTGCCCGCGAGGACAGCATGCCGTGCAGCATCAGGATATAGGGGCCATTGCCCTCGAGAGCTTCGTAATGCAGATGGATATCTTGGTCACTCATGAACTTTTCACCACTAGCGTTTGATCAATAGGGCATCAACCACGCTGACCCCCTGGCCGGCGGGATGGACCAGAACCGGGTTAAGGTCCAGTTCGCCAATTACCTCGCCATGATCGGCTGCGAACACAGACAGCTTTACGACCAGATCGACAAGGGCCTCGATGTCCGCCGGCCCTTCGCCACGTACCCCGTCCAACAGGGCCCGGCCGCGCAGGCGGTCCAGCAAGCCAGCGGCGGCATCCCGGTCCAAGGGCACGGGAGACAGCGCCACATCGGGGTTAACCTCCACATAAATGCCGCCGAAACCCAGCATCAGCATGGGGCCAAAGGTGGCATCGTGATTGATCCCAAGGATCATTTCATGGCCCTTGGGCGCCATGGCCTGAACCAGGACGCCGCGCGTTGCTTTCGTGGCCGGCGCCATGACCTGATCGTAAGCGGCGTGCACGGCGTCGGCACCAACCAGGTTCAGCGCCAGGCCACCGGCCTCGGTCTTATGCAGTATATCGGGCGACTGAATTTTCAGGGCAACCGGGCCGGCGATTTTCGCCGCCAGGGCAACGGCTTCATCGGAATTGGCGGCCAGGGCTTCGTCTCCGGTGGCAATGCCATAGGCCGACAACAGCGGTTTGACTTCGTATTCACACAACACCGGACCGGCCGCCGCCAGTTGTGCGGCAACCTTGTCCTGGATGCCTGCATCGCTGCTTTGGATTTTGGGTGCTGCCAGGAAACGCTCGCGCAGCTGGCGATAGTCGGCCATCTCGGCCATGGCGCGGGCGCAGTTGGCCATGTTGCCAAACAGCGGGAAGCCGGCCTGGCTCAATATCCTGGTCGAGTCCGGATGCGGCTGGGTGTAGGAGCAAAACAGGATCGGCTTGTCGGTTTCTTTCGCCAATGCATTCAGATCGTCCTGTTCCCGTTGCAGGACGGCCGGGTTGCGGCAGGAAGCGACCGTGATGATCGCATCCAATACGTCCGATGCCACCGCCATGCGCGCCAGACCACCATAGCCCGTGACGCGGACCGCCTGGGCCGTGGCGTCAATCGGGTTTTGCGAGGTGCCGTAGGCCGGCAGGTAGGCATCAATGGTGGCGCGGGTCTTGGCATCCAATTCGGGAACTTCCAGTCCGGCCGAGACGCATAGATCGGCCATCCAACCGCCGCCGCCGCCCGAGGCAGTGCAAATGCCCACCCGCTTCCCCTTGGGCAGATTTCGCCCGTGATAGGAAAAGGCGGCGGCGATGTCGACCATCTCTTCCGTATCGCCGCCCTCGATGATGCCATAGCGTTGAAAGACGCCTTGATAGGCCTGATAGGAACCAGCCAGGGAGGCCGTATGCGAAGCCGCCGCCCGGGCGCCTGCATCGGATGTGCCGATTTTGGTCAGTATGATCGGTTTGCCGGCTTTCAAGGCTTTTTCCGCGACCTGGATCAGACGTTCGCCATGCTTCACATCTTCCATGAACAGGATAAAGGCATCGGTTTTGCCTTCATCCAGTAGATAGTCGACCACGTCCAGGGTCCCCAAACAGGCTTCGTTGCCCGTGGTGACGATATAATTAAAGGGCAGTTCTTTCGGCCGGCCATGGTCGTAGAAGGCAAAGCCCATGCCGCCGCTTTGGGCCACCACGGTGATGTGGCCGTCCTGGCGCCAGGGCGGCAGCAAGGGTAGTTCGGTATTATCCACGGCCGGGCTGAAGGTGGGGCACAAGGCGTTCAGGGAGTTGGCGAAGCCTTCGGAATTGGGACCGAACACCGCCATGTCATAGCGTTTCGCGATGGCGCGGATTTCATCCTCCAGGGCTGCGCCGCCGTCGCCGGATTCTTCCGAGAAGCCCGAGGTCAGAATTTGCGCCGCCCGCACACCCGCTTCACCACAGGCCGCCAGGGTGGTGGGCACGAATTCCGCCGGAATGATCAGGATCGCCAGATCGACCTGTTCGGGCACCTTGTCGACAGAGCTATAGCAGCGCCGGCCATGGATTTCCTCATGGCTGCGGCTGATCGGATAAACCGTGCCTTTGTAGTCGTGGCTGAGCATCACTTCCATGATGCGGCCACGCAGGATATGGGGCTCGGGCGAGGCCCCGATGACGGCAACAACATCTGGCCACAACAGGGCCGACAGATCAGGCATATCTAAGGAGTCCTTGGTAAACGGATGCTAACGTAATCCCAGGCCGCGGGCGACGATGCCACGCAGAACTTCGGTGGTGCCGCCCTGGATGGTCAGCTTTGGCGCGATGGTAATGTTGTGGGCCAGGATTTCCTCGAACCGCAGCCGATTGCCGGGGTCGCGATCCACGAATGCCGACAGCTCGCGGGCAATGGAGGGCAGGGCCTGTTCCCAGACCGTGCCCAGATCCTTGACCACGGATGCTTCCAGCACCGGTTCCTTGCCCGCGTGCAGCATGCCGGCGACGGAGATCGACATGCGCCGCAGGGTATGCAACTGGGCTACCAGCCGGCCCAGACCCTCTGCCTCGCGTACATCCGGGTTTTCGCCGATGAAATCCACCAGCTCGAACAAGACCTGGTTGGTTTCCAGGAAGCGTTCCGAGCCGCTGCGTTCATATGCCAGTTCCGAGGTCGCCTGTTTCCACGCCATGTCCGCCTCGCCCAGCAGATTGTCATGGGGCAACAGCACGTCGTCAAAAATAACCTCGTTGAATTCATGGTTGCCGGTGGGGTGGAGCACCGGCCGGGTAGAGATGCCCGGCGTCTTCAGGTCGACCAGAAATTGCGACAACCCGTGGCGGCGGTTTTCCTGGGTCGGGGCCGAGGTGCGGAACAGGCCGATCATGTAATCGGATTCGTGCGCCAGCGAGGTCCACAGCTTGCGGCCGTTGATCAACCAACCGTCGTCGGTGCGCTCCGCCTTGGTTTTGGCGGCGAACAGATCAGAGCCTGAATCCGGCTCGCTCATGCCGATGCAAAACGATACCTCGCCACGGGTAATGCGCGGCAGGATGTCCTGCTTTATCGCTTCAGATGCGTATTTCAACAGCACCGGACCGCTTTGCCGGTCGGCGGTGAAATGCTTGCGGGTCGGGGCGCGGGCAAAAAGGAATTCCTCGTTGATGACATAACGTTCCAGGAAGCTGCGTTCCTGGCCGCCATATTGCTTGGGCCAGGTGATGCCGATCCAGCCCTTGGCGCCGACCTTGCGGCTAAATTCCTCGTTGGTCTTTCGCCCCGCCTGGGGGTCGAATGTGCCGGCGGCCATTTCCTCTTTCAAAAAGGCGCGGACCTCCACGCGCAGGGCTTCGGCCTCCGGCGGCAGGCGGATGGGATCGAATTGTATGGCAACTGACATGTTGTTCTTGATCCTTGTTCGTTCAGGCTGCCGTCAGGCTGTGCCACAGGCCCTCGCCGCCCTTGGCCGCGACCCGGCGGCCCAGTTCAGCGGCCCAAATTGCCTCGTTGTCGAAATCGTCCCGCCAGGCCCATAGCCGCTGGACAAAGCGGTGCAGAATATGCTCCTGGGTGAAGCCAATAGCGCCAAAGGCCTGATGACCGATGGCGCTCCCTTGACCGGCCGCCTCGCCAACCCTGATTTTAGCCGAGGCAACATCCAGGAAAACGCCATTGCCATCCCAGCCGTCCATATGCTCGATGGTAAAGGCGGCGGAATTGGCGATCGCGATGGCGGCGGCCGCTTCTTCACCCAGACGGGCCAGATTGTGCTGCACTGCCTGGAATTTGCCGATGGGCTTGCCGAAGGCGACCCGTTCCTCGGCATATTGTACGGCAATTTCCAGCACGGTTTGCAGGGCGCCGGCCATTTGCATGGATCGCGCCGCCGCGCCCATCAATAACAGCGTTCCGGCATCAATGCCGTCGGGCAGAGCGGCCCATTGCACCGGCGTGACGCCGGTGAAATCAACACTGTTCTGTACTTCGCCCGCCATGTTGCGGCCGTCCCGGCAGGCGCAGTCGGCCACAGTGACCAGCGCCACCACGGCGCCGCCGCTGCCCTGCGCCAGGACCGCTAAATGCTCTACCTCCGCCGCGAAGGTCACCGCGCGGGCGACCCCCGACAACACACCGTCCGCGCCCAGGGTCAGGGTATCACCGCGCCGGGTTGGCGCCACGGACATGGCCCCGCCCGGCAGGACGATGCCACCCATGCCCAACAGCCAGCCCGCCAGCAAAGTTTCCGCCAACGGCAGCGGCGCGGCGAATTCACCCGCCACCCGCAGGACGGCAAAACCTGCCCCGATGCCGGCGCCCGCGCCACCCAGTTCATCGGAGACCCAGGCGCTGGTCAGCCCGGCTTCTTCCAGGGCGGACCACAGTGGGGCCCGCCAGCTATCATCCTCGGCGTTGTTAATGGTCTGCGGATCACCGAGATCGCGGAATATCCGGCTCGCCGCATCGGCGACCAGGCTTTGCGCTTCATCCATTTTATTTGCCCTGGAAGTTGGGTAGCCGCCGCTCGGAGGTGGCTGCAATGCCTTCTTGGAAATCCGCAGTCTGGCGCAGTTGGTTCTGGATTTTCAATTCATGATCGGTGGCCGCCTTGACCCGGTCTGCCAGGCCCGCCCGCATGGTGGCGCGGGTTTCCAACACGCCCAGGGGAGAGGAGATAGCAATTTCCTGGGCCAGTTCCATGGCCGCGCTGCGCACTTGATCCAAAGGCACCAGCATATCGGCCAAACCCATGGCAACCGCTTCCTCGCCCTTGATGCGGCGCCCGGTGTACATCATCAGGGTGGCATATTGCTGACCTATCAGGGCCGGCAGCGTATGGGTCAGGCCAAAGCCGGGATGGAAGCCCAGGCGGGTGAAATTGGCGGCGAAGCGTCCTTCCGGGCAGGTCACCCGAAAGTCAGGCACCAGGGCCAGGCCCAGGCCACCACCGATGGCCGCGCCCTGGATGGCGCCGACAATAGGTTTTTTCGTCCCGAACAGACGTACGGCTTCCTCGTACAGATGATTGGTCGGCTTCGGCTTGGCATCTTCGAGAATTTTTTGCCCCGAACCATCACCGAAATTGGCCCCGGCGCAGAACGATTTGCCTTGCGCGGCCAGAACGATGGAACGGCATTGCGCATTCCCATCCAGGCTTTCACAAGCATCGGCCAACTGTCCGATCAGAGCATGATCGAAAAAGTTATGAGGTGGGCGCTGAATTTCTATCAACGCCACATGCTCGTCCATGGTTACTTCAATATCGTCGTATTCACCAATTTTTGTCATTTTGATTGTCCTCTAAAAAGCTAAAGCTAGGAAGCCAGGGTGCATTTGCCGTTACGGATCACCATCAAGTCCCGTTCCTTCACGCGGCATTGGAAGGCGACGATGTTACCGTTGCGCCACATATCCGTGATGATGGTTTCGCCAGGATAGACGGGCGCGGAAAAGCGCACGTCGAAGCCCCGGATCATGGTGTGATCATAATCGCAAATGGTCGTGATAACAGCCCGGCACGCGGTACCATAGGTGCATAGGCCGTGCAGGATCGGGACCGGAAAGCCAACGCTTTTGGCCAAGGCAGGATCCGCATGCAGGGGATTGCGGTCGCCGTTCAGGCGGTACAGCAGGGCCTGGTCGACGCGGATCTCCAACGCGCAGCTGGCATCCGGCGTCCGGTCCGGCGTGGGATGCGGTGCCGGGCCCGAACCCTTGGGCCCGCCAAAGCCGCCGTCGCCGCGGGCAAAGGTGGTGCTGCCAACCTTGAACAGGGGCTCGCCATCGGATTTCAGACGTACATCAATCTCGCTCAGTACAATGGCACCCTTGCCCTCGCCCTTGTCATAGGCTTCCGCCACCCTGGCATCGGCGATTAATTCGCCTTCGGGGGGCAGGGGGCGGTATAACTCCAGGCGCTGCTCGCCATGCAGAACCTGTGTGTAGTCCCAGCCGCAGTCGGCCAGCAGGCGGCCCCGGGTCAGCACCGCCGCCATGGTCGCCACGGTCTTCAGCGGCTGGCGTTCAAAGACATAGTCCAGCTCTTTGTTATCCAAGGGGTCCCGCCCGAAACCGACGCCCAGAGCGTACAGCATGGTTTCCCGGTCGCCATAGGAGAATTCCCTGCCTTCGTCTTTCAAGGACATCAGATGATCGTAGTTCATGGCCATGGCCAAAGGCTCCTATATAAATGCAACAAATGCGCGGCCTAAAGCGGCTCCGAGGTAAAAACAGTACGCGCGTTACCCAGATCCGTCAGGTTCGAGCGGAAGGCGGGAAAGGCATTGTCCAGCATCGTTGATGGCGTCCAGCCCTCGGTATTGGCGATGCCGCGAATAGGCCGGGGCTGGTTCCAGATATAGACTTCATTGCCTCGGATCGAAAAAATCTGCCCGGTCAGATCCTTGGCGCCGTCCGCGACCAGAGCCACGCCCAGGGGGGCGATCTGGTCGGGCCGCATGCGCGCCTTGGTCAGTTCCATGCGCTTGGCGGTGGCCTCGTCCTTGATGGGGATGGTGCCGATCATGCGGGTCCAGGCCGATGGCGAGAGGATATTGCTGCGCACGTTCTTGCGCTCGTTCTCCATGGCGATGACCCGGGACAGGCCGACAATGCCCATTTTGGCGGCGGCATAGTTGGTTTGGCCAATATTGCCGATCAGCCCGGAGGTGGAGGTAAACAGCACATAGGCACCATCCTCCTGATCGCGGAAATGATTGATGGTGGCGCGGGTGACGTTGAACGAGCCCTTTAGGTGGACGTTGATCACCGCATCCCAGTCGTCCTCGGACATTTTGTGGAACATGGTGTCGCGCAGGATGCCGGCGGGTGAGATAACGCCGTGCAGGCCGCCGAAAGTATCCATGGCCTGTTCGAACATCGCCTTGGCGCCGGACATCAGGGCGACGCTGTCGGAATTGGCCACGGCCTCGCCGCCCGCCGCCTTGATCTCGTTGACCACTTCCTGGGCCGGGCCAACCGCGCCCTCGTCATCGCCCGAGATCGAGCCGCCCAAATCGTTGACCACCACCTTGGCGCCCTCGCGGGCTGCCAACAGGGCATGTTCGCGCCCGATCCCCCGGCCTGCCCCGGTGATCAGAATTATCTTGCCGTCTAGCACGCCCATGGTCTGCTCCCTCCCGTTTTGCCGTAGGTGGGAAATCTAACCCCTGTTGCTCTGACTGGGAAGCCCTTCCCCCGGCGAAGCTTGATGGCAGGCGCCATTAATTGCTGCCGGGGAGGGGGGATCGCAAAATTAACAGCTATTTCGGCAGCTTTTCCAGACCCATCTGATCGCGGATGGGGCCAGCAAAGGGATGCACAATGCCCGCGATGATATCCGTCTGGGCCAGCTCGGCCGCGGCCCGCTTTAGCGGTCTTGACCCTATCGGTTCAGGCTGCGCATGCCCTTGTCCAGGCCGTCCAGGGTCAATCCGTACATCCGTTGCCCCATGACCTGTTGCAGCATCTGCAGGGACGGGGTGTATTCCCAATGCCGTTCCGGTACTGGATTTAACCAGCAGGAATGTTTGAAATGATCCAGCATGCGTTCCATCCACACCTGGCCGGCTTCTTCGTTCCAATGCTCCACGCTGCCGCCCGGATAGACGATTTCATAGGGGCTCATGGTCGCATCGCCGACGAATATCAGCTTCCAGTCCGGGCCATAGGTGTTGATTAACTGCGCGGTTGGGATGTGTTCGGTATGACGACGGCGGTTGTCCTTCCAGACCTTCTCGTACATGCAATTGTGGAAATAGTAGGATTCCAGATGCTTGAATTCCGTCCGCGTGGCCGAGAACAATTCTTCCATGGTGCGGATATGGTCGTCCATGGAGCCGCCCACATCCAGTAACAACAGCACTTTGACCGTATTGCGCCGTTCGGCCCGCATCTGAATATCGATCCAGCCGCCGTTCTTGGCGGTGGATTTGATGGTGCCGTCCAGATCCAGTTCGTCGGGTGCGCCCTGGCGGGCGAACTGGCGCAGGCGGCGCAAGGCGACCTTGATGTTGCGCGTGCCGAGAACGACGCTGTCATCGAAATTGCGGTATTCCCGCTTGTCCCAGACCTTGACCGCGCGGCGGTGGCGGGATTTTTCCTGGCCGATGCGCACGCCTTCGGGGTTGTAGCCGTGCGCGCCAAAGGGCGAGGTGCCGCCCGTGCCAATCCATTTGCTGCCGCCCTGGTGGCGTTTTTCCTGTTCTTCGAGGCGCTTTTTCAGCTCCTCCATGATCTTTTCCCAGCCGCCCAGGGCTTCGATCTTGGCCTTTTCCTCCTCCGAGAGGTGCAATTCGGTCAGCTTGCGCAGCCATTCCTCTGGGATTTCCGCCGTGTCCGGGTTGTCGGGTGGCTCCAACCCCTTGAAGACCGAGCCGAAAACCCGATCGAACTTATCCAGGTTGCGTTCGTCCTTCACCAGACAGGAGCGCGAGAGATAATAAAAATTCTCGACGTTGTATTCGGCCACATTGAGGGACATGGCCTCCAGAAGGGTCAGATATTCCTTCAGGCTGACCGGAACCCTGGCGGCTTTCAACTCGAAAAACAGATTGAAGAACATGCGCTCTATCCCAGCTCTCTATTGGGCCTTCAGCTTAACTGCCCTGCTCGCGGCGGGCCAGAAATGCCAGCCGTTCGAACAGATGCACGTCCTGTTCATTCTTCAACAGGGCGCCGTGCAGGGGCGGTATCAATTTTTTTGGATCCTTGTTGCGCAGGACCTCCGGCGAAATATCGTCGGACATCAACAGTTTCAGCCAATCCAGCAATTCCGAGGTTGATGGCTTTTTCTTCAGGCCGGGCACCTCACGCACTTCATAGAAAACATTGAGGGCTTCCCGCACCAGGGTTTTCTGAATTTCGGGATAATGCACATCGATAATTTCCTGCATGGTATCGCGCTCGGGAAAGCGGATGTAGTGAAAGAAACAGCGGCGCAGGAAGGCATCCGGCAATTCCTTTTCATTGTTCGAGGTGATCATGACAATGGGCCGGTTGACGGCGGTAACGGTTTCCTGGGTCTCGTAGACAAAGAACTGCATGCGGTCCAGTTCCAACAGTAAATCGTTGGGAAACTCGATATCCGCCTTGTCCACCTCGTCGATCAACAGCACCGGGGACTGGTCCGCCGTGAAGGCATCCCATAACTTGCCCTTGACGATGTAGTTCGAGATATCCTTGACCTTTTCATCGCCCAGCTGAGAATCCCGCAGACGGGATACCGCATCGTACTCGTACAGGCCCTGGGCTGCCTTGGTGGTGGATTTGACGTGCCATTCGATCAACGGCCGATCCAGCGCCTTGGCGACTTCATGGGCCAGGACCGTCTTACCGGTGCCCGGCTCCCCCTTTACCAACAAGGGCCGTTGCAGGGTAATGGCCGCGTTGACCGCGATCATCAAGTCGTCAGTCGCTACATAGGAGTCGGTACCGGTAAATTTCATCGTTTGCTACGCCATATTTAGTGGGGGATGCTGGAGGAATATCTCGCGACAATTTAGGGCCCCCGCGCGGATAACTCAAGTGGGGGGCAAGATAAGGCTGACCTGACGCGGCAAATAGCTATTATTCGGCGATCCATGCTGTCCCATCGACGTTGGAGTTATTGATGCCCGAGCCCGCCACCTACGACGTCGCTATTCTGCCCGAGGGCATCCGTTCCCGTTTCGTGGCCGGGGTGAACGGCCTGAACATGCATGTGTTGGAGGCTGGCTATGAAGCTGCCGGGCGCCCCTGCGTCCTGCTGCTGCATGGCTTTCCCGAACTGGCCTATAGCTGGCGAAAAATCATGCTGCCCCTGGCCGCCGCTGGCTTTCATGTCGTCGCGCCGGACCAGCGGGGCTATGGCCGCACCACCGGCTGGGACGATAATTATGATGGCGATCTGGGCTCGTTCCGAATGTTGAACCTGGTCCGGGATACCCTGGGTTTGGTCGCCGCCCTTGGTTATCGCTCGGTCGCCGCCGTGATCGGGCATGATTTCGGCTCGCCCCTGGCGGCCTATTGTGCATTGATCCGGCCCCAGGTATTCCGCGCCGTGGCGTTGATGAGCGCACCCTTTGGCGGGCCGCCGGCGCTGCCATTCAATACCGCCAACCGCCCCGAAGGCGATGCCATGGCGGTGCCTGATATTCACGCGGCATTGGCGGCGTTGCCGCAGCCGCGCAAGCATTATCATCGGTATTATTCGAGCCGCAGGGCGAATGGCGACATGCGCCACAGCGCACAGGGCCTGCACGCGTTTTTGCGCGCCTACTATCATCATAAAAGCGCCGATTGGGCTTGGAACAAGCCTTTCCCACTGGCCGCATGGACCGCGGATGAACTGGCCAGAATGCCCACCTATTACATTATGAACCAGAGCCAGAGCATGGCCGAGACCGTGGCGGATGAAATGCCAACGGCGGGGGAAATTGCCGCCTGCCAATGGCTGACCGAGGCGGAATTGGCGGTCTATGCCGGAGAATTCGCCCGCACCGGCTTCCAGGGTGGCTTGCAATGGTACCGTTGCCGTGGCGTGGACCGCTATAACGCCGAACTGGAAATATTCTCCGGCTGCACCATCGATGTGCCCGCATGCTTTATCGCCGGCGTCTCGGATTGGGGCGTTCGCCAGGTGCCCGGCGCCCTGGAGGCCATGCAAGACGTTGCCTGCACCAATATGTTGGATGTGCATCTGCTGGATGGTGCCGGGCATTGGGTGCAGCAAGAGCAGGCAGCTGCGGTCAGCGCGCTATTATTACAATTCCTGCAACGGTCGGCTTGAAACGAATACGGCGAATGACCTGGTGAGGCTGAAAAAACGTATATTGAGATATGGCAAAGACTGAACAGGACCGGAACCAGGATCTAAAATGCAGTTGGGATGCGAATGCCAAACCGTGGACGGTCGTGGTACGGGGGGGCGGCATTCCCAGCAGAGCCGCGGGGACCGATCAGGCGATCGTTGATGCCGTCGGGGGTTTGAAGCCACGGCGGGTTGTAGACATCGGCTGCGGGGAAGGCTGGCTCGTCCGCCGTCTGGTCAACGACTTTGGTTGCGATGTCGTGGGCATCGACGGCAGCGCCCAGCTTGTCGCCGACGCCTTAGCGGCACACGCAAGCGGCAGCTATACGGTGCTGACATACGAGGCTTTGATCGCCCAACCGGACCAACTTGGTGGCCTCTTTGATGTGGCGATCTGCAATTTCTCTCTTTTGGGCGAAGATCTCTCGCCAATTCTCGCTGCGGTGGGTCAGTCGCTGGCGGCGAATGGTTCCTTGTTGATCCAAACCCTGCATCCATGGACCGGTTGCGGAGAGAACGAATATTCAGACGGCTGGCGAAATGAAACTTTCGCCACTTTCGAAACCGGCGATTGGGCGGCGATGCCTTGGTTTTACAGAACCCTGGGGTCATGGTTCAGAGTGATCGACGCGGCCGGATTCATCGTGGCGGATTTCCAGGAACCAACCGATCCACAAACGCGAAAGCCGCTTTCCGCGATCTTTCGCTGTATTCTGAACGAATCGAAACAGAGATAGAATCCAAGGGAGTGCGTAATGGTAAACGGTGATCAATCCGCGCAAAATCCGATCTGGTTTACAGGCGGGGCCGATGCAAGGCCGGCGGGGCAAAGGCTGGCGGCGTTGTTGGAACGGCCCGGTATCCTTGGTGTGCCCGGCGCGCACGATGGGCTGTCAGGGCTGTTGGCGAAAAAGGCCGGGTTCGAGTGCCTGTATGTTTCGGGCGCCGCGCTGACGGCAGGCATGGGGCTGCCTGATCTGGGCGTGATGACCATGGAAGAGCTGTGTGGCGCCACCAGGACCTTGTCCAGGGCCACGGATCTGCCGCTGATCGTGGATGGCGATACGGGCTATGGCGAAGCCCTGAACGTCATGCGTCTGGTCCGCGAGTTGGAGGATGCGGGCGCCGCCGCCGTGCAGATCGAGGATCAGGTACTGCCCAAAAAGTGCGGCCATCTGAACGACAAGCAATTGGCCACGGCCGAGGATGCGGCCCGCAAGATCGCGGCTGCCGTCGCGGCCCGGCGGCATCTGCTGGTCGTGGCGCGCACGGATGCCGCCGCCGAGAGTTTGGATGAGGCGATCCGCCGGGCCAATCTGTACGTGGCCGCGGGCGCCGATATCATCTTCCCCGATGCGTTGATTTCCGATGATGATTTCCACCGCTTCAGCGCCGCCGTCAAGGCGCCGGTGCTGGCCAACATGACCGAATTCGGCCGCACCCCGCAACGAACGGCGGCGCAGTTGGAGGCGTTGGGTTGCAAGATCGTCATTTGGCCCGCATCCTCGTTGCGGGTCGCCGCGCGCGCCGTGGCGGATTTGTATACGGAGCTGGCTGAGACGGGCAGCGCCCAGGGCAAGCTGGACCAGATGCAAACCAGGGCGGAACTGTATGATACCATCCGCTATCACGAATTCGAGGCTCTGGACGATTCAGTGGCCCGCAGCGTGGTTCCGGAAAATCCTGATTAGGGCAATTCCGAATTAATGAGAATCGCGAAGCGATTCTAAGTGATTGGAAAAATTGCACTAATTCTAAAGATCTGAGCATTTTCAGAATGAAAACGCTCTAGGTCCGCCGCCCGGCCAGTAGGTTAAGGCCCAGGGCCAGCAGCAGCACGGCGCCGCCAATGCCGAACAGCAGGGTGTAATTGCCGCCAAGGTCAAACAGATAGGACAGGCCATAGGCGCCCGCCGCCTGGCCTACGGCAAAGGCTATGGTGGCCAGCCGCCAGCCGCTGGTTTGGCCGGCTGGATCATGGGCCAGCAATTCCCGCAACCGGCCCAGAACCAGGGTCGTGCTGGCCGGCACGAAGGCGCCCATGATCAGACTGGACAGCACCAGAACCATTGTCTGATCGGTGAAAATCAGCACCCCGACAAAGATCGCCTGTAGCCCATAGCCCAGGCGCAGGGCCCGTAAAAAACCAATCCGATCAGCCAGATAGCCCACCGTGACCGGCCCGATCACCGCCCCCAGGCCGAACAATACCCAATAGTGCGCCCCAACGGTCAGGCCCTGTTCCAGGCCCTGGGCGATGAAGACCACCAAAAACACCATATGCGGCACCAGGCCAAAGGCGTTCAGGCCATATTCCAGATACAGTGATTTCAGGGCCAGGCTAGTGGCGGGCAGGGAAATTTTGGCGGTTTTATTGCCGCTGGCGGCATCCGGCCAACCGCGCCATGACAGGGCTGTCAACAGCGCCGCCAGGGCGCCCAGGCAAACCCAGGTTTCCATCAGGCCCAGTTCCAGGGTCACAGGGACCAGGGTGCCGGATATGGCGATCCCCAGGGCAACGCCGGTGAAAATGACGCCGCCGGCCAGACCCAGCCGATGGGCCGGCACGAACGGCAGCACGGTGGGGGCCGCCAGAACCATCAAGACGCCACCTGAAAGCCCGGCGGCAAAGCGCCAGCTGAAAAACCAGGCGAATGACAAGGGCGAGGCGCAGGCAAAAAGCGCCGCGCAGGCCAACAGCATGCCCGCGCGCAGGGCGAACCGGGTGGAGGTGCGCGCCGCCAGGTTTCGCGCCAGGAGCGCGCCGGCCAGATAACCCGCCAAATTGGCCGCGCCCAGATACGCCGCCTGAGAGGCCGAAAACCAGCCTTCCGTGACCAGGGCGGGCATCAAAGGTGTATAGGCAAAGCGGGCCAGACCGATCCCGACCAGCAAGGCGCAGAGGGCCGAAAACGTGCCGCGCCAATGGCTCGGCCTATTGTTGTCCATGATTTGGCCGCATGGAATTTTTGCTCATACTCCTGGTGGTCGATTCTATAGACTATGATAGCAAATAAGTCAGGGCGCGGGGCGGCAGGGACAGCGCAATGCGGAAGCTATTCATAATCACCTCGATCGCGGGCGCGTTGCTCTATGGTGGCATCTTTGCCTTCTGGCTCCATGACTGGGACCTGTCTGATCCTCTGCTTTTTATACTGGCTTTTCCGACCGGTAAGGACTTCATCAATTTGTATGCGGTCGGGCAAGCTTATGCTCAGGCATTGAATTTAGATATTATTTTTAATTCAAAAAGTTATTCGGTGTTTCTCACAGAGTTATTCAAGACAGAAATGCCCCCATATCACTACGTCTGGTCCTATCCGCCGACTATGCTGATGCCGGCCAGGCTGTTTGCCGGATTACCTTATCTGCCCGCCTTCGGCCTGTGGACGATTGCCACTCTGGGCATTTATCTGGGCGGTCTGTGTTTGGCCGGGTTGCGGGGCTGGTGGCTGCTGGCGGGGCTATTGCTGCCGGCGGCGGCGGTGAATTTATTCTTCGGTCAGTATGGTTTCCTCCTCGCCGGGCTGTTGATTGGCGGTCTTTCCCAGGCTGACCAGCGACCGTTGTTGGCGGGCCTGCTGCTGGGGCTGGCGACCATAAAGCCGCAATTGGGTCTGTTGCTGCCGGTCCTGTTGCTGGCGCAACGGCAGTGGTCCGCCATGGCGGTGGCCGCAGTGACCGCGTTGACGCTGATTGCTATAAGCATCGCCCTGGATGGCATTGCGGTCTGGCGGCAATATTTCGAACTTACCTTGCCCGTCCAACAGATGTTTCTGGAAACCGCGATCGGCTTTTTCATGCTGTTGACGGTCACCCCGTTCATGGCGGGCAAAATCCTGGGCCTGCCGGTTCCCCTACTCTATGCGCTGCAACTGGCTATTACCTTGCTATGCGCCTTCGGGGTCTATCGCGTTGGCCGGCGGGGGCCGCCCCTGTTGGCCATGGTCTTTACCCTCGCCGTCACTTTTCTGGCTACGCCCTATGCCATGGCCTACGATCTGGTGCTCCTGACCGGGGCCGGCCTGTTGCTGCTGGCGGCCCAGCCCACATGGTTGGCGACCTGGCCGCGGAGCGTTGCTTGCGGCCTGCTCTGGATGTTGCCCCTGTGGGGGTTGAGCCTGAACCTGTACCTGATGCCCGTGGCGCCGCTGGTTATCGCCTTGTTTGCCTGGCAGGTCTGGTCCAGCGCTATTCCGACGCCATCAGAAAATCGAAATCCGCGCCTTGATCCGCCTGTGTGACATGATCGGCGTAAAGCTTGGCATAGCCACGGCTGGGCCTTGCGGGCCGGGCAGGGGTGCTCAGGCGTCGCCGCTCCAGTTCAGTATCGTCAACAAGCAATTCCAATGACTTATTTGATATGCTTAATCTGATTTCATCGCCATTTTGCACCAAGCCAATGGCCCCGCCCGTGGCGGCCTCCGGCGTGACATGCAAAACAATGGTGCCAAAGGCGGTGCCGCTCATACGGCAATCGGAGATACGGATCATGTCCTTGACCCCGGCCTGGGCCAGTTTTTTTGGAATAGGGATATAGCCCGCTTCGGGCATGCCGGATGGGCTTTTCGGGCCGGCGTTTTGCAGCACCAAAATATCGTCCGCCTTTACATCCAGATCCTCTGCGTCAATGCGATCCGCCAGATCCTCTAGCGAGGTGAAGACCACCGCCCGGCCCGTGGTTTCGAACAGACTGGCATCGGCGGCGGAGCGTTTCAGAATGGCGCCGCCGGGGGCCAGATTACCGAACAGCGCGACCAGACCGCCCACGGCCTCGAATGGTTCCTCCCGGCCCCGGATTATCGCCCTGTCCACATAGCCCGGCGCGGCGGCCAGCCGTTCACCCAGGGTCGCGCCGGTCACGGTCAAACAGTCCAGGTGCAGTAGAGGCGACAGTTCCCGCAACAAGGCGCCCATGCCGCCGGCGCTATGGAAATCCTCCATATAGCCATCGCCCGTGGGCTTTAGATTGATCAGCACCGGCGTGCTGTCGCTCAACTCGTTCAGGCGCTGTAACGGGATCGCGATGCCGCGCCGCCCGGCAATGGCCGTCAGATGCAGAATGCCGTTGGTGGAACCGCCCAGGGCGAGCAGCACGCGCAGGGCGTTTTCCACTGATTTTTCCGTTATCAGGCGCGAAGGCGTCAGGCCAAGCCGCGCGGTTTCCAGCGCCTGGGCGCCGGTCGCCTCGGCCGCGCGCAGACGGTCGGCATGTACGGCGGGAATGGCGGCGGTGCCGGGCAGGGTGAGCCCGAGGGTTTCGGCGATACAGGCCATGGTCGAGGCGGTGCCCATCACCGCGCAGGTGCCCATGGTGGTGGCCAGATTGCCCTCGATCGCGCTGATCTGCGCCGTATCCACCCGGCCCGCCCGATAATCGGCCCAAAAGCGCCGGCAATCGGTGCAGGCACCCAGGCGCGCGCCCTCGTATCGGCCTGTCATCATCGGCCCGACGACCAGCTGGATCGTGGGTAGATCGGCCGAGGCCGCACCCATCAACTGGGCTGGTACGGTTTTGTCACAGCCCCCCACCAGTACAACCGCATCCATGGGCTGGGCCCGGATCATCTCCTCCGTATCCATTGACATCAGATTGCGGAACATCAGCGAGGTAGGGTTCAGGAACACTTCGCCCAGGGATATGGTGGGAAAATCAATGGGCAGACCGCCACGGATCAACACCCCGCGTTTGACCGCCTCCACCAGTTCCGGCACGCCGCGATGGCAGTTGTTATAGCCCGATGCCGTGTTGACGATACCGACAATGGGCCGCTCCAGCATTTCGTTGGAATAACCCATGGATTTGGCGAACGAACGCCGCAGATACAGGGAAAAATCCTTGTCACCGTAATTCGTCAGGCCACGGGAGAAGCCTTTGGCATTGTTAGATAATTTTTTGTCGTCACTCATGTCGCGTCTACCTCAAAAAATTGCGCGCGGTCTACCAGCTCCGCGCTCCGGGCGGGGGCGGGGTTTCTGGAGCGCCGGCGAAGCATTGCGCAATGGCCATCCAGTACCGGGCGGTTTCTCCGGTAACTGTTAGATTGACGTCGGCGATATTGCGGCCCTGGGTGACCACATGACAGAAATCCAGCGCCGGGCCTTCGATGCGGTTGTCCGGGTTGGCTTCATTCCAGGTCCAGATCGCGCCCGATGGCGCGGTCAGGGCCACATGCGGCGCCGGTCCGGGTGGTTCCAGGCCATGGATTTGGAAACTCCAACCAAAGGTGTTCACCCCCAACGTGGCGATGTTGCGGATGCGGTCCGTGGCGACACGGGGTTGGCGCAACAGGTCATAGACGTCCTGGCCATGGGCCCAGGTCTCCATCAACCGGGCCGTGGCGGCGGAGCGGACGCTCATATCCGGCCCCACCCATTGCATCCGCGCCTTGGGGTCGGAGCCGGCGAACAGATCGCACAGCCGGCCCAGGCGGTCATACCATTGGGCCAGCAATTCAGGGCCCTGACCAACCTGCAGACCGGTGCCTTCCAGGCCCATGGTTTTCCGGCCTTCGGCCCGTGCCGCCATGCGCCGGGCCATCACCGCGCTAAATTGCTCCGGATCGGTGAGGGAAAGCGTATTCAGCCAATCGCCAAAGACCAGATGCTGCAAAACGTAATCCACGGTCCAGCCCTTGAATGGCGTTGCCCGGCGCCAATTCTGTTCGGACAAAGTTTCAAGCAAGGCGTGAAACTCGCTCCCCTCGGCCCGTAAATCGTCCGCCAGCCGCGCCATCACCATAAATATCAATCCTCTCTTGTCGGGCCTCTCTTGTCGGGCCTCTCTTGTCGGGACTGCAGTTTGCGTCATTGCTGCCGTGCTGGCCAGAGGTTCGAGAAAATTCATGCGCCAACGCCGATGGCGGGGAGCGGGCTGGTGTATCGCTGCATTTTCGATTTTCAAACTTTAAGCCATTATTCGCAAATTGGGACTATGCCTTTGGTCTACATAAAGTCGGTCGCCCGCCGTATGTCATGCTGGTAGCCGCAAACTTAGAGAAATTTGCAACTAATTTTAGCCGCTGTCGCGAGCTAATTAATTGATTCAATTGCTCTACCTGTTCAAGCGTTAGAGCACATTCAAAATGCATGTACTCTAGTAAAAAAAACCGAGTAAGATCATGAAATTACTGAAAATAGCCAGCTCTTTACTGCTGATGACGACCCTTGCTGTACCCGCGCTTGCCGCGGAAACACCGGCGCCGGCGATGGGCGCGAAGGCGACATATGCGAAGTTGGGAAAAATTTCGCCCAACGGTCCCTATCGCCTCTGGGCGGCCATCAATAGCGTGCTGCCTGATTATGCCGCCTTGAAGGGCGGGGCTGGGTTGCGGGCCCAGGTCGAAGGTCTGGCAGTCGAGCCCGCATTCGGCAAGAAACCCGGTGATGTGCTGCGGCAGGGAGGGGAATTTCACCACCTGTTGGAGGCCATTCGCGGCCAGTTGAACCTTGGCAAGGTCCAGGTCTACAAGGACCCCCAGGGGCGTGCGGTGACGCCGGGGGTGGTTTCGTCAATGCCGCCTACGGCCTTGATGGCCTTGTGGAAGCCTTTCACATTGCCTTGAACAAGCCGGACGCCTCCCTTGGCAAATATTTCGATGTCCCCGTTACCAGCGGCAAATCGCCTAGCGATGTCTATGCCCAGGTCGAACTGGCGACCAGACGCCTGCGCCTGATCCAGGACTCGTAGCCACCAAGATACAAATCTAGCCCTTCCTGACCGGCGCACCGCCCTATAGTATGCGGGCAGTTCGACGGTTGGGAGGCTTGTATGCGCGTTGGTGTTGAGGTTGGCGGAACATTCACTGATCTGGTGGCGATCGAGGATGGCCGGGTGCGCGTGGCCAAGGTGCCGTCGGTGCCGGCCCGTCCGGACGAGGGCGCAATGGCGTCCCTGGTGGCGGGCGCGATCGACCTCGCGACGGTGGATGATCTGGTGCATGGCTCCACCGTGGCCACAAATGCCATATTGGAGCGTAAGGGCGCCCCGGTCGCCTTGCTGACCACGCGGGGCTTTCGCGATGTGTTGTTCCTGCAGCGCCACAGCCGCACACAAATTTACGATCTGTTCTATCGCAAGCCCGTGCCGGTGCTGGCCCGCCAGGATATCTTGGAAATCGACGAGCGTATGAGCGCCCAGGGCGAAGTGGTCCAGGCCCTGGACGAGGCGGCGACGGCGGTACAATTGGCAGCGTTTTTGGGCACCGGGCGTTATAAATCCGTCGCGATCTGTTTGTTGAACGGCTATGCGGAGCCCAGGCACGAACGTCAACTGGCCGCCCTGGTCAGCGAAAAATTCCCCGACCTTACCGTGACCTGTTCCGCCGACGTCACCCGTGAATTTCGCGAATACGAACGCACCTCCACCACTACCTTGGCAGCCTATGTTCAGCCGGTGATCGACAGCTATTTGCGCCGCTTCGAAAGCCAGTTGGGAGAGCAGGGTTTCAAGGGGCGTTTTTCCATCATGCAGTCCAACGGCGGGCGCCTGCCCGTGGCGGGAATGTCGCGTAACGCCATCACCTCGTTATTCTCCGGCCCCGCGGCCGGCGTCATGGGGGCGGTGCGCCAGGCCGGCCTGTCAGGCCATGGCGACATCATCACGCTGGATATGGGCGGTACCTCCACGGATGTCTGTCTGGTGGCTGATGGCAAACCGAACCTGTCCGGCGAGACGGAAGTAGACGGTCTGCCTATCCGCACCCCGGTATTGGATATCGTCACCGTGGGGGCGGGCGGCGGTTCCATCTGCTGGCAGGATGACGGCGGTATGCTGCGCGTCGGGCCAGAGTCAGCCGGCGCTGATCCAGGGCCCGCCTGTTACGGCAGGGGCGGCGCGCGGCCTGCCATCACCGATGCCCATATGGTACGTGGCACCATTCGGGCGGAGACTTTTCTCGGCGGCAAAATGAACGTAGATTTATCTGTTGCATCAAGCGTTTTCAATGAGTTATCAAAAAATCTTGATATGTCAGTTGAGGAAACGGCGGACAGCGCCGTGCGCGTGGCGGACGCCAATATCGTTGGCGCCATACAGATTGTCTCCACCGAACGGGGCCGGGATCCCCGCGATTACGTGCTGGTACCCTTTGGCGGTGCCGGGCCCTTGCATGCGGCCCGGGTGGCCGAGGAACTGGGCATCTCCACCATCCTGGTGCCACCGAACGCGGGGGTGCTGTCGGCCTATGGCCTGCTGGCCTCGGACTTCAAACAATACGAAACCCTGACCCGGCGTATCCCGCTGGCCGCGGGCGCGGCGGAGCAGGTGCGGGCGGTATTCGCGGACTTGCAGGCACAGGCTGTCAGCTCTTTCCAGGCGCTTGGGGTCCCAGGTGAATTGGCGATCAGCTATAGTCTGGACATGAGGTTTATTGGACAAGCCTTTGAAATAGCAGTTGATATCGATGGCGATGCCTTGCCGAACCTAGACGCGGATGATCTGTTGGGCTTGTTCAACGAGGCCCATAACCGGGTCTTTGCCTTTGGCGAATCCGGTTTGAACCGGGCCGAAATTGTGTCCTTTCGCCTGGGCGCATCGGCCCCGCCGGAGGTGATGCCGGCGCTCAACGAAGGCATGGACGATACGGCGCTGCGTTCGGAAAGCCAGATATTCGACCGTGGGGAATGGCGCAAATGCCTGTTGCTAAGCCGCGCCGCTATTGCCGCAGAGGCGGCGGGTATCCCCGGCCCGGCCCTGGTGGAGGATGGCACCTCGACAATTTTTGTCCCGCACGATTGGACAGCCACCGTCGATGACCAGGACAACATCCTGTTAAAGTGGAAGGACTAGAAGCATGGCCGTGAACGCTGTTGATCAAGCCGTAATCAGCCAGGGGCTGATCGCCGCGGCCCGGGAAATGGGGGTCAAGCTGGTCCGCTCCGCCTATTCTCCCGTGGTGCGGGAGGCCAATGACTGCTCCGCCGCGCTGATGGACCGCTATGGCAACGTGGTGGCCCAGGCGGAATTGATCCCCATGCAGTTGGGGCCCATTGGCGCGACATTTCGCCCCTGTGCCGATCTATTCCCCACCGACACCCTGGTGGAGGGTGACTTCTACATCAACAACGACCCCTTCCAGGGCGGCCAGCATCTGCAGGACGTCTTTTTGTTCTCGCCGATTTTTTTCGAGGGTATTCTGGTGGGATTCGGCGCCACCGTGGCCCATCACCTGGATCTGGGCGGCGGCGCGGCGGGGCTGAACCCGGACGCCTCCGACGTGCATCAGGAAGGCATCATCTTTCCCCCCAGTAAATACAACATGAACCACGATTGGCACGGCGGCCCGTTGGAACGTCTGATCCGCGCCAATATTCGCGTACCGGACCAGACCATTGGTGATTTTAATGCCCAGTTCGCCGCCAACGGCATCGGCGGCCGCCGGGTGCAGGATTTGTGCACCCGATTTGGCGAGGGCGTGGTGCAGGAGGCCATGAACGAATTGCTGGATTATTCCGAACGCCGCATGCGCGCCGCAATCCGTGAATTTCCCGATGGGGTCTACGAGGGTGAGGATTTTTTGGACGACGACGGCATCACGGACCAGCCATTGCGCGTGCGGGCCCGGGTGGAGATTAAGGGTGACAGCGTCATTGTCGATTACGAAGGCACCTGCGATCAGGTCAAATCTAACGTCAATTGCCCCTATGCCTCAACCGTGGCGGCGGGGTTGTCATGCGTGAAATCGGTGCTGACCAGCCCCGATATTCCCTTTAACGAGGGCAGCAAACGGCCCATAGAGGTGCGTGCGCCTTATGGCAGCCTGTTGAACCCCCGCCGGCCGGCGCCGGTGCGGGCGCGCATGCTGTCGGCCTACCGGGCCTACAATGCGGTGATGAAGGCCTTGGCGCCATCGGCGCCGGACAAGGTTATCGCGGCGGGCTTCGATTCCACGGAAATTATCGTCTTGAGCCAGTTGAAGCAGGACGGCTACGCCATCTATCTGGAGATCTTGGGGGGCGGCTACGGCGCCTCCAGTCACGGCGACGGCTGTGATGCCGTCGATAGCCCGCTCTCCAACTGTTCCAATGTGCCTATTGAGGCCATGGACATGGAATATGACTATTTCCGGGTGGAGGATTACTCCCTGGTGCCGGATTCGGGCGGAGCGGGCCGGCATCGCGGCGGCCTGGGCTTCCAACGCCGCTATCATATTCTAGGGGATGACGTAACCTTCGCGACTTATTCAGACCGTTTTCGCCTGGCGCCCGAAGGGCTATTCGGCGGCGACGATGGCGTCTGCGCATCGACCCAGGTGTTGCGCGGCGATCAGGTGATCGAGCTGCCGTCGAAGGTCAGTTTTCCCCTGCAAAAGGGCGATATCCTGGTGGCGCGGACGGGCGGCGGCGCGGGCTATGGCGAACCGGGCGAGCGGGCCGCGGGCGATATCGAACGGGATCTGCGCGAGGGTTTCATGAGCCGGGCTGGCCTACAGGCGGACGCGGCGGAATAGACGGACGCATCGGCGGAGATATCACCAGCGCCACATTTCGCCTTCGTTTAGCTCCAGGATGTTCTGGGTGCGGCGTTTAAAACGGGGGAAAAAGTTGATGCCGGTCAGTTCTTCGATCTCGCGCACCGTGGCGCGGAATTCGCCGATCTTGCGGCCGGAAAGCCGGCGGTTGGGAAGGGCGAATGCCAGGACGCGGCGGCGCCTGGGGTCATAGATGATCTTGTAAAAACCATCGGGGACGGCAACGCCGGTGCGGGCTTTTTTCTCTACGGGACAATTACCCCATATGTAGGCTTTTTCGGGGGCGATCCAGTCCGGGTCATCCTTGTCGGAAGCGTCATAGATGGGCCCGGTGAAGACCACCAGTTTCTTTCGGGTAATCACCAGGTCCCGCACCCTTTCTTCCAGGCGGGCCCAGATGCCGCTGTTAAAACCCGGACCGACCTGGGGTGACATATTGGAAAGATAGAAACTGTCATTCATGCGTTTCTGGTTGAACTTGTAGTCGGCCGCGGGCGATTGGTGGCCGCGTGCGAAGCCGCTGTACTTGTAATGGCATAAACCGGCGCGCCGGGTCCATTTTTGCGCTTTGTCTTCTTTAATCGCGGGCTCCGCCTTGAAGTTATTCTTACGTTTTGCCCTTTGGTCCGGCTCTCCCGTCAGGTCTTCTTCTAATAATACCTCTATCACCCAGTCGGGATTTTTTGTCTTGGCGTTGTGCAGGATGGCATAACCCGGCCGGCAAACCTGTTTCAATTGGTCAGGATCGGCATCGCCGCGGCTAACGGGCCGGTATCTTTTGAATGTTTTGCAGTATTTTTCGCTGGGATCGTTGGTTCCCACGGCAACCGATGCCCCCGCCATCAACATCGCGGCGGCCGATACCTCCGCCACCAACGCCACTGTGGCGAAGCCGGCAAGAATGAGGCCGATCAAGCCTGCCCGCCGGGCTGGGATCCGTCGTTGCTTATCCATGAGGCTGCCTCCCGATTGATGCCGTGCCGCCTATTTGGATTTGCTCTTGGGTTTGTCGGTACTTTCCGGGGGTTCGCCTTTTGGCTCCGGTTTGCCGCCGATCTGCTTGGAAATCAGATAACTGCCACCACTGATCCCAAGAAGCACCAGAACGCTTTCCGGAATATCGATGAGGGTACCGCTTTCCAATGACAGGACCAGATACAAGCCGGCGATTACGAAGGTGAATATCAGGTACTGGAAGCGCGACAGGCTGGCTTTAATCCCATCAGGCTCGGAAATGATGCCCTCCATTTTTATATCGCCCTTGAGTATCTTGTACAAAATCACGGAAGCGAAGCCGAGGATGATGACAGAGATAACGAGCGCTACGAGCATCGCGATATCGATGGGAGAGATTAAGCTATCCATAATATTTTCTCCTGTCAGCGCCCGGTGGCTCCGGCGGTGGAGTGCCGCAGAAGCTTACCGCTCAGATAAAGGGTGTTGCTGCCGGCGAGCACGGCGTTCAACGCCGCCGATGCCTCCGGCAAGCTGGAAATTGGGCCCGTGGCCGCCGCCTGAATGCCTTGCACGAAGTAGTAGCCGATGGCACCGAGGGAGACGACGATCAACTGCACGCGCTCTGGGTCTATGTCATTGCCGGCCGCGCCGCCGGGCTTCGACGTGTACAAGAGTTCGCCGAGCCGTCCGTTGCCAAGTAATCGCAACAACACGATCGCCGCCAGCGCCGCCAGCCACGCGAACATGAACCACATGATGGCATATGCTAAGGTGGCCATGCCGCTCTCCCGCACCAGCGTCGCCAATTGAACGGCGCCTGATTCGAATGTAACATTAAATATTACGAAGCGCGAAGGCAAATTATAATTGCAATTCAACACGCTTTACCCGCCACTGATGTGGCGGGCTGTATAGTAATACCAACCGGCGCTGCCAAAATATTTCGACAATTCTGCGGGGGAATAGATGGACGACATTCTGCAAGATGCCGCCGTGCGGGCCTTGGCCTATCTCGACGGCCTGGACCGCCGGGACGTAGCACCCAGCACAAAGGCACTGGCGGCACTCTCGGAACTGGCCGCGCCGTTTCCCCAGCAGGGTGAAGCGGCGGACGATATCCTGGCGAAATTGGACCGCCTGGGCAGTCCCGCGACCATTGCCAGTGCCGGTCCGCGCTATTTTGGGTTCGTGACGGGCGGCAGTTTGCCCGTGGCCCTGGCGGCCAACTGGCTGGCCGGTGCCTGGGATCAGAATGCCTTTTCCACCACTTCGTCGCCCTTGGGCGCGGCCCTGGAAATGAACTGTCTGGAATGGTTGCGGGACATCTTCGGCTTTCCCGATGCTGCCGGCGGCGCCTTTGTCACCGGCGCCACCATGGCGAATTTTACCGCCCTGGCCGCCGCCCGCCACGCGGTGCTGGCGCAAGTCGGCTGGAATGTGGAGCGCGATGGCCTGTTCGGCGCCCCGCCGATAACGGTTCTGATTGGCGACGAGGGCCATGCCGCCATGTTGAAGGCGGTGCGGATGTTGGGCCTGGGAGAGGGCAGGGTGCAACGCCTGGCGGTGGACGGCCAGGGTGCCATTCGGGCCGATGCCCTGCCGCTGATTAAGGGCCCGACCATCCTGTGCCTGCAGGCGGGCAATGTGAACTCCGGCGCCTTCGATCCCGCTGTCGAACTGATCCCTGCTGCCCAGGATGCCGGTGCCTGGGTACATGTCGATGGCGCCTTTGGTATCTGGGCCAAGGCGGCGCCGGAACGGGCGGCCCTGGCGGCAGGTTATGAATTGGCGGATTCCCTGGCGGTCGATGGCCACAAATGGCTGAATGTCCCTTACGACAGCGGTGTGACCCTGGTCCGCGACCCTGGCAGCCTGCATGCGGCCATGTCCATCAGCGCGGCCTATTTGCCGGATGCGGATACACGGGAGCCCTATGACTACACGCCCGAATGCAGCCGCCGCATGCGCGCGGTTGAAATCTGGGCCGCCCTGGCCAGCCTGGGCCGGGTTGGTCTGGCGGAACTGATCGAAACCTGTTGCCGCCACGCGACCATGATAGCGGAAGGTCTGGCGGCGGCCGGTTTTGAGATCCTGAATGATGTCAGATTAAATCAGGTCATGGTCTCGTTCGGCGGTGACAGCGTAACCGAACGGATCATTGCCGGTGTTCAGGCCGACGGCACCGCCTGGTGCGGCGGTACTGTCTGGCACGGCCGCGCCGCCATGCGCATCAGCTTCTCCTCCCACGCCACGAAAGACGCCGACGTGGCGAAAACCTTGGCCGCTATCCTGCGCGTCGCTGGATCAAACAGCGGCGGTTAGCCGTCGCCGGAAAATATCAGGCAGGAACAGGTGGCGTGGGCGTACAGCTTGTCGTTGGCATCCACCAGACGGGCCTCCGAGGTGGCGATCTTGCGGCCGGGGTGGACGACTTCGCCGATGGCGCGGATGGGACTGCCGTCCATGGGCAGGGCGCGGACCATGTTCAGCTTGAATTCCAGGGTGGTGTAGGAATGGCCCAGCGGCAGCAGGCTGTGGATGGCGCAGCCCAATGCGGAGTCCAGCATGCCGGCATAATAGCCGCCGTGCACCGTGCCCAATGGGTTGGCCAGATATTCTCCCGGCCTGCCTTCAAACACGACCCGGCCTTCGGTCACCTCGACCAGAACATAATCCAGGGTGGTTTGAAAGGCGGCCAGGGGCAGGCTGCCGTCCATCATGGCGCGCAAATAATCGATGCCGGCCATCGAGCGTCCCGCCTGGGCGGTCTGGCTTGGATCGGCCCAGGTGTAGGTCCGGCTGCGTTCGGTCAAGGCGTCACGCCTGTTTCGGTGGCCGTTGGATTTTTTCTTCCGTGGCGCCCCCCGCCTCGCGCCAGGCGGCATAGCCGCCCCGCATGTGGCAGACCGGGGCCAGCCCCATATCATGCACGGCCAGGGCAGCCAGGGCCGAGCGCAGGCCACCGGCACAGAAGAAGCAAAAGCGCTTGCCGGACTGGAAAGCCTCCTTGGCATAGGGGCTGTTTGGGTCGACCCAGAATTCCAACATGCCACGTGGCGAGTGCATGGCGCCGGGGATCGCTCCTTCGCGCCATAATTCGCGGATATCGCGGATATCGACAAAGACCACGTCGTCGTCGCCATAATGTTCCATGGCCTGTTCCACGGTCCAGGTCTCGATAATGGTTTCCGCGTGGGCGCAGAGTTCCTTGACGCCTTTGGTAATCATGGCTGTCTCCTATAAAAGATATTTATGACGACAGAATAGCCCGCAACCGCTCTAACCGCCACGGCTGGTATCGCCAAGGCGAATGGGCCGGCCGGGGCGCTCGCCGGTGGCTTTCCCCAGCCGCCATACGGGCAGGCCGTTGACGAAAACGCTGTCGATGCCGATAGCCGGTTCGGTCGGCGCCTCGAAAGTGGCGCTATCCAGTATGGTCTTGGGATTAAAAATAACCAGATCGGCGAAGTTGCCAGGGCGCAGTTCGCCGCGGCCCGTGAAGCCGAATTGCGCCGCCGGCAGGCCGGTCATGCGGTGCACGGCGCTTTCCAGGGTCATCAGCCCCAAATCCCGCGCATAATGCCCCAGTACCCTGGGAAATGTCCCCCACAGGCGCGGATGGGGATGTTGGTCATCGGGTATGCCGTCGGAACCGATCATGGCGCCGGGGTAGGACAGCACCCGTTGCACATCTTCCTCGTCCAGTTGGAAATAGATCGCCCCGCCGGGCGAGAGGGCCCTGGCCGCGTCCTCCGCCGTCATTCCCATCTCCACCGCCAGTTCGGCCAGATCCCGGCCGCGCACATCGGGCCGGGGCTTTGACCAGGTAATCAACACCTTGCGGCAGCGGCTAACCAGATGCGGCAGGATCATGGTGGAAGACGCATGATAGGGGTAAACGTCCAGGGTCAGGCGCTGTTGCTTCTGAAATTCCTCGATCCTGGGCAGGCTCTGTTTCGTCATGCCAAAATTGCTCAGGCCGGCGGCCTTATGATGCGAGATTACCACCTGCACTCCCGCCTCGCGGCCGATTTGCGCAACCTCTTCCAGCGCCTCCAGCAAATGATCGGCTTCGTCGCGGATATGGGCGGTGTAGATACCGTCCTTCGCCGCCATGACCGCCGCCACCGCCGTCACTTCCTCGGTTTTCGCCGCCTGGGCCGGGGGATAGAATAATCCCGATGACATGCCAATGGCGCCTTCATCGATGCAATCGCGCAGACTGTCCTGCATGGCGGCGATTTCGCCATCCGTGGCGGCGCGGTGCACATCGTCCATGGCGCCATAGCGCAGCGAGGAATGCCCCACCAGCATGGCCGCGTTCAGGGCAGGGGGGGTGCGTTCCAACTGCGCCAAATAGCCGCCGGCGCTCTCGAAGATCAAATCTTCCCGATCCTGCCACAGGGACATGGGAAACTGATCCTTGCCCTGATTTTTCCATGGCGCCAGGGAAAAGCCGCAATTGCCCACCACAACCGAGGTTACGCCCTGGCTGGCTTTTGGCGCCATTTCCGGGTGGGTAAAAAGATAACGGTCGTCGTGGGTATGCACATCGATGAAGCCCGGTGCGACCACCTGGCCCTGGGCATCGATCTCTCGGGCGCCGGCCATGGCGCCCAGATCGCCGACCGCGCTGATGCGGTCGCCTGAAACCGCCACATCCGCCTGAAATCCGGCTGCCCCGCTGCCATCGATCACGGTGCCGTTGCGGATGACGAGATCAGCGCTGGTCATTGAACCGCTCCCTTATGCTGCCAGCAAATCTATGAAGCGCTGGAACAGATAATGACTGTCCTGGGGGCCGGGGGAGGCTTCGGGATGATATTGCACCGAAAAAATCGGCTGCCCTTCGACCCGGATGCCTTCCAGGGAACCATCGAACAGCGAGGTATGGGTTTCCACCACGCCCCTGGGCAGGCTTTCCCGACGCACGACAAAGCCATGGTTTTGCGAGGTGATCTCGACCTTGCCGGTGGCCAGATCCTTGACCGGCTGGTTGGCGCCGCGATGGCCGTGGTGCATTTTTTCCGTTGCCGCGCCCAGGGCCAGCGCCAGGATCTGGTGGCCCAGGCAG
This sequence comes from Alphaproteobacteria bacterium, assembly GCA_016776605.1. Classification (GTDB taxonomy): domain Bacteria; phylum Pseudomonadota; class Alphaproteobacteria. Next base: position 103,600 of record JADHTB010000001.1, on the reverse strand, counting down.
ATGCCAAATATCGGCTTGCCGGATTTGATCAGACCCTGGATTGCCGCCACCGCGTAGGCGCCCGTGGCCGCCGGATCACCCGGCCCGTTCGAAAGGAAGATGCCGTCCGGTTTCAGGGCCAGAATATCCTCGGCGCTGGTGGAGGCCGGCACCACCGTGACCCGGCATTGCGCCGAGGCCAGACAACGCAGAATATTGCGCTTGATACCAAAATCCACGGCGACCACGTGATATTTTGCCTGCGCCAGATGGCCATGGCCTTGGCCTATTTGCCATTGGGTTTCATCCCAGGTGTAGTTTTGCCGGCAGGTGACCTCGGCCGCCAGATCCATGCCTTCCAGGCCGGGCCAGGCGCCGGCCGTCTTGCCCAGGCCGGGTAAATCAAATGTACCGTCGGGGCGGTGGCAGATAACCCCGCTGGGGGCGCCGCCGTCGCGGATCAGCCGGGTCAGACGCCGGGTGTCGATGCCGCAAATACCGGGCAGATTGTGTTTGACCAGCCAGGCGTCCAGATGCTCAAGAGCGCGGTGGTTGGAGGGCTGGGTGATTTCGGCGCGCAGGACCAGGCCACGGGCGGCCGGGCTCAAGGTCTCGATATCTTCGTCATTGGCCCCGACATTGCCAATATGGGGAAAGGTGAAGGTGATAATCTGGCCGGCATAGCTGGGATCGGTCAAAATTTCCTGATAACCGGTCATGGAAGTATTGAAACAGACCTCGCCCACGGCCTGGGTGGGGGCGCCGATGCCCTGGCCCCAGAAAATTTGGCCATCGGCCAATACCAGGGCCGCCGTCGCCCAGTCTGGCGCCGTGGTATGACTGTTATCCTGCTTGTTCATAAAATTCACGGCTCCGGGCGGGCAAATTGGCGCGGACCTTAAGCAAAAGCCAGTTTACCGTCAAGCTTTCGTCAAGCCTTTGCCACACTTATTGGCGCGTCAAAAAATAAAGCAAAATCAATAGGTTATGAAAACCGCTTCCAGGCGATGCGGATTGCTATCCGCCGCATTATCCATTATCCTTGCCCCCCCTGCAAACTGCACGAGGGGGCAGTGTGATGCGTGACCGTTTGAAGGAAATGCTTACCACCGCGATGAAGGCCGGGGACAAGCGCCGGGTCGGTACAATTCGTCTGATTTTGGCTGCGATCAAGGACCGCGACATCGCCAACCGGTCGGATGGCAGCGCCGATCTTGTTAGCGACGAGGAGATCCTGGCGATCCTGCAAAAGATGGTGAAGCAACGCCGCGAATCGATGGTTTTGTATGAGGAAGGCGGACGGTTGGAACTGGCGGCGCAGGAAGAAGAAGAAATCGCCATCATCCAGGAATTCCTGCCCCAACAGATCAGCGCCGAGGAAATGAAAGCGGCGGTGGATGCCGTGGTCGCGGAAACCGGCGCCGCCAGCCTGAAGGATATGGGCGGCGTCATGGCGGTGTTGAAGGAACGTTTCGCCGGCCAGATGGATTTTGCCAAGGCGGCGAGCCAGGTTAAAGGCCTGTTGGGCGGCTAGACCGCGCTTTCTGTAGACGGACGAATATGGCTATACCGGAACATTTTCTGGCTGAACTTCGCAGCCGTGTCGGGTTGGTTGATCTGGTGGCGCGCCGGGTCAAACTGGTCAAGCGCGGCCGCGAACACACGGGGCTGTGCCCGTTCCATAATGAAAAATCGCCATCCTTCACGGTCAACGAGGATAAGGGCTTTTACCATTGCTTTGGCTGCCAGGCCCATGGCGGCGCCATTGATTTCGTGATTGCGACCGAAGGTTTGTCCTTTCCGGAGGCGGTGGAGCGGCTGGCGGCCGAGGCCGGTATGGAAGCGCCCCGTTCCGCCCCCAGGGACCGGGAGGCGGAGGAGCGCCGGAAAAACCTGTATGACGTCATGCAGATCGCGGCCGACTGGTTTGCCGGTCAATTGATCGGCATGGCGGGGGCCGGGGCGCGGGATTACCTTCAGGGGCGCGGCCTGACAAAGGCGAGCATTGAGCGTTTCCATTTAGGCTATGCGCCGGAACAGCGGGATCTGATGAAACGGACCCTGCTGTCCCGTGGCATCGAAGAAGGGCAATTGATCGAGGCCGGCTTGCTGATCGCGCCTGAGGATGGCGGCGAAAGTTATGATCGGTTCCGCAACCGCCTGATGTTCCCCATTACCGATACCCGCGACCGGGTCGTGGCCTTTGGCGGCCGGGCGCTGGGCGAACAGCGGGCGAAGTATCTGAATTCGCCGGAAACGCCGATCTTTCACAAGGGCGATCTGTTGTATAATCTGGCCAACGCGCGGGGTCCGGCCCGCGATGAAGACCGCCTGGTGGTGGTCGAGGGTTATATGGATGTCATCGCCCTGGATCAGGCCGGTCTAACCTGTGCCGTGGCGCCCCTGGGCACCGCCCTGACCGAGAACCAAATGACGGCGTCCTGGCGGCTGGTGGCCGAACCGACCCTGTGTTTTGATGGCGACGCCGCCGGACAACGCGCCGCCCACCGTGCCGCCCTGCGCGCCCTGCCGCTGTTACAGCCGGGCCATTCCCTGCGTTTCATTGCCCTGCCGCCGGCGGAGGACCCCGATAGTCTGGTGCGCGCAAAAGGGATGGCGGCGTTTATGGATCTGCTGGGCGCGGCGGTGCCGCTGTCCGAGATGCTGTGGCGCATGCAGGTGCAGGGCAAAAACCTGGAGACCCCGGAACAGTTGGCCGGCCTGCGCAAGGATCTGCGTGATCTGGTGGGGGAAATCGCCGATAGCACGGTGCGGGCCTATTATGGCGAACATTACAAAACCCGATTGCAGACCGCCTTTTCGCCCAGGCCTGGCAGTCCGCAGCGTCAGGGCAAGGAGCAGGGCTTTGCCCGTTGGGGCGGCGGCGGCGGTGGCTGGCGCCGGGGGCCGCTCTATACGCCGCCCATTCCCGCCCATCGGGGCCTGGGCCGAGGAAAAAATGCCGATAGTTCGCCGCGGGAGCGGCTTTTGATTGCTGCCCTGCTGAACCATCCGGAGCTAATTCATGAGATTTTTGAAGAGGTTGGCGAGTTGCGCCTATCAAGTCCGGAACTTGATAATATCCGCGGCGCAATAATTGAGACGGCCACGTCCGGTGCCCCCCTTGATCTTGAAGGCTTGAGAGACAATCTTCATAACGGGGCGATGGCTGATGCCGCCTTGCGGGTGGTTGCGGAATTGACTGGTCCGGGTATTGCCAAGCTTGATCCCTTCGCGCGCCCGGAGGCGTCGCTGGAAGCGGTGATTAAGGGCTGGACGGGTGTATTTCGATGGCATCGCCTGGAAGATTTGCGCCGCGACCTTGAGGTGGCGACGGATGATTTGGGCCGCGACATGACCGAGGAAAAGCTGGCGCGCCGTACGGCACTGCAAGAGGCGGTTGACGCGGCAACGGCGGAAGCGGTTGGTATAGAGGATACATAGCTGATTTGCCGCATTACGGTCGCGTTGTGGTCGTTGTGCGGCCATGGTGCCTAGGCGGCGGTATTTCAATTGCATTACCCAATTTGCGATATTTAACGATGTGGCAATTAAAATCTGGCAATTGTAATGCCCCATGGGCTATGTAGCGGTTATAATAGGACGCGGGATTACGGCTGATTTCGATCAGACCGGGCTGCGCCCGAGAAACGGCCGCTGTTGAGCGGCGGCGTTTATTGCGGCGCGGATTTTGGGGCGATGAAATTTGTGGCGGGATTGTACCGGCGTTCCGCGCCGATTACAGACATAGGCGGACATTCATGGCGAAAGCACAGGTAGTCGAAAAGACAGAGCGGGAAGAAGGCGGCGATCGTCCGCTGATTGATTCTCAGGCCGAGGCGAACCTGAAAAAATTGATCGCGCAGGGTAAAGAGCGCGGCTACATCACCTATGATGAACTGAATGCAACATTGCCACAGGAACAGGTCTCGTCCGAACAGATCGAGGACTTCATGACCTTGTTGTCGGAAATGGGCGTGAACTTGATCGAGGCGGATGACGCCGAAGAGCAAACCACTGATGGCGCATCGGTTAATGGCGCGGCCACCGATGCCGATGACGATGATGATCAGGACGAGGTCGTCGAGGTCGCGGCCATCGACTCCGACGCAGCCGAACCCAGCAAAGGCACGGCAGTCGCAAAAACGTCCGAAAAAGTCACCGAAACTTTAGAGCGTACCGACGATCCCGTGCGCATGTATCTGCGTGAAATGGGCAGCGTCGAATTGCTTTCCCGCGAGGGCGAGATCGCCATCGCGAAACGGATTGAAGCTGGCCGCGAAGCGATGATCGCCGGTATTTGTGAAAGCCCGCTGACCATCCGCGCGGTGATTGAATGGCACGATATGTTGATGGCCGGCAATGTCCTGCTGCGCGATATCATTGATTTAGACGCAACCTATGGCGCCGGCCCCGATGGCAAAAAGAACGCGGGCATGGCCAATCATGCCACTGGCGCGAATGGTGCCACGGCGCCGGGGGCGAATGGCAGCGCGGCCCCCGACGCGACCAGCCCCGGCGCAACCAATGGAAAAGGCGCCGTCCCGGCTGCCAACGACGACCATGAAGCCAAGGGCGAAAATGGCGAGACATCCGACGACGCCGATGGCGACGACGAGGAAGAGGATGAAGTCACGGTGTCTCTTTCCGCGATGGAAGAGTCGCTGAAGCCCGTGGTGATCGAGACTTTCGAAAAAATCGCCAAGGTCTACAAGCGCTTCAAAAAGGTACAGGATCTACGGGTCGAAGCTGCCCTGAAGCATCAGGAACTGACCGATCAGCAGGAAAAGCGTTATTTTAAGCTGCACGACGAATTGATCTTGTTGGTCACCGGCGTGCACCTGAATAACAACCGGATCGAGGCGCTGGTCGACCAGCTTTATGGTATCAACCGCCGTCTGCTGGGCCTGGAAGGCCGGCTGTTGCGTCTGGCGGAATCCCGCCGGGTCCCACGGCTGGAATTCCTGAAGCATTATTCCGGCCATGAAACGGATCCACGCTGGATTTCCCGCGTGCGCCGCCTGAAGGGCAAGGGCTGGGGAGATTTCGCGACCAAGGACCGGGACGAGATCAGGGATATCCGCACCGGCATCTCCACCGTCGCCTCCGAGACCGGCCTGCCGATCCTGGAATACAAGCGCATAGTCGCCACCGTACAAAAAGGTGAGCGCGAGGCGCGCCAGGCCAAAAAGGAAATGGTCGAGGCCAACCTGCGTCTGGTGATCTCCATCGCCAAGAAATACACCAACCGGGGCCTGCAATTCCTGGATCTGATCCAGGAAGGCAACATCGGCCTGATGAAGGCGGTGGACAAGTTTGAATACCGCCGGGGCTATAAATTCTCCACCTACGCCACCTGGTGGATCCGCCAGGCGATTACCCGCTCCATCGCCGATCAGGCCCGCACCATCCGTATTCCGGTGCACATGATCGAAACCATCAACAAGCTGGTGCGCACCTCGCGCCAGATGCTGCACGAAATCGGCCGTGAGCCGACGCCGGAGGAAATGGCGGAAAAACTGGGCATGCCGTTGGAAAAGGTCCGCAAGGTGATGAAGATCGCCAAGGAGCCGATTTCCCTGGAAACCCCCATTGGCGACGAGGAAGATTCCCACCTGGGCGATTTCATCGAGGACAAGAACGCGATCCTGCCCGTGGATGCGGCGATCCATTCCAACCTGCGCGAAACCACCACCCGGGTTCTGGCCTCGTTGACGCCGCGCGAGGAACGGGTGCTGCGCATGCGCTTTGGCATCGGCATGAACACCGATCACACCTTGGAAGAGGTGGGCCAGCAATTCTCGGTCACCCGGGAACGCATACGCCAGATCGAAGCCAAGGCCCTGCGCAAATTGAAACACCCCTCCCGCTCGCGCAAACTGCGCAGCTTCCTGGATACCTAGAGCAATTCCGAATTAATGAGAATCGCGAAGCGATTCTAAGTGATTGGAAAAATTGCTCTAATTCTAAAGATCTGAACATTTTCAGAATGAAAATGCTCTAGCGCATTTTGAAAAAAGCGGCGCGGCCCGGCATTGAGAGATTGAAATGTCAGGGACGCGCCACTAGAAAAGGCGTTCAGGGCCCGTAGCTCAGTTGGTTAGAGCCGGCCGCTCATAACGGTCTGGTCGCTGGTTCGAGTCCAGCCGGGCCCACCATTTCCTTATCAAAGCTAAGACTCGCGCTTTTTGTGCATGGCTGCGGCCCTGCGGCCTTGATGCAGGCTGACGAAGCGGTGTTTTATATGCCCGAAAATGCCAAATGCTGAGGCGCCAAAAGCCTTGCAATCGCATGAAGCCGGCCCCTGTTGGCTGGTAGTGGGCGCCAGATCCGGGTCATGCGTCGGGCTTTGGAGCTGCACGCCGCATCCCCAGGAAAAGGTTATACAGCCAGGCAATCATGCAGCCGGCGATAAAGCCCTCGGCGAAGCCCCAAACCGCACCGGCAACGGTGCCGGCCACGGTTGGCGTGAAACCGACATAGACTGACGAAAGTATCAGTGCCAGCGGCGCCCCCCAGCCGAAGAATGTCGCCATGATACCAAGCAGGAAGACAAACAGCCCCCAGGTCACGCCGATGGCCAGTCCCAGGCTGATCACGCCCAAAGTCGCGTGATGTTGATGTTCCGCCATGCGCCCTTACCTCTCGAACCTGCATCGTCGTTGAGCAGATTTCAACTTGTCGCCGGCGCCAGAGCATATTGCTTCGAAACATGCCCGGATTCTCAAGAATAGAGAAACCGAACCGGCCAGTCCGACCGACGAGCCGATAGACTAAGATGATTTGCGAGTGTTTGCCAACCCGGTTGCTGCAACTATCGCAGGCTAGCGTCCAATATCGCCAGCATCGCGTCGATCTCCGCCACGCTGACGTTGAGGGCCGGGATAAAGCGCAGACAGGTGGGGCCGGGGGCATTTAAGAGCAGGCCATTTTGCAGCGCCCGTTCGGCAGTGGCGATGGCGTTGGCCGGTGGATTTTGCTGTTGGCCCATATCCAGGGCCAGCAGCAGGCCCTTGCCCCGCACGCCGCCCAGGCCGTGTTTTGCCGAAAGTGCTTCCAGCCCTTGGATAAGATGGCGGGAGGCCGCATTGACCTGATCCAGGAAGCCCGGCGCCGATAATGCCTGGAACACCGCGAGGCCGACCGCCGCCATCAGGGCGTTGCCGTTATAGGTGCCGCCCTGGTCGCCTGGTTCGAAGCAGCAGACATCTTCGCGCGCCATCAATGCCGCCAGCGGCGTACCCGCGCCAATGCCCTTGCCCAGGGTCATGATATCGGGCCGGATGCCCGTATGTTCAAAGCAGAACATCTTGCCTGTCCGCGCCATGCCGGTCTGAATTTCGTCCAGGATCAGCAGAATACCGTGACGCTCGGTCAATTCCCGTAAGCCTTTCAGATAGCTATCCGTGGCCGGCCAGACACCGGCCTCTCCCTGGATCGGCTCCAACATGACGGCGGCGGTTTTGCCGTTGATCGCCGCCGCCACTGCATCCAGATCGTTCAGCGGTACTTTCGGGAAACCCGGTACCTTAGGTTCGAACAACCGATCCCAACCGGTTTTGCCCGAGGCTGACATCGTGGCCAGCGTCCGGCCGTGGAAGCCATGCGCGGTGGTGATGATCTCGTAGGCGCCACCGCGATGCAGCGCGCCCCATTTCCGCGCCAGCTTGATCGCGCCTTCGTTCGCCTCGGCGCCGCTGTTGGCCAGGAAGCAGCGTTCCAGGCCGCTGGCTCCCGCCAGGGCCTGGGCATAACGGATCATCGGATCGTTGTAATAGGCCGGGCTGCAATTTATTAACTGCCGGGATTGCGCCGCCAAGGCGTCGGAAATCACGGTTGGACAATGGCCGAGGCAGTTGACCGCCCAGCCCTGGATAAAATCCAGATAGCGCTTGCCCTCGCTGTCCCACAGCCACGCGCCTTCGCCACGGTTAAAGATTATGCCCGGCCGGTTGGTGATTTCCATCAGAGCGGCGTAGCCGTCCTGGCCTATAGGCTTATTTTGCGCTGTGTTTGTCGTCATGGTCATGTCCCCTTGGATTTTATCGTCGAGGACAAGGACATGAATTTACGCGCCCCCGCCTCTCGGCGACAGTCGCGACTGGTTGAAATTCAGAGTAAAGGAAAGAGCCGCCGACCGCCTAGTTGAAGGCGCGGCGTCGGGAAGCGATATTATGGCTGCAATTGCTCATGGCGCGCAACCTACCGACGGCCTGCCACCATGGCAAGTCGATATCCATGAAAAATTGATATTTGTAATAATCGGGTTGCGTCATAACTGGCTCGCGTTATTAACGTAATTAAAATCTTCTCATATCATCATGTCTTCCCGTCGCTTTATCGAGGGCACGACCATCGGCCCGGAAAATTCCAAACTGGATGCTCGGATTGAAGGTGAATTTATGGCCATGGTATCGAAATGATCCAACCGGAGAGAATGTGAGACCTGAGGCATGGACCACCTAAACGAATACGCCGTAACGAGATGCCAAGTCTCGTCCGGCCACTTGGTGGTGCGCGCGGGTGCTTGAGAAACCCTGCCATCGGTTTTTTCTGCTAAGCGCTGTCGTCGCGGCTGCGATATTTGCCTTTGATCTATTGTTGCCACTGGGGATCGCGGGCGGCGTTCCCTACGTCGCACTTGTACTTGTTGGTTTGTGGGCCGTTGGAGCGCGGCCCATCATAATTCTTGCCTGCGTCGGCACCATTCTGACGGTCGCGGGTTATTTTTTCTCGCCGGTGGGGGGGATATGGTGGGTGGTCCTCGCCAACCGCGGGCTGGCGATTTTTGCCATCTGGACGACCGCGATCCTGGTGGCGCATCGGATGCGGGCGCGGGCTGCTCTCGATATGGCCCAGGCCGAACTGGAACAGCGCGTGTTACAGCGTACCGCCGAATTGAAGGAGAGCGAGGCACGATACCGCGCCTTGACCGAGGGCTCGCTTCAGGGCATCGGCATTATCCAGGACCAATGTGTTGGCTTCGCTAATGGCGCCTTTGCTGAAATGCTGGGTTATCAGCCCGAAGAAATCCTCCACCGCCCGACCTTCGATTTGGTCATGCCGGAATACCAAGCATTGGTGGTCGAGCGCCGCGACCAGCGCCTGCGCGGCGAACCGCAACCCGCGAAGTACGATCTGCAGCTTCGGCACCGGGACGGACATGGGGTTTGGGTCGCAATGTTGGTGCAGTCGGTGCAATGGTACGGTCGCACTGCGGCTCAGGTTTCAATCGTTAACATTTCAAAACGTAAGGAGGCCGAGGCGGCGCTGCTGGCGGCAAAGGACGATGCCGAACATGCCAATCGGGCCAAAACCGAGTTTCTGGCCCATTTCAGCCATGAGTTGCGCACCCCATTGAACGCCATTATCGGCTTCTCCGAAATTATGCAGGGGGAAATTTTTGGCCCCATGGGTGACAAGCGTTACGGTGAATATGCTGGCGATATTCATCGAAGCGGCAAACATTTGCTGGCCCTGATATCCGATATTCTCGATCTCTCGCGCATCGAGGCCGGCGAATTCGAGCGTGATGAACAAGTCTTCAATGCCGGCACGGCGACGGAGGAATGTGTCCGTCTGCTGTGCGGCCGGGCGGATGAAAAGGGTGTCACGATCGAATTGCGGTTACCCGAAATGGAGCTGTGGCTCAATGCGGACGAGCGGCAATTTCGGCAGATCCTGTTAAACTTGCTGTCGAACGCGGTGAAGTTTACCCGCCGGAACACCGTCGTCACCGTGGCGGCGGAAACCAGTGATGGCGGCGCGATGTGCTTCCGGGTCGGCGATTGCGGCGAAGGCATGGCCGCCGATGACATTGTGCGGGTGCAAGAACCTTTTATCCGCCTGGCGGGAGCTCAGACCAGTTCCGAGGAAGGCACCGGCCTTGGCCTGGCCATCACAAAACGGTTGGTGGAAAGTCATGCTGGCAGTCTGTGCCTGCGCAGTAAAGTTGGCGTTGGTACGACCGCCACGGTCAGCTTCCCGCCCGACCGCTTCATCGGTAAAAACCCCAAATCATTTTCAGAGCTTACCTCGGACCAGAATATCCCGGAACTGCTCTAACCTTCATATAACCGGAAAACCAGACAATATTTTCCGGCTTCCGTTAAACCTGCTTCACTGCGACTATGGTTCGGACTCGACGAGTCGACGATCTCGTATGGTTTGGGCGCCGTGGCCGGGTTTTGGCGAACGGCGTGTTTCGCAGCACGGTGGAGTGCAAAAAAATGCCTGATTCAGTTCCTTATCCGACCTATGAATTTATCCAGGTTTCGGTCAGCGATGGCATTGGGCGCCTGGTCTTGAACCGGCCCGATGTCTTGAATGCCCTGACCCCGGAAATGATGGGCGAAATCATTGCCGCCCTTGAATTGTTAGAGGCGGATATTGGGGTCCGTGTGCTTTTGATTACCGGGGCCGGGCGCGGCTTTTCGGCCGGTGGCGATGCGGGCTTTCTGGAAAAATTGATTGATTACCGGCCCTTCGAAATAAAAGACACTGTGTATGCCTTTTTTGGCAAAGGGGTGCGAAACCTAAAACTATTTTCCAAGCCCACCGTGGCGGTGGTCAATGGCCCAGCTGCTGGCGCGGGATTTGAGATTGCCTTGGCCTGCGATTTTCGTATTGCCTCGTCCAAAGCCTTGTTCCATCAATCCTGGATCCATCTTGGCCTGATCTCGCCCCTGGGCGGAATGTACCTGTTGCCACGTTTGGTGGGTCTGACCCGCGCCAATGAAATTTTGCTGCTGGGCCGGCGGGTCAATGGCGAGGAGGCCGCGGCCATGGGCCTGGTCAACGAGACGGTCGCGCCGGAAGAATTGGATGCAACGGCAACAAAGCTGGCCGGGCGCCTGGCCGACGGTCCGCCACTGGCATTGCGGGCGATGAAAGAGGGTATCCGCCGGGGCCTGGAATCAACCCTGGCGGCCGAATGGGAACATAGTGTCTACGTTCAAGGAATGCTGATCGATAGCGAAGATTACGCGGAAGGCGTGCGCGCCCTTCTGGAACGGCGCAAGGCGAATTTCAAGGGCTGTTAGATTTACGCACTATTGAACCCATTTTTTAACCATTTACTAAGCTAAAAACCCTAGCATCCCTACCATCTTGATCAAGACCGATTTGGACTCGCTCGATGTTGGGACGGAGATGATGGTTGCGCCACTACGGCGGTTATTACTTGGCCTGAAAAATCTTACTGCCGCGCCAAGGGAAAACGCCTTGGATTGGCAGCGGGATTTTTCGCGTGCGGAAGTGGACGCCAGGGTTACTGTGTTTTTCGAAAGTCAGACCTTTGAGGCGCGGATGCGCGATGTATCCATATCCGGCGCCATGCTGGTGCCCGATTGCGGCATGCGCGTTGGCGCCGAATTAGAACTGGAACTGCCAAACATGCCTGGCCGCGTGCAGGCGCTGGTCAAACGATCATCCGATGGCAGCGCCGGTGTTCAATTTGTCAATCCGAATATCGGCGTCATGATCGCCGGTTGGAGCCGGGGCACCACCGCCACAGCCATGATGGCGGCGTCCCGCCGTTCTCGGAGTTGATGGTGACGCCATGCTACAAGCTCTAAGCAACCCAATATCCGGAAAAATTGGCGGCCGCCTGAAGGCCTGGTGGAATGGCGAAGAGATCGCGCCTGGGCAGGCGGATAGGTCGGCCGAAGACCGGCCCAATGGAAAAGAAACGGTTCAGGACTTCCCATCTCCCAGCGGTGTCGCGGAATGGACTCCACAGCGGATCGCCGCCATTCAATGCCTCTATGGCGACGGCGTTGATAGTCCCTCGGGCCGTGAACGGACCCGGGCACTGATCAGTCCGGTTGGTCTGAACGAAAAGATGACGGTTCTGGATATCGGTGCGCGTCTGGGTACGGCGGCGCGGGTCATCGCCAAGGAGACCGGTGCCTGGGTCGATGGCATCGAACAGAATGACGCGTTGGTGGAAGAGGCCGCACGGCTTTCGACGATGGAGGGCCTTGCCAAAAAAGTAGTGATCCGAAAGCTGGCTTTGAACCACGCTGATGTCAAGGCGCACAAGCGCGACGCCATCATCGCGCGGGAGACGCTGCATCTATTCGAAGACCGAGACCAGTTGTTCAAGTCTCTGTGCGGCCTGCTAAAGCCCAGCAGTCATTTGGTGATTACCGAATTTCTTACGGTTCCAAGCGAAGGCAAGGATGAACGTGGGGAATGGAATATGCTACATCCGGCCGCCCCGCAACTGTTTGAGCTGGAAGAAATTTGCGACGGCATGAAAAAGGTGGGTTTTGATGTTCGCGTCGCCAAGGACGAAACCAAGTCGTACAAGGCCATGCTTTTGAATGATATCCGCCGCTTTGGCGAAACGATTCAAAAAGATGCATTGCCACGCGAATTGCAGGAATGGGTAATGTGGGAGGTGGAATACTGGGCCCGCACATTCGACGCGCTGGATGCAGGCGGCATCACCTTGCACCGTATCCATGGCATCAGCCCCACGGAAGATCCAACGAAGCTATAGGCGCTATAGCTTTCCCACGGATATATCTATTTCCGATCGATCGTGGCATATCCGATGCATGACCGCGGTCTACAATAAAATTGGCGCCGGCTATGATCGTCAGCGCCGCGCTGATCCGGGTATCGCCGAAACACTCGCCCGGGGATTGCGCGCGCCCAGGGCTGGCCCCTATCTGGATCTGGCTTGTGGCAGCGGCAAACATGATCCTGGCTTTTACCTGGACAAGCGGGCCCGTGCCGCCATCTCCACCTTTGCCAAGCATGGCGACTCGGTTGAAACCCGGCAAGGGCTGGCGCGGCTGGAGGCGGATATCACCGCCGGGCGCTTTGCCCAGGTGCGGCAAATGTACCAATCCGACCAAACCGACCTGGGCGACTATCTGTTCGTCAGCGCGCGGCGGTTATAGTCCCATTTGCGCCAGGATCGCCGGCAGCACCGGCCCATCGGGATCGCCCATGGCGGCGGTCATGTCAAAGTGATCGGCGCCGGGGACTTCCAGGTATTCCGCGCCGATCCCGTTGGCCTGACACAGGTCCGCGTAGGCGCGGGTTTGTTTGATCCATTCCGGGGTCTCGCCACCGCCAACCGGCAGCAGCAAGGGTAAGTTCCGGCGCGGCAGGTTCCGCATGGGCGATACCGTCGTCAGCATGTCCGGGGTCAGCCCGATGACCTCGTTGACACTGATGCCCAGCACCGGTTCGGGGTCGTAGACGCCAGTCAGCAACGCGGCGCCCTTGATGACATCCGTCGGCAGCCCTTCGGCCTGCCAGTCGTGGGCCAGCATCATGGCGCCCAGGTGCGCTCCAGCGGAGTTGCCGGAGATAAAGATGCGGTTGGGATCACCACCCCATTCGGCGATTTTGCCATGGGTCCAGGTGATGGCGCGGACGATCTCAGCCATAATTTCGGGCAGGGTGACGTTGGGGCACAGATCATAATTAAGCACCACCACCGTGGCGCCGGCGGCGGTGAAAGGTTCGGCGAAGAAGCTGACGTCCGACTTGTCCTGGGCCCGCCAATAGCCGCCATGAATGTAAAGCTGTACCGGGGCTGCCTCCGCTTCGGCCGGGAAAATATCCAACACTTCCAGCGGGCCGGGGCCATAGCGCAGATCATAGATCCCTTCGATCCGGCAACGTGCCTCGGCCGAGGCCACAACCCGGGCATCAATCTTGCCCTGGTGATCGGGGACCGCCTGGCGCGGGTTGTACTGCGCCTCGAAGTCCGCGACCGAATAGCCGCGCCGATCAATTTCCGCCACGTCAGTCATCCCATGTCTCCCCAGGTGAATTGTTCAGAACGGCCAGGATAGCAGCCCCGTCCATCCCCCGCCAAGGGTTACAGTTGATGGGGTTACCGTTGATAAGGCACGCTACGCCATGGCGGGAAAACGGGCAGCAAAGGATTCCAGGGGTAATCGCGCTCCATTGGTGAGATATGAAACTGTTCGGTAAAAACCACACAACAACATCAATTCAAGCATTGCGTCCTCGGAAAATAATTTTGCGAGCTTATTCCAAAGCGCATCGCTGATTTGGCAATCTGAATGTAGGGCGTCGCACAATTGAATAAGCAGACGTTCGTCGCTCTCGCTCCAGCACGGATCGTCCGCGGTGCCATGGACCAGAGAGGCGATTTCCGCTTCCGTGAAGCCAACCTTGACCGCAAAGAATGCGATGTGAACACCCCATTCATATTCCGAGCCGCATTGCGCGGTGACCCGGTCGATTACGATTTCTCTTTGCCTAAGGGTTAGGTGTCCCTTGTCCAGCAGGCCGCCAGCCATGAATTTGCCGAATAGCCTGGGGTCTCTGGCAAGCATTGTGAAAAGGCTTAACGGTGGGACGCCATCGGGCATTAGTTTGTCGAATACGGCTTGTACGGAACTGGTGAACGGTGGTGCCATTGGTTTTATGCGTGCGGTCATGTTAAGTTTCCGATGCTATGAATAACATAGCGATTAATAGAATTCTTTTGCTACGGAATCAATAGCATGAATTTTCCCACTCCCGGCACGCCGGTTCGCGGTTCGGAAACCGGCAGGCCGGTCATGGCGTTGCTGGATCTATTAGGGCGCCGCATGTGTTTGCGGATTTTATGGGAGTTGCGGGAGACCAGCCTGAAATTTCGCGCCCTTCAGGCCGCGGCGGAAACCAACCCAAGTGTGCTGAATACGCGGTTGGGCGAACTCAAGCGAGCCGGCCTTGTGGAGCTCACAAGTGACGGTTATCAGCTTACCGAGGCGGGCCTGAACCTGGCCGGACTGCTGTTGCCATTGCACGCCTGGTCTGAAGCTAACATGCCGCGTCCATCCCGCGAAATTTAAGGTCGCGCCGCAAGAACCCCTACGCGAAGGCCTGCAGGCCGGTCATGGCGCGGCCCAGGATCAGGGCATGGATGTCGTGGGTGCCTTCATAGGTATTCACGGTTTCCAAATTCACCATATGGCGCATGACGTGATATTCGTCCGAGATGCCGTTGGCGCCGTGCATGTCGCGGGCGGTGCGGGCGATATCCAACGCCTTGCCGCAACAGTTGCGCTTGATGATCGAAATCATTTCAGGCGCCGCCCGGTGTTCGTCGATCAGGCGGCCGACGCGCAGGCAGGATTGCAGGCCCAAGGCAATCTCGGTCTGCATATCCGCCAGCTTTTTTTGCACCAACTGGGTGCCCGCCAGGGGTTTACGGAACTGCTTGCGGTCCATGGTGTAGGTCAGGGCTGCCTGCCAACAGAATTCCGCCGCGCCCATGACGCCCCACGCGATGCCATAGCGGGCCCGGTTCAGGCAGCCGAACGGGCCGGACAGGCCCTTGGCTTCGGGCAAATAGTTTTCGTCCGGCACGAAGACGTCTTCCAGAACGATGCCCCCGGTAATGGACGCCTTCAGGCTCATCTTGCCCTCGATCTTCGGGGTCGAGAAGCCTTTGAAGCCGCGCTCCACCACGAAACCGCGGATATCGCCCTGGTCATCCTTGGCCCAGATTACGGCTACGTCCGCGATGGGCGAATTGGTAATCCACATCTTGGCGCCATTCAGAATCCAGCCGCCGTCGACTTTCCTGGCCTTGGTCACCATGGAGCCTGGATCAGAGCCGTGGTCCGGCTCGGTCAGGCCAAAGCAGCCCACATGCTCGCCGGTGGCCAGCTTGGGCAGGAACCTCTGCCGCTGTTCTTCGCTGCCATAGGCGTTGATGGGGTGCATTACCAGGCTGGATTGCACGGAGGCGGCCGAGCGGTAGCCGCTATCCACCTTTTCGATTTCCCGCGCGATCAGGCCATAGCAGACATAGCTGACGCCGGCGCAGCCATAGCCTTCGATGGTCGCGCCCAATAAACCCAACTCGCCCATCTCGGTCATGATTTCGCGATGAAAATGTTCCTGCCGGGTGGCCTCGATGATCCGGGGCATCAGCTTGTCCTGGCAATAATCACGGGTGCTGTCGCGGACCAGTTTTTCATCCTCGTTCAACTGGTCATCCAACAGGAAGGGATCCTCCCAGGCAAAAGACCCGGTTGCGAGATAATCCGATTGGCTCTTTGCCCGATCCATGCTCATTGTGCCTAAACTCCCATGTGCGCCGTTGACGTGGCGCTGCCTGTTGTCAGCGATCTTATTAGCTAAGGAACGCCGCCGCGACAACCGCCACGGCGCCCCTCGGATACAAATTATACTTCTGCGACATTTCGTCCGTTGACGATAAATAATCTTGAAAACGACGCCATAGACGGCAAACTACCGTAGTTAATAATTCCGTAATGCGTCTGATTGATACTGATCAAGTTCGCCGCCAACCGGGAGCGATATGGTTCGGGCGGAAAGGGGAATTAGCTATGGATTACGATAAACTATTTGCCGACCGACTGACGGACCTTCGCAACGAAGGGCGCTATCGTGTTTTTGCCGAGTTGGAACGACAGGCAGGTAAATTTCCCAAGGCGACCCGGCACCATAATGGCGAGCAACAGGACGTCACTGTCTGGTGCTCGAATGATTATCTGGGCATGGGGCAGAACGAAAAAGTTCTGACTGCCATGCACGAGGCCTTGGATAAAGTGGGCGCGGGCTCTGGCGGCACGCGCAATATTTCCGGCACCAATCATTATCATGTTCTGTTGGAAGAGGAATTGGCGGATCTGCACGGCAAGGAAGCCGCCTTGTTATTCACGTCCGGCTACATATCCAACGAGGCTACTTTATCTACCCTGGTCAAGGCGCTGCCCGGTCTGATAATTTTTTCCGATGCCCTGAACCATGCCTCCATGATTGATGGTATACGCCACGGCGGCGGCGCGAAGCAGATTTGGCGCCACAATGATCCGGATCATCTGGCCGAATTGCTGGCCCAGGCCGACCCCAAGGCGCCAAAGATCGTGGCTTTCGAATCGGTTTATTCGATGGATGGCGACATCGCGCCCATTGGCGAAATTTGCGAGATTGCTAAAAAATTTGGCGCTCTGACCTATCTTGATGAAGTCCACGCAGTGGGCATGTATGGCCCGCGTGGCGCCGGCGTTGCGGCGCGTGATGACGTCATGGATCAAGTGGATATCATCGAAGGTACCCTGGCCAAGGCGTTCGGCGTGATGGGAGGCTATATCACAGCCTCCGCCGATCTGGTCGATGTGATCCGCAGTTATGCCTCCTCCTTCATCTTCACCACCTCCATCGCACCGGTGATCGCCGCCGGCGCCCTGGCGAGCGTGCGGCACCTGAAGGTGTCCGACAAGGAACGGCATACGCATCAAGAACGGGCCGCGGCGCTGAAGAGGCTGTTTTGCGAAGCGGATCTACCTTTGATGTCCTCGGTCAGTCATATCGTACCTCTGTTGGTGGGTGATGCCGCCCTGTGCAAACAGGTCTCCGACGAACTGTTGGATGAGTTCGGTATTTATGTACAGCCCATCAATTACCCCACGGTGCCCCGTGGCCTGGAACGGTTGCGCTTTACCCCGACACCGTTTCATGACGAAGCCATGATGACTGATCTGGTCGCGGCGTTGAAAGTAGTTTGGGCGCGGTTGGAGCTGCGGCGGGCCGCTTAAAGCGGAACCCGTCTGGCATCCCGTTCACGACAATGGCTTCGCGCGGCATGGAAAAACGGCGAAGTTATCTGGTGGAGTTTCGCGCTATTGGCTCGTCGGTCAAGGTTTCCGCCATTGACCCCGTAACCTTGGTCGAGGTTTCCATCGTTGGTCCGACCAGTGTTTCGGAAGCGGAGTTGTCACGGCTCGCCGTGCGGAAGCTGGAATACATGTTGCGCAAGCGGACCGAGCAGCCGGACACCGGTCGTGGCATTAAGGTATAGAGCAAGGCGCAGTCTCGTGCCGCGCGGCCTTCGCGGACGGGGGGTTTGACGCCAAGCCTGGTTGGTTTCAAGTAATAATGCGATTTGGGGATGGTTTCAGGGGTGAAGCATCAAACTTTACTTCTGCGGGCGGAAAAGGGGCTTTTTGCCTGGGGGTTTCATTGCGAATGAAAAAACTAATTATCACTCTTGGTGGCCTGCTTGTGGCCTTGGGATTTATGGCTGGCGCGGCCCAGGCCGAAATCACCATCGGCGCGGCTGGACCGATGACGGGTCCTTTCGCCATTTTCGGCGAACGGATGAAACGCGGCGCCGAACAGGCGGTCGCCGACCTGAACGCCGCGGGCGGTGTGTTGGGTCAACGAGTTAAAATCGTGATCGGCGACGATGTCTGCGATCCAAAACAGGCCGTGGCGGTGGCCAATTCCATGGCCATCAAGGGCATCAGCTTCATCGTCGGGCATTTCTGTTCCGGCTCGTCCATTCCCGCTTCCGATGTCTACAGTGCGGAACGTATTCTGCTGATCTCGCCGGCGTCCACCAACCCCAAGCTGACCGAGCGTGGTTTGGACAACGTCTTTCGGGTCTGTGGCCGCGATGACCAGCAGGGCACCATCGCCGGCAATTTTCTGGCCGATAATTTCGGCGGCAAAAGAGTAGCCATCGCACATGACAAGCAGACCTATTCCAAAAGCCTGGCGGATGCCGCCAAAGTGCAATTGAACAAGCGTGGCATCAACGAAAACATGTACGAGACCGTTAACGCGGGCGAGAAGGACTATGCCGCATTTGTCGCCAAGGTGAAGCGGAACAGAATCGACGTCTTGTATTATGGCGGATACCACGCCGAGGCTGGCTTGATCGTGCGTGAGATGCGCGCACAGGGCATGTCAACCGTATTGCTGTCCGGCGACGACTTGGGGACTAGAAAATATTGGCTGATCACCGGGGCGGCGGGCGAAGGCACTTTGCTGACCTACAGCCCGGATCCCCGTAAGTCCGCGTATGCGAAATCAGTGGTCGAGACCATGCGCAAGGCTGGTTTCGAGCCGGAAGGCAATACCCTCTACGCCTATGCGGCCATTCAAGTCTGGGCCCAGGCCGCGACCAAGGCCGGCAGCACGGACCTCGCCAAGATGAGCAAATTTTTGTACAGCAATACCTTTCAGACGGTTCTGGGCGATATCACTTTCAATGGAAAAGGCGATGTTAAGCAGACTGCTTATGTCTGGTACGAATGGCATGATGGCAAATTTGTAGAAAAATCGGTTCCGCTGAAACAACCCGAAAATGCGCAACAAGGCCCCAAAAACTAAGGCGCCAAAAACTAAGGCGCGAAATACCAAGGCCCGGCGCGTGGCACCGGGCTATGATTTAACGCCGGCTTTGCTTCAGCTTTGCCGCCGCTGGCGTCCCAGGCCAATGTTCTTGGCGAAGTTAGAGCGTAAATTGGAATAGCTGGGCGCGACCATGGGGTAATCGGAGGCAAGGCCCCATTTGCGCCGGTATTCATCCGGAGTCAAATTGTAACGGGTTCGCAAATAACGCTTCAGCATCTTCAGCTTTTTGCCATCTTCCAAACAGACGATGTAGTCGTTCTGAACAGATCGGCGGATGGGCACCGCTGGTGTCAGCGGCTTTTGTTCAACTTCTTTACGGGTGTATTTATCGACATCGGTAAGAGCGCCGTGCACTGTTCGAATAAGCGCCGGCAGCTCGGAATTCGGCAAAGTATTATAACTCACGTATGCGGATACGATATCGGCGACGATTTGCCTTAACTCATCGCTTGGCAATTCGGCTTCCGTTTCCTGGTTCATCAGTCTCGTCCACGAATTGTTGTTCGAATTTATTTTCAGGATAAGCAACAATCGTCAAGATAATGTGAATTTTGGATATTTTATTCAATTGAAGCGTTTACCGTTCCATACGTTTTTAATACGCGGCAAACGTCGCGAACAAAAAGGACAGGGCATCTTTTTGTGTTGGAATCGCTGAATCTCGGACTGTGATGCGTTGGCACTGACATCTACATATGGTATGCAAGCGTACGCAAAGGCCGATTTCGCTGGGGGCGGGGTCGCCCACTCCGGGCGTTGGTCCTGGCCGCTGCTCCGATCTTGCCCGATCTGAATGCATGAATGAGAAGGATTGTTGAATGCCGCGGACCAGTTCCCTCATGGAAACACCTGCCGAGGATGGGTTTTTCACCCAGGATGTGTCGGAGCGGGACCCGGAGTTATTCGCCTCTCTGGCCAGTGAATTGCGGCGCCAACAAGAACAGATCGAGCTGATTGCATCGGAAAATATCGTCTCGCGCGCGGTCTTGCAGGCGCAGGGCTCCGTTATGACGAACAAATATGCCGAGGGTTATCCCGGACGGCGTTATTACGGCGGCTGCGAGTATGTCGATGTAGCGGAACGGCTGGCCATTGAGCGGGCCAAGGCAATTTTTGATTGCACATATGCCAACGTGCAACCTAATTCCGGCTCGCAAGCCAATCAGGCGGCCTTTATGGCCATCCTGAAACCCGGAGATACGGTGCTGGGTATGTCGTTGGCGGCGGGGGGGCATTTGACCCACGGCGCGCCGCCCAATCAATCGGGTAAATGGTTCAATGCGGTGCAATATGGCGTGCGCCGCGAGGATGCCCAGATCGATTTTGAAGAAGTGGCGCGGCTGGCCAGGGAACATCGTCCGAAATTGATCATTGCCGGCGGTTCTGCCTATCCGCGGGTGATAGATTTTGCCGCTTTTCGCCAAATCGCCGACGAGGTCGGGGCCAAGCTGATGGTCGATATGGCGCATTTCGCCGGTCTGGTCGCCGGCGGCAGCCATCCCAGTCCTTTGCCACATGCGGATGTGGTCACCACGACCACGCACAAAACCCTGCGCGGCGCCCGTGGCGGCATGGTGTTGTCCAACGACGACGATCTGGGCAAGAAGATAAATTCGGCCGTTTTCCCAGGTATGCAAGGTGGCCCATTGATGCATGCAATCGCGGGCAAGGCGGTCGCCTTCAAGGAGGCTATGACGCCTGCCTTCAAGGTATATGCGCACGCGGTAGTGGACAATGCCCGCGCCCTGGCGCTGGTCTTGCAGGAACGTGGCCTGGATATCGTCTCGGGCGGCACGGACACCCATTTGATGCTCGTCGATTTGCGCCCCAAGGGGCTGACAGGTGATATTGCCGAGGCGGCAATGGAGCGGGCGGCGATTACCTGCAACAAGAATGGCGTGCCCTTTGATCCGGAAAAACCGACCGTGACTTCCGGCGTTCGGCTGGGTACGCCGGCGGGCACTACCCGGGGCTTTGGGATCGGTGAATTTCAGGCCATTGGCCATTTGATTGCCGATGTCCTGGATGGCGTGGCCAGCAATGGCGCGGATGGTAACGATGCGGTTGAGGCGGAGACGCGGGCAAAGGTCCGGGACATGTGTGCGGCGTTTCCGATTTACTGAGAGGTTGCGTTTGAGGGGCTGTGCGCCCGCGAATAAAGTGCTTTGCGAACCCGTTGCGAAGTCGCTTCGAAACCACTGTAGACAAGGATAGATGGCTCTGATGCGTTGCCCATTTTGCGGTCATAACGATACTCAGGTGAAGGATTCCCGCCCCACCGAAGATAACGCGGCGATACGCCGGCGGCGCTTTTGCGCTGATTGCGGTTCGCGCTTCACCACGTTCGAGAGGGTGCAATTGCGGGATCTGACAATCCTCAAAAAGAATGGCCAACGGGTGGCCTTCGACCGGGACAAATTGATCCGCTCCATTCAATTGGCGACGCGCAAACGGCCGGTGGACGAAGAACGTGTCGAAAGGGTGGTGAACGGTATTCAGCGCCGCCTGGAAAGTTCGGGCGAGAGCGAAATCCGTTCGGAGGCTGTCGGTGAATTAGTGATGGAGGCACTGTCCAACTTGGATTCCGTGGCCTACGTACGGTTTGCCTCGGTTTACAAGAATTTCCGTGAAGCCCGCGATTTTGAAGATTTCGTTGGTGGGATCGGTGGCGACGAGGAGATCGAGGACGATTGACGCCAGGCGGCCAAAACGTTCGGATGATGATTATCTAGCCGTGGCCCTGGCGCTGGCCTGCCGTGGTCTGGGCAACGTTTGGCCAAACCCGGCGGTGGGTTGTGTCGTGGTGCAACCGGGGCGGGGCGACGACGGAGATTTGGCCGGCGAAGCGGCTGGCGACCTGATCGTGGGCCGGGGCTGGACCCAGCCAGGCGGACGCCCGCATGCTGAAACAATGGCCCTGGAACAGGCGGGGCCTAAGGCCAATGGCGCTACCGCCTACGTCACCCTGGAGCCTTGCGCCCATCATGGCCAGACCCCGCCATGCGCCGAGGCCTTAATCACGGCCAATATCGCCCGCGTGGTCATGGCCGCCGCAGATCCCGACAGCCGGGTCAATGGCCGGGGTGCGGATATGTTGCGCGCCGCCGGCATCATTGTGGATTGGGCGGACAGCGCGGCGGCCGAGGCGCTGAACGCCGGTTTCCTGTCGACGGTCAACCAGGGCCGGCCCCTGGTAACGTTGAAGCTGGCCTCGACCTTGGATGGCCGCATCGCCCTTCGCAGTGGTGAAAGTCAATGGATTACGGGGCCGCAGGCCCGCGCCCGGGGACATCTGTTGCGGGCTGAACATGACGCCATCCTGGTCGGCATTGGCACCGCCCTGCTGGATGATCCGGAATTGACCTGCCGCCTGCCGGGCATGCTCGGGCGGTCTCCGGTTCGGGTCGTGCTGGACAGCCGTTTGCGCTTGCCAAGCGACAGCCGGCTGGCCCGGAGCGCCAAGTCGCACCCACTGTGGCTGCTCGCCGCACCGGAACAAAACAGCGATGCCTTGGCGGAACGCGGCGTGGAAATTATCGGCGTGCCACTGGATGGACAGGGCCGGATCGATCTCGGCACTGCCTTGGCAGCCCTGTCGGAGCGCGGAATTACCAGGGTTTTGGTGGAGGGCGGCAGCGGCGTTACGACCGCTTTTCTAGCCGCTGGCCTGGTCGATAATCTCGCCTGGTTTCGGGCACCAGGGCTGATCGGGGATGACGGATTAGCGGCCATCGGTGATCTGGGTGTAGCCGCGCTGGAGAAGATGCCGCGCTTTCATCGACAACGAATTGAGACGCTCGGCGATGATGTACTGGAAAGCTACGTCCATCGGGCGTAATAAAGAGTATGTTTACTGGTATAATCACTGATATCGGCCGGATCGAAAAGGTCGAACCCGCCGGCGATACAAAATTTGTAATCGCCTCGCAATACGATAGCGCCTCAATCGCCATCGGTGCCTCAATCTGTTGTTCAGGGGTTTGCCTGACGGTGGTGGATAAGGCGCCGGGTTGGTTTTCCGTCACTGCATCGGCGGAAACACTGGCCTGTAGCAATTTGTCGGATTGGCGGGTTGACACCTCTATCAATCTGGAGCGGGCCCTGAAGGTGGGGGACGAGCTGGGCGGGCATATCGTTTCGGGCCATGTGGACGGGGTCGTGGAAATCGCCGGAATTCAGCAGGACGGGGATTCTTTGCGTTTTCGCTTTACACTGCCCGACCAACTGGCGCCCTATATCGCGCCGAAAGGCTCTGTCTGTCTGAACGGTGTATCCTTGACCGTGAACGAAGTGGATGAGAGTGGCTTTGGCATCAATATTATTCCGCACACCCAGGAGATGACCACCTTTGGTAGGGCAGAGGCCGGTGACCGGGTTAATTTGGAAATTGATGTGCTGGCCCGGTACGTGGCGCGGTTGGCTCAAAAGGAGAAATTGTGAACGAAATTATAGTTGAAGATCAAAATTATCTTTCGAGTATCGAAGATATTTTGGAAGACGCCCGGCAGGGCCGGATGTTTATCCTGGTTGATGATGAAGGCCGGGAGAACGAAGGTGACCTGATTATACCCGCTTCCATGGCGACGCCGGAGGCGATCAACTTCATGGCCCGCTATGGCCGTGGCCTGATCTGCCTGTCCCTGACGAGCGAGCGGGTGCAGCAACTGGGTCTGCCGTTGATGGCGCAACGTAATGAATCCCGGCACGGTACCGCCTTTACCGTCTCTATCGAGGCACGGCAGGGCATTTCCACGGGTATTTCCGCGGCTGATCGGGCCCGCACGGTGGCTGTTGCAATCGCTCCGGAAAGTGACGCCAGGGATATCGCGACGCCGGGTCACATCTTTCCCCTGATGGCCCGTGACGGTGGCGTTTTGGTACGTGCCGGCCATACGGAAGCGGCGGTGGATGTGGCGCGCCTGTCCGGCCTGCAGCCCGCCGGCGTGATCTGCGAGATCATGAATGATGACGGCACCATGGCGCGGATGGGCGATTTAATAAAGTTTGCCCAGTTCCATGGCCTGAAGATCGGCACCATAGCGGATTTGATCGAGTATCGCCGGCGTACGGAAACCTATGTAGAGCGCCGCGCCGAGGCGGAATTGGATAGCTCCCACGGCGGTAAATTCCGTGCGGTGGTCTACGTTAATAAAATTGCCTATTCCGAACATATCGCTCTGGTCAAAGGGGATGTGACCGCGCCGGGTGCGGTGCCGGTGCGTATGCATGCCTTGGATGTGCTGAGCGACACCCTGGGAGATACGGCGGGCAAGGCGGGCATGTTGCAATCAGCGATGCGGCTGATCGCCAGCGAAGACCGGGGCGTGGTGGTATTGATCCGCGAAGCCTTGCCCACGGCAGTCTCGGATAAGATCCGCCGCAAAGCGGGTGAGCACGTGCCCCATCGGGTCGAATTGCGCGACTATGGCATCGGGGCGCAGATCCTGTTCGATCTTGGGGTGCGGGAAATGGAATTATTGACGAATTCCGATTATGATATCGTCGGTATCGAAGGCTATGGCTTGACCATTACCGGAACCCGCCGCATACCAATCGAGGATTTGTAGACACAGATGAGCGATGCACCCCATCTCCTGGTCATTGAGGCCCGCTACTACGAGCAGATCTCTGACGAATTGGCGAAAGGCGCCCTGGCGGCACTGGATGCGGCCGGGGCCACCTGTGATCGATTGGCCGTGCCTGGTGCGTTTGAAATTCCAGCCGCTATTCGTATGAACATCAAAGCCATGGAATTGGTGGGCGGCCGCCGGCGCTATGATGGCTATGTTGCCTTGGGCTGCGTCATTCGCGGTGAGACATCACACTATGACTATGTTTGCGGCGAATGTGCCCGCGGTCTCATGGAGCTGACCCTCGAATTTTCCATTGCCGTGGGGTTTGGCGTGCTGACGGTGGAGAACGAGGCGCAGGCCTGGGCGCGGGCGTCGGTTGATCAGGCGGACAAAGGTGGGGTGGTTGCCCGTGCCGCCCTGCGCATGATCGAAGTGAAACGCGAATTTGGGTATTTTCCACGATGAGCCGGCAGACGGGTACAGCAGGAAATTCGGCTGGCGCGCTGCGCCGGGCTTCGCGTTTGGCGGCGGTACAGGCACTGTATCAATTGACCTTAAGCAGCCCGGATGCGGGCGACGGCGAGGTCGAGGATGCGATTATCGAGTTTCTAACCCACCGGCCAGGCGCCGAGCTGCCTGAAGACGCCTATGCTAAAGTGGATGACGATCTGTTCTCTGATCTGGTACGGGGTACGCGCCGCCACTACGAACATCTGGTGGAAATTCTGGATAGTGTCCTGCCACAGCGCTGGAAATTTAAACGCCTGGACCGCATTTTAGCCGAAATTCTAGGCTGTGCCAGCTACGAACTACGCTACCGCGCAGACGTGCCGGTTGCCGTAATCATCAATGAATACATAGAGATCACCAAGGCTTTCTACGACGGCAACGAGGGCGGCTTTATCAACGGCGTGTTGCAGGAGGTCGCGCAGAAGCTTCGGGCTGAGGAAGTCCTGGAGCACAAGAATGAGCGCGCGAACTCCAGTTGACCCGCCACCGGATTCGATTTCGGGGCAGGGGCATGGTGAATTTGATCTAATCAGCCGTTATTTCGCGCCCTTAGCCGGACCGGGCGCGTTTGGTCTAGGCGACGATGCGGCTGTCTTGACGCCCACGCCGGGCCGGCAACTTGTCTTTACCGCCGATGCCATAATCTCGGGTGTACATTTCCTTGATGATGATCCGGCCGGCGACGTAGCGATAAAGCTGCTGGCGGTTAACCTGTCCGATCTGGCCGCCATGGGGGCCGAAGGGGTGGGCTATCTGATCACCACAGCCTGGCCCCGCAAGCTGGATGAAGCCTGGATTGCCGCATTTGCCCAGGGGCTGGCCGAGGGGCAAGCGGCATATTCCGTGGTTTTGCTGGGCGGCGATACGGTGGCGACGGGGGGACCATTGAGCCTGTCGTTGACAGCAATTGGCGAGCTACCCGCTAATACTGCCCTGCGCCGAAATGGCGCCCATGTCGGTGATAATATCTATGTCTCGGGCCGGATTGGCGATGCCGGCGTCGGCCTGCGCATTCTGCGCGACGGTCTGACGGGCGGTGAGCCGGCGGATCGGGAACAGGCAATTGAACGCTATCGACGGCCGAAGCCGCGGTTGGCACTGGGCCGATGCTTACGCGGCCTGGCCACCGCGTGTATCGATGTTTCGGATGGCTTGGTGGCCGATTTGGCGCATCTGGCGGAACAATCCGGCGCCCGCATGAGGATTGAACTGGAACGGGTGCCCATCTCACCCCTGGCGAGCTTGATTGGCGGGGCCGCCGGCGCGATCGTGGCTGGCGATGACTATGAGTTGCTTTTTACAGCGGCGCCGGCAAATGAAACACGCTTGTTTGCCGCCGCCCGGGAAGCTGAGGTAGCGG
This sequence comes from Alphaproteobacteria bacterium, assembly GCA_016776605.1. Classification (GTDB taxonomy): domain Bacteria; phylum Pseudomonadota; class Alphaproteobacteria. The sequence goes on along the minus strand of JADHTB010000001.1, from coordinate 77,026 downwards.
TCACCTGTATCGGCCAGGTCCTGAAAGGGCAAGGTGCCGAAGTTTTTGACCATCTGGGCAACGCCGTCGTTTTGGACCACGGTGGCTATCGCCATTTTTGAGCATGGACGGCGTCTTCATTGTCATCGTCGTAACCTTCTTATAACCAATTTTTGCCATACTGCGTGCTGATGCATTGCCCGTTCGGAATTGCTCTGAATGGGCTCGCGGAATTTATGCGGGGCGTGACGTGAAGAAAGTTATCATAGGTGTCCTGGCGTTGATCGTGTTGCTTGGCGGTGCGGGCGGTGGATTGTATGCCATGGGTATGCTTGACGAACTCTTGGGCCTTACCCACGATGCCGGGGCGGATGGTAAAGAGGGTGAGGGCGCGGCGAGCGGGCAAGGCACAGACGCCGAACAGGCCGATGCATCGCAGTTTGTGCAGTTCGATCCTATTTCGGCGCCAATCATCAGCGGGGGACGGGTTCAATATCAGGTCATAATGACCCTGAGCCTGCAAGTGGCTGGGATTGGTTCAAAGAATGATGTTCAGGCGGTTCTGCCTCGTTTGCGGGATGCCATGCACACGGAACTATTCACCAACCCCATACTGGTCAATGACGACACCGGCGCCATAGATTTACCTGATTTAAAAAAGCGGATGCTGCTTTTGATTCGGGGCATGGTGGGCGACAAGGGTATAGAGGACATTTTGATTCTAAATATTCTGCGCATGGGTGGCTAGAGCATTTTCATTCTGAAAATGCTCAGATATTTAGAATTAGAGCAATTATTCCAATCACTTAGTATCGCTTCGCGATTCTCATTAATTCGGAATTGCTCTAGCGCACGGTTGAAATCCACGATGATCCGACGCGCTACAGCCTCTCAGTCCCGGCTTGTCGCGTCGTCACCAACCGACTAGATTGCCCGCGTGTCTACCCATTTCCAATATCGCAACGTTACGCTTTTGGCAATTTGCCAATCGATTTTTGTCTGTGGCCAGACCACCCTGTTTTTCGTGGGTGGTTTAATCGGCTACAAGCTGGCGTTGGACAAGACGCTTGCCACGCTGCCTGTTAGCGCGGTGATCCTCGGCACCGCCTTGATGACGATTCCAGCTTCGTTGGTGATGCGGCGGCTGGGCCGGCGTGCCGGTTTCATGGGGGCGGCGATGGTTGGCGTTTGCGGCCTGTTGACCTGCGCCCTGGCCCTATTTTATTCCATGTTCTGGTTGTTGTGCCTGGGCGCGCTGACGGTCGGTTTCTACAATGCCTTTTGCCAATATTACCGTTTCGCGGCCGCCGATGCCGCGACCCCTTTGTTTCGGCCCAAGGCAATTTCCCTGGTGATGGCCGGGGGCGTCGTTGCCGGTGTGATAGGCCCCTCTCTCGCCGTGCATTCCCGCGATTGGTTGCCCGACATTGAATATCTGGCCAGTTATCTGCTGCTGGCGACCATGACGGCCAGTGTCTTCATGCTGGTTTCGTTCGTACGGATTCCGCGGCAGTCGGCGGCGGAGTTGCGCCAGACGGGCCGTCCCCTGCTACAAATCATGCGGCAGCCAGGCTTCATCGCGGCGGCGGGTTCCTCGATGATTGGATATGGCGTCATGGCGTTTTTGATGACAGCCACGCCCTTGGCGATGGTTTCCTCTCATCATCCGGTCAGCGACGCCGGCCTGGTCATTCAATGGCATGTGGTGGGGATGTTTGGGCCGTCATTTTTTACCGGCCATTTGATCAACCGCTTCGGCTTGATCAAGATTATGCTGAGCGGCGCCGTGCTGATGCTGTTTGCCATTTCCGCCGCCCTGTCGGGTGTTTTGGTTCAACATTATATGGTCGCGATGTTCCTTGTTGGTCTAGGCTGGAATTTTCTGTTTATCGGCGGTTCGACCCTGTTGACCGAGGTCTATACGCCGGCCGAGCGGGCCAAGACCCAAGCCGCGCACGATTTCATGGTTTTCGCCACCACGGCGTCGGGCTCGTTTCTATCAGGTCAATTGCTGTTCAATTTTGGCTGGGAAACCGTCAATCTGGCGGCGCTGCCGCTTGTCATTGCCGTCACCATGCTGATTACCTGGTACGCCTTTGTCCGCCGCAACCAGGCACAGGCGCTGCCCTTAATCTGACGGCGAACCGGTGCACATCGAAATCGGTTGCGCACCATGTTTTTCAGAGTCTCGTGGTCTTTTGATGCTCAGGGGTGGGAAGCATACGTTAGAGCATTTTCATTCTGAAAATGCTCAGATCTTTAAAATTAGAGCAATTTTTCCAATCACTTAGAATTGCTTCGCGATTCTAAGTGATTCGGAATTGCTCTAGAATCGGACCACCAGAGAATCGCTCCGGAAAACCCGTCGGGCGTTTCAGCAATCGAATAATGTAGTGCCTCACATCGTCGGCTATTGCGATAGACGAATTGCCAGCTTCCGCACTGTTACCAGCCTTGCGGCGATATGGTCATGCTCCAGGACCGATGTGGCGAAACCCATATCAAAGGCATCGGTTGCGTTTCGGAAACTTCTCTGGCATTTATCCCCCGCATTTTCGCCCCTGGCGGAATAGCAGGGGCGAGCGTCAAATTTTGACCCCACGATCATCGAAGAGATCCAGCAAAGAGGATGTGACCTATGTCATCAGGATTGGCTTTTGCCATCGTATGCGGTTTGATCGCATTAGTTTACGGTATCTGGGCGGTACGCTCGGTTTTATCGGAAAGCGCCGGTAACGAGCGCATGCAGGAAATCGCGGCAGCCATTCAGGTTGGCGCCAGGGCCTATTTGAATCGTCAATACTTGACGATCGGCGCGGTTGGCGCGGTAATTTTTGTCATCCTGTTTCTGCTCTTCAATATATCTGTCGCCCTGGCCTTCCTGGTCGGCGCGGTGCTTTCGGGCGCGGCGGGCTACATCGGCATGAACGTTTCGGTGCGGGCTAATGTGCGCACCGCGGAGGGCGCGCGTAAAAGCCTGGGCAAGGGCCTGGAGATCGCCTTTAAATCGGGGGCCATCACCGGCATGCTGGTGGCTGGTCTCGCCCTGTTGGCTGTTTCGGTTACCTATGCGGTATTGCTAAAAATGGGTGTCCAGGGACGCGATCTGATCGATCCGCTGGTGGGCCTCGGCTTTGGTGCTTCGTTAATTTCAATCTTTGCCCGTTTGGGCGGCGGCATTTTCACCAAGGGTGCGGATGTTGGCGGTGATCTGGTTGGCAAGGTGGAAGCCGGCATTCCCGAGGATGACCCGCGCAACCCGGCTACCATCGCTGATAACGTGGGCGATAACGTGGGTGATTGCGCCGGCATGGCCGCCGATCTGTTCGAGACCTATGCGGTGACCGTGGTGGCGACCATGGTCCTGGCCTCGATCTTTTTCGCGGGCGATGCGGTCCTATCGGGTCAAATGATGTTGTATCCCCTGGCCATTGGTGGCGCTTGCATCATCACCTCGGTCATCGGCACCTTTTTCGTGAAGTTGGGTCGCAGCCAGAGCATCATGGGCGCGATGTACAAAGGCTTCATCGTTTCCGCCGTGCTGTCGGCCGCGGTCCTATGGCCAGTGACCGATTGGATCATCGGCATGGGCCCGATTGGTAATAAGGGTTTCTCCGGACAGGACCTGTTCTTTTGTGGCCTTACCGGCCTGGTGGTTACGGGCCTGTTGATTTGGGTCACCGAATATTACACCGCAACCGAATACCGCCCGGTGCGCAGCGTTGCCCAGGCCTCGACCACGGGGCATGGCACCAACGTTATTCAGGGGCTGGCCATTGGTATGGAATCGACCGCGATACCCGCCATCGTCATCATTGCCGGAATTCTGATCACCTTTAAACTGGCCGGTCTGATGGGCATCGCCATCGCGGTAACCACGATGCTGGCCCTGGCCGGCATGGTGGTGGCGCTGGATGCTTATGGTCCGGTAACCGATAACGCCGGCGGCATCGCCGAGATGGCGAAGATGGATGAGGACGTGCGCAAAACCACGGACGCCCTGGACGCCGTTGGCAACACCACCAAGGCCGTCACCAAGGGCTATGCCATTGGCTCGGCCGGGCTTGGTGCGCTGGTGCTGTTTGCGGCCTATACGGAGGATCTGAAATTCTTCGCCGCCAATTCTGACCAATACACCTATTTCAAAGATGTCGTGGTGGATTTTGCCTTGTCCAATCCTTATGTGGTGGTTGGTCTGATTTTTGGCGGTCTGTTGCCATTTCTCTTTAGCGCCATGTCAATGACGGCGGTAGGCCGAGCCGCCGGTACGGTGGTGGAAGAAGTGCGCCGGCAGTTCCGCGAGGATCCGGGCATCATGGCGGGTACTTCAAAGCCGAATTATAGCCGCGCCGTCGATCTGCTGACCAAGGCCGCGATCAGGGAAATGATCCTGCCGTCCCTGCTGCCGGTGCTGGCGCCCATAGTGCTGTATTTTGTCATGCTGACAATCGCCGGCAAGGGCGAGGCATTCGCCGCGGTTGGCGCCATGTTGCTGGGCGTTATCGTAACGGGGCTGTTTCTGGCGATCTCCATGACCGTTGGCGGCGGCGCCTGGGACAATGCCAAGAAGTATATCGAGGATGGCAATCTTGGCGGCAAGGGATCAGAAACCCACAAGGCGGCGATTACCGGCGACACGGTCGGCGATCCTTACAAGGACACCTCCGGCCCGGCCATCAATCCGATGATCAAGATCACCAACATCATGGCTTTGCTGTTGTTGGGTGTTCTGGCCCACTGGAATTGATTTGTGGAACTGATCTGGGCCGTTAGAGCAATTCCGAATTAATGAGAATCGCGAAGCGATTCTAAGTGATTGGAAAAATTGCTCTAATTCTAAAGATTTGGGCATTTTCAGAGTCAAAATGCTCTAGTCGTCCGCGATCAGAGTTGGAATAGGAAACCCCCGTCGGCGGTTGCCGGCGGGGTTTCTTTTCCCAACCTCTATTCGGCTTTGCTTGAAAACCGGCCGATATTGCCGAACAGTTGTTCCAGCACGGTCATTTCCTTGCCCCTGGTCGGGGTTTTCCGCTCCACAAGCACCAGGGCCTTGCCGTCGGCCATGGCGTAGCGCTGGATTTCACTGACCACACCCGCCTTGTTGAAATGCACCGCCAAGACGTCCTGTTCCAGTATTTTCTCGTCAAAGAAGGCGATATGTTCGGATTCCTGTTTCACATACAGCCATGTCTCGCCGTTGAAATTGGCGATGCTGGTGGGCGACCCGAAGAGAGACGTGACCGAGTCGCGGTCGTGTACACCAGGGCGCAGCTTGGCCACCAGGGCGTCATCGGGAATATAACCGTGGCTGCTTTGCATCGGCGAACAGCCAAGCACGGCGGCCATCGCCAGGGCTGCCAGGGGCAAACGTAAGCGCGACCGGAAAGAATGTCTTTGGTGTATAACTGTCATGTTCATCGGCACGGAACATGCCACCGTTGCCAGAGCCGAGTCAATCTAGGCGTAGCAAGGAATGGATAAGTGTTGAGAAACTGGTTTCGCAAGCGCGATAGGGGGCAGGATCAGGCCCATGCGCTGTACCTTACGGCCGTGGCGCAGGCCCGGCAGCCGCTGTTTTATAGCGACCATGGCATCCCCGATTCGGTGGACGGGCGCTTTGATCTGATCGTCATGCATGTTTTTCTGCTGCTGGGGCCTTTGAATAATTTGGCCCGCCAGGTCGATGCCTCGGAAGTTAGCGGCCGGGCCGGCGAGATTGCCCAGGCTTTATTCGATACCATGTTCGGCGACATGGATCGCTCGCTGCGCGAAATGGGCGTCTCGGATATTGCCGTAGGCAAGCGGGTGAAGCATATGGCAAAGGCCTTTTATGGCCGCGCGACGGCCTATGATGAAGGTTTGGCCGGGCCGGACGAGCTTTTGGGCGAGGCATTGCGCAGAAATTTATTTGGCACGGTCGAACCGACGCCGGCCCATGTGGCGGCGATGGCGGATTATCTTCGTTGCCAGGCGGGGCATATGGCGTCGGTCTCCGAGGCGCGGATTTTGTCCGGCGATGTGGAATTCGCGCCATGGCCCGGAAAAGGCATTGACCGGTGAATTCTATGTCCCTATTTTGCGCCGGCTTTGGCATTTGCTCCGTCTTCGCAACGAAGTGGCGGCGCCCGTCTCGATCATTCATGAAGTTGGAGAGTTTGCGTTGACCGATTTGCGGGCAATGCCGGAATTTAGTCGCTTAGTGCAGGTCGACGCCATTGGCGCCGACGGCGCGGATATCGAGATGCGGGCTGACGCGGCGGAACGTGCCGCATTGGCTCAACGGTTGGACCTGCAAAGTATCGCGGATTTGCAGGTGGACGTTTCGTTTCGCCGGACGGCGGTTGGTCTGGTGCGGTTGAATGTTGATTTTTTGGCGGATGTGGTACAATCGTGTGTCGTGACGCTTGAACCTGTGGCGGCAAGGGTTAGGGATCGCTTTTCTCTTCTCTGTGAAGGCGAACAAAAGCGGGGAAAAAAGGGCGATACGGAGGGGGAGGTGTTCGTGGATCCTTTCGGTGAGGATCCGGTCGAACCGTTGGACGAAGGTCGAATCGATGTTGGCGAGTTGGTCGCGCAGCATTTGTCGCTTTCCCTTAATCCGTATCCGCGTGCACGAGGGATTAAAGCCGGGGTGGCGATGCCGGACCCGGAAATAAACGATGCTGGGGCCCAGGCAGGCCCCAGGCGAGAGGGTGTGAACCCATTCGCCGTGCTTGGAAGATGGCAGTCTGACGGAAAGTCCGGCGGGCAGGGCGACGGTGGCTCCGAAGGCGGCGCTGCTTAAGCCGCGTAAGCGGTACGAAGATTTAGTTTGATGAAGTTTAGTGACGAATTTGTGTGGTGAAATCGGGCTGTGACCGTCGTGATCGGTTAGATTAAGTCCCGGACAACTTGGATGAAAATGTGAAGCTATGGCTGTACCTAAGAAAAAAATCTCAGTGGCCCGTCGCGGTCAGCGCCGTTCCCACGATGCCTTGAAAGCTTCGGCTTACGCCGAATGCCCGAATTGCGGCGAATTGAAGCGGCCGCATCATGTCTGCGCTGCCTGCGGCTATTACAACGACCGCGAGGTCAGCGAACCGTCAAGTGCCGCATGATCTTGACATAGCAACGCCTGGTCCCGTCGCGTGACTCCTGAAATCACGATTTCGTTGGATGCTATGGGCGGTGATGCGGCCCCCGGTATGGTTGTCGGCGGCGCTGCGTTGGCGCGCGAGAGGCATCCCAACGTGCGGTTCTTGTTGTTTGGTGACGAAGCCAGGATAACCCCCCTGTTGTCTCGTCACCGCAGCTTGCGTGATGCCGTGAGTGTGCGCCATACGGACCAGCAGGTAAAATCGACCGACCGGCCCAGTCAGGCTTTGCGCCAGGGCCGGCAAACCAGCATGCGCCTGGCCATCGATGCGGTTGCCAGCGGCGAGGCGGGCGGTGTCGTTTCGGCCGGTAATACCGGTGCATTGATGGCCATGTCGAAATTCGTGTTGAAACCCATGAAGGGGATCGACAGGCCTGCCTTATGTGGCTTTCTGCCCACCTTGCGCGGTGAAAGCGTCATGCTCGATCTTGGCGCCAATGTGGAATGCGACGAAGATAATCTGGTTCAATTCGCGATCATGGGGGCCGCCTTTGCCCGGACTATCCTGGGCTTGCCGCGCCCTACGGTAGGGCTGTTGAATGTGGGCGAGGAAGAGTTAAAGGGTAACGAAGCCGTAAAGGGTGCTGCGGCGATCCTGAACGCGGCGGCCTTGCCTTTGCGCTTTCATGGCTTCATTGAAGGCAATGATATCGCCAAGGGCACCACGGACGTGGTCGTGACCGATGGCTTCAGCGGCAACGTGGCGCTCAAGACGATGGAAGGGACGGCAACGCTGTTTTCCCAGTTCCTGCGGACTGCCTTCAGCCAGTCCCTGATGTCAAAGGTTGGCTATATGCTGGCCAAGCCGGCGATAATGGCCTTGCGGGAACGGATCGACCCCCGGCATCACAACGGCGGCGTCTTTCTGGGATTGAATGGCATCAGTGTAAAAAGTCACGGTGGCATGGATGATGTTGGTTTCGCCACGGCTATTGGTCTGGCGGTAGATATGGTGGCGGACGACCTGATTGGCCGGATCACAGCCGATATGGCACAATTCTCCGACCACGATAAAGTACGGGATCGGGCGGCGGCCCAGTAAAATGATAAAATCTGTATTCATAGGCTGTGGCGCGTATTTGCCACAACGCAGGGTCAGCAACGAAGAATTGGCCACGAAAGTCGATACATCCGACGAATGGATCGTCTCGCGTACTGGTATTTCCAACCGCCATATCGCCGCGGATGACGAGATGACCTCGGATCTGGCCTTTGCGGCGGCGGTCGATGCCCTGGCCTCGGCCGGCATGGCCGCCAGCGAGTTGGATCTGATTGTCCTGGCCACCGCGACGCCGGACGAAACCTTTCCCGCCACCGCAACCATGGTGCAGGCCCGCCTGGGCGTTGCCGGTATCCCTGCCTTCGATGTGCAGGCAGTCTGCTCCGGCTTCATCTATGCCTTGGCGGTCGCGGATAATTTTATCAAGGCCGGACAGGCCCGCAATGTGCTGGTAATCGGCGCCGAGACCTTCTCGCGCATTTTGGACTGGGAAGACCGGACCACCTGCGTACTGTTTGGTGATGGCGCCGGTGCCGTCGTGCTGCGGGCAGAGGACAACCCGGACGATAACATGCCCGCCATAGACCAACGCGGCATTATGTCGACCCACCTGCATGCGGATGGACGCCAGCACGATATGTTATATGTCGATGGCGGACCCTCATCCACCGGAACGGCGGGCTTTTTGCGCATGCGTGGGCGCGAGGTATTTCGCCACGCGGTCAATAATCTCACCAGCGTTGTCAAAGAAGCGCTGGAGGCCAATGACCTGTCGCCTGACGATATTGATTGGTTGGTGCCCCATCAGGCCAACCGGCGGATTATTGATCACACCGCCAAGAAGCTGAAATTGCCCGCCGAAAAGGTCGTCTTGACAGTGGCCGAGCACGGCAATACATCGGCGGCCTCGGTGCCTCTGGCGTTAAACGAGGCGGTTAAGGACGGTCGCATTAAACAAGGCGATATGATCTTGATGGAGGCCATGGGTGGCGGCTTCACCTGGGGGGCCGTGTTGGCCCGGTGGTGAGTGGGCAGGGGGCTGTTTTACTCACCTGTAGGTAGCTACCCCGGTTGGGCAAGACGCCTTTTTTTAGTGCGAATCGTTAATTTACTTAAACTCTGCCCCGCATCCCTTTGATATTGACTGTAAACTTGCAATTTGCTAGGTTTCCACCCCTGGCGGACCGAGGGGAAGAGACGTGACAGGCAATACCGTGACGCGCGCACAATTGAGCGAGGCTGTGTACCAAGAGGTGGGACTGTCGCGCAATGAATCCGCCCAATTGGTGGAATCCGTACTGGCCGAGATTTGTGACAGTCTGGTTCAAGGGGAAACTGTAAAAGTTTCATCTTTTGGCAGTTTTTCGTGCCGCCAAAAAGGCGGACGCATCGGCCGCAATCCCAAAACCGGTGAAGAGGTGCCGATCGCGCCGCGCCGGGTTCTGGTCTTTCGACCCAGCCACGTGTTGAAAGAGCAGGTTAACCGGCATCTGAGCGGCTCTGCTGCGGACGTTGGCTCGGTCGGCTGACCGGGATTATGGTAGATGTTGCGGGCGGTGCGCCTCAGACACGTGGAAAGACCAAGGCAGCTGGTGCATTTCGTACCATCAGTGAGGTCGCCACGGCGCTTGAGGTTCCACAGCATGTTCTGCGTTTCTGGGAAAGCAAGTTTACCCAGGTGAAGCCGTTGAAACGGGGCGGGGGCCGGCGCTATTACCGGCCCGAAGATGTAGACTTGCTGCGCGGCATTCGTCATCTTCTCTATTCCGATGGCTACACGATCAAGGGCGTACAGAAGCTGATGCGCGACATCGGCTCGAAAACGATCATGGAATCCGGGCGGGACCTGTCATCTCATGGCACGATCGGCGCCGCTGGCGTCGCGGCCGCCCGTACCCGGCGTCAAAGCGGTGCGCTGGAGCGTCAGGCGGGCCCACAGGGGGCGGATCATACCGCGCCGGGCATCGACCAAGGCGACTTGGCCAAGGGCGCCGATGGCGGCGCGGCAGGCGCGCATTCTGGTCTGACGTTGGCTCAGCGCGGCAAATTGTCCGGCCTTGCGGCTGAATTAGGCGAAATTCAACAAATTCTGCGGCGCCTCACCACAAAAAGCTAAACACCGCCGCGATTGCGTTTGTTTCCTGAGGTGGTGGTCGCTATATTCCCTCAATATCAGATCCTCAATACCAGATACTGAATACTAGATCGTGAATACCGGATCGGCGGATAGGCTGGTTTGGTGATTGTCGGAGCGTAGCGCAGCCTGGTAGCGCATCACACTGGGGGTGTGGGGGTCGGAGGTTCGAATCCTCTCGCTCCGACCATTGAATTGGGGGTCGGTCCTGCTGGGCCGACCCCTTTTTCTGTGCTAGTCTATTGCTACCAAATATCTTATCTAATAAATTAAATAATTTATATAACCGTCTGTAATATACATATAAATTGGAAATTTTATGACAGATTCTGGTCAAGCCGCAAGTGGCGAAGGGCGCGCGCTCCGGGCCCGTCCCATGGTGGCGGGGTGGTTGCTGCTGCTCGCGGCGATGGTTACGGCCATGGTGATGCTTGGTGGCGCGACCCGGCTAACCCATTCGGGTCTGTCCATGGTGCAGTGGCAGCCCTTAATGGGCACCTTGCCGCCCCGGGGCGAGGCGGCCTGGCAGGAAACCTTCGAAAAGTACAAGCAGTACCCGGAATATCAAAAAATCAACCGGGGTATGAGCCTGTCGGAATTCAAAGACATTTTCTATTATGAATATAGCCATCGGGTGCTCGGCCGCAGTATCGGGTTGGTCTTTGCGCTGCCGTTTTTGTGGTTTCTGTTGACCGGGCGGATAGAGCGCCGCCGCCGAAAGGCCCTGTTCGGTTTGTTTTTGCTGGGTGGGCTGCAGGGGCTTATCGGGTGGTGGATGGTAAAAAGCGGACTGGTGGACCGACCGGACGTCAGCCATTACCGCCTGACCGTGCATTTGGGAGTGGCGTTCCTGATTTTCGGCGCATTGATCTGGTTGGTACTTGATCTGCTCTCTAAATCCACGGCGGTGGTTGCCGGGGGGGCGGCGGTTAAAAGCCTGCGCGCCTGGTCCTGGGCGGCAGTGGCGTTGGTATTTATACAGGCCTTGTCCGGGGGCTTGGTGGCGGGGCTGGATGCCGGTTTTGTCTATAACAGTTTTCCCATGATGAACGAATATTGGCTGCCACCGGAACTGGGCCAACTGTCGCCCTGGTGGTTGAATATGTTCGAAAATGTGGTGACGGTCCAATTTGAACACCGCATCGGCGCCTATCTATGTACCGCGCTGTTGCTTGGACTTTGGTTTAAGGCGCGGTCCCTGGCGCTTGGCCCGCCGGCCCGTCTGGCTCTCAATCTGCTGCTGGTGGCGCTGGCCATCCAGTTGGCGCTGGGCATATCAACCTTGCTGCTGGTCATACCGGTGCCGCTGGCCGTGTTGCATCAGGGCGGCGCCTTGTTGTTGTTCGCTGCTGCGCTGCATTTCACCTTGCGCCTGCAATAAGCCTAAGGGGATGGGCATGTCATGGAAGAATTGACCCTGTTGTATGTGACTTGCGCCAATACCGACGAGGCCAGGGCGATCGCCCGTGCCCTGGTCGGTGATCGCCTGGTCGCCTGCGCCAACATTCTGGGTCCCATCAGTTCGATCTATCATTGGGAGGGCGGGGTGGCCGAGCAGGAGGAAGTGGCAATGATATTGAAAACCCGCCGCGACATGACCGTGCATGTGGCGGAACGGATCAAGAGCATGCATTCCTATGATATACCGTGTGTCATCGGCCTGCCGATCCAGGGTGGCAACCCTGATTTTCTGGCCTGGCTACACCGCGAGGTCGATTGATCCTAGATGACACAGTCCGCACCGATGGCCCCACCGATGGCCGCGCCGACGGCCAGGGTGGCGCTTGGATTTGCCAGCGCGGCCCATACCTATTCCCACATGTTCGTATTGTTCTTCGCCACGGTCGTCCTGGTATTGGAGCGGGTGTGGGAACTGCCCTACGCTGAACTGTTCGCTCTATCCATTCCCGGTGCCGTGATGTATGGCCTGGCCGCGCTGCCGGCTGGTTGGCTGGCGGACCGCTGGAGCGCCGCCGGCATGATTGCGATTTTTTTCATTGGCACCGGTGTGGCCTCTATTCTAACCGGGCTGGCCAGAGGTCCCTGGGAACTGGCTGCCGGGCTGACTGCTATCGGCACTTTTTCCGCCATCTATCACCCGGTCGGCGTGCCCTGGTTAATCAAGCACAGCCGCAATCATGGCCGTGCCCTGGGCATCAATGGGGTGTTCGGGTCGGCCGGTACGGCCATTGCGGCCATCGTGGCCGGCGGGTTGGCTGATCTATGGGGTTGGCGGGCCGCTTTTATGGTGCCCGGATTGATCTGCCTGGCCACCGGCGCGGCCTTTGTCGTCGCCTTGCGCATGGGCCTGATCATCGAAGGGGAAGGCGAGGCCTCGCCCGCCCCGCCGGCCGATGCGGGCGACCGTCGCCGCGCCTTTGCCATGCTGGCTATTACCGTGGTCTGCAGCGGGCTGATTTATCAAGTGACCGCCTACGCCCTACCCAAGGTCTTCGCCGAGCGGCTGATTGATTTCGTTGGCGATTCCATATGGGGCATCGGCGGCATCGTCAGTCTGTGCTACCTGGTGTCCTCGGCCAGCCAGATATTGGGCGGTGAATTGGCCGACCGGATGTCGCGCAAGACGGTCTATGTGGCCAGTCAGTTTTTACAAGTGCCCACCTATGCCCTGGCCTTTGCCATTATCGGCCCGGCCCTGATACCGGTGGCCGCCGTGATGATCAGCCTGAACCTGATGGCCCAACCGGCCGAGAACGCCCTGTTGGCCCGTTACACACCGTTGAGCTGGCGGGGCAAAGTGTTTGGGGTGAAGTTTCTGTTGACCCTGGGGGTCTCCTCTATCGGTCTATCGCTGGTGCCGTTGATCCATGCTGCAACGGGCAGTCTGGATGGTCTGTTTATACTGCTGGGAGTGGCCGCTGGTTTGAGCTTTCTGGCTGCCGCCGCCTTGCCCAACGAACGGCCAACCTTGATCGTCACGGCGGGAAGCGGTGATTAGAGCATTTCCGGGCTATTCTTTTAGTTCCGGCGCGATGTTGCGCAGTGGTGGCCGTTCGCCGTCGAATGACAGCGGCAAACCGACCAGGGAGACGCCGTGGCCGGTGTCTTGCAAGATATCCAGGGCCTGGGTCTGTGGATGGGCGACAACCTCGCCGGCATGCTGGATCGGTGCGTTGGGAACGCCAGCCACGTCCAGACGCTCCTGCCAATGGGCCCTTGTCTCCGCCTTGAAGATCGGTATCAGCAGGGCGTTCAGTTCCTCGCGGTGGCTGGAGCGGGCGGGATTATCGACAAAGCGCGGATCATCCAGCCATTCGCCATGGCCCAATTCAGCGGCTAGATTATGGAATAGCCGGTCGTTGGAAGCGGCCACCACCAGATAGCCGTCGGCGCAATCATAGGCCTGATAGGGCATGATACCGCGTACGCCAGAACCGTGGCGTTGCGGAATTTGACCGTTTACCTGCACATCCGCGCTGTAATAGGCCGTCCAGCCCAGGGCGGTTTCGTATAGCGACGTATCGATGACGCCGCCCCGGCCGCTTTCGTGACGCCGGTTCAGGGCCGCCAGAATGCCGATGGCGCTCCACATGCCCGTGCCCATATCGACGATCGAAACACCGGCCCGGACCGGTGGCCGGCCTTCCTCGCCGGTGACTGCCATAATGCCGCCAAAGGCCTGCATCAGGGCATCGAAACCGGGCCGGTCCGCCAGCGGCCCCTTGGCGCCAAAGGCCCAAAGATTACAGTAAATCAGGCGGGGACTTGCCGCTGTCATGGCCGCGGCGCCCAGACCCAGTTTGTCGGCCACGCCGGGGCGAAGGTTTTGCAATACCACGTCCGTGTCGGTGGCAATTCGCTGGCGCAGTTCCGCCAGGGCGTCCGCGTCCTTGAAATCGACGGTGATCGAGGATTTGTCCCGATTAATGGTTTGAAAAACCGTCGCCGCCCCGCGCCAGAACGGCGGGCCCCAGCCGCGCGCGTCATCGCCGCCCCCCGGCCGTTCCACTTTCACCACATCGGCGCCCAAGGCCGCCAATATCCAGGTGCCATAGGGGCCGGAAACATTGCTGCCCAACTCAAGGACACGGATACCGGCCAATGGTAGCTGGATGGGAAGGGGCTGGTTCATGATCTTTACTCCTGGGTTACAGCACTTGGCCCTGATTTGAGCGGCTGGGATTGCGCACTATGACGATGGTGCGGCGTAGGTAATCTCCAACACTTCGATCTCCTCGACGCCCGAGGGGGTGCGCAGTTTGACGATGTCGCCCTCGCTGGCTTTGTGCAGGGCGCGCGCGATGGGAGCGACCCAACTGACCTCGCCATGATCGTGGCGGGCCTCGTCGGCGCCAACGATGCGCACGGTGCGTTCCACCTCGTTACCATCCAGGTAGGTCACGGTGGCGCCAAAGAAGACCTGATCGCGGTTTTTTTGCCGGCTTTGATCCACCACTTCGGCAATTTCGATCCGCTTCATCAAATAGCGGACCCGCCGGTCGATCTCCCGCAACCTTTTTTTGCCATACAGGTAATCGCCGTTTTCCGAACGATCACCGTTGCCGGCGGCCCAGGAAACAACGTTGACGACCTTTGGCCGTTCCTCCCGGCGCAATTGGCGCAACTCTTCCGTCAGGCGGGCATGCCCCTCCGGCGTCAGATAATTTTTGGCGCCAGGGGGCAGCGGGGCCGCCAGCTCCGGCAGGTCCTCGTCCTCTGCGCCATCGGTCTCTTTTGTGAACGCCTTGCTCATGCGCGAATATTCTCCATGGATAAGAATGCCATATGCGCTAATCCATGGGCAGATATATTTCCAGGCACGGCGCGCCCTGATGCGGCAAATATATCCAGCCGCGTGATGCCGGGCTTTGCCGTGCTACATTGCGTGCCATGAATCGTATTCTCTCCGCCATGGCTGCCGTTGTATTTGTTGTGTTGATCTCCACGGCCGGGGCGGCGTTTGACGAGATTGATCAGACCGATCAAAAGCGCTTCAAAGCCATGAAGTCATGCTCCGGCTGCCATCTTTTGCAAGCGGCGGCGGGCGGCGTGGTGAAAATGATCGGCGCCAATTTAAGGGGCGCGGATTTGCGCAAATTGGATATGCGGGCGGCTGATTTGCGCCGCGCCGATATGCGCGAGGTGAATTTGCAGAAGGTCAATCTGGCCGGGGCGAAACTGAAAGGTGCGCTGCTGCGCGGCGCGAATTTGCAGCAGGCCGATTTGCGCGGCGCCAGCTTGGCCTGGGCGGTTTTGCGCGGCGCCAATTTGGCGGGCGCCGATTTGCGCGGCGCAAATTTAAGCCGGGCCGATCTCACCAACGCCTCGATGCAGGATACGAATTTGCGCGGCGCTATTCTGTGCCGGACAACCATGCCCTCTGGGGTGGTTGAAAATCCCGATTGTCAGTGGTGGAAGATTGAGGACCAAAGCGGCGGCAGCAAAAAGACGGCGGCGGCAGCCATAGCCCCGCCACCTAAGCCTGCGGCGTCTCCGCCTTCGGCCATGGCAACACCGGCGGGGAAGAGTGGCCCCGGTCTAGATGTCGCCGCGTTTCTGAGCCGCCTTTTTGGCACCGCCGCGACGATAGCCGGCGATACAGAGACGGACCCTCGATAAACGCCAGAGCATTTTCATTCTGAAAATGCTCTGATCTTTAGAATGAGAGCAATTTTTCCAATCACTTAGAATCGCTTCGCGATTCTCATTAATTCGGAATTGCTCTAGCGCAGCGGCCTGGCGCGTTTCGGCGTATCAGTCACGCAATTCGCGGCGCAATATCTTACCAACCGGAGACTTTGGCAGTTCGTCGATAAAGTTGATCTGCCGGGGTACTTTGTAGGCGGCCAGGTTTTCCCGGCAATAGGCGATGATTTCCTCGGCGGTAACATTTGCATCGGGCATTTTCACGACGAACAATTTTACCGCTTCGTCCGTACGCTCGTCGGGTACGCCGATACAGGCGGCTTCCAACACCCCGTCCATATTGGCCACCACCGCCTCCACTTCGTTGGGATAGACGTTGAAGCCCGATACCAGGATCATGTCCTTCTTGCGGTCGACAATTTTGAAACGGCCTTCCTCGGTCAGGATGGCGATGTCGCCGGTGCAAAAATAACCATCCGCCGTGGTTACGGCCGCGGTCTCTTCCGGTTTGCGCCAATAACCCTGCATGACCTGGGGGCCTTTGACGCACAGTTCACCGGGCTCGCCCGTGGCCACTTCGCCGCCATCTTCGCCCCGCAGGGTCACATCCGTCGAGGGTAGGGGGATGCCGATGGTCGCGGTAAATTCATCCTGTCCCGCCACATTAAACGTCACCACGGGCGATGTTTCCGACAGACCATAACCCTCGGTGATGTGCAGGCCCGTAACCTCGCGCCATTTATTGGAGATTGCTTCCTGGATAGCGGTGCCGCCGCCGCCCACCAGATGCTGCGCGGAGAAATCAAGTTCGGAAAATCCCGGCGTATGCAGCAGACCGTTGAACAGCGTATTGACCCCGGTGATGACCGAGAACTTCCAATTGGACAGTTCCTTGACGAAGCCCGGCATGTCGCGGGGGTTGGTAATCAGAACATTGCGCCCGCCCTTGGTGAAATAGGATAGGCAATTCACCATCAGGGCAAAGATGTGATACAGCGGCAGCGCGGTGATCACCACTTCCTCGCGTTCGCGAATGGCATCGCCCAGGGACAGGGTGAATTGCAGAATATTGGCCACCAGATTGCGGTGGGTCAGCGCCGCGCCTTTGGACAAACCGGTGGTGCCGCCGGTGTATTGCAGGAACAACAGGTCCTCGCCCGAAATATCGACCGGGGTGAAGGAAAGTTTTTCGCCCGCCGCCAGGGCATCGATAAAGCTCACGACGCCGGACAGGCGTTCATCCGTGGGTGGGCTGGGCAGTGCGCCGTTGCCACAATCGCCCAGATTGGCGACGATGACATTCTTGATCCTGGTGTTGGCGATAATTTCCGCCAGCACGGGCGTCGAGCCCGAGAAGATGACAATGGTATCCGTGTCCGCGTCGTTAAGCTGATGCTCTAATTCGCGCGGGGTATACAGGGGGTTGACGTTGACCTGCACCAGACCGGCCCGCATGTTGGCGAACATGGTCACGGGAAAGGCCATGATGTTGGGCGACATGATGGCTACCCGGTCGCCTTTTTTCAGGCCCAGGCCGCCTTGCAGATAGGCCGCCAGGTTTTCCGACAACTGGTCGATGTCGTTAAAACTTAAATCAGCGCCAAAATTGCTGAATGCCGTTGCGTTGCCGTATTTGGCAATAGCTTCCTGTGACATGGCCCAGGTTGACGTGTAAGCATCGGCGTCGATCTCGTGCGGCACGCCAGGTCCGTAATGCTTGATCCATGGTTTGTCCGTCATGATAGTTCTACCCTGCTGCTGGATTGCTGTTTTTTCATAGCGCCATGAAGGCCGTAGGATATCGTGAAAAGCAACTGCCGCACACGGGTTTTTTGCGGCGGTCTGATTTCTTCGCGGCAACATTTCAGGTAAGGTTCGATGATGCCTCAGGAACAACAAGACCAGACTAATCAGGGCGCGTTGGTCCGCCTGGATTGCGCCGGGGCGGTGGCGACCATGACCCTGAACCGGCCGGACAAGTTGAACCCCCTGGATAGCGCCACGATCACATATCTACGGGAACTGGTCAGCGATGTGGAGGCGCGCCCGGAAATACGTGTTGTTAGGCTGACCGGGGCCGGAAAAGCCTTTTCCGCCGGCGGTGACCTCGCGGGCTATATCTCGCTTTACCAATCACCAGCGGCGTTCAGGGATTTTCTGGAGGCCTTCCATGATCTGCTGAACCGGATGGAGCGCTCGGCCAAAATCTATATGGCGGTTGTGAATGGCGCCTGCGTGGCGGGCGGGTTGGAGCTGTTGTTGGCCTGCGATGTGGCCGTGGCGGGGGACAGTGCCCGAATTGGCGATGGGCATCTGAATTTTGGCCAGTTGCCGGGCGCGGGCGGCTCGCAGCGTCTGCCACGTGCGATTGGTGCCATGGGGGCGAAATTTCTCATGCTCAGCGGCGAGTTGTTGGATGCGGCGGCGGCCGAACGCCTTGGTTTGATCAATCGTGTCTTTGCCGATGCTGAATTGGCCGTGCAATCCATGACCTTGTGTGAGGCCATGGCCCGCCACAGCCCGGCCGGGTTGAAAGGCGCGAAATATCTGGTCAACGAAGGGCTGCGTGAGGATCTGCAGACGGGCCTGCGGCTGGAGCTTGAATTCGTGCACAATTATGCCACGACAGAGCCCGACGCCAGGGAAGGGCTGATGGCGTTTAAGGAAAAACGGCCGCCGGTCTATGGCGAATAGATATTTTGGAGCGTGGAATAAATGTGGGCACTAAAAGATAAATACGCCATCGTCGGCACCGGCTATACGGATTATTCCAAGAACTCCGGCACCACCGTGTTGAACCTGGCGACCGAGGCCTGCCTGAACGCCGCCAATGATGCCGGCCTGGCGCCGGAAGAGATCGACGGCCTGGTCAGCTTTCAACTCAACGATTCCGTCCCCGCCACGTCCGTCGCCGCCGCCATGGGCGTTCCGGCGGTGCGATACGCGGTCGATATCGCGGGGGGCGGAAATGCCGCCAATCTGGTCATTTTGTCCGCCATCGCCGCGATCGAGGCCGGCCTGGCAAAGAATGTCCTATGTTATCGCGCCATGAATGGGCGCTCTGGCTTTCGCCTGGGCGGCGGTCGCGAGATGCAGGCCCATGGCATCACGCAATTCACCGCACCATTCGGCTGGATCACCTATCCCCAGGCCATGGCCATGTGGTGCCGCCGTCATATGATCAAATACGGCACCACGACGGACCAACTGGGCACCATCGCCGTGACCTTTCGCGATAACGCCGCCCTGAACCCCCGGGCCATGCAGCGTGAACCCATTACCCTGGACGACTACCGCGCCGCGCGGCCCATCGTCGATCCCTTCCGCATGCTGGATATCTGCCTGGAAAGCGATGGCGCCTGTGCGGTACTGGTGACCTCCGCCGAACGGGCCAAGGATCTGCGCCACAAACCGGTCTATGTCATGGGCGGGGCCTATGGCGGCGGCGCCAATCAGGGCGACGATCTGTTCGATTGTCTACGCTGGGCCGATCATTCGGAAAATTATGCCGCCTATATCGCCGCTGACCTGTGGGCCGGCGCCGGGGTGGGGCCCGAGGATGTGGATGTGGCGGAAATTTACGACTGCTTCACCTATAGCGTGGTGGCGCAATTGGAAGGCCTGGGGTTTTGCCAACCTGGCGAAGGGCCGGATTTCGTCCAAGGCGGACGCATCGCCCGTGATGGCGCATTACCCCTGAACACCCATGGCGGTCTGTTGTCCGAGGCCTATATCCATGGCCTCAACCATGTAGTGGAAGCGGTGGATCAGTTGCGCGGCGATGCCGGGCCACGGCAGATCCCGGATGCCGAAATCGCCCTCACCACCGCCGGCGCCATGACCTGTGGCTCGGCCCTGGTTCTGCGGCGCTGAGGCGGAGGGACGAGATGTATAACAAACCCCTGCCTGTACCCGATGCCGATACGGAGCCGTTCTGGACTGGCTGCCGCGAGGGCCGCCTGCTGGTGCAATGTTGCACGGCCTGCGAGGCCAAGCGCCTCCCCCCGGAACGCTTTTGCCCCCATTGCCACAGTGTGGACAGCAGCTGGCAGGCGGTTAGTGGCCGCGGCACGGTCTATAGCTGGATCGTGGTGCGCCATCCGGTGCCGGGCGATGTCTACGGCGGCGATGTACCCTATGTGGTGGCTTTGATCGATTTGGCGGAGGGGGTCCGCATCGCCTCCAACATCATCGATTGCGATCCGGATGCGGTGGCGGCCGATATGGCGGTGCAAGTTACCTTCGATCCGGTAACAGAGACCGTGACCTTGCCGAAATTTCGCCCCGTTTAATTCGCCCTGTATAATCAGTCCGAATTAAGCCAATAGATTACGGCTTTGCGTCGGCAGGTGCACGATCAGGCCATCCAGCGCGGCCGTCATGATGATCTGGCAGCCCAGGCGCGAGGTGCGTTTCAGGTCGTAGACCAGATCCAGCATGTCTTCCTCTTCCTCTTGCGGGAGGGGGAGTTTGCCGCTCCAATCCGGATCAACGATGACATGGCAGGTAGAGCACGCCATGTTGCCTTCGCAGGCGCCTTCCATGTCGATGTTATTGCTGATGGCGATCTCCATCACCGAGACGCCAAGCGGCGCCTCGACCTCCCATCGCTGGGAGCCATCGGGGCTGACGAAAATAATATGCGGCGACGCCGCGCTCATCGGCGTTCAGGCCGCATTGGCGTGCGCACTGTTGCGGCGGTATATTTCGGCCCATGCGGTCAAAAAACGCTCAATTTCCGCCGGCGTGGTGTCGCGGCCCAGGCTGATCCGGATCGCAGTCATGGCTTCGTCCAGTTCCATACCCATGGCGTCCAGCACATGGCTGGCGGCAACCTTGCCCGAGGAACAGGCGGAGCCGGCGCTGACCGCGATACCGGACAGATCCAGGGCCATGACCTGGGTGTCGGAGCGGACACCGGGCATGGTCACGCAGGACGTGTTGGGCACGCGCGCGGCACCGCCGCCGATTACCTTGCGGGCCGGGGCAATTTCGGCCAGACGAGCTTCCATGTTGTCGCGTAGTTTGGCCAGTTCGGCAAACTGCTTCAATTCGTTGGCCGCCAAGCGGGCTGCCTCGCCAAAAGCTGCAATGCCGGCGACATTTTCGGTGCCGGAACGGCGGCCCATTTCCTGTCCGCCACCGACCATTTGCGCCAAAACCATGCGGTCCTCGCGCAGAATCAGGGCGCCAACCCCTTGCAAGCCGCCAATTTTGTGGGCCGAGAGGGACAGTAGATCAACCCCTAAAGCCTCCATATCGATAGGGATCTTGCCCGCCCCCTGGATGGCATCGCAATGCATCAGGGCGTCGTGCGCATGGGCGATTTTTGCGGCCTCCGCCACCGGTTGAATGACGCCGGTTTCGTTGTTGGCCAGCATTAGCGAGACCAGGGCAGGGCGGTCGCTTTCCGCCAGGGCCGCCTCCAGGGCGGCCAAATCCAGGCGGCCTTGATTATCCACACCTACGACCACCGCGCCCGGGTCAAGCAGCAGGGCGGGCGCCAGTATGGCGCCATGTTCGATGCCGGAGACAATCAAACGGCGGGGGCCAAAGCCGCGCAGCGCCAGATTATCCGCCTCCGTGCCGCCACCGGTAAAGATGACATTTCCGGCTTGCGCCCCGACCAGGTCGGCGACCTGTTGGCGCGCCGTATCGATCCGGGCGCGGGCCTTGCGGCCGGCCTGATGCACGGAAGATGCGTTGCCCACCGTGGCCAGAATTTCGCCAACCAGAGCGATCACTTCGGGTCGGGTCGGGGCGGTGGCGTTATAGTCCAGGTAGATCGGGTCGGCTGCCGTCATTGCATCGTCCTAGTTATTTCTTTCCGTGCAGCCGCTACCGTCGGCGTCATCATCGCTGTTGGTATCGTCATAGGGGCCGGGTATATCCGTCGATGCCCATTTAGGGTCATTCAATCGGCGCTCTAACTCCTCGACCTGCATGGACAGGCCCTGGACCTTGTCCAAAAGCGCATCGATTACCCGTTGCACCGGATCGGGAATATCCGCCTCGGTGCCATAGGCGGCGAAGCGAACATCGGCGGTCTCGCCATCGGGCGCGCGGCCACGGGCGATCTTGGCCGGAATGCCGACAACCGTGGCACCTGGAGGTACATCGCGCAAGGCGACCGAATTCGCCCCGACCCTGGCGCCGGCGCCAATGGTGATCGGGCCGAGGATCTGGGCCCCGGAACCGACAATGACATCGTCGCACAAGGTAGGGTGGCGTTTCTGCTGACGCTGGGCATGGGAGTCCACGGATGGTGCGATCCCGCCCAGGGTAACGTCATGATACAAGGTGACATTGTTGCCGATTTCCGCCGTTTCACCGATCACGACACCTAATCCGTGATCAATAAAAAAGCCCTTGCCGATGATCGCGCCGGGATGGATTTCAATCCCCGTCAGCATGCGTCCGATATGGGAAATCACCCGGCCCAGCAGAAAGAACTTCCGCTGCCAGAACCATTTTGCAAGGCGGTAAAATACCACCGCGTGAAAGCCTGGATAGGCCAGAATGACTTCTAACTTGGAACGGGCCGCCGGGTCGCGCGCCATGCAGGCCGCGATGTCCTCGCCTAATGTCTTGAACATGATGCATCTCCGCACTGTATCGCGCCGCCACAATTCCGTGCGGCAACGGCATTTACCATGCCCAGGGATCGCCCGCCAAACCTGCTGCGTTTTCACAGCCTGGCGGACCTCGGCTGGAGTCTAACCTAGTTAGACTGGCGCAAATGTTCAAGATGCGCCGTATCGATGCGATATTTCCGTGAATTATGCAAAATAAGACTGCAAAGGCTTGCGGATATGGCCCCCAGTGCACTATATGGCCACTATGGACGGCGTCGATAGCTCCCTGGGGCGCACAGGTCGCAGCATCGATATTAAGGAGTACCCACGAAATGCCCGAAGTTATCTTTAACGGACCCGCCGGTCGGCTGGAAGGACGTTTTTACGAAAGCAAGCTGTCGAATGCGCCGATTGCCATGGTGTTGCATCCCCATCCCCGTTTTGGCGGCACCATGAACAACAAGCTTGTTTACAACCTGTATCAGTCATTTGTGGAGCGGGAATTTTCCGTTCTGCGTTTCAATTTTCGCGGGGTTGGGCGCAGCCAAGGCGTCTATGACAATGGTATCGGCGAATTATCCGATGCCGCTTCGGCCCTCGACTGGCTGCAGAGCATTCACCCCAACGCCACGGTTTGCTGGATCGGCGGCTACTCCTTTGGCGCCTGGATTTCCATGCAACTGCTGATGCGCCGGCCGGAGATTTCGGGCTTTATCTCCATCGCCCCACCCGCCAACAATTTTGATTTCACCTTTCTCGCACCTTGTCCCGCATCCGGCTTGATCATTCACGGCAGCCGCGATGAAACCGTGCCCGAGGCGGCCGCGGCGGCCCTGGCCGAACGGCTGCAGGCCCAGCGGGGAATTGCCATCGATTACCGCAAAATCCCCGGCGCAACCCATTTCTTTCAGGGCAAGATGGACCGGGTGAACAAAGAGGTCGCCAGTTATCTGGATGCCAACTTGAAGGAAGACGCGGCCTAGCCGCTTATAAACGGCCGTGGTTCGATCGCCGCGCCAACCATGAAATTCCTGCTCTTACTGTTGATCGTGGTCGGCGGCGTGGTTTGGTGGTTGGGTGCGGTCAGGGTTGCGCGGCTGTTTGGCGTGCCAAAAAGCTGGACCACGAAACGGGGCCAGATCATCTTTGCCGCCATCATCATTGGGGCGGCCCTGGGCATTACCTTGTTGCCATACCTGAAGTAATCTAGTGCCGGGCCAATGGGCCCCGCCGGCAGGCCGATATGACTTCCGGCAGGCGACCCTCCTTTACCCCCGCATCGGCGCGGTAACGGGGCATCCCAGAGCCATTGATGATCGTACCGTTTCGCACTACCAGATCGTATGCCCGTGAATTTTCCGCGCCATTATGGCCCATGCCCGGGCAATCCGGTAGGCTGTCGCGGTAAATCATCCGCAACGCTTGCCTGTATGGAGTTTTTGATGCCGGTTACCACTCCCACCCCCATCCCAAGTCATGCGGCCATCGTCATCGTCGGCGGCGGCGTCGTGGGTTGTTCCATCGCCTATCATCTGGTCAAGCTGGGTATCACGGATGTGCTGTTGTTGGAGCGTAAACAGCTATCCAGCGGCACCACCTGGCATGCCGCCGGCCTGGTCGGACAATTGCGGGCGACGCAGAATTTGACCCAGTTGGCGAAATATTCGACCGAGCTTTATGCCGGTTTGGAGGCGGAGACCGGGCAGGCCACGGGCTTCAAACAGAACGGTTCCATCTCGCTCGCAACCAATGGGGAAAGGTTGGAGGAATTACGCCGGGCCGCATCCATGGCGCGGGTCTTTGGCCTGGCGGTGGAAGAGATCGGCCGGGATGATATTCGCCGCATGCATCCCCTGCTTTCGGTGGAGGATGTGGTAGGTGGGGTCTTTCTGCCGAAAGACGGCCAGATCAATCCATCCGATCTGACCCAGGCCCTGGCCAAGGGTGCGCGGGCAGGCGGGGCCAGAATTTTAGAGAATACCAAGGTCACGGATATCCTGACGGCCCAGGGCAGGGTCACCGGGGTTGCCATCGAAGGCGGCCAGATCAGCGCCGATATCGTGGTCAATTGCACGGGCATGTGGGGCCGGGAGGTAGGCGCCTTGAGTGGCGCATTGGTCCCTCTGCACGCTTGCGAACATTTCTATGTGGTGACCGAGCCCATGGTCGGTGCCACCCCGGACCTGCCCGTGCTGCGCGATCCCGACAACTATGCCTATTTCAAGGAAGACGCGGGCAAGATCCTGCTGGGCGCCTTCGAGCCGGAGGCCAAGCCCTGGGGCATGGATGGCATTCCGGAAGATTTCTGCTTCGACGAATTGCCCAGCGATATGGAGCATTTCATGCCGGTGCTGGAACGCGCGCTGACGCGTATGCCGGCGCTGGCGGACGTGGGCATCCGCAGCTGGTTTTGCGGCCCGGAAAGCTTCACGCCCGACAACCGCTATCACCTGGGCGAGGTGCCCGAGACGGCCGGTCTATTCGTGGCCTGCGGCTTTAATTCCATCGGCATCCAATCGGCGGGCGGCGTGGGCAAGGTGATGGCGGAATGGATCCGCGATGGTCACCCGTCCCTGGATCTGTGGGATGTCGATATTCGCCGCAACATGCCCCATCAAAGCAACAGCCGCTATCTGCGCGAACGGGTCAGCGAATGTCTGGGGCTGCTGTACGCCGTGCATTGGCCATTCTATCAATACCGCACGGCGCGCGGTGTACGGAAATCACCCTTGCATGACCGTCTGGTCCAGGCGGGCGCCGCCTTTGGCGAGGCCGCCGGCTGGGAGCGGGCCAATTGGTACAGCCCTGGCGAAGTGGCGCCCCGTTATGACTATAGTTTCGGGCGGCAAAACTGGTTCGATCTTTCGGCGGCGGAACATCTCGCGGCCCGCCAGGCGGTAGCCTTGTTCGAACAGACCTCGTTCGCCAAATTCCAACTGGCCGGCCGCGATGCCCTGGCGGTGCTGAACCAGGTTTGCGCCAACCAGATCGACGTGGCGCCGGGCCGGACGGTTTATACCCAATGGTTGAACGAACGGGGCGGGATCGAAGCGGATCTGACGGTGACCCGCACGGCGGCGGATGAATTTCTGGTCGTCACCTCGGCCACCAGCCAGGTGCGGGATTTTCATTGGCTGAAAAAACATATTCCCGGCGATGCCCACGCCCATCTGGTCGATTTGACATCCGCCTTCGCGGTGTTGTCGATCATGGGGCCAAGGGCACGGGACCTGCTGGCATCGGTCACGGATGCGGCTGTCGGTAACGCGGCCTTTCCCTTTGGCGCCTCGCGCGAGATTGCCATTGGCTACGCCACGGTGCGGGCGACACGGCTGACCTATGTGGGGGAGCTGGGGTGGGAGTTGTATATTCCGGTGGAATTCGCACAAGGTGTCTACGACACGATCTTGGCGGCGGGGGCTGAATTCGGCCTGCGCCACGCCGGCTATCACGCCCTGGACTCCCTGCGCATGGAAAAGGCCTATCGGCATTGGGGCCATGATATCGCGGATGAAGACACCCCCATCGAGGCCGGTCTTGGCTTTGCCGTGGCCTGGGACAAGCCGGGTGGTTTCATCGGACGCGCGGCATTGTTGCGCCAGCGAGAGGCGGGCCCCCGCCAAAGGCTGGTTCAGTTCAAATTGTCCGATCCGGAAAAGCTGCTCTATCACAACGAACCAATCTGGCGTGACGGCGTAATCGTCGGTCATCTGCGTTCGGGCAGTTATGGCCATACCCTGGGCGCGGCTATTGGCCTGGGTTATGTCCGCGATCCGGCGGGCGGCGTGGTCGATGCCGGATTTATCAAGGACGGGACATACGCCATCGAAGTGGCATGCCAACAGGTTGCCGCGACCGCATCGCTGCGTCCCCTGTATGACCCTGAAAATCTTCGCATTCGGGCTTGACCCATCGCGGCATCCGGTCCCTGCCGGTTCGGATCGTGGCCTGAAACGCCCGGGCGCTGTTACGCCGGCTCAGGCACCCCGCACATAGCGTTGGCTGATGATGCGGACCTGATCACGGAAATGCGGGCGCACCCGTGCGGTCCAGGGGGTTTCCACGGCGGCCTTCCAGGCCGCGCTGCGCGTGACGTCGGGCGATGTCAGGTGGTAAATCGCGGCATAGCGATGGGTGCCCTCGGCATCCGCGCCGGAGATGTAGCGCCGGGCCGCCAAGGTGCCGGGCACGGCGGCGAGGGCGGGAAGGTGCTCCTCGTTGTACCAGGCGTTGAAATCGTCCTCGGCCTCGGGCGTGACGTTCATTGCATTCAGCAGCAGGCCGCCCGCACCCTTGGG
This sequence comes from Alphaproteobacteria bacterium, assembly GCA_016776605.1. GTDB lineage: Bacteria > Pseudomonadota > Alphaproteobacteria. Next base: position 50,298 of record JADHTB010000001.1, on the reverse strand, counting down.
TGCCGACGCCTCGCCGGGAGAAATCTGCGTCCCCTCGAAGCGCAGCAGGCGCCCGGCCATCGCCGTCACGCGCTTGGACCAGACTGACAGGTTGTCGTAGGCGATGGATTCGTAGGCTTCGCTGCGTAGTACGTCCAGGCTATCAAGATCATAGGTGGCGACTGCAAAGCTCGGTTCCTCGTCGCTGAGCCAACGCTCGCAGGCGCCAAACCCCGGCACCGCCTGGCGCTCCGGGATATGCTCCAAGTCATACCAGTCATGAAATTCGTCGGTATGCGCGGTCGAAAAATCAAACGCGGCGACGAGCAGACCTTTGGGCATGGCAACTTCCTAACGGGCTATTGGCTTAACGGGCTATTGGCTTAACGGGCTATTGGGTTAGATGGTTCGACGCTATCATCACAGGCTGAGAGTGGCATTTTAAGCGCATGGCGTTACGGCAAGCCTATCCGATCACCTTGCGCAAAATATGACGGCGGTTGGTGGTAAGGGGGCGGACCTCGGTCGGCCAACGGCCGCGCTCGCCGGCCTCTGCCCATTCAGGGCTCAGCAATACCGCCGGGCTTTCGATCTCGTAGATCACGCTGTAGCGCGGCTCGTCGCCCGGCTCCATCACCCGCTCTTCGCCGGCAAGCATCATCCGCAAGGGTTCCCGCACCGAGCGTGTTGCCGCCAGGACCCCCGGCACGGCGGTCAGATAGGGCACATACTCCGTCTCGTAGACCTGATTGAAAAAATCCTCCCTGTCCGCCGGCACGTCCATACTGACGACGAAGAAGTATCGCGTTTTCATTGGCATTCGCCGTATCCTCCAAACCCAGGTTTTTCCAATAGGTAGCTGCAATGTCCCGTGGTTGGATCATGATAACCCGGCGGGCCGGTTCTAAAAAGTGGCCAGGCGGGTTGGCGGCTAACCAGTCTTTATGGCCTGCTTGGCCAACCTCCAGGGCCGCCCATCAATCGCGGCGAGCCCAAGGCCGATCATCGCCATGCCCAGGAAATGTTTTGCCAGCAGGACTTCGTGCAAGACAAGGACGCCCAGGAGGATCGCGCTGACTGGGATGAGGAAGGTTACCAGCAGCAGGTTTGTCGCACCCGCCGTGGCAAGAATTCGGAAATAGAGGATGTATGCCAGCGCCGTGGATAAAGCGGCGACGCCGACAAGCGCGCCCAGGGTTTCGATGCCGGGCATGGCAAGCGTCCACGGTTTGTCGGCGACCAGCATGATCGGCAGCAATATAATGCTTGAGGCCGTGATCTGACCCGTCGCGGTGGCCAGTGGCGTGATAGCCATGGCCTGAAACTGGCACCCGAAAACCCCCGCGATGGCATACGAAATCCCGGCTGCCAGGCAGGCTAGCTGCGCCAAAATATCCAGCCCGAATGTTCCCAGGGCGTCGCCACCGATCATCATTGCGACTCCCGCCAGACCAACCAGCACGCCAAGAAGACGGCCGCCGGTCATTTTCTCGTCGCTGGTAAAAACATGGGCGACAACGACGGTGAATAGAGGCGTGGTCGCATTGAGGATCGATGCAACGCCCGACGCAATGTGTGACTGCCCCCATACGATCAGCGAAAACGGCACGACGTTATTCAACAATCCCATGACAAGGAACGCTACCCAGAGCCGGTAATTCCAGGGTAATTTTTGCCCGGTAATCCCCATCACCACCAGCAATATTAGTGCCGCCAGCGCCACGCGGACGACCACGACGGTAAATGTCGGCAGTTCCCTGACCGCTATGCCATTGAAGAAAAAGGAACCGCCCCAAAGCACGGACAAGGTCACAAGCAGGCCCCATTCAAGCGGCGACATGGGCTTGTTGATTTGTCTGGCGGTGGACATTGGACAGCCTCGCATAACCGGGAAAGTTTTCAGTGTGGAGAGACCATATATCCTGTTGGCATGCGCCCCGTTTCTTGCGGTTGAGTTTTTTGCGGTGGAATTGCAGGCCCGCCGAAGAATTCAAAATGGAACCGCAATGCCGGAATAGGCGATTGGCGGCGGGGCGGTGGCGTGGCATCATTAGGGCAGAACCAATTGGGGCGGGCGCAATAACCGCCCAGCACAGGAGCGCGCATAATGAAAGCGGTTGAAGCCATCGTCGAAATTCTCAAGCGGGAAGGGGTCGAATGTCTGATCGGCTATCCCGTCAATCACGTCCTGGAATATGCCGCGCGCTGGGATATTCGGCCGATTATCGTGCGCCAGGAACGCATCGGCCTGCATATGGCGGATGCCATGTCGCGGCTGTCGTCCGGCAAGAATATCGGCGTCTTTGCCATGCAGCATGGGCCGGGCGCGGAAAATGCCTATGGCGGCGTAGCGCAGGCCTTTGGCGAGGGGGTGCCGATCCTGGTGCTGCCCATGGGTTATGCCCGGCGGATCGCCCATATTCGCCCGAACTTCAATTCCAGCGAGGCCATGGCCCATGTGGCCAAGTCAACCGAACCGGTGACCTCCGCCGACGAGGTGCCCAATATTATGCGCCGGGCCTTTACCCAACTGCGGAACGGCCGGGGCGGCCCCTGTGTGGTGGAAATCCCCACGGATGTCTTTAACGAGGAGCTGACGGGGGAGCTGAATTACACCCCGGTTTTGGCCACCCGCTATGGCCCGGATCCCACGGACGTGGCCAAGGCCGCGGCGATGCTTGTGGCGGCGGAGCGGCCTGTCATCTATGCCGGCGGCGGCATCCATTATGCCGAGGCTTGGCCGCAACTGAAACAATTGGCTGAACTGCTGGCTATTCCCGTTTGCACCTCCCTGGGCGGGAAAAGCTCCTTTCCTGAAGATCATCCGCTGTCTCTCGGTGCCGGTGGACTGGCGCATCCAAAGGCGGTGCATCAATTCCTGCACGCCGCCGATCTGATTTTCGGCGTCGGTTGCTCTTTCACCGAAACCAGCTTTGGCATCGCCATGCCCAAGGGCAAACGTTTCATTCATGCCACCCTGGATCCGGTGGATCTGAACAAGGATGTGGAGGTTGAGGTGGGCCTTTTGGGCGATGCGTCCCTGACCCTGGATGCGCTGCTTGAAGCCGTGGAAGCTTTGATCGACGGTCCGCGGGACAACGCGCCCGTGGCGGCGGAAATCGCCGCCGTGCACAAAGAATGGCTGGCGCAATGGATGCCAAAATTGACCTCTGATCAGAACCCCATGACGCCCTACCGGGTGCTGTGGGATCTACAGAATACGGTGGACAAGGACAACACCATCATCACCCATGATGCCGGCTCGCCCCGGGATCAGCTTTCCCCCTTCTGGCGCTCGACCAAGCCGCTCAGCTATATCGGCTGGGGCAAGACCACTCAGTTGGGTTATGGCCTGGGCTTGGCCATGGGCGCCAAGCTGGCCCGGCCCGAAGCGCTGTGCATCAATGTCTGGGGCGATGCGGCCATTGGCTTCACGGGCATGGATTTCGAAACGGCGGTGCGCGAACGCATTCCTATCCTTTCGATCCTGATGAACAATTTCTCCATGGCTATCGAGTTGAAGATCATGGAAGTCTCGACGGAAAAATACCGCGCCACCGATATTTCCGGCAATTATGCCGACATGGCCAAAGCTTTTGGCGGCTATGGTGAGCGGGTGACGGACCCGGCGGAGATCATTCCAGCCATCATGCGTGGTATCGCCCAGACCGAAGCCGGCGTGCCGGCCCTGCTGGAATTCATCACCAGCCAGGAAGTCGAAATTTCAAAATATTAAATCAGCTATTAGATTAGAGGATTGTAGCCATGACGACTGCCCGGCCCATGACCGTCTCCGCCATCCAGATCACGGCGGAGGATGGTGAAAAAGATGCCACGGTGGAAAAGATGCTGGGCTTCCTGGACGTGGCCGGGCGGCGCGGTTCCGAACTGGTTGTCCTGCCCGAGGTCTGGACCGGCCTGGGCTTTTCCACCGAGGAGGCCTACCTGGAAATTGCCGAACCGATCCCCGGTCCGACCACCGACCTGCTGGCGGAAAAGGCGCGCCAGTACGGCATGTATATTGTCGGTTCCATGTACGAACGGCACGGCAATCAACACTACAATTCCTCGCCCCTGATTTCGCCGGAGGGTGAAATTCTGGGCAAATACTGGAAGACCCATTTGTTCGATGCCCCCGACCGCCCGGACATCAAAAGCGGTATTCGGGAATCCGACCATGTGCTGGCGGGCACGGAATTGCCGGTTTTTCAGACGCTGCCGGCCAAGATCGGCGTCTCGGTCTGTTCCGATCTGCGTTTCCCCGAGGTCTACCGCGAACTGGCCTTGAAGGGCGCCGAAGTGATCGTCTGCGCCTCGGCCTTCCTCAGTCCGCGTTTTGACCATTGGGAGTTTTTCCTGCGCGCCCGGGCCACGGAAAATCAATGCTGGGTCGTCGCCTCCGGCCAATATGGCGTGGAGCCGAAATCAGGCATCGCCTTTGTCGGCCGCTCCATGGTGATCGATCCCTGGGGCACGGTGGTGGCCACGGCCTCGGACGAGGAAGGCGTGATTACCACCGAGATCGACTTGAACTTCGCCGATGAGGTCAAACGCCGCTATCCCCTGATGGATCAACGGCGCCCCGATCTGTACAGCAATATCGGCAAGCCCAAAAACCAGGTGCCATTGTATAAGTAATCATGGCCGTCACGCCGGAATACCGCGCCTATATTGAAGAGCTTGTCGCGCCACTGGGACATGTCAGCACCCGGCGCATGTTCGGTGGCCTTGGGATATTCTATCGCGGCCTGATGTTTGCCCTGGTCGCCAGGGACGTGCTGCATTTCAAGGTCGATGAAGTGAACCTACCCGCCTATGAAGCCGCCGGCATGGAAGTTTTCAGCTATCTGCGCAACGGTAAAAAACGGGGTCTGAACAGCTATTGGACGGTGCCTGTGGATGTGCTGGATAACGAGGATGAATTCCTGGTTTGGGCGCGCGGCGCGGCGGATGCCGCACTGCGGGCCGATGCCGCAAAAGGTGGGAAGAAATTCCGCTAGGCATAGTGGCCCCTTGACCCGTCGTGACTTGCAGGAAACTATGGCGCCCATGGCAACAGAAAAACAATCATTGGACGACTTTCTGGCACGGGAGCGCGCCGCCCTGGTCTCGGATTGCACCGCCTGCGGCAAATGTGTCGAGGTTTGTCCCGTCACGCCCTTTACCGCCATCCAGTCAGGCGATGCGCCGGGCGTCATGGCAGGTGTTCTGGGACTGTTGCGGGACGGCACCCCCTTGCAGGGTGCAGCCCGGGAATGGAGCAGTCAGTGCAACGGCTGCGGGCTGTGTATTCCCGTTTGCCCGGAAGCGATCAATCCCCGGCGAATGTTGATGTTGGTCAATACGGTGGAGGCGGAACAGGACAGCCCCACGCCGCAATTGTTCAGAAAGATGTCCCGCGCCATTCGCATCATGGCGGCCATGCAACTGGCCCCGCCGGAATTCGACAAGCTGTTGCGTAATCCCCGCGCCCACCCGGCCGACGTGGTGTTTTACACAGGCTGCAACCCGATCCGCACGCCGCATCTGTTGTTCAACGCCATGGCGATCCTGGATGCCCTGGAAGTTGACTATGAAGTGGTCGGCGGGCCTGGCGCCTGTTGCGGCATTATCCAATCGAAGTGGGAAGGCGATCAGGCCTCCGCCGAGCGGGTGGTGGACGGCACCATCAGCCGGTTCGCCGGTTTCCAGCCCAAGGAAGTATTGAGTTGGTGCCCATCCTGCGTTTTGCATCTGGGCGAGACTTTATCAGGCTTCCGCCAGGCCAGTTTTGAATTTGATCACGTGACCAACTATCTGGTGGCCCGCGCCCAGGGGCTGGCCGATAGGTTCGTCCAACCGGTGAACAAGCGCGTGCTGCTGCATACCCATGACGGCATGGACAAGGTCGGCCGCAACGTCGCCGCCATGCTGTCGTCCATTCCGGGACTGACCCTGGTCGATACGGTGTCGGAACCGGGTTATACCTGTGGTGGTTCCGGCGCGGACCGGTCGCCGGCTTTGAAGCAGGCCGCGCGTGTAAAGACTTTGGCGCGGGCCGAAGCCGATGACGTGGATGTGCTGGTCTCGCTCTACCACGGCTGCCACGGACAATTGTCCGGTTTGGAGGCGAAGGGCAATTTTCAAGTTTTGAATTGGACCGATCTGCTGGTCCAGGCCCTGGGACAACAGCCCCACGACGATATTTCCAAACGCTATCGCATGCAGGATGATTGGGACATGGTGCTGGACGAGGGCGAGATTTACCTGAAGGCCAATGGCATTGATATGGACCGGGACTGGTTGAAAAACCTGCTGCCGGAAATCTTCGCGCAAACCGAATTCAAGGGCGGTTTGGAAGCCTTCGCGAGCATTCGGAAAAATACAGGAGTAGTGGGATGAGTGACGGTTTATCGAACGAGCGGGTGGTCTATCTGAATGGGGAATATGTCCCCGAATCCAGGGCGCAGATATCCATCTCGGACCGTGGTTTCATCTATGGCGATGCGGTTTTTGACACGGCGCGCACCTTCGGCGGCAAGTGTTATCGGCTGGAGGAGCATGTTGACAGACTGATGCGCTCTCTGCGCTATGTGCAGATCGATCCGGGTTTGAGCGCGGCGGAATTCTGCGCCATCGCCGAGGATGTGATCGAGCGGAACCTGCACCTGCTGGACCCGAACGAAGACTATTGGGTTTATTTGCGGGTCACCCGTGGCCCCAACTATCCGGACGGGCCGGGGGGTGATGCGGGACCGACGGTAATCGTCACTTGCGTGCCGTTGCCGTTCGCGAAACGCGCCCCGCTGTTTCGCGACGGTATCGATGTGGTCGTGCCCGCCACCCGGCGCACACCGCCCGAGGCGTTGAACCCCGCCGCCAAGACCCACAATTACCTGAACCTGATCGTGGCCGGCCTGGAAACCCAGAAATCCGCCCCGGATGCCTGGCCGGTGCTGCTCGATACCCGTGGTTTTCTGACCGAGGGCAGCGGCAGCAATATCTTTTTGGTGCAGAATGACAAGGTGCGCACACCAAAGGCGCAATATGTCCTGCCCGGGGTCAGCCGGGCCATCAGCATGGATCTGTGCCGGGATTTAGGCCTGGATATCCAAGAGGACGATCTATCGCCCTTTGACGCGACCACGGCGGATGAAGCCTTCATTACCTCCACCTCCCTCTGCCTGTGCCCCATGCGCAGCTTCAACGGCACGGCGATCGGCGATGGTACGGTGCCGGGCCCGGTTACGGCAAAATTGATCGCCGCCTATGCCGCGGAGGTCAAAACCGACTATGTGGCGCAATATTTGAGCCATCTGCCTTGAACGACGACCGGGCATTGGTGTTGTTTTCGGGTGGTCAGGATAGCACCACCTGTCTTGCCTGGGCCCTGGATCTGTTCGAGCATGTGGAGACCGTCGGCTTTGATTATGGCCAACGCCACGTGGTCGAACTGGACTGCCGCCCGAACATCCGCGCTAAAATCGAGGCTGAATTTCCCGCTTGGGCGCCGGCCCTTGGCGAAGATCATCTGATTGATCTGAAGGTTATGGGGCAGATTAGCGATACCGCCCTGACTAAGGAAATCGAGATCGAGATGGGCGAAAACGGCCTGCCGACGACGTTTGTGCCGGGGCGCAACTTGCTGTTTCTGACCTTCGCCGCCGCGATCGCCTATCGCCGTGGGATCAAACACATCATCGGCGGCATGTGCGAGACGGACTTTTCGGGCTATCCGGATTGCCGGGACGACACCGTGAAGGCGATGCAAGTGGCGCTCAATCTGGGCATGGACAGCCGGTTCGTGCTCCACACCCCTCTGATGTGGATCGATAAAAGCGACACATGGCAGTTGGCGTCAGACCTTGGTGATGATGCGCTGGTGGAGATCATCATCGAAGATACCCATACCTGCTATGTGGCGGATCGTACCAACAGGCATTCCTGGGGCTATGGCTGCGGTACCTGCCCCGCGTGTGAGTTGCGCCGCAATGGCCACGAGAACTATCGCCAGCGCCGGGTTCCGCTCCCAGCGCCTGATTTGGTTTGAGGTAAGGCCGGATCGATGGAGGCACCATATATATTTGCCGGTGTGGTCATGTTAAGATGGCGGTAGTCGATTTCTGTAAACGTTTCCGAGGTACATAGGGACCATGACAGCACCCCTGGAACGCGGTGATCTGGCGCCCAATTTCTTGCTGCCCAATTGCGAAGGCAACCTGGCCCGGTTTTACGACCGCTTTACCGGCAACGCGGTGGTGCTTTGTTTTTACGGCTCTATCGGCAGTGCCGAGGTGGTGGCTGAATTGCGCGGCTTGGCCGAGCGGCGGGATCAATTCGCTGCTGCAGATGGCCGCGTCGTTGTCGTCACCCGGGACGACCACGAGGCCAACGCGCGGTTTATCCGTGACTTGGGGCTGGATCTGGATCTTCTTTCGGATCCGACCGGGGCCATCACCGCCGGCTATTGCGGTCAACGCGCCGCCAACGGTTCTGCCACATTTGTCGTTGATTCCAACCAACGGATCGCGGCCGCGTTTCATGGCGGCGCGGATCATATGGGCCGAACCCTGAACTGCCTGGAGGATTTGCAGGCCCGCTGGGAACCGGGGAGGGGTTTGCGGCATGCGCCGATACTGGTGCTGCCCGATGTCCTTAGCCCGGATCTGTGCCGGCAACTGATCGCGGAATGGGAGCGCGAACATTTCGAGGGCGTGATCACTATCGGCACGGGCTATCGTGACGATGCTGATGACCTGGTATTGGCTTCGTCGGTAAAAAAGCGCCGGGACCACCGCCTCGGCAATGACGCCAACGCCGGGTTAAGCGGCATCGTCGGGCGCCGCGTCGTGCCGATGCTGAACAAGGTATTTCAGTTCCAGCTCGGCTCGATGCAGCATTACCGCATAGTGGCGTATGACGCCGAGCGGGGGGATTTTTTCCAGCCCCATCGCGACAACGACACGGCGACGACGGAAGACCGGCGCTTCGCCATGTCGATCAACCTGAACGATGACTACGAGGGCGGCGCCGTGCGGTTTCCAGAGTTCGGCAACGAATTGCATCGGCCGCCCATGGGTGGAGGGGTGATTTTTTCATGCTCACTGCTGCACGAGGCCATGCCGGTTACCCGTGGCACGCGGTTCGTGGCTCTCACATTTTTCTTTGCCGCCCGCGAGACCAAGCGCCCGCTGCCCAAGCGCTTGCCCGGCCTGGGAGGTTAAACGCCTCTGGTATTTCGGGACAGAAGTGGGATACGGGGCCTGGTTTCAGATTCAAGATGGCTTGTTAAATACTGTCGAAATTGCCGCCCCGGCCTTTGCCGGCGGCGAAGCGGGCGGCGCCCGCCTTGATTTCCTCATCGTCAAGATCCTGGCGGCCGCTGCCTTCATTGATCAGCGCATCGGGGATATCCATACTCCATTGCAGATAGGACGAGCGGCGGTCGACCTGCATGCAGCTTTGCGGGAACCTGGCGATCTCGCGGGCTAGTTCCCGGGCCGCCGCCAGCGCCTGGCCGGCGGCAACCAGACGGTTGGCCAGGCCGATGTCATGGGCCTCCACCGCCTCTACGCCTCTGCCGGTCAGGATCATATCCAGGGCCCGGCTGTGGCCGATCAGGCGGGGCAGGCGGACGGTGCCGCCGTCGATCAGGGGCACACCCCAGCGCCGGCAATAGACGCCAAACACGGCGGTAGCCGAGGCCACCCGCAAATCACACCACAGGGCCAATTCCAAGCCGCCCGCGACCGCATGGCCCTCGACCGCCGCGATAACCGGTTTCGACAGCAGCATCCGGGTCGGACCCATGGGGCCTTCGTCGCCCGGTTTCCATTCGGTGCGCTTGCCCCCCTGCGCCGCGACCTTCAAATCGTAGCCGGCGCAAAAGGCGCCGTTGGCGCCGGTCAGGATGGCGACGGACTGGCTGCCATCGGCGTCGAAATCCTTGAAAGCGGCGCGCAGTTCCAGCGCCGTATCCGGGTCCACCGCATTGCGGGCTTGCGGGCGGTTCAGGGTTACAGTGGTGATGGGGCCATCACGCTCGATGATCAAGGTCATTAGTCACTCCACCCTAAAAAAAGGTTGCTGTCCGGCGTCAACGCAATTCGACGGTCATGGGGTCGTAGGAGAATAGCCAGGCGGTGCGTTCGGCGTTCATGTCCCGTTGGGCAAAGGCTTCGCGCAGGGCGGCCTCGGATGGCAGGTGGAACATATTGCGGTTGGCCGAGGATTCATTGACGATCCGGGCCGTGCGCTCCAACCGGTTGCGTTGATATAGGTCCAGAGCCTCGCCGACGTGGTCCTCTTGCTGCAATGCCCTGGCGATAACAGCGCCGTCTTCAATGGCCATGCCGCCGCCCTGGGCCATGTAGGGCAGGGTGGGGTGGGCCGCATCGCCCATCAGGGTGGTGCGCGCCGTGCTCCAATTTTCCACGGGCGGGCGGTTGTTCATGGCCCAGCGGTAACATTCATCCTTGTCCGCATTGTCGATGATGGCCTGAATATTCTCATGCCAGCCGGCGAAGTCCGCCTTCATCTCGGCCCAGGGCCGCCGCGCGGTCCAGCTTTCGTCGTCCCAGGTCTCGTACTCCACGCAGCCCACCATGTTAACCAGGCCGTCGCGGCGAATGGGATAAACCACGCCGTGCTTGCCGGGGCCGACACAAATGTTCACGGTATCGGGGCGCATGCCTGGATCCAGCCGCGCCGCCGGCACCAGGATGCGCCAGGACTGATCGCCGGTATAATGCACCGGCGTGGGACCGAGGGTTTTAGCCCGCACCATGGATTTGATGCCATCGGCGCCGATCAGGACATCACCGCGCGCCTCGCCGCCATCCTGGAAATGCAGGGTGATGCCGTTTTCGTCCTCGGAAAAATCCGTGGCGTTGGCGTTCAATGTCACCGCGTCCGATTTCAAGGCCCGCACGGCGCCAATCAGGGCATCCAGCAGGTCGGCGCGGTGAACCGATAAATACGGCACGCCGTGCCGGTCCACATATCCATCGCCCAGAGGAATTTCCTGCAATACTTCCGCCGTATCAAACATCTTGAATTGATAGCTGGTCGGGCGCACACCGGCTTGTTCCAATTGCTCTACCAAGCCGAGGTGACGCAACACCCGCATGGGATTGGCGCTCAACTGGATGCCGGCGCCAACTTCGCCAAGATTTGGCGCCTGTTCAAAGACCTGCACATGGAAGCCGGCCTTTAACAGACAGGCCGCGGCAGTCATGCCGCCAATGCCGCCGCCAACAATAAGGATTTTTTTCATTTTTTCATTTCGACCGTGATGAGGCACATGGCTGAGCTCGACAATCTAGGCCAGTAGAGGCGGGGCAACAAGTTCGTGGCATTTAACTTGCAACCGGCCCTTGCGCCGGGCCCGCCGACAGCCCATCTTGCGCTTATGAACATAGATAAAATTCTCAGCCGCCTGCCCATCAAGGCACTGCGTAACCGGATACCTTTGGTGCCGGTGGTGCGGTTGTACGGCGTTATCGCGGCTCAGGGCTCGCCCCTGCGGCCGGCGATCAATCTGTCGACATTGGCGGAACCGTTGGAACGGGCATTTGCCATGAAGGGGGCCAGGGCGGTGGCTCTGGCGATTAATTCGCCGGGCGGCTCGCCCGTGCAATCGGCCCTGGTGCATGACCGTATTCGCCTGTTGGCGGACGAGAAGAAACTGCCCGTATATGTTTTCTGCGAGGATGTGGCGGCATCGGGCGGTTATTGGATCGCCTGCGCGGGGGACGAAATATATACCGCCGAAACCTCCATTATCGGCTCCATCGGGGTCATCGCCGCGACCTTTGGTTTCGAAGGTGCGATGGAAAAATTGGGGGTGGAGCGGCGCCTGTATACGGCCGGTGACAAGAAAAGCCTGCTTGATCCTTTTTCGCCGGTGTCAGCGGATGACCTGAAGCGCCTGACCGCCCTGCAAAAGGAAATCCACGACGCCTTTAAAAAGCACGTGCGAACCCGCCGCGAGGGACTCTTGAAAGGCGGCGAACGAAAGTTGTTTTCGGGTGAATTCTGGACCGGGGCCAAAGCGCAGGAGTTGGGGCTAACCGATGGTGTCGGCGATCTGATGGCCGTAATGCGGCAAAAATTCGGCGACAAGGTCCGCCTGCCGGTGGTCGGTGCTGGAAAAAGCTGGTTGCAACGGCGCCTGGGGCTGGCCGCCCAGTTTTCATCCATCAACCTGCCCGGCGATCTGCTGGCGACAGCCGAAGTGCGGGCGCACTGGGCGCGGTACGGTCTGTAGCCGGCCAGAGCGTTTTCACTCTGAAAATGCTCTGATCTTTAGAATTAGAGCAATTTTTCCAATCACTTAGATTAGCTTCGCGATTCCCATTGGTTCGGAATAGCTCTAGAATGAAGAACGGCGGCCCGAAGGCCGCCGTTAATCCTTAGTCGGGATGAGTTTTTGGTCAGGCGGCCGCCCGGCGGTGCACCAGATTTTCAAAATCCTCGATCAGTTGCGCGGTAATGGCACCGGGCTTGAAGCGGTAGTCGTCGATCACCCCAACGGGGGTGACCTCTGCCGCGGTGCCGGTCAACAGGCATTCCGTGGCCTGGGCCATTTCCTCCGGCATGATCACCCGTTCAATCACCTCGATACCGCGCGCCTTGGCCAGATCGATCACCGTGCGCCGGGTGATGCCGTCCAGGAAGCAATCCGGAGTCGGCGTATGCAGTTTGCCGTCGATGACAAAGAAGATATTCGCGCCGGTGCTTTCCGCGATCTGGCCGCGCCAATCCAGCATCAAGGCGTCGTCATAGCCCTCCGCTTCCGCCGCATGCTTGGACAAGGTGCAGATCATGTAAAGACCGGCGGCCTTGGAATGCACGGGCGCGGTGCGGGGATCGGGTCTCCGCCATTTTGTAGTCTTTAACTTGATGCCTACGGCGCGGGCCTCCGCATCGAAATAGGAAGGCCATTGCCACACCGCGACGGCCAGATTGATGCGGTTGGTTTGGGCCGAAACACCCATCATCTCGGAGCCACGCCAGGCGACGGGGCGGACATAGCCATCGATGATATTATTTATCAGCACGGTTTCCCGGCAGGCGGCATTAATCTGATCGGCGGTATACGGAATTTCAAAATCCAGCAGACGGGCGGAATTCAGCAAACGGTCCGTATGCTCCCCCAGCTTGAAAATTTCCCCACCATAGACCCGCTCACCCTCGAACACGGCCGAGGCGTAATGCAAACCATGGGTCAATACATGGACCTGGGCATCTTCCCATGGCATCAATTTGCCGTTGTACCAGATGGTGCCTTCTAATTTATCGTATGAGATTGTTGCCATGATTGGGGCCTCCGAGACAATATGTTGCGCGTTTAATGGTGCAAACGTAACATCTAATAATTATATGTCAATAGTGCTGACCAAAATAATGTCAGCATCATTGACGCAATTGGTGTACCATCAGGGCATGTCTGATGCTTCCACCAATCCGAGAGCCGACGCCAAATCGGACAGTAGCGTCGAATTCAACCTGGACAGCGATAATACCGCCAGCAGCGATACCGCCTTATCATTTCTCAACGACGAGGAACTGATCCAGGGTATTGAAATGCTGTTTTATGCCTATCGCGATTTCACCTCCGACCCGGATGAAATTCTTAAAATCCATGGATTTGGCCGCGCCCATCACCGCGTGGTGCATTTTGTCGGCCGCAATCCGGGCATGACCGTGGCAGAGCTGCTGGCTATTCTGAAGGTAACCAAACAGAGCCTCAGCCGGGTTTTGAGCCAATTAATCTCGGAACAATTCGTGCGCCAGGAAACCGGCGACCGGGATCGACGCCAGCGCTTGCTGTATCTGACGGAAAAGGGTGAAACCCTGTTTAGCGAGCTGTCCGGACCGCAAAAAGCCCGTGTGGCGAAGGCCTATCGTGAAGCGGGCGCGGAGGCCGTGGCTGGCTATCGCAAGGTGTTGACGGGTCTGTTGAACGCGGCGGAACGGGCGGCGGTCTTGAAGGCAGTGGAACGTTCCTAATGTGGAACGTTCCTAATGTGGTACGTTCCTAGAGCAATTTTCTATTAATTGGAGTCGCATTCGTGACTTAAGCGATTGGCTCAATTGCTCTATTTTTAGGAGTCTGAGCGCATTTTATTCGCAGGCGCTCCGGGGGAATTCGGATGAGCGATGAGGCCGTCCATATCTTGGTTGTCGATGATGATGATCGGCTGCGGGATCTGTTGCAGCGCTATCTCGGCGAATATGGCTTTCGCGTTTCCACGGCGAACAGCGCGGCGGAAGCCAGGGTCGCCTTGTCGGGTCTGCGCTTTGACCTGCTGGTGCTGGATCGGATGATGCCGGGGGAAAGTGGGTTGGAGCTTGCCCAGGATATCCGCCGTACCAACAACTTGCCCATTCTGTTGTTGACCGCCATGAGCGAGGCGGAGGATCGTATCGCCGGCCTCGAGGTCGGTGCCGATGACTATCTGGCAAAACCGTTTGAACCCCGGGAATTGGTTTTGCGCATAGAGGCGATCCTGCGCCGGGGCGGTCCCAAAGCGGAGGAACTGGCGGAGGTTTCGTTTGGTGCCTGCCGCTTTAATATAGAGCGGGGCGAATTATTGCACGACGGTGCCTTGGTTCGGCTGACATCGGGCGAAACCGAAATGCTGCGCCTGTTTACCCGTAGCCCTGGCCTCACCATTGGCAGGGCCGCGCTGTTGGCGCAAGCGGATGCGGAAAACATACGCGCCGTTGATGTGCAGATTACCCGCCTGCGCCGCAAGATTGAGGATGACCCGAAGGAACCGCGTCATTTGTGCACGGTTTGGGGGCAAGGCTATGTATTCTGGTTGGATTGAGCATGCCACGATAGAGATATGTTGAAACGTTTCTTGCCAAAAAGTCTGTTTGGACGCGCCATCATCATCGTTGTGGCGCCGGTGGTGTTGTTGCAGCTTGTCTCTGCCGTGGTGATTTATAACCGCCATCTAGACACAGTCACCCGGCGTCTGGCCCGCAGCGTGGCGGGGGATATCGGTTTTGTCGCCGCTGCGTTGACCCGCAACAAGGATGACTTGGCGCGCGTGCATATTCTGCAATCGGCCAATTCGCGCCTTAATTTAAGCTTTTCCCTGATCCCCGGACAGAAACTGACGGTAGGCCCTTTGCCCCGGCCCTATTCACCCTTGGAGGCGGTATTGATCCATACCATTGATGAATGGTTGGAATTACCTTTCAGCATTGAAAACCGGGTGCGGCAAAAATACTATTTGATCGACGTCGCCTTCGAGGATGGCGTTTTGCGGGTGCTGGCGCCGCACAATCGAATTACCTCCGGTGCGTTGGCCGCATTGATTTTGTGGATCGTCGGTTCCTCTTTTTTGCTGCTGGCTATCGCCATCATGTTTCTGCGCAATCAGGTGCGTCCTATCTTGCGTCTGGCGGATGCCGCAGACCGTTTCGGCCAGGGCCGGGACGTGGAGGATTTCAGCCCGTCGGGCGCAGTGGAGGTGCGGCGCGCCGGCGATGCCTTTCTGCGCATGCGTGACCGGATTGATCGCCATATCCGCCAACGGACCGAGATGCTGGCGGGCGTCAGTCACGATCTGCGCACGCCCCTGACCCGCTTAAAGCTGGAATTGGCCATGCTGCACGATGTTCCGGCGGCAACCGCAATGCAAAGCGATGTTGATGAGATGGAAGGCATGATCGAAGGCTATCTGGCCTTTGCCCGTGGGGCGGTCGGCGAACCGGCGGTGGATACGGATGTGAATGCCCTTTTGGATGAGGCGGTGGGGGATGCCCGGCGCCACGGCGGTGTGGTGGAATTCACTGCCAACGGAGACTTGCGGGGTCACTTACGGCCAATGAGTTTACGGCGCTGTCTGGATAATCTGCTGGGCAATGCCCAACGCTATGCTGAACATAGTACGCTGACGGCCCGGCGGGAGGGCGAGATGATCGAAATCATCGTCGACGACGATGGACCCGGCATTCCCGAAGCGGAGCGTGAGGCAGCTTTCAGGCCCTTCTATCGTCTGGAAAATTCCCGCAATCAGGGTACCGGCGGTGTGGGCCTGGGATTGGCGATTACCCAGGATACCGTGCGCAATCAGGGCGGCGAGGTGGTGTTGGATACGGCACCCCAGGGCGGCCTGCGCGCCATTATCCGATTGCCGGCCTGAATGGGCGGCGGGTATTTGGCGTCTATTTTTCCGGAATAAGGCCACGCGGGCTAAAGCGAAGCACCAGCAGCAGGATCAGCCCCATGGTCATCAGGCGCATATGGGCGGCGCTATCCAACAGATGCCGGCGCAGGCCGCTATCTTCCGCCAGACCGGCGGTCAGCAGATCCATCAGCCACAGGCCTATGGGCTCTGCCTCGATCCAGAAGAACCAGATGACGAACCCGCCCAGGACCGCGCCCCAGTTATTGCCCGATCCGCCGACAATGACCATCACCCAGATGACGAAGGTAAAGCGCAGGGGCTGATAGGAGGCAGGGGTAAACTGCCCATCCAGGGTGGTGAGCATGGCGCCCGCGATACCGACCACCGCCGAGCCGATGACGAAGACCTGCAGATGACGTCCCGTGACGTTTTTGCCCATGGCGGCGGCTGCCAGCTCGTTATCGCGGATGGCCCGCATCATCCGGCCCCAGGGCGAGTGCAACGCCCGCTGAGCCAGCCAGAGCAGTACCAGGAGGACCATGGCGAACAAGCCGGCGTAGCTCAATTTGACAAAAATAGAGGAGAATTCCACCGGCGTAGCGCCCAGGCGGGCGGCCCAGTCCTGGAACCACAGGGTTTGTTGCAGATCGACCTCGTAGGGTACGGGGCGGGGTAATCCACTGACATTCTTCACACCGCGGGTCAGCCAATCCTCGTTCTTCAGGACCGCGATTATAATCTCGGATATGCCCAGGGTGGCGATCGCCAGGTAATCGGACCTGAGGCCCAGGGCGATCTTGCCGACAAGCCAGGCAACGGCGGCGGCCAGCAGTCCGCCGGCGATCCAGGAAAACAGGATCGGCAGGCCCAGGCCGCCCAGGTATCCTGTTTTGGCCGGTTCCACCGCTTCGATGACCGTAGTGGCGGGATCAAAAAAGTTCCGGGCCAGAAAGTAACCGGCGACGATGATCAGAGTGAGGATCAGTTTTCGAAGCAGCCCGGCGGCCATGCGCCTGCTGGCGAAAACCGCCGCCAGAATGGTCGCCAGGGAAACCGCCAGGGCGATAACGATGCCGCTGCCGCCCGCCTGCCAGGCCGCCGTGACCGGCGCGGCGGAAATTAAAACCCCGGTGACACCACCCAATGCCGCGAAACCCATTATCCCGACATTGAACAGCCCGGCATAACCCCACTGGATGTTGACGCCAAGAGACATTACCGCCGAGATCAGGCAAAGGTTCAAGATCGCCAGCGCCAGGGACCAGCTTTGGATCAATCCGACCGCGGCCAAAGCCGCGAACATCGCCACGAACATCAAAATAGCGCGCAGGTTTCCCTTCATGCGGTCTTGCCCCCAAATATGCCCGTCGGTCGCAACAGCAACACCAAGACTAAAATGACGAACGAGACCGCAAATTTGTAGTCCGTGGACAATAATTGCACCAAGCTATCGGGGGCCCAATTGTCAGGCAGAATATAGGCAAGAACTTTTTTGTAGGCGTAAGTAACCGTGACCTCTGAAAAGGCGATGATGAAACCGCCGGCGATAGCGCCCAGCGGGTTGCCCAATCCGCCAACAATGGCGGCGGCGAAGATCGGCAATAAAAGCTGGAAATAGGTGAACGGCTTGAAACTTTTGTCCAGGCCGTAAAGGACGCCTGCAATGGTGGCCAGTGCGGCGGCGATGGTCCAGGTGATCATCACCACCCGTTCGGGATTGATCCCGGAGAGCAGGGCTAGATCCTCGTTATCGGAAAAAGCGCGCATGGACTTGCCGGCGCGGGTGCGGTTCAGAAACCAGAACAACGCCATCACCACGATCACCGCCGTCAATATGGTCAGGCCTTGCGAGGTTTTGAAGGCGATGCCTTCGTCGAAATGGGTCAGGCGCTTAAATTCACGCGCCCTGATGATAAAGCGTTCGCCGTCGGCAAAACGCTGATCGTCCGGGCCAATTATAAAACGCACCAGGCCGTTGAGCACGAACATCACGCCGACGGAGGCAATCAGGAAGACCACGGGCGCCGCTTTCTCCCGGCGATAGAAACGATACACCCAGCGGTCGGTGGCAAGGCAAAGCAGGATCGTGCAGACGATGCCAAATGGCAAAGCCAGAAGCGCGGTTGGCAGCGGCGCGATTGAAACGCCCCAGGATTGCAAGGCCCAGGTAACCAAGACAGTGGCCATGGTGCCGAAGGCCATGGTGTCGCCATGGGCGAAATTTGAAAAGCGTAAAATGCCATAGATCAGGGTGACGCCCAGGGCGCCAATGGCCAACTGGCTGCCATATGCCATGCCGGGAACCAGCACGAAATTAGAGAATAGGATGAGTGCGTTCAGGATGCCGTCCATTGTTCTAGCCCCCCAGGAAGGCTTTGCGGACTTCGGGATTGGCCAGCAGCGCGGCGCCGGTATCGGTATAGCGGTTTCGCCCCTGCACCAGTACATAGCCCTTGTCCGCTATGTTCAGGGCCTGGCGGGCATTCTGCTCCACCATCAAAATGGCGATACCGCTTTTCGCGACTTCGATAATCCGGTCGAACAATTCATCCATCACGATCGGCGAAACCCCGGCGGTGGGCTCGTCCAGCATCAACACTTTGGGTTGAGTCATAAGGGCCCGGCCCACCGCGACCTGTTGGCGCTGGCCGCCGGAAAGTTCGCCTGCCAGCTGACGGCGTTTCTCCTTCAGGACCGGAAAAAGATCGAACACCTGCGCCATGGTGTCGGAAAAAACGTCCCGGCGTGTAAAGGCGCCCATCTCCAGATTTTCCTCCACCGACATGGTGGTAAAGACATTGCGGTTCTGCGGCACAAAGCTCATGCCTTTGGCGACGCGGGCCTGTGGTGCCAGGGCGGTGATATCCTCGCCATTCAGGCGAACCGATCCCTGGCGTAGGTTGAGCATGCCAAAGACCGCCTTCATGGCGGTGGATTTGCCGGCGCCATTCGGGCCGACGATGACCACGATTTCGCCACGCCCGACGCCGATGGTGCAATCATGCAGGATGTCCGCACCGCCATAGCCGCCGGTCAGATGTTCGCCGATCAGAAAATTTTCCGCGGTATTCACCGGACCGGCACCGGCCTGTTTTTCATGCCGGTGCCCAGATAGGCTTCGATCACATGCTCGTTGGCCTTCACTTCCTCGGCGCTGCCCTGCGCCAGGACCGCGCCTTCCGCCATCACGATCACCGGATCGCAAAGGCGCGAAATGAAATCCATGTCATGTTCGATCATGCAAAATGTATAACCCCGTTCCTGCTTCAGGCGCAGGATCGCATCGCCCAGGGTTTTGAGCAGGGTGCGGTTGACGCCCGCGCCAACCTCATCCAGAAAAACGATTTTGGCGTCCACCATCATGGTGCGGCCAAGTTCCAAAAGTTTTTTCTGGCCGCCCGATAAATTTCCCGCCAGTTCGTCGGCGACCTCGGTAATTTCCAAAAACGCGATGACCTCGTCGGCCTTGGCGCGAACGCGCTCTTCCTCGGAACGCACTTGGCTGGGGCGCAACCAGTTCTCCAGCAGACTTTCGCCGGATTGATCGGAAGGCACCATCATCAGATTTTCACGGACCGTCAGGGTGCCGAATTCCTGGGCAATTTGAAAGGTACGCAGCATGCCCCGGGCGCATAGTTCGTGGGGCTTCAGGCCGGTAATATCCATGCCATCCAGATAGACCTTGCCCGAGGTCGGCTTGTAGACCCCGGCAATGACATTGAAAAGGGTGGTTTTGCCAGCGCCGTTGGGACCAATCAGGCCGGTAATTCGGCCTTCCTGGATAGACAGAGACACGCCATTTACGGCGTGAATACCGCCGAAGTGCATATGTAGATTTTTAACTTCGATCATGAAATTAGGAAAGACTGGGAAACGGCCCGGGCTCTTTGCCCAGACCGTTTCCCATAATCAATTCATGAAGATGTATGTTGACCTAGCGGAACCGCGCGGTGGTGTTCTTGCCACCGGACACCAGGATTTCGCGGTAATTGCCGGCGCTTTCACCGGGTCCGATCAATTCGACCGCCGAAGCGCCGACATAATCGACCTGGCCGCCCTTCGCCAGGATCTTCAAGCCTTTGGCCAGTTCGCCCGGATAGATCTTGGTTCCCGGCGCGTTGGCGACGTCGAGGACTTTATCCTTGAGCATCTTGCTTTTAGAAGAGCCGGAGGCCTGCATGGCCAGCATGATCAAGGCCGCTGCGTCATAGGATTCGGAGGCGAACGGACCGGCCTTGAAGCCGGCGGCCTTGGCCATTTCACCAAACTTTGCCGCACCGGGGCTGTCGGTGCCGGGAACGGTGCCGAAAGAACCATTAAGGTCCTTGCCGATGGCCATTGGCAGGCTGTCGCCAATCATGCCGTCGGGCAATACGAACCTGTCGAAGGCACCGGTATCAAGGGCGGCTTGAATGATGCCTTTACCACCCTGGTCCAGGTAACCGGCAACGATTAAAACGTCACCACCGGCGGCGGCCAGCGCGCCAACTTCCGCCGTGTAATCAGCCTTGCCATCTTCGTGGGCGGCGGAAATCGTGATCTTGCCGCCGGATTTTTCGAAGTTGGTTTTGATGCTGTTGGCCAGACCCTTGCCATAGTCGTTATTGGTATAAGTCAGCGCCGCGGACTTGATGCCTTTGTCCTTTAGAATAGCGGTCAGGACCTGGCCTTGCCGTGCATCGGACGGGGCGGTGCGGAAAAACAGACCGTTGTCCTTGATGGAGGAAAGGGCCGGCGAAGTCGCCGATGGGGAGATCATTACGATACCGTTGGCCAGGGCCACGTTTTGCAGCATCGCGGTGGTCACGCCGGAACAATCGCCGCCAACGATGGCGTTGATTTTGTCGGCGGTGACCAGACGTTCCGTGGCCGCCGTGGCGGCGGCGGAATCCGTACAAGTGGTATCACCACGTACCGAGACGACTTTAGCGCCGCCCAGCAGCGCACCGCTTTCGCTGACTTCCTTGATTGCCAACTCGGCGCCCGCAGCCATATCCGGGGTCAGGGATTCGATGGGGCCGGTATAACCTAAAATGACGCCCAGCTTGATGGTTTCAGCGTTGACCGCCGTACTCATAAGCGCGGCTATTGCCGTCGCCACTAATAGTTTTTTCATTATCTTGCTCCCTTAGGTTGATTGTTGGAAGCCGGATTGATTCCGGTTCAGCCAGGTTCAGTTATCTACTTTGTTGTCTTGCGTCACTTCTAATCTAAAACGCTCATGAATAGAAACACCTAAGATGGTTGAATATGCCCGCCGGTCTTCTTTGTTCCAGTTTGTTTTCTAACTTTCCTGCTCGAATGTCCTGGTGTCGGGATTCCAACTTTCCAGGACACCGTCGAAGATATTGAGATACCAGCCGTGCAAACTCAAACCACCGGCCGCCACCGCCGCCCGTACAAACGGAAAGGTGGTCAGGTTCTCAAGTGACAGGCGCACCGATTGCCGTTCCGAGGCGGCCTGTAAGGCGTCGCCAGCAAGCCCAGGTTCCGCCGCCAAGGCGCGTTCCCGCGCCTCGCGCAGCAGGTCGGTCCAGGCGGCTATGAACTTGCCGTTGATCGTGCCGCCTTCCTGCTTGCGGACCATTGCCGCGATGCCGCCGCAATGGGCGTGGCCAATGACGATGATATGGTCAACGGACAGTTCCGTAACGGCGAATTCCAGCGCCGCACTGGTGCCGTGGTATTGGCCGTCCTCCTCATAGGGCGGCACCAGGGCGGCAACATTGCGCACGGCAAAAATATCACCTGGCTTGGTCTGTAGAACGATGGCTGGATCAACCCGTGAATCCGAACACGCCACGACCGCGAAGCGTGGGTTCTGACCCTGTCTAAGCAGATCTTTGTAAAGATCCGGAGCTTTTTCGAAATACATTTCGCGAAAATTTCGGAAGCCGTTCAGCAGGCTTTCTATTCCGGTCATGGCGACGTCCCGTCAGTTGACTGGTCTCTCATATAGGTTCGGCCAGTGCCGGCAACTCATAGCGATAGGTCGGCTCGTCAGGCAGTCTTCGGCCAAGCTCGCGGGCAAAACGATGCCCACTCCATGTCGCCGCCGCGATGGTGCCTGGCGCCAGTGCATCGCCTATTCGTATAACACGTCTAATGCCCGCTGTGGCCATTGCGTCCCCGTCCTTTGTGAGTGCCTGATGAAGGGCATAGTCAGAATCCTGCCCGGTTACAAGAACGGTTGCCGCGCATGCCAACCCGTGGCTCCGCCCTGTATGGACGCAGGTCACTTCGGCCTCGTCCCTGCCAAGGGCTGACAGCATGTGCGCACCCAGAATTTCGATGCCTGCTTCCAACAGCCGTTTTTGTATGCGGCCCAGTTCCAGGGTGTAGACCGTCCAGGCCGAGGCCTCCGCCATTGGCGTGACCAGGGTGACCGCGTGGCCCTGGGCGCGCAGCTTTTCGGCGATCACCCCGCCCATATAACAATGATCGTCATCGAACACCACCACGGGCCCGGTGATCGGCGCTCCGGCCATCACATCGTCCGGCGTGAAGATATTGCCTTCACCAAGGCCGGGAATAGGCGCTACGTGGCTGCGGCCGGTGCCATCGCGGCGCCAGGTGGCACCCGTTGCCACCGCGACCAGGGTGCACTGGGTTTCCAGCACGGTTGCCGCCGTCATGGCGCTGTCGAGATAGATGCCGACGTTGGCAAGCTGGTTGAGCTGGCCAATACGATAGTCGCGGACCCGGCCCCAGGCCGAAAGCCCGGGCAATCGGCATTCCCGCGCCACCCGGCCGCCAAGTTCGGTGCCGGCCTCGGCCAGCATCACATCATAGCCACGCTGGCCCAGGGACATCGCCGCTTCCAGTCCCGCGGGGCCGGCGCCAACCACCAGCACCCTATCGTCCGTGTCTTTCGCCGGAATTCTTTCGGGATGCCAGCCACGCCGCCATTCCTCGCCCATGGTTGGGTTCTGGGTACAGCGGACCGGCGCGGACAGCATGTCGGACGCGACACAGATATTGCAACCGATGCATTCGCGGATATCGTCAACACGGCCTTCCTCGATCTTTTTCGGCAGGAACGGGTCCGCGATTGATGGCCGCGCCGCGCCGATCATGTCGAGCACGCCCTTGTTGATCAGCGAGACCATGCGGTCGGGCGAGGTGTAGCGCCCCACGCCCACCACGGGCTTTGAAGTATGCTGTTTGACGAAGGAGATATAGGGCTCTTGAAAGCCCTCCTCGGAAAACCGCGAGGTCTGGGAGTCGTTGTGCCACTCGGAGACATTGACATCCCACAGATCCGGCAATTCGCCCAGCAGGTCAAGAACCAGGCGGCCCTCCCGATCCGAGGTGATCCCCGCTTTGCCTAACAGCTCGTCCACCGCAATCCGCACCGCGATGCCGCAGCTGTCGCCAACCTCTTCCTTGGTATCCTCGATCAGCTCGCGCAAAAGCCGTGTCCGGTTCTCCGGGCTGCCGCCATATTCGTCCGTGCGCCGGTTGGTCAGGGGCGAGAGAAAATGCATGGCCAGGGACAGGCCATGGCCGGCATAAACGACGATAATGTCGAAACCAGCCTGTTTGGCACGGCGCGCGGCGGCGCGGTGCCAGCGCCGGTAGTCGGCGATGTCGGTGCTGTCCATTTCGCGCGCATGCCCGGGCGTGATGCCAAATAACGGCGTAGCGCTGGGCGCGATCTGGGTCTCGCGCGAGGTGGCGTTGTAGGCATGATAGCCCATGTGGGCCAGCTCGATACCGGCCAGGCTGCCATGCTGGTGCACCTGGGCCGTCATCCGCGCCAGGGTCGGAATATCGCGGTCGTCCCACAGGCGGATTTCCCGCGTGGTTTCCGAGGTCGGGTGAATGTCACATTGCTCGGTGCAGACCACGGCCCAGCCGCCTTCGGCCTTGACCCCCCGCATCACCGCCATGGCGGTCGGATGGGTGCGTCCCATGCCGTTGCAATGGGGTGCCTGATAAAACCGGTTGCGTGCCGTCACCGGCCCGATCTTTACCGGCTCGAACAGAATATCGTATCGGGGATCGCGCGCCATCGTCTTGTCCTCAGGGTCAGGTCGTTGCGCCTTTACGATAAGACCTCTGTGCCCTCTGTCGATCATTTTTTCCCATGCCGTTGCACCTATTTCGTCCAGGCTGGTAGTGTTCACGGTGACATAAATGGGGAGACGCAGAAATGATCTCGGCAGAAGATGTTATTGGCACCTGGCTCTTGATTGGCCGGGGCGCGAGCGAGGGCCATCAGGCCGCTCTGCTGGAGCGCTATGGCGAACATTCCGAGGGGGTTGCCGTCCTCTCGCCCGAGGGCTGGCTGTGCGCCGCCCTTGGCCGTGGCGACCGCGAACGGCTGCCGGGCGATCCCGCCTGGCATGCGGATGCCCCCGATGTCGCCCGGCTTGCCGCCTTTGACAGTTTCGTCTCCTATGCCGGCCGATTCCGTATTGAGGAGGGGCGGTTGATCACCAAGGTTGAATTCGCCCTGAACCCAAGCTGGGTTGGCGGCGAACAGGTCCGCGATGTCGAATTACGCCCGGATGGAACCATGCGGCTTGTCGTCACCCGCCGTTGGCCCAATGGCGAGGATGTCAGCATCTGGGTCGATTGGCGGCGGGCGGATTAGTTTTTTAAAACAGCCGGCCGCCGTTGGCGACCTGGCGGTTGGGTTCGATCAGAACCACGGCGCCCTGGTCATCGGGGAAGCCCAGGACCAGGATTTCGGACATGAATTTGCCGATTTGTTTGTTCGGGAAATTAATCACGGCGGCGACTTGTTTGCCGATCAGCTCTTCGGCCGTGTAATGCACGGTCACCTGGGCCGAGGTTTTGCGCTCGCCGATCTCCGGGCCGAAATCCACATATAGCTTGTATGAGGGGTTGCGCGCCTCCGGGTATGACTCGGCCCTGACAACCGTGCCGACCCGAATATCCACTTTCAGGAAATCATCAAAGCTAATGTCGGTCATGGTTTACTCGGTCATTGTTCACTTGCGTCCGCGGTTTCTTCTTCAGGCTGGGTAAAGCGGCCGGGACCACGCCGCAAGGTTCCCAGAATACTTTCGACCCGGCCCAATGCCTTGTCCAACGCGGCCATGGTCTGGGACAAATCTTCGCCTTCATCCCGCAGCCAGACCCGTAGTACGCTGAGGTAAACCAGTCCCAGGCCTTTTAATTGTAACGGCGCCAGCAGGCCCCAGGGCTGAATACGGGCCGCCTCCAACATCCATTGCAGGGAACGGCGTCCGGGCCCCGCGGCCAGACAGGCCAGGGCCGCTGGATCGCGGCGCAAATCGCGGGCCACGGCGGCAATGCCGTCGCGATAGGGAGCCAGGGCGTCCAGACGGCGCATGATCACATCGAACAGGCGGTCGCGCACCGGCTCGGCCGCCATATCGGGACCGCTGCCGCGCAACACCTGTTCGTCGGTCAACCGGATCAGGCCGGCCAGGACAGCTGTTTTGGAGCCATAGAGCTGGCGTAAATCGGCCAGGTTCAGGCCCGCTTCATCGGCGATATCAGCCATGGTGGTATCCCGCCAGCCCTGCACCGCCGCCAAAGCCATGGCCGCTTTAACGGCCCTCACGCCGGGGCTATCCGCCGCCTGCTTGGCTTTGCCGCCCTTTTTTGCTGATTTTTTGTCTGCCATCTCAGTTTCCCTTTGCCCCGTCATTGTACCGGCCTTGGGCGAACGACCGCAAGATGGGCCGAAAAGACTATCGCCGACGGGCTCTCGCCGGACTATGCTGCCGACCTGTTTTCATTGCTTCATGTAAGGTTCCCATCATGCAGATACCAGCTGACCGACTAACCAAACTTGGCGAGGCCATATTCCTGCGCGGGGGCGCGGACGAAGGGGCGGCGGCCCAGGTCGCGGAAAAGTTGGTCGAGGCTAATCTGTTCGGGCATGACAGTCATGGCATTGGCATGGTGCCGGCCTATGTCCTGGGGCTGGAACAGGGGGAGTTGATACCGGGCAACGAACTTTCCATTGAGCAGGACCGTGGCGCCTTCCTGTTGCTGAACGGCAACGCCGGATTTGGCCAGGTGGTGGCGAAGGCGGCCATGGAATTGGCCATTGCCCGCGCACAGGAAATGGGCGTGGCGGTGGTTGGCTTGAAGAATTCCTATCACATTGGCCGGGTCGGCGCCTGGGGCGAGATGTGCGCGGCGGCCGGCTTTATTTCGATCCATTACGTCAACGCCTTTTCGCCCAATTCCCTGGTGGCGCCTTTTGGCGGTTCGGATTCCCGTTTTACCACAAATCCCTATTGCACCGCCCTGCCGGCCAGCAACGGCGCCGATCCAATCGTGTTGGACATGGCTACCAGCCGTGTCGCCATGGGCAAGGTCCGCGTCGCCCATAACCAGGGGGTGGAGATGATGCCCGATGCCCTGATCGATCATCAGGGTAATCCGACCAACGATCCCGGCGTCATGTTTTCGGAGCCCAAGGGCGCCCTGCGCTCCATGGGGCTGCATAAGGGCTATGGCCTGGCGGTGATTTGCGAGGCCCTGGCCGGCGCCTTCACGGGCGGCGGGGTGTTTGGCCTGGAGCACGTGGCGCCGGGGCGGATCATCAACAACATGTTGACCGTTCTGATCGACCCGGATGCCTTTGGTCACCGCGCGGCGTTTGACGCTGAAGTCGACAAGTTCACCGCCTGGGTGAAAGCCTCGCCGCCCGCGCCCGGGGTAGGCGAGGTGATGGTGCCGGGCGACCCGGAGCGAAAGTCAAAGGCGAAACGGCTGGCCAACGGCGTACCGATCGACGACACAACCTTTGAAGAATTATTGGCTGCCGGCGAGGCGGTCGGCCTGGACCGGGCCGAGGCCATGCGCATTGTCGGCAACTGAGCCCGGCGGCTCACTTGGCGCAGGGAAATACATCGCTACGTGCGGGCAGGGCGCTAGCCGATGAGTAATAGCACAGGCAACCAGGATTTAGCGCGTTGGTTCTCGGATCTGCGGTCCGTGGGCGCCTTTTTGACCATCCTGCCCATGGGCCGCCCAACCGGTGGGGCGCCAAACAGCTATGGGCGTGGCGAATTGGCCGCCGCGGCCTGGTGTTTCCCGATTATCGGCCTGTTGGTCGGTGTCGCCGGCGGTCTGGTTTATGGACTGGCTATTTGGCTTGGTTGTACCGCCTGGCTGGCCGCGACGCTGTGCGTGGCGCTGCTGGTGCTGCTTTGCGGCGGGATACATGAGGACGGCCTGGGAGATTTTTTTGACGGCTTGGGCGGCACCAATCGTGATCGGCGTTTGGCGATTATGCGAGACAGCCAGGCAGGGAATTTCGCCGTCGTGGCGTTGTTGCTGTTGTTCGCCGGGCGGATCGGCGCGATTTCGGCACTGGGCACGCCCGAACGCGTCCTGCCGGCGCTGCTGGTCGCCGCGGCGGTGTCACGGGCGGCCATGGTCGTCGTCATGCATGTCCTCCCAGCCGCGCGCAGCGACGGGTTGGGTGCGGGGGCGGGGCGGCCGGTTTTAAAAATAGTCATTGTCACGGTTCTGATCGCTGCCGCAATCGCTGTGGTGGTGGTGGGATTTCTGCCCGCACTGGCCAGTCTGGGCGGCGCGGCGGCGGCGGCGGCGTTGGTGGCTGCGATGGCCCGGAATCGCCTGGGCGGTCAGACCGGGGACGTCCTGGGCGCGGTACAGATGACAGCGGAATTCGGCTCTTTGCTGGCCGCCAGCCTGATGTTTTGAAAGATCTTTGGTAATTTGTTAGTATTTTTAGATATATTGACCGTGAACCTAATTTTAAAGTTTAAATAATTCGGGGGCGGCTCGGGACGATGATAGGGACGGGGGTAATTCAAGTCATCGGCGGATTGATCATTGCCGCTGCCTTTATGCAGGTCGCTGTTTTGTTATATGGTACTTGGCGCGGCGCTAATCTGGCGCGGGTGCAACAGGGATTGGCGAACGATTTATTGCGCCGCCGGGTTGATGCCGAAACTTTGAGCCGCGACCTGGAGCGGAAAAAGACCACCGCCACTTGGTCGGGGGTGCGGAAATTTCAGATTCGCGACAAGATTATTGAAGGTGGAGGCATTTCCTCTTTCTACCTTGTGCCCCATGATGGCAAAGTGCTGCCGCCCTTCCAGCCGGGGCAGTATCTGACGTTTAATTTGCGCCTGCCTGACCGGGAAAAACCGTTGGTGCGTTGTTATTCCCTTTCCGACAGTCCGTTGCAGACTGATTATTACCGGGTCAGCATCAAACGCCAGGGGCCGCCGCCAAAAGTGCCCGATGCCCCGCCGGGATTGTCGTCGAGCTTTTTTCACGATAGTTTACAGGCCGGCGACATCGTCGATGTTAAGGCGCCGTCAGGTAATTTTTTCCTGGATTTATCCAAGCATCGCCCCGTCGTTCTGATCGGCGGCGGTGTTGGTTTGACTCCGATGATCTCCATGTTGAACGCGATTTGTGATGCGGGCGCGCAGCGCGAGACCTGGTTTTTCTACGGTGTCCGCAATGGCGATGAACATATCATGCGCGAACATCTGGAGGCCCTGGAGGCCGAGCATGAAAACATCCATTTGCAGGTCTGCTACAGCGATCCCAAGGATGACGAGGTCGCGGGTGAGGGTTTTCACCACAGTGGCAGGGTCAGCGTCGACTTGTTCAAAAAAACCTTGCCGTCGAGTAATTACGAATTCTATGTCTGTGGCCCGCCCCCGATGATGGAATCGTTGGCGGCGGACCTGCGGGCATGGGGCGTGCCGGATGCGGATATCTTTTTTGAGGCGTTTGGCCCTGCCAGCGTGAAGAAAACCGCGCCCGCGCCGGATGCAACCGCGGCCACCGGGCAGGCGGTAACATTCACGCGTTCGAACAAAACGATAACCTGGGACGGCAGCCAAGGCTCGATCCTCGAACTGGCGGAGGCCAATGGCGTCGAATTGGAATTCGGGTGCCGGGCGGGCAGCTGCGGCACCTGCATCACCGCCGTGAAGAGCGGTGAGGTAAGTTATGTCGAGGAGCCGGGTTCATTGCCCGAGTCCGGGTCATGCCTAACATGCATATCAGTACCCAAATCGAATTTGGCCCTGGATGCCTGACGGTTTGCGGCTGAAATTTAATTCGACTCGGTCCAGTGCGGCCGGAAAATATATGGCTTGGTTGATAAAATGCGGGGGATTTTTGTGATCATGAAAACACATACATTTTTACTTGGGTTGGCTTTTTTCGGTGCGCTGCTGTTGGCTCCCGGTATGGTTCAAGCGCAAGAGCTGCATCTGGATCCAGCCAAGGTCATGGGCCCCGATGCCTGTGGCGAATGCCACAAAGCTTCTGTCGAAGCATGGAAGGGTAGTCATCATTTTTCCACCTTCAAATCGCTGCCGCGAAAAAAGGAAGCGCGTGCGATTGCCGATAAAATGGGTTTGAAGCGCATCAAGGCAGGTAGCGAATGTCTGTCATGCCATTTCACCTCGGCCATGGTGAAGGGCAAGGCAAAGCCGATCGCCGGCATTGCCTGTGAATCCTGTCATGGCGCTGGCCGTGACTGGATCAAGGTTCACAGTGATTTTGGCGGCAAAGGCGTAAAGGCCGAGAACGAAGCCGCGGCGCACAAGGCGGACCGCTTTAAAAAATCCAAACAAGCAGGCATGATCCGGCCCGGAAATATTTATCAAGTGGCCAAGAATTGTTTTGGTTGCCATTCGGTGCCAAACGAAAAACTGGTCAACGTTGGCGGCCATGCTGCTGGCAGTAAAATTGAACTGGTTGCCTGGAGCCAGGGCGAGGTCCGCCATAATGTCTGGTACAGCAAGGAAAATAAGGTTTCGCCGATCGAACGCCTGCGGATGATTTATCTGGTGGGCCGGGCACTTGACCTGGAATTCGCCCTGCGTGGCGTCGCCAAGGCAACCAAGAAAGCCGATTACGCGGTGAAAATGGCCAAACGGGCAAAGAAGGCGCGTAAGCGGATCAAGGCGATTGCTAAGTTGGTCGATGCGCCGGAATTGATGGCCATGTATAAGGCCGCAAGGTCGGTAAAATTGAAATTGAACAATGAAGCCAAATTGACGGCGGCGGCGGACGCTATTGCCCGTCATGCCCAAATCCTGGCCAGCAAATATGATGGCAGTACATTTGGCGGCCTCGATTCAATATTGCCTGGACCCGATAAATTCAAGGGCAAGTAAGATGCCTGGACATGGCGGGCATTGGGTTGGCGGAGAGTTGATGATGGCTGTTCGCCGTGGCTGAGGTGGTCACGATACCGCGGCCCCGGCGTTGGGATACGCCGTTTTCCGACGAAATGGACAGCATTGATGTGGAGCGTATCCTGGCATTGGATCCGTTCCGCGAGATGGACCGCGACCGCTTTCCCGACAGCTTGCCGCTGGCCGGCATCATCAGCAACGATACCCGTATCGTCTATTGCCAGGACGGTGACATCGTCGTGCGCGAAGGCGACTACGGTAATTCGGCCTTTCTGGTAATCACGGGGCAGGTCCGGGTCGTATTGCAACCGGGATTGTCCGAGGCCATGTTGGGCCGGGCGCACAGTCAAAAGAAGAGTTTGATGCAGGCCGTGGCGCAATTGTGGCGCAACGCTTCGTACCCGGAGGTGTGGGATTCCCATACCGCCGGGGCAGGCGAGGGTACCGCCAGCCGGGCGGGCGTCGATCAACAGGCCCGCGTCTTTATCCAGGATGTACCCAGGGTACTTGACGAGCACCGGACCGCCACCTTGGTCGCGGGCGATATGTTCGGCGAAATTGCCGCTCTCGGGCGGACCCAGCGTACGGCCTCGGTGATTTCCGATGGTCCTTCGGAATTGCTGGAAATTCGCTGGCAGGGTTTGCGGGATATCCGGCGCCGGGTCGATGAATTCCGAAAACATGTGGATCGGCTGTACCGCGAACGCAGTTTGGTTTCGCATTTGCGCGCCACCCCGATGTTTCAACATCTGGATGAAGCTGCAATTAACCGGATCGCCGAGGGAACTTTGTTCGAAACCTATGGCGATTTCGATTGGCATACGCAATACAAACGCGACCAGGGTCAAAGTTTTAACCACCGCCTGGCGGGGGAGCCGGTTATCGTGGCCGAAGGCCATTACCCTGATGGCCTGTTGTTGGTGCGGGCCGGTTTCGCCCGGGTTAGTCAAGTTGTCAATAATGGCGACAGGACGATCCGCTATATCGGACGCGGCGCCGTCCATGGCATGGCCGAGATTGTCCATAATTGGTCGGATCATGCCAGCAAAGCAGGCCCTGACGGTGATGGTGAGGACCGAACGACAACCATGCAAGCCACTCTGCGGGCTTTGGGGTATGTGGATATTTTGCGGGTGCCAACGGCGGTGATCGAGGCATTGGTGCTGCCGACGCTGTCCGGCGAAGAATTGGCCGAATACGGTCAGTTGGACGAGCCTCAAGACAAAGCGGACGCGGGCGGTGACAATGACCCGGGCGTCAACCGGTTGATCGAGCCGGGGATGTTGGAATTTCTGGTCGAACATCGTTACATCAACGGTACGTCAACCATGTTGATGGACCTGGACCGTTGCGTGCGCTGTGACGATTGCGTGGTGGCCTGCGCCCGTGCCCATGACAGTAATCCCCGTTTTAACCGCCATGGCCGGCGCCATGATCATTACATGGTGGCCAATGCCTGCATGCATTGTATGGATCCGGTCTGCATGATTGGTTGTCCAACCGGCGCCATTCACAGATCTTCGTCAGCCGGTCAGGTTTTGATCAACGATGCAACCTGTATCGGGTGTGCCACCTGTGCCAACTCCTGCCCCTACGACAATATCCGCATGGTGGAAGTGCGTGACAGAAATGGCGCCTTCGTCCGCGATAGCGTGACCAGTGCGCCGATCGTCAAGGCGACCAAATGTGATCTATGCATTGATCAACCCGGGGGACCCGCCTGTCAGCGTGCCTGCCCGCATGACGCATTAAAACGGGTGGATATGCAAAATTTGACCGACCTGGGAAGGTGGCTGAACCGGTGATAACATTCGCCATACGCCGCTGGATAAGCGGCTTCATCGTACTGCTGGCAGCCGCCGGATTGCTGGCCTGGCATACGGCCCATAATGTGGCCCTCTACCAGCCGGTGTTTCTGACCGGTTGGTTGTTGCTGACGGTGGTTTTGCTGCTGACGCTCTACAATGGCCGGAAAAAATTGTCGATGGTGCCCATGGGGTCGGCGGCGGCCTGGTTGCAATTGCATATTTATCTGGGTTTGCTGGCGGTTTTCATATTCGCGCTGCACATCGATTGGACCCTGCCGAGCGGCATTTTGGAGCGTATCCTGGCGTTGTTTTTCGTTGTGGTGGCTGGCAGCGGCGTGGCCGGGATTTATATATCCCGTAGTTATGCCCGCATGCTGACCCGGCGCACCGAGGAAGTGGTGTTGGAAAGGATACCGCAATTTATTGCCGAGTTGCGCGCCCAGGCTGAAGATCTTGTACTGAAATCCGCCGCCGAGACCGGATCATCCACGATCGCTGATTTTTATGGCAGCCGGCTCTCTTCCTATTTCGCGGCGCCCAGGAATTTTCGATTACATTTGCGGGGTTCCCGCCGCGCATCGTTCACGCTGATGACTGATATGGACGCGATGGCGCGATATCTGAACGATCAGGAAACAGTTTACCTCGAAAAATTACGGTTGTTGGTTGAACGCAAGGATCGGCTGGACTATGCCCATGCCTTGCAAAGTACCCTAAAGGCCTGGTTGTTTGTTCATTTGCCGGCCACTTACGGCTTGATTCTGTTGGCGCTGCTACATTTGGTACTGGTTTATTCATTTAGCGGGCCGCGCTGATGTCCGAGCCTCTGCAATCGTTCAACTATCGCGACAGCCCCTATCTCCGCCCGGGTCAGAACTGGGTCTGTGGGCATGCGTCAGAAGGATGCCCATGCCAGATAGGCCCGGACAATAGCGGTCATTGCCGCGGCGGCTATGAATGCAGTCCCGCGCGGGTCGGTGAGCGTTGGAATTGTACCCGCTCGCAATTTTCCGGCGGTCCGTGCGCGGAGGGGCCATTAGCGGACGGTACCTGTTGCCGTCAGATACCGCTATGCCGGCCGGTTCGCAGTTGGCGTGCCCGGCGCGCGGTCGTTACACGTTGGGTGTTGGCGGTGCTGATTGGTCTGGTGCTCCTGGTGCTGGCCAGTGGCTACCGCACGGACTTTATTAATCCCGGTGATCTGTCGTTTCAGCATTCGGCTTTGGCCGATTGTGGCTCCTGCCATGTTAATTTCCACGAAGGGGTTACCGGATGGCTGCGCGCCGCCTGGTCCGTTAATAATGCAAAGGCGGACAGCGAGCCCTGTATCGCCTGCCACAAGATGACCGATCGCGGCCTGCTGCCCCACAATTTGCCAACGGAAGCCCTTCACGATTCGAGCGCGAACGTGGCGCCAGCGACCGTTACCGGACGCAGCATTGGTGTACAATTGGCCAATTTGGCGTTCGGTGCACCCGGAAAAAACGATGAATCCATTCCCTGTATGACCTGCCACCGTGAACATCTGGGCGCGGAAGGTAATTTAGCGCACATGAGCGCCGATCATTGCAACACCTGCCATCAGGTGCAATTTCACAGTCTTGCTTCCGGCCATCCGGATTTTGTGGGCTACCCTTACGAGCGGCGGACAAACATACAATTTGATCATACCAGCCATATCGATAAACATTTCCGTGATGCCAAGCTGGTCGCATTGGCGCCGGGAGACTGCAGTGACTGCCACAAGGCGGATGCCAACGGCCGCCTTATGGAGGTGAGGTCGTTTGAGGCAAGCTGTGGCGCCTGCCATGCTGAAGAGGTGGCCGGCGCCGGGCGCGCCAGTGCCAAGGGCATGGCCATACTTGCCGTTCCGGGCCTGGATATCGCCGGCTTGCGCGACAAGGGCGCGGCCATTGGCGAATGGCCGGAATTCGCCGATGGCACGGTGCCGCCGGTTATGAATTTATTACTTTCGGCGGATCCAGAGTACCGCGCGGCGAAAATTGTTTTTGATAGTATCGATGACCCGATGGATTTGTTCGACGCCGATGACGAGCAATTGGCGGCGGTTGAAACCCTGGCCTGGAGCGTGAAATCATTGTTATTCGATCTTCGCAGCAAGGGCGTGGCAAGCCTGCA
The DNA here is from genome assembly GCA_016776605.1 of Alphaproteobacteria bacterium. Lineage (GTDB taxonomy): Bacteria > Pseudomonadota > Alphaproteobacteria. The sequence goes on along the minus strand of JADHTB010000001.1, from coordinate 16,095 downwards.
TGCGCGCTTGCATGGCGTTCTGGGACGTCCTTTGTTGGAGACTGAAAAAGCTTCGTTAACGGCGTTACTACCCCTGGACACCATCGCCGCGGCGCAAAAGGAATGGTTCCCGGCCTTGGTGTCGGAAATTCATCGCTGGCGTGCTGGTGATGCGGTGTTGATACCTTCGGAAAAGGCGCCGCCCCACGCTGCGGCCGCGGCGGAAAATGCGGCAGAAAATAATGCAGACAAGGACGACGGTGGCGACAAGGAAATTGCCACGGACAAAGACGACGAAATAGACACGGACAAAGAAACTGATGATGACGAAATTGCCACCGGCAAGGACGATGATGACGACGAAATCGATACTGATAAAGACGATGACGACGGAGAAATTGCCACCGGCAAGGACGATGACGACGACGAAATCGATACCGATAAAGACGATGACGACGGAGAAATCGCCACCGGTAAGGACAGTGACGGCGACGGGAAATCCGCGGACGGCGGAAACATAACCAGCACCCCCGCCATTGCAATGACCCACGGGGAAGATTGGAACGTTTCCGGCGGCTGGTATCGCGACGAATTCGTCCTGCGCTATCGCCCCACCGGGCATGCGGATGGTTTCATCCGCGCCTGGTTGGATCTGACCGGAAAATCGGGTCAACGGCTAAAGGAAAGCAGTCAGGTATTCGAAGGCATGATCGGCGATAAGGCGCCGGGATTGTGTGGCGAATGCCATTCCGTGGACAAACAGGCGGATGGCGGCCTGTTGGTGAATTGGATGGCCTATCGGCCGGCGGACGGGTTGAAGAAATCAGTGCGCTTTTCCCATGCCGCCCATTTCAACCTGTTGGATAAAGGGGGCTGTTTGTCCTGTCATGCCCGGGACAACAAGGCGGACTATGCCTCCGCTTACAAGGATCGCGACCCCGCCACCTTCAGCCCGAACTTTAAGCCCTTGCCGCGGGCGGTTTGCGCGGAATGCCATACGGCGGCCAAGGCCGGGGACGACTGCCTGACCTGCCACAACTACCACCTTGGTGTTTTCCTTCCGGTGGATACCCATGCCAAGGGCATGTTCAAAGAGGTCTTAAATAAACATTAGGTGGTCCGGCGCCAAGGACAGGTAGTCGCTCAACAAGCGGTTCTTGGCATCGGCGACGCAATGATGCTGGCAGTTTTGGCGTGGATCAATGGCTGCAAGCTGTATGCGATTTTCTTTCGAGTACCAGAATTCGCGAAAACTTTGCCCCGATATATCGCCCAGAGTGCCGCTTTCGGTATAGGCCTTGTCCTGGCAGGTATAGATTTTGCAGTCGGCGCCAATCACGGTCAGCATCTGGGCGAATGCGCAACGCTCGTATGGCTTCGAAAAGTCGATTTCCATGCTGTGATAGTGATCCACCACCTGGAAGTTTTCGTCGTCCAGAGATTTGGCCTCGGTAATTTGCGCCCGCACAATATGCTTGAAACCGTCATGATAAAGATTGTTCTCCGCCCCGCTGTTGGCAATGATGCAGGGCGAGATCTTGGCGTGGGATACGCCCGCCGCTTTCAGGCGCCGGCATAGGGCAACAATATGGCTGGCGTTGCGTTCATCAACGATGATGGAAGCGCCCAGCACACATTTAGACCCGCGCGCGGCGAAGGCGGTTAAATTATCCATCACCTCTTCAAAGGCTGTTTCCGGTACGCTGCGGTATTCGCCATAGGAAGGGCCGTCCCAACCGTCGATCGAGACCCGCAGCCAGGTGCCATGCGCGGCCAAGGCATCGGCGGTCTTGCCCTTCAGGCGCGAGCCATTGGTCAATGACGCGATTTTGATGCCGCCTTCGGCCAGGCGGTTTACGGTTTCGACAAAATAGGGATAAAGCAACGGCTCGCCACCGCCCGAAAAAGTCACCGCGCGGACACCCATGGCCAACAAATCTTCGACGATTTCAGCCATCTTCTCCTTTGCTATACGGTCCCGCACCACCATGTCCTCGCCCAGGGAGACATCGTCCGTGCGATAGGCGCAGAAATAGCAATTGTGATTGCAGATGTTGGTTGGTTTGATGCGCACATGCACGGGCGCCGGTAACTCGCCGGCCTGCATGGCGTCAAGATGGTCATGATAGTGCATCGCTTTTAACGACGAATAGATGGCGTTTTGCATGTTTTACCCACAAAAAATGTGCCTTGAACATTAGGCGTTTGTGGTTGCCAATCCCTTAAGACGAGGTCTGTCTGAACCCCCTTGGATCGGTAAAAGTCAAAGTGTTGTTCTGTAAACTTCTTTTGGTTCAGTGGGTTAAGGTGATGTGCCGGTTTGATGTGGACATTTTGCCGCACCGTCATGATTTCGCTATAACGCCAGCTATCGCCCGCTAGTGGTGCGAACCAAATCGAAGAGTCTTTCGGTTTGGTGTCTTGCGCACCACGATTTTTAGGAGTCTATGAACTCCGCGCTTCGATCATCGCGGCGCGGGCCAGAACCTGTTCGGCACGCTGAATAATCGGCTCGTCAATCATTTTGCCGTCATATTCAATGGAACCGCGCCCCGCTGCCTTGGCCTCGTCATAGGCCGCGATGATACCCCGGGATTGTTCCACGGCCTCTTCGGTGGGGGTGAATTCCTCGTTCAGGATGTCAACCTGTAGCGGGTGAATGCAAGCGGAACCCAAAAAGCCCAGGCGCGCGGCCTGCTTTATCCGGGCGCGGAATTTATCCCTGTCGCGGTATTCGGCGATGCTGCCGATAAAGCCCAGGGGCAGAACCCCGGCGGCCCGCGCCGCCATCATGACGTGCAAGGTGGGTTGAAACAGGCCCTCGTCCTCAGGCAGCATGCCGGCTGAAAGGGCAAAATCCTCGGAACCCAAATTCATCGCCACCACCCTGTCATGGGCCTTGGCGATCTCGGTGGCTTGGAAATAGGCGTCCGTGGTTTCGATCATGGGGAACAATTTGGTATGGCCATTCGGCAAACCCCGTTCCGCTTCAACCTCGTCCAGAATTTCCGCGATGGCCAGAATATGGCCGGGATCGGTTACCTTTGGCACCATCAGGGCGCAAACATTGGCATCGACCGATGCCTCTATATCGCGAACCGACAGCCGCCAGGGACGGTTGATGCGGACCAGAACGTCCGCTCCTGTACGCCCCACCTTGGCGGCGGCCTGGCGCACCAGGGTTCGGGCGTTGGCTTTTGCCGCCGCCGGGATGCTGTCTTCCAAATCCAGAATATAAGCATCGGCGCCGCGCGTGGGTGCGCTTTCCACGAATTTTTCCACATTGGTGGGTACGAACAGCATGGACCGCCACAATGGTAATTGTTGTCTGGAACCGCTAGCCATCAAATCACGTCCTCTTTCTTTAATGCGGCGATGTCTTCCGGGCTTAATCCCAAAGCGCCGTAAATTTCGCCGTTGTGCTGGCCCAACGACGGTGCCGGGCGGCGTATCTGGCCCGGCGTTTCCGATAGGTGGGCAGCGACATTGTGCATGGGCAGCTCGCCCATCTCCTCGTCGGGGAAGCGCAGCATGACCTCGCGTTCGCGGACCATCTCATCCTCCAGCATTCCGGCCGTGTCATGCACGGGCCCCACCGTGACGCCCGCGGCCTGGAATATATTCAGCAAATCAACTTGCTCATGCCGGGCCATGAATTCGCCGACAATCGGGTCCAGGATATCATTGTTGCGGACCCGGTCGGCGTTGGTTTTGAAGCGCGGATCGTCGATCAAATCCTCCCGCCCCATGGTCTTGAACAGCCTCTCCGCCATGGATTGCATGGAGGCGGAAAGTGCCACATAGCGGCCATCCTTGCAGCGGTAGGTATTGCGCGGCGCCGTGGTGGTTGAACGGCTGCCCGAGCGGCTGGCCGATTGGCCGGTAAGTTGATATTCCGCGGCCTGGGGCCCCAGGATCGCCAGCATGGGGTCGAACAGGGGCAAATCGATGACCTGGCCCTTGCCGCCGTTAACTTCGCATTGCCGCAACGCCACCAGGGTCGCCATGCCGCCATACATTCCCGTCACCATGTCGGCCAGGGCCAGGGGCGGCAGTACCGGCGGCCGGTCGGGAAAGCCGTTCATGGCGGCGAAACCGGTGCGCGCCTCCACCAGGCTGCCGAAACCGGGCTGGTCACGATCCGGCCCATCCTGCCCCCAGCCCGATATGCGGACCATGATCAGGGCCGGATTGCGGCTGGCCAGAACGTCGGGGCCCAGATTCCATTTCTCCAGGGTGCCGGGCAGGAAATTTTCCACCAGCACCTGCGCCCCTTCCACCAATCGCAACAGCAATTCCCGCCCGGCCGCGCTGCGCGGGTTCAAAGTGATGCTTTTTTTGTTGCGGGCATAGACTTTCCAATGGATCGAAATGCCTTCCACCCGCCAGTTGCGCAAATCATCGCCGTGGCCCGGACGCTCTACCTTGATTACTTCCGCGCCATAGTCGGCCAGCACGTGGGTCAGGGCGTTACCGGCGACCAGACGCGATAAATCCAACACCCGCACCCCATCCAGGGGCGCGGGTGCATCCGGGCGATAATCCCGTTTGTGCAGGTTGTCCACGAAGGTACTTTGCCGCGTCTACCGGCCTTTCCAGTCTGGTGGGCGTTTTTCTGAAAACGCCAGTGGCCCCTCGATGAAGTCCAGGCTGTGGCGCATATCCGTCACCGATTGATAATCCGCCAGGATCGCCTCGTCGGCGGAGGCATATTGCTGGCCCCGTAATACCACATCCTTTGACGTACGGATCGATACCGGAGAGCATTCCGAAATCAGCTCGGCCCAGCGGCGCGCGCCTTCCAGGGCGCCGCCTTCGGGCACCACTTCCGTGACGAAACCCAGTTTATAGCCTTCCTCCGCCATCACACGCCGCCCGGTCAGGATCATGCCCATGGCCTGTTTCATGGGGATTTGCCGCGACAGACGGTGCAGACCGCCGGCCAGGGCGGCCAGACCGACGCGCGGCTCTGGCAAGGCAAAGAAGGCGTTCTCTGCCGCGATAATAATGTCGCAGGCCAGGGCTACTTCAAAACCGCCGCCCATGGCCAGGCCGTTGACGGCGGCGATGATCGGCTTCTTCATGTTAAAGCGATGCGCCAGACCGGCGAACCCACTGGCGGGGGGGTCCGTCTTTTTGCCTTCCGCCTGCCATTTCAAATCGTTGCCGGCGGAAAATGCGCGATCACCGGCACCGGTGACGATGGCGACCCATAAATCGGGGTCTTTCTCGAAATCGTTGAAGATCTCGTCCATCTCGAAATGCGATGGTGAATGCAGGGCATTCATCCGTTCGGGCCGGTTCATGGTCACTGTGAGGACGTGGCCGTCCCGCTCGGCTATGCAAAATTCAGGCATAATATGTGTCTCCCTCTACGTTTTTTTACAATCCAACGCCATCCTTCCCTAAAATACCCCTATTGGCTAGCCAAGGTGTAGGGTGGAGACAAATAAACCAAGGGACGGGGGATGATTATGGCGAATACTGAAGAACAGGGCAGCAGCGCGCTGACAAAGGCTTCGGATCTTTTTGTCCGTTGTTTGGAGGCCGAGGGTGTCACCCATATTTTTGGCGTGCCGGGCGAGGAAAACGCCGATGTCATGATCTCCCTGATGGATAGTTCGATCGATTTTGTGCTCTGCCGTCATGAACAGGCCGCCGCCTTCATGGCGGATACCTATGGCCGCCTGACCGGTCGGCCCGGCGTTTGTCTGGCGACGTTGGGGCCGGGCGCCACCAACCTGGTTACCGGCGTCGCCGATGCCAACATGGACCGCTCCCCCCTGGTTGCCATCGTTGGGCAGGCGTCAACCTCGCGGCTGCATAAGGAAAGCCATCAGAACATGGATGCCATCGCCATGTTCCGGCCCATCACCAAGTGGGCCCATTCGATCGGCAATGCCAAGACCATTCCTGAAGTCGTCCGCAAGGCGTTCAAGGTCGCCACCACGGAAAAGCCCGGCGCTACGGTGATCGAACTGCCGGAAGATCTGGCCAAGGTGCAATTGTCGGCCGCGCCCATGCCGGTGGATGTTACCCGCCGTCCGGCCGCCGATCACAAGGCGGTGGCAAGTGCCATCGACCTTATCGCCACCGCCAAGCGGCCGTTGATCCTGGCTGGCAACGGTACCGTGCGCAAGCGCGCCTCGGCCCAGCTGCGCCGGTTGGCGGGAAAAAGCGGCATCGGCGTCGTCAACACCTTTATGGGCAAAGGCGCGGTGTCACTGGACGATCCCCATTGCCTGTTCACCATAGGCTTGCAGGGCCGGGACCATATCACCGCCGCGTTCGAGGATGCCGACCTGGTGGTCGCCGTCGGCTATGACCTGGTGGAATACGGGCCTGGTTTCTGGAATGCCAAGGGCGATAAGACGATCATTCATATCGATTTTGAACCGGCCGAGATTGATACGGACTTCCCCGTGGCGGTCGATGTTGTCGGTGATATTGCCGATGCCCTATGGCAGATGAATGAAGCCCTGAACAAACGGTTCGTTGGCAAACTGCCGTTATTCGATATCGCCGATCGGGCGGAGCTGCGCGCGACCATCTCGGCCGATCTGACCGGCGAGGCGGAGGATACCGCCTTTCCCATGAAGCCACAGACTGTCGTCAATGACGTTCGTGGTGCGTTGGGTCCCTGCGACATCATGCTTTCGGACGTGGGGGCGCACAAGATGTGGGTCTCGCGTTACTATCAATGTTACGAGCCCAACACCTGTTTGATCTCCAACGGTTTCTGTTCCATGGGCTTTGCCCTGCCAGGGGCTATTGGCGCCAAGATTGCCTTGCCGGACTGCAAGGTCGGGTTTATTTGCGGTGATGCCGGGTTCCTGATGAACGTCCAGGATCTGGAAACCGCCGTGCGCCGGAAAATCAATTTTGTCTGTGTAATCCTGGTCGATGGTGAATACGGCCTGATCAAATGGAAGCAGCAGAACCAGTTTGACGGCAAGCATTCAGATCTGGCCTTTAACAATCCCGATTTTGAGCTGTTGGCAAAGTCCTTCGGCATGTGGGGGCGGCACCTGGATGGGCCCGGGCAATTGCGCGGCGCCTTGGAAGAGGCTTTCCAGCAGCCTGGACCGGCACTGATTGCCGTGCCGGTGGATTATGGCGAGAACATGAAGCTGACCCAGCGTCTGGGTAATCTGGTCGAGGCCATTTAGGCCGAGGAATGAGAGTAAGGGAGAAGAGACATGGCATTGCAGGATATTGAAGATCGGGGACGTCCGGAAAACGCCGCCGGTAATCTGGCGGGCGCCAGCGCGGCATATGTCCGTGGCTTGATCCGGCGCGGCGAAATTACCGGCCAGACCGGCGGCATGGCCTTGGGGCAGATGCAGGGTAACCTGGCCATCCTGCCGGCGGACCTGGCCCTGGATTTCGCCCGCTATTGCCAGCGCAATCCGAAACCCTGCCCCCTGGTGGGCGTCTCTGAAACCGGTGATCCCATGCTGCCCACATTGGGCGAGGATATAGACATCCGCAGCGATGTATCCAGCTACAATATCTATCGCGATGGAGAGCTGGCGGAGACGGTCGGTGATATCACCGATTTGTGGCGCGATGATCTGGTCACCTTCGTGCTGGGTTGTTCGTTCTCGTTCGAGGAGGCGTTGCTGGCCGACGGCGTGCCCCTGCGGCATTTGGAAGCCGGTTATCTGGTGCCCATGTACCGCAGCAACATTGCAACGACGCCGGCGGGGCCGTTTTCAGGACCCATCGTGGTCTCCATGCGCCCCATGCCCATGTCAGAGGCCATTCGCGCGGTGGAGGTTACGGCCCGCTTTCCCATGATGCACGGCACCCCGGTGCATATTGGCGATCCCGCCGGGATCGGCATTGCCGATATTCTGCAACCCGACTGGGGCGATGTGCCCGAAATCCGGGCCGGCGAGGTCCCGGTCTTCTGGGCCTGTGGCGTGACCCCACAGGCCGCCGTCCAGGCCGCCAAGCCACCCCTGTGCATCACCCACACGCCGGGCTCCATGCTGATTACCGATCTGCCCAGCGGCCGTCCGGCATAGTGTTTCCAAGCAGAAGAGCAATAACGAGAGGAGGTCAATTATGAAGACCGAGATTATTCGTTGCGAAATCAACGATCACATTGCCCTGGTAACCATGGACAATCCACCGGTGAATGCCCAGGACCAGCAATTCCATGATGAGATGATGCTGGTTTTCGATACCATATCGGATATGGACGAGGTTCGGGTCGCGGTGCTGACCGGGGCCGGTAAAATATTTTCGGCCGGCGCCAACATCAAGAACAAGGCGGGCGAGGAGCGGGCGCCGGGGGATGCCTGGCAACATAATCGCCGGGCCCGGGAATGCTTTCATGCCATCATGGAATGCCGCAAGCCGGTGATCGGCGCCATCAATGGCGCGGCCCTGGGCGCCGGTCTGGCGGTGGCGGCCAGTTGCGATATTCTGGTCGCTTCGGAAAAGGCCAGCCTGGGCCTGCCGGAAATTGACGTCGGCCTGATGGGCGGCGGGCGCCACGCCATGCGCCTGTTCCCCCATTCCCTGGTCCGTCGGGTGATGCTGACCGGTTACCGGGTGCCGGGAGCGGAATTATACCGTCTTGGCATCGTCGAGGCCTGCGTGCCGCCGGAAGAATTGATGGATTGGGCCATGGATCTGGCGCGGACCATCGCGGCAAAAAGCCCGATTGCCTCGCGCATCGCCAAACACGCGCTGAACACGATTGAGGAAATGAGCCTGCGGGACGGCTACCGCTTCGAGCAGAACATGACCTACGAATTGTCTTCGTATGAAGATTCCAAGGAGGCGATGTTGGCTTTTTCCGAAAAGCGCGCCCCCGTCTTTAAGGGCCGCTAGGAAACCGCAACATGCAAACACCTGCTTCTTTTATGGATGCCTACCGACCGTCCCTGCGCGGCCACCGGCATATGACGTCCGCCGGTCATTACCTGGCCGCCCAGGCCAGCTTTCAGGTGATGGAGGCGGGCGGCAATGCCATTGATGGCGGGGTCGCCGCCGGCATGGCCCTGGGCGTGGTACAGAGCGATCTGGTCGGTGTGGCCGGTGTGGCGCCGATCATCATCTATCTGGCGGAAGAAGACCGCGTCGTCACCATTTCCGGGTTGGGCACCTGGCCCAAGGCCACGGATCCGGCATTTTTTGCCAGGGAATATCCCGACAGCGTACCCGAGGGCATTTTGCGCTGCATCGTGCCCGCCGCGCCGGCGGCCTGGATCATGGCCCTGGAACGCTATGGCAGCATGACGTTCGGCGAAGTGGCCGCGGCCTCCATCCGGCTGGCGCGGGACGGTTTTGCCATGTACGCGTTGATGGCGGAATTGTTGGCGGACAAGGCTGGGAAATATGCCCGCTGGCCCGGCAACGCGGAAATCTATCTGCCCGGCGGACGGGCGCCGGCGGCTGGCGAGGTTTTCCGCCAGCAGGATCTGGGCCGCAGCTTGCAATACATGGCTGATTGCGAGGCGGCTGCCGGTGGCGACCGGGTCGCCGGCCTGCGGGCTGCCCGCGATGCTTTTTATAAAGGTGATATCGCCCGGCAAATTGACGCCTATCACAGTGATAACGGCGGTCTGTTGCGTATGGAGGATCTGGCCGCTTTCGAGGTTGAGGTAGAGGATGCGCTGTCCGTCGAGGTCGCGGGAACCAGAGTGTATAGCTGCGGCCCCTGGTGCCAGGGGCCGTTGTTGTTGCAGATCATGCAATTGTTGGAGCGCAAGAATCTGCAGGGCATGGGACACAATTCCACCGCCTATATCCATCAGGTAACCGAGGCGGTGAAATTGGCGGTGGCGGACCGGGAACGCTGGTATGGCGATCCCCGTTTCACCGATGTGCCCATGGACTGGCTGCTTTCAGCGGATTACGCGGCCCAGCGCCGGGCCATGATCGATCCCAACAAGGCTTGGCCGGAAATGCCGCCATCGGGCGATCCCGATGCGGCCCGGCCCACTGCCTCGCCAACGCCCCTTGATGCCCTGGATACCTCCTATGCCTGTGCTATCGATGCCAAGGGCAATATCTTTTCCGCCACCCCCTCCGATACCTCGTCGGACGCCCCGGTAATACCGGGCCTTGGCTTCGTGCCATCGTCGCGGGGCTCTCAATCCCGGCCCAATCCGGATCATCCCTCTTCGATCCTGCCGGGCAAACGGCCGCGCCTGACGCCGAACCCCGCCATCGCCATTCGCCCCGGTGAATGGGCCCTGCCGCTGGGCACGCCCGGCGCCGATGTGCAGTGCCAGGCCATGGCCCAGACCTTGTTGAACATCGATGTCTTTGCCATGAACCCGCAACAGGCGGTGGAGGCGCCGCGTTTCGCCTCGTATTCATTCCCGCAGTCATTTGCGCCGCATGCCTATCATCCGGGTTTGTTGAAATTGGAAGGCCGCATAGACAAAGACGTAGGCGCGGCCCTTGCTGCCCTGGGCCATAAAATCGAATGGTGGGGTGAATGGGAATGGCTGGCGGGGGCCATGTGCGCCATTCGTCGGGATCTAAAATCCGGTCTGCTGGAGGCGGGTGCCGATCCACGCCGGGCCAGCTACGCCCTGGGTTGGTAGTTTAAAGGTTTCACCTCTCATGCGTATTTCCGATATTCGCGAGGCCACGGCCTCTATCAGTTCCAATATCCGCAACGCCTATGTGGATTTTTCCCAGATGACCGTTTCGGTCATTGCGGTGGAAAGCGATGTGGTGCGCCACGGCCGGCCCGTCACCGGCTATGGGTTTTGCTCCAACGGGCGTTACGCCCAGGGCGGCATACTGCGGGAACGTTTGATGCCCCGCCTCCGCGCCGCCGCGCCGGAGGCATTGTTGAACGATGCCGGCGATAATTTTGATCCGCGCAAGATCCGCACAATCATGCTGACCAATGAAAAACCCGGTGGCCATGGCGATCGGGCGGTGGCGGCCGCGGCCGTGGATATGGCGGTGTGGGATCTGATGGCCAAGCTGGCGGAACAGCCCCTGTGGCGGTTTTTGTCGGAAAACCACAACGGCGGCGGTTACGATGAACGGGTCCTGGTCTATCCCGGCGGCGGTTACTATCATCCAGGCAAGGGCCTGAAGGACTTGCAGGATGAAGTGCGCGGCTATCTCGATCAGGGCTACAAAGCCGTTAAGATAAAGATCGGCGCCGCGACCATGGCCGAAGATCTGGCCCGTATTGAAGCCGTGATGGATGTCACGGGCGACGGCGGCGATCTGGCCGTGGATGCCAATGGCCGGTTCGATTTGGCAACGGCCCTTGCCTACGGCAAGGCCATGCAGCCGTTCGATCTGTTCTGGTTCGAGGAGCCCGGCGACCCCCTTGATTTTGCCCTGAACGCGGAACTGGCGGCGCATTATCCCGGCGCCATAGCGACGGGCGAAAATTTATTCTCGTTGCAGGATGCCCGCAATCTGATGCGTCATGGCGGCATGCGTCCGGACCGCGACTGGATCCAACTGGATCCGGCCCTGTGCTATGGGCTGACGGAATATCTCGACGTTATTGATATGGTCGAGGGGATGGGTTGGTCCCGGCGGCGGATCGTACCCCATGGCGGCCACCAATTGGGTCTGGCCATGACCGCCGGGTTGCAATTGGGCGGTTCGGAATCCTATCCCGGCGTCTTCCAGCCCTTTGGTGGTTTCGCCGACGATATCGAGATTGCGGACGGCATGGCCCGGCCCGGTGAACATATTGGTATTGGCATGGAGGCCAAGGCCACGTTGTTCGCCGAGATCCAAAGTCTGGTGGGAGTTTAAGCCATGTTGAGCCACGACACCCTGAGGGCGGAGACAAAGGCGCTGGTGTTTGATCAATACGGCACCATTGTTGATATGCAGGGCGGCTTGACCGCCGCCGTCACGGATTTTTTAAAAGACAAGGGCTGGGATGGCGAGGCGCACCGCTTTGTAACCTGGTGGCGGCGCACCCATTTCGAAAATTCCATGATCGACTCCCTGTGCCAGGGCGAACACACCCCCTACCGCGAGATCGGCCAGCGGGCCGTTTCCTATGTCATGGACCGCTGCGGTTTCAGCTATACCGCCGACGAGGCGCGCTGGCTGGTCAGCGAGATTGAACGCTTGAAACCTTTTCCCGAAGTTATTGCGGCGTTGGGGCGTTTGGCGGAGAAATATCAACTGGCCATTCTTTCCAACGGCGATGTGGATATGCTGGAAGCCGCCAAACCGCACATCGGTTTCCCCTTTGATCATGTCATCTCGGTCCAGGCGGCGGGAAATTTCAAACCGCACCGAAGCACCTACACCAAGGCCGGCGAGATCATCGGGCTGGCGCCCGAAAATATGCTGTTCGTCGCCAACCACGCCTTTGATTGCATCGGCGCGAAGTCTTGTGGCATACGTACGGCCTTCATCGACCGGCGCAAACGGCCCTTTGGCCATACGCCACATCAACCAAATCTAGTAATTGCGGATTTTAAGGAGCTTGCCGATGTCCTCTGCTGACGCCAACCCCGATGCTTTTGGGGGCGCTGGTCCTCAGGCTGGCCCCCTGGCGGGACTGCGGGTGATTGATCTGACCCGGGTTCTTTCAGGGCCGTTTTGCACCATGACCCTGGGAGACATGGGGGCGGAGGTGATCAAGGTCGAGCATCCCACGGGGGGCGACGATACGCGGTCTTTTGCGCCGCCATACCAGGGCGACCAATCGGCCTATTTCCTGTCGGTGAACCGAAACAAGAAAAGCGTGACCCTGAACCTCAAGGATGATGCGGCGAAAGAGGTGCTGTGGCAGCTTATCGATACGGCGGATATCATCGTCGAGAATTTTCGTCCCGGTGCCGCCAAGCGCCTGGGCTTTGGTTATGAGGCGGTTGCCGCCCGGCGCCCGGGAATGATCTACGCCACGATTTCCGGCTTTGGCGATACCGGGCCGGAGGCCACGCGGCCCGGTTATGACCTGATCGTGCAGGGTGAAAGCGCGATGATGAATATTACCGGCGCGCCCGATACGCCGCCCTTTAAAATGGGCACCTCCATCGCCGATTTGGTATCCGGTATGAACCTGGTACAGGGCATTCTGGCCGCACTTTATGCCCGCCGTGACAGCGGCAAGGGGCAGCACGTCAAGGTTTCCATGTTGGAGGCGCTGACCTCGCTGTTGACCTATCACGCGGGAAATTACTATGCCACGGGGGTCTCGTCCGAGCGCCGGGGCAACGCGCATCCTTCCATCGTGCCGTACCAAACCTTTCAGGCATCGGACGGCTGGCTGAATATCGCCGTGGGCAACGATGCCCAATGGGAGAAATTCTGTCCGGCGATCGGCCGCGCGGACCTAAAGGACCATGAACTTTTCGCCACGATCCCCGACCGGGTCAACAACCGGGACCAGTTGATCGAAATCCTGACGGAAGTGTTGCAGGGAAAAACCCGCGATGAATGGATCGCCATTTTAAGCCCGGCCGGCGTTCCCTGCGGCGCCATCCGGACGGTAGCGGAGGCCTGCGAAAGCGAGACCCTGAAACAACGGGGCATGATATGGACCACGGACCACCCCACCGCCGGCGCAGCCCGCAGTATCGGCAACCCCATTGAAATGACCGGCACGCCCTTCGCCAAACCAGCGCCGGCACCTAGATTAGGCGAGCATACAGAGGCCGTGCTGGAAGATTTGCTGGGCTTCAGCGCCGAAAAGATCGCCGAGCTGAAGGCACAAGGGACGATTTAATCAGGGCGCGCCCTAACCTCCAAAACCACCGCCATGGCGCTGTCGCCGGCGGCGCAGCCTTGAAACAGGCCGCGCCCGCCGCCTTTCAGGGCCAGCTCTTCAATCAACTCGATAATCGTGCGCAGGCCGGTGGGGCCTTGCGGGTGGCCCCAGATCAGCGAGCAGCCGTAATTGTTCATGGCATCGAGAGCAAAGCCGGTTTCGCGGCTGAATACGATATCGTTGACGGCAAATGGATTGTGCGACTTCACCGCGGCAATGTCGTTGATCTTTAGATCGGCATCGTCCAAGGCCCGTTGCGCCGCCTCGACCGGGGCCTGGGGCATATAACCCTTTTCGGTCCGCGACTGGCCAAAGCCCAGCAGACGAATTTGGATCGAAGGATCGCTTGCGTGCCTGCGCGCCCCGTCCGCCGTCGTCACCAGCAGGCCGACCGTGCCGTCGGCGGGATGGGTCTGGCCGCCAAAGGTGACAACGCCGCCGGGTTTTACCGGTTTCAACTTCGCCAAAGCCTCGGCGGTGACCGCCACCACGCCTTCATCGCTGGTCAGGCTGGCCACCGTCTTGCGATAGCGGGCATCGGGCACGGCGAAGGGCAGGGTCATATAGCGCTTTTGGAAGGCATGATCATCGGCCAGGGCGTCGAGGTACTGGCTGTGGCGCCGCAGCACCACATCATGCTGTTCCTCGGTGCCTATCTGGTACTTTGCGGCGACATTTTCCGCCGTATCCAGCATGGCGTTCTTGGCGTGGGGGTCATGATTGAAATTATCCATCACCACGTCTTCATGGGCGCCGGTGCCGCCAGGCCCGGATGGGGCGGGGTAATAGACGTGCGGCCCGTTCGAGGTACGGTCGGTGGTCAGGATCAGGGTGGTGTCCGACAGGCCGCCGCGGACTTCCTGGCAGGCCGCGGCCAGGGTCCGGGCCCCGGTGGCGCACGCCTGACTGATGGTCGGCCCGGCAACGTTTTCGGCCCCCATCATGCCGGTTACCCAGGGCAGGCCATAGAACGACTGTTTCTGCGGCACGGTTAGCCCCAGGATGCCGTGATCGATCTGCTCCAGGGAAATATGCCGCCGCGCCAGCTCCTCCCCTGCTACATGGGCGGCGAATTCCATGCTGTGCAAATGGGCCAGGCTGCCCTGCCAGCGGGCAAACGGGCTGGACCAATAGGCGCCATAGGGAATTTCAGCATCACGGGGCATTGTGTCATCCAATGTTGATCGTCAGAGGTGCCCGGGACGGTGTTTGACAGGCCGGGCGCTTGCCGCCAACCTACCCCAAAGCAACAGGATATGGCAGCAGCGATTGGCGCAAAGCATGGCCGTCGCGGCAATAGATCGATGGCGCCAACTAGGACGTGTGGATCATAGATGTTTCAGGCACCTTGTCGTTCTCTGATGAATTTGTTTTGACGGAAAACCAAGATGAAAGACATGACCCCGATACTATTAAGTGCTTGCGAAACATGCTTGTCTGGTATGTGGAAAACTCAGCACGGTCAGGTCGTCGCTGATGATGTGTGCGATAGGATTGAACAACTAACCCAATCAATATTGACGGAGATCGTCACGTCTAAAGATGGTTGGAATATATTATACATAGACCCTGGTGATGGGAGGTATTGGGAGTTGGTTCGTTTGGAGAGCGAATCTCATGGGGGCGGTGCACCGACACTTAGAAACCTCTCTTGCCAGCAGGCAGCCCAAATGTACGAATTCTGAAAGACCGTTACGACATTGGAAGCAAGGGCTGGGTCGGGTTAAATGCACAGTCACCGTAACCAGATGGTAAGCGAGGTAAAGGTGAACGGAGTGGCGTTGTCCCTATTGGCGAATAGAACGTTATGGAACAAATTAAAATCGAAAATTATCTTCATGAAAATCCGGGTAGCACGTTTCCAAAATTTGTTACTCTCGATCGTGAAAAGTGTGCAAATATTCGAACTGCCTTGTCTAAAAAATTAGGGTTAGACGATTTAATTGATAAAATTAATCTGACAAACGAAGTGGCCAAAAGCGGTGCCGTTTGTGAAGGTATCGAATGCGATGTAGATGGCTTCGATCTGGGAAAGACCTTCAATTCCTTAAAAATTGTTTGGCCAGAGTTCGTTTATATCAGCTGGTATAGGTTCGATGAAATAGACCGAATGAAATTTGCCGATTTCGCACAGCATTTCGACGAAATTTGGTATCCAGGCACAGATGATATCGAAATATTCGATGAGGCCTTCAGTTGGATATTGTCAATAACTCACTTTGGGCAATTGAGATGCCTACACTTGACCGACATTTCCCAAGTAATCTTCAAACTCAGCATGAGTATACAAAATAACACCATTTCTCAAAGAGTTGTTTCCTCCAATCGCTCGACACCTCCGATTTTGACGCGTTAGCGGCGTTCTGAATGCCATTTTTCGATAA